>CAWICO010000018.1:0-132917 GCA_963834615.1 uncultured Actinomycetota bacterium
GCGGTGACATACAGGCCGGCTTCGATGACGCAGTCGTCGCCGAGTGAAATGCCCAGACCGGCGTTGGCGCCGAGCAGACAATGCTTGCCGATGGAAATCACCTCGGTGCCACCGCCGGACAGCGTTCCCATGATCGACGCGCCGCCGCCGATGTCGGAGCCGTCGCCGATCACCACGCCCGCCGAGATGCGGCCCTCCACCATCGAGGCGCCCAGGGTGCCGGCGTTGTAGTTGACGAATCCCTCGTGCATCACCGTCGTGCCCGACGCAAGATGCGCGCCCAACCGGACCCGGTCGGCGTCGGCGATGCGCACCCCGGTCGGCAGGACGTAGTCGACCATCCGGGGAAACTTGTCCACGCCGTAGACGCGTGACCGGGCCGCGACTGCGCAGCCGGGCCCGTACCGTCTCGAAACCCTCGACCGCGCAGGGCCCGTGGTTGGTCCACACCACATTGGTCAAGACGCCGAAGAAGCCGTCGGCGTTGAGCCCGTGCGGCGCGACCAGGCGATGCGAGAGCAAATGCAGTCGCAGATAGGCGTCGTAGGCGTCGACGGCTTTGTCGTCCAGCGAGCCGATCACGGTGCGCACCACGACGGTTTCGGTACCGCGGGCGTCGTCGCGTCCGGCCAGCGCGGCCAACTCGTCGGGAACCTCAGCCACCGAGAGCCGCACCGTGCCGCCTTCGCCGGATTCGATCAGTTCCGGTGCGGGGAACCAAGTGTCGAGGATCGACCCGTTGCCGGCCAACGTCGCCAGCCCAATGCCGGAAGCTGCAGTCACGTGGCCCACGCTACCCACCCAGTACGCTGGGATCGTGCTGGACCTCCGCGGCGACCCGATCGAGCTGACCGCTGCTCTGGTCGATATCCCCAGTGAGTCGCGGCAGGAACAGCGCATCGCCGACGAGGTGGAAGCCGCGCTGCGGGCACAGACTCCCGGGCTTGGGGTACGAGATCATCCGAAACGGCAACGCAGTGCTGGCGCGCACCGCGCTGGGCCGGCCGACGCGGGTGCTGCTGGCCGGGCATCTCGACACCGTCCCGGTAGCGGACAACCTGCCGAGCCGCCGCGACGGTGATGCGCTGTACGGCTGCGGCACCGCCGATATGAAGTCGGGCGACGCGGTCTTCCTTCATCTGGCCGCCACTGTCACCGCACCCGCGCACGACCTGACGTTGGTGTTCTACGACTGCGAGGAAATCGATTCGGCCGCAAACGGTTTGGGCCGGATCGAGCGCGAGTTGCCGGACTGGTTGTCGGCCGACGTGGCGATCCTTGGTGAGCCGACCGGCGGCTACATCGAGGCGGGCTGTCAGGGCACGCTGCGGGTGGTCATCCACGCGACCGGAACTCGGGCGCATTCGGCGCGATCTTGGTTGGGCGACAACGCCATCCACAAGCTGGGCGCTGTGCTCGACCGGCTGGCGGGCTACCGGGCCCGCAGTGTCGAGATCGACGGCTGCACCTACCGCGAAGGCTTGTCGGCGGTACGGATAGAAGGCGGCGTTGCCGGCAATGTCATCCCCGACGCCGCGTCGGTGACAGTGAACTTCCGCTTCGCGCCCGACCGCTCGGCAGACGATGCGCTGCGCCACGTCCAGGAGGTTTTCGACGGGCTCGACGTGCGGATCGAGCAGACCGACTTTGCCGCCGGAGCGCTGCCCGGGCTGTCCATGCCCGCCGCAAAGGCCCTGGTCGAGGCCGCCGGCGGGCAGGTGCGGGCGAAATACGGGTGGACGGATGTGTCGCGGTTCGCCGCCCGCGGCATGCCCGCGGTGAACTACGGGCCGGGCGATCCCAACTTGGCGCATACCCGCGACGAGCAGGTGCCCGTCGACCAGATCACCGCCGCCGTAGCGATGCTGCGGGAGTACCTGAGCAGCTGAGCCGCGCTGGGCCTGGGCGGAGGCGTCGGCGGCGGCAGGATGCAGCCCGCGATCGGCCAAGTCGGCGGCCACCTCGGCCAGCGCCGCGGAATCACCGGCGGCCAGCGCGCGGGCATGCGCCAGCGTGAGCCTGCCGAGCACGCAGTCCACCTCGACCGACAGCCGTTCGGCCTGTGAACACCGCGCGGGTGTCGCCGAGCCGCGCCGCGTCCTGCAGCGCGCGCAGCGCGATCGCCGACTGCCCGCCGCGCTCGGCGGTCTGCACAGCCTCGCGGGCAGCTTCGATCGCGCCGGTGCGTGTCGCCGCGAGCCGCCTTCGACCACGCCTTGGCCAGCGCCAACTCCGGAGCAAACAGCGTCGACTTCAGGCCGTGCCGAGACTCCGCTCGGCTGAAAACCTTTGCCGCCTCGAGTTGTTCGCCTTGCTGGCCGAGCGCCTGAGCGAGCAGTGTCAGCGACAGCGGGCCCCAGGAATAACCCGTCCGCGCCAGCGGATCGGCGGCCCGGCTGAGCAGCGTCACGGCGGCGTCGAAATCGCCCTGGGCGATCGCCACATAGCCCACCAACGTCTCGCCGATCGCCCGGCCTGGCTGCTGCAGCTCGGCGAAGTCGGTGTAGCGCTGGGCCAGCGCGCGGGCCTCGGCCAGCCGCCCGGCCATCAGCAGCGCAGTGATCCGGCCGAAGCCGCTGGTGAACCTCAGCAGGCCGGGATGGTCGGCGGCCATCGCGCGCCCGGCCAGCGCCTCGACGTCGTCGAACCGGCCGATGCGGGCCGAGCTCAGCGCCGCCGCCGAAGCGGCCCAGCCCACAGCCACCCCGTCGGCGTGCGGCGACGCCAGCACCTCGTCCGGCGATCCGCAGCGCGCGCAGCGGGGTGCCCGCGTTCATCGCGAAGGTCGCGGCGAGCGCGTCGAGGGTGGCCAGCGCCGTCGGCAGCCGAGATCCGGTTTCGCATCGTCTGCAGAAACGCCGTGGCCCGCTCCGGCTCGCTGAGCATCCAGAACTGGTTGGCCGCCCGCGGCAGTGCCCACGCGATCAGCTCGGGCTGCGACAACTGGTCGGGATCCACCGGCGGCCAGCACCGCGCCGGCTTCTCGTCCGCGGCCCTGCCAGGCCAGCGCGTAGGCCAGCGGCAGCCGCGCGGCCAGTCCGCCCGACCGGTCCAGCGCGGCGCGCGCGAGCTGCTCGGCGAGCATCAGCTCGCCGAGCCGGAGCGCCTGTTGGGCCGCGGTCACCAAGTCGGCGGCGGCGCCGGGGGCGTCGCTCCCGAGGGCCAGCGCGTGCGAGCCGCAGCCGGTCGCCAAAATGGTCGGATGGTCGGGCCGCCAGCCGGTCGACCAGCGATGTGCGCAGCGCCCGCGCGGTGTCCGGCGCCAGCGCGGCGCGGACGCGGTCGGTGTAGAGCGGATGGGCCGCGTGCACCAGTGTCCTCGATCATCGGAGGCGACCGCGCCCAGCGGTTTCGGCCTCGTCGACGGCGTCCTCGCCGGCCAGCGCCGCTAGGTCGCTGCGGCGCAACGGTTCTGCCACCGCCAGGTAGTCCAGCACCGTGCGGACCGGCGGCGGCAGAGCCGGACAGGTAGCCGTCGATCAGGGCCGGCAGTGGCAGCGCGGCTCCCCACGTCGCTGGCCTGCACCAGGTGCCGCAGATGCAGCGGGTTGCCCTGACTGCGGTTGAACACCTCGTCGGTAGCCGCGGTATCCGGCGGCGCGCCCAGGGCCGATTCCAGCAGCGCCGCGGTCGCCGGCCTGTCCAACGGCTCGACCTCGACCGGGTCAGCAGCTCATCGGCCCACAACGCCGCGACCGCGTCGGGCAGCTCGGCGTCCGGCGCGGACCGTGACGATCAGCCGCGCCGAGCGGCTCAGTGCCAGCTGGTACACCAACGTGGCCGACAGGTGGTCCAGGTGGTGTGCGTCGTCGACCACGAACAGCAGCTCGTCGCCGTCACCGGTCAGCGATGGTCGCTGCGCGGCACGCAGCAGTCGGCCGGCCTGCCGGTCTCGGCGATGTCGTGGTCGCCAGCAGGGCGCCGAACGCGCCGAACGGGACGCTCTGCTCGGTCGCGGTGCCCACCACCCAGCGGACGATCGTCGACGGTCCGCGGCGAACCTCTTGGCGGCAGTGCGGGCGAGCAGCGTCTTGCCGACGCCGTCGGGTCCGACCAGCACCACGCCGGACCGCTGGGGATCGTCCAAGGCGGCCGCGACCCGGTGCAGCACGGCGTCGGGCGGCGCGGCAACCCAAGCAGTCGGCACCGCCGGATTTTATGGCGCGCGCCCGTGGCGGCATGCGGTTAGGCCCAAATGCGCTCGGCGGCAAGGCGGTCTGGGTCTACTACGGTTCGACTGTGCCCACCAAACGCGATGCACCCCACGTGGGCGGTCTGCGTGTACTGCGCGTCCGGACCCACCCATCCCGAGTTGCTGGCGCTGGCCGCCGAACTCGGCGAGGCGATCGCCGACCGCGGCTGGACGCTGGTCTGGGGCGGCGGCAACGTCTCGGCGATGGGCGCGCTGGCCACCGCCGCGCGGGCCCGCGGCGGCTGGACCGTCGGCGTCATCCCCAAGATGCTGGTGCGCCGCGAAGTCGCCGACAACGACGCCGACGAGCTGATCGTCACCGACACCATGCGGGAGCGCAAACAGATCATGGAGGACCGCGCCGACGCGTTCATCGCGCTGCCGGGCGGCATCGGCACGCTGGAGGAGTTGTTCGAGGCCTGGACCGGCGGGTATCTCGGCATGCACGACAAGCCGGTGGTGATGCTCGACCCCGGCGGACACTTCGACGGGTTGCGGGCATGGCTGTGCGGACTGGTCGACAGCGGCTACGTCTCGCAAGCCGCGATGGACCGGCTGGTGGTCGTCGACGAGGTCGACGCGGCGCTCGCGGCCTGCGCACCCCGCTGAGTGCAGTGTGCTGCCGCGGATTAGGCTGGCCGCCATCTGCGGTTGAGCGAAACGAGGGTGAACAGTGTCCGAACACAACTCCGGCTACCGCTACATCGGTCGGGTTGGTCGATATCGCGACCCGGGTGCCCGGCGTGTTGGCCGACGTTCCGGTGATCGTCCGCGGCGTGCTCACCGGGCTGCTGGCCCGGCCGACCTCCAAGACGTCGATCGGCAAGGTGTTCCAGGACCGCGCCGCCCGCTACGGCGACCGGGTGTTCCTCCGGTTCGGCGACCAGCAGCTGACCTACCGCGAGGCCAACGCGACCGCCAACCGCTACGCCGCCGTGCTGGCGGCCCGCGGCGTCGGCCGCGGCGACGTCGTCGGGATCATGCTGCGGAACTCGCCCAACGCCGTGCTGATGATGCTGGCCGTGGTCAAGTGCGGCGCGATCGCCGGCATGCTCAACTACCACCAGCGCGGCGAGGTGCTGGCGCACAGCCTGGGCCTGCTGGACGCCAAGGTGCTGGTCGTCGAATCCGACCTGATCGACGCGGTCGACGAGTGCGGCGGCGCCGGGGTCGCGCCGACGACGATCGAGGAGATGGAGCGGCTGGCCGCCACCGCGCCCACCACCAACCCGCCGTCGGCGTCGGCGGTGCTGGCCAAGGACACCGCGTTCTACATCTTCACCTCGGGCACCACCGGCCATCCCAAGGCCAGCGTGATGACGCACAAGCGGTGGCTGGCCGCGCTGGCCGCGTTCGGCGGACTCGGCTTGCGGCTCAAGGGTTCCGACACGCTGTACAGCTGCCTGCCGCTGTACCACAACAACGCGCTGACGGTCGCGGTCGGATCGGTGATCAACTCCGGGGCGACGCTGGCGCTGGGCAAGTCGTTCTCGGCGTCGAAGTTCTGGGACGAGGTAATCGCCAGCGACGCCACCGCCTTCATCTACATCGGCGAGATCTGCCGCTATCTGCTGAACCAGCCCGCCAAGCCGACCGACCGCGCGCACAAGGTGCGGGTGATCGCCGGCAACGGGTTGCGTCCGGAGATCTGGGACGAGTTCACCTCCCGGTTCGGCATCGCGCGGGTCTGCGAGTTCTACGCCGCCAGCGAGGGCAACACCGCCTTCATCAACATCTTCAACGTGCCCCGGTCGACCGGGCTTCACGCCGATGCCGGTGGCCTACGTGCAATACGACCCCGACACCGGCGAGCCGCTGCGCGGCGAGAACGGCCGGGTGCAGCAGGTGCCGGCCGGCGAGCCGGGTCTGCTGCTCAGCCCGGTCACCAGGCTGCAACCGTTCGACGGCTACACCGACCCGAGCGCGAGCGAAAAGAAGCTGGTGCGCAACGCCTTCCGCAAGGGCGACTGCTGGTTCAACACCGGCGACGTGATGAGCCCGCAGGGCATGGGCCATGCCGCGTTCGTCGACCGGCTCGGCGACACCTTCCGCTGGAAGGGCGAGAACGTCGCCACCACGCAGGTGGAACGGGCGCTGGCGGTCCGACAAGTCCGTCGAGGAGTGCACGGTGTTCGGCGTGGAGATTCCGCGCACCGGCGGTCGCGCCGGGATGGCCGCGGTCAAGCTGCGCGACGGCGCCGACTTCGACGGCAAGGCGCTCGCCGAGACCGTCTACGAGCAGTTGCCGTCGTACGCGATGCCGCTGTTCGTGCGGGTGGTCGAGTCGATGGAGCACACCACCACGTTCAAGAGCCGCAAGGTGGATCTGCGCGAGCAGGCCTACGGCTCCGAGCATCGAGGACCCGATCTACGTGCTGGCCGGCCGCGACGAGGGCTACGTGCCGTTCTACGACGACTATCCCGAGGAAGTCGCGGCCGGTAAGCGACCGCAGGGCTAGGCACCGCGGTCACACCAGCACCGTCGCTGGGTGGCACCGTTCGTTGGAATCGCTGCCATAGGCGATATCACACCGGGCGGTCGATATCGCATGCGGCCACAAATTGAAAAAAGAGATCACCTCAGACAGCGACGCGAGGCTGCTGAGCGCTCGGTGAGGCAGCGGCACGCATGGAAGGTGCAGTCCACTCTGTGCGGCCGGCCGGTCAGCGCCGATCGCCCACTGATCATGGCGATCGTGAATCGCACGCCGGACTCGTTCTACGACCGCGGCGCCAATTTCGCCGACGACGCGGCCCGGGCCGCGGCGCACCGCCTCATTGCCGAGGGCGCTGACGTGATCGACGTGGGCGGGGTCAAGGCGGGCCCGGGGAGGCCATCGACACCCAAGCCGAGATCGCCCGGGTGGTGCCGTTCATCGAGTGGCTGCGAGACGCCTACCCCGACCAACTGATCAGCATCGACACCTGGCGTTCGGAGGTGGCCAGGCATGCGCTGCGCGCCGGCGCGGACCTGATCAACGACAGCTGGGGCGGCTATGATCCCGCGATGCCCGAGGTGGCCGCCGAATTCGGAGCCGGCCTGGTGTGCTCGCACACCGGCGGCGCGCGGCCGCGCACCCGTCCGTTCCGGGTCAGCTACGGCACCAGCACCCGCGGCGTGGTCGACGACGTGATCAACGAAGTGACCACTGCGGCCGAGAAAGCCGTCGCCGCCGGGGTGGCATCGCGACCGCATTCTGATCGACCCGACCCACGATTTCGGCAAGAACACCTTCCACGGATTGGCGCTATTGCGCCACATGGAAGATCTTGTTAACACCGGGTGGCCGGTGTTGATGGCGCTGAGCAACAAAGATTTCGTCGGGGAGACTCTAGGCGTGGAACTGACCGAACGGCTGGAAGGCACCCTGGCCGCGACCGCGCTGGCCGCGGCGGCGGGTGCCCGGATGTTCCGGGTGCACGAGGTCGGGCCCACCCGGCGGGTGCTGGAGATGGTCGCGTCGATCAACGGGCATCGGCCGCCTGCGCGCACGGTGAGAGGACTGGCATGACGGCATCTGAGCTGGTCGATCTCACCGCTGAGGGCGCCTTGACCGCCCTGCCCGGTGACGTCTGGCTGGCCGACCGCTGCTGGACCCGGCCGCACTGGACGGTCGAAGAGTTGGAGGCGGCAAAGCAAGGGCCGGACGAGACCATCTCGGTGGTGCTGCCCGCCCTCAACGAGGAAGACACCGTCGAGTCGGTGATCGACAGCATCTCGCCGCTGGTCGGCGGGCTGGTCGACGAGCTGATCGTGCTCGACTCGGGATCCACCGACGACACCGAGATCCGGGCGATCGCCGCCGGAGCGCGCGTCGTGACCCGCGAGCAGGCGCTGCCCGAGATCGCGCCGCGGCCCGGCAAGGGCGAGGTGCTGTGGCGGTCACTGGCGGCCACCACCGGCGACATCGTGGTTTTCGTCGACTCGGATCTGATCGAGCCGCATCCGATGTTCGTGCCGCGGCTGCTCGGGCCGCTGCTCACCGAGGACGGCATCCATCTGGTCAAGAGCTTCTACCGGCGGCCGATGAAGATCGGCGACGCCAGCGGCCGCGAGGGCGCCACCGGCGGCGGGCGGGTCACCGAGTTGGTGGCACGGCCGTTGCTCGCGGCGCTGCGACCCGAACTGGGCTGCGTGCTGCAGCCGCTGGGCGGCGAATACGCGGCCACCCGCGAACTGCTGACCTCGGTGCCGTTCGCGCCCGGCTACGGCGTCGAGATCGGCCTGCTGGTCGACACCTATGACCGGCTCGGTCTGGACGGAATCGCTCAGGTCAATCTCGGTGTGCGGGCACACCGCAACCGGCCGCTGGCCGAGTTGGGCCCGATGAGCCGCCAGGTTGTCGCGACGCTGCTGTCCCGCTGCGGCATCCTCGACTCCGGCGTGGGCTTGACCCAGTTCTTCGTCGACGGCGACGGGTACACGCCGCGCACGTCGACGGTGTCGCTGGCCGACCGACCGCCGATGAACGCGCTGGCGATCGCCAGCCCGGCGGAGCTGGGCGCATTGGGTCGCCATCAGGGGCCGCTGCGGGTCGCCACCGAACGACCCTGCCCGAGGCCGTCGCACTCATAAGGCAATATCGACGCCGTGGCGTTGGTCTTGCTCTACCTGGTGGTACTGGTCCTGGTCGCGATCGTGCTGTTCGGTGTGGCCAGCCTGCTGTTCGGCCGCGGTGAGCCGCTGCCGCCGCTGCCGCGCGCAACGACGCCCACCGTGCTGCCCGCATCCGGTGTCACCGGCGCCGACGTCGACGCGGTCAAGTTCACCCAGACGATGCGCGGCTACAAGACCAGCGAGGTCGACTGGGTACTCGACCGGCTCGGCCAGGAGCTCGACCAGTTGCGCGGCGAGCTCTCGTCGGTGCACGCCGCGGCCGCCGGCTCGGAGGGCGAACCCGGCGACGCTGCCGATGCAGACGCCGAGGACGACCAGGAACCGACATGACCGCGCCCGATGACGACGGGCGCGTTCGCTGCGGTTGGGCGGTCGGTCGGGCCGGACCGGATTTCCTGCTCTACCGCGACTACCACGACCACGAGTGGGGCCAGCCGCTGCGCGGCCAGGTGCGGCTGTTCGAGCGGATGACCCTGGAAGCCTTCCAGAGCGGTCTGTCCTGGCTCATCATCCTGCGCAAACGGGAGAATTTCCGGAAGGCGTTCGACGGCTTCGACATCGAGAAGGTCGCCCGCTACGACGATGCCGACGTGGATCGGCTGTTGGCCGACGAAAGCATCGTCCGCAACCGCGCCAAGATAGAGGCGACCATCGCCAACGCGCGGGCCGTCGCCGATCTCGACGACCTGTCGGAGCTTGCTGTGGTCGTTCGCGCCGGCGGCCCGACCCAGGCCCGCAACACTTGCCGAGGTCCCCGCCACGACGCCGGAATCCACCGCAATGGCACGCGAATTGAAGCGCCGCGGATTCCGCTTCGTCGGTCCGACAACCGCGTACGCACTGATGCAGGCAACCGGGATGGTCGACGACCACCTGCAAGCCTGCTGGGTCCCTCAGGGCCGTTGACGATGCGGGCCGTGGGCGGCCCGCGGCGGGGGTACCTCCCGGCCGCGGAGCGGCCTGGGGGCGAGTCGGGCAATCGGGCCGGAGCGTCAATTGAAACGCCGATGCGGAGGTCATGTTCACCCACCGGCGCGGATAAGGAACAATGGAGTGGTGAATGTGCAGTTCAATGTCGGGAATGGCTGGCTTACTAATATCGATGTAGCGGCCGCTGGCTGGGCATGCCTGGCGCTTATCGAATCTGGAGGGAGCGCTCGATGGCGGCGATGAAGCCCCGGACCGGTGACGGTCCACTGGAAGCGACCAAGGAGGGGCGCGGCATCGTGATGCGGGTACCGCTGGAAGGCGGTGGCCGACTCGTCGTCGAGCTCACGCCCGCTGAAGCCGCTGCACTCGGCGACGAGCTCAAAGGCGTCACCAGCTAATCCGCCGCTTACGCGCACACTTTCTGGTAAATCTCCAGCGTCTGCTGCGCGATCTGCGCCCAGGAGAATTCCGCGATACAACGCTGCCGTCCCGCTTGGCCGTAGCGCTCCGCCTTCGCCGGATCGGCGACCAGGGCGTTGACTGCTGCAGCGAGCCGGCTCTGGTAGCCGGCCGCGTCGTCGGGGTCGTAGCGCACCAGCGAACCGGTGACTCCCTCGGCGACCACCTCGGGTATGCCGCCGACATCGGAGGCCACCACCGCGGTGCCGCAGGCCATCGCCTCGAGGTTGACGATGCCTAACGGCTCGTAAACCGATGGGCATACGAAAACGACTGCAGCCGAAAGTATTTCGCGTATCTTCCCGATCGGCAGCATCTCCCTGACCCAGAACACGCCGGTGCGCGCGGCGGCAAGGTCACGAACCGCGTCGCTCACTTCGGCGGCGATCTCCGGCGTATCAGGCGCCCCGGCGCATAGCACCAGCTGCACGTCGGGATCGAAGTCGTGGGCGGCGGCCAGCAGGTGCGCGACGCCCTTCTGCCGGGTGATCCGCCCGACGAACGCGACGATCGGCCGGCTGCGGTCCACGCCGAGGTCAGCCAACACCGACTCGTCCGGCAGCGGGGAGGCCGGGTACCAGACGGCGGTGTCGATGCCGTTGCGGACGACGTGCACGCGGTTGGGGTCCAGGGTCGGGTAGACCTTCAGCACGTCTTCGCGCATGCCCGCGCTGACGGCGATGACCGCGTCGGCGGCGTTGACTGCCGTCTGCTCCACCCACGACGAGATCCGGTAGCCGCCGCCGAGTTGCTCGGCCTTCCACGGCCGCAACGGCTCCAGCGAATGTGCGGTCAGCACGTGGGGCACGCCGTAGAGCAATGACGCCAGGTGCCCGGCCATGCCGGCATACCAGGTGTGCGAATGCACGACGCTGGCATCTGCGGCGGCGTTGGCCATGACCAGATCGGTCGACAGCGTCGAGAGCGCCGGGTTGGCTCCGCGTAGTTGCGTGTCGGGTTGGTAGGCGAACGCCCCCGGCCGCGGCGCACCCTGGCAGTGCACGTCGACGTCGCACAACTGCCGCAGTTGAGCGACGAGTTCGGTGACGTGTACCCCGGCGCCGCCGTAGACCTCCGGCGGATATTCCCGAGTCATCATCGCGACGCGCATACCCGGCACGGTAATGGCCGCGTGCGGTCGGCGCAGGGGGCCACCCCTCACCGGCGGCGCACACGTAGATTCGCCAGGGATCCACATTGGTTGATGGACAGTCCGTCAGCGTGGGTATTCACCTGTTTGATCTGGCAGGGGTTCGCAACGGCCGTTAGGTTTGATTCATGAGGGAAGCGCCACACGTGCTGGGTATCGTCCTGGCCGGCGGTGAAGGTAAGCGGCTGTATCCGCTGACCGCCGACCGGGCCAAGCCCGCGGTTCCCTTCGGCGGCGCCTACCGGCTCGTCGACTTCGTCCTGTCGAATCTGGTCAATGCGCGCTACCTGAGGATCTGCGTTCTCACTCAGTACAAATCGCATTCGCTGGACCGTCATATTTCGCAGAACTGGCGGTTGTCGGGGTTGACCGGTGAGTACATCACCCCGGTCCCGGCCCAGCAGCGGCTCGGCCCGCGCTGGTACACCGGCTCCGCCGACGCGATTTACCAGTCGCTGAACCTGATCTACGACGAGGATCCGGACTACATCGTGGTTTTCGGCGCCGACCACGTGTACCGGATGGATCCCGAGCAGATGATGCAGTTCCACATCGAGAGCGGTGCCGGGGCGACGGTGGCCGGGATTCGGGTGCCGCGGGCCGAGGCGAGCGCATTCGGATGCCTGGACGCCGACGACTCCGGCCGCATCCGCAACTTCGTCGAGAAGCCGGTCGAGCCGCCGGGGACCCCCGACGATCCGGAAGCCACGTTCGTCTCGATGGGCAATTACATCTTCACCACCAAGGTGCTGATCGACGCGATCCGCGCCGACGCCGACGAAGACCATTCCGATCACGACATGGGCGGCGACATCATCCCGCGGCTGGTGACCGACGGTATGGCCGCGGTGTACGACTTCAACGACAACGACGTGCCCGGCGCCACCGCTCGCGATCGCGGCTACTGGCGCGACGTGGGAACGCTGGATGCGTTCTACGACGCCCACATGGATCTGGTGTCGGTGCATCCGGTGTTCAACCTGTACAACAAGCGCTGGCCAATCCGCGGTGAGTCCGACAACCTCGCGCCTGCCAAGTTCGTCAACGGTGGCTCTGCTCAGGAGTCGGTGGTCGGCGCGGGCAGCATCATCTCAGCGTCGTCAGTGCGCAACTCGGTGCTGTCGTCGAATGTCGTGATCGACGACGGCGCGATCGTCGAGGGCAGCGTCATCATGCCGGGTGCACGGGTGGGCCGCGGCGCGGTCGTACGGCACGCCATCTTGGACAAGAACGTCGTCGTGGGGCCCGGCGAGATGGTCGGAGTGGACCTGGAGAGAGACCGCGAACGCTTCGCGATCAGCGCCGGCGGCGTGGTCGCCGTGGGCAAGGGTGTCTGGATCTAGCACGGCGAGGTTGCGCCGAGCGTGCAGCTGTGGCGAAAGATCGGCGAAAATCTCGCCGCCAGTGCACGTTCGTTGATCAGGCCCGGATATCGCGACGGCGAAAAGCCGCCGTTCCCAACGCGATCAGTACGACGTCGACGGCCAACAACCACAACAGCGGAACCGCGCTGAAGTCTCCGCCCGTCACCCGTGGAACGTGCGCGAACGGTTCGGCGTCGAGCACCCATTGCGGAAGGCCGGACAACGAACCGATCAGGTACAGCGCGATGAATCCGACCAGCGCGCCCCAAGCCAGCGGGCTGAACCGCGGTGCGACGCCGAACAGGGCGATGGCCACCGCGGCCGGCAGCCACACCGCGGGCAGCTGTACGGCGGCCGTGGCGACGCTCGTCGACAATTTGCCCCCGACGTCACCGGCGGCAACGCCGTAGGTGAGGCCGGCCGCGACCCCTGCGACGAGGATGGCGACGGCCGGACCGATGAATGCGACGGCCAGATGGCCTGTAAGCCAACGGGTTCGGCTCACGGCACCGGCCAGCACCGCCTCGGCACGCTGGCCGGCTTCTTCCTGGTGCAGCCGCAGGGTCAGCGAGATCGCGAATGCGGCCGCGATCATGCCCAGCATGCAGAACGCCACCGCGACAAAGGCCTGCTCCAACGCACCGGTGCCGCCCATCCGGATGACGATGTCCTTGGCGGTGTCGCCGCCGAGCTCGCCGCCGATGCCATGCACAACGCTGCCGATCAGCAAGCCGTACAGGCACAGCCCGACGGTCCACAGCAGCACGGCGCCGCGGTCCAGCCGCCACGTCAACCCGACAGCGTTGCGCAGCAACGGTGTTGCGCTGCCCGGGCCGGGACGTTCGGCGATCAGGCCTGCGCCGACATCGCGGCCGGCGAGCAGCCGGTAAGCCAGCGCGGTGAGCAGCGCCGCGGTCGCCAGGTGCAGCAGCATCACCCACCACCGGTCGCCCGCGTACGGGCGTACCTGCAGCGACCAGCCCAGCGGCGACAACCAGGACAACGCCCCCGGCCCGGCGTCGCCGACGGCGCGCAGTGTGAACGCGGCGCCCAGCACCGCGAATGCGGCGCCGCGGGCGAACCGCGCGCTCGTCGACAGCTGAGCGGTCACCGCGGCGACCGCGGTGAACACCAGACCCGAACACGCCAGCGCGGCCCCGAACGCCAACGACCCGCTCGCAGGGACGTTGGTGCCCAGCAGGCCGCCGGCGCCCAGCAACCCGGTGGCCAGCGACGCCCCGAACGAGAGCATCAGCGCCGCGGTCAGACTGGCGTACCGGCCGACCGCGGTGGAGTCCAGCAGTTCGGCACGACCGGTCTCCTCGTCGGCGCGGGTGTGCCGGATGACGGTCAGGATGAGCGCCACCGCGATCAGCGTGTGGAACATCCCGGCCTTCCAGATGCCGGTCGCGCCAAGGCTGTCGTTGTAGATCTGGCCGTAGATCGCCCGCTGCGCCGGGCTGGCCATGACGGTCGCCGCGAACGACGCCCTGGCCGCTTGGTCGGGGTAGATCTTTTCGATGCTGCCGACATAGACGGTGGCCAGCGGCAGCGACAGCAGTAAAACCCACATCGGCAGGACGATCCGGTCCCGGCGCAGGTAGAGCCGCAGCATCGCCGACGTGCCGGTGAAGGCCGAACCGCGTTGCGGCGCTTCGTATCCTGGCTGGGGCGGCCGGTCCAGCGTCGTCCTCATGAGTGTGCCCCGTGACCGCTCAACTCGCGCTGCCCGTCGGCGCCGTAGTGGCGCAGGAACAGTTCTTCCAGGGTGGGCGGCTGGCTGACCAGGCTGCGCACGCCGGTGTCACCGAGTACCCGGATGAGTTCGCCGAGTCCTTCGCTGTCGACGTGGGCGTGCAGCGTGGTCCCCTGGTAGCTGACGTCCTCGACGCCGCGGATCCGGGTGAGATCGCCGGGGTCGCTGAGCAAGTCGGCGGTGATGGATGTCCGGCTGAGGTGTCGCATCGAATCCAGCGTGCCGCTCTCGACGGTCTTACCCGCACGGATGATCGTCACCCGTTCGCACAAGGCCTCGGTTTCGGCCAGGATGTGACTGGAGAGCAACACCGTCGCCCCGCGATCGCGGGCTTCTGCGACGCATTGCTGGAAGATGTTCTCCATCAACGGGTCCAGCCCGCTGCTCGGCTCGTCGAGCAGCAACAGGCGTGCCTGTGACGAGAATGCAGAGATCAGCGAGACCTTCTGCCGGTTGCCCTTGGAGTAGGTTCGCGCCTTCTTGTGCGGGTCCAGCTCGAAGCGGTCGATCAGCTCGGCGCGACGCTTCTCGTCGATGCCGCCGCGCATCCGGGCCAGCATGTCGATGGTCTCGCCGCCGGTCAGGTTGGGCCACAACGTGACATCGCCGGGCACGTAGGCGATCTGCCGGTGCAGTTCGACCGCATCGCGCCAGGGGTCGCCGCCCAGCAGGCGCACTGCGCCGCTGTCGGCTTTCACCACACCCAGCAGGATGCGGATCGTGGTGGACTTTCCGGCGCCGTTGGGGCCCAGGAAGCCGTGCACCTCGCCCTCGCGCACGGTCAGTGCCAGCCCGTCGAGTGCCCGGGCTGAACCGAAAGTCTTTTTCAATTCTCGGATTTCGATCGGGGCGTGATTGTCAACTGGCATCGGATTCTCCTTCGTCGGCTTGAGCCAGGAATGCGTCGTACATATGGCTGTCGGTCATCAGGCCGTCGGTGTACAGCTCGAGGGCGGGCAGCACCATGTCGCGGGCGTAGTCGCGCAGCACCGCCCGTAAATCAGTTGGGGTTTCGTGCATCTGGATGTACAACAGGAACCCCCCACCGCCAGTGATCGCCAGATACTTCGCGCGGGCAGCCGGGTCGCGGCTGGCTTTCAGGATGCCGGTACTGACACCTTCGTCCAGATAGGTTTCGGCATTGTCGATCATGTTGCGCCACAACGTTTTCGCCAGATCACCACCAGTCTGCAAGCTGCGCACCAGGTAGGCCATCAAGGATGCGTACTCCTCGATCTCGGCCATCGCGGCAAACCAGGTGGCCGGGTCTGCCGAACGCATCGCCTCGGACTTCCCGCTGCGGATCTCCTCGGCGACGTAGTCGTCGCAGGCTTTGCGCAATCCGTCTTTGGAGCCGAAGTGGTGGATGACGAGCGCCGCGCTCACCCCGGCCGCCTCGGCGATCGTGCGCAGCCCGACGCCGAAACCCTGCTCGCCGAACCGCTCGATCGCGGCGTCGCGGATCCGGGCCGAGGCAGTCAGATCGTCGGCTGAACGCATGTTCAGTAGATTAAACGCTCGTTCAGCCGCGCGTCAAGGTGCTACCCGGTCACAAGTTCGTGAAAAGACGAGAGATCAGTCGCGAACGGCGGCCAGCAGGCCGTCGCCGAGCGGCACCAGCGCGGGGGTGAGCAGCTCGTTCTCGGCGATCAGCCGTGCCGCTTCACGCACCGCGGCCACCTCCGCGTCGCGGGCCGCCGGATCGCCGGCCCGCCCGCCGAGCGCCGCACCATGCACCACGATCGCCCCGCCGGAGCGCAGCAGCCGAATTCCCTCAACCACGTACTCCGGCTGATCGAGCGGGTCGGCGTCGATGAAGACCAGGTCGTAGGAGTCGTCGGCCAGCCGGGTCAGCACATCCTGCGCGCGCCCGCTGATCAGCCTGGTCCGCGACGCGCCGATGCCCCCGTCGGAGAACGCCTCCTTGGCGGTCCGCTGGTGTTCGGGCTCGATGTCGATCGTGGTCAACACGCCGTCTTGGGCCATCCCGGACAACAGCCACAGGCTGCTCACGCCGGCACCGGTGCCGACTTCGACGACGGCTTTGCCGCCGCTGAGCTTGGTCAGCACGCTGAGCAGCGCGCCCACTGCCGGGGTGACCGCCCCGGCACCGATATCGGCGGCGCGCTCGCGGGCGGCCAGCAGCACCGAGTCCTCAGAGATCGACCCTTCGGCGTGCGCCGAGAGGGACTCCGCCCGAGTCGGCGTCGGCCGGCCCGCGGGGTGGTCGGTGGTGGCCATGCCCGCAGCGTAGATCCAACCCGAGGCGGCTGCAGTCAGGCGCGCCCGGTGTCCGGACGGTGACACGCCGACAGCGTCAACGTGATCGAACTGAGATGTGAGCCGAATCACCAGGTAAAAGGGGGTAAAAGAGCCATTCTCAGTCAATGCTCAGTGCGGTCACATACCGCACATACGCCGGTGGACGAGCGTACTCCCCATGGAGCGTGGAAGCCGCTGGTCCGGGAATACGTCTCGGTCTCTTCGCGTTGCCCGCGGTGACGAACTGCCCGGCTTTGCCGGCACTCTGAACCCGGAGGAATTGAACATCACCACACTGATGAGCCCGGCGAGCATGTCGCACCCTGAGAGGTACCGCGACGCCGACTGGGTGGAGCCTGCTGAGGAGCCCTACGGCACCGCGGTATTCGACGCGACCGGAGATAAAACAGCGATGCCGTCGTGGGACGAGCTGGTGCGTCAGCACGCGGACCGGGTCTACCGGTTGGCCTACCGCCTCTCCGGCAATCAGCACGACGCCGAGGATCTCACCCAGGAAACCTTCATCAGGGTTTTCCGGTCGGTGAAGAACTACCAGCCGGGAACGTTCGAAGGCTGGTTGCACCGCATCACCACCAACTTGTTCCTGGACATGGTCCGCCGTCGCGGCCGGGTCCGGATGGAGGCGCTGCCCGAGGATTACGACCGGGTGCCCGCCGACGAGCCCAATCCCGAGGAGATCTACCACGACTCGCGACTGGGCCCTGACCTTCAGGCTGCCCTGGATTCGCTACCGCCCGAGTTTCGTGCCGCCGTGGTGTTGTGTGACATCGAAGGGCTGTCCTACGAGGAAATCGGCGCCACGCTGGGCGTCAAGCTCGGCACCGTGCGCAGCCGTATTCACCGGGGACGGCAGGCGCTGCGCGACTATCTGGCGGCGCACTCCGAGAGCGCCGCGGCACTGTACGCCGGCGGGACGCCGGAGCTCGCCGACTGACGACACCCGCCCGCTGATCGGCCGTTCGTTGGTGTTCTGCATCGCGCAATCGCGCTACATTCGAGGTAGTGCCCAACGTTTCTAGATGAACCGGACGCTGATATCGAGGGGAGCTGGTGATGGCCGAGCGGGGTCATGTCTTCCGCCGCGCGTTCTCCTGGCTCCCCGCCCAGTTCGCCTCGCAAAGTGACGCGCCGGTCGGCGCGCCTCGGCAATTCGGCTCCACCGAGCACCTGTCGATCGAGGCCATCGCGGCATTCGTCGACGGCGAGCTGCGGATGAACGCCCACCTGCGCGCTGCGCATCACATCTCGCTGTGCCCGGAATGCGCCGCCGAAGTGGACGGCCATCGCCGGGCCCGCGCCGCGCTGCGCGACTCCCATCCGATCAGAGTCCCCAGCACGCTGCTGGGATTGCTGTCGCAGATTCCGCACTGCCCGCCCGACGACGACACCAGCAACACCCAAAACCGTCGGTGGGGGCCGCCCCGCCCGGAGCGGAACGCCCGCCCGTCACCGGAACGGCGAGCCGGGCCGTCCGATCGATTCGCCGACGGCACCCCGCGCGATCACCCAGAGCCTCGGTAGGGTGGAGGCCAGGTTTGGTAAGCCGGTGCGCGGCGCCGTGCTCGAGTCCATAGCGCGCGTTCGCCCCGCGCCCGGAAAAGGATGACGTGAGCTCCGATCAAGACAACAACGGCGCACCCCGGCTGGCGCCACGGCCTGTTTCCCGGCCGCCCGTCGATGCCGCGTCGACTCAGGCCTTCGGCCGCCCCGACGGCGTGCAGGGCTCCTTCGTCGCCGACCGGGTGCGCCCGTCGAAGTTCCGCGAGCAGAGCGATTTCGCTCCGCGCAGCGAACCCGCCGACCCGGTACTGACGGAAGCATTCGGACGGCCGTTCCCCGGAGCGGATTCACTGCAGCGCCATCCCACCGATGCGGGCGCGCTCGCCGACGGCAAAGACAAGGATCAGGCAGACGACACCGAAGACCCGTGGCGCGATCCCGGTGCGGCCGCGGCGCTGGGTGATCCGGCGCTCACCCGTCCCGTCGCGGTCGGAGCAGGCGACGGTGGCGGCCAGCTCGGCGTGCGCGATGTGCTGTTCGGCGGGCGGGTGTCCTATTTGGCTCTTGCGGTGCTCGCCGTCCTCGCGTTGCTGATCGGTTTGGTCGGCGGCGTGATCGGACGCAAGACCGCCGAGGTCGTCCAGGCGTTCACTACGTCGAAGGTGTCGTTGTCGACCAACGGCAATAGCGAGGCGCCAGCCGGTCGATTCGCCAAAGTGGCCGCAGCGGTGGCTGATTCGGTTGTGACGATCCAGTCGATCAGTGACCAGGAGGGCATGCAGGGATCAGGCTTCGTCGTCGACGGCCGCGGCTACATCGTCACCAACAACCACGTCATCTCCGAAGCGGCCAACAACCCGAGCCAGTTCAAAACCACCGTGGTGTTCAACGACGGTAAGGAAGTGCCGGCAAACCTGGTCGGCCGCGACCCCAGGACCGACCTGGCCGTGCTCAAGGTCGACAACGTCAACAACTTGACCGTGGCCCGACTCGGTGACTCCGACAAGGTTCGGGTCGGCGACGAGGTGCTGGCCGCCGGTGCTCCACTGGGCCTGCGCAGCACCGTCACCGAGGGCATCATCAGCGCGCTGCACCGCCCGATCCCGTTGTCGGGGGAGGGTTCTGACACCGACACGGTGATCGACGCCATCCAGACCGACGCCTCGATCAACCACGGAAACTCCGGTGGCCCGCTGATCAACATGGACTCCCAGGTGATCGGCGTCAACACCGCAGGCAAGTCGCTGTCCGACAGCGCCAGCGGACTCGGTTTCGCAATTCCGGTCAACGAAGTGAAATTGGTTGCGCAGACGCTGATCAAAGACGGCAAGATCGTGCACCCGACGCTGGGCGTCAGTACGCGGTCGGTCAGCAACGACATCGCCCAGGGCGCGCAGGTTGCCAACGTCAAGGCCGGTAGCCCCGCCGAAAAGGGTGGGATGCTGGAGAACGATGTCGTGGTCAAGGTCGGCAGTCGCGGCGTGGCTGACGCCGACGAGTTCGTTGTCGCGGTGCGCCAGTTAACGATTGGGCAGCCCGCGCCAATCGAGGTGGTTCGCGACGGTCGGCACGTCACGCTCACGGTGACCCCGGGGCCGGACGGCGGCTAATGTTCGCCAACGTCGGCTGGGGGGAGATGCTGGTCCTCGTTGTCGTAGGGCTGGTGGTTCTGGGACCAGAACGACTGCCCGGCGCGATCCGCTGGACGTCGAACTCATTGCGGCAGGCTCGCGACTACCTGAGCGGCATGACGACTCAGCTTCGCGAGGACATCGGGCCCGAGTTCGACGACCTGCGTCAGCCGCTGAGCGAGTTGCAGAAGCTGCGCGGTATGACCCCGCGGGCGGCGTTGGCCAAGCATCTATTCGACGGCGATGACTCGCTTTTCACCGGCAACTTCGACCGGCCTGCGGCCACCACGCCGAACAACGGTGCACCACAACCGGTTACATCACCGCCGCCGCAGTCATTCAACGGCGGGCCGGCGCCGTTCGACGTCGACGCTACGTAGCTAGGAGCCGCGAACCGCGGCTGTGGCTTTGACCAGAAGATCCGACAGCATCTGCTGAGGGTTGAGTTCGTCGGCGGCGCCGCCCATGACGGTGATCGACGTCTGGTCTCCGAGGTCGGCGGTGAAGATGTAACTCCCCGGGCGCGTTGTCGTCGGAGGGAGTCAGCTTGACCCCGGTCGTCGTGACACCGTCGATCTGGGGTCCGGGTACCGATTCAGCGGTTCCGGTCGACTCGGGCGAGCCGGACAGCCCGACATGATCGCAGCCTGCCGGCAGCGGGGATGCCGCAATCGGCTTCGGCAGATGCATTGCGACGACAAAGATTTCACCTTGGTCGCCCTCCGCGCTCAGCCCGGCGGCCTTGGTGCCGACGGCCGGGTCGATGTAGGGCGGAATGACCAGCGCGCGACATTGCGGTGGATCGAACGTGGCTTTGGTGAACGGGATGATCTTGGGGTTGTCGATATCGCCCTGGGTCAGCGTGATCTCCGGGCGTGGGTCCGGCTTGAAGCCTGCGGGCAGAGCATCTTTGACGTTGTCGACCTTGGAGATGTCGTACTTGTCTGGTGCCGCGGCGGCCCCACTCGACGACGGCGCCTGCGTGCCCGACGATCCTGACGGCTTCGATTGGTCGGACCCGCCGCAGCCGGCGACGGTCAAGGTGACTAAGCCGAGTGCGGTTAGCGTGGAAGCGATCTGCCGCGTTGCCCGATGCGAAGAAGTCAGCATGTCGCCAACCCTACCGTCGTGATGCTGTGTGCAATCTAGCTGACAGCTGTGACGACGAGAAACCTCAGTGGCGGCTGGTATCCAGCCCCAGCGACATGCCCGCCAACCCGCGGCGCCGTGCCGAGAGGCTGTCGGCGACGCCGCGCAGCTCTTTGCCTACCGGCGAATCGGGCGCACTGAGCACGACCGGCACGCCGGCGTCGCCGGCAGCGACTAGCGCGGGGTCCAGCGGAATCTGTCCGAGCAGCGGCACGTCGACGCCCATTGTGCGGGTCAGCCGCTCTGCGACCTGCGCACCGCCGCCCGCGCCGAACACCTGCAACGTCGAGCCGTCCGGCAGCAGTAACCCGGACATGTTCTCCACCACGCCGATGACGCGCTGTTTGGTCTGCAGCGCGATGCTGCCGGCCCGTTCGGCGACCTCGGCCGCCGCCTGCTGAGGCGTGGTCACCACGACGATCTCCGCGTTCGGAATCAGCTGGGCGACCGAGATCGCGATGTCGCCGGTGCCCGGCGGCAGGTCGAGCAGCAGTACGTCCAGGTCGCCCCAGTACACGTCGGCCAGGAATTGCTGAAGGGCCCGGTGCAGCATCGGGCCGCGCCACACCACTGGTGCGTTGCCTTCGACGAACTGGGCGATCGAGATGACCTTCACCTCGTGCGCGATGGGCGGCAGGATCATCGACTCCACTTGAGTGGGCCGGTCGGCGGTCCCCATCATCCGCGGGATCGAATGGCCGTGGATGTCGGCGTCGAGCAGTCCGACCGATAACCCGCGCGCGGCCATCGCCGCGGCCAGATTGACCGTCACCGTCGACTTGCCGACGCCGCCCTTGCCGGACGCGACCGCGTAGACCCGGGTCAGCGACCCAGATTGGGCGAAGGGGATGACCGGCTCGCGGGAGTCGCCGCGCAGCTGCTTACGCAGTTCGGTGCGCTGCTCGTCGTTCATGACGTCCAGGCTGACGCGCACCGCGCCGGTGCCCGGCACGTCGGCGACGGCCCGTTGGACGCGTTCGCTGATCTCGGCCTTCTTTGGGCACGCGGACGTGGTCAGGTAGATCTCGACGTGTACGTCGCCGCTGGGGCCAACCTCGATCCCTTTGACCATGCCGAGTTCGGTGATCGGGCGGCGGAGTTCAGGGTCGATCACCTTGGCCAGCGAGGCGCGAACGCCTGAAGTTAGATCGGACATCACCGCCGAGTCTAGTTCGCCGACGATGCGGGCGGGGACGGCCTGCTGAGGAGGCGAGCTATGGGGCCAGGGCGCCGACGATGCGGGCGGGGACGGCCTGCTGAGGAGGTGAACTATCGGGCCAGGCCGCTGGTGGCGGGACGCCTCGTCAGCCGGCAGGTGCAGGTGCAGGTGCTGCCGGCTGAGGTGCGATCACCGGCTGGGGTGCGGCCGGGGGGATGGGCGCTACGGGCATCGGGGCCGGCGCCGCCGGCGGCAGCAGCGGCGCGGGTGGCGCCGCCGGGGCCGGGGCCGGGAAAAAGCCCTGCGGCGTCGGGAACACACCTGGCAGGCCCGGGAACATCCCCGCGGGAGCGGGCGCCGGCGTCCCGAGCGCGTTGGGCGGCGGCGCGTTGAACGTTTGCTGGGGCGGACCGGCTTCTTGGCCGATGCAGATCACCGTGCACGACGGCATGTACGTCGCCGTGGGGCGTTCCTGCTGCCACGGCATCGCCGGCTGGTTGATGCTGTTCGGCCCGCCGCTCAGGTCGATCAACGGCACCCGGGCCAGCGGATCGGTCGACGGCAGTCCGTGCACGTTCAGCGGCAGGTTGGGGCCCAGGCCTTCGCCGTTTTCCAGGTGTGCGTCGCCCAGCGGCGGCGCGGGCCCGGTCAGCGCGGGCAGGTCGACCGGGACGACGCCGGTGGCATACGCCGCGGCCCAGCCCAGCACGTTCTGCGCGTAGGGCATCGAGTTGTTGTAGCGCAGGATTGAGGACAGCACCTGCGACTGGTCGCGCAGATTCAGCCCGCCGCTGCAGAGGTAACGGGCGGCGGCCAGGGTGGCGTCGTACAGATTCTGCGGGTCGGCCTTGCCGTCGCCGTCGCCGTCGGATGCATAGCGCGCCCAGGTGCCCGGCAGGAACTGCATCGGCCCCATCGCCCGGGCGTAGCTGACCCGTCCGCCGGAGTTGCCTTGAACGATGACCTCGTTACCGGGCAGCGTCCCGTCCAGGGACGGTCCGTAGATCGGCCGAACCACGGTGCCGCGGGCGTCGGTGGCGCCGCCGTTGGCGTGGCCGGACTCGATCCGCCCGATACCGGCGAGCAGGTTCCAACTGATGCCGCAGTTCGGGTCCGCGGTGGCCATCATTTTCTCTGCGTTGCGGTAGGCCGTCAGTGCCATCATCGGAATGCCGAGCGCGCCAGGTGTATTCACCACCACGGTCGGCGGCGGGGCCGACACCGTGGCCTGTGCGATGTGAAAGCCGACCTTCGGGTGTTCCACAGCGACCACCAGTGGGCCGGTCGGGTCGGTGGAGGCGCGGGTGACCGCGGCAACCGGGGTGAAGGCGGCGCCAC
Organism: uncultured Actinomycetota bacterium; assembly: GCA_963834615.1. Taxonomy (GTDB): domain Bacteria; phylum Actinomycetota; class Actinomycetes; order Mycobacteriales; family Mycobacteriaceae; genus Mycobacterium. The sequence continues at coordinate 23,530 of CAWICO010000018.1, forward strand.
GCACGGTCGACTTCTGCATCGGGAAAGGCGGCGCGGCAGCGCCTTCGACGCCGGTGAAGATCAGGCAGGCGATGATCGTCACCCCGAAAGCGGGGCTGCGTGCCGTACGGGTCAGCGCTCCGTCAACGGCCGTCTTGGTGGCCGTCAGCGCGGCCGGAATCTTCGCTGTGCGGACGGCGCGGACGACGCTGTGCCGCACTGTGGTCGCCGTGCCCGCGACGGCACCGGAAATCTTCAAGGCTTCGGGCAGGCGGAAGATGCGCTGCCGCAGTTCTGCAAGGGCCGTAAGTGGACCCATGCGTCCCCCTACCCGCACTCGATTTAACCCCGTTGTTATTCGAGCGTTCCAGTACTCGATAACTGCTCAGCCAACGTGAACTACGTCACCATACATAACAGCGGTGACGGGAGTGACAACAATGACGGAGTTATCTGCCTGTGAAAACACTGCCCAACGGGACGCGGTGTCAATTAGCCGACGAGGCGGGTTCGTCCAACTCTTCGCCGGTCTCGTGCGCGCCGTCCAACTGCCGGTTCTGCATCAGATGGCGTAGCTCTTCCAGCTCGCGCCGGATGTAGTCGCGGGTCTTTGCGACGTCGCCGATCGCCAGCCGCAGCGACGCCAATTCGCGCGCCAGATACTCGGTGTCGGCCTTGGTTTCCTCGGCGCGCCGGCGGTCGGCGTCGAGCGTGACGCGGTCGCGGTTCTCCTGGCGGTTCTGCGCCAACAGGATCAGCGGTGCGGCGTAGGCGGCCTGCGTCGAGAACGCCAGGTTGAGCAGGATGAATGGGTAAGGGTCCCAGCGCAGTTGGACCGCGAAGACGTTCAGCACGATCCACACGATCACCACGAGGGTCTGTATCAGCAAATAGCTGCCGGTGCCGAAGAAGCGAGCGATCGACTCGGTGAACTGCCCGACGGCGTCGGCGTCCAACCGCGGCGTGGGCACTCGGGAGCTGCGCGGGGTGTAGAGCCGCGGGCGCGACGACGAACTGCTCATCGTTGTCCCAGGGCGCCGTCGAGCGACGGCTCTTCGTTGGTGGCCCGCCAGTCGTGGGGCAGCAGATGGTCGAGCACGTCGTCGACGGTCACCGCGCCGAGCAGGTGACGCTGTTTATCCAGCACCGGACCGCAGACCAGGTTGTACGCGGCGAAGTAGCGGGTTAGCGCGCCCAGGGAGGTCTCGGGTTCCAGCCAGGGCAGGTCGACGTCGACGATCCCACCGACCAGCATGGACGGTGGCTCGCGCAGCAGTTTTTGCAGCGGCACGCAGCCGAGGTACTGGCCGGTCGGTGTGGCGGTCGGCGGACGAACCACCAGCACGAGCGACGACAACGCCGGAGTCAGGTCCGGATCGCGGACGCGCGCGAGTGCCTCGGCCACCGACGCGTCGGGCGTCAACACCACCGGTTCACTGGTCATCAGGCCGCCCGCGGTGTCGGGTGAGTGTTTCAACAGCCGTCGCACCGGGTCGGATTCCTCGGGGTCCATCTCCCGCAGCAGTCGCTCGGCCAGCGTCGGTGCCATCGTGCCCAGCAGGTCGGCGGCGTCGTCGGGATCCATTTCCTCGAGCACGTCAGCCGCGCGTGCGTCGCCGAGCTGCATCAACAGTTCGGCCTGCTCCTCCTCGGACAGCTCCTGCAGGATGTCGGCCAGCCGGTCGTTGTCCAGCGCGCTGGCCACCTCGTAACGCCGCTTGGCCGGCAGGTCGCGCACGGCATCGGCCACCTCGATCGGTCGCCACTTCTCGAATTGATGCAGCAACTGCGCCACGGCCTGGCCCGGCATCGCCAGCGCCGACGGCGTCAGGCCCTGCACGCTGCGCCAGTTCACGATGTGCGTGGTGCTGCGCCGGCCGATGCGCCGGGGGACGCGCACCGCGACGCGCGTCACCATCCAGTCGCGCATTCGGGTTTGCTCCAGGCCCAAGTCGGTGACGACGACCTCGCTGTCGGCGAGCTGTGGCAACTCGGGGTCTTTGACGGTCACCCTGGTGTCCACGATCTGCCCCAGCACCAGAACTTCACCGGGCCGTTGCTCGAATCGGAGCATCGAGACGCTGTTGGAGTTCAGCGTCACCGCGTCCGGCTCGATCGAGGCGACGCGCAGGATAGGTACGAAAATCCTTCTTCGCGAAGTCATTTCGATGACGAGCCCAAGGACTCGGGGTTGCTGGCGAACGATGCTGATGCTGACCACGACGTCGCGCACTCGGCCGAGTGACTCGCCCATCGGGCCCAGCACCAACATTCTCGCCAGTCGCGCCGCGTACACCCTGTTGATCGAGGCCATGGTGCACAGGGTATTCAAGAGAGGTGAGCGAAGCGTGACCACTACCTATCGGCCCCGCCGCACATGCCTTTCGGTGCCGGGCAGCAGCCAGAAGATGATCGACAAGTCCAAAGGCCTTCCCGCCGACGAGGTCTTCCTGGATCTCGAAGACGCGGTCGCGCCGGACGCCAAGGCCGACGCGCGCAGCCGGGTGGCCGCCGCACTCGCGGCCCCGGGATGGGCCGGGCAGTTGCGCGGCGTTCGGATCAACGGCTGGACGACGCCGTGGACGCACGCCGACATCATCGAGGTGGTGTCTGCGGTCGGCGCCGCGCCCGACGCCAAGCTCGACGTGGTGGTGCTACCCAAAGTCTCTGACGTCTCGCACGTCCAGGCACTCGACCTGTTGCTGACGCAGCTGGAGACGATCCACGGACTACCGGTCGGCGAGATCGGCATCGACGCGCAGATCGAAGACGCCCGCGGCCTGCTGAACATCAACGAGATCGCGGCCGTCCCGCGGGTGCAGGCGCTGGTGCTCGGTCCCGCAGACCTGATGGCGAACCTGAACACGCGCACGCTGGTCGTCGGCGAGCAGCCCGAGGGCTACGACGTCGGCGACGCGTACCACCACGTGCTGATGACGATCCTGGTGGCGGCGCGTGCTCACGGCATCGCCGCGGTCGACGGCCCGTACCTGAAAGTGCGTGACGTGGAAGCTTTCCGGCGGGTGGCGGGCCGTTCGGCGGCGCTGGGTTACGACGGCAAGTGGGTGTTACATCCCGACCAGATCGCTGCCGGCAACGAGATTTTCAGTCCGCGGCAGGCGGATTACGACCACGCGGAATTGATCTTGGAAGCCTACGAGTGGCACACCTCGGCGGCCGGCGGCGCCAGGGGCGCCGTGATGCTCGGCGACGAGATGCTCGACGAGGCCAGCCGCAAGATGGCGCTGGTGATCTCCGCGAAAGGCCGGGCGGCGGGCATGGAACGTCAATCGGATCGCTTCGAGCCGCCGACCGGTTAGTGGAACATCGTCAGCGAATGCACCATCGCGATCAGCACGGCGATCAAGATCAACAGTATCGCCGCGGTGGTCGCCCCGATCGCGAGACCGGCGATGGCGTACCCGCGGCCCTGCTGATTGGTCTGCTTGATCTGGCTGAGCGCGACGCCGCCCAGCACCGCGCCGACGATGGGAATCAGGATCCCGACGTAGCAGAAAACGGCCAGTGGAATGCCGAGGACGACGCCGGCGATCGAGGTCACCAGCGATGCGACGGCCAGCCTGTTGGTGTGAGGATGCCCGGCGGGGTGGTAGCCCCGATAGGGGTCGTACGGCCCGGGGTAGTACGGCGGTGCGCCGTATCCGGGCGGTGGCGCGGGCGGGAGCCCGTAGAAAGGGCTGAAAGGGCCCGCCGGACCCCGTGGCGGCTGCTGCGGCGGGTACCCGTAAGGGGGCTGTTGCTGCGGATACTCGGGATAGCTGACCGGCGCCTGCGGGTCCACCGGCGCGTACGGATACTGCTGCCAGGGTTGGGCCTCCGCGGGCCGCGGGAAGGGCGGAGTGTGGTCCTGGGATCCTCCCCCGTACCCGCCGCCCTCACTCGTCATGCTGTTCAACTTAGCGCGACCGCGGTCCGGCCGAGATGCGTCAACTAGCCGGCGGCAGGTCAGCTCGGCAGCGCGCGACGGCGCACAATGGAAACCATGAGCAGCCCATTTCAGCCTGGACAGGTTCCCGGTGCCGCACCCGGCGCCCCGGCAGGGAGCCGTCGTGCTCCGGGACTGCCGACACCGCCGAAAGGATGGCCGGTCGGTTCCTATCCCACCTACGCCGAAGCGCAGCGCGCCGTCGACTACCTGTCCGATCAGGAGTTTCCGGTGCAGCATGTGACGATCGTCGGGGTTGACCTGATGCAGGTCGAGCGGGTCACCGGGCGGCTGACCTGGGCGAAGGTCCTCGGCGGCGGCGTGATCAGCGGCGCGTGGCTGGGTCTTTTCATCGGCCTCGTGCTGACCTTGTTGTTCTCCAGTCCGCACCCGTTGGAGGCCCTGACCACCGGTCTGGTCGCCGGGGTGTTCTTCGGCTTGATCACTTCGGCGATTCCGTATTCGATGGCGCGCGGCACCCGCGACTTCAGTTCGACGCTGCAGCTGGTCGCCGGCCGATACGACGTGCTGTGCGATCCGCCGAATGCCGAGCAGGCCCGCGACCTGCTCGCCCGTTTGACCATTTGATTCACCGCCGTCGGCGTGTTGCTCAGCGTGCACGGCGGGTTCTACCGTCTGGCACGAAAGGAAGGACTGTGTAGTGGCCAGTCGTTGCCGACTCGCGCGCCGGCTAAGCGCGGCAGCGTTGGCGGTGCTGTCAACCTTGTCGACGCTCACGGCCTGCGGAGCCTCCGACGACGGACGGGTGGTCAGCTTCTACACGCCGGCCAGCGGAGCCATGACGTTCGGCGCGATCGCCCGACACTGCAGCGAACAGTCCGGTGGGCGATTCACCGTCCGGCAATTCAGCCTGGCGCGCTCCACCGACGACCAGCGCATCCAACTGGTCCGCCGGCTGAGCGCGAACGACCGGTCGCTGGACGTGCTCGCGATGGACGTGATCTGGACAGCCGAGTTCGCCGAAGCGGGCTGGGTGCTGCCACTTTCGGACGACCCGGCCCGCCGCGCCGAGGCCGACGCCGTCGTGGACACCCTGCCCGGTCCGCTGGCCACCGCGGTCTGGCGGCATCGGCTCTACGCCGCGCCCGTCATCACCAACACCCAATTACTCTGGTATCGGCCGGATTTGATGGACAAGCCACCGCAGACGTGGGATGCCATGGTCGACGAGGCCACCCGGTTGCACGCCGAAGGCCGGCCCAGCTGGATCGGTGTGCAAGCCGCTCAGAACGAGGGCCTGGTGGTCTGGTTCAACACGCTGCTGGAAAGCGCTGGCGGCCAAGCGCTTTCTGATGACGGCAAGACCGTCACGCTGACCGATACTCCGGCGCACCGCGCCGCCACGGTCTCAGCGCTGCGGATTCTGAGGTCGGTGGCCACCGCGCCCGGCGCCGACCCGTCGGTCACCCGGAGCGACGCGGGCTCCGCTCGGTTGGCCTTTGAGCAGGGTAAGTCCGCACTGGAAGTCAACTGGCCGTACAACTTGGCGTCCATGCTGGAAAACGCGGTAAAGGGCGGGGTGCCGTTCCTGCCGCTGAACCTTCGCCCTGATTTGGCCGGCAGCATCAACAACGTCGGCTCGTTCGTGCCCACCGATGCGCAGTTCCGCGAGGCGTATGACGCTAGCAAGTCGGTGCTCGGGTTCGCGCCTTACCCGCGGGTGCGGCCCGATCAACCGGCCAAGGTGACGATCGGCGGGCTGAACCTGGCGGTGGCCAAGACAACCCGGCACAAAGCCGAAGCGTTCGAAGCGATCCGGTGTTTGCGCGACCCGCAGAACGAGAAGTTCGCCGCACTCGACGGCGGCATGCCGCCGACACGGACCTCGCTGTACTCCGACCCGCAATTCCAGGCGAAATACCCGACGTACGAGATCATTCGCCAGCAGTTGACCAACGCCGCGGTGCGGCTCGCGTCGCCCGTCTACCAGTCGGTGTCCACCCGGATCGCCGCCACGCTGGCCCCGATCACCGAGATCGACCCGGAGAAGACGGCCGACGAACTCGCTGCGCAGGTGCAGAAGGCCGTCGACGGCAAAGGGTTGCTGCCGTGAGCCACGTCGGCGACCGGCGTTTGGCCTTCGTCCTGGTGGCGCCCGCGGCGACGCTGATGCTGGCCGTCACCGGTTACCCGATCGGTTATGCCGTGTGGCTTAGTCTGCAGCGCAACAACTTAGCTACCCCGAACGAGACTCGGTTCATCGGTCTCGACAATTACCAGACGATTCTGAGCGACCGGTACTGGTGGACGGCGCTCGCAGTGACGTTGGCAATCACGGTGGTGTCGGTGTCGATCGAATTCGTGCTCGGCCTGTCGCTGGCACTGGTGATGCATCGGACCCTGATCGGCAAAGGGCTGGTCCGCACCGCGGTGCTGGTCCCGTACGGCATCGTGACGGTCGTCGCCTCCTACAGCTGGTACTACGCCTGGACGCCGGGCACCGGTTATCTGGCCAACCTGCTGCCGCACGGCAGCGCGCCGCTGACGCATCAGTTTTCGGCATTGGGTGTCGTGGTGATCGCCGAGGTGTGGAAGACGACGCCGTTCATGGCGTTGCTGCTGTTGGCCGGGCTCGCGTTGGTGCCCACCGACCTGCTGAAGGCCGCTCAGGTCGACGGCGCCGGGCCGTGGCGGCGGCTGACGAAGGTCACGTTGCCGTTGATCAAACCGGCGATCCTGGTGGCGCTGCTGTTCCGCACCCTGGACGCATTCCGGGTCTTCGACAACATCTACGTGCTCACCGGCGGCACCGGCAACACCCAGTCGGTGTCGATCCTGGGTTACGACAACTTGTTCAAGGCCTTCAATATCGGCCTGGGTTCCGCGATCTCGGTGCTGATCTTCGGCTGCGTCACGTTGATCGCGATCATCTTCATCGTGGTTTTCGGCGCCTCAGCACCGGGTGGGGGTGGCGATGGGCGCTGAACGCATAGCCGCCAGGCGCGCCGCGGGATGGGTCGTCGTCGACACCCTGGTGCTGGTCTACGCGTTGCTGCCGGTGCTGTGGATTCTGAGTCTGTCGCTCAAGCCGACGTCAATGGTCAAGGACGGCAAGCTGATTCCGTCGTCGGTGACGTTCGAGAACTATCGCGGCATCTTCCGCGGCGACCTGTTCAGCTCGGCACTGGTCAACTCGGTCGGCATCGGTGTGCTCACCACTGTCATCGCGGTAGTGATCGGCGGGATGGCGGCGTACGCGGTGGCGCGCCTGGAATTTCCCGGTAAGCGGTTGTTGATCGGCGCGGTGCTGCTGATTTCGATGTTCCCGGCGATCTCGCTGGTGACGCCGCTGTTCAACATCGAACGGCGGATCGGGTTGTTCGACACCTGGCCCGGCCTGATCATTCCCTACATCACCTTCGCGCTGCCTCTGGCGATTTACACGCTGTCGGCGTTTTTCCGGGAGATCCCGTGGGATCTGGAGAAGGCAGCCAAGATCGACGGCGCCACACCAGCGCAGGCGTTCCGGAAAGTGATTGTGCCGTTGGCCGCACCGGGCATCGTGACCACCGCCATTCTGGTGTTCATCTTCGCCTGGAACGACTTGCTGCTCGCGCTGTCGTTGACCGCCACCAAGGCGGCGATCACCGCGCCGGTGGCGATCGCGAACTTCACCGGCAGTTCGCAATTCGAAGAGCCCACCGGGTCGATCGCGGCAGGCGCGATGGTGATCACGGTTCCGATTATCGTTTTTGTTCTAGTCTTCCAACGACGGATCGTCGCGGGATTGACCTCAGGCGCGGTGAAGGGATAGCGATGGCCGAGATTGTGTTGGACCGGGTGACCAAGAGTTACCCCGACGGCGCGGCGGCCGTGCAGGAGCTCAGCCTCACCATCGCCGAGGGCGAGTTCATCATCCTGGTCGGGCCGTCCGGCTGCGGAAAATCCACGACGCTGAATATGATTGCGGGCCTTGAAGATATCTCATCCGGAGAACTGCGCATCGGTGGTGAGCGGGTCAACGAGAAAGCGCCCAAAGACCGCGACATCGCGATGGTGTTCCAGTCGTACGCGCTATACCCGCACATGACGGTCCGGCAGAACATCGCGTTCCCGCTCACGCTGGCGAAGATGAAGAAGGCCGACATCACGCAGAAGGTCGAGGACACCGCGAGAATTCTCGACTTGACCGATGTTCTGGACCGCAAGCCGGGCCAGCTGTCCGGTGGTCAGCGTCAGCGGGTCGCGATGGGACGGGCAATCGTGCGCCAGCCCAAGGCATTTCTGATGGACGAGCCGCTGTCCAACCTCGACGCCAAGCTGCGGGTGCAGATGCGCGGCGAGATCGCCCGGTTGCAGCGTCGGCTGGGCACCACCACGGTCTATGTGACCCACGACCAGACCGAGGCAATGACGCTCGGTGACCGTGTCGTGGTGATGCGCGGCGGTGTCGTGCAGCAGATCGGCACGCCTGACGATCTCTACGAGCGGCCCGCAAACCTGTTCGTCGCGGGCTTCATCGGTTCGCCGTCGATGAATTTCTTCCCCGCCACGTTGACCGCAAGCGGACTGACTCTGCCTTTCGGCGAGCTGATCCTGACCCAGCCCGTCTTGGACGTGCTTGCACGACACTCGGCGCCGGAGAACGTGATTGTCGGGGTGCGCCCGGAGCATCTGCAGGACGCCGCGTTGATCGACGCCTACCAGCGGATCAGCGCGCTGAACTTCGAGGTGAGGATCGACCTGGTCGAGTCGCTGGGCGCCGACAAATACGTCTATTTCACGACCGAAGGCGCTGCCGTGCACTCCGACCAGCTTTCCGAACTCGACGAACTCGACGCCGAATCCGGGACAGGGCAGCACGAATTCGTCGCCAGGGTGCCGGCCGCGTCGAAAGCGGCGAAAGGCAAGACGCTCGAATTGGCTTTCGACACATCGAAGGTCGCCGTCTTCGACGCCGAGACCGGGGCGAACTTGACCGTGTCGCCCGAGTGAGCCATTCGCTGGAGCGGGTGCGCGCGCATCTGGATGCTCATTTCGACCAGGCCGAGCCCGACGTGGCCAGCGTGACGTTCCTCGGCGCCCAGCCCGTCGACGTGCTGCGCTATCGCAGCGGACCCTCCGGCCACGAGGGGCTCGTGCATTACGTGTCGCTGGGCTGCTCTCGGCATCCGATGGTCGATCCGGCCGTAGTGGTCGCCGACCCGGATCGCGGCCCGCGTGCCGAAGTGGTTCTGCGGCTGCGTAATCCGGGACCGGTGACCGGCCTGGCCCGCAGCGTGGCCGTCGTCGCGGCATCTCCGACCGTCGAGGGTGTGGTGTTGACACCGGATGCGCTGGTCGACCTGGGCACGCCGCTGTGGACGCGGCCGTCCGGGCGCGCGCCGTTCACCGCGGTGCTGTTGGGCGACAGCGACATCGCCGACCTGCCGCTGGACCCGCCACGCGACCCGGTGCGCTTTCTGTCGGCGACGCCGATCACCGCGACCGAGGCCGCCTGGGTCCGGCTGAAGGGCGCCGAGGCGATGCGCGACGCGTGGCGAAGCGACGGGGTCGACGTGGCAGATCCCGATCGGCCTGCCGCACAACCCAGCTAGCCCTACAGCCAGTCTTTCCGGCGGAAGTTGCGGTAGAGCATCAAGCAGATCGCCGCCGTGCCGAGAACGGTCGTCGGGTATCCCCAGTGCCATTTGAGCCCGGGCATGTACTCGAAGTTCATCCCGTAGATGCCGGCCACCATCGTGGGTATTGCCAGCAGGGCCGCCCACGCTGACATCTTGCGCATGTCGGTGTTCTGCTGCATCTCGACGCGGGCCAGCGCCGCCTGCACCAGGGAGCTCAGATTCTCGTCGTAACTGGCGATCTGGTCGGCTGCGTGGGAGTGGTGGTCTCCGACGTCACGCAAATAGCGCCGGACCTCTTTGGAGATGAGGTCCTTGTGTTCGGACTGCAAACGCGCGAACGGCACCGACAACGGGTTGACCGATCTGCGCAGCTCGACCACCTCGCGCTTCATCTGGTAGATCGGCTCGATCTGGGTGCGGTGGTCCGGCGCGAAGGCCTCCTCCTCGATGGCGTCGATGTCGCCCTCCATCAACTGGGTGACCTCGAGGTAGTGGTCGACAACCGCGTCCGCGATCGCGTGCATCACCGCGAACGGGCCCAGCCGCATGTGCTCGGGGTCGGCATCCATCCGCTTCCGCACATCCGACAGCCGACCGTGATCGCCGTGCCGGACCGTCACCACGAAGTCGCGGTTCACGAAGACCATGACCTCGCCGGTCTCGACGATCTCGCGGGCCAGCAGGGTCGACTCGTGCGGCACGTAGTTGAGGGTCTTGAGCACCAGAAACAGCGATTCGTCGTAGCGCTCGAGTTTGGGCCGCTGGTGTGCGCAGACCGCGTCCTCAATAGCCAGCGGGTGCATACCGAAGGCGTCGCCGACTTCCTGCATCTGGTATTCGGTGGGAGCGTGCAGGCCGATCCAGGCGAACGCCTCCTGGCCACCCAGCTGCAGGTCTGTCACTTTGGCCCGGGCTTCTACGTGGCTGAAGGTGCCGGGAAGCCGTTCGCCGGCCACGTAGATGCCGCAATCGACGACCGCTAAATCGGCCGTCAGTTGGTCCGGCTGCGGCTGCGGATGAGGAGGCTCATCCCGCTGGGGTCGTGCCAGAGGACGCAGCGTTTCAGGTATGTCGCGTAGCTCGCGAAACGTAGGCATCCGTAACCTCCCATCTGCAGCGAGAATCCAGTGAAGCCCCGGTCATGCTACGCGCCACAGCTGGCTATTTCGTGTCGGCGACAAGGCTGGCCAGCGTTGATCCGGGGTAGAGATTGAGCGGGCGCCCGCGTGCGCTAGTTTCGACGCGACGCGTATGCGAATCAGGCGGACCTGAAGAATTCCGGGAAAATCTCCACTTAAGGAGCGAATAGACGTGAGCACGACACCACTGAAGATCGCCGTCACCGGCGCTGCCGGCCAGATCGGTTACAGCCTGCTGTTTCGTCTGGCCAGCGGTTCGCTGCTGGGTCCCGACCGCCCGATCGAACTGCGGTTGCTCGAGATCGAGCCCGCCCTCAAGACGCTCGAGGGTGTCGTGATGGAACTCGACGACGGCGCATTCCCATTGTTGTCCGGCGTCCAGATCGGCGCCGACCCGAACAAGATCTTCGACGGCGTCAACCTGGCGCTGCTCGTCGGCGCCCGGCCGCGCGGCCCGGGCATGGAGCGAGGCGACCTGCTGGAGGCCAACGGCGCGATCTTCACCGCGCAGGGCAAGGCGCTCAACTCCGTCGCCGCCGACGACGTCCGCGTCGGCGTGACCGGCAACCCGGCTAACACCAACGCGTTGATTGCGCAGAACAACGCGCCCGACATTCCCAAGGAGCGGTTCTCCGCGCTGACCCGACTGGACCACAACCGGGCCATCTCGCAGCTGGCCAAGAAGACCGGCGCCAAGGTGACCGACATCAAGAAGGTCACCATCTGGGGCAACCACTCAGCCACCCAATACCCCGACATCTTCCACGCCGAGATCGACGGCAAGAACGCCGCCGAGGTCGTCAACGACGAGAAGTGGATCGCGGACGACTTCATTCCCACGGTCGCCAAGCGCGGCGCAGCGATCATCGACGCTCGCGGCAGCTCCTCCGCGGCCTCCGCCGCCTCGGCGACCGTCGACGCCGCCCGGGACTGGCTGCTGGGCACGCCAAAGGACAACTGGGTGTCGATGGCGGTGTTCTCCGACGGCTCCTACGGCGTCCCGGAGGGTCTGATCTCGTCCTTCCCGGTGACCACCGAGGACGGCAACTGGAGCATCGTCCAAGGCCTGGAGATCAACGACTTCTCCCGCGGGCGGATCGACAAGTCGACTGCCGAGCTCGCTGACGAGCGCAGCGCGGTGTCCGACCTCGGCCTGATTTAGAGCCGACTCTCATCGTCTTCTGACGCTTCGTCGTCGCCGTCCCGGAGCAGTTTCTCGGGGTGATGAAAATTGTTCGTGCGCGGTTGGCCGCGATCGAGGTGCGGTGGCGGGATCCATTCGGTTTCGCCACGGCTGTTCTTGCGCGTGGTCCAACCCTGCTCGGCGAGTTCATGGTTGGGGCCGCAGGCAAAAGTCAGGCTGTTGATATCGGTGACTGGGTGCACGGCGTAGGGATCGCAGTGGTGGGCCTCGCAGAGGTAGCCCGGCACACTGCAGCCGGGGAACGAACACCCGCGGTCTTTGGCGTACAAGACAATCCGTTGGGCTGGTGAGGCCAGGCGTTTGGTGTGATAGAGCGCCAGGGCTTTGCCGTGGTCAAAGATCGCCAGGTAGTGATGGGCGTGGGAGCCAAGCCGGATCACGTCGGACATGGGCAATAACGTGCCGCCGCCAGTGAGGCCGCGGCCGGCGCCCTTCTCCAGTTCCTCCAAGGTGGTCGTGACGATGATGGCAGCGGGCAGGCCGTTGTGCTGACCTAACTCACCCGACGCCAACAGGGCGCGGGCGGCCGCTACGAGGGCGTCGTGGTTGCGCTGTCCGGCGTTGCGGGTGTCGCCTTGAATGGCGGCTTGTGAGGGGGTGCCGCTGATGAACGGGGTGTCGTCGATGGAGTTGCACATCCCGGGTGCGGCCAGCTTGGCCAGCACCGCGTCGAGGGTGGCGCGGCCCTCCGGGGTCAGGTATCCGTTGATCGGCGACATGCCGTCGAGGTCCTGTTTACCTACCGTGATGCCGCGGCGTTTGGCGCGGTCGATGTCGGTGAAGTCGCCGTCGGGGTTGAGGCAGTCGGTGAGCTTGTCGGCCAGCTTGGCCAACTCATCGGGGCGATGCTCAAGACTGAGCCGGGCCAGTTGCGCTTCGGCTTTGTGACGGGTTTCGATGTCGACGAAATCCGGCAGCCGATGCCAGAAGCTCCGGATCACGGCGACATGCGCGGAACCGATGGCCCCGGTTCGCTGGGCTTCGGCTGTCGCGGGCAGCACGGGCTCCAGAGGCTCACCGTTCAACGCCCTGCGCTCGCTGAGGTCTTCGGCTTCATGGATGCGCCGTGAGGCCTCGGCACGAGTGATGCGCAGACGGTCGGCCAGCGCCTGGGCTAGTTTCCCGCCCAGTTCGGTGGCATCGGATTGTTCAGCGAGTTGGTTGATCAACGGATGCTCAACCGCGGGCAGGCAGCGCCGGATCCATTCACAATCTTCGAGCAGGGCCAGGCGTTCAGGGGTGGTCAGCGCATCGCAGCGCAGATCCAGGGCGCGCTTCAGATCAGCCCGGAGCTCGTCGAACACGCCAACGACCTCGTCCCGGCAATTCGAATACATGTTCGAATGATACCGAGGAAGACCGACCGATTCGACTCGCAGATCCACGCCTGTGGATGAAGTGCCAGGTGTGGAAACTTCTCGCGAACTCGGCGATTAGGGCTACTAATGAGCAGTCGTTACGCTGGGCAGCGTGTCTGAATTGGTTGAATCGATGCAGACCCACACCGAGCAAGGCGCCATCAGCGATGCCGAGATCTTCGAGGCGCATTCGGGGGGCAAGCTTTGCGTCGGCCTGACGACGGCGCTGGACACCCAGCGCGCGCTGTCGATCGCCTATACCCCGGGGGTCGCACAGGTCAGCCGGGCGATCGCCGGCGACCACACACTGGCCGCTCGTTACACGTGGTCGGGCCGATTGGTGGCCGTCGTCAGTGACGGCAGCGCGGTGCTCGGGCTGGGCGACATCGGGCCTGCGGCGTCGCTGCCGGTGATGGAAGGCAAGTGCGGGCTGTTCAAGGAGTTCGCCGGGCTGGACGCCATTCCGATCGTGCTGGACACCAAGGACCCCGACGAGATCGTCGAAACCCTGGTGCGGCTGCGTCCGACGTTCGGCGCGGTCAACCTCGAGGACATCTCCGCCCCGCGCTGCTTCGAGATCGAACGCCGGCTCATCGAGGCGCTCGACTGCCCGGTGATGCACGACGATCAGCACGGCACGGCGATCGTGGTGCTGGCGGCGCTGATGGGTGCCACGACGGTGCTCGACCGGGACATGACCACGCTGCGGGTCGTCGTGTCCGGCGCCGGCGCCGCGGGTGTCGCGTGTGCCAACCTGCTTGCGGCCAGGGGTATTTCGGATATCACCGTGCTCGACTCGCAGGGGATTCTGCACCGCGACCGCGCCGGCATGAACAGCGTCAAAGCCGAACTCGCCGCTCGGACCAACCCGCTCGACCGCACCGGCGGAATGGTCGAGGCGCTCGAAGACGCCGACGTCTTCGTCGGCGTCTCCGGTGGTGTGGTTCCCGAAGAGCTGATCGCCACGATGGCGCCGAACAGCATCGTGTTTGCGTTGTCCAATCCCGATCCGGAGGTCCATCCGGACGCGGCGGCCAAGCATGCCGCGATCGTTGCCACCGGGCGCAGCGACTTCCCGAACCAGATCAACAACGTGCTGGCATTCCCCGGTGTGTTCCGCGGTGCGCTGGATGCTGGTGCCCGCAGGATCACCGACGAGATGAAACTGGCTGCGGCTGAAGCGATTTTCTCAGTTGCCGGCCACAACTTGGCGAAGGACCAGATCGTCCCGAGTCCACTGGACCCGCGCGTTGCGTCCGCGGTTGCCGCTGCCGTGGCTGCCGCCGCAGATAGCGCTGAGTGATCGCCGGTCGGCTACTCGTGCTGGCGCTGACCGCGGCGCTGGCCACCTCAGGTTGCGGCGACAGCGCCGAAACCTCGCACCGCTCATCGGAATTGGTGGTCGGGTCGCGGGCTGGCATCGAGTCGGCACTGCTGGCCGACGTCTACACCGGGGCACTGCGCTCCTACGGGTTCCCGGCGCGCACCGAGCAGGCGCCTGACCCGCTGACCCAACTCGACTCCGGCGCGTTCGTCGTCGTCCCCAGCCTCACCGGCCGGGTGCTGCAGGTCTTTCAGCCCGGCGTCGCCGTGCGGTCCGACGCACAGGTGTACAAGACGATGATCGGCGCCCTGCCGGAAGGAATCGCTGCCGGTGACTATGCGACCGCGGCCGAAGACAAACCCGCACTGGCCGTCACCGACGCGACGTCCAAGAGTTGGGGTGGCAGCGATCTGAGCGCGCTGCCGCGGCACTGCGACGGTCTCGTCGTGGGGTCGATCACCGGTGCCCCGACCCCCGCGGCGATCGGCAGCTGCCGGCTACCCGGCACTCGCCAATTCAGCGACGACACAGCGCTTTTCGCGGCGGTCAGGTCGGGGGAGGTGACGGCGGCGTGGACCTCCACCGCCGACCCGAATGTGTCCGCCGACCTGGTGGTGCTGACCGACGGCACGCCTGCGCTGATTCAGGCTGAGAACGTGGTGCCGCTGTACCGCCGCAATGCGCTGACCGACAGGCAGTTGTTGGCGGTCAACGAAGTCGCCGGTGTGCTGGACACCGCGGCGCTGGTGGACATGCGTCGCCAGGTCACCGCCGGCGCTAATCCGCAGGCGGTAGCCGACACCTGGCTGAACGAACACCCGCTCGGCCGCTGACGCGACGCTAGCGCGACGGCGGCTTCATCCGGGCGATTACGGGGGCGAACAACCGCTGGTACCCCGAACCGGTGATCCGGACGATCAAGTCCAGCACCACGGCGTCCTGGCCTACCAGCACCCGGGCCTTATTCTTGCGCACCCCATCCAAGATGATCTCGGCCGCTCGCCGCGGCGTGGTGCTGGCCAGTCGCTTGTCGAAGAACGTGGACTGCGCCGCGGTATCCACCCCTTCGGCGGCCAAGCCATTGCGGGCGATCGCGGTCTTGATCCCGCCGGGATGAACCGCCGTCACCTTGACCGGGTCGTGGTTGAGGATCAACTCCTGGCGCAGCGACTCGGTGAAACCACGGACGGCGAACTTCGCCGCGTTGTAGGCCGCCTGTCCCGGCATCGCCATCAAGCCGAAGAGGCTGGAGACGTTGACGATGTGACCGTCGCCGGACGCGATCAGGTGTGGCAGAAACGATTTGGTGCCGTTGACGACACCCCAGAAGTCGACGTCCATCACCCGCTCGATGTCCTTGAACTGGGTGACCTCGACGTCGCCGGTGAAAGCGATGCCGGCGTTGTTGTAGATCTGGTTCACCGTGCCGAAATGCTCTTTGACGTGGTCGGCGTAGATATGGAACGCTTCGCGTTCGGTGACATCGAGCCGGTCGGATTTGACCGGTGCGCCAATGGCTTTCAGCTGTTCTTCGGTCTGCGCCAGTCCTTCGGTGTCGACGTCGCTGATCGCTACCGACGCACCAGAACGGCCCAGTTCGAGGGCCAGCGCCTGGCCGATACCTGAGCCCGCCCCGGTTACCGCGGCGACTTTTCCGGCGAAGCCTTCCATTGGGCGCTCCTTGCTAGAGGTGGTGCCGTCCAGGCTAGCCGGTACCAGCGGTATCGAACTCGGCCGGGTGGCCGTCCCTGACCCGAAAAAGGTGTGGCCCGCACACCCATCGGGTGTGCGGGCCACAGTGCTCGTGGGTGTCAGGCCCAGCTGGAGCCGACAGCGGAGTCGGTGCTGCTCATGTTGTTGCCTGCGGTCTGGACCTTTTGGCCGTGGGAGTTGGCCTGCTCGTAGATGGTCTGGAAGTTGCGACCCAACTGGGTGATGAACTCCTGGCAGGCCACCGAACCCGAGCCGCCCCAGAAGTCACCGGCAGCCAGCACATCGCGCACGATGGACTGGTGCTCGGCCTCTAGCGACGCGGCCTGCGAGCGGATCATCGCGCCGTGGGCATCCACGTCGCCGAACTGGTAACTGATCGACATGACTGTTCTCCTACAAGTATCGGGTGGGGTGGACTAGCTGGACAGGATGTGCTGGGAGCCCTGCTCTTGGCTCTCGTAGTGGTTGGCGTCGCGGACCAAGCCGTCGCGGACACTGTGCAGCATGTTGACGATGTTGCGGAACGCCGTGTTCATCTGGCCCATCGTGTCGAACGACGTGGCCTGTGCGGTACCGGTCCAGCCGGCTCCGGCGATGTTCTGGCTCGACGCCCACATCTTGCGGGCCTCGTCCTCGACGGTCTGGGCGTGGGTGTCGAACCGGCCCGCCATCGACCGCATCTCGTGCGGGTCAGTCATAAAACGTGTAGGCATATCTTTCTCCTTATGTGATGGGCCGTGATGTCAAATGAAATGTCTTGTGCAGCGGGACTTTACCCGCCGGCCGGCGAGCGGGGCATGACCTTGGCGGCGACACGCGAGCCCATGGCGCTCATGCCGCGTCCGGCCAGTGCACCCATCAACCCCTGAGAGAACGGGCTGCTGGGCAGGCCGTGCATCAAGCTCGGGGCGGCGACGCTGGTGGCCGGAAGTGCCGGGATCGCACGTTCCATTCCGCCCCCGGGCACACCGGTGTGCCACCCGTGCGGCACAGACAGCCCGCCCGCGTGCATCGCCGAAGCCATTGACGCCTGGATACCCGAGCCCCACTTCGACAGCTGGCCGCTCACGCCGCTCAGCAGTTGGGCGCCCTTGCCGTCGACCATCTTGCCGACGTTATCCAGCAGTTGGTCGCTCATGCCTGTCAGCGTGGAGGCCGACGCACCGGCGCCGGACCCGCCGCCGCTCATGAACATACGGGCGGGCGTGCTGCCCAACATGCCCATGTAGTACGTGGCCTGGATCGGCAGCAGTGCGGCAGTGGGATTGCCGACGATTGCGGTGACCGCCGTGGGGAGAAAGGCCCCTAATGAGGCACTGTCCGCCCGGTCACCAGCGGCCGGGCTGTAGCCGAAAGGTCCGCGATCGCGTTGATAATTGACCTCAGAGCGCGCGAGCGCCGGTGTCGGCCGGTGCGGCAGCCGAGCGCGCCGCGGCCGAGGGATCCGCACCACTGGCCACCATCGGTGCTGCCGTCTGTGCGGGCAGTGCGCCGCTGGCCGACGAGGAATTCAGCTGGTAGGTGTCCATACCGAGTGCGTCCTGGATCCACATGTCCAGATACTCGGCCTCGTTCTGGGCGATCGCCCCGGTGTTCTGGCCGAGGAAGTTGTTGGACACCAGGGTGGTCAACTCTGCCCGGTTGGCCGAGATCAACGGCGGCGGAACCATCGACGCGTATGCGGTCTGATAGGCCGCGGCAGCAGCCTTGGCCTGGGCGCCGGTCTGGGCGGCTTCGGCCGCGGTGCTCTGCATCCACGCGATGTACGGCGCGGCCGCCGTGGCCATCCTGGCCGACGACGGGCCCAACCACGTTTCGGTGGTCAGGTTGGTGATAGCCGTTTGGTACTGGGTGGCGGTGGACTCCAGGTCAGCGGCCAGCCCGTCCCAGGTCGCCGCGGCCTCGATCAATGGCGACGACCCCGCACCGGAATACATCAGCGCGGAGTTGATCTCCGGCGGTATCAGCGAAAAGCTCATTGACCTACGACCCGGCTAGCCCTGATGCCGCGTTGGCCGCCTCAGTCAGTTCGTAGGCGCCGGCGCCCGAACGCAGCGTGGCCACCAACTGCTCGTGCACGGCCGCCGCTTGGGCGGCGATCTGCTGGTACGTCGCGCCGTGCGCACCGAACTGAGTCGCGGTCATCGCGGACACCAGGTCCGAAGCCGCCGGGGCCAACCCCGTCGTCGGCGCGGCCGCTGCCGCGTTCCGAGCTGCCAGCGCATCCCCGATCCCGGACAGACTGCCCGCGGCCCCCTGCAACACGTCTGGCTGCGTAGTTACGTACATTTCCAACCTCCACTTGCGACCCGCCTGCACTGAAGCTGAAGAGTACTTCAGCACGGGCGTTTGGACGGACCTCCCCTAAGAGCGATTGCCATACGCGATGGCCTGGAAATCGTAAGCTTTTTTGGCGTTCTGCGATACCCGAACCGCGAAACCATCTGCCCTGGATACGATGCGTTTACGTCTAAGCATTTTCACAGCATTTGAACAGCCTGAGAGTTCGTTGAGCTATCGCCGAATCCGACTTCGAAAGTGGCCTCGCTCGGCTTTACATCGCGCCGGCGTCGTCACGTCACGGCACGGTGGCCGACGGCGGGACGGTATCGTTGCCGCGTGACCGGGCAACCTCCGAAGCTCTACATCTTTCCGCACGCCGGAGGATCTGCAGAGTATTACGTTCCCTTTGCCAAAGCATTCGCCAGCGATATCAAACGCATCGCGGTGCGCTATCCGGGACGGGGAGGTAATCACGACCTCGGGTCGTTTACCAGCATTACCGATCTGGCCGACACGGTTTGCCAAAAGCTCAAGCCGCCGGAGAGCCCTGACGAGAAGGTGGCCTTCTTTGGCCACAGCATGGGCGGACTGCTGGCCTTCGAGGTCGCGCGCCGCTTTGAGGCGGCCGGCAGCCCGATCGCAGCATTGTTCGTGTCCGCGGCCGCCGCGCCAGGGCTCGTAGGCTACGAGCACATCCCGGAGTCGGACCAAGGCCTGCTCGCCGCAGTCAGTGAGATGACCGGCGTCAATCCTGAATTCTTGGAGAACGAGGAATTCGCTGCAAGCATCCTTCCGACCCTGCGCGGCCTGAAGGCGATCTCGAAATACGACTGCCCGCCCGAGGAGAGATTGTCGTGCCCGATCTCTGCGTTCCTCGGCGACGACGACGAGGTCGCCACCTACGAGAAGGTGTCGGGCTGGTCGGAACGCACGACATCGGAGTTCAGCATTCGGGTATTTCCCGGTCACCATTTTTATCTCAGCGACCACATATCGGAGCTTGCTAAAGAGGTCGAGGGCAAGATCTTGTCCTTTTGTTGAGGTTGACCCGTCGCCGCAATAAAACGACCGTTGTCAAGAGTCGACGCAATCTACTTAGGCAAACCTGCAATATTAATAATCGACCAAAACGTTAGTTAACCGAAGAATTAGATCTTTCTTCCGGTGACTTGGACAGCGCGGCTACTCTGGACCTGAGCGTTACAGGTGGGAGATGTGCGGATGCGGCTGAGCTGGGCTTCTGTCCGAAAAGTGAATAACACCACAGCGCGTCTTCGGTGTGGCGAAATCCAGCAAACCGCCTCCTTGACGGAGGTTTCACGGGTTGCAGGCCGGTCAGGCCGCCGACGGGAGGTCGCAGGTGCGGCAGATAATCGCGAGCTGGGCCGCAACCCCTCTGCGACCTGGCAAAAGTTCGCGAGTGCGCGTGTTTGGCTTCGGTTATGCGAATGAACTGACCGTCCGGTAAGATAGAGGTCGCTCGACTAGTGAGGGAACGGATCCGGGGCGGATCCTCATAGCAAACTTATGGCCCCAGCAATGACGCAGGCAGGAACGGGGTTTCTGTTTGGCGCGGGTCTTACATTCTTGGGTTTTTGGTCCGAGACGTGCGATGCCCCTGTTAATCTCGTGCAGCACACGCGCCCTCGTCATTGGTGTTCGGGGCTCTGGAATCAAAGGGGTAGCCCGATGGCAGTATATGAAGGCACTCTTCCCGCTGCACTGCGGGAATGGGCCCGACAGCAACCGGATGCGCCGGCCTACACCTACATCGACTACGAGATCGACCCGGCCGGCTACGAACACAAGCTGACCTGGTCCGAACTCTTCGGCCGCGTACAGGCGCTGGCCGAAGAGATCGCGACCATCGGAGCGCCCGGCGATCGTGCCGCCATCCTCGCGCCGCAGGGACTGGAGTACGTGGTCGCGTTCTACGCCGCGCTGGAGGCCGGCCTCGTCGCCGTACCGCTGCCCGTCCCGCAGTTCGGCGCCCACGACGAGCGTGCCTCAGCGGCTCTGCAGGACTGCGCACCCACCGTATTGCTGACCACCTCGCTGGTCGTCGACGACGTCGTCGGGTGTGCCCGTTCGCTGCCCGGCAAGCCTCCGGCGGTGATCGAGATCGACAGCCTCGACCTGGACGCCGTGCCGGACTTCCACGCGCCGGCCGCGCCGCGGACCAAGAACGCGATTCTGCAGTACACCTCGGGCTCGACGCGTTCGCCGGCCGCCGTCGTGGTCACCCACAAGAACATCTTGGCGAACTGCCAGCAGGTGCGAGAAGACTACTTCGAGGCCCAAGGAGGAGTGCCGCCGTCAGACACCACGTTGGTGTCCTGGCTGCCCGTCTACCACGACATGGGTCTGCTGCTCGGCGTCACCGGCGCGCTGACGATGGGGCTGCACTCAGTGCTGATGAGCCCGATGGCGTTCCTGCAGCGGCCTGCCCGGTGGATCCAGCAGCTTGCCGTCAACACCCGTGTCTTCACCGCGGTGCCGAACTTCGCCTTTGAGCTGGCCGCGCGGCGGACCACTGACGAAGACATGGCCGGCCTCGACCTGTCGGGTGTGCACACCGTCTTGTCCGGAAGCGAGCGCGTCCACGCGGCGACGATCCGGCGCTTCCTGGACCGGTTCGGCGAGTTCAACTTCCCGGCCTCCTCGCTCAAGCCGTCCTACGGACTGGCCGAGGCGATGGTCTACGTGAACTCGTCGGGCCCGAACAGGCCTCCGACGGTCGCCACCTTCGACTACGAAAAGCTGTCCGCAGGGCACGCCGAGGCCTGCGACAACGCAAGCGGGGTCGAGTTGGTCGGCGTCGGCACGCCGCGTGCGTCGACCATCCGCATCGTCGACCCGGAGAACCGCGTCGAGAACCCGGCCGGCATGGTCGGCGAGATCTGGCTGCACGGCGACAACATCGCCGCCGGCTACTGGCGCAAGCCGCAACAGACGCAGCGGACCTTCGGCGGACAGCTTGTCGGCCCGTCGACCGGCACTCCGCTGGGTCCGTGGCTGCGGACCGGCGACCTGGGCGTCATCCACGACGGCGAGCTGTTCATCATCGGCCGCATCAAGGATCTGCTGATCGTCGACGGACGTAACCACTACCCCGACGACATCGAGGCGACCACGCAGGAGATCAGTGGCGGGCGTGTCGCGGCGATCTCTGTCGAGGGAGAGCGCACCGAGCGGCTGATCGTCATCGCGGAGATGAAGCAGAAGGGCTCCGACGAGGAGCAGCAAGAGCGGCTTCGTAACGTGAGACAGCAAGTCACGACGGCGATTTCGCAGTCGCACGGAGTGCGGGTGGCCGACCTTGTGCTGGTGCCACCTGGCTCAATCCCAATCACGACCAGCGGGAAGATCCGCCGTTCCTCGTGTGTTGAGGTGTATCGGCAGGATGAGTTCAGCCGTTTGGATTCCACAGCGTGACGGTTGTCGGCTACGCCGACAGGGCCACCTAGGTGGCATCCAGACGGCTTTACACCGCAGCGGGAGTAAAGCCCAATGGCATCAAACAGATTTTTCCTACCCGCTGTGCAGGGGGGGTTCGTCCGGCAACAGTCTTATGCCGGTAACATCGAGCACTTCGGCTGGGCTGAATATCGTCGGCGCAACGAGGCGAACCGACCGGATACGCCCGGATGATGTTCGTGGGCGAGGCCGAGCTTCTCGCACACGGTGAAATAATGCAACGACTTTCCGACAGACCCGGGGGGAGCGCGATGACTGCTGCACCGCCGGACCGTCGGGCGATCGTCACCGAGGCATTGCGCAAGATCGATGATCTGACCGCCCGGTTGGAGATCGCCGAGAAGGGTGACACCGAACCGATTGCCGTGGTCGGTATGGGTTGCCGGCTGCCCGGCGGGCGTGAGCAATCCCGCCGAGTTACTGGCAGCTGCTGCAAGACGGGGTCAGCGGCGTCGTGCGGGTGCCTCGGAAAGCGCTGGGATGCGGACGCCTTCTACTCCGAGGACCACACCGTGCCCGGGACAATTTGCAGTCGAGAGGGAGGTTTCCTGACCTCCTGGCAACCGGATGAATTCGATGCCGAGTTCTTCGGGATCTCCCCGCGCGAGGCCGCCGCGATGGATCCTCAGCAGCGGTTGTTGCTTGAAGTTACCTGGGAGGCACTGGAAAACGCGGGCATCACCGCGCCGAGCGTCCGCGGCACACAAACCGGGGTCTATGTCGGTTTGACAACCAGCGACTACTACTGCCTCACTGTCGCGGGCGGGGTGCGGCCAGAAGACTTCGATCCGTATCTCCCGTTCGGGAATGCGTCGAATTTCGCTGCGGGGCGGTTGTCCTATTTCCTGGGTGTGCACGGCCCGGCGGTGGTGATCGACACTGCGTGTTCGTCCTCGCTGGTCGCGATCCATTTGGCGTGCCAGAGTTTGCGCCGACGCGAAAGCGATCAGGCGTTGGCCGCCGGTGTCAACCTGATGCTGAGTCCGGACAACAGCATTGCCACTTCGCGGTGGGGGATGTTGGCTCCCGATGGCCGCTGTAAGACCTTCGATGCCGCCGCGAACGGCTATGTGCGCAGCGAGGGGTGCGGCGTGGTGGTGCTCAAGCGGCTCAGCGATGCGCTGCGTGACGGGGATTCGGTGTTGGCGGTGGTACGCGGTTCGGCGGTCAACCAGGACGGTCCCAGCAGCGGGCAGACGGTGCCCAGTGGGCCGGCCCAGCAGGCGTTGCTGCGCACGGCGTTGGCGGCGGCGCGCCTGCAGCCGGGCGATATCGACTACGTCGAGGCGCACGGTACCGGCACCGCGTTGGGTGATCCGATCGAATTGGGGGCGTTGAGCGAGGTTTTTGGTGAGCGGGACGGCTCGGCGCCGTTGGTGTTGGGGTCGGTGAAGACGAATCTGGGTCATATGGAGTCGGCGGCCGGGATCGCTGGTTTCATCAAGGCCGTGCTCAGTGTGGGCCACGGCTACATTCCTGCGCACCTGCACTTCAACGAGTTGACCCCCAACGCCAGCGCGGGTGCGTCCCGGTTCACTATTGCCGGGCAGGGGATGCAGTGGCCCTCGGTGGGGCGGGCGCGCCGTGCCGGGGTGTCGTCGTTCGGGGTCAGCGGCACCAACGCGCATGTGGTGGTTGAGCAGGCCCCGATTGTCGATCCTGTTGCGTCGCAACCGGAACCGGTGATCAGCACGCTGGTGGTTTCGGGCAAGACCCCGGCGCGGATCCGCTCGACGGCGGCGATGTTGGCGGAGTGGATGCAAGGCGACGGCGCCACTGTGCCGCTGGCCGATGTCGCCCACACCGTCAATCATCACCGCACCCGCCATAAGCACTTCGCCACCGTGGCCGCGCGTGACCGTGCCAAGGCAGTGGCCGGGCTGCAGGCGTTGGCGTCCGGCGAATCAGCAGTCGGCGTGGTGCCCGCCCATGAGGGTTTGTGCAAGCCGGGCACGGTCTTCGTGTATTCGGGTCAGGGTTCGCAGTGGGCCGGCATGGGTCAGCGGTTGATCGAGGATGAGCCGGCGTTCGCCGCGGCGGTCGACGAGTTGGAGCCCCTGTTCGTCAAGCACAGCGGATTTTCCCTGCACCAAGTGCTGGCCGAGGGCCAGCCGGTGGCCGGGGATGCGCAGGTACAGCCGGTATTGATGGGACTGCAGTTGGCGCTGACGGCGTTGTGGCGGTCTTACGGAGTCGAACCCGATGCGGTGATTGGGCATTCGATGGGGGAGGTGACCGCGGCGGTAGTGGCCGGGGCGCTGAGTCCGGCGGACGGGCTGAAGGTGATCGCAACCCGGTCGCGGCTTATGTCGCGACTGGCCGGGCAGGGTGCCGTGGCGCTGCTGGAGATGGACGCCGAGGCGACCGAGAAGCTGATCGCCGGGTACCCAGAGGTGAATTTGGCGGGATACCTTTCGCCGCGGCAGAGCGTGGTCGCCGGATCGGTGGCGCAGGTCGAAGCGGTGATTGACGCAGTCGATGCGCAGGAGCGATTCGCGAGGCGGGTCAATATGGAAGTCGCCTCGCACACCGGGCTGATGGATTCAATTTTGCCCGAGTTGCGTTCGGCGCTGGCTGATCTGGCGCCCAAGGCACCGACTATTCCGTTCTTCTCCACCGTCGCCGACAGTGACGGTGACACTGGCGCGGAAGCGCTGGTGCTGGATGCCGCTTATTGGGTCGCCAACGTGCGCCAGCCGGTGCGACTAAGCCAGGCCATCGCCAACGCCGCAGAGCACCATGCCACGTTTATCGAGATCAGCCCTCATCCCACGCTGACCCACGCCGTCACCGAAACGCTGGAATCCACCCACCATCACAGCATCGGGACGCTGTTGCGCGACGGTGATGACACGGTGAGTTTTCATACCAACTTGAACAGCACCGACACCATTCGTCCAGCCAAGCTGCCGCACCCGCCCGGGCCGCATCCGGTTCTGCCGAGCACCCCGTGGCATCACTCTCAGCACTGGATCAGTACCGAACACTTCGTGACGACGGCAGAATCCGCGCCTAAGCCCGGCAGCTTGCTCGGTCAGCACATCGCGGTCGCGGCCATACCCCCCGCGCATCTGTGGCAGGCGCGGCTTGCACCCGCGACGAAGCCCTATCCCGGGTCGCATCACAACAACGGTGTGGAGATCATTCCGATATCAATTCTGCTGCAGACACTTTCGGAGGCTGCTGCTGAAAGCGGCGCGTCGAACGTGTCTGACATCCGGTTCGAGTACCCAATCGTCGTCGAGGAGCCGCGGGTCATTCAGGTCGTTGCCGACGGCGGATCTGTCACCGTGTCGTCGAGCACCGCAGGCACCCAGCATTGGATTCGCCACGCGAGCGCGCGCATCGCCCGTACCCTAGATGGACAGGATGCATTGTCGGAGAATGCGATTGCTGCGCCCGGTGCCGCCGACACCTATTTCACCGACGAGTCGGTCACCGAGTTCTGGCAGACCTGGGGCAGTGAAGGACGGCCGTTCGGCTGGTCGATCACCTCCTGCCGATCGAAGGCAGGCGTCCTGCAGGCGGACGTCGAGCTGTTGAAGACATCGTCAGTTGCACTGCTGGACGCCGCAATTCATCTGGGCCGACTGCTTGACAGCGCCAACTCGCGTCTGATGGTGCCTGCTGCGATCGCAAGCGTGCACTTCGACGCCGAACTCGCCGACCCACGCGGCCTCGTCGAGATCCATCGCCGCGGCGGCAACGACGAAGAGCTCGTCGTCGACATCACGGTGACCGCGCCCGACGGCAGCGCCTGCGTGGACGTGCGTGGGCTCCGCTACACGGCGGTCGACTCGAGCGCGGCCGCCGGCCGCATCGACGACCCCGCCACGATGGTGCACGCGATCGACTGGCAGCCCTTCTCGCCTGACGAGGCTCACGACGACTCGCATGATCATCACGGCAGCCCTAGCACCATCGCCGTGCTCGGCGATGACACGGCCGCCACCGCACTGCGCGACGGGCTGGGCCGCGCCGGATACTCGCCGGCGACCATCGCCGAGGCGCGCTACGTCCTCTACGTCGCCGAATCCCGTTCCAGTGAACCGGATTCCGATTTCGCCGTCCGCACGTCGCTGGAACTGGCGGAGCTGGTGCGGAGTCTGGTTGAGCGCGACGACAACAACCCGGTCGCGCTGTGGATCATCACGCGCGGTGTACGCGATGGCAGTTCCGACGCGGCCGTCACGCAGAGCCCGCTGTGGGGCACCGCCGGAGTCATCCGGGCCGAGCAGCCGCAGTTGTGGGGCGGACTGATCGACCTTCCGGACGGCGCAGACATCAGCGAGCAGCTGCCTGCTCTGTCGACGATTCTGCGGACGCCGGCCAAAACCATTCTGGCGCTGCGCGATGGCGAATTCCTGACCCAGGTACTTGTGCCGGTATCCGGTGAGCCGGTGCGCGAGCCGCTGCGCTGCCGGCCCGATGCGGCGTACCTGATCACCGGTGGTCTGGGTGCGCTCGGCCTGCTGACGGCCGGCTGGCTCGCCGACCACGGCGCGCGCCGGGTGATCCTGGCCGGCCGTACCGCGCTGCCGCCGCGGCGCGACTGGGACGTCGACAGCAACGATGCCGGCACCACGCAGAAGATCGATGCCATCCGGGCCCTCGAAATGCGCGGTGTGGCAGTCGAAGCCGTGTCGCTCGACATCGGTTCGGCCGAGGCCGTTGAGGCGTTGCTGGCCAAGCGTGACGCCGAGGGCGCCGTCCCGATCCGCGGCGTCATCCACGGTGCCGGTATCACCGACGCGCAGCTGTTCACCGACGTCGAGGAGAGCCATCTGCGTCGGACCGTCTGGCCGAAGATCGCCGGCGCGCAGGTGCTGCACCGGGCCTTCCCGCCGCGCAGCGTCGACTTCTTCTTCCTGACTGCCGCCGCCGGCGCGGTGTTCGGTGTCCCCGGCCAAGGTGCGTACGCGGCGGCCAATGCCTACCTCGACGGCCTGGCCCGCGCACGTCACGGCCAGGGCTGCCACACCGTCAGCCAGGACTGGGTTGCCTGGCGTGGCCTTGGTTTCGGCGCCGACGCACAGATCGCGCTGCAGGAGCTCGAACGCCTGGGCTCACGGCCGGTGAGCGCGGAGGAAGCCTTCGCGGCCTGGGACCACCTCGAGCGCTACGACGTCGCGCAAGCCGTGATGGCCCCGCTGCCGTCGTCGGACGAGTCGGCAGACGCCGAACCGCTGGGGACTTCGCCGGCGTGGTCGGAGATGTCCTCCGAGGACGTGCACCGCGAACTCCAGGACGGCCTGCGTGGCATCCTGGCCCGCGAACTGCGCATGCCCGAGTCCGAACTCGAGCTGGACCGGCCGTTCGCCGAGCTGGGCATGAACTCCGTGATGGCGATGTCGGTGCGCCGGGATACCGAGCGATTAGTCGGCATCGAGCTGTCGGCGACGATGCTCTTCAACTACCCGACTATCGTGGGACTTGCTGAGCATCTCGCGAAAAAGGTTCTGCCGCAGACGGAATCGGACAGCGAGCTCGACTCGCTGGGCGATTCGGACGGCGGCGTCCTGAGTGAGTTGTTCGATAGCGTGGAGTCGGCACCGGCTGGCAGTGAGAGGGGTATCTGATGGCGCGCTACCGGGAAGGTGCATCCAGCCGTCTGGAGGTCTGGTCATGACGTCGTCGTACGACGAGGGGGCGCTACGACACTGGCTTGCTGACTACCTCGTAACGAATGTCGGGTGCAGTCCCTACGACATCGACTTCGACGCCTCGATGAGCGATCTGGGTCTGGGTTCACGCGACGTCGTCGTGCTCTCCGGCGAGTTGTCCGAGCTGCTCGGCCGGAAAGTATCGCCCGTCGAGTTCTGGCAGTACCCGTCGATTGGCGAGTTGGCCCGGTTTTTGACCGACGCCGAAGCCGCCGCCGCCGCCGAAGCGGAAGTCGCGTCAGATCGGGTCCATACCGACGAGCCGATCGCGGTGATCGGTCTGGGCTGCCGGTTCCCCGGTGGTATCTCCGGCCCGGAAGAGTTCTGGCAGTTCATGGTGGACGGCAAGAACGCCGTCACCGAGGTGCCCCCGGACCGGTGGGTGCCGTTCAACGACGGCACGCCCGAGACGACCGCGGCCCTTGCCCGCACCACCCGTTTCGGCGGGTACATGGACAACATTGACGCCTTCGACGCCGAATTCTTCGACATCTCGAGCCGCGAAGCGGTCAAGATGGATCCGCAACAGCGCATGCTGCTTGAAGTCGCTTGGGAGGCACTGGAACACGCGGGAATTCCGCCGAGCTCGCTGCGCCGCTCGCAGACCGGCGTCTTCGCCGGCGCGTGCTACACCGACTACGGATACCTCGCAGCCCTGGACCTGACCGACGTCGACGCGTGGAGCAACTCCGGTAGTGCGCTGAGCATCGTCGCCAACCGGCTGTCGTATTTCCTGGACTTGCGCGGCCCGTCGGTTACCGTTGACACCGCCTGCTCGTCGTCGCTCGTCGCCCTGCATCTCGCCTGCCAGAGCCTGCGCACCGGGGACTCCGACGTGGCCCTTGCCGGCGGCGTGAACCTGATGCTGGCGCCCGCGATCGTTCGTGCCTTCGATCAGAGCGGTGCGTTGTCCCCGACCGGTGCCTGCCACGCGTTCGACGCGGACGCCGACGGGTTCATCCGCGGCGAGGGTGCTGGCATGGTGGTGCTCAAGCGACTCAGTGATGCTGTGCGCGACGGCAATCGACTGCTCGCGGTGGTGCGAGGTTCGGCGGTCAACCAGGACGGCCGATCCAACGGCCTGTTGGCTCCCAACCCCGCCGCCCAGATGGCGGTGCTGCGCTCGGCGTACGCCAATGCCGGCGTGCAGCCCCAAGAGGTGGACTACGTCGAGGCGCACGGGACCGGAACGCCGCTGGGCGACCCGATCGAGGCGCGGGCACTCGGCACGGTTCTGGGTCGCGGTCGTGCCGAGGGGTCGCCGCTGCTGATCGGCACGGTGAAGACGAACATCGGCCATCTCGAGGGTGCGGCCGGTGCGGCCGGCCTGATCAAGGCTGTGCTGGCGGTGCAGCGGGGAAGTATCCCCGGGAACCTGCACTTCCATACCCCCAACGAGCACATCCCGTTCAACCAGTTGCGCCTGAAAGTGGTTGACAAGCAACAGGACTGGCCGGAGGCCGAGCACCCCCGGCGGGCGGGCGTTTCGTCGTTCGGGTTCGGCGGCACCAACGCGCATGCGGTGATCGAGCAGGCGCCCCCGTCCGTGCCGGTCATCCGCGAGACCGATCCGGCGGTGACGACCCTGGTGTTGTCGGGCAAGACACCCGATCGGATCGCCTCGCTGTCCGCGTCGCTGGCCGACTGGCTGGAGGGCGAAGGCGCCGAGGCGCGGCTGGCCGACGTCGCTCACACGCTCAACTATCACCGCGAACGCCACCCGCAGTTCGCCACCGTCGCCGCGCGCGACCGAGCCCAGGCGGTGACCCGACTCCGGGCGCTGGCCGACCGTCGGACGACCGAGGGCGTGGTGGCCGCTCATGACGGGCCCTGCGGCCCCGGAACGGTTTTCGTCTTCTCCGGCCAAGGCTCACACTGGGCGGGCATGGGCAGGCAACTGCTCGCCGACGAACCGGTGTTCGCCGAGGCGATTGCCGAACTGGACCCGATTTTTGTTGAGCAGGTTGGCTTTTCGCTCCAGAAGGTGATCGAGAACGGTGAGTCCATCAGCGGCGATGCACAAGTGCAGCCGGTGCTGATGGGACTCCAACTGGCGCTCGCCGAGTTGTGGCGTTCGTACGGCGTGCACCCGGACGCGGTGATCGGCCACTCGATGGGCGAGGTCTCCGCCGCAGTCGTGGCCGGCGCGCTGAGCGTGGTCGACGGCTTACGCGTGATCGCCATCCGCTCGAAGTTGATGTCACAGTTGGCCGGCCAGGGTGCGGTGGGCTTGCTCAAACTCGACGCCGATGCGACCGAGGCGCTGATCGCGGGCTACCCCGATGTGACTGTGGCGGGCTACATCTCGCCGCGGGAGACGGTGATCGCCGGCCCGGTTGCCGGAGTGGACGCGGTGATCGCCGCGGTGAGCGCACAGAACCGATTCGCCCGGCGGGTCAACATGGAGGTGGCGTCGCACACCGCGTTCATGGAGCCGATCCTGGGTGACTTGCGCGCGGAGCTGGCCGATGTGGCTCCCGAGATCCCGACCATTCCGTTCTATTCGACGGTCACCGAAGGTCTCACGTCGCCGCTGCTGGACGCCGATTACTGGGTGGCCAACGTGCGCCAGCCCGCGTTGCTCAGTCAGGCCGTCACCGCGGCCGCCGACGAGCACACGACCTTCATCGAGATCAGCGCGCATCCGATCCTGACCCATGCGGTCCTCGACACGCTGGATTCGGCGAACCACCACCACAGCGCGGGAACGTTGTCGCGTGATGGCGACGACACGGTCTGCTTCCACACCAACCTCAACGCCGTCCACACCAACCATCCGCCGCAGACGCCGCATCCGGTCGAACCGCACCCCGTGCTGCCGACCACGCCATGGCACCACGGCCGGCACTGGGTGAGCCCCAGGCCATTGTCTGCGGTCAGACAGCTTGGGGCTGCTACTGATTCGGCCGCACCGGCCGCGGTCGGCGGACCTATTCCGTCGGAGTGGTACTGCCAACTGGGCTGGCCGGTCCACGAGTTGGCCGCTACCGAGGCAGACGCCGACAACTCGTGGCTGGTGATCACCGACTCCGGCCTGGGCGATGAGATCGCGCGTGTCCTCGACGACGAATTCGCCGCGGCGGTCGAGCCGTCATCGTTGCTGGCCGAAGGCGCGGACCCGACGGCGATCACCGACGCACTCGCCGGGGTGACGCACGTGTTGTACGCGCCGGAAGCGGTTGGCGGGCAGTTCGACTTCGAAGCGGGATACGCGTTGTTCAACGCTGCCCGGCGGCTGACCGCCGCGATCGCCGACATGGGTGTAGCACCACGGCTTTACCTGCTCAGCCGCAATGGTCAGCCTGTCGGCGAAGGTGACCGGGCCAACCCCGCCCACGCGGTGTTGTGGGGCCTGGGCCGCACGCTGGCGCTGGAGCACCACGAATTGTGGGGCGGCGTCATCGATGTCGACGAGTCGGTGCCGGACGGAGTGGTTGCCCGCTATGTGGTGGACGAGGCCAGCGCCACCGACGGCGAGGACCAGGTCGTCTACCGGGCCGGTCAGCGGCGCGTGCCGCGGTTGCAGAGCGGTCACCCGCCGGCGACGGCCCCGGCCGCACTGGACAAGGACCACAGCTACCTCGTGATCGGCGCGACCGGCAACATCGGCCCTCATCTGATTCGGCAGTTGGCCGAATCGGGCGCGGGCACCGTCGTCGCTGTGTCACGCAACCCCGGATCGAAGCTTGACGAGTTGGCTGCCAGCCTGTCGCCGACAGGCACCACACTGGTGACGGTTGCCGCCGACGCAGGTGACGAGTCGGCGATGAGCGCGGTCTTCGACCGCTTCGGCGTGGATCTGCCGCCGCTGGCGGGAATCTATGTCGCGGCATTCGGCGGTGGGCCGATCACGCTGCTGGACATGACAAATGACGACGTCACCGCGATGTTCAGGCCCAAGCTTGATGTGGTCTCGTTGCTGCACCGGCTCTCGCTGCGTCACTCGATCGACCAGTTCGTGTTGTTCTCGTCGATCTCCGGCTTGACCGGATCCCGCTGGTTGGCCCACTACACGGCGACGAGCACCTTCCTGGACACCTTCGCGCTGGCCCGCCGGGCCGCCGGTCTACCGGCCACCGCGATCAACTGGGGTCTGTGGAAGTCGTTGTCCGACGGCCAATCCGAGGAGGAGCGTCAGGTCACGATCGGATCCGGTCTGCAGCCTATGGCCGATGACGTCGCCATCAGGGCGCTGCCGTTGCTCACCGGCCCCGGCGCACCGGCCCGCCCGGTAGTCGTGGCCGCCGACTGGGGTCTGCTCGCCACCGCGTACCGCACCAGGGCGGCCCTGCACATCGTGGACGACCTGCTGACGACGCACGCCGGCGACGACGAGCCTGGCACTGCACGCACGACCGCGTTGCGGGAGACGTTGCACGACGCCGAGCCAACCCGCCGCCGCGGTCTGCTTTTCGATCACGTCACCGCGCAGGTTGTCCGGGCGATGGGGTTGGCGTCGCCCTCGCTGCTCGATCCGACCGTGGGCTTCTTCCAGTCCGGCATGGATTCGCTGATGAGCGTGACACTGCAGCGGGCCCTCTCCGAAAGCCTCGGCGAAACGCTTCCCGCATCAGTGGTATTCGACTATCCGACGGTCGAAGCGCTGTCGGACTACCTGGCCACCCTTCTTCCCGAGCTGGTCGAGGTCGCCAAAGCGGAAGAGGTCGACGCCTATGACGACTTCAGCGACGACGAACTTCTGAAACAGCTATCCGAGAGGTTGGGTTGATCGCGATGGCTGCTGCACCGCCGGACCGTCGGGCAATCGTCACCGAGGCATTGCGCAAGATCGATGATCTGACCGCCCGGTTGGAGATCGCCGAGAAGGGTGACACCGAACCGATTGCCGTGGTCGGCATGGCCTGCCGGCTCCCCGGCGGGGTGAGCACCCCCGCCGATTACTGGCAGCTGCTGCAGAACGGGGTCAGCGGCGTGATTCGGGTGCCCGAAAAGCGCTGGGATGCCGACGCCTATTACGCGGAAGACCACGCAAGCCCGGGCACGATCTGCAACCGGGAGGGCGGCTTTCTGACCTCCTGGCAACCGGATGAATTCGATGCCGAGTTCTTCGGGATCTCCCCGCGCGAGGCCGCCGCGATGGATCCTCAGCAGCGGTTGTTGCTTGAAGTTACCTGGGAGGCACTGGAAAACGCGGGCACCACCGCGCCGAGGATGCGTGGCACGCAAACCTCGGTCTTCGTCGGTTTGACCACCTATGACTATTCGTTAATCCACGCTCGAAGCTTGGCGCCGGAAGAGGTCGACCCATACGTTCCGTTCGGGAATGCGCCGAATTTCGCTGCGGGGCGGTTGTCCTATTTCCTGGGTGTGCACGGCCCGGCGGTGGTGATTGACACTGCGTGTTCGTCCTCGCTGGTCGCGATCCATTTGGCGTGCCAGAGTTTGCGCCGACGCGAGAGCGATCAGGCGTTGGCCGCCGGTGTCAACCTGATGCTGAGTCCGGACAACAGCGTCGCCACTTCGCGGTGGGGGATGTTGGCTCCCGATGGCCGCTGTAAAACCTTCGATGCCGCCGCGAACGGCTATGTGCGCAGCGAGGGCTGCGGCGTGGTGGTGCTCAAGCGGCTCAGCGATGCGCTGCGTGACGGTGATTCGGTGTTGGCGGTGGTACGCGGTTCGGCGGTCAACCAGGACGGTCCCAGCAGCGGGCAGACGGTACCCAGTGGGCCGGCCCAGCAGGCGGTGCTGCGCGCGGCGTTGGCGGCGGCGCGCCTGCAGCCGGGCGATATCGACTACGTCGAGGCGCACGGTACCGGCACCGCGTTGGGTGATCCGATCGAATTGGGGGCGTTGAGCGAGGTTTTTGGTGAGCGGGGCGGCTCGGCGCCGTTGGTGTTGGGGTCGGTGAAGACGAATCTGGGTCATATGGAGTCGGCGGCCGGGATCGCTGGTTTCATCAAGGCCGTGCTCAGCGTGGGCCACGGTTACATTCCTGCGCACCTGCACTTCAACGAGTTGACCCCCAACGCCAGCGCGGGTGCGTCCCGGTTCACTATTGCCGGGCAGGGGATGCAGTGGCCCTCGGTGGGGCGGGCGCGCCGTGCCGGGGTGTCGTCGTTCGGGGTCAGCGGCACCAACGCGCATGTGGTGGTTGAGCAGGCCCCGATTGTCGAACCTGTTGCGTCGCAACCGGAACCGGTGATCAGCACGCTGGTGGTTTCGGGCAAGACCCCGGCGCGGATCCGCTCGACGGCGGCGATGTTGGCGGAGTGGATGCAAGGCGACGGCGCCACTGTGCCGCTGGCCGATGTCGCCCACACCGTCAATCATCACCGCACCCGCCATAAGCACTTCGCCACCGTGGCCGCGTGCGACCGCGTCCAGGCGGTGGCGGGATTGCACGCGCTCGCGCAGGATTACCCGACCCCTGGGGTCGTAGGTCCGCACGAGGGAACGTGCGGGCCGGGCACCGTGTTCGTGTATTCAGGACAGGGTTCGCAGTGGGCTGGGATGGGCCAGCGGTTGTTGGCCGATGAGCCGGCGTTCGCCGCGGCGGTCGCCGAGTTGGAGCCGGTCTTTGTTCAGCAAGTGGGATTCTCGCTGCAGCAGGTGCTGGAATCAGGTGAACCTGTGGTCGGCATCGACCGCATCCAGCCGGTTTTGGTGGGACTGCAGTTGGCGCTGACGGCGTTGTGGCGGTCTTACGGCGTCGAACCCGATGCGGTGATTGGGCATTCGATGGGGGAGGTGACCGCGGCGGTAGTGGCCGGGGCGCTGAGCCCGGCGGACGGGCTGAAGGTGATCGCAACCCGGTCGCGGCTTATGGCGCGATTGTCCGGACAGGGCGCCATGGCGCTGCTGGAGCTGAATGCCGAGGCGGCGGAGAGGCTGATCGCCGACTACCCGGACGTCACTGTGGCGGTGTACGCCTCGCCGAGTCAGACGGTGATCGCCGGGCCGCCCGAACAGGTTGATGCACTGGTCGCCGTGGTGGACGCCCAGGACCGGCTGGCTCGGCGCATCGATGTCGACGTCGCATCGCATCATCCGATCATCGATCCGATATTGCCCGAGTTGCGCACCGCGCTGGCGGATTTGGCGCCGATCGCGCCGAAGATACCAGTCGTCACCACGACCGGTGTGGCGCCGACTTTTGATGCCGACTACTGGGCGGTCAACCTGCGCAACCCGGTGCGGTTCAGCCAGGCGGTTACGGACGCCTTCGACAAGCACGGACACCACACGTTCCTAGAAGTCAGCCCGCACCCGCTGCTCACCTACGCCATCAGCGACACACTGGCTCGCACGCATCATCACAGCATCGGAACTTTGCAGCGCGACACCTACGACACCCTTACTTTCCGCACCAACCTCAACGCCACCCACACCGTCCAACCGCCGAAGACGGACCATGTGGCTGAGCCACATCCGCCCATTCCCACTACTCCCTGGCATCACGCCCGCTACTGGATCGCAGCACCGTCAGCACCAGAAACCCAGCGCCGCAGTGGCACTCCACTCGCTCTCCGTTCTCAGGGCGCCGACGATGTACCCAGCGACTGGTTCCACGAACTGACCTGGCCCGTTCGCGAATTACCCGAGGCCGACGCCGTTAGCGGCAGTTCGTGGCTCGTGCTGGCAGACGCCGAGGTGGGCGACGAATTCAGAGACGTCCTCGGCATGGATTCCGTGGTCGCGCGCCTGGCGCCCACGTTGCTGGAGGAGGGCGGCGGCACCGAGGCACTGCGCCACGCGCTCAACGGAACTGAGAACGTGCTGTATGCGCCGCCTGTCTCGTCCGCCTACCACGATGTCGCATCGTCCTATCGCCTGTTCAACGCTGTCAGACGGCTCACCGCGACGTTGACCGGGGCATCCTCGACCTCGAAGCTGCCGCCGAAGTTGTTCATCGTGACTCGCGACGCCCAACCGATTGGCGAAGGGGACCGGGCAAATCCGGCACACGCTATCTTGTGGGGTCTAGGTCGCACGCTCGCGCTGGAACATCCAGAAATATGGGGCGGCATAGTCGATATCGACGAGACGGCGCCACCTGAGTTGCTCGTGCAATGCGTGCTGGCCGAAGCGCGCGCCGCAGACGGTGACGACCAGGTCGTCTACCAGGCAGGGCTGCGTCATGTCCCGCGCCTTGAGCGGCGGATCCCGGCGGCGGTATCGGCGGCCACATTGGGTGGCGACACCAGCCACCTGGTTATCGGCGCTACCGGCAGCATCGGACCGCACCTCATCCGGCAACTCTCAGATATGGGAGCCAAGACGATCGTCGCGGTGTCCCGACATGCCGGCTCGCGCCTCGCGGAGCTGGCTTCCAGTTTGACGTCCACCGGAACGAAGCTGATCGAAGTGGCTGCCGACGCGGCGGACGAGGCAGCGATGACGGCGCTATTCCAGCGGTTCGGGGCTGACTTGCCTCCGCTCGACGGGATCTACCTGGCCGCCTTGGCGGGCGGTCCGGTGCTGATCAGCGACATGACCGACGACGACGTGAACACCATGTTCCGCCCCAAACTGGACGCGGTGTCGGTTCTACACAAACTCTCGCTGAAGACCCCGGTGCGGCAGTTCGTTTTGTTCTCGTCGATCACCGGGGTTATCGGCTCACGATGGCTTGGCCACTACACGGCGGCCGGTGCTTTTCTTGACACGTTTGCGTACACGCGTCGTGCCTTGGGGCTCCCGGCCACCGTCGTCGATTGGGGATTGTGGAAAGCCATTGACGAGGAGCAACCGGAGACCACGGACGTCGGACTGCAGCCCATGCCCAGTGAGGTGGCAATCCGGGCATTAGCCGTGCTGCTCAGCCCGGAGGGCGGCGTCCGCTCCGCGGTCGTCGCCGCAGACTGGAATAGGCTCGCGGGCGCATATCGGATGCGGGGATCGCTGCGCGTGGTGGACGAGTTGCTGGACGACGACGCGGCCGACCACACGCAACACTGGATCGCCATCGAAGGTCCGGCGGATGCGGCAGGAGGCGCGCCGAGGCCCGGGACCTTGCTGGGTAAGTACATCGAAGACGCCACCACGCCGCCTGTGCAGCTGTGGCAGGCGCGCCTGCAACCGGACGCCATGCCATATCCGGGTGCACATCGCGTCCAGGGCGTGGATGTAGTCCCGGCATCTGTTCTGTTACAGACACTTTCGGCTGCGGCAGCAGAATGCGGTGCACAAGTATTGTCTGATGTCCGATTCGAGTATCCGATCGTTGTTGATCAGCCGAGGGTGATCCAGGTGGTGGCCGACGCCGAATCCCTCACGTTGTCAACGAGTCCGGTGGCGGACGCCCCTACGCACCGAGGGGTCCGGCATGCCAGTGCCCGAATCTCTCACCTGCCGCCAGACGAGGAGAACCACCCGGATAACACCGTTCACCACGAAATATCAAATTATGACCCCGCGTCGGTCGCCGAGTTGCAACGGGCGTGGGGCATCGAAGGACAGCCGTTCGGATGGGCAATCGACTCGTGCCAGTCGGCTCCGGGCGGATTGCACGCTGACGTCGATTTGCCCGAAGCGTCAGCGGTCGCGCTGCTCGACGCCGCCATCCACGTCGCTCGCCTGGTGGAGAGTTCCAACCCGCGACTCATGTTTCCGGCTGCCGTCGAAAGTGCCTGGTTCCGGAAGCGGTCCTGTTGATGGGTACGGTTCGGTCGAGGTCCATCGACGGGGTGGCAACGACCATGAGTTCATCGTCGACATCATCGGCAAGGCGTCGGACGGCAGTACGTGCTTCGACATCCGCTCACTTCGGTACGCAGACATGGAATCAGCTGCTGCACCGGCGAAATCTCGTGCTGATGAGCAAGGTGTGACATGGGATTGGTCACAGATTTCCACCGAGGACAGGCTCGATGAACTCATGATGAGGCTGCGAGCCATCCTGGCTCGCGAACTTGGCATGCCGACGTCGGCGGTGGACGTCAATCAATCTTTCCCCGAATTGGGACTCGACTCAATGATGGCGATGACCATGCTCCGAGAGACCAACCAGTTAGTGGGCGCCGAGTTGTCTGCGACAATACTGTGGAACCATCCCACCATCTCAGCGTTGGCGACGTACGTGGTGGACATGCTTGCACCCCCCGAGCCGACGGAGGAAGACACCACCGATCTGGCGCCCGACTCGGCGGGCAGTGTGTTGGATGAGTTGTTCGACAGCGTTGAGTCGGCCTCGGCGGGCAGTGAGAGCGGTGCGTGGTGATAGGGAAATGCCGCTGATGGCGACGATTTACGACAGAGTTGCGGCGATGCCCGGCGAGAAGCGGGACGCGCTGACCCAGCAATTCGAGAAGGCATCGCGTATCGCGGCCGCCGAACCGGTCGCGGTGGTGGGGATCGGCTGCCGTTTCCCCGGCGGCGCGGTCGGCCCGGAGGGCTACTGGAAGTTTCTGACGTCCGGCGGTGACGGGATCAGCGAAATCCCGGCGGATCGCTGGGACGCCGACGAGTTCTACGACCCGGACCAGTTCGCGCCAGGCCGGATGTCGTCGAAGTGGGGCGGATTCCTGCCCGACGTGGCCGGCTTCGACGCCGACTTCTTCGGGATATCTCCGCGCGAAGCCGAAGCAATGGACCCCCAACAGCGGCTAATGCTGGAGGTGGCCTTTGAAGCGCTCGAGCACGCAGGTATCGCGACCGAGGATCTAGCCGGTGTGCGCGCCGCCGTAATGATGGGCGTGTATTACGGTGAGTACCAGACGATTTCGGCGGCCAACCCGGACAACATCGGTGCCTATTCCGCGACCGGTAACGCCCATGCGGTCGCGGTCGGGCGGATCGCGTACACGTTGGGTTTGCGCGGTCCGGCGGTGGCGATCGACTCGGCGTGTTCGTCATCGCTGGTCTCTATCCACCTGGCCTGCCAGAGTCTGCGGCTGCGGGAGAGCGACCTGGCTCTGGCCGGCGGGGTCAGCCTGATCCTGCGGCCGGAAACTCAGATCGCCATGTCCAAGTGGGGAATGCTGTCCCCGCAGGGCCGGTGTTACTCCTTCGACGCGCGCGCCGACGGGTTCGTCCGCGGCGAAGGTTGTGGAGTCGTGGTGCTCAAGCGCCTCACCGACGCGGTTCGCGATGGCGACCGGGTGCTGGCGGTGGTGCGGGGTTCCGCGGTCAACCAGGATGGCCGCTCCAACGGCCTGACCGCGCCGAATACCATCGCGCAGTCTGACGTCATCAGCCGGGCGCTGCGCAGTGCCGACGTGACCGCGGGTTCGGTGAACTTCATCGAGGCGCACGGCACCGGCACCTCATTGGGCGACCCGATCGAGTTCGAGGCGTTGGCCGATCAGTACGGGCGCGGCGAGAGTCGTTGCGCGCTGGGTGCGGTGAAATCCAACTTCGGCCACCTCGAGGCTGCCGCGGGCATCGCCGGTTTCATCAAGGCCGCGTTGTCCGTGCAGCGGGCTCAGATTCCGCCCAACCTCCACTTCTCGCAGTGGAATCCGTCGATCGACCCGAAGCCGACGCGGCTGTTCGTGCCGACCGAGCTCAGCCCGTGGCCCGCAGAGGAGGGCCCGCGCCGGGCCGCTGTCTCGTCATTCGGCATCGGTGGGACGAATGCACACGTCGTCGTCGAGCAGGGACCGGAACCGGCGCCGTTGTCCGATGCCGAGACAGGTGCCCGGGTGACGACGCTGACGATCGCCGGCAAGACCGAGCAACGCATCGCGTCGTGGGCGGCGGCGTTGGCCGACTGGATGTCCGGCGACGGCGCCGATGTGCCGCTGGCCGACATCGCCCACACGGTGAACCTCTACCGCAGTCGCCGCAACAAGTTCGCCACCGTGTCCGCGCGTGACCGGGACGAGGCGGTGGCCGGATTGCGTGCGCTGGCGGCGGCGCAGCCGACGCCGGGAGTGGTCGGCCCGCGCGAGGCGCTGCGTGGTTCGGGCACGGTGTTTTTGTATTCAGGTCAGGGTTCGCAGTGGGCCGGTATGGGTCGGCAGTTGTTGGCCGATGAGCCGGCGTTTGCTGCGGCGGTGGCTGAGCTGGAGCCGGATTTTGTTGCGCAGGTTGGTTTTTCGCTGCGTGATGTGCTGGTTGCCGGTGAGCCGGTGGTGGGTATCGAGCGTATCCAGCCGGTGTTGGTGGGTATGCAGTTGGCGTTGACGGCGTTGTGGCGCTCTTACGGCGTGGAACCGGACGCGGTGATCGGTCATTCGATGGGTGAGGTGACCGCGGCGGTGGTGGCTGGGGCGTTGAGCCCGGCTGATGGTTTGAAAGTCATTGCGACGCGGTCGAAGTTGATGTCGCGGCTGTCGGGTCAGGGCGCGATGGCGTTGCTGGAGTTGGGTGCGGCCGAGGCCGAGAAGTTGGTCGGTGAGTATCCGGGCATCACGGTGGCGGTGTATGCGGCGCCGCAGCAGACGGTGATCGCCGGTCCGCCCGATCAGGTCGACGCGGCCGTCGCTGTCGTCGACGCCCGCGGTCGACTGGCCCGCCGGGTCGAGGTGGATGTCGCCTCGCACCATCCGACGGTCGATCCGATCCTCGATGAGTTACGCACGGCGCTGGCCGATCTGAAACCGATGACGCCGAAGATTCCGTTGATCAGCACGGTCGGCGAGGCTCAGGCGACTGGGTCGGCGCCGGTATTCGATGCCGACTACTGGGTGGCGAACCTGCGTAACCCGGTGCGGTTCAGCCAGGCCGTCGCCTCCGCCGCCGAGAAGCACAGCTACTTCGTCGAGGTCAGCCCGCACCCGCTGCTCAGTCATGCGATCACGGGCACGCTGGAGTCGGCCCGCCCGCGCGGCGGTGTCCGGGTGGCGGCGACGCTGGCCCGGGACAACCCGGAGACGCTCGCCTTCCACACCCAGTTGGCGACGGTTCGGCCGCCGTCAGTTGCCGCGGCCGAGACCGACAGTGGCATAAAGAGAATCGCGGACCTGCCGCCGACACCGTGGCTGCATCACCGGTACTGGGCGGCACCGACGGGGAGCAACCGGCAGCCGGCGAGCGCTCACCCGCTGTTGGGCACGCACGTCGAGTTGCCCTCCGGTCGTGAGCACGTCTGGCAGGCCGATGTCGGAACCGAACTGCTTCCCTGGTTGATCGATCACAAGGTGCACGGCCAGCCGGTCATGCCCGGGACGGGCTTCGGCGAGATCGCACTCGCGGCAGCCAGCGAAGCCCTCGGCGTGCCCGCGCAGTTGGTTACCGTCGGCGTCGAAGTCGAACAGATGCTCCCGCTGGGTGCCTCGACCCAGCTCACGACGCAGCTCACCCGAGGTGAGACACGACTCCGACGAGATCCGCATCGAAATCCATTCGCGCTCGGCGACCGGCGCCTGGGTTCGCCACGCTGTAGCGAAAGCCGAGCTGGCACAACCCGAAGCCGCCCAC
The DNA here is from genome assembly GCA_963834615.1 of uncultured Actinomycetota bacterium. GTDB lineage: Bacteria > Actinomycetota > Actinomycetes > Mycobacteriales > Mycobacteriaceae > Mycobacterium. The sequence continues at coordinate 64,524 of CAWICO010000018.1, forward strand.
CGCGCCCAGCGGCTCCGTGGTGAGCCCGGCACGGTCGTCTCGCCCGCGGATCTGTACTCCGCGCTGCGCGGCACCGGTCTGCACCACGCACAGGCGTTCGCCGCCCTGACCCGCATCGTCCGCAAGCCCAACGGCTCCTCGGAAACCGAGATCGTCCTGCCGGACGAGGCGACCGGGCACCGCGGTTACCGAATTCACCCGGTGCTGCTCGACGCGGCGCTGCAGGGCCTGGCGGCTGCGATGTCGCGCGGAGTCGCTGAACGACTCCGACGAGGCCACCTACCTGCCGGTGTCGTTCGGGAAGATCCGGGTGTTCGGCGATGTCGGCAGGCGCGCCCACTGCCGTGCCGAGTTGGTCAACCCGGACGGTGATGGCGCAGGGCACTGATGGGCCGGGTGCTGCTCACAGACGACAGCGGCACTCCGACCGCCGAGATCACCGGCATCTACCTGCAGCGGGTGCAACGCCGCACCGTGCCAATGCCGTTGACGCAGAAGATCTTCGATGACGAATGGGTCCACACAGCCGATCGACCCCGCCGCCGCGCAGCCTCCCGACGGCAGCTGGCTGGTGTTGACCGACGGCGCCGAGGCGGAGTGCGGTCGCACAAGGAATTCGCCCACGCATTCAGCTCACCGACTCGACGTCTGGTCAGCGCCGAGCTGTCGAAAGAATCGGCGGTCATGGAGGCATTCTCGAAGCGTGCCGACGACCCGAGCTTCCGCCGGTCGGCATCGTCATCTTCGCCGGACAGCCAGCCGTTCGACGGGACTGAATCCGGCGATTCGGCGGCCCGCGGCCGCGACCTGACCTGGGGTGTCGCGTCGACGGTGCGCGCGATCATCGGCGGCTGGCACGGGAAGGCGCCGCGACTGTGGCTGGTGTCCCGCAACGGTCTGGCCGTCAACACGGCGAGACCGTGGTGACCCGTCGATCGGCGCGCTGACCGGACTGATCCGCGTGCTCGCCTACGAACACCCCGACCTGCGCACCACACTGGTGGACTTGCCGGACGACGACGTGGCGTCGTTGACGACCGAGCTCGGGCCTGGTCTCCACCGACGACGTGATCGCGTGGCGCGACGAAAACCGCTACGCACGTCGGCTTTCCCGCGCGACGCTGGGCAACGCTCGGCGTGAAGATCATTCGCCGCGACGGTTCTTACGTCGTCACCGGTGGTCTCGGCGGTCTCGGTCTCGTCGTCGCCACCTGGTTGGTCGACGGCGGCGCGGGACGTATCGTGCTCAACAGTCGTTCGCAGCCGTCCGACGAGCAGCGTGCAGCGCTCGACGAACTTGAGCAGCGCGCACAGATCGCTGTCGTGTCCGGCGACATCGCCGCACCCGGGGTCGCCGAGCGCCTGGTGACGGCCGCCGAGGAAACCGGGTTGGCGTTACGCGGCGTGATTCACGGCGCCGCCGTGATCGACGACCAGATTGTCGCTGGTCTCAGCAGGGACACCCTGGAGAAGGTCTGGTCGCCAAAGGCCAACGGCGCGTTGCGGCTACACGTCGCCACGGCCGAAAACGCCAGCTCGACTGGTGGGTCGGTTTCTCCTCGACGTCGTCGCTCCTGGGTGCACCCGGACAGGGTGCTTACGCCGCGGCGAGTGCGTGGCTGGACGGTCTGGTCGACTGGCGACGGGCATCGGGATTGCCTGCCACGACGATCAACTGGGGACAGTGGTCCGACATCGGGGTGGCCCGCTCGTTGACGTTCAGCGCGCTGGATCCGATTTCGCCGGCCGAAGGTATCGAGGCCCTCGATGCCATCCTGGCCAATGATCCTGCCCGCATCGGTGTGGCCCGGCTGCGGCTGGACCGCGCCGCGGCGGCATTCCCGGAGATCCAGCAACTCGGTTACTTCGCCAAGCTGGCCGAGGAACTCGACATCGACAGCGACGACGACGATTGGGCGGGTCCCGAAGCCTTGCGCGAGATGGACGGTGCCGAAGCCAACCGGGTCATCATTGCCCGGCTGGGCGGGCGGATCCTGGCCATCATGGGTTATCCGAAGGACAGCACGATCGACGCCAGTCAGCCGCTGACCGAGTTGGGCTTGGATTCCTTGATGGCCGTGCGGATTCGGAACACCGTTCGCGGCGACTTCGGAGTCGAGCCGCCGGTGGCGCTGCTGTTGCAGGGCGCCTCGCTGGCCGAGTTGACCACCGACCTCACCCGCCAGCTGGGCCTGGAACAAGCAGACAAGGGCGAAAGCACAGGCGGAGTTCGTGATCGAGCCAAGCAGCGTGCCGCCGCCCGGCAGCGTGCCGCTGCGCGGCGAAAGGTAGGAGACCGAGTGTGAGCAGCAGCAGCGAACTGCCGCCCAACGCCATTGCGGTTGTCGGCATGGCGGCCAGGTTGCCCGGAGCCAACACGTTGTCGGCATTCTGGGACAACCTGCGTCGCGGCGAAGAATCGATCGTCACGCTGGCCGAAGACGACCTGCTCGCCGAGGGTATCCCCGAGAAGGCGCTGGCGAATCACGCGTACGTGCGGCGCGCCGCGCTGGTGGATCGGATCGACGAATTCGACGCCGACTTCTTCAGCTTTACCCCGCAGGTAGCCCGCTCGACCGATCCACAGCATCGGCTGTTCCTGCAGACCGCGTGGCACGCGATCGAAGACGCCGGCTACGACCCCGCCAACATCGAGGGTTCGGTCGGCGTCTACGCGACCAGCACCACCAGCGGATACCTACTGCACAACATCATGTCCAACCATGACCCTAATGTGGTTATGGGACAAGGTATTACCTTCGACATGGTCAACCTGTCGTTGCAGAACGACAAGGACTACCTGGCCACCAAGGTGGCGCACGCGTTCAACTTGCGCGGGCCCGCGCTCTCGGTGCAGACCGCCTGCTCGTCGGCGCTGGTCGCGGTGCACCTGGCCTGCCAGAGCATCCTGAACGGCGAGTGCGAGATGGCGCTGGCCGGTGGTGCATCGCTGCGCATCCCGCATCACGTCGGGTATTGGTACGCCCCCGGATCGATGGTGTCGCCGACCGGCCATTGCCGGCCGTTCGACGTACGTTCGGACGGAACGATTTTCGGCAGCGGCGTCGGTGTGGTGGTACTGAAGGCGTTGCAGGACGCCGTCGATGACGGCGACCGCATCCACGCCGTGATCCGCGGTTCGGCGCTGAACAACGACGGTTCGACGAAGATGACCTATGCCGCGCCCAACGCGGCCGGTCAGGCCGACGTCATCGCCGAGGCCCAGGCGATCGCCGAAGTCGACTCCTCGGAAATCAGCTACATCGAAACGCACGGAACCGGCACGCCCTTGGGCGACCCGATTGAAATCGAGGGTCTACGACAGGCGTTCGCGGTTTCCGACGAGCAACGCCAGGGGCCGTGCTATGTAGGCTCGGTCAAGTCCAACATCGGCCACCTCGAGTCGGCCGCGGGTATCGCGAGTCTGATCAAGGCGATTCTGTGCCTCAAGCATCGGGCCATCCCGGCGACACTGCACTACACCAGCCCCAACCCGGAGTTGCACCTCGACCAAGGCCCGTTCCAAGTGCGCAGCCAGTACGGCCCGTGGGAGTGGGACGGAGTGCTGCGCGCCGGCGTGAGCTCGTTCGGTGTCGGCGGTACCAACGCGCACGTGGTGCTCGAAGAGGCGCCACCGGTGCCGGTGTCGACATCGCAACCCGGCCCGCAGGTACTGCTGATGTCGGCGCGAAGCACCGAGGCGCTGCAGGAGTCGCGCTCGGCCCTGGCAGCCGAATTGTCCGGCGGCGACGAGCTGAGCCTGCCCGATGTGGCCTACACCCTCGGCCGTCGCCGTAAAGAGAAGATCCGGATGGCCGCGGTCGTCAAAGACCACCAGGACGCGGTGGCCGTGCTGGAGGCCGCCGAGCACGACAACGTGTCCGTCGGCGAATTCGCGCAGAGCGGCGACAATTCGGATCAGGTCATCTTTCTGTTTCCTGGTCAGGGAGCTCAGCACGTCGGGATGGCGCGCGGCCTCTATGACTCCGAGCCGGTGTTCGCCGAGCACTTCGATGAGTGTGCTGCAGGCTTCGTCGAGGAACTGGGCGTCGACCTGCGTGCGGAGATCTTTGAGGGGACCGCGCGCAATCTGGAGCGCACCGACCGCACCCAGCCCGCGCTGTTCACCGTCGAGTACGCGCTGGCCAAGTTGATCGAGAGCTACGGTGTGCGCCCGGCGGCGATGGTCGGGCACAGCATCGGCGAATACGTCGCGGGCACCATTGCCGGCATCTTCGACATCGAGTCGGCCGTCAAATTGGTGTCGATGCGCGCCCGGCTGATGCACGCCGCACCGCGTGGAGTGATGGTCGCGGTGGCGTTGAGCCCCGACGCCCTCGCCGAACACCTGACCGGCGACGTCGACATCGCCGCGATCAACGAACCAGGCGGCTGCGTAGTCGCCGGGTCCGAGGAGAGCATCAAGGAATTCAGCGACCGGCTCAAGGAAAAGGGAGTCGTCGCGCGACGGGTCCGTACGTCGCACGCGTTCCACTCGCGGCTGATGGATTCGATGATCCCTGAGTTCACCGGCTTTTTGTCCCGTCAGACGTTGCATGAACCGCGGATTCCCTTGCTGTCCAACGTCACCGGGACCTGGCTGGCCGCCAGTGAGGCCACCAACCCGGCAACCTGGGCGCGGCAGGTGCGTTCGACGGTCCGGTTCTCCGACGAGATCGAGGTGCTGCTCGGTGACCCGCGCCGTGTCCTGGTTGAGGTCGGCCCGGGCGGCTCGCTGACCGCGTCGGCGACGCGTCACCCCAAGTGGTCGAGTGGCCACCACGCGGTCCGGCTGATGCGCCACCACGCCCAGAACCGCGACGACCGGGACGCATTCCTGTTGGCGCTGGGACAGCTCTGGGCAGCGGGAGTCGACGTCGACTGGGTACCGCTCGCGCGGTGGGCAGTCCGGTGCGGCTTCTCACGCTTCCCGGTTACCCGTTCGAGCGCCAACGGCATTGGATCGAGCACCGTCAGAACGTATGGACGGGCGACGCCGTGGCGACCAACGGAGCGGCCGCCGCGGATGCCGTTCAGGCCGCCAAGACCGGCAAGTCGCCGATGGAGGCGACGCTGCAACGCATCTGGAGCCAGTGCCTCGGCCTGCCGACGGTCGAAAGCAATGCCAACTTCTTTGAGCTGGGCGGTGATTCGCTGGTCGCGATCAGCGTCGCGATGACCGCCTCGAACGAAGGTCTGGACCTCACCCCGCAAGACCTCTACGAGAACCAGACGGTCGCCGCGCTCGCCAAGGCGTTGACGGCGCGCTACGCGGCAGGCGGCCTGGGCCGCCAGTCGCCGGGCGACGTCACACATCCGCCGGTGCCGCCGAACATCTCGTACTTCCTCGAACACGGTGTCCGCTCACACGAGCAGTGGCGTGTTCCGCTGATCCTGCAGCTTCGGCCGGACGTCCAGGTCGACGACATCCGCGCGGTGCTCACCGCCGTCAGCAACCACCACGAAGCGCTGCGTCTTCGACTCGTCGAACGCGCGGGCACCTGGGAGCAGGTCGTCGTGAGCCCGGGGAGCTGGCTGAATTGGCCACCCGCTCACTTCCCGACGATGTCATACCGGGCAGTGAACAAGAGCGAGAAGCGCTGCTGGCGATCCTGAAAGAGCAGATGGCCGGAACAGGATCCGTCCAGCCCGCTGATCGCCAGCTATGTCCGGGGCGCGCCGGGCGGCTCGAGCTACCTCGCGATCAGCGTGGCTGCGATCGCGACTGACAACGCGTCGCGCGACATCCTGCTCGGCGACATCTTCACCGCGTTCGGGCAACAACTGGCCGGCGAAGAGATTGCGCTGCAACCGATCACCACACCGTGGGCCGAGTGGTCCCAGCGCTGCGCGGCGCTGGCCGTCCACCCGGCAGTCGTCGAGAGCCGCGACTACTGGCTGCAGACCGCGACGGCCGCGACTCTCAAGCTCGCAGGCGACCAAGCCGCCGAGCCGCCCGGAGTGACGGACCTGGCCCGGATCCCGTCGGCACTGACCGTCGCGGAGACGACGGAAATCGACGATGCCCGGCGACGGCTTCGGGTGCCGATCGACGAAATGCTGTTGGCCGCACTCAGCCGGACGGTCGCTACTACGGTCGGCGACGGGACAGTCGCGGTCGACCTCAGCGGGGAGGGCAGGTCGGTGCTCAAACCTGACATCGATCTGCGCCGGACGGTCGGCTGGTTCAACACCGTCTATCCGGTCGCGCTCGCCTGCAGCACGGGCGACGGCGCCAAGCAGTTACTCGGACGACGTGCACAACACGCTGAATGCCGTCCCGCACTACGGAATCGGTTACGGGCTGCTGCGCTACCTGTATGCGCCGACCGCGCGGCGGCTCGGCGCCACCGCTCCGGCCGACATCTTCTTCTCCTACATCGGCACGATTCCCGATCTGCCGCCGCTCGGTGACGACGTGGCGGTCCGATTCGACTCCGACACCGCGATGCCGGTGCGCGAGACGATTCCCGGCCTCGGTCACGCCCTCGAGCTTCGGGTGTATCGCTCATCGGGTGTGCTGCACCTGGATTGGTGGTATGACACCCGCAGGATCGAGTCGGCAGTCGCGCAATCGTTCGTCGAGGCATTCTCGCACAGCGGTGATGGATTTGACCCGGGAGGCGCTCGCCGAGGATGAATTCGACTCGGCGAGTGACGAAATGGAACTGGTGGATTTGTCGTAGACCGATGGGAGGCGGCTGCTAACGGGACTTGAAAAGGGTAAGAAGGGCTAGAAAGGCGGAGCGTGTTTCCAACGTCGGTCATTCGGAAGCTGGCGAACAGTGAAGAAATGATGGCCGCGACCCAGAATTTTGTGGGTCTCGGCGCGCATCTGAAGGGCTCGATCGATATCGACGCTCTGTCGGCCGCCTTCGACGCGCTGCTCGAAGCGCATCCAGTCCTTGCCGGCCACCTCGAGCAGGACACCGACGGGCACCATCAATTCGTTACCGATGACTTTGTCCCTCCGGGCATCGATGTGGTGGAACTCGATGATCCGGCCGACGAGGGCCCGCCTTTGCACTTTGACCAGAGCGATTCGCTGGTCCATCTCCGCGTGACCATCCGCGACGGACAGGCGCAGCCGACCCTCTACGTCCATCACGCCCTCGCCGACGGTCATCACATGTTCAGCCTTGTCGAGGAACTGTTTTCCTACTACACCGACCTGGTCTGCACGAGAAGCATCGGTGCGTTGACCGTGCACCCCATGCCAGCCTCGATCGAGGCCGTGCTCGCCGAACGGGGTATACACAAACAGCAGCGCTCCGGAATCGAGCGGTTCATCCCGGCGATGTTCGCATACGATCTTCCGCCGACCCGAAGAGCCGGTAATGACGTCAAACCGCAGTCGCCGGTGCGCGTTCCGATGGTGTGGTGCCGGCTGAGCGAGCGCGAGACAAACGACCTGGTTGCGTTCGGTCGCGCACATCGACTCGGATTGAATGCCGTGCTCTCTGCTGTTCTGCTGATGGCAGAGTGGCGACTTCGCGGCAGGTCAAACATCCCGGTTCCCTACATCTATCCCGTTGACCTGCGGTACGTCCTCTCGCCGCCGGTGTCCGCGACCGGCTGCACCAACCCGGTGGGATTGGCGACCTATCTCGGCGAGATCGACGACAAGACCACTGTTGCCGACCTCGCCCGCGACATCGCCGAGACGTTTCGGGCAGACTTGGCCGACGGCGTGATACAGCAGTCTCGGCTGCACTTCAGCCCGCAATACGTCGGGAACCCGCCCGGCCTGCCGGATGTCGTCATGTTTGCCGATAACGGCGTGGTCCCTCCTGTGCGGACCCCGCCCGGGCTGGACATGACCGCTACCCACGGCGAGTTCTACTTCACCGTCAGCGCCGGAATCGACTTGTACACCAGCAAGGTGTTCGCCGGGCAAGTCATGATCGAGTACCACTCGCATGGGCCGGCGCCGGAAAGGTCAATCGAGGCAGTACGTTCGTTGCTCTGCGCCGTTGCCGAGCAGCACGCGGCTGTCAATTGACCGGCCCGAACGCGTAGCGGTGGTATTGCAGGGCTCGCCGCAGCGGCGGGACCGCACGAACCAGGCTGCTGGCCCGCCGGAAGCCAGTCGGCACCCGGCCGAACGTGCTCGCATCGAAGAACGTCGCGGCGCTCAGCAACCGAAGTCCTGAAACTCGACTCAGGATGTCCTGTGGACTATTGACCGCCCAATACAGCGTCGAACCGGACTGCCGCTGCAAGCGATGCGTCTTCTGCGACTTGATGGCGAGCCAGTTGTAAAAGTCGATCTGCAGTTCGCCGCAGCCGAAGCGGTCGACGACGCGTTGCAGCAGCGCGAGGCCGTCGTGCTCAGTCAGGTACATGCTGATGCCCTCGGCCAACAGCAGCACCGGGCGGTCGGCGGGTATCTGGTCAAGCCAGGACACATCGGCCGCGGACGTGGCGATCAGGTGGTATTGCTGGCGGGTCGGAAAGACCTTCTCGCGCAATGCGATTACGGTCGGATAGTCGACGTCGTACCATTCCACACCCGGGCCTGGATCGAGTCGGAACACCCGACTGTCCAGACCGCAGCCGAGATGGACCACGGCGGCCCGCGGATGAACCGCGAGGAACTGGCGCGCCCAGATGTCGTACTGAGCGGTGCGTACCGTCACCAGCGGCGTCCACCTGTAGCCGACTCGGAGTTCGCGCCAATCGTAATCGATTCGGCCGACCGCATCCTGGGCGAACTCATCGCCCAGGATGGGCCGGCGGAAGCCGGCGTCCAGCGCTTTGCAGTACAGGGTCGTCAACATGGTTTGGGGGGCGCCGTGGAGGTCGACTCGAATCTTGTCGGTCACGTGTGTGAGGGTAATACGTCGGTGAGCCATGGATGCAGCACGTTCGAGTAGGGAGGCGCGATGGCGGACACGACCAGCCAGGGGAGCGGCGCAAAGCGTCCGCGGGTTTTGCTGCTGTACTACAGCTACACAGGACAGTCGCTCAAAGTGCTTGAGGCCGCGGGAGAAGTGTTCGCCCAGCGCGGGTACGAGGTACACAAGGCGCCGATCGAGTTCACCGATCCGCGTTATGCCGAACGGTTCTCCCGTTTCCCGATGCGCCGCGTGTGGCCGGACATGCTTAGTGTGCTGCGGGCGCAGAAGCGCGGTGACACCGGGGAGATCCGAACCCCGGACACGGTTCGAGACGGCGACTACGACCTCGTCTGCATCGGCTCACCAACCTGGTGGCAGACCGTGAGCATGCCGATGCGATCCTTCCTGAAGTCAGACGAGGCGCGAAAGCTGTTCTCCGGCACGCCGTTCGCCGTGTTCGTCGTGTGCCGCGAGTATTGGCACGAAAACCTTGAGGCGGTGCGCGAACTGGCCGAGCAGCAGGGCGGCAGATACGTCGACGAAGTCCACTTCACCTATCCCGGCGATCCGGTGCGCTCCTTGCTGTCGCTGACCAGTTACCTGGGGTCGGGCCAATACCGCGAGAAGTATTTGGGCGTGCGCATCCCGGGCACCAACGTCCAGCCCGAACAGCTGGAGCAGACGCGCACCTTTGCGGGCGCGCTCGCGGATCGGGTGTTCGGCAGGTAGCGGTAGCCTGGCTGGCTATGCCCCGTTCCTTCGATGTGTCGTTCGACTCGCCCGCCAGCGTCGAGCAGGTCCACGCGGCGTTTGGCGACGAAAAGTATTGGCTGGCCCGGCTTGCGGCCTTCGGCGGCGGTAAAGTGCTGGAGTCGTTGGTGGTCGGCTCCGACGGCGCGGTGAGCGCGGTGGTTACCGAGGACCTGCGCCACGGCGGGTTGCCCGCGATACTGACCACCATTGCTCGCGGTGACCTGAACGTCGTGACCACGGAGACATGGGCACCGGTCGGTGACGACTGCGTGAGTGGGGAGATCAGCATCGCGGTGACCGGCGCGCCGGGATCGGGTCATGGTGTGGCCATGCTGGCGCCGTTGGGCAACGGCTCGCGACTGAAACTTTCTGGAACTGTGCAGTTCAACGTGCCGTTGGTCGGCGGCAAGGTCGAGAGCTTCATCGCACGCGAGTTCGCCCGCGGGCTGCCGGAGATTCACCGCTTCACCACCACATGGATCGGCGAACATGCCTGACACGCCCGATTCCGCATCGTGTGACCCGGGTAAGCACGGAATTGTGCCAAGCACCGCCGAGGCGCTGGCGCGTCTGGAAATGCCGCTGTACGAGGCGATGATGACTCAGCGCGCGGTGCGGCGAGTTCTTTCCGACCCGGTCGATGACGCGTTGGTGTTGAAGTGCATCGAGCTGGCGCTGCGGGCACCGACGGGCAACGACGGGCAGAACTGGGAGTTCATCGTCGTGAAGGACCCGCGCGTCAAGGAGAAGCTCGCCAAGCGCTACCGCCAGGGGTGGAAGGTTCAACACGGCGTGGTGCTGCGCCGCGCGGTTGTCCGCGATGAGTCGATGGCCAGGATCGCGCGTGCTGTGCAGTGGCAGATTGACCATTTCACCGAGATCCCGGTGCTGGTGGTGGCCTGCCTCCGGCTCGGCGCTCGCGGCGGACGGCTACCGTTCGTGCGGATGCCACACGTGGCCGAGTCGGCGTACTGGGGATCGATCTATCCCAGCGTGCAGAACCTGTTACTCGCCGCGCGCGCCATGGGCCTGGGTGCCTCCCTTATCACCTTGCCGTTGTGGAGCCAGACGTCGGCGCGCAAAACTCTCAATTTGCCCCGGTCGGTTACCCCGTGCTGCGTTGTGCCGCTGGGTTGGCCGCGCGGGCACTACGGGCCGACGACCCGCAAACCGGTCGAGCAGGTGGCACACCGCGACGCTTACGGCCACCACGCCTGGCTCGACACCTTCGAGCGGCCTGTTCAGTAACTTGCCAGCAAACTTTCAGGTTCGCGTCGTGGTCGGTCGATGCCTGTAACCAGGTAATTCACGGTTGCTGACCGCGAGTTATTCGTGTGTCAAATTGATAGCTGGTCGTAGCATCCGGGATTTGGTCGCGCCTCAGCCTATCTTCAGGTAACTTCATCGCGTTGGACAACATCGACTCTGAGGGGGAGGCGTCATGCAGGCAGGTGCGCGTCCGTATGTCTTGGCAAGCGCGGCACTCGCGGCGACGGGTCTCGTCGCTGTCACGCCGATCGCGCTGCGGCCGTTCGAGAAGCCCATCGTCAGCCAACCGGTACGACTCGTCGACGCCGGTGACTCCCTCCTCAACATTCCGTTCAACCTGTTTCAGGACATCGTCAATATTCCGTCCAACGAAGTCGAGGCGGTTAACGCAGTTCGGCAACGCGGATCTCTTCGGCGGGACCATTTTCACCGCGAGCGCGACGAACATCTTTGGTGAGGACCCCGGCGATCCGGGGCGCTTCATGTCGGTGGTCGACATGCTGCTGCCGTTCAAAGCGCTATCCGGACAAGGGCTTGGCGAACTCCAGGGTCTTGGTGACACCCCGGATCCTCTCGGCGTCGATCCCTCGGCCATTGCAGCCGGCGATTTGGGCCTGAGCCAGCAGATAGCCCTGGCCATCGATGCTGAGCTTCCCGCGAGCGCATCCAGTGACGCCGACTGGAGCGCACCCCTGGCCCCGGTGTCCGATATCACCGGCTTTACCGGGATCGACCGGACTATTGAGTCTCTGGCGATACTGTCCGGCAGTCAGCAGTTTCCACTGCTCAATGACTTCTTTCAGGCGAACCTGTGGCACGAGCTACGACTTCGGCACCGCTGTCGACCCGTCCGCGGGTGTAGGCGTAGACCCGCTCTAGGACACCGGTACTGGAGTCAAACGCAGTGCCAAGCGATGCCATTTTCGGTTTCCCGGGTACGCATCCGGAAATGGGAGACATCGGGTATGGCGTCACCGAGCGGGCAAACCCTCAACGAGGCCGGGAACCCGGTAAACCTGATGCCGTGGTCCAACTCGGACTTCAAGCTGGATTGACGGACGCCTTCCAGAACTTCTTCACACAGCCTGGAGGCGCCGCCCAACGTCAACGGCTTCGAAATCCCCAGCTCCAGGAGATCGGCACGGCGATACAGACGTTCGCCGCGGGAGTTGGTCGTCGCCCTCGACCCGTTTGTTCCGGGAAGCCCGTTGTGCCCGGACGGATGCGGTTTGGCCGAAGGTCTGTCCCAACAGGCGCTCGTCCAGGATATCGCCAACGGATGCCCGGTAACACTTCTGTCGATCATTGGCTCGCCCTCACGGCCGCCGACGCGGCCAACGGCCCGACCGCGGAGCAGATCGCCTTCGCCAACGAATTTCTAGCAGGCGGAACACAAGGCACGTTCGACATCGGCAACCCGCTTACCTCCGACCCGCCGATCGGCCCTTACGGCGTAGATTTCAACCCCTACACCCCGGATGCCTTCCCAACGAGCCCGGCTATCACCGACCTCATTAGTTTGTTGCAGGCCACAGGTGAGCAAAACTTCGTCGACCAGCTGGCGGAGATGAGTGGATACGTGCCCGTATTCGGACCACCACTGGCAGACAGTGCTGCCAGTGCTGCGACCTCCACCGCTGACCTCAGCCCATTGTTCACGGACCTGTTCAATCCGGCGGACTGGGCGAGTCTTTTCGGGAGTATCTTCTAACCCCTCAGTCGCGGACCGCGGTTTGTTGGAACCCTCAGCGCATGGCTGGGGGTCCGACAGGCCGCACAGGACTCAACTGCAGCGCAAAAGCATTCACTGGCGAAGCGCCACTATGCGTTGATGCCCTTCATCATGACCCGGTCCCACATTCGGTCGGTCAGCAGCAGCCGAGCCAGCACGCTGACCTTCCCGGATATCCCCACGATGTAGCGGGGTTTGGGATTTTTCGCCTCGACGGCCCGGACGACCGCGCGGGCGACGGTATCGGCGTCGACCGTGATGACGGGCTTCGTGGCCAACGCGCCCGTCATTTCGACGTAGCGCCGCATGAACTCGAGGTAGGCGTCGTCATCTGCCTTCGACGGAGTCGCTGCGCGTCGCGCTTCGATGAACCGCGTATTACGCACCCCGGTCGGCTCGATCAACACCACCCGCACGCCGAACGGCCGTACTTCGGCCCCGAGCACTTGCGAGAGGGCCGCCACGCCGTACTTGCTGATGTGGTACGCGCCTGCGCCGGGAGAAGGCCACCGTCCGGCGGTGCTGCCGATGTTGACGATCGTGCCGCTCCCGCGGGCGCGCATGCCGGGTAAAACGGCCTGCGACAGATGGAGCATCGCCACCACGTTGGTCTCGAAGACGCTTCGCAGGTCGCCCAGCGCTACCTGCTCGAGGGGGCCGGACAACCCGAAGCCGGCGTTGTTGACCAGGACGTCTACACCGCCGTGGTCGGTGTGGATCTCCTCGACAAGCCGGGCCACGGCACCCTCATCGGTGACATCAAGCGCGCGGGCCTGCAGGCCCCTCGATCGCAGGGCATCAAGAGCTTCAGGATTGCGGCCAGCGGCGAACACTACATAACCTCGGCCGTGCAGCCGGTGGGCGGCGGCCTCACCGATGCCGCTGGTTGCCCCGGTAACGAGCGCAACCGGCTTGGCTTTCATCGAAACAGGGCTCCTTGCAACGGCGATCGCAATCCATCGGACGCCACTCCGCACCACTGATCGGACTCAGGGGAGGAGGGTCATTCCATCAGAGAACCCGCGTGGAAACGCGCTGACGCGAGCCCGTGGGTACGTTACACCCGTGATAGCTTGCGATGTCTCCAGAACCAAACCTTCATCTGGAAATGCGGGTGAATTTGTCTAGTCAACGAAGGTTGGCCCGCGGGTGCCGGCCGCTGACGGTTGCGCCCCTGGTCGGGCCGCGTATCCCGCTGGCAACGTCGGGTGTCGGACATGCTTGAGATAATCGACAAAGGGTGCGTCAGTGAATCCCACCCTGTTCCGCTGCTCTTCGTCCACGGGGCCTGGCACGCGGCATGGTGTTGGGATGAGCATTTCCTCAGCTTCTTCGCCGACAAGGGGTATCGCGCGCTGGCGGTAAGCCTCCGCGGCCATGGAAACAGCCCGACTCTCAAACCACTACGTGCCTGTTCGGTCGCCGACTATGTCGAGGACATCAGCGCGGTTGCCGACGGCCTGCCCACAGCTCCGGTGGTCATCGGTCACTCCATGGGCGGTCTTTTCGTGCAGAAGTACTTGGAGTCACACGACGTTCCGGCCGCTGTTTTGATGGCTTCGATGCCGCCGCAGGGAAATCTGGGATCCAGTCTGCGATGGATACGACAGCACCCGTGGCATTGCGCGAAAATGGCGATCACGGGCAAATCATTGCCTTATATCAGCACCACCGAACTCGCACGGGAAAGGTTTTTCTCCGCACAGACGCCGGAGTTCCAGGTCGCGGACTACGCGGCCCGGCTCCAAGAAGAGAGCGCACGAGTCAGCATCGACTGCATGGTGCTCAGCCTGCGGCGGCCCCGACGTGTGACGACGCCGGTGCTGGTCTTAGGAGCCGACGATGACGGCGCGCACACCCGAAAAGAAGTGTGCGCCACGGCACGCGCGTATCGGACCGAAGCGGAATTCTTCCCCAACATGGGGCACGACATGATGCTGGAGCCTGGGTGGGTCTCCGTGGCGCACCGAATCCACTCGTGGCTCGGAACTCGCCGCCTCTAAAGGACGCCGAGCAAATCAACCTGGTGCGGCCCGGCGCGCGATACCCGGCCCCGGGCGTAGCTGTACTTGGGTTGTACGCTTCGCGAATGCCGTTGCCCGCCCCCAGCCCCGATGCTCGTGCCGTGGTCACCGGTGCCTCCCAGGGCATCGGCGAGGCACTCGCCACCGAATTGGCTGCACGAGGCTACAACGTGATCATCGTCGCACGGCGCGAGGACGTGCTCAACGAGGTGGCTACGCGACTGACCGCCAAGTACCAGGTCACCGTTGAGGTGCGGCCGGTCGATCTCGCCGACGCCGCCGAACGGGCGAAGCTGGCCGACGAATTGGCTGGCCGGAATATCTCGATCCTGTGCGCCAACGCGGGAATCGCTACGATCGGTCCGGTTTCGTCGCTCGATCCAGCCGGTGAGCGGGCCCTGGTGCAGCTCAACGCCGTCGCCGCGCACGACCTGACCTTGGCGGTGTTGCCCGGAATGATTGAGCGCGGAGCTGGCGGCATCCTGATTTCCGGTTCGGCCGCGGGGAATTCACCGATACCGAACAACGCGACCTACGCCTCTACCAAAGCGTTCCTGAACACCTTCAGCGAATCGTTGCGCGGGGAGCTGCGTACCTCCGGCGTGCATGTGACGCTGTTGGCCCCCGGTCCGGTGCGCACCGGAATGCTGGAATCGGTCGACGAGTCGGCGGCCAACAAGCTGGCACCGGATTTTGTGTGGGTCTCCGCGGCGTACACGGCGAAGGTGTCGTTGGACGGGTTGAGCCGCAACAAAATGCGTGTCGTGCCCGGCCTACCCGCGAAGGTGATGTCGGTGGCCAACCAGTACCTGCCGCGCGCCCTCGTCGCGCCGATCGTCGGCAGAGTGTACAAGAAGCTCGGCGGCGGATAACGGGCTATCGCTGCCGGTGCATCTCCCGCACCGACGTGTGGATGTGTGCCATGTCCGTGTGGGGCAGGCTGGGTCGTACCCGTGTATCGGCTACGCTCGACACAGCCAACTGGGGGGAGTCCACGCATGCAAGGGTTCGCCGGGAAAGTCGCCGTCGTCACCGGCGCCGGTTCGGGTATCGGCCAGGCGCTGGCCGTCGAACTGGCCCGCTCCGGGGCCAAGGTCGCGATCAGCGACGTCGACACCGACGGGCTGGCGCACACCGAGCAGCTGGCTGAAGGCCATCGGCGCGACGGTCAAGGCCGATCGACTCGACGTCACCGAACGGGACGCTTTCATCGCCTACGCCGAGCAGGTCAACGACCATTTCGGCAAAGTCAACCAGATCTACAACAACGCCGGCATTACGTTCTTCGGCGACATCGAAATCAGCCAGTTCAAAGAGATCGAACGGGTGATGGACGTCGACTTCTGGGGTGTGGTGAACGGCACCAAAGCGTTCCTGCCGCACCTGATCGCTTCCGGCGACGGGCACGTAATCAACGTCTCCAGCACGTTCGGCCTGTACGCAGTGCCCTACCAGGCCGCCTACAGCTCGGCGAAGTTCGCCGTTCGCGCCTTCACCCAGGCGCTGCACCAAGAGATGTTGCTGGCCGGACACCCGGTGAAGGTAGCCACGGTCTACCCCGGCGGTATCAAAACCGCCTTCGTTCGGAACATGACCGCGGCCGAGAGCCTCGGCGACGTTGACCTAGTGAAAAACTTCGACAAACGGTTGTGGTCCACCTCGCCGGAGAAAGCCGCGCGAGTCATCCTCGGCGGGGTCCGCAAGAACCGGCTGCGGATTCTGGTCGGACCGGACGCCAGGATTTTCGATCTCCTGGCGCGAATCACCGGGCCCCGCTATCAGCGGTTAGTCCCAGTGGTGGTGGGCCGGTTCATCAAGGTCCCGACCCCCCGCTGACCCGAGATCTCGTGCCGAGCGTGAATGGAAACTCGGCGAGATACCCGTTGCCCGGAAGCTACCGCCCACGGGAACTGTGAACGACGCGGTTGCAGCAGCTGCGTACGGCAAGGTGTGGCGCCGCGAACGTTGAACCCGATTGGCGCTCCCAGCCCCTTCAACAGCTTAAAACGCTGACAGGACACGGCATTGCGGCGCTTTACTCTTGGTTGGGCTGAGTTCCCATGCGGTGCGGTGTGCACCGGCGGTTAAGCAGCTCAATCCTTGGTCAAGCAGTAAGTGCGGTATTCGATTTCGCCGCGTTCCAGGTCCTTGTAGAACCACGAGCCCTCCACAACGGCGAATTCGCGGCCGAAACGGCGCAGGAAGACGGGCAGGTTGCGGTTGATCAGGTCCTCTGAGCGCGGCGAGTTCAGCTGCAGGCCGCGCAGGACTGGTTCGCTGATGTTCTTCTCGGAAATGATTCGCATCCGTGGTTTGCGCAGTGCCGCTTCCCATTCGGGGAAGTTGTCGCGGTTGCGGAGGTCGGCGTGCAGAAAGTGGCCGCCGGGGCGCAGCACGCGAGCGACTTCGCCGACGAATCGCTCGAAGTCGGGGTAGATGTGGGAGGCCTCGACGTTGATCACCGCGTCGAAGGATTCGTCGGGGAACGGCAGGTTCTGAGCGTCACCCTGCACAAAATCCAGGCCCGGCAGATTGTGCCGCTTTTGGCAAAAGGCGACGCCATCGGCGTTGAAGTCCAGTCCGGTGTAGGAGGCGGGGTGCAACGTGCGGCTGATATAGGAGGCCCCGCCACCGTGACCGCTGCTGCACTCCAATACCTTCTTGCCGCTGAGATCGACCTGGGTCGCGGTCTGGTGGTAGAGCTGAATGGAATACCGATTGGGTTCGTCGGACTCTTCGAGCGGGATGCCCATCGGCGGGTCTTCTTCGTAGCCCCAGTTCAAAAAGACGACGTCGTCCTGCTGGACAAGTCGGCGGGTCATATACGGATACCAGTACTTGAAGACCCGCTTGTACAGCGCGGTGGATCCGATGCGGTAGACCAAGCCGACGCCGATGCGGTCCAGGGCTTTAGGTCGAGTGGGGGTGCGCGTCATGCGGGAAAGTATGGCAGGCAGGCGATGTGGGCATCACACCGAGGTCGGCGTGTGCGTGCGTTGCGGCTCGTGGCGATACCGCGACGGGCGACCGTCGATCTTGCAGATACGCCACATCAACCGCGCAACGGGGTTCATCAACCCCACGTCGTGGCACAACATCCGGATGTCGGCGAACATGTCACGCAGCGTCTGGCGCGAGTCGGGCGCGTCGATGAAAAACTCCTTACGCACCGACCGGGGGATGTCGAACTCCCTGAAGAAACCGCGCGTCGGCACGACGATCGCCTGGCACAGCACCCGCATAATGATCGGCACGTACAGCGACAGCAAGAACCTGCTGACCCGTAGCAGATGCGGGACGCGCTTACGCAAGTATTCGTGGGCAAAGGAGATGTGGCGGGCCTCCTCAGCGACGTGGATCGCCATCACGTTCTTGACGATCGGATGCATCGAATTGCCCTCGCGCAACACGTTCGTCTGAATGTGGTCGAACGGCACCTCACCCGCCAAGACCCCGAAGAAAAACGTGTTCGGCAGCGCGCCGGCGTACAGCGTGATCAGCGGCGACAGCCAGCGCAGCCACCGCGGCATGCCAGGAACATTCACCCCGATGCGGTTCACCATTTCCTGAAACATCAGGGAGTGGTTGCACTCTTCGACCGCTTCGTGCACGCAGTAGCGGTATTCGGGTGATCCGTTAGGCACCCAGAACGTGTAGTGCATCAGACCACGGATCAGAATGCTCTCAAAGTGCAGAGCAATCTTCGCGGCATGGGCCCGCCACCACATTCCGATCGCGATCTGCTTCTCCAGCGCCTGCGCCTGGTACCAGGGATGCCGTCCGAGTGGATCGGTCGCCGACAGCACCCAGCGTGGGTCGTTCTGCGTGACGGAGAACTCGGGGGCTTCCCAGTCGATGTCGGTGTACGGATCGAAGTTGCGGCGCACTGAGCTCTCGGAGAGGGTCGAGAGGGTCGCGGCGTACTCGGCGTCATCGCTGACGTCCATACTGCGTTTCCACCGTTTAACCATGCGCGTACCAGCCAGCACCAACAGATTCACCAGCAGTACGGTGCCCAGCAGCCAGCAGATGTTGCCCCCTGCGATCGGCAATCCGATCCCCCCTCTGGCGCTCACATCCATCGCCTCATTAAACACATGCACTTTATCGGGTATAGACGGGTCCCGACTTTACCGGGATCAGGGTGAAAGACCTAGCACAGGAGGGCCTCATTATCGTGACCATCGTGTTGCCGAGTGGCTCACGGCCACCTCCGGTTGTGACCTTTACCCGCCAATCTCCACGAGACTAGCGCACACGCAGCTACGTGATCAGGTTTGAGAAATTGAGCAGGGTACCCGCGTCGGCGAGGGTTTGACTGCGCACACCAGCGGAATTGAATTGAGAGCAGTAGGCATTGATCCCATGTGCTGGCTGGCCCCATCTAATCGGGTGCGTGCCGTTCGTCGCGGTGGTGCAGCAGGTACCGTCAGTGCTTATGGGTGAGGAGCAGTTCGATGCGGTCATCGTCGGGGCGGGTTTCGGAGGAATCGGCGCGGCGATCCAACTTAACCGGTTGGGCTACGACAACATCCTGATCGTTGACCGCGAGGACGATCTGGGCGGAACGTGGCACGTCAACCACTATCCGGGCCTGTCCGTAGATCAGCCGTCGACCACTTACTCCTACTGGTTCGAGCCCAACCCGTACTGGTCGCGCCTGTTTGCCCCTGGCGCCGAAGTAAAGCGTTACGCCGAGCATGTGGCCGACAAGTACGACGTGCGCCGCTATATGCGGTTCAATACCACCGTCGAGGGCGCCCGGTGGGACGACGATGCCCGAGGCTGGCAGGTGGCGCTTGCCAGTGGTGAAACGCTGAGCGCGCAGTTCCTGATCGCCGCAACCGGTTTCCTATGCCAACCGCGTACCCCGGATATTCCTGGTATCGACACGTTCAGCGGGCGTATCATCCACACGGCCGATTGGGATGACAGCTACTCGCTGACGGGACGTCGGGCCGCGATCATCGGCACCGGCTCCACCGGTATACAAGTGATTCCCGAACTGGCCAAGAATGTCTCCGAGCTGACTGTGTATCAGCGCACGCCGATCCTGGTGTTGCCCAAGTCCGATGTCGTGTTCCCGCCGGCGGTGCAACGGCTTTTCGCCAGGGTGCCGTTTACCCAGCGCATCGTGCGTTGGTTCACCGACACAGGTACGGACTTCATGATGGTCATCACGATGTGGAAATATCGGCGTTTCAAGCTGGTCAACAAAGCCATGGCGGGACTGTCTAGGATCCATCGGTCGAGGTCGGTGCGCGACAAAGAGGTCTCGCGCAAGCTGGACCCGGATTTCGACTTCGGCTGCAAGCGGCCGACGATATCTAATACCTATTATCCGACGTTCGCCCAACCGCATGTGCATCTGGAAACCAGTGGCATTGATCGGATCGAGCCCGACGGCATCGTCGCGAACGGCGGCACCAAACGGTTCATCGACACCCTGGTGCTGGCCACCGGGTTCGACGTGTGGGACGCGAACTTGCCGGCGATCGAGGTGATCGGCCGGGAGGGCCGAAACCTCGGAAAGTGGTGGCGAGACACCAGGTTCCAGGCATATCAAGGTGTATCGGTGCCTTACTTTCCGAACTTTTTGACGATGGCCAGCCCGTTCGCGTGGGTGGGGTTGTCGTGGTTCAACACGGTGGAATACCAGATGCGGCACATGGATCGGCTGTTCGGCGAACTCCAGCGGCGCGACGCCCATACCTTCGAGGTCACCGAACAAGCCAATGATCGCTTCCTGGAGCGGATGAACAAGCTGCTCGAGGATTCGGTGTTTCACCTCGGCAACTGCGCAACATCGCGCTCGTATTGGTTCAACCACCACACCGGGGAGGCGCCGCTTTTCCGGCCGACGTCGGTGCGTACCGCCGTCAAGGAACAGGACCGGTTCCCGCTGACCGACTACGCGATCGCATGACGTGAAGTCGCAGCCATGGTTTACTCATTAGTGCTGGTCGCGCGCTCATCGGGAGGCTGCTAGCGCAGAGTGCCCGCGGTGCAGTAGTTGCAACGGGTGAAGGAGATGCGAGTTGTCAGAGTTCTGCGGTGAGCGTGGATACCGCTGGTTGTGATGATGGTGATCGGTTGTGGGGGATTCACCGTGTCGCGGGTCCACGGTACTGTCGGCGCTGAGGAGCACCGGGCGTATGCCGACGATTCAAACGATGACACCAGGCCGTTTAGTCCCGGGCGAGTAATTCATCGGGTCTTTGGCCCGGCTGGCACCGCAGCGGGCTTCGGGTGTTTTGATGTCAATTCCGAGCCGCAGCGAGTCGAGGTCGATGAAGTACGCTTACCGTGGTCGTCGAAGATCATGTCGGCATTGCCCGCAGACGTGAGGGACATTGCGGCGCAGGGTGACAGTGACCGAATTGGCCGCCGTGTCGTTGTGGACGGTGAGGTCAAAACCGAGTGGGTTTCGAACGAAGTGAGCGCCCGCACGCATTGTCTGGTGAGGGGCGCATGAGTAACCATCACGCAAGAAGCGAGCGCACGGAACGACCATTCGCTGCGCGGAATGGTCCGTAAATTTTCCTGGCCCATCATTCTTGGGTGGTTGGCGATCACGCTTCTGGTGAGTATCGGTGTTCCACCGCTCGAGCAGGTTGCCAAAGAACATGCCGTATCGCTGAGCGCCCAAGACGCGCCGTCGATCAAAGCGGTCAAGCGCATCGGTCATTTATTCAAGGAATCGAATACTGACAGCGTTGCGATGATCGTTCTGGAGGGCGAGCGCCCCCTCGGCGACGCTGCCCACCAGTATTACGACAATTTGATTCGTCAGTTGAGTACAGACCCGACGCACGTGCAGCACATCCAGAATTTTTGGGGGGATCCGCTGACCGCCCCGGGGGTGCAGAGCGCGGACGGCAAGGCCGCGTATGTCCAATTGAACCTCACCGGGAACCAAGGCGAGGCCTTGGCGAACGAATCCGTCGAGGCTGTTCGCAATATCGTGCAGCGAACATCCGCGCCGGATGGGGTCAAGGCCTATGTCACCGGCGTGACGCCGCTCTCAGCGGATCTGGCCAAAACCGGTGACCACGCCGTCATGAAAATCACGGTGGCAACCGTGGTGGTGATTTCCATTATGTTGCTGCTGGTGTACCGGTCGGTCACGACCGTGCTGCTCGTGTTAGCCACGGTGGGGATCGAATTGACGGCGGTCCGGGGAATCGTCGCACTTCTGTGCCAGCTCAGGATTATCAGCGTTTCGACTTTCGCTATCAGTATCCTCGTATGCCTGGCGATTGCCGCGGGAACGGACTATGCGATATTTATCGTCGGGCGCTATCACGAGGCGCGCCGGGCGGGCGAAGATCCGAGGACGGCCTACTACACCGCTTACCGCGGGGTGGCTCACGTGATCCTCGCCTCGGGTCTTGACTGTCGCCGGGGCGACGTATTGCCTCAGTTTCACCCGGTTGCCGATCTTCCAAACCATGGGGGCTTCGTGCGCGGTGGGCATGCTCGTCGCCGTCGCGGTTGCACTCACACTGGTTCCCGCGGTTCTCACCGTTGCTAGTCGTTTCGGTCTCCTCGAACCAAGACGCACGATGTCGGTTCGTGGCTGGCGACGGGTGGGAACGGCAATCGTGCGCTGGCCTGCACCCATCTTCGTGGCTTCATGCGCGGTCGCTATGGTTGGCCTGCTGGCGCTGCCGGGATACCGGGTCAGCTACGAAGACCGGCCGTATATGCCTCAGGACACCCCCGCCAACATAGGATGGGCGGCCGCTGATCGCCATTTTCCCGAGTCGCGGATGAGGCCCGAAGTCCTGATGATCGAGTCCGATCACGATATGCGTAATTCGGCGGACTTTCTGGTGTTGAACAAGCTGGCCAAAGCCATCTTTGGCGTTGAAGGGGTTGCCCTGGTCCAAGGCGTGACTCGACCCGAGGGCGTGCCACTTGAGCATACGTCCATACCATTTCTGCTAAGTATGCAGAATGCCGGAGCGCTACAAAACGTGCAGGTCGCGAAAGGCCGGCTGGACGATATGACGAAGCTGGCCGACCAGCTCGGTGGAACCATCAACTCGCTGGAGCGCATGAACGGGCTGATGAACAAGCTCGTCGGTACGACCCACCACGTCGCCGGCACCACCAGGGACACGTTGGCCATCTCCAATGAGGTGCGCGACGACATCGCCAACTTCGACGACACGTTCCGGCCACTCCGCAGCTACTTCTATTCGAATCCGAACTGCTACAACATCCCCGTCTGCTGGGGAATTCGGTCCATGTACAACGCCACCGACGGTATCGACCGGCTCAGCGAAAAGGTGGCCGACCTCAGCAAAGACGTGGATTCCGTCGACGCCATGGTGCCGCAGCTGGTCGCGCTGCTGCCACCGCAGATCGACACCATGAAGAGCCTGCGGACCATGGTGCTGACACTGCACAGCACCATGACCGGGATGATCGATCAGGTAGACCAACTCAGCCACGACGCGACTGCCATGGGAAAGGATTTCGACGCTGCCAAAAGCGATGACTCCTTCTACCTGCCTCGAGAGGCGTTCAACAACCCCGATTTCCAGCGCGTCATCAAGCTCTTCCTGTCGCCGGACGGAAAGGCGGCGCGCTTCATCATCACGCATCGGGGCAATCCGGCCTCGGAAGAGGGCATCGCGCGGATCAACCCGATAAAGACGGCCGCCGTGGAGTCCCTCAAGGGGACGCCGCTGGCGAACGCCAAGATCTACGTGTCTGGCACCGCATCGGTCCTGAAAGACCTAAAAGAAGGTTCGAAGTACGACCTGTTGATTGCCGGGACCTCAGCGCTGTGCATCATCTTCATCATCATGTTGCTCATCACGCGAGGCCTCATTGCGGCCCTCGTAATCGTGGGCACCGTGGCGCTGTCGTTGGGGTCTTCTTTCGGACTATCCGTGCTTTTCTGGCAGTACATTCTCGGCTTCAACCTGCACTGGATGGTGCTGCTGATGTCGGTCATCATTCTTTTGGCTGTGGGAGCTGACTACAATTTGCTCCTGGTCTCACGGTTCAAGGAAGAAATGGGCGCTGGGCTGAAGACGGGCATTATCCGTGCGATGGGCGGTACGGGCAAGGTCGTGACGACCGCGGGTCTCGTATTCGCCTTCACGATGGCCGCCATGATCGTCAGCGACGTACGCGTTGTCGGCCAGGTAGGTACCACTATTGGTCTCGGCCTGCTGTTCGACACGCTGATCGTGCGTTCGTTCCTCACCCCGTCGATCGCGGCGCTGCTGGGACGGTGGTTCTGGTGGCCGATGAACGTTCCCTCGCGTCCGCCCCGGGTCAGGACACGGCGTGGCTCATCCAACCCCGCTCACGTGGATCAGGCGGACACTGCTGTCACCGGGCCGTTAAGGACGGCCGGGAACGGTGCGGCGCCCGGCAACGGCACAAGCAACGGCAACGGCGCGACGTACAGGCACGCGTTGCACCCGTAGGCCTGATTGCCGGGAACTAAACGCAGCTTAGTAGCTCAGCGGAATGCCTCGTCCAGAATCTCTTGTTGCTCGACGGCGTGCACCTTCGACGAACCCGACGACGGCGCGGACATGGCGCGACGTGAAATCCGTTTGATGCCAGTCAGTTTGCCGGGGAACATCTCCGGCAGCTCCAAGCCGAACCGGGGCCACGCGCCCTGGTTGGCCGGCTCTTCCTGCACCCAGAAGAATTCCTTGACGTTCGGGTAGTGGTCCATCGTCTCGTGGAGCCGGGTCCGTGGCAGCGGCGCAAGCTGCTCGATTCGGACGATCGCCACGTCCTCGCGGTTGTCCTTGGCTTTCCTGGCGGCAAGCTCGTAGTAGATCTTTCCGCTCGTCAACAGCATGCGGGTGGCCTTGCTGCGGTCACCAATGCCGTCTTCGTAGGTGGGCTCTTCGAGCACCGAGTGGAACCTGGCCTCGGTGAACGCCCGGATGTCGCTGACCACAGCCTTGTTGCGCAGCATCGATTTCGGGGTGAACACGATCAGCGGCCGCTGCACCCCGTCGAGGGCGTGCCGGCGCAGCAGGTGGAAGTAGTTGGCCGGCGTCGAGGGGACCGCGATGGTCATCGACCCTTCGGCCCACAGCTGCAGGAAGCGTTCGATGCGACCGGAGGTGTGGTCGGGTCCCTGGCCTTCGTGACCATGCGGCAGCAGCAGGACGACACTGGACAGCTGCCCCCACTTCGCTTCGCCGGAACTGATGAATTCGTCGATGATCGACTGCGCGCCGTTGACGAAGTCACCGAACTGGCCCTCCCACAGGACCAATGCGTCCGGGTTGCCGACCGTGTAGCCGTACTCGAAGCCGACCGCCGCATATTCCGACAGCGGCGAGTCGAAGACCATGAACTTGCCGCCGGTCGGGTTGCCGTTGCGATCGACCGTCAGCAGCTGTAGCGGGGTGAACTCTTCGCCGGTCTGGCGATCGATGATCACCGAATGCCGCTGGGAGAACGTGCCACGGCGGGTGTCCTGGCCAGACAGCCGTATCAACTTGCCTTCGGCCACAAGCGAACCCAGCGCTAGCAACTCGCCGAACGCCCAGTCGACCTTGCCTTCGTAGGCCATCTCGCGGCGCTTCTCCAGGACCGGGGTGACGCGTGGGTGCGCGTCGAATCCCTCTGGTAGGGCAAGGAATGCGTCGCCGATACGGGCCAGCAGTGCCTTGTCGACTGCGGTGTCCAGGCCGGTGGCGAGCATCTGGTTGGATTCGACGGAGAGACTCGGCGCTACCCCGTGCTTCTCCAGCTCGCGGACGTCGTTGAACACTCGTTCCAGTTGACCCTGGTAGTCGCGCAACGCGTCTTCGGCCTCTTTCATCGAGATGTCGCCACGGCCGATCAGCGCTTCGGTGTACGTCTTGCGGACCCCGCGCTTGACGTCCACGACGTCGTACATGGCGGGATTCGTCATCGACGGGTCGTCGCCCTCGTTGTGTCCACGCCGGCGGTAGCACAGCATGTCGATGACGACGTCCTTCTTGAATTTCTGGCGGAAGTCCACGGCCAGCTTCGCCACCCACACACACGCTTCCGGGTCGTCGCCGTTGACGTGGAAGATCGGCGCCCCGATCATCTTTGCGACGTCGGTGCAGTACTCGCTGGAACGCGAGATACTCC
Organism: uncultured Actinomycetota bacterium; assembly: GCA_963834615.1. Lineage (GTDB taxonomy): Bacteria > Actinomycetota > Actinomycetes > Mycobacteriales > Mycobacteriaceae > Mycobacterium. Next base: position 90,254 of record CAWICO010000018.1, read on the forward strand.
GGCGCGGTGGTGAAGCCGATCTGGTTGTTGCAGATGATGTGGATGGTCCCGCCGACGCGGTAGCCGGGCAGGTTGGCCAAGTTCAGCGTCTCGGCAACCACACCCTGACCGGCGAAGGCGGCATCGCCGTGCAGCATCATCGGCACCACGGAGTCGCCGTCTTCGCCGTTGCCCTTGTCGAGCAGGTCCTGCTTGGCTCGGACCAGACCTTCCAGCACCGGGTCGACGGCCTCCAGGTGTGACGGGTTGGCGGTCAAGCGACACCTGAATATCGTTGTCGCCGAACATCTGTAGGTACAAACCGGTGGCACCGAGGTGGTACTTGACGTCACCGGAGCCGTGCGCTTGCGCGGGGTTCAGGTTGCCTTCGAACTCGCTGAAGATCTGCGAATAGGGCTTGCCGACGATGTTGGCCAGCACGTTGAGTCGGCCGCGGTGCGGCATCGCGATCACCACTTCGTCGAGCCCGTACTCCGCGCACTGGTCGATCGCGGCGTCCATCATCGGGATCACGCTTTCGGCACCCTCAAGTGAGAACCGTTTCTGCCCAACATATTTCGTCTGCAAGAAGGTTTCGAACGCCTCAGCGGCGTTCAGCTTGCTCAGGATGTACTTCTGTTGAGCGACAGTCGGTTTGACGTGCTTTGTCTCGACGCGGTGTTCCAGCCACTCCAGCTGTTCGGGATCGAGGATGTGGGTGTACTCGACACCGATGTGGCGACAGTAGGCGTCGCGGAGCAGGCCCAGAATGTCGCGCAGCTTCTTGGACTCAGAACCGGCGAAGCCGTTGACCTTGAAGACCCGGTCCAGATCCCACAGCGTCAGTCCGTGGGTGATGACTTCGAGGTCGGGGTGGCTGCGGAATCGGGTGTTGTCCAACCGAAGCGGATCGATGTCTGCCATCAGATGCCCGCGGTTGCGGTACGCCCCGATCAACTCCATCACCCGGGCGTTCTTGTCCACGATCGAGTCCGGGTTGTCGGTGCTCCACCGGATCGGCAGATACGGGACGCCCATCTCCCGGAAGATCTGGTCCCAGAAGCCGTCGGAGAGCAGCATCTCGTGGATGGTGCGCAAGAAGTCGCCCGACTCCGCGCCCTGGATGATGCGGTGGTCGTAGGTCGACGTCAGGGTGATCAACTTGCCGATACCCAGTTCGGCGATGCGCTCTGCGCTGGCACCCTGCAACTCGGCCGGGTATTCCATCGCACCCACGCCGATGATCGCGCCCTGGCCCGCCATCAGACGCGGTACCGAGTGCACGGTGCCGATGGTGCCGGGGTTGGTCAGCGAAATCGTCACGCCGGAAAAGTCTTCGGCGGTCAGCTTGCCGTCGCGGGCTCGCCGCACAATGTCCTCGTAGGCGGTGACGAACTGGCCGAAACTCATGGTCTCGCAACGCTTGATGCCCGCGACGACCAGGGAGCGCTTACCGTCTTTGCCCTGCAGATCGATCGCAAGACCGAGATTGGTGTGCGCGGGCGTGACCGCGTTGGGCTTACCGTCGATCTCGGCGTAGTGCCGGTTCATGTTCGGGAACACCTTGATCGCCTGGATCAGTGCGTATCCCAGCAGGTGGGTGAACGAAATCTTGCCGCCGCGAGTGCGTTTGAGTTGGTTGTTGACGACAACGCGGTTGTCGATCATCAACTTGGCTGGGATGGCCCGGACGCTGGTTGCCGTCGGAAGGTCCAGCGATTGCGACATGTTCTTGACGACCGCGGCGGCCGCCCCGCGCAGCACCTGATTTTCGTCACCTTCGGCCGGTGGCGGTGCGGCCGGCTTGGCGGCGGGAGCAGGTGCCGGCGCGGCAGCAGGTGCTGGTGCGGGAGTGGTCACCGCGCCGTTGCCGGACGCGGTGGCCTTCGCGGATTCCGGCCTTGGTGGAGTTGCCGGCGCTGCCGGGCGGGCCTGCTCGGGCGCCTTTGCCTCGGTGGGAGCGTCGCCCGTCGACTCCGGGTCGTAGTCGACCAAGAACTCATGCCAGCTCGGATCAACCGAGGTGGGGTCATCGCGGAACTTGCGGTACATCTCCTCGACCAGCCATTCGTTCTGGCCGAATGGTGAACTCGTACTGCTCACAGCAGCTGCTCGCCTCGATTCCTCTGTTCCAAAGCGCTATGCCACGCTTGCCACTACCTGCACACGGCGTCCGGCGTGTCCACCTGCGGCGCGCCAACGATTACCGCCCCATAAAGGCTAACCCTTCGCCGACGATCCGCCATGTGACGTCGCACCGGCTCGGTCTGCTGTCACGGCGTCCCTAGGGCGCGTCGGCAGCCGTCGGCAGTAGGAGCAAGGCTCCTGGCCACCGAGTCGGCGGCTTACCGAAGGCACTGCGGGCGTTGTTCACGATCTTCTTGCCCGCCAGCCGGTTGCCGACGGCGCCGATAACGGCGCCAATACCGACTGGCAGCATCTTGCCGAACACCAGCGCGCTGCGCCGCAGCGTGTAACGCCTGACGGCCCGCTTGAGCAACCGCGAATTCAACTGCGACAACGCGGACAGCGGCATTGATGCCACGCCCTCCGACAACCAAGCGCCATTGCGCCGGCCCGGACCGAGCAAGTCGGCCAGCGCATGCTTGCTGTCATCGCCGACCAGCACGGACAGCACCAGCGCGCGCCGCTGTTCCCGGTTGTCGGCAGAGACGCCGTACACCGCCGCGGTCGCCAGCGCGAAAAACGCGGTCGCCTCCAGGAACACCGCGGTCTCGCCCGCGGCGGCGGACAGCGCGGCGATCGTCCCGAGTCCCGGCAGCACGGCCGTCGACCCCACCGCCGCGCCACTGGCCGTCACGGCCCCCACGTAGCGCTTCTCCAACTTCCTGGCGATCGTCGCGGGGTCAGCGCTGGGATCCGCGCGGCGCAGCCGTTCCACGTACGCCGCCGCGAGTGGGCCTTGCACCCGGGAGCTGCGCTCGATCATGCTCGCCAGCGCGCGCGCCGACGCCTTGGGCTTGCCGTCGGTGGTGGCGGGCACCGAATCAGATGATGACCGGTTCCATCGGGCGCTCATGGTGCCTCCAGGCGTGGTGTAGCTGCCCAGGTCGTCCGCGGGCAGTGACGTGCTTCCAGGCTAGCGCCGGCGCCGGCGAAGGTGGGGGCAGGCGTCGTTGTGGTCACTCCATTGGGAATAATCCGACGTGGACACATTCGATGACGACGCGAGGTCACGCCCCGTCCCGACGATGAGCCAGGGCGGCCCGCCAAGCAAGACGGATAGTCGATGGCCGATGAACTCACGGCGCTGGGCATCTCGGTACTAGCGCTGCGCCGGGCCCACCCGATACATGGCTATGGGATCACCGGCGCCGGGCACGAGTTTCCGCAGTTTGCCGTCGCCCTGCCTGAGGTACATATCCTGGGAGACGACGCGGCTGCCGCGGTTGACGACCGTGTCGGGACGCTGGAGGCGCGGGCGGCCGGGATCATGGCACGTCGCGATGCCAGGTTCGCGCTCGCCGGATACCTGGTGGCGTTCGATTACTTGCTGGCGACGATGCAAGCCGAGCGGTCATGGCTGCAAGGCTTTGCCGGCTCGATGAGATCCGGTCGGCCGCGGGGACAACAGACGGACGGGGTGGCGATATGACCACGGCGACTGGCCGGTGGCGAGCGGGCGACGGCCCGATGGCGTCCGGCCGCGCAGGGGGCAACCCCTGGCACGCACTCTGGGCCCTGATGGTCGGCTTCTTCATGATCCTGCTGGACTCCACCATTGTCGCTGTCGCCAATCCGCGCATCATGAACACGCTCGGCACCGGCTACGACACGGTGATCTGGGTGACCAGCTCATATCTGCTGGCCTACGCGGTTCCGCTGCTGGTGGCCGGACGACTCGGCGACCGGTTCGGCCCCAAGAACATGTACCTGGCCGGTCTGGCCGTGTTCACCGCCGCCTCGCTGTGGTGCGGCTTGTCTGGAACAATCGGAATGCTGATCGCTGCCCGGATGGTGCAGGGCGTCGGTGCCGGGCTACTGACCCCGCAGACGCTGTCGACGATCACCCGCACCTTCCCGCCGGAACGTCGCGGGATGGCGATGAGTGTGTGGGGCGCCACCGCGGGTGTCGCCACGCTGGTCGGACCATTGGCCGGCGGCATCCTGGTCGACGCGCTCGGCTGGGCGTGGATCTTCTTCGTCAACGTCCCGATCGGCATCATCGGGCTGGGGCTGGCCTACTGGCTGGTGCCGGTGTTGCCCACGCACAAGCATCGATTCGACCTGATCGGCGTGGGGCTGTCGGCCGTGGCGATGTTCCTGATCGTCTTCGCGCTGCAGGAGGGCCAGTCCGGGGGCTGGGCGCCCTGGATCTGGGCGGTGCTGGTCGCCGGCATCGGACTCATGACGGCGTTCGTCTACTGGCAGTCACTCAACACCCACGAGCCGCTGATCCCGCTCGCGATCTTCCGCGATCGCGACTTCAGCCTGTCCAACGTCGGCGTGGCGGTCATCGGGTTCGCTGCCACCGCGATGATCTTGCCGTTGATGTTCTACGCCCAAGCGGTGTGCGGGCTGTCGCCTACGCGTTCGGCCCTGCTGACCGCGCCGATGGCGATCACCAGCGGCGCCCTGGCGCCATTGGTCGGCAAGATCGTCGACCGGACCCATCCGCGGCCAGTGGTCGGCGTCGGCTTCTCGGCTCTGGCGATCGGGCTGACATGGCTGTCGTTCGTGATGACACCGACCACGGCGATCTGGGAGCTGGTTCTGCCCTTCTTCGTGCTCGGCTTCGGGATGGCGTTCATCTGGTCGCCGCTGGCCGCCACCGCGACGCGCAGACTGCCGGACCGGGTGGCCGGTGCCAGTTCCGGTGTGTACAACGCGACTCGTCAGGTCGGTGCCGTGTTGGGCAGTGCCGGCATGGCCTCGTTCATGACCTCGCGGATCAGCTCGCACCTGCCCCCGACCTCTGACGGGTTTGGCCCGCAGGCCGAGAGGGGCGCTGCGCTGCAGCTGCCGGAATTCCTGCGCGAGCCGTTTGCCGCCGCGATGGCGCAGTCGATGTTGTTGCCGGCGTTCGTTGCGCTGTTCGGGGTCGGGGCGGCGCTGTTCATGATCGGTTTCGCCGTGCCGGGCGGCGACCGGCGTGAGCGCGCCGGCGCCGACGACGCGTCCGGCAGCGGCGCGGGCAGCCTCGACGCACCGGCCCGACGCGTTCGGGTAAGGCCCAGTGCAGCAGACGGTTTCGACAGCGGATTCGACGGCTTTCGGGACGGCTTCGACGATGATGACGACTACGTGGAGTACACGTTGTCACCCGCTGGGCCGCGCCCGGCAGTCCGGGCCGCCGCTGGTGTGCGTCCGGCCCGCATCCGCGAAGACCGCACCGAACCGCTGCCCAAACACGTCGACCCCCCACGGCCGGCGCCCACCGAGAACTGGAGCAGCTCACCAGTCGAGTCGTGGCACAGCCTGCTCGAAGACCCGACTCTCACGGCCGAAGACGACCCAACCGGATTCGCCCCTCCGCGCGAGTACCACCCCGACGAGCCGTTCTTCGACGACATCGAGACCTACGGAGGAAGCACCGACCGCATGCCGCATTCAAGCCTGGCCGGCCCGCGGAGAGAAACGCGCAACGGTTATCACCCGCCAGGTCCGCACCGCGGGCCAAGGCCGGCGCGTGAGGCAGACCCGGATGACGGGCCGTATTCCGGACGGCACTCGCCCCCCGGCGCCTAGCCGGCGGCTCATCACGGGACGTCGGGCGCCGTCAGCGCCAGGAACGCGCCCAGTTCCACCAGACCGGCGGGCGCGGCGGGCAGGTAGTCGGTCAATGTCTCGGCACGCACGATCACGGCCGCGTACTGCGCGCGGCTGATCGCCACGTTCAACCGGTTTCGGTTGAGCAGGAATGGGATTCCGCGGGGAATGTCCGCGACGGACGAGGCGGTCATCGAGACGATCGCCACCGGGGCCTCGGCGCCCTGAAACTTGTCCACCGTGCCGACCCGGACAACGCCGAGGCCCGCGTCGACCAGGTGCCGGCGCAGCAGCAGCACCTGCGCGTTGTAGGGCGCCAGCACCAGCACGTCTGCCGGCGTCAACGGCCGGGTGCCGTGCTCGGTCGTCCACGCCGAGCCCATCATGCGGCTGATGTGGTCGACGATGGCCTCGGCTTCCTCGGGGCTCTCGGTGGCGTTGCCTTCGTGGCGGACGCGAACGACGTGGACTCCGGGCGGATATCCGCTGAGCCGGCGAGCGGCGGTGAGCTCGCTGTAGGACTGCAACCTGCCCTCGTAGGCCAGCACCGACACCGGAGCGCAGACCGCGGGATGCATGCGATGGGTGCAGTCGAGAAAGTAGCCGCGCGCAGCGGGCAGCGTGCGGTGACCTTCGACCAGCCAGCCCAGCGCGGACCCGTCGACCGGTTCAGGATGGGTGCCTTGGCTGACCTGCGGGAGCTGCTGCGGGTCGCCCAGCAACAAGAGGTTTGCCGCGGCCGGCGCGACGGCAATGGTGTTGGCCAGACAGAACTGGCCGGCTTCGTCGATCACCAACAGGTCGAGGCTGCCCGGCGGAACACGGTTCGGGTTGGCGAAATCCCATGCTGTACCGCCGATCACGCAACCGGCTGTGCCGGTGATGAACCCGGCATATTCGCTCTCGCCGATCTGCTGCCAGGCGACTTGCACGCCGCGGTCCGATCGCTTCTTCGCCACGCGCGCCGGATCGATACCCGCGTCGATCGTGCAACGCAACAGGTTCTCCACCACCGCGTGCGATTGCGCGACCACGCCGATGCGCCAGCCATGCTCTTCGACAAGCCGGTTGATGACGCGGGCGCCGGTGTAGGTCTTGCCGGTTCCGGGCGGTCCGTGCACCGCCACGTACGACGAGTCGAGATCGAGCAGGGCGGCGGTGATGTCGTCGATGGTGTCGCCCGTCCTGGCCACCTCGGCGCCGCTGCGGGTGCGGGGGGTGCGGCGCAGCAGGAGGTCGAGCACCGCGGTGCGGGGGAGTTGCGGCAATCCGGCCGCCAGCGCTGCCGCGACCGATTGAATCGAATCCCGCAGCGGCGCTGTCGAAATCGGCTGGCCCGGAGTCAGGGCGAACGGAAGTTGGTCAAAGGTGTTGCCGTCTTTCGGTGTTCGCTCCAATAGGATCGCCGCGGTCGGCGCGGTCGCATCGTCGACCTCGAGCACCTCGGCGCGGCCGGCCGCCCGTCGATCCGGGTTGTCGATGAGACCGGTTGGGGCAGGCGGATCGTAGAGCGCGAAGACTTCGCGGTTGAGCGCGCCGCGGGCTAATTCGCCGGTCAGTTGCAGCTGCCGTTGCAGTTTGCGCTTTCGCGGCGGTATGGCCCAGTCGACGGCGATGGTCGCGTCGCTGACGATGAAGACGTCTGTCTCGTCGGCCCATTCGTCGACGGGATAGTTCAGCCGGTCGAAGTGCGCCCACCAGAACGGCTTGTCCTCGCGGCGGTGGTAACCGCGCGCGGCGGCTACCAGGGCAACCGCGGTCTGCTCCGGGGTGCGGTCACCGGTCGCCGCGTCGCCGCTGAACTCGTGTAGAGCGTCGGCAAGGGGATCGGCCTCCTCGATGGTGCCGCCGTCGGTAACCGGCTGCGTGCCGATCGGTGTGACGCCGGATTCGAATGCCCGCATCAACAGCCAATCGCGCAGGCCGCGGGTCGACCGGCAGTCGTAGTGGTTGTAGTCCTCGATCTCCTTGAGGACGGTCGCCGCCTCGTCGTGCTGGCCGTCGGCGCGCAGCTCGCTGTATCGCGCGTACTGCGTGATCGAGTCGGCGGCGGTGGTCACGTCGCCGGAACGCAGCTGCGCACCCATGTACAGCGGCTCCAACGCCTTCAGGCTGATGGATTCGGCGCCGACCCGAATGCTTTTACGCACAATCGGATACAGGTCGACCAGCGTCCCGCTGCGCAGTAGGTCGTCGACGTCGTCCTCACCGACCCCATGGCGGCCTGCCAACCGCAGCAGCGCGGTCTTCTCGTAAGACGCGTAGTGGTAGACGTGCATGTTCGGATACCGCTTGCGCCGCTTGGCCACCAACGCGAGGAAGTCGATCAGGGCTTGGCGCTCGTCGGTGCGGTCGTGTGCCCAGAGCGGATGGAAGGTGCTCGACCGTCCGCCTTCCAGGACGCCGAACAGATACTCAAGGCCCCAGTCGACGCCGTCGGCGGTCCAAAGTGGGTCACCCTCGAAATCGAAGAACAGGTCGCCGTTGTCGGGGTTGGGCAGCAGCGTCAGTGGTTGCGCATCGACCACCTCGTACTGCGCTGTACCGCTATCACGTTGACGGACTTGAATTCTGGCCTGCGCGACGAGATTGCTCACGGCCCGGTTGGCCAGGTTGGCGACCGGGCCGGTGTGCTCGGCCAGTTCGGCGACCGTGGTGAGACCGGCGTCGATCAGCTTGGCGCGCTGGGTGACCCGCATGCCGGCGACCAGCAACAGGTCGTCGCTGGCATGCACCTGTTCGTCGCAGACCGGGCACCGGAAGCAGGCCCGCACGCCTTCGTCGTCCCAGCGAACCGGGACGCCGCAGGCATAGTGCTCGTCAAGCAGATGCTGCAGCCGGGTGCGCTGCTCGAGGTACACCGGGATCAGCTCGTCGACGCGGTAGTTGACCTCGTTGCCGTTGCCGAGAATCAACTGGGCCTCTGCGAACACCGGAATGCCGGTGCGGCTCAAGGTGTCGGCGTAGGCCGCGATCTGGAGTAACGCGGTGACTTTCGCGGAGCGGGCCAGCTTGGTGTCCGAAACCTGGTACTGCCCGTCGCGGCGGACCAGGAAGTCGGCGAACCCGATGAAGCGGCCGTCGAACATCGCGGCCTGGTAGATCACCGGCGCGCCGCTGTCGATGGCTCGCCGGGTGGCCGCCGCGGCCGCGGTGATGCCCTCGACGGTGAAGGCGGGACGGCCGATCACGGCGACCTCGCCGCCGTGGTCTGCCCGCAACTGGTCGAGCCGGCGCTGCTCGTGCTCGTCACCGAGAGCGGCGGTGCGCGCGAGCAATTCGTCCTCGACGGCGACGCCCTCGGCCCAGCCGAGCTTCGCGTCGAATGCCCGCAGCATGGCGTATTCACAGCGGGCGGCGGCCGCGAGGTCCGACGCGCTGTAGATGATGCGCTCGCCTGCCATGAACACAGCAGCCACTGTAGGCGGCTACACCGACAATCAGCGTCCGGCGTTGGCGATCAGCTCGACCCCGTTGCCGTTCCAGCGGAACTTGACCACGCTGGGCAATCCGATCCCGCCGGAGTACATCAACGCGATCGTGTCGCCGGTGCACTGCGATGCGTCGATGCCGTTGAACCCGTAGGTGTCGGGAACGCCTTGCGGCGGTATCAGCTTGCCGAGATGGAACATCACCGCTCGGGTGTTAGGGCTCTCGGCGTTGGTATTAGCCCGCACGATGACCGCGGACAGCTGTGCGCACTCGTTGAAATTGCCGGCCAGCGGCTCGGGATTCCACGGCTGCTGGCTGCGTGGGTCGCGCGGCAGCTCGGACACCCCTCGGGCGATCGCGGGGTCAGCGAGATTGACCACACACGGGTCGACCGGCCCGGAGGTGGTCGGGGTCGCGGCCGCAATCGGCGGCGCGACCGGGTGCGTCGCCGAAGTCGGATGAGCGGTGGGTTGCGGAGTCTTGGCGACAGTCGAATCCCCTGATCCGCAGCCGCTCAGCGTTCCGGCGAGCAGTGCGGCGGCGGCGACCCCGGTCAGCTCCCGGATACCGCAGAATCGTGTCCACACAACGCCGCACCGTACCTTGACCAGGTCTGTCGAGGCGGCAGGCGTGGCCGAGCGGCAGTTGAGCACTAAACTTCGTTCCGTTATGAACTCCCCAAATGATGGCACGGTAACCTTCGCCGACCTGCAGATTCACCCGTCGGTACTGCAGGCGGTCGTCGACGTCGGCTACGAAACCCCCTCCGCGATCCAGGCCGCGACGATTCCGGCGCTGATGGCGGGCTCGGACGTGGTCGGCCTGGCCCAGACCGGCACCGGTAAGACGGCCGCGTTCGCGGTCCCGATTTTGTCGAAGATCGACACCAGCAGTAAGGCCACCCAGGCGCTGGTGCTGGCGCCTACCCGGGAGCTGGCGCTGCAGGTTGCCGAGGCGTTCAGCCGGTACGGCGCACACTTACCCCAAATCAACGTGCTGCCCATCTACGGCGGCTCGTCCTACACCGTGCAGTTGGCCGGGCTGAAGCGCGGCGCGCAGGTGGTGGTCGGCACGCCCGGCCGCGTCATCGACCATCTCGAACGTGGGACGTTGGATGTGTCCCGGATCGACTATCTGGTGCTCGACGAGGCCGACGAAATGCTCACCATGGGCTTCGCCGAGGACGTCGAACGGATCCTGGCCGAGACTCCGGAATACAAACAGGTCGCCCTGTTCTCCGCGACGATGCCACCGGCGATCCGCAAGCTCACCAACAAATATCTGCACGATCCGGTCGAAGTCAAAGTCGAGTCGAAAACCGCGACAGCCGAGAACATTTCGCAGCGCTTCATTCAGGTCGCCGGTCCACGCAAGATGGACGCGCTCACCCGCGTGCTGGAGGTCGAGTCGTTCGAGGCCATGATCGTCTTCGTCCGCACCAAGCAGGCCACCGAAGAGGTCGCCGAAAAGCTTCGCGCCCGGGGCTTTTCGGCCGCGGCCATCAACGGCGACATACCCCAGGCACAGCGCGAGCGGGTTATTGCCGCGCTGAAAGACGGTGGTGCAAAGGGAATCGACATCCTGGTCGCCACCGACGTCGCCGCCCGCGGGCTGGACGTCGAACGGATATCGCACGTACTCAACTACGACATCCCGCATGACAACGAGTCCTACGTCCACCGAATCGGGCGTACCGGCCGGGCGGGCCGATCGGGCTCCGCGCTGCTGTTCGTCTCGCCGCGAGAACGTCACCTGCTCAAGTCGATTGAGAAGGCTACCCGGCAGAAGCTCATCGAGACGCAATTGCCCAGTGTCGACGACGTCAACGCCCAACGGGTGGCGAAATTCGCCGATTCGATCACCGAGAGTCTGGGCTCGACCGACATCGAGTTGTTCCGCGGTCTGGTCGAGGACTACGAGCGTCAGCACAATGTCCCGATGGCAGATATCGCGGCGGCGCTGGCACTGCAATCGCGTAACGGTGAAGCGTTCCTGATGAAGGAGCCGCCGCCCGAGCGCCGGCCCAAGGAGCGTCCGGACTGGCCCGCCAAGGACGCCCGCGGTCCCGGTGACGGCCCCAAGAAGGGGTTTGCCACCTACCGCATCGCGGTGGGCAAGCGGCACAGGGTCGGCCCGGGCTCGATCGTCGGTGCGATCGCCAACGAAGGGGGCTTGCACCGCAGCGATTTCGGCCATATCACGATCAAACCGGACCACTCACTGGTCGAACTTCCGGTGAAATTGTCCCGCGAGACGTTGAAAGCACTTGAGAAGACCCGTATTTCCGGTGTGCTGATCAACCTGCAGCCCGATCGATCCAACGACAAAAATCGTGGCGGAGGCCGCGGCGGGCCACGCCGGGACCACTCGGGATGACCCAGGCCGACACTACGGCCCAGGGCGGTCTGGAACAGGTCGCCGGACCCGACCGGGTTGCGTCGTTGACGGGTATCCGTGCCGTCGCCGCAATTCTGGTGGTCGCGACGCACGCGGCCTACACCACCGGCAAATACATTCAGGGCTATTTCGGCCTGGTTAGCGCCCGGATGGAGATCGGCGTCCCGATCTTCTTTGTGCTGTCAGGGTTCTTGTTGTTCCGGCCGTGGGTGAAATCGCTTGCCACCGGCAGCGCCGAGCCGTCGCTCCGCCGCTATGCCTGGCATCGGTTCCGCCGCGTCATGCCTGCCTACCTGGTGACGGTGTTGATCGCATACGCCATTTACCACTTCCGAAATGCCGGGCCCAATCCCGGCCACACCTGGTACGGGTTGTTCCGCAATCTGACGTTGACGCAGATCTACACCTTCAACTACCTCAGGGGCTACCTGCATCAGGGGCTGACCCAAATGTGGAGTCTCGCAGTGGAAGCCACCTTTTACGTGCTTCTTCCGCTGTTGGCCTACCTGTTGTTGGTTGTCCTGTGCGGGCGCCAGTGGCGGCCGAAGCTGTTACTTTTCGGCATCGCCACGCTGGCGCTGATCTCTCCGGTGTGGCTGGTCGGGGTGCACCTGACTACGTCGATACCCAACGGCGCCCGGCTGTGGCTACCCACGTACCTGATCTGGTTCCTCGCCGGCATGTGCTTGACGGTGCTGCAGCGAATGGGTGTGCGGTGTTACGCGTTCGTCGCGCTGCCACTCGCCGCCGTCTGCTACATCATCGCCTCCACGCCGATCGCCGGGGATCCGACGACGTCACCCCTTGGTCTGTCGCAGGCGTTGTACAAAGCGGTGTTCTACGCGGCCATCGCCGGACTCGCAGTGGCGCCGCTGGCCCTGGGTGACCAGGGTTGGTACTCCCGGTTTCTCGCAAGCCGGCCGATGGTGTGGCTGGGGGAGATCTCTTACGAGATCTTCCTCGTCCATCTGATCACGATGGAATTCGCCATGGTCTACATCATGCAGGATCACGTCTACACCGGTTCGATGCCCGGGCTTTTCGCGGCGACGATGGTGCTGACCATTCCGCCGGCCTGGTTGCTGCACCGATTCACTCGCGTGCGGGACTGACCTGCTTGACGGGAACCATCACCGGGGCAACGAATTCGGTGAGCATCGCCCGCTCGTCGGCCTCGTCGCGGCCGGGAAAGATCAGCAGCGACGTGATGACACGGACCAGCCAGCGGCCGCGACCCGCGACATTCGCCGGATGATCGACGCCGAGCGAGCTGACGAACGTGTTGGTCAACGCTGCGATCACGTCCGACTGCTCGGCCAGTTCGGCACCGATCGGCGGAGCTGCCGTCGCGAACCAGGCTGACAAGCCGGGGCTCTCGCGGACCAGTCGAAGCGCTTCGGCGATTCCGGCGACCAACTTCTCCCGCGGATCTTCGACGCCGTTTATCTGCTGGCCAACCGCTTGGAACAGCCGATGGGTTTCCCGGCTGACATAGGCGGTGCGCAACGCCTCCCGGTTTTCGTAATACCGGTACAGCGTTGCCCGGGAACAGCCTGCCGCCTTGGCGATCTCGTTCATGCCCACCGATCTCGGATCGTGACGGGTGAACAGCTTCTCTGCGGCGTCCAGGATCCGGTCGGCCGCCACCTCGGTGCGGCGCTCGGCGAGCCAATCGTTGGCCGGCATTATGCGCTGACCCGGAAAGGGACCGACAGTGGCCGTCGCACATAGTTGCCGCCGGCCCACACGATGTTGTCCTCGTCGACCTCGAAATCGGGGCAACGCGAGAGTAACTCGGTCAACGCGACCCTCGACTGCATGCGAGCCGCGGCCGCGCCGAGGCAGTGGTGCGCACCGTGGCTGAAGGTGAGAATATTGCGCGGACGGCGTTGCACATCGAGTTCACCTGCATCCGAACCGAATTCGCGCTCGTCAAGGTTGCCTGATCCGTAGACCAGCAACACCCGGCGGCCGGCCGGCACGGTGGTGTCGCCGATGGTGACGTCGCGGGTGACGGTGCGGGCCAGCGCTTGCGCAGGCGTGGTGAGCCGCAGGAACTCGTCGACGGCTCCGGGAATGAGGTCCGGCCGCTCGACGAGCAGACGCCGCTGGTCGGGTCGCTGATGCAGTAACTGCACCGAACTGCCCAACATGCCGGTGGTGGTGTCGTTTCCGCCGGCGACCATGGTGAACGTGAACGCCAGCACCGACAGCGTGCCGGCGATGTCCCCGTCAGCGCCGACGCCCGCGGCGACGAGGTGGGAGACGGTGTCGTCTTCGGGTTCGGTGCGGCGGCGTTCGATCAACCCGCTGAAGTAGGCCATCATCGACCCGACCGCATCGCCGACCGTTTCCAGCGCGGCCGCGACGCCGCCGTCGGCGGTGTTGGCCGCCACGATGGCGTCGGTCCAGCCGTCGAACTGTGAGCGGTCCGCGTCCGGGACGCCGAGATAGTGCGCCACGACCATCGACGGCAGCGGCTTGAAGAGTTCGGCGACGATGTCACCGCCACCGTTGGCGAGTAGTCGCTCGAGGTGCTCCACCACGAATTCACGCACTTTCGGTTCGACCGCCTCGACCTGTCGAGGGGTGAAACCGCGCGCCACCAGTTTGCGAAAGTCGGTGTGCACCGGCGGGTCCTGCATCACCATCGGTGGATTATCCTGCAATCCAATGAGTTCCAAGTCGTTGTAGCTGACCGTTAGGCCTTTCGCCGACGAAAACGTCTCGTGGTCGCGCGCCGCGGCCCAGATGTCGGCATGCCGGGTCAACACGTAGTAGTCGTCGTCGGGCCTGCCGGGCGGCACCACGTGATGCACCGGGTCGTGGTCGCGCAGCGCGCGGTACATGGGCCATGGGTCGGCCCACGTTTCGGCGGTGGCCAGGTGAAAACGGGGGGCGTGAGACAAAGTAGCTGTCATGTCTTATTGGTACGACAACCGATCATGTATGTCAATGGCCGCATCGCGTTTGTCACTTCGCTAGCGATGGGCGAGTGTCGGTTCCTATCCAAGATGGCGGAATTGCTGTCGCTTCTCATCTGAAAGGCAGTTTCCTCATCCTCGCGACATAGGAGTGGCAGATCTGCCATTATGATGAGAATCTGATTAGTCAAGCTACATAATTAGGGTTATCGATTTACCTGCGAAGCACCGCCATGGTTGATCAGGCGGTCACGCATCGCGACGGCGAGTTTCAACGAGGACCACCGTTGCCGGGCTATCACGCGAGGATGACACCGGGTCAGCCGGTCACATAGGGACCCTCGGCGATTCGAGGGGAAGCTCACCTGGGCGCTTCACCAGACTCTGACGGCTTGCCGGTCGGTGACGGTGAGGTCGAGGATGACGGGCAGGTCGGGGTTGTCCAGGGCTTGTCTGGCGTGGGTGACGGCCTTGGTTTCGATGCGCCGACGCAGGGCGGGGAGGTCTGCGCTTTGCTCGAGGGTAGCGGTGATGACGAGGTCGGGGCTGGTGGTGTCGCCGATGAGTCGGGCTTTCACTGAATGCACGCCGGGGTAGGTCTCGATTTCCTTGCAGACGGCCTCGGTGAGGGCGCCGGGGTTGAGGGTGGTGCGTCCGGTGGAGCGGTCTCCGGTGAGCCGGATGTCGCGGACTCGGTCGGTGGAGAACAGCAGCACGGCCAGCCACCGCAACGCAAGCGCTGCCACCAATACGGCGGCCAGCGCCGCGACGGGCCATAACCAGGCGCCTTGCGTGCCAATGTAGGCGCTGACTGGATTTGCGAAAAGGCGACGGTATCGGTAAGCGGCTCCGAAGGCCCCGAACCCGACCAGCGTGGCGCCGACTCCGCCGGCGATGAGCAGCAGCGCGAACAGGATGAGGAGGGCGCGGTTGGTGCGGTCGGCGTGCATCAGCGGCTCCGGGTCGTGACGCGCACCGACAGCCTCGGGGCGGGGGAGAGTTCCAGGGTGTGCAGCCGCTGTTGAGCGGCGGCTGTTGCGGGTTCTCGCAGGGATTGTGCGGTGTAGGGCTGGCGGCCGGCGGTGGTTGCTGCGACCTTGATTTTGCGGCGTGTGACCGTGACGGCGGTGTGGTTGATGCCATCGACGTCGTTGACGGCGGTGCGGATCGTCGCGGCGACTCCGCGTCGGGTGTAGGCGGCATCGGTCAGGTTGCTGGCGATGCGAAGTCGCTTGGGTTTGCCGCGCCGCACCTCGGCCGAAAGCAAGATCACGCCAAGGGCGGCGATCAGGATGGCTCCCACTCGGACGCTGCCCTGCATCCAGACGGTGCGCGCGGCCCAGTGATAGACCGCGTGCCAGTTAACAAGGGTCGCGTGACCGGTAACGCGCTCGGCGATGACCTCAACGACCACGACGACGGCCCCGGCGATGAGCGCGGCGGCGAGAATGGCGGCGAGCAGCCGGTTGATCAGTCTCATCTGGGCTCTCTTGTCGGGTGTTAGTGGACCCGCGGTGGCGGGGCGAGATGGGTGACAAGGTCGGTCACCGCGATGTTGACTTCGGCGACGTGCAGGCCCGTCAGCTCGGCCACGCGTGTCTGCACGCGGTGTCGCACGGCTTGGGTGACGGCGGGAACCGAGCACGGCCAGCGCACACTGATCGTCAACTCGACGAGAACGACACTGCCATCGATGTGGGCGGAGGTTTTCGGCGGCTCGGTGAGGCTGGTGTCGCGCAGGCCGAGAGCGCCCGCGCCAGCCACCGATTTCCGCAGCAGCCGAGGCGCGGCGGCCCCAGCGTCGGGCTCTTCGGCCGCGGCGCGGGAGGCGATCTTAACCACCACGGAATCGTCGATGGTGATAGCGCCCAGCTCGTTGCGCCCAGCCGACGCAGCGGTGCTGGCGTCGGTCGCCGTCATCGCTCGCGTCGGCTGGTGACGTAGCGGCCGAGGTCGATGTCGCCGTCGAGGACCTTGGCGACGATGGCACCCAGAGCGGCGAAGAGGGCGACGATCAACAGCTGGCCGAAGCTGCCGAATGCCAGGGCCAATCCGAGGGCCAGTCCGATGATGATGCTCAGGGCTGTGCGGGTCATGTGTTTCTCAATTCCGTAGGTGGTAGCGACGGTGGTGATGTCAGCGCACTCGGGGCGGTCGGCGGCGGTGCACCCGGCTGAGGACGGTGCGAAGGAGACGCCGGCGCCAACGGGTGTGCGGCACAAACACGATGCGCAGATCGTTGATGGCCGCACAGTCCGTGGACCCGTGGTCGAATTGCGCCAGCCCGGTCACGAACTCGGTAATGTCTCCTCCCCGGTCGGGGTGATGGGTGCGGATGAACTCGTTGCGTGCCGCGCGTCGGCGGCGTTCGTCGTCGTCCATAGTTCGTCATTGTCCTCACCGGCCCCCGACACGACTGGCTCTTGCCGGCCTGCACCGAGCTGCGGGGCCTGCGGGGAAGCGCCGTGTGCGGTTGATGCGGTGTCCGCCGGGGCTGGGTCAGCCACGTCGGTAACCAGGAGGTCAATCGTGCGGGCGCCGATCAGCGGGGTCGCTGCCGCCAGCACCTGGCCTGCGAGCTCGCGGACCGGAACGTCCCACTTACCGCGGACATGAATGCTCGCTCGGTCGGCACTGATCCGGATGCCCGGAACCCGACGGCCCGGTAGGTAGGTGGCGACACCACCCAGTGGGCCGCCGTCCAGATCGTCGACACCGGGGCAGGACCGGACTGCGGCGGCTACAGCGTCAACGTTGACGCCGTCCACCGTTGCGCTGTCGGGGGTAGTCATGAAAGGCGGGAGGGGGTGTCTTGCTCCTGCGGGGCGCCGTCGTCGGGTAGGTGGACGTCGTTGACATTGACGTTGACCTCCACGACCTCCAGGCCGGTCATCCGCTCGACGGCCTGCTTGACATTGCGTTGGATGCTTTTGCCGAGGTCGGCGATGGCGACGCCGTATTCCACGACAATGTCGAGGTCAATCGCGGCCTGGGTTTCACCGACCTGAACGCCCACGCCTTGGGAGACGTTCGGGTTTCCCAACGAACCGGGAATGGCCTCACGGATCGCGCCGAAGGTGCGCCCAGTGCTGGTACCCATGGCATGAACGCCACTGATCTCCCGGCACGCAATGCCCGCGATCTTCTGCACCACGGACTCCGCGACGCTGATCTTCCCTTCGTCGGTTTGGATGCGATCAGGCGTTGCGGCGCTACCGCTTTTGGCGGGAGTGCTGGACTTCTCAGGCTGCGTCATCGGTGATGCATCTCCTCTTCGAATCAGCCCGAATGCTGCTGATGTGGCAAAAGTGACGGGGAGGACCGCGGTGGGTTTCATGAACGTCCTCGTTAGGTAAGACACAGCCGAACGGAAAAGATCGCAGAGGCTGGCAAAGGGGCCGTCGTGGAGGCTGGTGTTGATGACGCCTACCTTGTCCGGCGCGCTCAGGAGGGCTATCGCGACGCCTACGCTGAACTCGTCGACCGGTATGCCGGGCTGGCCTACCGGGTCGCGCTACGGATCGTGGGCAACCATCACGACGCCGAAGATGTGGCACAAGAAGCCCTGATCGGCGCGTGGCAGCAGCTTCCGAACTTTCGTGGGCGGTCGACCTTCTCCAGCTGGCTGTACCGCATTGTCACGCACCGGGCCCTCAACCGGATACAACGCCAGCATCCAAGCAGTGCACTGGACGTTATCGGCGAGCTCGCGGACGCCGCGGTCGGCCCTGCACTGAAATTAGAGCGTGATCTGATGGTGGACGCCGTCACCAACGCGGTCCAGAGGCTGCCGCCGGCCCAGCGCATCGTGGTCGTGTTGCACCACCTTGAGGGGCTGTCCTACGCCGAGGTCGCCGCCGTCACCGACTCCAGCGTGGCAGCCGTGCGCAGCCACCTGTTCCGCGCTAGGCGCACACTGGGTGTCGCGCTGCAAGAGTGGAGGTGAACAACGAATGCCCGACCCGAATCACGCGCCGCGCCAAAACTACATCGGCGACGACTCACACGCACTCGCCTGCGGCGCCCTCGTCGATGAAGTCTTGGAGCAAGTCGCCGACGGCAGCGGCGAGCGGTTGACCGACCATCAGCACCAATGCCCGCACTGCCAGACCGCGATCACAGAATTGACCCGCATCTGGTCACCGGTGCGCCGACTTGCTGATGAGCCAGTGCGCGTTCCCCATCGCCTCAAGGCGTCGGTGATGCGTCACGTTGACACGCTGATTCACGACGTCGGGTACAGCCTCGAACTCACCGACGCGGGGACGATGCGGGTCGCAGCGCGCGTCATCACGGCCATCGCCCGAGACACCGCGCGCCGAGTCCCCGGCGTGCGCATGGTGCTCGGGCGCGCTCGGCAGTCCCTGGTGACTGAGCTGGTCGGTACCCACAACCACCGGCCCCTCATCGGCGGGGTTGGTGTTCTGGGCCGGACCGCGGTCGTCGACCTTGCCGTCGCTGTCACCTACGGCGAACAGGTCCACCACGTCGCCCGCGAGATTCAGCGCCGGGTCAAGGCCGAACTTCAAAATAACGTCGGCCTGCAGACCGTCGCGGTCAACGTGAGCGTCGATGACGTGCTACCGCGTCGCGAGAACCGCCCGCGATAGCAGAGACCACTGCACCCACAGCTCGCTAGTCAATGCCGCTGCCCACAAGGACCCCGAACGATGGCCGGCTGATCCAAGGTCTTCTTACGCGCAGTGACTCTCGGAACGCAGCCGGGGTGGCGTGAGGTCCGCCGCGTACGGCGGCTGCCTTCGGCATGTCGGCCTTCTGCTGCTCATCATCTCCACCCGAACCAGTGGTCATTCCACCGCTAGGCTCCGTGCGTTGAGTTATCGGCGGACCTCACGCCACAGGGCCCGCCTTTCCAATGTTCGATGCGGTAATGGTCGGGGGTAAACCCGTGGTCGACGCCCCAGAGCACCGCTTGGGTCCGGCTGCTAACGTCGATTTTCCGGTAAATGCTCCGGATGTAGGACTTGACCGTGTTGGGGCTCAAATAGGTCAGTCGGGCCACGTCGGCGTTGCTTTCACCCTGGGTGATCAGGGCCAGAACTTCCGATTCGCGGTCGCTGAGCCCTTCGGCGCGGCCCGGCCAATCCAGACCCGGAGCACTGCAAGCGCGGGGGCTGGATTCGCTGACGACCAGTTCCCCGGCATGGACTGCTTCGAGGGCTGCCACCAGTTCTCGTGCCGGCAAGGTCTTCGACAAATAGCCATCAGCACCATGCTGGCGGGCGCTGGCGATCAGGTCGGGGTGGAAATTCCAGGTGTACACCACGACGCGGTGGGCGTGGATTGTTGATCATGCGGCGATCTCGTGGTCATCGGACTCCGGTTGAGCAACGAGTCGTACAACGCGATATCGACGGGGTCATAACGCCTATGGTGGCATCGAGCTCGGCCACCACCACGCGGTCGCGATAATTATCCAACATATTGGCCACACCCTTGATCACCACGTCGTAGTCGTCGACGAGGGCGATGGTGATCGGAGAGTTCGTTGGCGACATAACACGAAAGACACCCCCGCAGGGGTGTTATGTACGGCCAGGCGTCGACAATCGATGCCACCAGACACGAGGAGCTCCGCTGTTGAATCGCAGTGGGATGCCGCGATCGGTACCGCCCCGGGGGAGTGGTCAGTTGTTCGACGCGCTTAAGTTGTGGGCGTGGCAGCTCGTGCCGTCCTGGTCACCGCACTGTCGGGTCCGCTGGCCAGATTCGGGAAAGCAGGGGCGAGCGCCCTCGCTCTGTGGGCCGAGCGTTCCGGCGTACGTCTGGAGGTGATCGACGCTTACCCCTCGGTGGCGTCGGCGATACGGGCCGCCGAGGCCAGCCGGCCCGACGTGGTGTTCGGGCCCTACGGTTCGGGGCCGGCGCTAGCGGCCGCGGCCGCCGCCAGAGGGGTCGTCTGGAACCACGGTGGCGCCACTGCCAGGCTGGCGCGCCCGGCGTATCCGGGTGTCGTCAATGTGGAGTCTCCCGCTGACCAGTATCTGGCCGCGGTGCTCGAAACCCTTGCCGCCGAGGGTCTTAGTGAGGGGTCGGAGGTAGTAATTGTCCACGTCGACACCGGGTTCGGCCGCGAGGTGGCTGAAGGGGCGGCCGCGGCGGCCCGGCGTCTCGGTCTCCTGGCGCGGTCGGTCACTTTTCGGCCGGCCCGGGCGAGAGACGTGCTGGCGCAGGTTCCGGCGGGCGATGTGCTGTTATCGGCCGGTTCCTTCGACGATGACGTCGCCATCGCGCGATGGGCCAGCGAACACCGTTGGCGCGCAGTTGGATTGGTCGCCGCCGGAGTCGACGAGCTCCGGCACGCCATCGGTGATCGCGTTCAAGGGCTTTACGGACCGTGCCAGTGGTTCGACGACGGGACAGACGATCCTGTTGACGGACCCAACAGCGCGTGGTTCAGCCGGTGTTACCGGGACGCGAACAGCACTGCGCCGCCCTATCCGGCTGCTGCGGCCTACGCCGCGGGTGTCCTGTGGCAGCGCTGCGTAAAGGAGGCCAGAACCCTTGAATCTTTGCCGGTGCGGGCCGCGTCACAACGACTCGACACCACCACCTTGTTCGGTCGGTTTCGTGTCGACCCAGTCACCGGCGTGCAAACCGGCCATCAGATTCGCGTCGTACAGTGGCGAGGCCGACAGCGGGTGCTGGTCCCATTCGCACGCGGGACTCGGGCCCCGTAGCGGGCAAGTCACGCCCGGGATCGAGTCGTGCACGACCGTACGGTTCTAGGATTCGCCACGAAGATGAGAAACCGACTTCCGCCATCTTGATGAGAATTCTGCAAAGCCGCAGGCAGAGGCATCGTCATTCGTCACGCCGCATGAGAACGTACACCACGTCTGTCGGTTCGACCACAGCGTGGCTGGGTGAGGTCGTCGTTCACGCTCAGGACATCCGCCGTCCCCTCGGGCTGCTCCGCACCCCTCGGTGTGCGCCGTCACCGAGGTCGCCCGTTTTCTACGCCAGCCGGAACTTCATGGTGGCCGGCCGGAGCATCGTCGAGGGCCTGCGTGTCGAGGCGACCGACGGTCCCTTCGCGACCGGCGCCGGCGCCCTTGTCAGCGGCACGACTCTTCGTTGACGATGGCCATGGCGGGCCGCCGCGCCTACTGCGACGATCTCACCGGCCCACGCGTCCTCATAGTGCGCGCCCGTAACCTCGCCTGACCAAAGGCGACCGTCGCGCATGCGGCCTACAAACACGTGGTGTTTTGTCGACATCCCACGAAAGTCACCGGGTCCTCCTCGCGTCCTCACGCCGAGGCCAAATACCCCCGTCACAGTGGGGCCGATTTACCGTGACACAGCCACCCAGGCCTGCACGCATCCGCGACGATCTGTTGGCTATCCAGGTCATTCTCGGCACACCGGCGCGCTGGTGCCCGGTCTGCGGGACGCGGCTCCACCGGCCGTAATTCCTATTGGACGCGTCTGATGCAGTTGCATCGCGGTTCTGCTCGTATGCGCAGCTGATCCGATTGGCTAGCGACGTTGGCGCCCCCGCTCAGAGAGCGGTTCGTCCATGACGACGCTGCTTAAGTCGCTAATTGACGCCCTCTACTTCTTGGTGGTCCTACCGCCAGAGGGGCGCCTACGATGCTCCGATCCGGGCGTCGTGATGACCGTGGATCGTAGGGACTCCGTCTCGGCGCGGACGAAGCGAACCGATCGCTGGAGTCAGCGGGATGTGCAGTGCATCGACCAGCCCGGGTGCCGCATGACATACCCACGGGATGGCGTTGATGGCACGCATACCGGTAGCGAGCAGACCATGGTCGGTGGAGTCCTCATCGGAGTTGAAGCCGGTTTCGAATTCGGCATCGAAGCTTGGCTCGCCTTCAATCATCACCCGCCATACGCCGTCGATGCCGCCGGCGCGGCTCTTCGGCCAGTCCGGTGCTACGTCTTCCGCCATCCGGTCGACGTGCTCGATCGTGATGACTTCGTGGCCGTCGACCACGCCGACACAGCGGAACCAGACCGCTGCCACCGTTCCGGGTTCGATCACCCCAGACAGGGTCTCGAGTCGCCGCGGCGCCGGTGCGAACTGGCACGTTTCGCGGATCTCATCCAGTTGCACGCCCAGTGCTTCGGCGACCATGGTGACCGCCGCGCCCCAGCCGTACCTGATTACGCCGGACATCATGATTCCCCCCTGGTAGTCCATCGGCTGACCGAAACCGAACAGCTCCCGCATTTCATAGATGGTGTTGTCGCGCGAGTAGTCGGTGATCTCCAAGCCCCGGATCGAGTAGATCCGGTTCGACATCGACGCCATCGCGACCGCGAGCAGATCGCACCCGAACCCCGGTTCGATGCCGGATGAATAGATCGAGCTGGAACCCTTGTTCGCTGCGTCGATGATGCGCTGCACGGTCGACTGCTTGATGGAACCTCGCGGGTACACCAAGCCCGGAACAGACGTAGTGACGATGTTCTTGCCCGACTCCAGAATCCGACAGAAGTCAGTGATCGCCTCGCGAGGGCGACTGGTCGCCGGCCCGGTATAAATGATGCAGTCCGCATCGGCGGCCAGAAGGGCGGCGTCGTCGCGGGTCGCAACCACTCCTAACGGGTCGATGCCGGCGATCGTGCCGGCATCCTTACCGTCCTTGGATTCCGAATGCACCCAGACACCCACCAATTCAAGGTTCGGTCGGTCGGCCACCGCGCGGATGGCCAAACGTCCGACGCGTCCGGTCGCCCACACCACCACTTTGTAGGGCTGCTCGGGGTGGTCCAGCGGTTCTTGGCGCATCATAAAGGCTCCCTTCGCCCGTGTCTGGTAATGATTACACCTGTAATTGTTTAACGCTGGCATTTGCGCCGACGCATGAAAGGGGACAGGGGACCATGGGTGTGCTCGACGGCAAGGTTGCGGTCGTCACCGGAACCAGCAGAGGTGTCGGCGTGGGCATCGCTCATGAATTGTTGCGTGCCGGTGCCACCGTCATCGGGTGCTCACGCTCGAAGCTGAACGCTATCCCCGGTGTAGAAGACGTGCCAGGGTGGGCGGAACGTTCGCACCAAATGGTCTGCGATCAAGGCGATTACCACGCGATCGACGCCTTGGTCACCGCGGTGGCCGAGCGCTTCGGTCGGGTCGACATCCTGGTCAACAACGCCGGCGGGACAGTTCCCGCGCCGCACGCCGAGGACATCCCCGCGCTGGTGTCGCGCATCCAGGGAGCGCCCCGATCGGACGACGACTTCGAACGCACGGTCTTGTTTCACGCCTTCGCCATCCAGATGAACCTCATCAGTCCGCTGTGGTTCGCAATCCGCGTATACCGGCAGATGCGCGAGCAGGACGGCACCGGTTGCATCATCAATGTCTCCAGCGGCGCGGGCCACCCCGCTGGTTCGCCGACACTGGTGTCCTATGGTGCGGCCAAGTCGGGACTCAATCACCTCACGCGGTCCCTCGCCGAGGAGTGGGGTCCGGCGGCCCGGGTCAACTGCGTGGCGCTCGGACCGACGATCACCGAGAATTTCCGCTCGTTCGTCCTGCCCAAAGATGACCCGACCGGCTCGACGTACTTCGATGCGTTACCGCTCAAGCGTGGCGGTGAACCGGCAGAGGTGGGCCGCACGTGTGTCTTCCTGGCCTCCGGCGCCGCCGACTTCATCAACGGCACCACCATCGAAATCGACGGCGGCATGCTCCCCGGCGTGCTCTACAACGCCGGCCTCAAAACAATCACCGACCTACTCTGACCCGTTACGACAAGGAGCTGAAATGACCTATGCCCGACCAGATTTCGACGCGTTCTGGGACGATTGGCTCGAGATCAACCGTAGAGCACAAGAGAGCGGCGACTGGGGCATCATGGCCACCTTTTACGAACCTGACGCGACCTACGGTTGGTCCTACTCGCCCACGGACCACTTCATGGCCAACGGCCGCAGCGAGATACGTGACCTTGCTTTAGGGACCGAGATGCTCGGATTTCAAGGCTGGATCTACCCGTATCAGACAGTTTTATTCGACGAGCGGACCGGACAGGCCTTCGGAATGTGGCGCCAGCTGACAACTTTCAACTCCCCCAGCGGAGAACCGTACGAGATTCAAGGACTCGGTGGCAGCTGGTTTCAGTACAGCGGCGAACACAGCTGGTCCTGGCAACGTGACTTTTTCGATGTCAGCATGGCAACCGACGTCATGATGCAGATCTTGCGCGACGGCACGAACTCACCTCAGTTCGACCAGCGTATGGCGGCACTGAGATCCGGCAACCAACCCGGCCACTACGCTTCCTGGGACGAGATGAGCGCACCACTATGGCCGGTACCGCCGGCACTCGACTAGGGCAGCGCATCAATGACCCGTCGGATCATTCAATTCTCCACCGGCAATGTCGGGGTGCACGCTTTACGTAGTATCATCGAGCGTCCCGATCTGGAACTCGTCGGCGTCCACGCACGCGGACGTACCAAGATCGGGCGCGACGCCGCGGACCTGTGCGGACTCGACCGACGCACCGGAGTCTTGGCCACCGACGACATCGACGCGCTGACAGCCCTGAACGCAGACTGCGTGGTCTACACCTCACAAGCCGAGACCCGCCCGCACGACGCATTAGCCGAGATGAGTCGGTTTCTGCGGGCAGGCACGAATGTCGTTGGGACGTCGTTCGTCTGGCTGGTGGCGCCCGAACAGGCCGACAATTGGTTGCGCGAGCCGCTGGCACGTGCCTGCTCCGAGGGCGACACCACGTTGTACATCAACGGAATCGACCCGGGGTTCTCCGGCGATACCCTGGTCTACACCGCGCTGAGCCTCACGGCCCAGGCTTGCGCAATCATCGTGCAGGAGATTTTCGACTACGGCACCTACGACGACGCCGAATTCACCGGTGTCAGTTTCGGTTTCGGAACTGCGCCGGACCACACACCGGTGATGTTCACGCCCGGTGTCCTCACGTCGATGTGGGGCGCCCAAGTGCGCAGTCTGGCCGTCGATCTCGGCATCGAACTGGACGAGGTCCGTGAGCGAGTCGAGAAGTGGATCACGCCCGCCCCGATCCAGTGCACCATGATGACGGTCGAACCGGGCACCGTGGCCGCGGTCCGCTTCGCGGTCGAAGGCCTGCGCGGCGGCGAGGTGATCATCACCATGGAACACGTCAACCGGCTCACCGATGCCGCCGCTCCGGATTGGCCATATCCACCCGATGGACATCCCGGCGTACATCGCGTGCGCGTCGAGGGCAGCCCTGGCGTCGAGATCAACACCCACGTAGGTGTTTCGGGCATCGACCACAACCAGGGCGGTGTCATCGCCACCGCGGCTCGAGCCGTGAACGTCATTGACGCCGTGTGTCGGGCGTCGAGCGGAATCCTCGCCGCGCACGATTTGCGGCCCACCGACCACGTGCGTGGTGTGCTGTGGTGACTCCAACGCCATGACCGCACCCCGCCGGCCACCCACCGGCACCCAAGCGCGCGCCGAACGCACCCGCGCAATCGTCATCGACGAGACGGTGCGCTGCATCCTCGACGAGGGATTTGCGCCGCCCAGCGTCCGGCACATCACCGACCGCGCCGGCGTGACTTGGGGCGTGGTCCAGTATCACTTCGGCGACCTGGATGGCCTGTTGATGGCGGTCGTGGACAAGGGTTTTGGCGAACTGATCGCAGCGCTGGACGAGTTACCGTCGCAGGCCGTCCGCGAGGGCAGCGTGCGGGCGCGCACCGAATTCGTCATCGACACGATCTGGGACGCGTTCTCCAGCCCCACATCGATGGCGGCCCTGGAGATTCTCATCTCGACCCGCGGCCTCCGCGGCGCCGTCGCCAACACCCACCTCGCCGACCTGATGGCCACCCTGACAAGTCTCGGTATACACCTGGGCGAAAATCTGTCCGCCCCACACGCCGGCCGGATCGGCAACCTCATCTGGGCCACCCTGCGCGGCCTGGCGGTCGCACAGATGGTGTGGCCAGAACCCGTGGACTCCTCTCGCGACCGCCAGGCGCTGATCGACGTGATCACCGCCTACGTCGAGTCGCGTAGCGGGTGAACGGGATTACGGCAGATCGGTGGACAGCAACGTCAACGGGAGTCCCAGCACCGAGATCTCGATCTCGTCGAGCTCGAATCCGTCACCGCCGCGGTGCTGCTGGAACTGAGTCCGTGCACCATATCGCCGCGCCACCTGCTCGGCGGCCGCGGCGTCGCCGACCCGGATCACCGCCGAATACACGCCGGGTCCGTTGCGCTGTAAAAACTGAGCAACCCCGCCGGTCTCGTCAAGCCCCAGCGGTGTCACTAATTCCAGGCCGCCGTCCCAGTCCAGCAAGACCCGCAGGCCCACGTCCTCGAGCTCGATGGTCTGGAAGCGAAAACCCAACTCCGAGAAGAATTGCGCGGTCTCACTAAGCTGTCCTGCCGTCACCGCGAAGACCACGTGATGAACTTTGGTGGCTCGACCCGGCTCGTCGCTGGATTCGGCCACCAGGAAGATATTACATAGTTCATCGTTTACGAGTTACTTAACATCCGGGACAGTCCGCATCCGCGGCGGCCGGCAGTTTAAGCGCTGAGTCGGGACCCCGGGACAGTTCCGGTAACCGTCCGTGGTGGCGTCGATACCCCAGACCTGCTTGAACTACAGAGGTTACGGCTAGCGCTGGCAAGCCATTTCAAGCGCGCACAGGCGGGCATGCCGGCTGCGCTGCGCGCGGTTGTCGATGTCGGCGGGCGTAGCAACCGCCATGGCGGAGTGCTGGGCCGGTGGTTTTACACAGGTCTGGTCACTGCGGGAGAACTCCACGACAGTGAACCCCGGTGTCGCTACGCAGCAACCTGCGCTCCGGCATCGATTGCTAGCCTCGCATTAATCAAACTCGTTGTCGCTGAAGATGAATTTAGACCCTTCACAGACCTTTCGTGTGAGGTTCGTATTGCCTGCTGGTGGGTACACTTCCTCGCACATTCGCGCCAGTCGGCGAATCTTCGAGCGGAGACTGCTAATGGGGATGAGCAGCCGCTTGGACGAGTTGCAGCGGCGCCATCCCGTGTTCGGGTTTCCGCTGGCGGTGCTCTACAAGTACGTCGACGATCAGGGCAACTATCTGGCGGCGTTGATCGCTTACTACGCGTTCGTCTCGCTGTTTCCGATGCTGCTCCTGTCGTCGACGGTGTTGGGCTGGGTGCTGGTCGGTCACCCGGCGGTGCACGATCGGGTGCTGCATTCGGCGTTGAGCCAGTTTCCGGTGATCGGGCCGCAACTGGGTGAACCTAAACAGATCGGCGGCGGCATTACCGGGGTGATCGTCGGGGTACTCGGCGCCCTATACGGGGGTCTCGGAGTGGGCCAAGCCCTGCAAAACGCGATGAACACGGTCTGGGCGGTCCCGAAGAACAAACGGCCCGATCCCTTGGTGGCTCGGGGACGCAGCCTGCTGCTGTTGGTCACCGTCGGCGGAGCGTTACTGGGCACCACGGTGCTTTCGGCGATCAGCGGCGGGGCGGGTGCATTTGGCGCCGTGGTCAAGGTGGCGGTCTTGTCGGCGTCGATCGCCGCGAACACGGCGGCATTCCTCTTGGCGTTCCGCGTCAGCACCGATCGGGAATTGGCGGTCAGACAGCTTGTGCCGGGTGCGGTGATCGCCGCACTGGGCTGGCAGCTATTGCAGTCCTTCGGCGCCGTATACGTCGGGCACGTCGTCAAGAGTGCGAGCGCGAGCAACGGGGTGTTCGCGTTGGTGTTGGGGATGCTGGCGTTTTTGTACCTGACCGCCACCGTGGTGGTGCTGTGCGTGGAGATCAACGTGGTGCGGGTTGATCGGTTGCATCCGCGGGCGCTGTTGAGCCCGTTCACCGACGATGTCGACCTCACCGACGCCGACCGCCAGGCTTACACCGATCAGGCCACAGCTCAACGCAGCAAGGGCTTCCAAGACATCGACGTCACCTTCGGCGCCCAGCCCCACCAGGACGAAGAATCCAAGGATGACGACGACGGCTCTGCTGGTTCGGATTCATCAAGACAGCCCCAGACACCGCCGGCGGTGCAGCGCTGGTGAGCCCCGCGCAGCCAGTCGTCGCCGAGCTGAGCCCCCGTCCAATCAGGTGATGCACGCACACATCGCTCGGCTTGGCTCGTCGCCGAGAAGTTGTGGAGGTTCCGCGCAGCGCATCTTTGCTCCAGTTCGGCCTCGGCTGACAGCCGCTTGAGTCGGCCGGTCTGCGCGCGCAACCCGCGAGCTCCTCGGCGGCATCGGGCGATTCCGCCGTGCGCGGTGCCAGTTGCACAGCGCTGAGACGCTCGCGGGCGCTACCAGTCTGCGTCCGTTGTAGGGCGCGCAAGTGAGGTCGGCATAGCACTTCTGACTCCATGACCAGGCGGTGCGGCTCGTTACGGTCTCGGTACAGACCATGCTGTGCGCCGGTTTTCCGGCAGTAAAGCCCACGCGCGGTCGCATCCCAGACTGCTGCGCTGATGCAGACCTTGCGAGACACGGGTTTCGAGCCGACCGGGGCGCCACCGCGCGGTTCTACGATCCACCATGGACCATCCCGATGTTGCGCCGCAACGAGATGCCATACCCGTGGACCCCATTCTTGAGCGGGAGATTTGGCACGCTCAACTCGAGATCGATCGCGGCCGCCGCGTCGCTGGGCTAATCGACCTCACTTTTTCGAGTCGCTGTGCTGGCGTCGACGGGCACGGGAGGCACGTAGGTTCGCGGCGTTCCCGCATACCTTGACGTTGTGCCAGACACCGCTGTTGTTTTTGGACCGGTCGTAAAAGGTGGATCGGCAATCAGGGTTGTGGCACTGTTTGATCCGCCGCCAGGTGCCGGTCTGTTGGCTCAGCAGAATCTCGCTCCACAGCGCGGAGGCCAGCCATCGCCAGCCGCTACCGGCAGGCTCTAACCGCACTTCACCGCTATCGGAAAGCGCGAAGGATGCCGGGACGGAACTGATTGCGGGACTGCCACTCTCGTCTCCGGTGATGAGGTCCGCGATGGCGGCGCGAAGCGCGCCGAGTTTGGTGACGTCGGCCGCGCTCAGCGTGGGCGGGTGCATGTCGTCGCCGCGGGTCGTCGACCATGCCTGCACGGCGGTCGTCAGCCAAGACTGCGCCAGCACCGGGTCGGCCAGCAGATCTGGATGGTCCCCGATGGCCTTGGTGTTGAGGAAATCTTGGACCAACGCCGCACCGCGGGGTGCCATCGCGAGTCCGAACCGATCCGACGCAGACCACAATACTGACATAGCTAAAAAGTACTTGACTATGTCACCACGGTCAACTAGCTTGACGTAAGCAAACGTCTTTTACCTACGTCATAAGGAGAATCATCGTGGTCAACATCAACGGATCGACGGTCGTGGTCACCGGCGGACAGCGCGGTCTCGGCAAGGCCATTGTCGAGGAGCTGCTGGCGCGCGGCGCGGCCAAGGTGTACGCCACCGCACGCACACCCAAGCTCAGCCACGACCCTCGTGTGGTGAGTGTGCCCCTGGACGTCACCGATCCCGAATCGGTGGCCGCACTGGCCGATGCCGCCCCCGACGCGAACATCGTGGTCAACAACGCCGGTACCATCGGGGTACCCAGCCTGCTTGCCAGTGACCTCGACGATGTCCGGATGGTGTTTGAAACCAACTACTTCGGCGCCCTGCGGATCGCCAAGGCGTTCGCCCCGATCCTGGACCGCAACGGCGGCGGAGCGTTGGTCGACATTCACTCGGTCTTGGCTTGGGTCGCCGGCTCGGGAGCCTACGGTGACTCCAAAGCGGCGTTCTGGTCGGCGACCAACTCGCTGCGCATGGAACTCGAAGGCCAGCACACGCTCGTCACTGGAGTTCACCTGGGCTACACCGACACCGACATGGTCGCCGACGTCGACGCCCCCAAGAACGACCCCCGTCAGGTCGCCCGCGACATCCTCGACGGCATCGCGCGCGGAGACACTGAGATCCTCGCCGACGACGTCACCCGCCACTTCAAGGCCGCACTGTCCGGGCCCGTCGAGGCGCTGCAGTTGAGGTAGCGGCGCGCGCGTCGCGGCTGACCACCCTGTCGGGGTGTCACGGTATGCGCCGGGGGTGCGGCGAATTAGGAATGTGTGCAGGGCAATTGCTGGTGCTGCGGTGCTAGGTGGAACTCACAACCGCGTGAGGGTTATTGAGGGCGAGAAGTGAGCAGCCAGGCCGGCAGCGTGGTCAACGCGGAGCCAGGAAGTGCGCCGCGCATCTGCACCCGGCGCAACTGTTCGATGTCCCAGCCTTTGGCGAACGATTCGCACAGTTGTTGTTCGGTGAGGCGTTGAGGTCCGGGGCCCGGGGAGGGGCGTCGCTGATCGCCAGGATGTGCACCCGCGCATTTGTTCGGCAGCTTTCTCGGAGGGCGGCTAGATAGCGGGCGCGGTCGGCGTCGTCGAAAACGTGTAGCAGGCCTGAGTCGATGACGGTGTCGAACTGGCCGCGGTAGCCGGCAAGCTTGCGGGCATCGGCTTGCGCGAAGGCGGCGCCGACGCCACGTCGTTGGGCTTTGGCCCGAGCCCGATCGATGGCCGCCGCGGAGCCGTCGAGTCCGATCACCGAGTGCCCCCGCGAGGCGAGGTATAACGACCAAATCACGTAATCGTCCGCATCGGCATGTGGCTGCGGACAGCGCTCTGCCGGTCGGCCACTCTCAGTGATGGGGTCCACTGCGACGCGCAGGCTTGCCGGTGGCCTCGCGGGGACGGATGCCGGGCCGTGACGGGGTCAGGGGTGGGGGTACTTTCGGGCGGCCGGCTCGGCGAACTTGTCCAGCTCCGGGAGGTTGACCACGATCGGATCGGGATCCGAACGGGTCACAACCCAGACGGTCTGGCGCTCGGCGGATGCGTTGATCTCCTGGTGCACCGTGTGCGCGGGAATGAAAACGAAGTCTCCTGGACCCGCCTCAGCGACATGCTCCAGACGATCACCCCATCGGTACCTGGCGGTACCTTCAAGCACGTACAGGATGGTCTCCTGATCGCCATGGTGGTGCGCACCGGTCGCTGCGCCGGGTAGCACTGTACTAAGAAAGGCGCTCAGCACCTTGGCGTCGGGGTTGCGGCTGTCGAACGCGACCTCCCGGAGCAGCCCCGGGGTCTGCGGGGTGTCATCGGAGAGCTGGTCACGCCGAACAACGCGGACCGAAGGTTTGGCCATCGGATGTTTCCTTTCCAGACCGTTGTGTGGTGTCACCGACGGGTGTTCCCATGGCGAGCCATTCTTTTGGTGCGCGACACAGCGGCCGGCTAAGCGAGTTGGTCGAGCAGCTCGGATCGGTGCGACTGCGCCCATTGCGCGAGGTGAATCGGTTCGCGGCTAAGCAGGTCGGTCACGGTGCTGGTGACGACGGCGGAGTAATTCATGCGGCCGTCGTAGGTTTGCTCCAGCCAGTTCAGCGCGCTGGCTGCGTAGGCGGCGTCATATTGGGCGGGGACAGCGACTTGGCCGGCGTCGACGAGGTTGCGGAGCTCCTGGGGAGTGATGACCACAGCCGGTAGCTCCCGATCCAGTGCGGAGGACAAGATTGCGGCGATCTCGGTGGCGTTGAGCAGGTCAGTGGACAAGAAGTAGTCGTGGCCGGCGTGGACCTTGGGGCCTTCGGCGAGGAGTTTGGCGATGACCGCGGCGATGTCGTCGGCGGCGACCCAGCCGACCCGTTTGTTACCGGCCGCCCACACGAAGGCGCCGTTTTGCAACCGATTGACGGTCAGCAGGTTCTCCATGAACACGTGCGGGTGCACGTTGGCCCAGGCGAGGGAACTGCCCTTGATGTAGCGCTCAACCAGCTCGTGCCAGGCGAAGTGCGGGTCGGTGGAGCGGCCGTTGCCGAACACACCAAGGTGGACGATGAAGTTGACCGCCGCGTCTTCCGCAGCGTCGACCAGCGTTTTGCCCTGCTCGTTCATCGCCGATGTATAACCCGCCGAGAGAAACACTCGGTCGATGCCATCGAGGGCGGCAGGGAAGGTCTCCGGGTCGTCGAGGTCGAGGAAAACGGCGGCCATGCCTCGCTGTTCCCACTTTTCGACTGTCTCGCGACGACGGGAGGCCCGGACCGCGATAACTTCACCGTGAGTGCCATCGAGCGCCGTGGCCACCGCACCGCCTATATTGCCGCTTGCGCCCGTCACCAGAACTCGGGACGGCTGGTTCTTAGCTGACATCGACTTCTCCTTCGTTGTCGTCATGCCACTAACCTTCGCCGCCCCGTCGATATATTACAAAGACGAGATTTCCCAATTCTCTATAAGCAAACGGTATAGTCATGTGGTGAACCTTCTGCAGCTTCGTTACTTTGTGTCCATCGCCGAAGAGGGTTCCTTCACTCGCGCAGCGGAGCGACTTCTCGTGGCTCAGCCCTCGCTCTCGCAATACATGAAGAGCCTCGAACACGAACTCGGCGGAGCGTTACTGGAGCGCATACCCAAGGGCGTTCGACTTACCGCGGCCGGCAAAGAGTTCCTGCCCGAGGCGCGCGCTGCCATCAAACATGCCGATCGCGCAAAGCGCAATGCGCGCAGCGTGTTCGGACTCGAAGGTGGAGAACTCGAAGTAGCTACCGTGACGTCGGTAGCCTTCGGATTGTTACCACCAGCTTTTGAACTGTGGCATGCAAACCATCCGTCGACCAGGATTGCCCTGCGCGAGTTCACACACCGTCAGGCACTCGACGACGCGGTGCGAGCGGGTGTCGGTGACATAGCAGTCGGACCTCGCCCGCCCCACTGGAAAGGCCCGCTGGTTGCTCTGGGATGGGAAGAGTTCGTCGTCGTCTTGCCCCGGTCGGACCCGTTGACGAAAAGCAAGCGGGCGATATCGCTCGAGGAACTCGCAGACCGCGATTGGGTTCTCTACGGGCCCGACCATGGTTTGACGCACCTGATTGAGACTGCCTGCGCGCGCGCCGGCTTCGTTCCCCGGGCCGCTGCGCAAACAGGACAAGTGGCGGCGGCCGCGCATCTCTCGGCCTGCAGCCTGGGAGTGACGATGGTCCCCAGCAACGTCCTACCACTCGGCCTCGACGCTGATGTACGAAGTCTGAAGTCGCCACTGGTTCGTCAAATCGTAGCCTTCACCCGCCGGAGTTGGTCGCCGCTAGCAGAAGCATTCCTGGAAGCACTCGTCGCCATACGCTGGGAACAACGGCCCCACTCGGCGACTGTCGTGGACAGCTGAGACTGCTCTGAGCGGGTGATTCTCACGGCACCGACGCAGAACACCGGCCGATCTGCCTGGACGTCGTCATAGGACACGCTTCTTGCTCGGCTACGCGAGGCCCGCCCACGTTGTCTTGAAACAGACCTCATCTGAGACAAGCGCGAATAGCCTTGAATGCTGACGGCCCGTATCGAAACTTGCGTTGTGGGTTTCTCGAAAGCCGCAACGAAAGTGCCACGGATGGCCAACTCCGCCCTGTCCGTGCGTGGCATGGCCGGAACCGAGCACCCGGCTACAGCAAGCACGAGTCAACGATGTCCGCCCACTGGCTTTTGGCGGAGTAGCCAATGCTTGGGCGCATGGCGTCTCCGCCGGGTATGCCGACCGTTACATCTCCAGCAATTTCCTGATAAGGGCCGTGACCGCTTCAGGGCGCTCCATTGACCAGAAGTGGCCGGCATCGACGTATTCGACAGCCACGCTGGCCGCATTGGGAATGTATTCACGTGAGTTTTCGTAGAATTCGCGCGGCTGAGTCTTGCTGTCGTAGCCCTCGATGATCATTACCGGGCATTTCCATGCCGGCAGGAGGTCTCTGCGGCGTCGCAACCACTCCTGTCTGAACGACTGCGAGTTGAAGTAACGCGGCACCGCCCGGTTGACATCGGGGTACGAGAATTCCTGAATCGTCCGGCGCATCTCGGCGTCGGGCACGCGGTACTTACAGATCCAGGTGTAAACCCAGGTGACGAAGTGAGCAGGGTCGTCCATCAACCCGGAGTGGGGGGCGTCGGCAAACAGCGCGCCCTGCGGGGCCAGATCAGGGTGGAAGTGGTACAGGTGTTGCTCGCCCCGTCCGTACCGCAACACCCGGGCCGGGTGTTTGGCGACGATGAAGTCGGCTTGGACGGTACCCCGGTCGTGTGTGACGACGTTGAACTTGTCGACGCCAGCGAGATCGATGGCGCGCAGCAGTTGCTCCGCAGCAGCCTCGTGACGGTAGTCGCCGATGGCGGTCCCGGACTGGCCGTAGCCCTTTAGGTCGAACGCGATACAGCGGTGCGTTGCGGACAACGCGGCCATCTGGTGATGCCACTGAAACCACGAGTCGGGAATTCCGTGTAGGAACACTATGGGCTCACCCTGTCCGGCCTCAACGTAGTGAAATCTGATGGTCTCCTCGTCACCGGGCGCATCGACGAAGTGGTGTGTGAAGGTCACTCCGTCCAGCACTTCCTGATCGCCGTCAGAGTCGAATGCGCGTGCGGGAACCTGGCCCAATTCGGCGACCCGGGCGGCGATCTTATCTTCGGGAGGCAGGAATCCCTCCAGTACCTTCTTTGCCCGTGCCGGAATCTCGGAGTATTCGATTACTTCACTCGCTGTCGTCATCTCCCCGTGCCTCTCTGTCGCCGGATTGGTGTGTTCTGTCAGTTGTCCGCCGGGGGCAGCGGCCGCTGTCCCGATCGCGCGCCTCCGACGATGTCGACCGCTGTCGATGTCGTCCGGCCGAACGAAGTTGTCCCCCAACCTATTTCGGCGTGCCGGCGCCCATACGCCTCGAGGGCGCGACTGTGGCGTAGGACACAGTTTACAGCGATATGTGATAACAGCAAGGTGCCGCGTCCTGCGCGTGCCAGAAGGGCAGATATCGATGTTGATTAGGCATTTTGCTAGCCAGAGCCACCTCGGCCAGCGTCTAGATCCGCAACAAATCGATATATAGTCGCTATTCTTCGAATGGTCGCTCTGAGCTCGTGATCAAGAAGAGAGACAGCTGTTGACCTCTTCCAACGCCGATATACGGCCGATCTCGTCGCGCTCGGTCGTCGCCGAGGTCACTGAGGAGCTTAGGCGGGCGATCCAGTCCGGTGCGTCAAGGCATTGACTGCCAGCCATCGCATATCCGTGGGCAGGCCACCGGCCACTGCGCTGTCGGATACAGCGATTAGGAGTGCGACGCGGGCGGGGTCGGGCTGCCGCCAGGCCACGGAATTCCAGCCCACTTGAAAGCGTCGACATGTAATGCGTCGACCGCGGCCGGGCGATCGTCGCCCGGCAGTTCCTGGCTGATGGTGAAACCCGACTTGCCCATCGTCCACGCCACGAACCGATACGGAGCACGCAGGCTGGCCAGCTCCGCATCGTCGACGGCGATGCGCGCCCCGGGTACCAGCGGGCGAAGGTCGTCGCGCTCGTAGACGACCTCTATTACCGAGACCTTCCACACATCATCTGCCTTCATTACGCGGTATAGGAGCCGGCAATATGCGTTCAACGCGCATGCCACACCATCGACGTTCGGATAGGTTTCGACGACTGCGGGCAGGATCACCACAGCGCGGTCGGAGTGAATCCGGACGGTCGGAGGCCCAAGCCGATGACGCGACGACACGCCGCGCTCGGTCATCGCCTTGGACCGCGCAACGAAATCGGCGCCGGAACCCTGAAACCAGCTGATCGTGACACTGGACTCGTCGTGAAAGCAATCCGCCATTTCAGTCCACCAGCAACGGTCACGCGCTTCGCGCTCCCTAAGCACCACCTGAGTCGCCGCGAATTCGTCGCACATCATCTTTGAAGTATCGTCCTGCACCGCGCGGGTTCCCATCGAGCTACGATATATGCCTGTTAGTCCAATGTGGCCCGGCATTTGCACCGCTAGCCCGTTCCGCGGAGGCAGGCTTGGCGGCCAATCCCGGTGCACCTCAGGGGTATCGCTGCTGCCGACGGTGATGCTGGCCATGTCGTATCCGGTGCTGGTCGTCTTCACGTTCAACATCCTGCTGCTGGATTTTGGAGCGGCAGATTTCAGCGGTACAACCGCGGCGTTCGCCACGGTGACCCAGATCGGTCCGATTGTGAGGGTGTTGGTGGTCGCCGGTGGGAGCCTCGCCTCGCCCATCGGCACCCGATGCGGCCCGAACAGGCTGCCGACCAGTTGGCCACGCTGCCCGCGTCACTGGAACCCGGGAAGCGATTGGAAAGCGAGGATGACCTCCGTGCCTCATGCGCGTTTCGGTCGGCGCATTTAACGAGGCACTGCGGATAGTTCAGGCGCGCGGACTGATCACGGTGCGATCCGGCCCAGGCGGCAGTTTGTTGTAAGCTGTCAATCGGCGGCGGTGCGCCTCGCTAACTCGATGCTGTCCCTTAGCGACGATGCAGCGTCCGTGCCCGATGCGGTGCGGCTGCGCAACGCACTGGATCCGCTATCGATCGAAGGCGCCATCGAGCGCGCGTCGGCCCATGACGTTGCCGCGCTACGCGCGACTGGTTGTACACGCGCCCTTCGTGGCCGACGTAGTTGGCGGTTGACGGGTCGTACTCGGCTGGGGCGATCGGTGGGGGCCCTTCGCGGCTGCCGGCGCGCCGGGCGGCGGCGCTGCCCCCGGCGGCAGCTGCGGGACGTCTTGACCCGACAGGGTGTCGTGGCACGACGAGCGCCTGAATCGGGT
Organism: uncultured Actinomycetota bacterium; assembly: GCA_963834615.1. Lineage (GTDB taxonomy): Bacteria > Actinomycetota > Actinomycetes > Mycobacteriales > Mycobacteriaceae > Mycobacterium. Next base: position 127,354 of record CAWICO010000018.1, read on the forward strand.
TGATGCCCATAACGCGCATGGCATCAACTTCTTCGCGGATCGTCCTTTCCCCGAGGTCGGCGCACATCGCAGTGGCGCCCGCCAAATTGGGACGAGCTGGCCGCCTTCTACCTCGAACGGCTCGACGAAACCTTTGGCTCGGTGTCCAACGGACTTGAACGAGCCCCGAGCGACTACTACCGCCAACAGGTGTGGATTACCCGCCATCGGGGATGTACAGCCAGAATCAGCTGAATTACATGACGGCCGAGCTGGGTGCCGATCGCATTATCTACTCGGAGGACTTCCCCTACATCGTGCGCCACGACGTCTCCACCTCTCTGGAACGGGCAGGTCTGTCCGAAGACGACACTCATGCCATCGCACACGCCAACGCCGAAGCGCTTCTTCGCATTTGACGACTAACTTCGGGCGAAACCACGTCGCGTTGGCTATCGACACCGCCGTACCCAACGAGGTGCCGGTATATGTGAACCGCACGACGCGACGCAAAATTTTCCGCGCACCCAGCGGAATAAGACCTAACTATCGAGTTAGCGACACGGTTTTAACGTGCGGTTTTCGCGGATCAAGTCCAGGGCGCGCAGATCACGGTCGGCGATCGCATCGACCAACGCGGCGTGAAGTTCGTAGCGGGCATTAATGTCATCGGGTAGATGGTCATCATCGATGGGCCGCGCCGACAGCAGGTGCGACTCGATGACGTCGAGCAGCATTGGATACAACGATCGCAAGATGGCGCTCGGGCTGATGTCAGCTATGCGGGCGTACAGGTTTCGGTCTGCTCGCGCGAACGCGGTGCCGTCCGCGTTGCCTACGGCGACCTTCATGTGATCCAGTGGGTCACGCAGAGCGTCGATGTCGTGGTCCGACGCAAATTCCAGTGCGTCTTCTACCAGCAATGGATCCAAGGCTTCGCGCAGTCGCACGGCTTCGGCAACGGAGGTGGCATCGTCGTCAACGGTCAGCATCGAATTGCCGAGGCGCACCATTGGCGACTGGCGGCTGGCGAACAAACCACCGCCGGGGCCCGAACGCACGGTGACCAGCCCCCGGGCCTGAACCATTCGCAGTGCTTCGTTGAAGGTGCCGACCGCCACCCCGCAGCCGTCCCGTAGCTCCTCCTTCGTTCCGAGACGATCGCCGGGTTCAGCTGAAGCGGCCAGCGCCGCCAAGTGTTCGGCCGCCTGTTCTGGGCGCGTCTGGTGGCGATCGAAACGCGGGCGCTCCCAATCCTTGCGCCGTAGGGCGGGTGGGTCGGTCGTCATCAAGGTCTGCCTTCCGCTGTGTGCCAGCCGGACCAGGATACCGGCCACCCAGCCAAATTCAACATGTTTAATAGTGCTGAATCTCTTGACACGCGGCCCAAGCCGCCACAGACTACTGGCAGTCGCGCTGATTCAGCATGGTGAATTAGCAGGAGGGTGCGCCGCATATGCGAGCTATATTGCCGTTGCGCGATCCCCGGCGTTGGACAATCCGGGCTGACGGCGCTGAGCGTCCCTGTGAAAGCCGTTGCCGGGGTGTGTAACTCATGATCACGTTGACCCCGGCATGGAAGCCCGCCGCAGCCCTGGGCGGCTTCTTCGCGATGGCGCTGGACGTACTGGTGCTGATTCCACGTAAACCGTTCGCCTGGCGTGAGTTTGTGGACCAATCCTGGTTCGTAGCACGGGTATCGCTGCTGCCGACACTGATGTTGGCGGTGCCGTACTCGGTGCTGGTGGTGTTCACGTTCAACATCCTGCTGCTGGAGTTCGGAGCCGCCGATTTCAGTGGTACAACCGCGGCGTTCGCCACCGTCACGCAGATCGGCCCGATCGTGACCGTCCTGGTGGTCGCCGGTGCCGGTGCGACAGCGATGTGTGCCGACCTGGGAGCCCGCACGATTCGAGAGGAAGTCGACGCGCTACGGGTGATGGGCATCAACCCGATTCAGAAACTGGTGGTGCCACGCGTGCTCGCGGCGACCCTCGTCGCGGTGCTGCTGTCCTCGGTCGTGATCCTGGTCGGCTTGGTAGGCGGATTCATCTTCTCGGTGTTCGTCCAACACGTCACCCCCGGGGCCTATGCGTCCGGTATGACGGTGCTCACCCGAGCTCCCGATGTGCTGACCGCGATGATCAAGGCGGCGCTGTTCGGTCTGGCGGCCGGGTTGGTCGCGTGCTACAAGGGCATTTCGGTCGGGGGCGGCCCGGCCGGCGTCGGCAACGCAGTCAACGAAACCGTCGTCTACACGTTCATGGCGCTGTTCGCGATCAACATCGTTGCCACGGCGGTGGGCGTGAAGGTGACGTCGTGACCGTCGCAAGTGCGCGGCTGCCCCGCACCTCGCGCAAGATCCGGCAGTGGGGGGCCGGCTGGACCAGGGTCGGTATCCAGACACGTTTCTACGCCAAGACTCTGCGCTACAGCGTGGATGTATTCGTGCACTACCGCTCCGAGCTGCTTCGCTTGATCGCGCAGATGGGTTTGGGTACCGGTGCGCTCGCGGTGATCGGCGGCACCGTCGTGATCGTCGGCTTTTTGACCATGACGACCGGGGCGCTGGTCTCGGTGGCCGGTTACAACCAATTGGCCGATATCGGCGTGGAGGCACTGACCGGATTCGCGTCGGCCTACTTCAATGTCCGGCTGGCTGCGCCCCTGACGGCGGCGGTCGCGCTGGCCGCCACCATCGGCGCCGGCGCCACTGCTCAACTGGGCGCGATGCGCATCAATGAGGAAATCGACGCCCTTGAAGTCATGGGTATCCGCTCGATCGCTTATCTGGCGTCCACCCGCGTGGTGGCCGGGGTGATTGTCGTGGTCCCGCTGTATTGCATCGCAGCGTTGTCCGGCTTCCTGGCAGCCCGGCTGTGCACCACCCGCATCTACGGCCAGTCGGCCGGCGTGTACGACCACTACTTCAACGCATTTTTGTACCCGTCCAGTTTGATCTGGTCATTCTTCCTGGCCGTCACGTTGGGTCTCGTCATCATGCTGGTGCACACCTACTACGGGTTCACCGCTTCCGGAGGGCCGGCCGGCGTCGGTGAGGCGGTAGGCCGGGCAGTGCGTACCTCGTTGGTGTCGTCGGCGGTATTGACCGTCTTCCTCTCACTGGCGATCTACGGTCAGTCCGGCAACTTCAACCTCTCGGGCTAGCGCGTGGACGGCACCGCAGAGCACTACCGGATCCACCCTGCGTGGTGGACAGCGCTTTTGATTGCGGTTGTCTCGGCACTGATGTGGGTGTGTTCGGCCGCATTCGCCGGGACGTTGACAACCTATGTGCCGGTCACCTTGACATCAGACCGCGCCGGGGTGGCCATGGAATCGGGCGCCAAGGTCAAGATGCGCGGTGTGCAAGTGGGTCGCGTTGCGGGCGTTCGTGGCGGGCAGAACCCGGTTCGTCTCCAGCTGGAGTTGTTTCCCGCCCAGATCGGTGACATTCCCGCCAACGCGGAAGCACAGATCCGCGCGACCACCATTTTCGGTGCCAAGTACGTCGATCTGATCTATCCGGATAACCCCAGCCCGCAACATATTTCGGCTGGGACGGTGTTGCGGTCCAAGAACGTCAGCACCGAAGTCAACACCGTTTTCCAGAGCCTCGTCGACGTTTTGCACCAAATCGACCCACCCAAGCTGAACGCGGTGCTGACGGCCTTCGCCGAGGCGGTACGTGGCCGCGGTCAACGCATCGGTGAGGCCACCACCGCCGCTAACCACGTGCTCGGTGCGGTCAACCCACGGATGGGAACAGTCCGCCAAGACCTGCGGTCAATCAAGCGCGGCAGTGACGCGTACAGTGCTGCGGCGCAGCATATTCTGGCTACCCTCGATGCCGCCAGTGTGACGGCTACGACGGTCACCTCGCACTCAGCAGAACTCGAAACGTTGCTGCTCAACGCGATCGGGTTCTCCCAAGCTGGAATCGAGCTAATCGGCCCAAACCGCGGAAATCTGGTGCAAGCGATCAACGTTCTGAAACCGACGACCGACCTGTTGATGAAATACAACCCCGAATTCACCTGTCTGCTCATGGGTGCCAAGTGGTCACTGGACAACGGAGCTTACGAGAGCGCCGGCGGCAACGGCCGCACCATCCAGATCGACGATGGCCTGCTATTCGGCGACGACCCCTACCGATACCCCGACAATCTGCCGATAGTGGCCGCCAAAGGCGGTCCCGGCGGCAAACCCGGGTGCGGTTCACTGCCGGACGCCTCCAAGAACTATCCGGTACGCCAGTTGGTCACCAACACGGGCTGGGGCACCGGTTTGGACATCCGACCCAACCCCGGTATCGGTCACCCCTTTTATATGGACTTCTTCCCGGTGACTCGCGGCACGCCCCAACCGCCCAGTATCCGCGGAGACAAACCGCCGGCGATCGGCCCGATACCCTACCCGGGCGCGCCCCCATACGGTGCGCCGCTATATGGCCCGGACGGAACACCGCTGTACCCGCCGCCGCCCGGAGCGCCGCCGCCCGGCCCGCCGTCACCGACATCACCCTGACGACAAGCATTAAAGGGATGCAGCCATGAGAGACAAGACCATTGGTGCGTTGTGGCGCCTCATCATCTTCGTCGTAGCCTGCGGCGTGGTCACTTTCGGGTTGTTCATGGTATTCGCGCAGCTGCGGTTTCAGCCGGAGCAGACTTACAACGCCGAGTTCACCAACATCAGCGGCCTCAAGCAGAGCGACTTCGTGCGCATCGCCGGAGTGGAAGTGGGCAAAGTCAAACACATTTCAATACGGCCCGACAACGTCGTGGTCGTCCAGTTCTCGGCTGACGACACCGTGGTGCTGACCCTGGGCACCAAGGCGCTGATCCGCTACGACAACCTCGTCGGCGACCGTTACCTGCAATTGCAAGAAGGCGCAGGAGGAGTCGCTAGCCTCAAGCCGGGTCAAAGTATCCCGGTCGACCGGACCGAGCCAGCGTTAGATCTGGACGCATTGATCGGCGGCTTCCGCCCGCTGTTTCGGGCGCTGGATCCGGTACAGGTCAATGCCCTCACCGGCCAACTGATCCAGGCGTTCCAGGGGCAAGGAGGGGCTATCGGCTCATTTCTGGCCCAAACCACCGCGGTGACCAACACGCTCGCGGATCGCGATGCGCTGATCTCGCAGGTGATCGTCAACCTCAACACCGTGCTGGGCTCACTGGGGAATCAAAGTCAGCAGTTCGACAAAGCCGTCACCTCGTTGGCCGGCCTGGTGGAGCGGCTAGCCGCCCGGAAAAGCGACATCAGCAACGCGCTGGCCTACGGCGACGCCGCGGCGGGGACGATCGCGGATCTGCTGCAACGGGGCCGCCCGCCGTTCAAAAACACCGTCGCGCAATCGGCCAGGGCCAACAGCGTCGTCTTGGCCGACCACGACTACGTCGACGACCTGCTCAACACCTTGCCCGACGCCTATCAGGCGCTCGCCAGGCAAGGAATGTATGGCGATTTCTTCACCTTCTATCTCTGCGACGCGGTGCTGAAGGTCAATGGCAGAAGCGGTCAACCCGTGTACGTCAAGCTCGCCAGCCAGACCACTGGGCGGTGCGCCCCGAAATGAAGTC
>CAWICO010000019.1:0-120386 GCA_963834615.1 uncultured Actinomycetota bacterium
ACACAACAAGTACAAGAACAAACGCGGCGGAAAGGACGCCGGCTACATACCAGCCTTGGCTGAGGCTCCAATCGCAGGTTTTAGGGATCTGCGTGGCAACCGTTGACGGTCAGATGTTTTTCGGCCGGCGATGCCGAATGTCAGTTCGCGTTGGAGTCGATCTCGAAGGTGTTCACCGCGGCGCTCGCGATGGAGCAGGTAGGTCCGCGGGCGTTTCACCGCAAGGTGGGCGCTGACCCGACGGGTGAGGCGTTCAATTCGGTTCTGGCACTGGAACTTCACAACGACAGACCGATGTCGCCGATGGTCAACGCAGGTGCGATGACACAACCAGCCTGGTCTCGGCCACCGACGCAGATGACCGCTGGGCCCATCCTTGAGATCCAAAGCCTTTTCGCGGGTCGTCCGATCAGCGTCAGCGAACAGATCGTCGCCTCGGAGCGCGCCACTAACTTTCAAAACCGTGCGATCGCGTGGCTGTTGCTCTGCGGCGGATACATGTACTGCGAGCCGATGGAGGCCGTTGACATCTACACCCTGCAGTGTTCGACCCTGGTCACTACCGTCGACCTCGCGATCATGGGCGCGACCCTGGCCAACGGAGGCGTCAACCCCGTCACCGCCAAACGTGTGATCGCGAAAGCCAACGTGGCACCCGTGTTGGCCTTGATGGCGATGGAAGGCCTGTATACCGCATCCGGCGACTGGGCCTACACGGTCGGGCTTCCCGCCAAGAGTGGCGTCGGAGGCGGCCTCGTGGCGGTTTCGCCCGGCAAATTGGCGATCGCCGCGTACTCGCCGCCACTGGACCAAGCAGGCAATAGCGTGCGTGCTCAGGCCGCGATCACTCAGATCGCGCATACCCTCGAACTGGGCCTCTTCAATACGTGACGCGGCATGAACCGCTGCACTTCGATCGGAATTATCACCAACAAAAAGGGATACGGGGACCTCGACCCGCACGGTCAAGACGGCCATGAAAGCACCTCGTATAACTGCAACTCCGAGTGCTAGCAGAATTCGAGAGTGATGTCCCAGTAGCCGTGCCCGCCTAGTGAGGGCACCGAACGGGCACCCGCCGGGGCATCGGGGCCGAGGTTCCACCATGCGCTGAACGGCCCACCAAGGCCCGGGTTGGCATCGACGATGCGTCCAGTGCCGCCGCCACCGGTGGGTCCGGTCCCGTCCCAGATGATCCGCTGGAATTGCGGTGGAATTCTTGGCGTGCAGCCTCTTTGAACTTGGTTGTAGACCTGTGCGACGAGACTGTCGAGGTTGCTCGCATCGCCGTCAGCCCGCGCCGGCGAAGCGGCGGTTACTGCCGCTGCCACCAGCAGTGCGCCGATAAGGGGTTTTGTCATAGCACGAGTGTTCCAGAGGCCCTGAAGCCGCTTGGTCAAAAGCCGGCGACCAGAGACCCGATCAAAGCCAGCGCGCACACACCCATGATCACGACGATCGCCCAGCCCATCAGGTTAGCGAACCAGTTATTGACGTGGCTGCCCATGATCGCCCGGTTGTTACCGATCAGCGTGATCATCGCCATCAGAGGCGGGGCGAGTACGCCGTTGACCGCCGCGGCGTAGTAGAGCAACCGAAACGGCGGAATCCCAAGGAAGTTCAGGCCCGCGCCTACAAGCGTTGCCAAGGCGATCACCACATAGAAGGACCGCGCCTGGCGGAACGTGTAGCCCAGGCCGGCCTTCCAGCCCAGTGCCTCGGAGAGCGCGTAGGAGGCCGAACCGGTCAGCGTGGGTACGGCCAGGAAGCCGACCCCGATGATCCCGATCGCGAACATCAGATAAGCCAGATCGCCGACGAGGGGCCGCAGCGCCAAGGCAGCCTTATCGGGGGTGTCCACGGTCAGGACGCCGGCCGCGTGCAGAGTGGAGGCGCAGGTCAAGATGATGAAAAACTGCACGATATTGGAGAAGCCCATCCCGACTGCGGTGTCGGTGCGCATGTTGCGGATGTCGCTTCCATTCAGCACGGGCACACCAGCGCCGTAAAATCTCATCCGCCCGCGGGCGAAGTCCTCCTCCGCCTCCTGGTCGGCCTGCCAGAAGAAACAGTAGGGCGTGATGGTGGTCCCGAGCAGGGCCACGATGTTCAGCAGGTAGGTGCCCGACCATTCGATATGCGGGATGAATGCGCTCATTGCGACAGTTGGCCACCACGGATGGTGGACGACGAATGCCGCTGCGACGTAGGCCAGCAGCGTCAGGCATGCATATTTCAAGAACCGGGCGTACGCGGGATAGGGCACGAAAACCTGTAGCGCCAAAGAGATCCCGACGATTACAGCCAGCCAAGCCAGAAAGGGCAGGTGAATCAGCAGCTGCCCGGTCGCCGCCATCGCACCGAGGTCGGCCCCGACATTGACGACGTTTGCGGTCAACAGCAACAGCACGGCGACATAGAGCACTGGGCGTGAGTAGTGCTCGCGCAGCACTGTCGCCAGGCCGCGGCCAGTGACCATGCCGATCCGCCCGCAAATTTCTTGGATCGCATTCATGAACGGGTAGGTCCAAGCCGCCACCCAAAGCTGTGAGTAGCCGAACTGTGCACCGGTCTGGCTATAGGTTTGGATGCCCGACGGGTCGTCGTCGGACGACCCGGTGACGAAGCCCGGCCCCAGGATGCGCCACGCGGAAGCGGCCCGAGCACGTAGCGACACGTCCGCATGATGACACAGGTAAGTGACTGCCAATGTGCGCGAAGTAACTTCGACACGGCCAAGGGCAAGGCGCACACTGGCGGAATGGATGTAAGTGATTCGACCGGCGCCAATAGGCTTGAGCCCGAGCCGCGCCGCGTGTTGCACGGCCTCTCAGACATTCGCGCGTTCTTCCACACCAACACCGTGCCGCTGTACTTCATCTCGCCGACCCCGTTCAACCTGCTGGGGATCGACCGCTGGATACGAAACTTTTTCTACCTGACGTACTTTGACTCTTTCGAGGGCACACATTCGCGGGTGTTCGTGCCCCGGCGCCGCGACCGCCTCGATTTCGACTCGATGGGGGATGTCTGCAACCACCTCCTATCCGATCCGGAGACGCTCGAGTTCATCGCGGGCCGAGGCCCCGGTGCTAAGGCATGCTTTGTGATGCTGGACCAAGAAACGCAGGCCCTCGCGCGGCAGGCGGGTCTCGAGGTCATGCACCCCTCGGTGGAGCTGCGCAATCGGTTGGGCTCCAAGACCGTCATGACGCGTCTGGCCGATGAGGCGGGTGTGCCGAGCGTGCCGCACGTGATGGGGCGGGCCAGCTCCTACGAGGAGCTGCTGGCGCTCGCGCAGACCGCCGAATTGGGAGAAGACCTGGTCATCTCGATCCCATATGGCAACGCCGGCAGCGGCACGTTCTTTGTGCACGGTCAGGGCGACTGGGACGAGCATGCCGGTGACCTGACCGCGCAGCAGGAGTTCAAAGTTATGAAGCGCATCCGCAATGTCGAGGTGTGCATCGAGGGTGCCGTGACTCGCCACGGCACAGTGATTGGCCCCGCGATGACGAGTCTCGTCGGTTACTCGGAGCTGACTCCGTACCGGGGCGCCTGGTGCGGCAATGACATCTGGCGCGAGGTTCTTCCGCCCGCAAAGACGCACGCCGCGCGCGAAATGGTGGGAAAGCTGGGCGACATTTTGAGCCGCGAGGGGTACCGCGGCTACTTCGAGGTGGACCTTCTGCATGACCTGGACTCCGGGGAGCTCTACCTCGGTGAGGTGAACCCGCGCCTGTCCGGTGCGAGCCCGATGACGAACCTGACGACCGAGGCCTACGCCGACATGCCGCTGTTCCTCTTTCACCTGCTCGAGTACATGGACGTGGAGTACGAGGTCGACGTCGCTGAGATCAACGCGCGCTGGGAGCGGGGCTATGGCGAGGACGAGGTGTGGAGCCAAGTGATACTCAACGAAACCTCAACAGATATCGAGCTTTTCACTGCGACGCCACGTACCGGCGTATGGCGCATCGACGACGACGGCCGCGTCTCCTTTGCGCGGTCCGCCAACGACTGGGCCACGCTGCTCGACGGGTCCGAGGCCTTCTACATGCGGGTCGCGGCGCCCGGCGACTTACGCTCTGAGGGCGCCCAACTCGGCGTACTCGTCACCCGCGGACACCTGCAGAGCGACGACTACCACCTCACCGAACGCTGCCAGCGCTGGGTCAAAGGCATGAAGGCGAAGTTCGTCTCAACACCCCTGGCGCCGGCCGCGCCGATCGTCTCGCGGCTCGTCGCACGAGCGTGAGCAGCGGCTGCGCCATACCGCGTCCATGATCAGCGCCGAACCCGGTCGCGTCCCGGCCGGCATCTCACTGGACAACTGGCTGTCGGAGCCCTACTCGCAGTGGTCATTTCAGCACGTCGAAGATTTCGTGCCGACCGCGGTGATCTCGCGCGGATCCGCGCCGGCCGCGGCCTTGCCCGCAGCCAGCGCTCCGGTGGCGGATATTCCCGTGAACAGAACCGACGGGGTGGCGACCACCGTCGGCGAGGTGATGGCCACCACCGCTACCGACGGGTGGGCCGTCGCCTACCGCGGGTCGATGGTGGCCGAGGAGTACCTCGACGGACTGGGTGTACAGACCCGGCACCTGCTGTTCTCGGTGAGCAAGTCGCTGGTGGCAGCCGTCGTCGGCGCGCTGCACGGGGCCGGTGCGATCGAACCCGAGGCGCCGGTCACGGCTTACGTTCCCGCCTTGGCGAACTGCGGGTACGCCGGTTCGACGGTGCGTCACCTGCTGGATATGAGGTCGGGTATCGCCTTCTCAGACAATTACCTCCACCCGACCGCGGAAATCCACCTTCTCGACGAGTCGATCGGCTGGGCACCCAAGAGCAGTCCGGACGGCCCCGCCTCGTTGTGCGACTTCCTGCTGACCTTGCGCCGGAAATCGGTTCACGGCGGCCCGTTCGAATATCGCTCGTGTGAAACCGATGTACTCGGCTGGATCTGCGAGGTCGCAGGTGGCAAGCGGATGCCCGAATTGATGTCGGAATTGGTGTGGAGCCGCATCGGCGCCCAATGCGATGCCACCATCGGTGTGGACACGGCCGGCACCGGACTATTCGACGGCGGCATCAGCGCCTGCCTTCGCGACATGATCCGGTTCGGGTCTCTGTTCTTGCGCGACGGCGTCTCGTTGACCGGCCAGCAAGTGGTGCCGGAGGCGTGGATCGCCGACACGCTCGACGGCGGGCCCGACTCGCGTCAGGCGTTCGCCGCCAGCCCCGACGACACCCGAATGCCCGGCGGGATGTACCGCAACCAAGTGTGGTTTCCCTACCCAGGCAACGACGTCGTGTTGTGCCAGGGCATGTGTGGTCAGGTGATCTACGTCAACCGGGGCGCGGAGGTGGTCGCCGCCAAGTTGTCCACCCAGCACTCCCACGATCCGCACATACTGTTGGACACGCTGCGTGCATTCGACGCGGCGGCGCACGCACTGGCTGACATCGCCAGTTAGCCGGAGCGGCCGCCGTCTAGCAGCGGGTCACTCCCGCCCTCGCCAGATGAGCGACCTGAGAGTGCCTTGAGGTAGAGGTTAGCTTCCGGTAAGAAGATGCGATGACGCAGATCACAGCGCGGAGCGTGCGGGCGGAAGCTAGGAGCGCGGCGTGAATGGACTCAAGACTCTCGCGGCCGCCGGCTTGCTGGGTGGCGTGGCCAGCGCGCTGTCCGTCCAAGTTGCGCACGCCGACGACACGCTGCTCGCCCCGCTATCCGGGAGCGACATGGCGATCATCCTCGGCGGAACCACCGAGCCGACGCCGTCGCTTGCTTTCGCGCAGGCCGCCGAAAATGTGTATCTGCACGCGCTCGGTTTCGACGATGGCGCGACCTACTCGACGGTCTGCGACATGACTGGGACCGATCCGTGCGCCGCGCCTTTGCAGGTGCTGACAACGCCCGAACTGATTCAACAAGGCCCGAGTAGCTTCACGGCCGCGGACGACGTCACGCTCGCCGTGGAGAACGAATTCAACGCGAAACCAGGCGCTTTCGACGCCGACCACCCGCTGACGATCTTCGGATACTCGCAGAGTGCGACCGCCGAGTCGATCGCGATGACCCAGATCAACGACTACAGCATGGCTCACGGGGACAGCATCCCGCTCGACGACCTGCATTTCGTGTTCATCGGCGACCCCTCCCTCGCGGACACCGGGATATGGCCCAATCTGCTCCTAGACCTGGACTCGGTATTAGGCACCACTCTGACGCACACAATTCTCACCGATGCCGGCGTTGACGCCGTCCTCGGAAACGTGACGCCGGATTATCTGTACCCCACGACGATCTACTCGCTGGACGGGGACGGGGTCGCCCAGTTCCAACAGGACTTCGAATCCGGAGGTTTGCTGGGAACGATCGAGGGCCTGTTCCTCCAGCATGTCGAGTACTTGGGGTTGACACCGGAAGAGCTCGCTCTCGCGACCTCGACACCCCAGGGCGACCTCACACTTGTCGACATCCCCGACACCTTCAATAACGCTGACGCCTGGCTGAGTGCAGTATTCGAGAACGGGGCCGCCGGCAGCGGACTTTTCGAAAGCGTATTCCAGTCTCTGGAACTGTATTTGACCAACATGTTCTGACCCGAGTCTGCGAGAGTCTTCGGCTATCCCCGCGTCACCCGAGGGGCCCGTCAAGAAAAGTCCCTGAACGCCTCCACACGGGCTGGTCGGCATCTACGGTGCGACCGGGACGTAATTACGGAGGGCCAATTGGATATTCGCAATCATCGCCTGGTGGCGTCGACGAGCAGCGCTGAAGTCCGGTGACAGCCCCGCCGAATGACATGTTCACCCTGAACGACAGGGTGGCCGTGGTGACGGGCGCCGCTCGCGGTATCGGTGCACGCATCGCGGCGGTCCTCGCCGAGGCGGGAGCCACGGTAGTGGTCGCCGATCTCAATTACGCTGCCGCAGAGAGGACCGCCGCCGCTCTGATCGCAGGGGGTCGGACAGCGCACGCGTTGGCGCTCGACGTCTCCGATGAGTCCTCGGTTGTCGCGGCTTGTGCGCACCTTGTCGCCGACCACGGAGTGCCGTGGCTACTCGTCAACAATGCAGGGCTGCAGGACCGCCAGTTGTTGTTGCAGGCGACGGTCGCCGAGTGGGACAGGATCAATGAGGTCAACGTGCGCGGCCCGTTCCTGATGACCCGAGAACTGGGTCAGGCGATGGCAACAGCTGGTACGGGAGGCCGCATCGTCAACATCGCCTCCAATGTGCTCCGGGGCTCATTAGTCAAGGGGCAGGCGGCATACGCCGCTTCGAAGGGTGCGCTGCTCGCTTTGAGCAGTGTCAGTGCCTTTGAGTTAGCCGAGCATGCCATCACCGTCAACACCATCTTGCCTGGATCGGTTTTCACACCGGGCTCGATGGGATCGACGGGACCGGAACTCGAAGGCCCGGCGATGCGTCAAGCGCCGTTTGGACTCGTCGAAGCACGCGAAATCGGTGTGGCGGTGCTCTTTTTCGCCCTACCGACGGCGCGCGCCATCACCAATCAAGTACTGGCCCTCGACGCGGGCTACTCCATCACCTAGCCGGGCCGCCAGCTGAGTGGACACGTCCGAATACCATCTTCTGGTGAGTGGACCGGCGGCTACCGACGATGGACGCTACTTCATCATCGATGGTCGCCGGTGGCGTGCTACCGACCCATCGATTCCCGAGGATCGCCGGACCGAGCTCGTCCGAATACTGATGGCGTGGCGGCGAGAGGTTCGCCGCACCAAGGGAACACCGCAGGAGTCGGTAGCCCGAGCGGGTGTGCAGGCCGCGAAAGTAGCTTTGGGGGAGCGTGGCTCGCCGCCGTGGTGGGAGCAGACCGACGAGCAACGCCGCACTCGGTGGCAGGCCCGGGTGTCCGAGCCGAGTTAGCCGATAGCACTCACGCTGGAAGGACCCCGGCGCTTGTCAGCGATCTGTTTACCTGCGTATAGGCAGAGTTCACCTCGCGGCAGGCAGAATTGCTTGTGTGTCCTCACCATCAAGCCGAGCGCTACGTATGCGGGCAGTGGACCTCACCAACCGCGCGCCCGGTTACCTATTCCGCGAGCTCGGGGAAGGTGACGACGCGTGGAAGCGGGTGAGAAGCAGGGTTGTCTGCGAGTTGCATCCGCATGACGGCAGTTTCCTACCCGAGGTGTGCACCGTGACGTTCACCGACGGAACGGAGCGCTACTTCAACCCGAACGATCCGGTGGAAATCAGGGCAAGCTGAGCGTGCTAGGCGTCGGGCTCAAACGGGGCCGGATCGTGAGCCTGCGAGACAAGGCAGCCGTGAACATCGACCGGTTGGATCATCTGGTTCTGACCGTCTCCGATCTGGACGCCACCGCGAGGTTTTACACGCAGGTACTCGGTACGGAGGAGCTGACATTTGGTGCCGGGCGCAAAGCATTGTGGTTCGGCGACTCCAAGATCAACCTGCATCAGCACGGCCACGAATTCGAGCCCAAGGCTCATCGGTTCTCAAACTACGGGGCCGGGCAAGAGGACTGATCGCTAGGCAGTTAGTCGGGGATCGTCAAGCGTTCGACGGCGTCGTGGAGGGAGTGCAGATGAGTCACAGCCGCCGGCAAGCGCACAGAATTCCAACCTGGGCCGGCAACCAGCACCCTAATGCGTTTCTTGCGGACTGCCCTGACTGCGGCCACGTCGGCGGTTCGCTCGGTCTGAGCCCAGAGCAACACGGTGATCGGCTTCGATCGACGGGTGATGGCATCGATGAGCGCCGCGCACGGCACCGCAGCGCCCAACATCACTGCCGCGTGACCGCGTTCGGACAACGCGGCACGGACCGCCTCCAGAGCCAGCGTGTGGCTGTCATTTTCAGCGCACGCCAAAATGGCAGTCTCGGTTGTGTCGGTCGGCGCCATAGGTATGCGCTGTAGACAGCTCATCACCGTCCAGGACAGCAGGTGTTCTACGTCAATGCAGCGCTCACCGCTTGCTTGCTGGCCCGCAATTTCGGCAAAGGCTGGCCGTATCAACGAGTCCCACGTCTCGAGCACCCCGTAGTGACTGAGGTGACGTTCGATGAGACGCGCAGCGGTAAGCTCCTCCAGTGCAAACAGGGCAGCCAGCAGTGCTGTCGCCTGCACGGGCTCTGGGATGAGTGTGTGCATCGCTGCGCTCGCGGCACTGCGTGGGTTGACGCCCCCAGCGATCATTTCGCTCATGTGTCGAAGGGCGGTGATATCGGTCTCGGTATAAAGGCGATGCCGACCCGGCGCGTGCCCGAGCGGGCCTACGCCGTAGCGCTGGCTCCAACTGCGAAGTGTTGCCGTGGGCACACCCAGTCGATGCGCGGCGCCCCGCACCGTGTACCGAGGTTGCATCTGGTTCGTGACAGCACCTGCGGTCAGGGTGCGGCGCCGGCCGCGGCCACTGTCGCGCTGGTTCAAGCGACCCACCGATCCTCGTCCCGTGCCGGGCAGGGGGTGCGTTGCGCGGCGTCGCCAAGTCTAGGGCACGCATACCAGCCGACGCGATGGTTGCCAGCATAAATCAATCGGCAACTCGCCAGCCCGGTGAGGGAGTCGACGACCAAATCGCCGGTGCGCCAGCGCCAGCCTAATCCATTGAGCGCCAAGCTATCTGACACTCCGCTTTGCTGCATGAGGTGCCGCTGAACACAAAGCCATATGGCTGAGTTTCGCCGGCCGCGCTTGGCCGACCGCTTTGCTTCAACTCTGCCGACGCGGCGACCCTCGATCGATGACAGCCCATCCGGGTAGGTGGAGCAATTGACTTGCATCACGTTGCGCCGCAGCAAGATTAGCTAATGCGCACCCGGAGAGGGCGTGCTATCGGGTGGTTCGTTGCGGGCTTGTTCACGTTGCACGCGGTGCCGTTTCTCTTCGCTGCGCGCTTCCGCACCGCTCTGTCCGACATCGAAAGGGGTGTCGGGAAACGTGCGCCCCACATATGTGCCGACTTCGCCGTTCTTACCCTCGCGGGAGTTCGCGACATGAGGGTCGGAACTCACATCGGACTCACGTGTGTCGTGGGATGCCGTCCTGTCCTTCACTTTTTCGACGAGCTGACTGGCCTTGCGCTTGGCCCGGTCAATGAATGTCACCGTAACTCCGTTCGGGGGCCCGTGCGGGCCTGGTTTCGTTGGCATCTGTCTACCCGCGTTGCCTGCTGCCCACACCTCAATCGATGCAAAAACGCTGCAGGCGACCTGGTGTGAGCAGTCCAAATGCGGGTAACCGCGCAGAGTTGAACAACGAACTCAAGGAGACATCATGGCAAGTGGAGTGGCGACGGTCTGGTTGCCCGTCGAAGACATGAATCGTGCGGTCCGGTTTTACGCTCAAACGCTGGGACTGGCGGTCAAGAGCGAAGGTGAGGACTGGTCGGAGTTGGACGCCGACGGCGTCACAATCGGGTTGAACGCGCGTGAAGCAACGCGTAAGGGAGGCAACGGAGGAGCAGTCCTTACGTTTCAACCCGACGGCGATCTCTACAACGAAGTGGCGCGTCTGACCGAAGCGGGCGTGGAATTCGTCGATGAGGTCAGCACGCACTCCTGGGGCCGCATCGCGTCGTTCAAGGATTCCGAAGGTAACGACCTTCAGCTTTTCGGGCCGCCTCCGGAGTGACCCTACTGTCCAACCGCGCAAATAATTAGGCGCTCCAGCCGGCGTGCTGCCGTCGCACTGCCGTAGTCGACGGCTAACCACTTCCGCCGGTGTCCCGCGAGGAAGCGTCCCAAGCACCGAATATCCCTGCGGCGCAACTAACTTCACTGCGGTGTTTGGCCTTCACACGCGTGGGTAAGCTCCGGAGGCGACCCGCGAACTCGAGCGTTTGCCGTCGCTCTCACCGGACGAACCTCAGCCCCTGGTTCGACCATCTCCGGTTATCTCGCTAGCCACTTTCTAATGTCGCCTGGGAGGCGCAATGTTCGTTCATAACAAAAATCTTCAATTCGAGGTCCGCGTCAATCAGCCCGATCCCCGCTTTGCGTCCCTGATGTTGGAGCAGTTCGGCGGCGCGAACGGCGAACTCACCGCTGCGTTGCAATACTTCACCCAGGCCTTCGTGCTGCGGGGGAAGAACCCCAAGATGTACGACCTCTTCATGGACATCGCCACCGAGGAACTCAGCCACCTCGAAATGGTGGGCTCGATGATCACCATGCTGCTCGATGGGCTCAATGACGACCTCAAGATGGCCAACCAGAAGTGTGACTGGATGCCGGCGGTGGCCACACCCGACGGGCGCGAACAAGCTATCCACCAGGTTGCGGTCAGTCCGCTGTTCTTGACGCTCAGTGGCGGCGGACCGGACGTCAAGGACTCGGCCGGCAACCCCTGGACGAGCGCCTTCCTCGACGCGAACGGCGACCCGGCCGTCGATCTGCGCAGCAACCTCGCGGCCGAATCCCGGGCGAAGGTCGTCTACGAGTACCTCAAGCAATTCACCGACGATCCCAGTGTGCAGGATTCGTTGACCTTCTTGATGACTCGCGAGGTAGCCCACTACCAGCAGTTCACCGCGGCGCTCAACGAACTGCCGGTGAACTTCCCACCCGGCAAGCTTCCGGGCGACCCCCGATTCCAGAACGTCGCGTTCAACATGTCGAACGGCGAAGGCTCAGTGCGCGGACCGTGGAATGAAGGTCAGGGCCCATGGCCAGAGGGCATGGAGTGGGACTACGTTGAAAAGCCCGAAGAGCAGTGGCTGGGTACGGCGCTTCGGGAGAACATCGGCGCCGAGCAGAACCCAACAGGTTCGCCAGATGTCGTGGGCGAGAAGCCGTTCACGCATGAACAGCACCTTCCCGCAACATAACCGACAGAGCATGCATGATGGCCGGCGCCGAACCTCGGCGCCGGCCATCTGCTGTGACTCAGTGGATCTGGGGGTCTGGTGGGTTGTCGGCTGCGCGGCCGGTAAGGGCGTCGCGCACGTGATCGATTGTCGCAGCGACCATTCCGGTTGTCTTGAGTGCGACGGGGCTCGGCGGAGTGCCGGGGTGCGGACGGGTGGGCGCGATTTTCTTGGCACCCTCGAGCTTCAACCCGATCTTTTCCAGCTCTTCGCGGCTCGCCGCGGCTGCGAATCGTGGGAACACGACATCCTGTTCGTAGGCGATGTGTTCGCGTGCGACGTTGACGAATTTACGCAGAGCCTCATGGTAATCCGCTTCACCCGGCTTGCCGTCAGCCAGTTGCTGCAATAGCAGCTTGCCATTCTGTTCCTGCTCGATCGCTTCGTCAGCGAGCGCATCGCCGTCGTCGAGCGCGGCGCGCACTGCGGGCCAGAAAAATTGTTCTTCAATGGCCTCGTGTTGCGACTCGGCGATGACCAGGTTGGTCACCATCGTCTCCAAGCCGCTCAGCTGAGCACCGGGGCCGGACGGAGCTTCGTCGAGCACCTCCAGCATGCCCAACACACTCTTATGGTCTTGGCGAAGAAAAGTCAACGCGTCCATAATCTCTCCTTTCACGACATGGATAGTCCGAGCAGCCCCCGCCAGGGTTAAGCGCTGGCGGGGGCTGATTCAGGGCAAGGCAGGTACTAGATGCGCCCGGGGGTGGCTTTGGGTGCTGCGCCGACGCTGGTGTCGGTCGTGTTGCGACGCTTCAGTCCAGCCAGTCCGAACAACCCAAGCAGGCCAAACATGCCCCACTTACCGCTGTTGTCAGTGTGTTGTTCGGTGTTGCTATTTGTGTTGTCCGCCAACGTCGTTGCGGTCGAAGACGGCGCGGGTGCGCTTTGGACGGCGGCGGTGGCAACGCCTGCTCCGCCGAACAGCAGTGCCCCGGTTGCTGAAACTATTGCGATGGTCTTGTGCATGATGCTCCTGAATTTTGGCGCAGCGCCAGATGGGTGATAAGAAATGTGGATTCGCGGACCAGTTTGTTCTAGTCCCGACGAAGCGACGCGAACCGCAAAAGCTCAGCGCGCTTGTATCATGTACCCGATGCCGACTCGCCGAAACTTCGGTGAGTAGGCCGAGCTGATAGAGGTGCGAGCAGCGGCACGGTGTGGCGCTGGCAACACCGCCGACGATGCGGTCATTCAGTTGGCCGACCCGAGTACTAGTTGCGCTGACCGCAGGTGTCGATGACGCGCTGGGCGATGTCGGCGAGTTTGGTCTGACTTTCCTGAGAAATCCGCCGCAGCATTTCAAATGCACGCACGTCGTCGACGCCGTAGGACTGCATGATGATGCCTTTGGCTTGCCCGATACGGTCTCTGGTCATCAGTGCCGAGTGCAACTGCTCGCCCTTGCGTTGCGCCAAGATCGCGGTGGCGGCGTGTGCGGCGAGAATGGCACCGGTCGTCTCAGCGTCGGCATCCCAGACGTCGGCGTGATGGCCAAACACGTTCAGCGCCCCAGCCGTGCGCTCCGCCGTGTACAGCTTGAACGACAGGCCGCTGAGCACTCCGAGCTCGACGGCGGCCGGTGCGTACCGTGGCCAGCGCGACTCACGTCGAAGATCATCGCTGCGCACCACTGTGTATTGAAGAGCGGCCTCGGCGCAGGGTCCTTCGCCGAAATCGTGCTGCAACCTATCGAGCTTTGCGACCAAGCTGTCGGTTTCGGCATGGGACTCGAAGGCGCCGCCCTTCTGCACGAGCAAAACCCCCGCAAGGTCAGCCCCCGGTATCAGCTCCAACGTCGCGGCCGTCACATCGTCGAGAATCTGCTTCAGCGTGTGAGACGCCGCAGTTGCACGTGCAAGCTCGGCCATGCGGGTCGCGAGCTCGTGCTTGAGGCCAGAGTCCGAAGAGTCCATATGAAACGATTCTGCCCGACCCATCGAGCGTTGGGACCAATGGCCCGGAATTAGTCACAAGAACCCGAGGTGACGCGCTACCGCCGGCAGGATGGTTGTCTTAGACCTGCATTGGCGATCGCCGGGTCACGGATGCATCACGATTCAAGTCAGGAATCTTAAGAGGCAGGTCTTCTTCATAAGAAGTCGGCGTCTTTGAAGGGCAAATTGTGTCGCACACTTCACAAAACAGGCCCCGCGGCCGCCTACCCCCCGCCCCGGGTCGGCTCCTAGACGAATGATGCCATGTTCACCTGAGCTACCCTGGATTTCAGGGACGAGCAGTGTCTCCCGCTATCAATCAGATCAATTCGAAGGACAAAACTGATGATGAAAATCAGTACTACCGTTGCGCGCCAGCACATCGCCGGTATCAGCGCAGGTATCGTCGTCGGGGCCGTGGCCGTGGGGATCGCTGCGGCGCCGGCGGCGCTCGCGGCACCTGACTGCAGCCCGGCCGGAGTGAACACCACCGTTTCCTCAGCGACCGGCGCGGCACAGCAGTACCTTGCCGCGCATCCAGACGCCAACCACGTCGTCATGGCCGCGTACGGCCAGCCTCGTCCGCAGGCGGAGTCCGATCTACGCAGCTATTTCACCGCGCACCCCAACGAGTACTACGACCTGCGCGGCGTTCTGGCTCCGATTGGTGACACCGAACGGCAGTGCAATGTGACCGCGCTGCCATCTAACCTGGAGTCGGCTTACCAGGAGTTCATGGCTGGCTGAATCTGCTCTAAAACGACCCGCCCCGATGCCGGGGCGGGTCGTTTTACGTTTGGAGCAGACGATTTGGTCTGAGCACCCGCTCTTGGCCGGACACGACTTGGCTACCCGGTTGCTTCGCGGGACATTGTTCGGCAATCGTGGCCAAGTGCCACGTGCATTCCCGGTTCCGGGGCACCATCCCAGTAGCTGCACAACGTTGGGGACCCAGCGCAGCGGGATGCGGTGGCGACCTCACTCATCTCGGCGCGGCGGCGCCGCCGACCGGGTCGAGGTCAGGTCCAGTAGAGCGTTCGCGCCGCGGGCAGCGTCTCTGCGAGTTCGGCCTCGAACCACGAACGCATCTCGGCCATGGTGTCCTTGGGATACACGTATTTAGCGGAGCCGTACTTACCGAATTTGCGCGTCCGGACCGACTCGTCCATCTCGAGCTTGGTGCGCGGATACCAGCCCAGCAGCACGTCTTTGCTGGCGGGGGTAAAGCGGTGAGTGATGCATTCGACGGTGAGATCGAGGTCTGGGACGTCGGCGACCGCGTCGGCGACCTGTCGCAGCAAGGCCTTGTAGCTGTCGCGCCACGACGGGATGGGCATGATGGGGGCGATGGTCAAACCGATGGGGTACCCGGCGAGCGCGAGCTTGCGTAGCGCGGAGATGCGTCGCGGCAGCCGCGCGGTGCCACCCTCGAAGCGCTTGGCGATCTCGTCGGCATTGATAGACATTCGCACGCGGGTGCGGCCAGCGTGGGGCAAGGCCAGGAGCGGCGCGATGTCGTCGAATTTTGTAGTGAAGCGCAAGCCGACCGGAGCTGGCCAGTCATGGGTGCCGACGTGCGTGATGACCGCTGACAGCGAGCCGGTCACGTGCTCCAGCGCTAGTGGGTCGGTGTAGCAGGACGCTTCGAATGTGGTTCCCTCGTCCGCTCTTTCGGTGGACATCGAGGTGATGGTGCCGCGGCCGACGTGATCGTCCATTTCGGCGAGTATCTCGGGCAGGTTCGCGTAGACGCGAGTGATCGGCGGTCCGGACAGCGAGCCGGCGAGATAGCAGTAC
Organism: uncultured Actinomycetota bacterium; assembly: GCA_963834615.1. GTDB lineage: Bacteria > Actinomycetota > Actinomycetes > Mycobacteriales > Mycobacteriaceae > Mycobacterium. The sequence continues at coordinate 15,603 of CAWICO010000019.1, forward strand.
TGGCAGTGTGCTGGGCAGCCTTGTGCCAGGTCGATGCGCCAGTCCGCGCTCGGCGGGATGGGCTGGAGGCGACGCTTGCTGGGCGGCGCGATGACGACGGCGAGCGTGCGCTTGGCGAGGGCGTAAGCGGCCCGATCGCCGTCGGCCCGTAGTGGCGGCAACCGATCGCCAGGCAGCACGTTGATATCGGCAACGCCGGCGGCCTCACATCGCGCGACAATACTTGCGCCGTGCGGCAATTCGAAGGCCGACCGGGTCACCAGCACGCGAGCCGGAGTCCAAAGCGTTGCCGATTCGGACTCAGGTGGGAAGGCTGAAGAAGCAGAGACATTGGTAGTCGTCATTAGGTACGTTCAACGATACGCGTCCAGACAGCCACGAAGCTGCCGCACCTCACTCGTGAACGCCGGCGATAGCGCGTTTCCCGTTGTCTCTCAACGCCTTACGGCAGCCGGGCTCCGTCCGTGTGGGTTAGTTCCCGCCGCGCCCTGTGTCCTGCTGTAGGTCGTCAATCAAGCCGGACGCCTGCGCCTTGGTCAAGTCGGCGGGGACCTCACGGCCTGCCTCTTGCCCAAGCGTGTGCAGATAGCTTCGCTGCGGGCCCGTCATGGGCTCGTCACCGGTAACCCAGTCAGCTGGGTCTTTCTCCGCCGTTTCGTTCGGCGCCTGTCGCACGTCGTCGCTCATGTCGCGATCACCTCCGACCGCTGAATAACCATCGCACGCCTGTTCGAAACATCGCAGAACGGCGGACCCGCTACAGACACCTGGGTATAGGCTACTATAGCTAGCGTGCCGTCACAGATCCCTCGCCGTCTTGCCGATCACCCGACTGTGCGCAAGGTGATGACCAGCCGAGGGGATCGAGCGCCGCGGCCTGACGTCCTTGATGCCGACTGGCTGCGGAAGATCTGCCTGGACGCCGGCGTCGACGACGTCGCGTTCGCCTCGGTGGACAATCCGGACCTTGTCTCCGAAGTCACGCACGTTGGGGAAGCATTAGCCGGGACACGCAGCTATATCTCGTTGGTGGTCAAGATGAATCGCGACAATGTGCGATCCACGGCCCGCAGCGTGGCCAATCAGGAATTCCATCGAAGCGGCGAGATTCTCAACGAAGCCGCCCACCGGATAACCCGCACTTTAGAGGACCGCGGATATCGCGCGTTGAACCCGTCGGCGACGTTTCCGATGGAGATGGACCGCTTCCCGGGCCGGATCTGGGTGGTCGCCCACAAACCGGTTGCTGTCGCCGCCGGCCTGGGCGTCATGGGTATCCACCGCAATGTCATCCATCCGCGTTTCGGCAACTTCATCCTGCTCGGCACGATTCTTGTCGATGCCGATATCAGTGCGTACGGGGAACCGTTGGACTACTCGCCCTGTCTCGAGTGCAAGCTGTGTGTCGCGGCTTGCCCCGTGGGCGCGATCGGGAAAGACGGTCAGTTCGACTTCATGGCCTGCTCGACCCATAACTATCGAGAGTTCATGGGCGGTTTCACGGACTGGGCGCAGACCATCGCGGACAGCTCCGACGCAGAAGACTTCCGTTCACGGGTCACCGACGCCGAAAACGCCTCGATGTGGCAGAGCCTGGCATTCAAGCCCAATTACAAAGCGGCGTACTGCCTGGCGGTGTGTCCAGCCGGCGAAGACGTCATCGAGCCATACCTCGATGACCGCAAGGCATTTATGGATCGAGTCTTGAAACCATTGCAGGACAAGCGCGAAACCTTGTACGTCCTACCGAATTCGGCCGCCAAGGCTTATGCGGAGAAGCGCTTTCCGCACAAACCGCTTCGAATAGTCAACAGTGGCATAACTGGCCGCAGCTAACACTCTGCGGTGCTACGCGTGTCAATGAGGTACGCGTCGGCAGCGTGCTGTCGGACCCTAAAGGCCCGCGAAGTAGACGCCCAGCAGTAGTGCGAACAGTACGACCACCCACGCGCTCGTAGTCGCTTTGAGCCAGACGGGTGCGCGCCGAACTTCCATAAAATGCCAAATCACCAGTTGCGCCTTCACTCCCGCAATCAGCAACACGGCAGTCGTGACCGTCGTGTTGATCTGATGCGCGGCACCGCCATCGAGAGCGATCAACGATGACGCAATGGTGACTGTTGTGAGCAGTACCCACACGATGGTCAGTGGATTGCGTATCAGCGACGTCATGGTCTACCGCATCAAGTAGAGGAGGGCGAACAGGACCAGCCACAAGACGTCGACCATGTGCCAGTAGGTGGCGCCCGTCTCGACAAACGAGATTGTGGGCGGCTGGGACGTTTTGAGGTTGCGGATGACGAAGCACATGACGATGAGGCCGAGCAATACGTGACACAGGTGCATCCCGGTCATCACGTAGTAGTACATGAAGAACAGGTTTGTTCCCGGCGTCAGTCCAGCGCAAATTTCGGGGATCCACTCACACATCTTCAACAACGGGAAGGCGGCACCGAAGATCAGTGCCACCCAGAACCGCCGGAGTGCTTCGGCTGAATCTCCGGCGCGTGCTGCCGCGGTCCCGAGTGCCACAAAGAGCGAACTCGACAACAGCATGACGGTATTGATGGCACCGATGTCTAGGTTGAGCCGAGCCTGGCTGTGCAGGAACAGTTCGTGATTCTGGCCCCGGAAGTACATGTAGACAACGAAATACACGCCAAAGATGAGCAAGTCCCCGATGACGAAAAACCACATGCTCGAGTCGCCGGGTACATGACCACGCGTACCGGCGCTTGGTCGAGAGTCGCCGATGCCGGTGGTGAAACCCGCAGCAACGTCGGTCACCCGCTCATCCTTGAATCGGCATCGGGTGCCGCTGACTGAAGGTCAGGCCGGGCATTTTCGAGTTCGGCGTCGGGTTGGTTCTTGATTGCCTTGTAGATGCACAAGTACACGATGAATTGCCACGGCACATAGAGGGTCATCGCGAACCAGAAGGTCATCAGGCCGTTCCAGGCGAAGGGGCCCGATTTGGCAATCCAGACCGGCGCAGCGATCAGTTCGGTCATGTATTGCCAAACTGTGTAGTAACCCAACCACTTTGGCAGAATGTTGTTGTGGTCGAGCAGGATAGCGAGGCCAAAGGCCATCCACATGACGCAGAAACATCCCAGCGAGCCGATGAACGCCAGGTAGCCGAAGTCATAGAGCATCGTCAAGACTGCCGGGCTGTATCCAGGCCGAAATGCGCCGAGGCCGAAGCAGAACATCGGAAAGAGCATGCCGACGATAGTGCCGGTGATGGCGCCAGCCATCATCGAATACCGGAACGCGGGACTGACCGACATCCGCTTGATCTGCATGAGGTAGCACGCGTTCGAAACCGGCGCGAGCCCGAACGCCAGTGTCAGGATCACGCACGCAATCAGCAGATTGTGGGAATGCATGAAGCCGACAATGTTCGGCGTGGTGCTGCTCGGTGACCGTGGCGGCATCATCCAACTCAGCGGCACAAACACCAGCCCGAACAAGTTGAAGAAAAACGGCACGCTCCAAAACGCAATCCACTGATCGAGCTTCCGGTTCTTGCGCCACGACTGAGCCTGTCCGGCTTCAGGGTTGGGGGTCGTCGCCACGCTGCCGCTCACGCGAGAGCGACCCGATCATCGCCTTGGCGTTTCACAGCGCGCAGGAGAGCCCAGAACATCACCGCGATGTACACCGCAAACGTGGTCAGCCGCAACGTGAATGACAGGGCGCCATTGAAGGCGAGTGGACCCGACTTGTAAAGGATCGAGAACGCGCTCGGGGCCAGCAGCGCAACCGTCGTGACGTTGAAGTGCGCCACCCAGCGAGGAAAGATCGGATCTAGACGATCATCGAGATACACGCTCAGGGCGAAGCACAAGTTCTGCACCATGATCGTGCCGACCGGTGCGATGAAGAAAAACCACGCCATGTCGTTCAGCAGACTTATCAACTGGGGGTCGCGATCGGGCCGGAAAGCGGCCATTCCCCAGCAATAATCGGCGAGAATGAATGCGGTTGTACCGACGCCGACGCAGATGACGTACGCATACGTGAGGACGGGACTCGATGTGGCGGCCCGGGATATCTGCACTGCTGTCACCGCGAACAGTGGCACCAGCGAGCAAGCAATAAGGTTACAGAGAATTGCGATACCGAGAATTCCCGTCACATTGCTCTTGAAGAACTCCGCCACCCCGTCGGGGCTCAGTGTTGGCGACAGTGGTGGCGAGAACACCGGAAACAGCAGGTAGGCAAGGGCAAACAATGCCACCGCCGGCGGCGTCGTCCACAACAGGATCCGTTGACCTCTGTCATTCATCGATGCCGTCCCTGCCCAATCTCGTGATGTGTCGAGACGTCGACATTCCACTCCGTCACCTCGCTCCGCGACCGTGCCTTCTTAGATCTAGCACGTTCGCTGACAAATGACAACGAAAGTTGGGGCCTCGCGGATGCGGCCGCCGCTGCCGATGCAGCCCACGTTGATCTGGAAATCGGTTGTCTACTAGGTCGATTGAGCAATAAGCGACCGCGCGAAGTTCACTGACCAGGCAGTTGTCAGTGACATATGTCAGCGAGCGACCTTTGTGCTGCACAATGGTGGCGTGCCAGACACTTCGACGGGACGCGAAGCGCAGCGCCGCAAAACGCGCGCACGATTGCTGGACGCCGCCGTTGTGGAGTTCAGGCGTGCCGGCGCAAACTCGGCGGATATCAACGCCATCGTCGAAGCCGCGGGAGTAGCCCGGAGCACGTTCTATTTCCACTTTCCAACCAAAGAACACGTTCTGCTCGAATTGATCCGCCGGGACGAGGACTACCTCGCCGAGGAACTCAGTCGATTTCTTGATACCCGGCGTGATCTGCCGGCGGTGCTGGACGAGATCATCAGGCTCGTGGTTGCGCTCGAGAACCGCTGGGGCGCATCCTTGTTCCGCGACGTCATCAGCCTCTACTTCTCACCCGCACGCCCCGCGAACGAAGATTGGACCAAACACCCGACGTTCGTGCTTCTTGCTGCTGAGATCGAGCGCGCGCGCAACCGGGGCGAGCTCTACGACGACGTTGACGCATACCACAGCGCCGCGTTCTTTCTCATAGGTCTTCACGCACAGCTCATCAGTGCCAGAGAATTAGGTGCCGAGCGGGATGAGACGCTGAAGAAATTCGTGAAGAGCACCCTGCGCAGCCTTCAGCGCTGAGCCCCATCGCCACCTTCGGAGGAACGGCCGGCGTACCGATCGCGCAGCTTGGTCAGCGTGGACTCGATGCCGGTCACGTTGAACTTGGTGGCGCCGATCAGGTGGTAATAGCCGATTCCGTTCTTGAGCCGGCCGGCGTCGTGGTAGTCGAAAGTCTCAGTGACCCTCGTCATCGTCGGCGAGAGCGCCTCGAACTCCCAGCGCCAGCGATGACCGACCGGATGACGCCACTCGACCAACTCGTTCGGTTTGATCGCGGTCACGGTACTGGTGATGCGGTACGGCACCTTCAACATTTTCATGTGCGTCGAAAATTTCGATCCCACAGTGAGTTTCGGGGGCGCATCGATATTCTTTCGAACGGTGCCCGAGCCATCCAGCTCATGATGGCGGCGTGGATCGACGGCCATCGCGTAGAGCTCCTCGGCGGGCGCGGCGACCTCGACCGATCGGGAGATTCGGCGCGGTCCTGCGTCGACGACGTTGACGGTCACAGTCAACTGACCTCGATGACGACTTTGCCCCGCGCGTGGCCGATCTCGACCGCTGCGATCGCATCCGCGGCCTCATCAAGAGGTCGGACGTCCTCGACGTGCGGGTCCAGTTTGCCCTCCGCGACGAGCGCCCCGACAATCTCAAGGACGCGACTCGTCCGGTCCCGTTCGATCATGTGTCCGCCCAGTTCAACGACGGAGGGATCGCCCGCGCTGATCAGCTTGCTGCGGTCGGCGACCAAACCTGCGACCGCCTTCAGGCCGTCGTGCCCGGCCAAGTCGAGAATCGCGTCGACACCGTCGGGGAGAATCTGTCTGATCCGGTCATCGACCCCGTCGCCGTATTGCACCAAAGTGGCACCGAGAGTCTCTACCAACGCGCGCTTGTCTTCACTCGCAGTCCCAATCACATTGATCCCGAGGTCTCGGGCGATTTGTGCGGCAGCGACTCCTACTCCGCCGCCGATGCCGTTGATGAGCAGCGTCTGGCCTTGCTTCAGGTCCAGTTGCGTGACGCCGTCGTAAGCAGTGGCAGCCGCTATCGGAAGCGTCGCAGCATCGTTGAACGAAACTTGAGGCGGCTTGTGCGCGGCGGCGGTCGCCGTCACCAGTGTGTACTCGGTGTAACCGCCCGAACCCGGCGCCACCGATCCGAAGATCTCGTCGTTCTCGGCGAAACCCTCGACGTCTTTGCCGACTTCGCGGACGACGCCCGAGACCTCCGAACCGAGAACGGCTGGCAGGTCGCTGGCTGCCGCCTCGCCCAGCATCCCGGACCGAATCTTCCAGTCGACGGGGTTTACGCCTGCGCTGCGGACTTCGACTAGCAACTCGCCCGGCATCGGGGCCGGCTTCTCGAGATCGAGGAACTCCTGAACGTCGGGGCCGCCGTTGCTGCTGTATCCGAATGCTTTGACCATGGGCGACGCGTACCCGGACGCGACATGTGTAAACCGAAGGTCCGCATTTCGGAATGCCCGCCGCGCGGCGGACCGGCACGGAAAAGTTGGCCGATTGGCCACCTAACCTGGAGCACCCTCCGCCGCCTGTTTGAGCGCATCCAAGGTCTTGCGGATGTTGATCCGCTGAAACTCTGGGAAGGACTTGCCTGAGGTGACGACCCGGTCGAAAACCGCAACCACCGGATCAGGCCACGACGTCCTGTCGTCGCTCCATGTTTCGGTGACCCTGGTTTTTCCCGGGGCGGTCGGCTCGAACCGGTACTCCCAGGATGCGTTGGCCGCACGTATGCGAGGTTTCTTCACGCCGATCGCGTGAACCCTGAAGGCAAAGCGTCGCCCGGGGTCGGCGGCGGTGACCGTACACCGGGTAATCCAGGCGGCCCGACCTCGCTTATTGCGCCCTTCGAACGTCATACCGACGAAAGCGACTCCGTTTTCGGCCGGGTTCAAGACGGTCGCTCCGCGATTCTCCGGACTCCACTTCGGCATCTGCGTCGGGTCGCTGATCAAGGTGTAGAGCGCGTCTGCGTCTGCGTCGATGTCGACGGTGTCTGAGACCGTCAGGATCCGCGCCATGTCAAAGGCCTCCTAGTGTCGCGTCGTGTTCGCAATGCATTGGCCCGCGAACAGTTGTAGCTCCACGGTCATCACATCGACTTCGACGAACGGGTGACGGCAGATTGAACGCCTGCGTAACGAGGAGCGGCCGGCCCGAGGTTTCGTGAACTTTCATATTATTATCACCTTCGACCCGCCCGATCTGGCGGCCTTGCGAGATAGGAACTGAACCAAATGCCCTCACTTCGCCGGCTGGCCAGACTTTCCCTCCCGCTATTGGCTGGCGCTGCTTTCGTCAATAGCGCTGGGATTGCGAGTGCCACTCCCGCTGATGACGCCTACCTCGCAAAACTGCACGCCGTCGGACTCACTTGGCCACCCAGCAGCGAAGAGGCACTGATTGGTGAGGGCCACCTCATCTGCTACGACCTCACCTGGGGTTGGACACCACAAACGATCGCCGACGACATTCACGACCACTTGAACAAGAGGGGCGTGACGTTGCTGGACGTCGGAACCATGGTCGACGCAGCGCACAAGATCTATTGTCCCGGCAATGTGTGCGACGCCCCCACTCTCTGCACGTAACACTGCACAGGGCGCAGCGGGCCCGTCGACGAATTCCGCAGCGGTGTAGCGGCGCTCGTATGCCGCCTGACTAACGCCCATTCTGTAGCACCGAAGTACGTTGTGCCGCAACTCAGCAGCCGTACCTGCCCGGCTGGTGAAGGAGTCCCAAACGTTATCGACGGCGCGGCGCGTCCTGAGCGGACCGCCGTAATCAGTTGGGCATGATGGCGGGCCGAGGGCCCGAATCTTGCGCGTGGCCCGACGCAGTCGCACACGAATACCTCAGGAGAGGTTCAGTATGTCAACGTCAACACTCAGCAGGTCAACGCCGACACCGAGTACGTCAACGCCGGCCGGCCCGCCGAGGCTGCCCAGCCTGACCAGGCTCAGCGCCTTAGCGCTTCTCGTCATCACTCTCACGGTCCTGAGCATCTCCTTTTATTGGCTGGAGCACCACAAAGCCCGGCACGCGACCGTCCTCGGCGACACGACGAACCCGGATCATGCGACCGTCACCGTCCTTATCCAGAACATCGACCCGTCCACAGCACGGATCAGTGCACAATTGGAAGTGAAGGGCGCCGGTTCGTTGGTGGACGAGCGTACGCACGACCTAAGGGAAGATGCGACCCTCGTCAGCAACGCAGTCACCAACCCGACAGTTGTCGCCAAGGCGAATGAACGCCCGGAATTCGTCTCGGTCCAATTCGCCCTTCGTGACGGGGTCATCACCGACTACCCCGTGGACAGCTACACGGCGAACTTTCACTTCCACGTCCTGGTCGGCACCGGCGCGAATCAGCACGCCGTCCCGGTCCGCGTTGTGTTCGACAACATCGACGCGTTCTTCAAAATGTCTCCGCAACAGGAAAACTCGAGTCAAGTGCACCGGAGTGGCGGAGAAGCCAAACCCATCACAGCGCCAGAATCACACTTCGCCGCTACGGCAGCCGTAGAGCGTTCGACGAGCACAATCATGTTCGCCGTGTTCATCATGGCGTTCATGTGGTGCCTCACCATCGCAGCTCTCATCGCCGCGTGGTACGTCGCCAGCGGCAAGCTCGGCTTGTTCTGGTCTGCTCTCGGTTTCCTCGGCACACTGCTTTTCGCGCTCATCCCGCTTCGGAACGCCGTTCCCGGAGATCCGCCGATCGGTTCGCTCATCGACTTCGCCGCATTCTTCATCGCCGAAGGCGTCGTGTCGATCTCGATGATCGTGACTGTCCTGCACGGCTATCACATTGAAATCTCCAGGAAGCGCAACGACATGCCGGTCGACGACTGAGCAGCGCTGGATGTGCGCGGTCTGTTTTTCAGGGTCGCAGCTCGCATATCACGACCGGGATGTCGCGATCGGTCCGCTGCTGATAGTTGGCGTAACCCTGGTATGCCGCAACGATCTTCGGCCACAATTCGGCTTTTTCGGCTGCGTCGGCGGTACGTGCGTGGATCTTGCGCCGCTCTCCGTCAATCACCAGCTCGGCGTCAGGACACACTTGGAGATTCTGGTACCAGTCGGGGTTGCGATCGTCGCCGCCTTTGGACGCGACAAGCACTACGCGGCGAGAGTCGTACACGGGCGCGGTCAGGTAGCAGGATCGCGGCAGTCCGGACTTGCGTCCTGTGGTGTGCAGCTCAACCGCCGGCATCCCGAACGGGTTGGCCAGCAGTCGGTTTCCACTAACCTTGAGGATCAGCCGGTGCGCCATATTCATCAGCTTGGCGGCATTGTCCGCGAGTGTGTTGCGGTTCATGTCGAGTCCCTTCTCGGTTCTGAGTGATGGCTGTCGTCACTCCAGGTGCAGCGGTACTCCCGCATCGCGAAAGACGTCGCGGATCGCGCCGAACAACGTGCGCGTCCCGTGACCTACCTCGTCGAGGTAGTGCCGTGACAGCTCGCTGTGCTGCCAAGTGAATTCAAAAGGCCGATTGTCGGGAGTCCCGAATCCGCCTCGCAGGCAATCGGCGAGTGCGTCGAGATTACGCCCGAAGTATCCACCAGGTCCGTTGACTGACGATCCGATCTCGCGGTAGAAGTCGTTGGCGGATCTGATGTTTCGGCCGTCGATCCAGAAGATGGCAGGTCGATTTTTGCCCGGCTCTCGCATTTTTACTGCCTCTCCGCGCCGGTGACCAAACAGAATGAGTCGTAGTGGTTGCCGGTGTAGAAGTATTGTGCCGGGTCGGTCAATGGTGTTCCGCCGGTGACGAGTCGCCGCAGCGACCGGTCCCGGGAACGCGGAGTCATCACGGTGTACTCGTGGTAGTAACCCCTGCGCTGCTTGGGCAGATGACCCTCGCGATTGGCGAACACCGCGCCGTCGCTGCGAGGAAACGAAAAGGGGCCGCCCGCGTGAATGCGCCGCACTGTGTCGCGGACTTCGGCTGGCAGGGTGCCCATCGGGCACGTCGACTCGCCGGCCCCGTTGGCCGTCGCCGGTGCCGGGCGCGGCGGATTGCTCCGCGTTGACATCCAGCCCGCGACGACGACGAGAACGAGCAAGCTCAGCGCGATGAGTGCCAACTTGCCTCGACTCATCTGCGCTCCTTAGAACGGAAGGCTATCTGGGGCCGTCGATTTCGTAGGTGCCGTTGTCATCCGACACGATGACGGTGACATGGCGTTGAGCTCCGTTGACGGTGGCGTCGCAGGTGAAGGCCGTTCCTTTGGCTGCGCTGGGGTTTCGCCCATTGTTGCAGCTGACGTCGGTGACGCTGTTGGCGCCGTAGCCGCTGGCAGGATCGGACAACGTCTGCAGAACGCCGGCTTGGACTTTGGTCACATCCAGGACCGTGCCGCCGGTCGTGCCGAGCTTAGGAATGTTGATAACCAAGACCGCGACGCCCACCAGCAGTGTGAGTACGCCCGCTCCGCCGAGCAGCCAGGGGAGGTGACTGCTGCGAGTCGTGGCTTCGGTGCTGTTCGTGCTCGTTGTCGGCTTCTGGGATTCAGCGACCGGGGGCGGTGGGCGGTCAGACCGTTGTAGGTACCAGGGGATCCCCGGTGGTGGCGCAGGACGGTGACCGGCTGGTGGTTGGCGGTATGTCGGCGGAGGTGTGGGCGGCGCGGCCCGAGGCGGGAGAGGCCGCCTGGCGATGCTGGTTTCGTCGTCGGAGGTCTGACGGTGCAGGTACCAGGGTGCCTCCGGCTCGGGTTGGTTGTCCCGACCTGGCTGTCGAGGGTCGTTCATGGGAAGTTGCCGTAGCACTGAGTGACGTTGCCGACCAGACCGGAGCGGAACGCGACGATCCGGGTGAAGCCGGCGGGGACGCTTTCTCCGCTGGTGTCGCTGGCGACGAGATGATTTGTGAGCAGGCCGGATATCGCCTCGTCAAGATCTCCGGCGGCCAGCACCAAGGTGCGACCGGAGGGCAGTGGAACCGGTGCGGCCATATCACGCTGGGCGACCCCGGTGAGGCAGGCGGTGCGCAACGCGGCGGGTTCACCGGTCAGCGAAACGCCTTGTTGGCGTTGGACGGCGAGCATGTACCGCGATGTGACGACGGAGAAGGCGGTGTCATCTCCCTGCAGGAGTTCGCGGTTTTTGTTGTCGGCGTAGGCGCCGATCTTTTGCAGGCCGGAAAGGTCGACCGTGATGGTGTTGCTGGCGGGGCAGTACGAAGCCGGCGGACTGGGCCGGGCGTCGGCACATGCAGCGCTGCCGCCAACTGCCAATGTGGGGGGCTTGTCAGGATGGAAGATCTGGGAAAGGGTTTCCATCAACAGCGTCAACGAGTCCTCGGTGATGGGCATTTCGCCAGGTTCTGAGCCACTGGAGGGGTAGTTCTGCAGCGCGGCTGGAAGGCCCACGTGTCGGCGCTCGATCTCATCGTGGTCGATGGCGGCGCAGGTGGCGGCATCGCCGTCGAAACCCTCCTGGAACGCGCCGACTCGGTCGAGCGCGGAACCGTGTGCACCGGGCGAGTTTTCGGATTCATCCGCGGGATCACGCAAGGTGATTCCGCCGGCCAGCACATGGTCGAGGCCATCCGTGGTGTTCAGCGCGAATCGCGTGGAGTTGTTCTGCGCTACCCAGTGCAGGTAGACGCCGGCGAAGCAGTCGGCCTGCTGCTCCCTGACGATAGTGCGGGTCAATAGGTGGACGGTGTGAGCTCGGATCTGAACAGCATGGCCGAATTCGTGCGCCAGCACCCCGGCCACCGCGGCGTCTCCAAAGTAGCTGCGGGCGTTCGGGATAAGGAATCCGCGGTCCCATGAGATGGAGTCATCGCGACGGCAGTACGACGCATTGGGGTCGCCATAGATGACGGTCCTGCCGCAAACTCGCGCGCTCGACGGGTTTGTCGAATCGTAGGACTTGATGGACGAGACCGGTGTGTACTGGCCCGGGAAAAACTGCGGGTAGGTGGCTGACCAGAAGTCTTGAATGTCGTTGACTGCCAACAGGGCAAGCCGATCGGCATCGCCGCTGTCTGTACCTTCGACGTTGCCCTGGGCCGCGGGGGCGTCGGAGCGCACGCCACTCAAGCCGTCGGCCGCGTGCAAGCCTCCGACACGGTCGGGGTCATACAACATCGAGGCCGCGCGGCCCTGCAGGACGGTAGGAGCGCACCCCGCGGCTGCCGGGACAAGGCAAACCAACGCGAGCGTGACTCCGGCCCACTTCCGGCGGCGAAGCGGCCGTCCGGAACCTAGGTGCGGGCGGTGCTTCATGACACTCCTCCAAGCGGCCAACGTCTCTGTCCTGGCCATGATCCGCAGGTGGTCGCTACCCCCGTCGGCGACGTTAGTTCAACCAACAGCATGTCGCGCGAAATCCGTGCCGGACGTCGAGATGCTATGTAGCAGAAAGAGGTTCCGACAGCGCATCGCAGACGGTCGGATACAACGGCAGGGTCCGATCCAGGCCCAGCACTTGAATGGGGCGGACGGTGTGGTGCGCACGTCCTACCACCCGCACGGACGTGCCGATCGCGGCAGACAGCCGTTGAACTTCAACCAGAGTCTCGATAGCTGCGGATGACAGCAAGGTGACGCCGGTGAGGTCGGCGACGAGGACGGAAGGCCTGTCATCGACCGCCATATCGAGTTGAGAGGCGAGTTGTGGTGCGGTGATCATGTCCACGCAGCCAGATACCTCAACCACCGTGGCGTCCCCATCGCAATATTGCCGGACTGCAAAGTGATCCTCAGCTCGTCCGTCAATCGAAGTCATGGACCCCCTCGGCTCCGTTGGGCGCCGCTTCCGCGAGCTTGCGTGACACAACGCCCTAGCTACCCATTACGGGGCTACTCAAACGACTCGGAGTTGGTTTTACTGCTTGGTCTCGACGACCAACACCTCGGTCTTCGCGCGGTGACGAACAGCGCGGGGCACAGATCCGATCAGACGCCCGACCACCGAATTCAGCCCTACGTCGCCGACCACGATGAGATCGGCGTGGACTTCCTCTGCGAGTTCGATCAGCGCGTCCACCGGAGCGCCTTCGATGGCTTTCTCTTCGACGTCAGGGGCGCCGGCTTCTCTCGCCCTGTCGCTCGCCTCGCGCAGCATCGCGTACAGCGGTGCGTTGCCTTCGGTTCGATATTTCTCGCCGGACAGTTGATCGGGTTCCGTCCCGCCTTGATGCGAATCTGCGGCCGTGTAGGCCGAAGCCACAATCAACTTGGCGTTCGACTCGGCGGCGATCGCTGCTGCTTTATCGACCGCGCGGAGAGAGGTCTCCGAGCCGTCGGTGCCTACGACGACAACTTTGTAATCCGGCACGCTGTGCTCCGATCGATGAAGGTGCTGCGGGTTTGCAGACAAGGATATCTACCGTACTAGAACGTAAACATCTGTTCACCGAATTGCCCAAAGAGGCCGCACTACCCCGTCTGGGTCCGATCGGACAGCCCAAGCCGCAAGTGCTCGCTGTGAAAAATAGCCTCGTCAAGCAGCTGGGCGACGTGGTTGTCGTAGAGGTTGTAGACGATGCTGCGACCCGATCGCGTGCCGGTGACCAAGCCGAGGTTGCGCAAAAGTCGCAATTGGTGCGACACCGCCGACTGCTCCATGCCGACCGCATCAGCCAGTTCGGTCACCGAAAGCGGCCCCCGCCTCAGTTCGGTCAAGATCAGCAGGCGGCTCGGTGTGGCCAGGGCTTGCAGGGTGGTGGCGACGTGGACTGCGGCATCGGCGTCAAGGCGAGTCGTCGGGCGGTCGCGCCCCTCGACTCCGTGTCCCATAAGCGGGCAGAATACCCCAACCAAGCACACATGAAGACATGTTCATATCTTCTGGTATCGTCGGCGGCGCTTCGTTGTCGTCCGGAGGTCATCGATGGTCACGCCGCCCGCTGCACTGATCCGTCCGCAGCCCGCCGCTGCGGTAGCGCCTGCCCGGCATACCAAGCTGATGGCGCTTGCGGAAATGCGTTGGGCGGCAGTAGCTCTCGCGTTGTTCCTGATGGGCTTGACGGCACAGTTGGTGGGCGGCCCGCGCTGGCTGTGGTGGGCGCTGTACCTCGGTTGTTATGCAGCCGGTGGCTGGGAGCCCGGGCTGGCGGGATTGCAAGCGCTGTGGGACAGAACCCTGGACGTCGACTTGCTGATGGTGGCAGCAGCGATCGGCGCTGCGACGATCGGCCAGGTCACCGACGGTGCGCTGCTGATCGTCATCTTCTCCACGTCAGGGGCGTTGGAGGCGTTGGCGACCGTGCGCACCGAGGACTCGGTTCGCGGATTGCTTGATCTGGCGCCCGAAACGGTGACCCGCGTCGGCGGCGACGGCGGCGAAGAAACGGTCAACGCCGTTGACCTGGCGGTCGGCGACGTGGTGATGGTGCGCCCCGGCGAGCGGATCGGCGCCGACGCGACCGTCATCGCCGGTGCCAGCGAGGTGGACCAAGCCACCATCACCGGAGAACCGCTGCCGGTTGACAAGAGTTCGGGCGATGAGGTGTTCGCCGGAACCCTCAATGGCACTGGCGCTCTGCGGATCCGGGTCGACCGGCGCACCGAGCACTCCGTGGTGGCTCGTATCGCGACGCTGGTCGAGGCAGCCAGCCGGACGAAGGCCCGCACCCAACTTTTCATCGAGAAGGTCGAACAGCGGTATTCGATCGGCATGGTCGTTGCGACGGTTGCGGTATTCGTAATTCCGCTGTTGGCAGGGGAGTTGCTGCAGCGGGCACTGCTCCGGTCGATGACGTTCATGATCGTGGCTTCGCCATGTGCGGTGGTGCTGGCCACGATGCCGCCGCTGCTGGCCGCGATCGCCAATGCCGGCCGCCACGGTGTGCTCGCCAAGTCCGCGGTGGTGATGGAACAACTCGGCACGATTACGCAATTGGCATTCGACAAGACCGGCACCCTGACGCGCGGAACTCCTGATATCGCCGAAATCCTCAGCCTCGAAACGGGACTCAGCGATGACGAGTTGCTTACCCTCGCGGCGGCAGCCGAACACCCCAGCGAACACCCGCTCGCTTCGGCGATCGTGAGCGCCGCACGGGCCCGCGGACTGGCGGTGCCGGATGCCGGCGCGTTCACCGCCCATCCCGGCCGCGGCGTCACCGCAAGCGTCGACGGCCGGGTCATCGGCGTCGGCTCCCCGCGCGCCGTGCCGGCCGAGCTCGACGCGGCGGCCACTGCCGCGGTCGGCGCGATGCAGGATCGGGGTTACACCGCGGTGCTGGTCACCCGCGATCGCCAAGCGGTCGGGGTGCTGGCGATCACCGACCAGCTACGTCCCGAAGCCGTTGCCGCCGTTCGTGCCTCGCGCCGACTGACCGGCGCGTCACCGGTCTTGTTGACCGGTGACAATCAGGTGACCGCCGATCGACTCGCCGCACGGGTCGGCATCACCGACGTGCGTGCCGGTCTGCTCCCCGACGCCAAAGTCACTGCCGTGCAGCAGCTACAGGCCAGCGGGCAGAAGCTCGCCGTTATCGGTGACGGCATCAACGACGCTCCAGCTCTGGCAGCTGCGCACACCGGCATCGCGATGGGCGGTGCCGGATCAGATCTCACTTTGCAGACCGCCGACGCGGTGGTTGTGCGCGACGATCTGACGACCATCCCCACCGTCATCGCCCTCTCCAGGCGGGCGCGCAGGATCGTCGTCGCCAATCTGGTCATCGCCACCACATTCATTGGGATGCTCGTACTCTGGGACCTCATCGGCACCCTGCCGCTACCGCTCGGTGTCGCCGGCCACGAGGGCTCGACGGTCATCGTCGGACTCAACGGGCTGCGGCTTCTGCGCCGAAGCGCCTGGAGCCGCGCCGCACGCTCCGTCGCTAGCCCCAACGGCGAGACAGCGACCGGTAAATCCCCGGACGATAGAGATACGCCTGCAAGCAGACCAGGACCACCACCAGACCGATCGCGGTGACGACCAGTCCGATCGGTGGGCGGGATTGCCACAGCCCGGCCGAACCCGGCTTGGGCGCGACGGCTTCGGGCTTCGACGTCTCGAACGGTAGTGGCAGTGGTCCGGATTGAAGGGTATTTGCCAGCCGGCTCGCACTGTCAGACGTGAGAGCCGTCAGGTCGGTGGTGATCTGAGCTGAACTCTCGATCCGCGGCGCACTGATGACCTGTGTATCGAGGGTGTAGGCAACCTGGCTACCACGATGGGCTGCTGCGAACTGAGCCCAGGTGCTTGCCCCGATGCCGTCGAACTGAAGATCGACCACATAGCGCCCGTCCTGCTCGTCGAAGCTCGATCTGGCTGTGCGGACCTGGTTGCTGCCGATGATCGATGGCCCGAGTAGGTACGAATACTTGTGGTCCGCCGAGCAGGTGACCAGCGGCAGGCTCGGATCGTCGTTATCGGCCAGTGCGTCCGGCGCGTCGCAACGGGTGGCTTGAAATTGCAACGAAAGCAGTTGAATCATCTGCGATGTGCTCTGGCGAAATACCTTCTCGTTGGCGATCCGTCCGGCGAGGTCTCGACCATTCAGCCCGCGCGGGGCCGCGCCAAAGGGGCGACGCCCAGGCATCGGCATCGGGTTCGCTGCGATGGAATGCAGCATCGGCCGGATATTGAGCCGGCCCACCTGGCCGAGGTCGTCGGCGAAGGACTGGTGTTGGCCGGGCACAGTGACGGTCAGGGTGTCGCCGGACCCGCTGACCTGGGCGTCGCTGGCGCGTTTGCCGATGACGCGTTGGGCCTGCGAGAGAGTCTCCGCGGTCGGCGGTGATCCGTCCGGTGTGCGTGCGGTCAATGTGACCCTGGTGCCACCGTCGCGGTCGACGGCGGATTCGGCCGGCTTGCTGAGCGACACCAACAGGAATATCGACGCGGCAGTCGCCAGCACGGTGAGCAATGCCAGCGCGTATCGGCCAGGGCGATGCCCTGCACCGGGCGCTTGGGCCGGAAAGTAGCCGGATATCGGTGGCTGAGTCATAAGCGGTGCCCGTCAATGCTGAGGTGAACGCGGCGACGGATCTCGGCGTCCGCATAGCTTTGATACACCCAATCCGCCCGGACCGTATGCGGCATCGCGTTCACGTCCGTCAACGGTTGCGCCGGCGGTATCGCCGGAGGCGGTGGGCATTGGCGGGTGTCGCCGCTTCAGTGCTGGGGCGCAGCACAGCATCGAGTCGAGCGCGGACGGACTCGGTGTCCAGGTTCATACCGATCGCAACCAGGCAATTGGCTGATGCGCCGGGCGGTGCAGTCGCGATGTCAATGGCCGTACCGACCAAATTGATTCCAAAGGTGTGCGCGGCCGTTCCGTATCGCATCACGACCGTTCCCTTGAGCCGATAGACCCCGCGCGGCGGGTCCTCGAGCAGATCGACGAGTGCGCCAGGATCGATTTCGCCGTGGCTCGTGGCCGACACCGAGTCGGCGTGTGCGTGATCGTGACCGTTGGTATCGACGAGCAGCTCGCGCAGTGACAGCTGGCCGATCTCGTCGCGCGACTGCGCCACGTCGTAGAGCAGTTCGGGATCGATTCGCCCACCGACGGCTCCAACGACGGTCGCGCGTGGATTGCGTTCGCGCACGCGTTGTTTCACGCGATCGAGCATGGTTGTGCGATCGCTGTCGGGCAGTTGATCGAGTTTGTTCACGACGACGAGAGACGCCGCACCGTAGCGCGCCGGCACGACCTCACCAACGTCCACAATGTCGAAATGTGTTGCAGCGTCGATCACATCGACAAGTCCGCCGAACTGCACACCCCTGACCTCGCTGAAACCGATGATCCGGGCGACTGCCACGGGATCGGCTAAACCACTGGTCTCGACAATGACGGCATCCAGATTGAGTCGGGGATCGGCGAGTTTGAGCAATGCGTCGTCGATCCCACCGTCATCAGGCAGGCAGCAGATACAGCCACCGGCGATCGAGGCGGGCTCATCGATCTGCCCGGACACCATCATGGCGTCGACGTTCAATTCACCGAAGTCGTTGACAATGACGCCGATCCGGGTGCCTGGAGTCCGCAACACGTGGTTGAGCAGACTCGTTTTGCCGGCGCCGAGATATCCCGTCAAGCAAATCACGGGAACCGCGCGCACACTCGTCCTTCCGATGGAGCCGCGGATCCGGCGCTGCTTCTCGACAGGACTAGACGCTACTCGTGATGTGCAATCCGATGATCTTGGTCGTTCCCATTGGTAAAACGCAGGCGTCAGTGCCGCGCGGCGTGCTGCTGTCCCGCGCGAACGGGCATGGGGGCGGCCTCGGCATCGTGGTTGCGCTGCTGATGCCGCTCGTCGCGGGAGATTCGGCGGTTGAGCACCCGGTCGTCGCGTCCGGTGATAGTGGAACTCAGCTTGATCAGAAGTTCGAGCTGTTGCCAGCTGAGTCCGTCGAGGTCGCCGTCGCCGTCGTGCGTGGCGAGCACCACGCCGCCGCGCAGCAGTGGCACCGTTTTGGCGCTGAACCCGGTCGTGGCTAGGAGCATTTCCGTGGCACTTCGGTTGACTTTGCGTTTGCATTGCCGGGTTGAGGGAGTGAACCAGAAGTCGAACCGTCGGTCGGCACTGGTCAGGCTTTCAAGCCCATAGTTCTGAACGAGTTCCGCGATATCGGCTCTGGTGTAGGCGCGGGTCTCGTAGACGGGGCCATCAGGGCTGAAGTAGAGGACAGTGTTCATTGGGGACGTCCTTTTCGGCTTGTGCAGTGTGAGGCAGTTGTGAGTGGTGTTACTTACATCAATGTGATTTACCGGGTCACGAACGAACTAAACCTCTCTAACGAAAAGAAAACGAAGGTTTATTTCCATCCGGCGGAGATTGCTCGGCGTGGTTGGGTCTCTGTCCGGCCGGTGGGATCGGATTTGGGTGCTGATGGCACGCCGCTGTGCTGCTCCGACATTGCCTGCCGATGTCTGTCAGGCTGCCCGAATCGGCCCAATGTAAATGTGTCTGTCACCGTGAACGCGACGCAAAGAACACGTTGATGCAAGCTTCTGTTGTGACCAAGTCGGTTTCCTCGTTGTCGGCCGCCATGCGTGCGGGCTCCCGTCGCGAGCATGAGGCCGCCGAGCAGTCGCCGTTCCTCGGCGAACTGCTCAGTGGAAATCTCGCAAAATGCGCCTACATCGACTACCTGCTCCGTTTGCGCGTGGTCTATGCCGCACTGGAAAGCGCCGTGCGCTCCGATCGCGACGACCCTCTGGTCGCCGCCGTCTATGACCCGATCCTCGAACGCCTGCCCGCTATTGATGCCGACCTGAGTCATTGGGGCTGCGACGTACTGCCCGACATCGATTCGTCTGCGGCAGAGGCATATCGGAGCCGGCTCGAGAGCGTTCGCGGCGGCTCTTTGCTGGCCCATCACTACACCCGCTACCTCGGGGACCTTTCCGGCGGTCGTGTTATCCGCCGCGCGCTGGACCGCGTGTATAACCTGGGCGGTGTCGGTTTGGCGTTCTACGACTTTCCGATACACGCGAAACGCTACAAAGACTCGTACCGTGCCAGTCTCGATGACCTCAGGTTGCACACCGAGGAGGTCGAGCAGGTGGTGAATGAAGTCAAGTTGGCCTTCCGATTGAACCAGGCGCTGTTCGACGAGCTCACCGCCAATCTCGCGGCCTATCGCGCGCAGGAGGCTCCAACCGAGTGACTCGTCAACACCCGCCGCTCGAGCCATCCGATGACCTCGTCCCAGTCGGCACACCCATCGATCTCGACAACTGTGCCCGGGAACCGATTCATATCCCGGGCAGCATCCAGCCACGAGGCGTGCTCGCGGTCGTGCGTGAGGCAGATTTCCAGGTGCAACAGGTCAGCGCCAACACGGCTGAGCTGCTCGACCGTCCTGTCGATGAGGTGCTGGGGAGGCACCTGTCGGCGCTGATGGGCACCGACCAGGCCGCGCGGATCATGGAGGCGACGCGAGTACCGGGTGAGCTGCGGCAACGAAATCCGATCGAGTGTGCCCTCGACGTGGCCGGTCAGCGTCGAGTATTCGACGCCATCCTGCGTCGCGAGCCGGACGGTGTGCTGCTGGTCGAATTGGAGATCGCCGACGGCGAGCGGCCGTTCTCCTTCCCGAACACCTATCAGGCGGTCCGCGGCTCGGTCGAGGAGCTGAACCAGGTCGCCACGCTTGACGAGTTGTATGGCACCGCCGCTCGCGCTGTCCGCGACCTCACCGGTTTCGACCGAGTGATGGTGTATCGCTACGACGAGCACTACAACGGTGAAGTGGTTGCCGAGTCCAAACACGACGACCTCAATTCGTTCCTCGGTCTGCACTACCCGGCTACCGATATCCCGGCCCAGGCGCGCGCGCTCTACGAGAAGAACTGGATTCGTCTGATCTCGGATGTCGACTACGCACCAGTGCCGATGGTGTCGGTCGGCGACGCGGATCGCGGCGCGCCGCTGGACTTGACGTACGCGACGCTGCGCAGCGTGTCACCCATTCATGTGGAGTATTTGCAGAACATGGGCGTGCACGCATCGATGTCGATTTCGTTGCTGCGCAACGGGCGGCTGTGGGGGCTGATCGCGTGTCACCATTACGCGGGTCCGCATCTGCCGCCTTTCGGCACCAGGGCGGCGGCAGAGTTTCTGGGGTCGACCTTGTCGCTGCGCCTCGTCGAGCGATTCGATGACGACCAACTGCAGAAGCGGCTGACGGCCCAGGCCGTGCTCGGCAAGCTCGGCTCGGCCACCCTGGACGACAGTGACTCGCTCACCGCGGCGCTCCTCGGGGCGCCCGACCTACTCGATCTGGTGGCCGCCGAAGGGGTCGTCGTCAACATCGCGGGTGAAAAAGAGACACGCGGATCGGTTCCGACGTCCGAGGTCGTGTCAGCCGTCGCCGCCTGGGCGCTCGGGGCGGGCGACGAAATCGCGAGCACCGAGTGCATCTCGCGCGACCTGCCCGATCTCGACGTCGACCCGCAGTCGGCCGCGGGCGCGCTCGTCCTTAACCTGCCGGACGGGCAATATGCGATCTGGTTCCGCCGCGAACAACTGCGTTCGGTTGACTGGGGTGGCGACCCACACAACAAAGCGATCACGGTCAGCGAGGGTGATGGCATCCGGCTGAGTCCACGCAAATCGTTCGAACGATGGAGCGAGATCGTCCGCCAGTGCAGCAAAACGTGGACGCTGGGCGAGACCGAGTCGGCCGAGGCGTTGCGGCGTTACCTCGTCGAATCGCTGTACCGGCGCACGCGTGGAGCGTTGCGCGTGGCGGAAACGCTGCAGCGCAGCCTGCTACCCGAGTCGATCCCGAAGCTCGAGAACTGGCTGCTGTCCGCGCACTACGAGCCGGCCGCCGGCGGCCGGGTCGGAGGCGACTGGTACGACGCTTTCCAACTGCGCGACGGCCGGTTGATTGTGCTGCTTGGCGACGTCGCGGGGCACGGGATCACTGCGGCAGGCATCATGGCGCAACTACGCAACGTTCTGCGCGCCCAGTTATTCACCGGCGCTGCCCCGGCCGAGGCGCTGCAACAGCTCAATGAGTTCTGTTTGCACATGCTGCCCAGCGCATTCGCCACTGTGCTTGTCGCGAGGGTCGATTTGGATTCCGGGCTGGTCGAGGCCGGTTGCGCCGGCCACTTGATTCCGTACCTGACCAGCACGTCGCAGCCCGCCGTGCGGGCACCGATCCAGCTCTCGCCGCCGATCGGCATCAAGGGCGTTTCGTACAGACCCAGCGTTTTCACGCTGGAGCCCGGGCACGGATTGATCATCTACTCCGACGGGCTGGTGGAACGTCGCGGTGAGTCGATAGACGACAACATGGACCGGCTGGCTGAGGCCGTCGGCCACGCGAGCCACGCATCGGCGTCCTGGATCAGGACGGTGACGTCGGAAAACACCCATGACGACGTCACCATCGTGACGCTGCACCGCCGGTGAAATTCAGCGGCTAGGCGTTCAACGCCGGGGACCGGTCAAGCTGCCGAATACCTGAATGGTGATCGCCAGGATGATCGCGCCGAACAGGTAGGACACCAGCGCATGTTGCAATGCGGTGCCGCGGATCCGGCGATTCTGCAACGCGGTGTCGGTGACTCCGTAAGTCACGGCGATGGTGAACGCCACATATGCGAACTCGGCGAAGGTGGGCTTGTCGTCCTGATTGAATTCGATGCCGCCCACCGGCTCGGTGTAGTACTCCACGGCGTAGCGAAGGGCATAAACGGTGTTCACCGTGAGCCACGAGGCGATCACACTTAAAAAACCGACCGTCGCGGCAATTGTGCTGTCAGGCCCCTCGACATTAGGTGCCATCAATAGGTAGGCGACGCCTATGAGACTGGCGACGCTGGCCAGCACAACAAACGTGTCGCTCGGACCACGCGTCGGGTGCTGTTGCTGCACTAAGGATTCAATGTCATCGGCGCTCATAGCCGCGATGGTTGCCCAGGTCCACAGCAGGTAAATCGTCGCCGCCGCGATCCACCCGGCGGCCGGGGCGTACTGCCATCCGGCTGTGGTCCCGACGGCGGCTGCGCTGAGTATTCCGATCGGTAACGCGACGGCGATCCGGATAGCGATGAAGTGTTTGCTGCGCACGGCATTGGATTCATTCACGCCGCCAGCTAAGCATTAGCGCTGTTCAAACTCGTGTGGACAGTGTGTGCAGGCCGGTCAAGCCGCGCCGGCCGCGTCGGCCATAATCAGCCAGTGACAGCATCGCCGCGAGCAGCAGCCGCTTCATGACTGTCTCCGTGGTGGTCGGGCTCGGCGCCGTCGTCGAACTCGGTGGCATCATCGCGCTGGCGATACTGCTGATCGTGTCGCGTCGGCAGTTGAAAAACGTGCGGGTCCAGCTGGAGCGGGAAAGGAAACTCGAGACCGGTCGACGGCGGCGACGGCGGGGAGTTGCGCCGCTGGCGATCAGGACCGCTTTCAAGACAGCTGACTCGTTGATCTCGAAAGGCCTTGGCGCCACTGTCCGTAACTCCGTCGAAGACCTGGCAGGGTGGGCTCAGGTCGAACGCCCCGATCTTGCCCGGCTGACGGCCGACGGCGACGTCGTAGTCGCGTTTTCCGACATCGAGGACTCCACCCTCCGCAACGAAACGCTGGGTGATCGAGGGTGGCTGAAAATCTTGGAGCGCCACAACCGCCTGGTCGAGAAGCTGGTTGCCGATCATGGCGGCCACGTGATCAAGAGCCAGGGCGATGGATTCATGATCGCGTTCGCCGATCCGGGACAAGCGGTGCTGTGTGGGATGGGTGTGCAGCAGGCGCTCCACGACGACGCCGAGCGCTGGGAAGGAATCCGGGTGCGTATCGGCATGCACGTGGGGCCGTCGGTCCGACGGGGTGATGACTTGTTCGGCCGCAATGTTGCGCTGGCCGCGCGGATCACCGGACAAGCTGATGGTGGCGAGATCCTGGTCAGCGACTCGGTGCGCGAGGCCGTCGACGGCGTGCCGGATATCGATTTCGGCACGCCTCGTGAAGCCGAACTCAAGGGTTTTCGAGGAAGCTATAACCTCTACCCGGTCCTGATCGACTAACGGTCCGTCAGATCGATCGATGGCCAGGTGGTGTGGCGTCGTCGTCGACACCGACCCGCCGTACGCGCGGCCGCAGGTCCGGGTCGTTCAGCAATGCCAGGCGACCCATTGCGCGGGTACAGCATCAACCAAGAACCGAACCCCGGCCAACGGAGGGGGATCCGTGGGCCGGGGTTCTCGTATGGTGCGGGGATTAGCCGGCTGGTGCGGGCGCTGGTGCCGGCTACTGGGGGCCGAGCTCAGCCGACGACTGCAGTACCGGCGAGGTCGGGGCGGCGACGCCCAATTGGCGGCCCACGAAATCCGCTGCCTGGACGGCCATTCCGTTGACCTTGTACGAGCTGTGCGCACCGCGGTCCGTACCACCGGGGAAGCAGACCGGGTCGCCGGCCGCGCACAACTGAAGAGTCTTTCCGGCGTAGAGCGCTCCGATAGTGATGGGCGGCGCCTGGTGGTCGGCCAGGTTCAGGAACCAGTCATCGGGCGTTCCGAACAACACGACCGCCGCGACGTGCGAGGCGACGGCCGTCGGCATCGGCCCGGAAATGCTTGCGGGAAGGGTGAATCCCGCGGGGACTGAGCTTGCTGTCGTGTAGCCGGCTACTGCGGCGCCCTGCGAGTAGCCGCCGAGCACGATCTTGGTCGCCGGGCAGTTCGCCGCGATCGATTGAATCCGGTTGCTCGCGTCGGCGATTCCGTCGGTGGCACGACCGAAATCCAACGACGCCGGGTAGTCAACCCCGTACACGTCGACGGTCTTGCCCGGCAGCCTGGCGTTGAGCGCGTCGACGAAGGCTTGGCCCGTTGCACCGACGCCGGGTGCTTCCAGCGTGCCGCGGGCGAACACCACCTCGACGTTGGCGCACGAAGGGCCGTCAGCGTCGGCGTTGGCGCTCGGAGCGGCAAGCGCCGCGGTCACGAACGCGGCCATAGCGAACGCGGCGAAGATCGTGGACTGCGCGGCTCGAGCGATCAGGGTGCCCGTGCGGGCGGCCTGCGGTGTGCTCATGGTGTAGTTCCCTGTCTCTCGATGTGGATTGCCATCGCGGTACTGCCTGCTACAAGCGGGATGAATACCCCGCGATTCCACCGGAGCCGGGTGATCTACGCCACCTCGTCCCACGCGACACTCTGGTGAAGAGCGAGCTTTACGACGTCAGGCCGCCAACTCGGGCAGCGCGGTGCGCGCACGACGCTCCGGTGCTAGCGGAATTGGCGCTAGCGGCCAAGCGCCTTCGCGGCGAAATCGGCTGCCTGGTCCGCCATGCCGTTCGACTTGTACGCACTGTGCGCGGCGCGGCTGAATCCGCCGCCGGTAGTGCAGACGGGATCATCGGGCGCGCACAGGTCGATGGTCTTGTTGGCGTACAAGGGCCCGATGTTGATGGGTGGGGCGGCGTGGTCCACCAGGTTGAGGAAGCCGCTCGAGGGCTTCCCGAACAGGACGACAGCCGCGACGTGGCGGGCGACATTCGGCGGCAACGGTCCAGTGATGCCAGCCGGCAGGTCGTAACCCGGAGGAATGCTGTCGGCAGTGATGTAGGCCGCGATCGCAGCGCCTTGGGAGTAGCCGCCGATGATGATCTTGGTGGCGGGGCAGGCGTTGACGATGTCGAGGACTTTGTTGGCCGCGTCGGCGACGCCCACGCCCGCCTGGTTGAAGTCGAGAGATGCCGGATAGTCGACCGGATACACCACGGCAGGAGGGTTGCCCAGGCGACCGTTGAGGGCATCGGTGAATGCCTCGCCGGTTGCGCCGACGCCCGGCGGCTCAAGCGTGCCGCGGGCGAAAATCTCCTCGACGTTCGGGCACGGCTCGCCGTCGGCGGCCCAACCGATCACGGCTGCCGAGACCACAGACGTCGCGAACAGCAATCCTGCACTGAGCAATTTCAACAGTGCCGGCATTCGGACACCGCTCATCGAAGACCGCCCCATCGGCTCATCGGCTCATCGGTCCCGGTGCGGACGGAGTGACGGCGGGATGCTCTGGGTCGGAAGCATAGGAGACACATTAGGGGTCTAACACCACAGATGCAGCGCAGGGCTACGTCGGCAGAAGGAGGAGTCATGGCTGCATGATAAAGTTAATTAGGCTAAGTAAATCTAATTACGAGGGAAGGATCAGATGGATGGCTCGTACAGATAAGGACACCTGGGACCTGGCGTCGAGCGTCGGCGCGACCGCTACCGCAGTCGCCGCATCGAGGGCAATGGCATCGCAACATCCGGATGCGCTGCTCAACGACCCGTGGGCAGACCCGCTTGTCCGGGCAGTGGGCATCGAAACTTTCGTGAAGCTGATCGATGGCGAAATCGGACAGACCGACGACCCGCTACTGAATCGTCGCGCCATGAAAGAACAGATCGCCGTGCGCACGCGCTTCTTCGACGATTTCTTCGTGCACGCGACCGAGTCAGGTATTCGGCAGGCGGTCATCCTGGCTTCCGGGTTGGACACCAGGGCCTACCGACTGCCGTGGTCGGACGGCACCGTGGTGTACGAGATCGATCAACCCCAAGTCATCGCGTTCAAGACCAGGACTCTCGCTGACTTGGGCGCCGAACCCACTGCGCAACGGCAAACGGTGTCCATCGACTTGCGTGAAGGCTGGCAGGCAGCATTGGTGGAGGCCGGATTCAACCCACAACAGCCGACCGCGTGGAGTGCCGAAGGGTTGCTGGTCTACCTGCCACCGGAAGCGCAAGACCGCCTGTTCGACAACGTTGCGGCACTCTCCGCCCCGGGCAGTCGGATCGCGACCGAACACATGGACCTGAAAAACACGCCGCCGGACTGGGCGGAGCGGCTGACTGAGCGGTCCCGGCGCATCGGCTCCAACATCAACCTCGCCGAGTTGTTCTACACCGGCGACCGCAACTCCGCTGCCGACTACCTCGGGCAGAAAGGTTGGCACGTGGAGACCAGAACCACAGCAGAGGCCTACGCCGCCAACGGGTTTGACCTGCCCGACGACGAGCTGGCCTCCTTTGGAGGCGGATCCGGCTACTTGGCGGCGACGTTGACGTAGGAACGCCGGCGGGGCCTCGTGATGCTAAATGCCCAGCGCGTTGAACCGCTCCTCTTCCTGAAGAGCCAGCAGCGCACTCGCAGCTGTCTCGTAGCCCTTCACCACGCCCTCCAGCCGCGCCGAGGGACCGTCGAAACAAGCCCAGTCGAAGACGGATTGGCAGACGTGGTCGGCCAGGCTTCGCAAGATGCCATCACGAGGAGGGTTGTCGATGACTCTGATCGCAGCCGAGCAGAGCGATCCCTTGTCGACGTCGTCATTGCGCAGTGCCCGGTGAATCAGCGACACGAGGTCGCGGGCTTCAGCGCCCTCGAAATCCATAAGACTCCTTGTCTGCCATCAATTCTCAGCCCTGTGCCATCAGGTTCGCTGTCGATCCACTCGAGCCGTAAATTTAGCCCAGCAACGGGCACATGCCGGCCACGTTCCGGTAACAGAGCTACATCGGAACTGTGGTCACGCTGCTTAATGCGAGCCCCGACGGGGTGTGACGCCCGGTTCGAATGGCCCCTATCGATCCTGTTGCGCAAGCTTGGCGACAAGATGGAAGGGCAGGGCGACGAAGACAGTGCCGCCGACGAGGTTGCCCACCGTGGTGATGGTGATGTTGGTGAGAAGTCCGTGAGCACCCCAGCCCCACGTCAGCAAGGTGTGCGGGGCGTCAGGGTGAAAGGCCTTGAGCAACAACGGCAGTCCGAGGAAACCGATATTGGCAATCACGTGTTGCGTCGCGCCGATAACGAAGGCGAACGGGCCGTAGAATGCGAATCCCATTCGAGCGACGTCGGTTCGGGCTTTGAAGAACAGGCACATCGATGTCTGCAGAAACCATGTGCACACTACGGCCAACAAGATCGCGGTCAGCACCGGCTGCGAAGTCTTCGCGGCCGCGACCGTAGCCGCGCGTTGCGCGAATGCGCCCAGATAGGGACCCCCGGCTGCGGCGCACACCGCTACAAAGACCAGTGCCCCGACACAATTGCCGACCAGGCCGATCACCAGCAGGCGCAGGTAACCGAGCGCAGTCAGCCGCCGTTGCAGGATCGCTATCGCCCCGGCTGCCATGTCGGCGGTGATCAGCGACATTCCCGACACGAGGATAAGTGCGAACGACATCCCAAAGGCCAAACCCATCAGCAGACTCGCGATGCCCGGTGTCGCCACGCCGGTGCTGACGACCAACGACAGCAATACGCCGAACGACACCATGGCCCCGCCCACCAGCGAGCGGACCAAGAAACTCCATGGGTGAGCTGCTTTTTCGACGGCGATGTCGGCGACCCGCGTCGTCATCTGCCCGACAGTGAACAGTTCAAACGGGTCGGGCCGATCAGGCGAGGGCGGCGAGGCGGTCAGTGAATCCGCACCGTCGGTGGTCAGGGTTGACGACGTCATGGCTCTACTCCAGATCAAGCGGTCTAGTTCAGACGCAGTTGCTGAGTTCCCAACGCAACTGGCCTTCGGACGGTGATTGCACAGGGATGAACGCGGCCTCACGGAACCGACGACTGGCGTCAGTACGCCGCGCGTAGCCTTTGCCGCCCGCTGTGCGGATTTCCAGAGCTGCGGCGGCACTCACGAGTTCTGCGGCTGCGAGCCGCACTTCCAACAGGTCACGCTTGCCGGGCGTCGCCGGACCACCAACGGATTCGGCGAACGCCGCGACTTTGGACTCGGTATCGATCAGTTCGGCTGTGAGTGAACCGAATTCAGTAGTAAAGACCGAATTGACGCCGCTCAGGCCGGCTGCGGCCTCATCGAGACAACGGCGCGCCAGACCAGCGCATAAAGCAGACTGCAACACCAGAAACGTGGGACGGACTTGTGTCAGAAAGTATCCGATGTCACGGCTGAGAATTTGACCGTCGCTGATGTAGACGTCGTGGAGGGCGACTGTGGAGGAGGCGGTGCTGCCCAGTGCGAGCAGGTCGAAATGATCGCCGATGGTGGCGCCCGGGGCGGCGAGCGGGAGTGCGACGACGATCTTCTCACCGGAATCGAGGCGGGCGGCCGTCACCATGACGGAGTTGGGATACAGGTTGCTGGCCCAGCGCAGGGTGCCGTTGAGACGGTGACCGCCGTCGGCCGACGTCGCCGCCAAATCCAGCGAGCCACAACCGGCGGCGTCCTTGAACGCCGAGGCCATGCCCGTCACACCGAGTGTGTCACCGTGGCTCAGGTCGAGAGCCGCGGATAGCGCCCACGGCGTGCTCGCCGCCGTGAGGTATTCCAGCGTCATTCGATGCGCCCACACCGAAAACGCTGTCGACAGGCACTGCCCGGCCAACTGCGCGATGGTCGCGGCCATCGCGGGGAGTGCGCCGTCGTGATTTTCCGGAGCTCCTAATCCGATCAACCCCGCCTGGGCCAACCGGGTGACGCCGGCGCGGGTGTCGCGTTCGCCGTGGTCCAGGGCTGCCGCATCGGCGGCGATGTCCTCAACGATCTGGCTGGTCAGCGCCGCGGGGCGAAATGCCGCCAGGAGTGCGCTGTGCCCCAGGTCGGTCGTCATTCGACAACCAGGGCCGAATCGACCGTTGCCGGCCGGCGCAATGTGTTGACCACCGGAGACCACTGGACGGCGTTGTCATGGATCTCCTGCAGCACAGCCGGATCCGCTTCGCTGGCCAGAGTGACATGGCAGCGGACCGCGGAAAACCCGAGAACCTTGTCGGCCGGGGTGTCGCCAACTCCCCACACGGCGGAGATGTCGATGTCGCCCTCCATAGTCACTTCGATCTTGGTCAACGTGACGCCGCGGTGTGTGGCGTTGGCCAGCAAGCCCACCGCGATGCACGATCCCAACGCTGCCAGAACAGTTTCCGATGGATTGGGTGCCGCGTCATCACCGAGCAGGGCGGGCGGCTCACCGACGAGCATCGGCGCCAAGTCGCGAACATAAGTCAGGTTGCGAAAGCCGGACTCGCACCGCGTCGTCGCTTTGAGCGTCTTCTTGCCGGTGTTCGGATCGTCTTTGGCATTACAGGAGAGCCGATCGAGCCCGGCGGCATCGATCACCAGGGCCTGGCTGGAAGTGGTGGTCATCGTGCTGAATCCTCCAAATTCGATAGTGGTTGCAGCTGAGATGAAATCGAAGTCGAACAGGCCAAACGCTTCCATAGACAGACCACTCTGTCTATCTAGCCGAAGTGAGATCGACACGGTGAATCCGCCCCGCTGACCAGCTGGGCCGCACCGATCGTGGCACCCGCCCGATTCCCTTCCCGCAGGTGTGACGGCAGATCGCGGCCCGAAACGCACGATGCCGCGGGCCCGGCGACGGGACTGGAGACAGCGCCCGACCTTATTGAATCGCGGTGATTCGAAGGTGTGTCAGATGCGGTCGGCGATAGCTCTGGCGATGGCGTCGTCAGCGAGCCGCCGGGCGAAGCGAATGGGCTCAACGGATTGCTCGACCTTCGATGCCGCAAGTGCGCCGTCGTAGAGCAACTGGATGTGTCGCGCTGTCGGCGCCGGCCGCCGACAACCCGCGGCCTTGACGAATCCACTCAGCGTGGTGCGCACCCACTGGCGGTGATCATCGATCGGTTCGAAGCGCACACCGGGGAACTCGCTCGCAGCGCTCGTGTAGAGGCAGCCGGGAAAGTCGTGCCGCAATCCTTTGGCGTGCGCCAGATCGAAGATGGTCAACGCCTTCGCGACGGGGTCGGAGAGGCCGTCGATCGCCAGCGCGAATCGGCTCCGGTCGGTGCGGTCCAACTCCGACAGGTAGGCGATCACGAGCGCATCCTTCGAGCCGTAACTGCTGTACAAGCTCGCCTTTGCGCAGTCCGCCTCGCGCAGGATGCGGTCGACACCCACGGCCCGAATCCCGTACTTACCAAAAAGTTCCGTCGCCGCGACGAGCAGGCGATCAGCCGGTCGCGCCGATGCCTTCTTGTCGGCAAGCGCCGTGGCCGCTGTGCGATCCGCGGTCTTCATAGCAGTAAAGTTAACAGACAGAGTGTTCTGTCTCGAACCGGACTCGCACGGAAACGATGCCCGCGGGCAGCGCTACTGACCGTCAACGATTTTCGCGATCTGCTCTCCGACCGCCGCGCGGATCTCGGTGTCATCGAGGTCTTGTAATCCGAACGCGACCCGCAGGGTCGGGCCGAGAAGCCCCCATCCGATTTGCAGAGCCATCCCGTGGGCTGCCAATAGTCGAGCCGTTCGCTCGTCGCTGTGGTTGGCCCGGACCACGTCAAGGAACGCTTCCATGCCGGGAAAGCGTTGTTGGAGTTCTTCGACGGGAAAGCCGTCGAGTGTCGAGCGCACCATCACGCGTGCCTGAAGCTCGTGCGCGGCCTCGATGTGCTCCAACGGAGCCCCGGACTCTCGAAGCGCGGCCGCGAAGTCGGCGAGATGTTGCAGCGTCGCGGCCAAAAGCTGGCGTTTGCTGCCGAAGTGGCGATGCAGCAGGCCGTGGTTGACGCCGGCTCGAGCGGCGACCTCACGGATTGACGTCGCGGCCGGGCCTTTCGCTGCGATCAGTTCGCTCGCCGCTTCAAGGATGGCGGCACTGACCTCGTCTTTTCCAATTGGCTTCGCCGTGGTCGAAACGGTTGCCTCTGCTGTAGCCATCTGTGTACAGTAGCGGACATCTGCAGTGTAGTCAGGTGCCTACACTCAAAAGGACTCGAGCAAGGAGCAGCCGTGAGTAGCGATTTCCGTGTGGTGAAACTGGGCGAGAACATCGGGGCACGCATCGACGGGGTGCGGCTCGGTGAGATCGACACCGAGACGGCCGCCGCGATCAATGCTGCGCTGAACGCCCACAAAGTCATCTTCATCCGCGGTCAGCAGCACCTCGACGAGGACTCTCACTATGCCTTCGCTGAAAGTCTCGGTGTGCCCACGACTCCGCATCCGACACTGAAGTTCGACGGCAGCAAGGTCATGCGCCTGGAGTCCATCGGCGGCGCAGGGGCCAATCAATGGCACACTGACGTCACCTTCGTCGATCGTCCGCCGAAAGCGTCGATCCTGCGCGCCGTCGAGTTGCCGGCCTACGGCGGAACCACCACCTGGGCGTCCACGGTCGCTGCGTATCAGCAACTGCCGCAGCCCCTTCAACAGCTCGCCGATGGCCTGTGGGCAATGCACAACAACGCCTTCGACTACGGCCAGGCCGATCCCGCCAAGCTGGCCGCGCTGGAGGCCGACCCGGAAGCGCTACTGAAGTACGCCAGCCAGTTTCATTCGACTCACTACGAGACTCATCACCCGGTGGTGCGGGTGCACCCCGAAACGGGCGAGCGGTCACTGTTGCTGGGCAACTTCGTCAAGGCCATCCTGGGAGTCAACGGCGCCGAGTCCCGGGCGTTATTCCAGATCTTTCAGGATCGGATCACCTGGCTGGAGAACACAATTCGATGGAACTGGGAACTCGGTGATGTCGCTATCTGGGACAACCGCGCGACTCAGCACTACGCGATATCGGACTACGGCACTCAGCACCGCGCCATGCACCGGATCACCCTCGCGGGCGACATTCCGGTGAGCGTGCACGGTGAACGCAGCCGAATCGTATCCGGCGACGCCAGTGACTATTCGGTTGTGGACACGCCGAAATCGCTGGTGGCCTAGCGCAATCCGGCGTTGTCGGCGGCGCCGTGGGCGATGAGCTCTCGCACGCCCACCTTCTGCGGCTTATCATCACCCTCGACGTTCGCGAGGCCGAAATCGACTGCACCAGGAGATCGTGATGGGACTGCTAGACCACAAGATCGCCGTCATCACCGGTGCGAACTCCGGCATCGGGCTGGCTACCGCCGAGCGGTTCATCGCCGAAGGGGTCGAGCGGGTGTTCATCACCGGCCGGCGACAACCCGAACTCGATTCCGCTGCTGCTCAATTGGGTCCGCGTGCAGTCGCTGTGCACGGTGACGTCGGAACACCGGAAGATCTCGACCGGCTCTACGCCGAGGTCGAGGCCGCCGGGAAGGGTCTGGACATCGTCGTGGCCAATGCCGGCTCGACCAGGGTCGCGCGGCTGGGCGAGATCACCGATGACGACCTCGACGCGCTGCTGACCACCAACGTCAAGGGCGTGGTGTACACCGTGCAGAAGGCCCTGCCACTGCTCAACGACGGCGCCTCGGTCATTCTGACCGGATCCACCACCGCCGAACGCGGGCGCCCGGGATTGAGCATCTACGCCGCAACCAAAGCCGCCGTACGGTCGCTCGCGCGCGCCTGGGCCAATGAGTTGGCCGATCGCAACATCCGGGTCAACGTCGTGGTCGCGGGGTCGACCGCTACGCCCGGCAGTGACAGCCTGGCCGCTCAGACCAATCCCGATGCCTCGATCGAGGAGTTCCGCGCCGAACGCGTCACCACGATACCGCTGGGCCGGTTCGCCGAGCCTGTCGAAATCGCCAACGCCGCAGTGTTTCTGGCCAGCAACCTGTCCAGCTTCATCACCGGGTCCACCATCGATGCCGACGGCGGATACAACCAGGTGTGACCCGAGGGCCTCGTCACGCCTTGACGAGAGTGAACTGACCAACCTCGCAGATGTTGCGCTGGAAGAAATCCGAGCATCCGATCAAGTAGCGCATGTAGCGGTCGTAGACCTCGGTCGAGGTGACCGCGACAGCTTCGTCGTGAGCGGCTTCCAGTTTCTGCGACCAGATGTCAAGAGTCCGCACGTAGTCATCGGTGATCTTCTGCAGTTTCTCGACCGAAAACCCTGCGCTCGCGGAGTATTCGACGACATCCTCGTCAGACGGCACCGAACCGCCGGGGAAGATCTCTGCGGCGATGAACCGCATGAACCGCAGATCGCTCATCGTGATCGGAATGCCCATCTCGGGCCAACGCTTGAGCGGGTGACCCATGATCGTCTGCAAGACCATCCGGCCGTCGCTGGGCATGATCCGATAGCACAAGTCGAAGAAGGCCTTGTACCGCGATTTGGGGAATGCCTCGAACGCCTCGATGCTGACGATGCGATCGACCGGCTCCTCGAATTCCTCCCAGCCGAGCAGCTTTACCTGCCGAGAGCGGCTGGTGTCGATCTGGTCGAGGATCTGCTGGCCCAGAGCGCGCTGGTTCTTGCTCAACGTCAACCCGATGACATTGACGTCGTGCTTTTCGACTGCTCGCTTCATCACCGACGCCCAGCCGCAGCCGACGTCGAGCAGCGTCATTCCGGGTTTCAAGCCGAGCTTGCCGAGCGCGAGGTCGATCTTGGCGATCTGCGCTTCTTGCAGCGTCATGTCGTCGCGTTCGAAATAGGCAGAGCTGTAGGTCCGCGTCGGATCCTGGAACAAGCCGAAGAACTCGTTGGAGATGTCGTAGTGGGCCTGAACATCTTCATAGGCCGGCTGCAATTTCGATGCGCCATCCGGCCCGTTGTCCGTCATCAAAATTGGCCTTTCAAGGGGATCCGCTCACATCACCAAACTGTACTGTTGAACACGAACTGTATAACGCATCGCCTCAATAACGGCTAAGCGGGAGCCTTCTCGCAGGTGTATTGGCAAACATCGGTGTAGCCCTCGCGGAACAGGTCGGCGCAACCTTTCAAGTACTTCAGAAACCGTTCGTAGATTTCGTCGGACGTGATCGCGATGGCCTCGTCCTTCTTGGATTCGAGGTTCGCCGCCCAAGTGTCGAGGGTGCGGGCGTAGTGCGGACGCAGGTATTGCTTGCGGGTGACGGCGTATCCCGCCTTGACCGCGTGCTCCTCGACCTGCGCGCTCAGCGGCAGACGACCGCCGGGGTAGATCTCGTCCATGATGAACTTGATGAACCGCACACGCGACATCGTCAACGGCAGCTTGCGTTCTTTGATCTCCGCGTCGCTGGGAATGATGATGGTGTGCAGCATCATCACGCCGTCGTCAGGCATCAAGTTGAACGTCTTCTTGAAGTAGTCGTCGTACTTGTTGAAGCCGAAGTGCTCAAACGCACCGATCGACACGACCCGGTCGATCGGCTCGTCGAAATCCTCCCAGGGTTGCAGGCGCACTTCCATGTTGCGCTTGGTGTCGATGTTCGGGAACCGGTTCTGCTCGATGTGCTGCTTCTGGTTCTCCGAGAGCGTCAGGCCGATGACGTTGACGTCGTACTTCTCGACCGCGCGCTGGATGGTGGAGCCCCAACCGCAGCCGATGTCGAGCAGCGTCATACCGGGCTGCAACCCCAGCTTGCCCAGCGACAGGTCGACCTTGGCCAGCTGCGCCTGCTCGAGGTTGTAGTCGTCCTTCTCGAAGTACGCGCAGCTGTAGGTCTGCGACGGGTCCTGCCACAGCTTGAAGAAGTCATTGGAGATGTCGTAGTGGAACTGGACTTCTTTCTTGTCCGAGCCACGGGTTTGCGAGGCGGATTTGGACAACCACGCGGACTCGGCATGAGGAGTCGGGCTGGGCGTTGCGCCTGAGGTATTGGTCACTGTTCTTCCTAACGATGTCTGGATCAGGAACCAGCCTAATAGCACCGGAGCCGATGACTGCGGCCAAGTCGTGATTCAATGCCGCGCGCGTCGGGGTCGAGGTGCATGTGCAGGCGGTTCGCCGGGTACCCGCCAGCGACCACAATAAGCGAGGACCACATTTGTCGATGAATCTGGGATGCCCCAAGCGCATGGAGTTCGGGCCGTGCGGGGGGGTGCGGCCCGATGGCCAGTGCGAGATGCGCCCAGGTGAGTGCACCTTCGCTGACGTGGTGCCATGGTCGGGTCATCAATCGGCGGCCCGTCCGGGGCGAGCGCCGCTAGTGCTCACCGACTTCAGCTGCGCCGCATTCGACGGCAACGAGGTCGCCGCCACAGCCGCCGTCCTGGCCTCTGGCTGCGACGCGGTGCTGGTCGGCGAACATCAGAACAAACCGGACTTCCCGCCCACTCTGATGGGGTCGCTGCTGCTCGACGCGGGCGTCGTTCCGTGGGTAACGCTGTCCTGCCGCGACCGCAATCGGGTCGTGCTGGAGCAGGAATTGCGCGGCCTCCGCAGCATCGGCGTCGGCACCGTGTTGTGCGTGACCGGAGATGGCCGCGGCTACGACGTACGCCCGGAAGTGACGCAAACCTTCGATCTGGATGGTCCGCGGCTGGTCGCGCTGGCCGCATCCCTCGGCGTGACCGCGGCTGTGCCGGAAACACCGACGGCGCCGCCCGTGCATGGGCGTCCCGCCCGGTTGGTGGAGAAGCAACGCGCCGGCGCGAACCTCGCGGTGCTCAACCATGTGCCGTTCCCAGAGACGATCGCCCACTTCATGGTCGCAGCGCGGTCGGCGGGTCTGGTGATTCCGGTGATCGCCGCTGTCGCGGTGTTCACTGACGAGATGTCGGCGGCGGTCTTGCAGGGGCTGCCGGGTCTCGAACTCGACCCGGCCGTGACGGAGCAGGTGCTGCATGCGGCCGATCCAGTGGCCGCCGGGATCGACGCTGCCGTCGCCGAGGCCCGGGCACTGTTGTCCATCGACGGTGTCGACGGCGTCAATGTGTCTGGGTTGGCGTCGGCGTCGGGCACGCGGCTGGGAGCCGAGATCAAGGCAGAGGTCGGTCGCCGGATCCGAGCCGAGAGCAGCACAGACCGTAACGACGATGCGGAGCGAAGCGACGAGGAGAAGCAGTGCAGAATGCGACGGATGCGGAATTCGACACGGTCGCCGAGTGGACCGCGCGAGGTAGCCCTAGACCTCGGTCCGGACTACTACGTGCCGGCCGGATGCCGGGGCAGCGGCAGCCCGCCCGCCCTTGACTGGCTCATCGACGGGATGCGCCTAGAACGTGGTGCCACATTGTTGGACTGCGGCGCGGGCGTCGGAGGTCCCGCGGCGTATGCGGCGCGATCATGCGGCGCGCTGCCCGTTCTCGTCGAGCCCGGAACAGGGCGCGTGCCGGGCAGCGACGAAGTTGTTCGGCTATCCGGTGATGCGCGCGGTGGGGTCGACGCTGCCGGTAGCGGACTCCAGTGTCGACGCCGCTTGGGCGCTCGGCGTGCTGTGCACGACTCCGCAACAGCAGGAGCTGCTCGACGAGTTGCGTCGAGTCGTGCGGCCCGGCGGACGAATCGGATTGCTTGTCTTCGTCGCACAGCGCGACATACCGAGCAGTCAATCCGACGGCAACTACTTTCCAACGCCCAGCCGATTAATGGCATTGGTGGAACGGGCGTCGCTTCGGTTGGAGCAGTGGCTGAGCACAGCCAACCTGCCGGCAATCCCTGGATCCTGGACCGAGCGGATGGACGTCATCGATAAGGCGCTCGGCGACCGGTATGGCCAGACGGAGGCATGGCGACTAGCCGAGCGTCAAAGTTCCCGCATCGGAGGACTACTAGAGGAAGAAGCTCTGACCGGCGCGTTGCTCGTTCTGCGGCGCGGATAAGCACTACTGCGCAAGCAGATTCACCATGCCGGTGAAGACGGCGGGCATCGCCGCCGCGGCCGGCACGATGCGGGATCGGGCGGGCCGGTAGGCGCTTGCTTGAAGCAACGCCGCGGTCAGCATCCGATAGCGCCGAGTCAGTTGGCGCCACCGCCGGTCGTAATCTCCCGGCCTCTCGGCGAGCACACAGTCCACCGCCAACTCGGCCGCGCCGAACGCCAGACCGAGGCCCTCGCCCGTGAGCGCGTCCACGTAGCCGGCCGCGTCGCCGACAAGCAGTATTCGTCCGGCCGCCCGGTTCGACACTTTCTGTCGCAGCGGGCCTGCCGCTCGGTCGGGCTCATGCGCAATGGCCATCGATGCG
The DNA here is from genome assembly GCA_963834615.1 of uncultured Actinomycetota bacterium. Classification (GTDB taxonomy): domain Bacteria; phylum Actinomycetota; class Actinomycetes; order Mycobacteriales; family Mycobacteriaceae; genus Mycobacterium. The sequence goes on from CAWICO010000019.1 coordinate 52,999, forward strand.
ATCCCGCAGGGCGGGGAACTCCGCTAAGCGACCATCGAATCCGCCGCGCTGCGAGGTGAGAAGCGCGATACCCACGCAGTCGTTGGCGACCGGAGTCACGTAAGCCTCGGCGCCGGGTGCCCAGTGCACCTCGACGTGGTCCGACCACGGCTCGAGCTGCACGTGCCGGCTGATGCCCCACCGCCGGGCCCCGGGGCTCGGCTGCTCCAGGCCCAGAGATCGACGGATGGGGGAGTGCAGTCCGTCGGCGGCGACGAGGTAGCGCGCCTGCCAGCGGCCGGCACTCACACTGTCGGAGTCCTGGGTGATTTCGCGCACCTCGTCGTGACAGATCTCGACGCCGGCTTCGAGGGCGGCGTCGATCAATGCGCCGTGCAGTACCGTCCGGCGCACGCCGCGTCCAGCGCCGTGTTTGAATTTCGCGTCGACGTGCCGCGAGCCGTCCCGGTAGCTGATGCCCCGGATGGGCTTGCCGTGCGGATGCACCGCAAGGCGCTCCAGGTGGCGCAGCGTGTGCGGCATCAGGCCCTCACCGCACGCTTTGTCGATGACGCCTCTGCGCCGTTCGGCGACAACAACTTCCAGCCCGGCTCGGGCACCGTGAATCGCGGTGGCCAATCCGGCCGGGCCGCCGCCGATGACGAGAAGGTCGATCACGTGAGACCCGCCAGCGCCGCATCCTCGACTTTGACCCGCGTGCTCAGCAGCCACGCGTTCAGTGCCGAGAACACCAGTGCGGTGATCCATGCGGTGTGCACCAGCGGCAATGCCAGACCTTCGGCGATCACCGCGACGTAGTTGGGGTGCGGTATCAATCGGTACGGGCCACCGGTGACCCGAGGCGCGCCCGGGATCACGATCACGCGGGTGTTCCACTGATAGCCCAGTGTGGTGATGCACCACCACCGCAGCGCCTGCGCCGCCACCACGATGGCGAGCATCGGCCAGCCCAGCAGCGGAATGAAGTTGCGGTGCAGCAGGATTGGCTCAGCCAGGCATCCGATCAGCAGAGCGCTGTGCAACAGCACCATCGCCGGATAATGCCCGGAGCCGAACTCCACCCCGCCGTGCGACTTGCTGACGGCGCGGTTACGTTCAGCCACGCGTACCTCGATGAGCCGCTCGACGGCGACCGCGGCGACCAACAGCACGTACCAAGTCATGGCCGTCACCGCCAGCGCAGCATGACGAGTTCGGAGCAGAAACCGGGACCCATCGCGAGCATGACTCCCGGGCTGCCGCTCGGCGGCTGCTTGGCGATCGTGTCGCGGAAGACGTGCAGCACTGACGACGACGACAGGTTGCCGACTTCCGCCAACGAGCGCCAGGTCAATTCCAGTGCGTCGTCGGGCAATCCAAGTGACGACACGATGGTCTCGATGACCTTGGGGCCGCCCGGATGGCTCACCCACGCGCCGACATCCTCGATGCCCACACCGTATGCAGCCAGCAGCCCGCCCATGTCGTCGGGGAGATACTGCTCGACGACGCTTGCCACGTCCGGGGACAGGATGAGACCGAATCCGGAGGAACCGATCTTCCATCCCATGGTGTCCCGCGAGTCGGGGTAGAGGTGGCTGCGCGAACCGAGGACCTCAGGTCCGCGGGCGCCGATCTGCTCGGCGCGACGTTCGCCGACTGCGACGACCGCTGCGGCTCCGTCACCGAACAGTGCGGTGCCGACGATTGATGCCAACGATGGAGTCATCGCCGGGAAGGTGAGGGAGCACAGCTCCACAGAGAGCAACACCGCCACGTCATCCGGCGCGCCACGCAGGTAATCGTTCAGCCGTCCCACACCGGCTGCGCCGGCAACGCAGCCGAGGCCGAACATCGGCACCCGTCGCACATCGGGACGAAATCCCATCCGCGTCGCGATGCGGGCTTCCAGCGAGGGCACCGCCAGACCGGTGACGGTTGTCGACATGATCATGTCCACGTCTTCCGGCCGCAGGCCCGCCTCGTCGAGCGCGGCAGACAGCGCCGAGCAGCCGAGTTCCACCGCGTTCTCGATCCAGATGTTGTTCGCATCGCCGAAGTCGGTCAACGACGCGTATTGCTCGAGCGGCAACACCAGGTAGCGGCTGTCGACTTTGGAGCTTGCGTGGAACTGACGCAGCGCATCCCCGTGGTTCTTGAACGCCGGCAGCGCGGCCAATGTCTCGGTGATTTCGTGCTGGGCGTAACGATGCTCTGGTAAGGCGCCTTGCACACCCGCTATCACACTGCCGACTCTGTGGGCCTGAAAATCCTTGCCGCTCAAAGCTGTTCCCATTTGACTCACCTTTCCTAGACGACGTGGCTTGCCGGCGCCGTTGCCGTGTTGAAATCGGTCACTGTCCGTGCGGGTTGTTGCCTGCAACACCCCTCAGTTGCAAGTACGTTCCCCAGCCCCGGAAAGTTCGATCTCCGAAATCAACAGTCGATGACTTTTGTCAACAGTTGGTGACTTGAATGTACGCGCGGCGATCGGCCGAGTCAACGGCTGATGACATATCGTTGGGTAACGATGACAGGAAGACCGCGTAACGCAGCGCAGACCAGGGCCGACATCCTGGCCGCGGCGCGGCGGCTGTTCGCGGCAGAGGGCTATGAGCGCACCACGCTGCGCGGCATCGCCGCGGATGTGGGAGTCGATGCGGCGCTGGTCATCCGGTACTTCGGCAGTAAGCAGGACTTGTTCGCCACCGCCACTGAATTCACCATCGAGCTGCCCGATCTGACCGATGCCGAACCCGACGACATCGCGGAGATGCTGTTGCCGAGGTACTTCGCCGTCTGGGAAGAGGACCATTCCTTTATGGCTCTGCTGCAAGTCGCGATGACCAGTCGAGTGGCTGCCGACATTCTCAACGAGACCTTGGCTACCCATGTCGCGCCGACGCTGAAGGCCGCAACCCCCGACAACGATCAGCAACGGATCGCCTTGACGGACGCATTCGTCATCGGGCTGGCCGCCACCCGATCGGTCTTGGGCAATCTTCCGGCGGGCGAGCTCAGCCGCGACGAGCTCCGACAGTGGGCGGCGCCGGTGTTTCGGCAGCTGCTGGTGGGGCCGGCGCCGTCGTGATGGTCACGCGCGCTCGCAATGCGGCACAGACGCGAGCGGACATTCTGACCGCGGCCCGCCACCGTTTCGGCTCCGAGGGATACGAACGGACGACCCTGCGGGCGGTCGCCGCCGACGTCGGAGTGGACGCGGCGCTGGTCATCCGGTATTTCGGCAGCAAGCAGGATCTTGTTCGCGGCGGCGGCGGACTTCGAGATCGACCTGCCCGACCTATCGAACGTCGATCCTGACGACGTCGCCGGCATATTGCTGCCGCGCTTTTTCGCGGTGTGGGAAGAGGACGAGAGGTTCTTGGCCCTGTTGCGTGCCGCCATGACCAGCCCGCTGGCGGCCGACACCCTGCGGCGTGTTTTCGCGCGAGCAGGTCGCGCCCAAGCTGGTCACCGCCACCCCGGACCATCCCGTACAGCGGATCGGGTTGATGGGCGCGTTCGTCATCGGGCTTGCCGATCACCCGGTATGTCCTGGTGAATCCGCCGGTGGCCAGCCTCAGCCGTGAGGAGCTCAGCCGCTGGGCGGCTCCAGTGATCACCCAGCTGCTGGTCGGGCCGGCGCCAACCGAAATCTGAAGTCAAATCCATGCTCGTCGGCCAGCCTGGTTCGCGGCCGTGGTGTTCGGTCACACCGTAGTGCGAGCGAGAAACGAGACTGTTAGTCTCGGAAACTTGGGAGTAAGGCTGCTGCATTGCTGAAGGGGGTGACGCGTGGTTGACGCGATGACCCACCCAAGCCAACGTGGTGACTTCGCTCTTGCCGGCTTGTCGCAGCGCGCTCGGCTCTGGTTACTCACGGTGGCGTGCTTCGGCGTGCTGGTGGTGATCTCCTCGATGGTGGCGCTGAATACCGCGCTTCCTGACATCGCGACAGCGACGTCGGCGACGCAGACCCAGCTCACCTGGATCGTGGACAGCTACACCTTGGCCCTCGCCTGTCTGCTGCTACCGGCCGGTGCGCTCGGCGACCGCTACGGTCGGCGCGGCGCGATGCTGGTCGGTCTGGCGATATTCGGCGCGGCATCCTTGGTGCCGGCCGTGCTGTCCGACCCCATGATCGTCATCGTCTCCCGAGGGGTTGCCGGTGCGGGCGCGGCGCTGATCATGCCCGCCACGCTGTCGTTGATCACCGCCGCTTACTCCAAGGAGGAGCGGAACAAGGCAGTCGGCATCTGGGCCGGCGTCGCCGGATCGGGCGCCGTTATCGGGATGCTCGGATCCGGTGGACTGCTGAATTTCTGGTCGTGGCATTCGATCTTCTGGGCATTCGCGGGCGCGTCGGTGGCCATCTTCGTCCTGACCTTGACCATTGCGAGTTCGCGGGATGCCGACGCGAAGCCTCTGGACTGGCGCGGCGCCCTGGTCATCGGCGGCGCCGTGGCGACACTCGTCTTCGGCATCCTCGAGGCGCCGGCGCGCGGGTGGACCCACCCACTGGTGATGACCAGCATCGGCGTCGGACTGCTACTGGGTGTGGCTTTCGGCTTCGTCGAAGTGCGGCAGCGTTATCCGCTGTTGGACGTGCGGCTGTTCGCGGTTCCCGCGTTCGCCACCGGCGCGGCCACCATCACGGTGTTCTTCCTGTCGATGTTCGGCTACATGTTCCTGCTCATGCAATACATGCAGATGATCCTGGGCTACAGCCCCAACAAGACGGCGCTCGCGCTGAGCCCGATCATGGGCCCGATGCTGCTGCTGTCTGTGCTGTCGTTCTGGTACCTGCCCCGGCTCGGCCTGCGCGCGGTCGTGTTCAGCGGACTCCTGCTGATCGCGGCCGGGTGATCTGCCTGCTCGGCGTCGACACTGGGTTCACCCTATTGGCGAGCGGCCTGGCCGATGCTGGTGATGAGCGTCGGTATCGGACTGTGTACTGCGCCGACGACGTCGGTGATCATGACGACCGCTCCCGACGACAAGCAGGGGGTGGCCTCGGCGGTCAACGACGCCAGCCGGGAGATCGGCGCCGCGCTCGGAATCGCGCTCGCCGGCTCGATGCTGGCCGCGCAGTACTCGAAAACGTTGGCGCCCAACCTGGTCGGATTCCCGAAACCGGTGGGCGACGCCGCCTCCACATCGCTGGGCGAAGCGCTGGAGGTCGCGCGACGACTGGGGCCGGCAGGCGCCCGACTGGCAGAGGTCAGCAAGACGGCGTTCATCGACGCCATGCATTCGTCGCTGTTGGTGCTGGCCATTCTGATTGCCGTCAGTGCCGTCCTGATCGGACTGTGGGCGCCTGGGCGTGACGATCAACAGTTACGGCCCGTGCGTTATCTCCTGAACGCGCCGCAGCCGCCGTGACAATGCGGACGAATCGGTCTAACTCGCTGGTGAGGGCCCCGACGAGCATTCCTTTGCGATCAGGCTGATTTACACAGCTGTCTTTCAGGAGCGCGGTCGATACGCTCCAAATCTCGCTGGCTGGTGAGAACAATCAGCGCGCTGAGCAATCCATCGCCGGTGACCGGCAATTCCCATGATCCGACACCAGGAGGCGACAATGACCGAGCCAGCGGAGCCGGCGAAGCGCCGCGGCAGACTGCCGTTTTCGGTATCGCGGATCAACGTGCTCGGCGTCGCGGCGATCGTCGTCGCGGCGAGCCTGATCGGCGTCCACAATCTGCATCACGACAATTCGCCGAACCAGATCCTCAACGTCTCCTACGACCCGACCCGGGAGCTGTACGCGGCCATCGACAAGACATTCGTCGACGAGTTCCGGAAGAAGACCGGCGTCACCGTGGAAATCAAGCAATCGCACGGTGGTTCGGGCCGGCAGGCCACCGAAGTCATCAAGGGCCATGAGAAGGCGGACGTCGTCTCGCTGGCATTGCCGAGCGACGTGGACGCGCTGCGCAAACGCGGCCTCATCGCAGCCGACTGGCAGAACCGTCTGCCGAACCATTCGGTCCCTTACACCTCGACGATCGTCTTCGTCGTCGAGAAAGACAATCCGCTGGGGATCCACGACTGGCCGGATCTGGTCAAAGACGGCGTCGACATCGTCAATCCCAATCCCCGCACCTCGGGAAACGGAAAGCTTTGCGTTCTCGCGGCCTGGGGTTCGGTGACAACGCGCGGCGGCAGCGAGCAGGAGGCCACCGACTACGTCAGGGCGTTGTTGAGCCACGTCAAGGTCGCTGACAGCGGAGCGCGCGGCGCCGCCACCACCTTTTCCGTCGAGAAAATCGGCGACGTCCACTTGACCTGGGAGAACGAAGCCCTGCGGGAAGTGGCGGAGAACAAAGACCAATTCGAAATTGTTTATCCGCCGGTCAGCATCCTCGCCGAACCGGCGGTCACCTGGGTCGACGCCAATCTCAAGGACAAGAAGCTGGCGTCCTACGCCAAGTCCTACCTGGAGTACCTCTACACCGACGCAGCGCAAGAGACCGTCGCCCAGTACGGCTACCGTCCGCTGAAGCCGGAAATCTTGGCCAAGCATGCGGATCGGCTACCGCCCATCAATCTGTTCCCCATCACTGCGATCGCCAAGAGTTGGTACGACGCGCAGGAGAAGTTCTTCGGCAGTAACGGCATCTACGACGTGGTCTCCTCGGCTCCGGCCAGGGTCGCGTCGGCACACCCGCGGCGAAAGACGAAGACCCCATGAGCATTCCTGCACGCATAAAAAGCGTTAACTACGACAAAGACAAACTGCGTAGCGACCTGATAGCGGGCCTCACGGTCGCTGCGGTGTCGCTGCCGCAGGGCATCACCTACGCGTTGGTGGCCGGCGTCGACCCCAAATTCGGCGTCTACTCGGCGATCGTGGTGACGCTCGTCGCGTCGATTTTCCAGTCGTCGTCGCATCTGGTCAACGGCCCGACGAGTGCCATATCGCTGCTGGTGTTCAGTTCGCTGGCGTTCATCGACCCGGAGAACCGGACGGTCCTGTTCGAGGCGTTGTTCCTGCTCGGCGTTCTGGTCGGCACCTTCCAGATTTTGATTGCGGTGTTCAGGCTCGGTGATCTGACCCGGTACATCTCCGAATCCGTGATCCTCGGCTTTCTGCTGTCCGCGGCCGTTCTGATCGCGCTGGGTCAATTCGGCAATGCGCTGGGAGTGAAAGACCAAGGCAACGCCCGGCAGTCGGTGATAAGACGCACCTACCTCACCCTGTTCCATGGCGAGGCCTTCAATTACCGCGCGTTGATCATCAGCGTCGCGACCATCGTCCTCGCGGTCGTGCTGCGGCGGGTGGTGAAACGATTCGGCCTGCCCCAACTCGACCTGCTGGCGACGCTGATCTTCGCGGCCCTGATCGCGTATCTGGCCGGATGGGCGACCGAAGATCACACCGGAAACACCGCGATCAAGCTGACCGCGAAGATCCCGCAGAGCCTGCCGCACCCGCACATCCCGTCCGTGCAACTCAACGAAGTGACTCAGTTGGCGCCGGGCGCATTGGCCATCGCGTTCATCGGACTGCTCGAGGCGCTGTCGATCGCGAAGGCGATCGCCTACCAGAGCGGGCAGAAGATCGACTACAACCGGCAGATCATCGCCGAAGGCCTGGCGAACCTCACCGGTGGTTTCTTCCAGGCCGTGCCGGGCTCGGGTTCGGTGACGCGCTCGCCGATCAACTACCAGGCCGGCGCGGCGACCCGGTTCTCCGGCGTGATCGCGTCCATCGGCGTCGCGATCATCGTGCTGTTGTTCGCGCCGCTGCTGCACTACATGCCCCGGGCCGCCCTGGCGGGTCTGCTGCTGATCACTGCCGCGCGACTGATCGACATCAAGCGGTTGAGCTACGCGATCAAGGCGTCCCGCTACGACGCGGGCCTGGTGATCATCACCGCGCTCGTCGGCGTATTCGTCGACCTGGACACCGCGGTGCTCCTCGGTGTCGCGCTGTCGATCCTGCTGTTCGTGCCGCGGGCGGCCAAGCTCAAGGCGCGGGAGTTGGTGGTCGCGCCTGAGCGGGTGGTCCGCGAGCGGGTGCCGTCCGATCCGTCCGATCCGTCGACGCTCATCTACGACTTCGAGGGCGAGCTGTTCTTCGGCGCCGCACCCGACCTCGAGCAGTATCTGGAAGTACTGGGCCAGCGAATCAACGACGACGACATCAAATACCTCATCTTGCGGGTCAAGCGGGTACGGCACCCGGATGCCGTCGTGATACAACGGATCGAAAAGTTCGTTCGGGAAGAAACCGACCGCGGCGTCACCGTCCTGCTCGCCGGTGTGCAAGCCGACCTGTGGAAGCTGCTGACGAACGTCGGGTTCGACAAATGGTTCCCGTCCGAGCGGGTCTTCCCCGAGGAAGAAGAGGAATTCTCGGCGACGCTGAAGGCGGTGCGTTACGCCCACGCCCTGCGCGGCTTCGACGAAGCCGGTGAGCCGGTCACAGCGGCGGCCGCCGGCGTCAATGGAGACGCCAAGCACTACTACTACCTCGTCTGAGCCCCGTCGGATCGGCAGACGTATTCTCGCCCAATGGCATTGGAATATCCGCGCGATGACGATCGTCGCTACGTCATCGTCGGTGCGGGCGCTATCGGTGGCACGGTGGGCGGCGTGCTGGCGCGGGCCGGGATCCCCACGGTGCTGGTTGCCCGGGGTCGCCATGCCGAGATCCTCGCGAGCGACGGCCTGACGCTGATAACGCCCGATGGGACTTTCCACACTCCGGTGAGCGCTGCATCCCGGCCCGAGGATGTGCGGCTGACTCGGCACGACGTCTTGGTGTTCACGACCAAAACCCAGCAACTCGATGCGGCGTTGCAGGAATGGGTGGATCAACCGGTGCACGGGCCTGACGGTGTCGTGGGTACCGCAGGAGAACTGTTGCCTGCGATGACCGCGCTGAATGGTGTTGCCGCTGAAGAGAAGGCGCTGCGCTACTTCCGCCGGGTCTTCGGCATCTGTGTCTGGTTGCCGGCCGTGCATCTCGAGCCCGGCGAAGTGATCGTGCGGTCATGGCCGGTGGCAGGCCAGTTTCATATCGGACGGTGGCCGGCATCGTTGCGCACGGACGTTGACACCGAACTTCTGCAGGCCTTGGGCCAGGCGTGGAGCGCCGCGGGAATTCGCGTGAACGCCGTCGACGATGTCGCTCCCTGGAAGTACAACAAGCTGCTGAGCAATCTCGGCAATGCGGTTGGTGCGCTGTCGGCAGAGGATGCTGACGTCAGCGAGTTGATGGCGGCATTGCGTGCCGAAGGCGAGCAGGTATTACGTTCCGCTGGAATCGAATTCATCTCGTTCGAGATCTCCAACGCGGCTCGGGCCGACGGTCCCACGCCACGGGCGGTTCCAGGGCGCAACACCGGCGCGAGTAACTCGACCTGGCAGTCGCTGAGCCGCAACACCGGCAATGCGGAGACCGACTTCTTCAACGGCGAGATCGTCCGGATCGCGAACCGGCACGGTATCGCTGCGCCCCTCAACACCGCCCTGGCCCGCGTTGCGCGTGATGCGATACGCAACGCGTCGGGGCCCAGCGGCTATTCGGCCACCCAACTGGCCGAGTTGCTCGGTATCGCCACGACGCCCATTACGCAAGACTGACCGGCTTCTGCGCCGGCACCGGGGATTTCGGTCGGCAGGAGATTGGTGAGCCTTGGCTTGCTGGCGAGGAGTGCGACGATGCGATTTGCTGGACAGATGGGTGATGATCGCCACCTCGAACACGGGGCTCCCGGGCCGGCTCCCGATCAGGCAGAAGCGGAACCAAAACACATTGCCGAGCCGCACAATCCCGGAGCGTCGAGACGATTGAACGCGTTACGCGCCGCAGTGCTGGGTGCCAACGATGGCATCGTCTCGGTCGCCGGCATCGTGATCGGTGTCGCGGGTGCCACCTCCGCCCGCGTGCCGATCTTCACCGCCGGGCTGGCGGGCATGACAGCAGGCGCGGTTTCTATGGCACTGGGTGAATACATCTCGGTGTCCAGCCAACGCGATAGCCAGACCGCTCTGGTTGCCAAAGAACGGCACGAGTTGCACCAGATGCCCGACGCCGAACTGGCCGAACTGGCCGCGATCTATGAAGCGAAGGGCGTGTCACCGCATACCGCCGCCCAAGTCGCCAGGGAACTGACCACATACGACGCGCTCGCCGCACATGCCGATGCCGAACTCAAGATCGACCCCGAAGACCTGGCCAACCCCTGGCAAGCCGCCGCGGCTTCGGCGGCGTCGTTCGCCGTCGGCGCCCTGCTTCCGCTGTTGGCCGTCCTGCTCGCGCCAACCGTCTGGCGTGTCCCGGTCACCTTTCTCGCGGTGCTGACCGCACTGAGCCTTGCCGGCGCCTTGAGCACTTACATCGGCGGAGGCGAGGTACGGCGCGCGGTGCTGCGGGTGGTCATCGGCGGTGCCGCAGGACTGACGTTCACCTACGGCGTCGGCCACCTCTTTGGCGCCGCGATCAGCTAGCAGAATTCGCCAACCGGAACCATCGTGACGCGGCAAACACATGACTGAGGGGGCTGACCGCCCCGACGAACTCCACCCCCGGTTGGAGCGCCGACTGGGCATCACCGACGCGGTCGTTCTCGGCCTGGGTTCAATGATCGGCGCCGGCATCTTCGCCGCACTTGCGCCGGCCGCGGCGGCGGCTGGGACCAGTTTGCTGATCAGCCTGGCGGCCGCGGCGGTCGTGGCGTACTTCAACGCGACGTCATCGGCGCGCTGTGCTGCTCGCTACCCCGAGTCGGGCGGCACCTATGTGTATGGGCGCAAGCAACTCGGCGAGTTCTGGGGATATCTCGCCGGTTGGGGGTTTGTCGTTGGTAAGACGGCCTCGTGTGCAGCAACGGCATTGATCGTCGGCTTGTACGCCTGGCCGGCTCAGGCCCACGTGATTGCGGTCGCAGCGGTCCTTTCGCTGACCGCACTCAACTACACCGGTATTCAGAAGTCAGCGCTGGCAACCCGGATCATCGTTGCCGTGGTGCTGACGGCACTGGCCGCGGTTGCGGTCGTTGGGCTGACGGCTCCAAGTGCCGACCTCGGCCACCTTCGCATCGGCGCCGACGCGAGCGCCCACGGGGTGTTACAGGGGGCGGGACTGCTGTTTTTCGCGTTCGCCGGCTATGCGCGGATCGCGACCCTGGGTGAGGAGGTGCGTGACCCGGCGCGGACAATTCCCCGCGCCATTCCGTTGGCGTTGGCCATCGCGCTGATCGTGTACGCGGTCGTCGCGGCGGCGGCACTGGCCGTGCTGGGGGGCCAGCGTCTGGCGCATTCCGCAGCACCGCTTGCCGATGTGGTCCGAGTCGCCGGGTCGGCCGGCCTTGTGCCCGCCGTGCGAATCGTCGCGGTCATGGCCGCGCTCGGGTCGCTGCTCTCGTTGATCCTGGGGGTCTCTCGCACCACCTTTGCGATGGCGCGCGATCTTTATCTACCGCAGCAACTTTCGGCCGTGCATCCCAGGTTCAAGACGCCTCACCGCGCCGAAGTCGCGGTGGGCGTCGTGGTGGCCGTATTGGCCGGGACCACCGAAGTCGCCAGCGCCATTGGGTTCTCGTCGTTTGCCGTCTTGGTGTATTACGCGATCGCCAATGCCTCGGCGTGGACGTTAGGTGGCAGGGTCGTCCCGACCCTCGGATTGACCGGCTGCCTCGTCTTTGCCGTTGAGTTGCCACTCAACTCGGTGCTGCTGGGCACTGCCACCCTTCTCGTCGGCACCGCCGCATACGCGATACGTCGGCGCCGATCAACCTGAACGGTGGCGGGCCTCAACGGCGTTGAGGTCGTCGACACCCGCATCGCCGCGGCCGTCCAGCTCGGCGCTGAACCACGCGGCGAGAATCTCTTTGGCGAGATCGTCGGCCAACGTGCGGTTGGACAGACATAACACGTTGGCGTGGTTCCAGACCCGGGCGCCCTCCGCCTGCCCCGGGTCGGAGCACAGCGCGGCCCGGATGCCGGAGACCTTGTTGGCCGCAATGCTTATGCCCGTGCCGGTCCAGCAGAAGAACACCCCTTGATCGCAATCTCCGCGCGCCACCGACTCAGCGGCCGACTCAGCGGCCAGCGCCCAGGATGTCTCTGAGCCCGCAGCGACCGAACCGAAAGGCGCGACCTGGTGACCGTGTTCCTCGAGCCATCTGCGCACGGTCCCGTGGACGGGGTAGGGCTCGTCAGAGCACAGGGCGATTCGCACCCGACCAGTCTAGGTTTCTGGCGGTTCCGGCTAGAAGAAGAACCCTGCATAGGGTGCGTCCCGCACAGCGAACAACCGGTCTGCCTGATCGACGACGACCGGGTCATCGCAGCTGGCCAGCCCGGCCAGGACCAGGCTGCGCCAGGTAGCGCCGCCGAGCAGTACCGAGGCCAGCCCCTCGACGCCGACCCGCAATTGGGGAAGCTGTTCTGTCACCTCGGCACCGTGTTCAGTGATGCTCATGCTGATCGAATTATCCTGCAGGAGAGTGTCATCAACCCCGATGATGACGACGCCTTCGCCGGCATATCGTCGTGCGGTCAGAGCTTTCTCGACATCGAGGATGCGAAGCCATGTTTCGTCGTGCACCGCGGTGACCCGAGCGGCTCGGCGGTCGAGAAGCAGCGTGGGCAGTGGATCGTCGACAGGCAGCATCCAGAACACGATGCGATCGATCAGGTCGAGCTCGAGAAGGAAGCGCAGCAGCCCCAGATAGGCCTCGCTGGTGGGAGCGTAGAAATCCTCGACAACGACGGTGCGCTGATCGCTGACGAACCAGGTCTCGGTGTCGACGGGGCGGTAGCGCACGAAGCCCGTCTCAGACCCCGGCGCGCCGTGGACCGCGACATACTTTGGCCCGGAAGCAGCTTCGGTTCGCAGCCGCAAGCCTTGCCACCAGACATCGGGACGGTCGATGGTTCCGGGGCGGGATGCCCGATTCTGCTGACAGATCCGGGGCAGCAATTCCCAGATGTCTGATGCGTCAACAAGTCGCACCGCGCCGCCGGGCCCGACCCCGTGCCGCAGGGCTGCCCGCGCCGTCTTGACCTCCACCGTCTGCGATGAACTGGCTACGCCGTAGCCGTACCGTTCGTAGATCGTCGCCTCCGACGCCCGCAGCGTGGCGACCACCTCACCCCGGGTGGCGGCGTCGCGCAACTGATGGCGCACCAGATCGGTGGCAATGCCCTTCCGGGTGAACGACGGCAGTACCCCGATGTGGGTCACGGCCGCGTGGCTCACGACCGCTCCGCCGGGAAGCGTGAGACCGCTCGTCACCGTGTCAGCGGTACCGACCAGTCGGTCTGCGACGAATGCTCCCAGCGTGCGGCCCGGCTCGAGCAGAGAGGTGATCTGCCCGGGCGCGAGGTTCGACAGCGGGGGGAACCCGATCATGGCGGTGCGGAAAACGTTAGCCGCGGCCAAGAGCTCGTCCTCTTTGTCGAGCACCCGGATATCGGTCGTCACCTAGCCATCATGTCTGTCCCCGCGGGGGCAGTGTCAGTTGCCCTGTCCGCCGCGGGCAAGCCGGGCACGCTGGGCGTCGCGAGGAGGAGTTAAATCCGCCAAGATTGCAACACTTCTCGATCAGACTGATTCCAAGACTCCCGCGGGTGTTTCGGGAGGTCGGCCCGGGTAGATCCGGTGGATCGCACCGGCGCGATCGTGTTCGCGTGGCTAGGCTTTCAATCACATATCTGGAGCGGCGACTGGAATGGCCCGCCGATCTGGTGCGTTGGTCCTGGTTGCAGATATCTGGCGTTGACGCGTCAGCTCCCATGAGTGTCTTTCGGGAAAGCGGGTCCAGTGGCCAATTCATCTTCACCAGAACAATTGCACCTTGCCGTGGCTCTTGACGGTGCCGGTTGGCACCCGGCCGCATGGCGTGAAAACGACGCCCGCCCGCAGGAGTTGTTCGACCCGGGTTACTGGGCGGATCTGGTTGCCGAGGCCGAACGGGGCTTGTTGGATTTCGTGACGATCGAAGATTCGTTGGGGCTGCAGTCCGACGATGCGTTCGAACCTGACGATCGGACCGACCGGGTGCGGGGCAGGCTGGATGCGGTGCTCATCGCAGCTCGGGTTGCACCGCGTACCAACGGGATTGGCCTTGTTCCCACCGCGACGGTAACCCAGACCGAGCCGTTTCATGTGTCGAAATCGATCGCCACGCTGGACTACGTCAGCACCGGCCGAGCAGGCGTGCGGGTACAGATCTCGCCGCGCCCGGACGTGGCGGACCTTTTCGGACGCCGCGCGCTGCCCGCACTGTCCGCGCTCAAAGATCCGGCCGCACAACAACAAGTCGACGAGTATTTCGCGGAGGCCGCCGATTACGTTGAGGTGCTGCGTCGCCTGTGGGACAGCTGGGAGGATGATGCGGAGATTCGCGACGTCGCGTCCGGACGGTTCGTCGATCGGGACAAGCTGCACTACATCGATTTCGAGGGGCGCTGGTTTTCGGTCAAAGGGCCCTCGATCACGCCGCGCCCGCCTCAGGGACAACCAATTGTCGCTGCACTGGGTCACGGTGGTGTCTCCCATCAGTTGATTGCCTCCAGCACCGACGTGGGATTCGTTACCCCGCACAACGCCACCGAGGTGGGAGGCATTGCCGCCGAAATCGATGGCCTGCGGCGAGCGGCCGGTCGCGGCGAAGACACGGTGCACGTCTTCGGCGACTTGGTGGTGTTCCTTGACGATGAACCGAAGGCGGCACAAGCGCGACGCCGTCGGCTTGACGACCTTGCCGGTGTCGAATACCGCAGTGACGCAGAAATTTTCGTAGGAACACCCGGGCAGCTGGCCGACGTCCTGCTGGAATGGCAGGCTGCCGGGTTGTCGGGTTTCAGGCTACGGCCTGCCACGCTGCCGCACGACCTGACCCAGATCACCGAAAACCTGGTACCCGAGATACGCCGTCAGGGGCGGTTTCGCACCGCCTATGAGTCCCCAACACTCCGTGGCCTACTCGGGCTACCGCGACCCGCTGACCGCTACGCGATCGCCTGATCCGTCGACAACAAGGACTATCTCCAATGAGTAAGCCGATCAAGCAGATCCACTTGGCCGCACATTTCCCAGGGGTCAACAACACCACGGTGTGGAGCGATCCCGCGGCCGGCAGTCACATCGAATTCAGTTCGTTCGCGCGCTTCGCGCAGACCGCCGAGCGCGGCAAGTTCGACTTCCTCTTTCTCGCAGAGGGGCTGCGGCTTCGCGAACAGAACGGCCACATCTACGACCTCGATGTGGTCGGGCGCCCGGATACATTCACCGTCCTTGCCGCACTCGCGGCCGTCACCGATCGGCTGGGGTTGACCGGCACGATCAATTCGACGTTCAACGAACCTTATGAGGTGGCCCGGCAGTTCGCTTCACTGGACCATCTCTCCGGTGGCCGGGCCGCGTGGAATGTCGTGACCTCCTGGGATGCCTTCACCGGGGAGAACTTTCGCCGTGGCGGTTTCCTGGCCGAAGACCAACGCTACGAGCGGGCCCAGACCTTCCTACAGACAGCGCAGGAACTCTTCGACTCCTGGAGCGGCGACGAGATCGTGGCGGACAAGGACGCCGGTGTGTTTTTATCCACTCCACACGCGGGCGCTTTCGCGCACAAGGACGGCCACTTCGACATCCACGGCCGCTTCAACGTTCCGCGTAGTCCGCAGGGCCGGCCGGTGATCTTCCAGGCGGGCGACTCGGACCAGGGGCGTGACTTCGCCGCGAGCCAAGCCGACGCGATCTTCTCTCGGCACAGCACACTGGGTGCGGGGCAGGCGTTTTACGAAGACGTCAAGGGTCGGCTGAGCCGGTACGGGCGCCATCGTGAGGAGTTGCTGATTTTGCCGGCCGCGACCTTCGTGATCGGAGACACCGACGCCGAGGCCGAGGAGTTGGCCCACGAGATACGACTGGCGCAGGTGTCCCCGCAGACAGCGATCAAGTTCCTCGAGCAACTCTGGAACCGTGACCTGTCGGATCACGATCCGGATGGTCCGCTGCCCACCGTGGACCCCGTGGTGGGGGAGAACACCATCTCCCGTGGACGAGCGAGCGTCCGGATGTTCAAGGACTCCAACGTGATCGCCAACGAGTGGCGAGCCAAGGCCGAGGCGGAGAATCTGAGCACCCGAGAACTGATCGTCAAGGTGACAGGGCGGCAATCCTTCGTCGGCTCAGCACACACCATCGCCACGACAATCAACGACCTCGTGCAAGCCGACGCCAGCGACGGTTTCATCCTGGTTCCGCACATCACCCCCGACGGCCTTGACCCGTTCGTCGACCACGTCGTGCCGCTGCTGCAGGAGCGCGGCGTGTTCCGCGCCGAGTACACCGGTACCACGCTGCGGGACCACCTGGGTTTGAACCCGCTGCCGGCGCCGCACCGAAACGCGAACGCGGGCAACGCTACCGGGGTGGCTTCCTGAAGCCATGACAACCCTAGGAGTTCTCGACCTCGTCCCGATTTCCTCGGGATCGACCGCGCCCCAGGCGTTGCATAACAGCATCGATCTAGCCCAACAGGCCGAATACCTTGGCTACAGCCGTTATTGGTTCGCCGAACACCATCTCAATCCCGGGGTCGCAGGGACCTCTCCTGCGGTGGTCCTGGCTCTGACTGCGGCGCACACCTCGACCATCCGGCTCGGTTCGGGCGCTGTGCAGATGGGTCACCGCACCGCGCTGTCGACGGTGGAGGAGTTCGGGCTGCTGGACGCGCTGCACCCCGGCCGATTCGACCTCGGCCTGGGACGTTCGGGAGGTAAGCCGCGCCAGCCGGTGCCGGCGGCGCCCGCAGCGCCGGCGTTGGTCGATGGCCACACGACGAACGGGCTGCGGATCCCGGAGAAATTCGATCCCACCCCGTTGTTGACGTCGCCGCGCTTCGGCCTGCATAAGACGCTGCTGCAATTACCGGCTGCCGAATCGCAGGATTACACCGAGCAAGTCGACGATGTCCTCGCGCTGTTAGCGGATACCTATCGGTCGGCCGACGGGATCGAAGCGCACGTCGTACCGGGGGCCGGTGCCGACCTGCAGGTCTGGATTCTGGGCAGCAGCGGTGGGGAGAGCGCACTAGTAGCCGGGAACCGAGGTCTGCGATTCGCGGCGAACTATCACGTCGCCCCCGCCACGGTGCTGGAAGCGGCCAACGGCTACCGGGCCGCGTTCACGCCTTCGGCTGAGCTGGACCAGCCTTACGTCGCAGTTTCGGCGGATGTGGTTGTGGCCGACGACGAGGCCACCGCGCGCGAGCTCGCGACCGGCTACGGACTATGGGTGCGCAGCATCCGCACCGGCGAGGGCGCGATCCCATTCCCTACCCCGGACGAAGCGCGCCGACACACCTGGACCGATTGCGACCGCGCACTCGTCGCAGATCGAGTCGAAACCCAATTCGTGGGAACCGCAGTCCAAGTGGCCGACAGACTCGAGCGGTTGCGCGATGCCACCGGGGCCGATGAGCTGATCATCACGACGATCACTCACGACCACGCCGACCGAGTGCGTTCCTACCGGCTACTCGCCGAGGAATGGACCCGTCGCTGAAGCGAAGCGAACCTCGACGTGCCTCACCGCGCTGGCGCGCGTCGGTGCGTTAGCCGTGTCGCAGTGCGGTCAGGGCGCGGCGTTCGGCGGCGTGGGCGGCGCCGGTGAGTGCGGCGTCCTCGGAGGCCGGGTCGGCGTGCAGAAAGCTGCCATGGCCCGGCGTGCCGCCGGAGCCCAGCTTGTTCATCTTGGTCGGTACCGGGGCGCCTTGGTACTCCAGCGGCAACCGTCCCAGTGGTTGATGCAATTCGACATAGGCACCGTGCGGCAGCCGTTTGATGATGCCGGTTTCGATGCCGTGCTCGAGGACGGCTCGGTCGCTGCGCTGCAGACCGACACACCAGCGGTAGGTGATGAAGTAGATGATCGGCGGAAGCACGACCATGCCGATGCGCCCGATCCACGTCGTCGCGTTGAGCGAGATGTGGAACTTCAACGCGATGATGTCGTTCATCGCGCTCAGGGTGAGCACCAAATAGAAGGCGATGGCCATGGCGCCGATCGAGGTTCGCACCGGCACGTCACGCGGCCGCTGTAACAGGTTGTGGTAGGACCTTTGATGGGCATCGCCGCCGCTGAACCGCCTCTCCATGAACGGGTACGTGATCAGCAGGACAAAGACGACGCCCATGATCATCGCGACACCGAACGCCGCGGGCACCGTGTGGTGGCCGAGATAGATCTCCCACGCCGGCCACAGTCGCTGCAAGCCGTCCGGCCACATCATGTAGAAGTCCGGCTGAGATCCCGCCGACACCTGGGACGGCGCGTAGGGGCCCAGACTCCAGATCGGGTTGATCTGCAGCAGGCCGCCCAGCAGTCCGAGTACCCCGGTGGTCAGCGCGAAAAAGGCACCGGACTTCACGGCGAACACCGGCATCACCCGGACACCGACGACGTTGTTTTCGGTGCGACCGGCGCCGGGGAACTGGGTGTGCTTCTGGAACCACACCATGGCCAGGTGTGCGCCGATCAGCGCCAGGATGATGGCGGGGAATACCAAGATATGCAGCGCATACAGCCGCGGAATCAGGGCCGTGCCGGGGAAGTCGCCGCCGAACAGTGCCCAGTGCAGCCAGGTTCCGATCACCGGGAATCCCAACGTGATTGACGACAGCGCGGCGCGCAGTCCGATGCCTGACAAGAGATCGTCGGGCAGCGAGTAACCGAAATAGCCCTCGAACATCGCCAGGATCAGAAGCAGCGAACCGATGACCCAGTTGGCCTCTCGGGGGCGCCGGAATGCGCCGGTGAAAAAAACGCGAGCCAGATGGACCATGATCGACGCGGCGAACATCAAGGCGGCCCAGTGGTGGACCTGGCGCACGAACAGACCTCCGCGCACCTCGAAGGAGATGTTGAGCGCCGACGCGTAGGCCTTCGACATCTCGACACCGCGCAGTGGTTGATACACGCCGTTGTAGGTGACCTCGGTCATGGACGGATCGAAGAACAGCGTCAGATAGATGCCGGTGAAGAGCAGAACGACGAAGCTGTACAGGGCGATCTCACCGAGCAGAAACGACCAGTGCGTCGGGAAGACCTTGTTGAGCTGGCGGCGCACCGCCGCCGAGGGGTGGTATCGCGCATCAATGTCGTTGGCTTGGTGCGCGGTGATATCTGCCAGTCGGAGGCTCATGACAACCATCCCCTCACGCCGACACCGTCGCTAAGCGGCAGGCCCAGGATCTACTATGCAACGTAGTACCACAGAGCGTAGTACTTGCGGGCCGCGCGGGTAAAGGGTCAATCGGAGGGTTACTTGCCGGTGCGCTCGCGATGCTTGCAACCCGGCCAGCAACACGGTCGCCGCTGGCCTTCTTCGAGCTCTTCCCGGGTCCTCCGAATGCGCCGAGCCCGGGTTGCCTCTTGCTTGGCGTCCTCGACCCAGCAGATGAACTCGTTACGAGCCAGCGGCGTGATGTCCTTCCAGGCTGCGAGCGCGGTCGCGTCGGCGAGGAGCGCTTCGCGCAAGTCTGGCGGCAGCTTGTGCACCACTCCGCCGGGGACTCGTTTGCCGCTCATGAGCGTCAGATTAATCCGTCGCTCGACCAACACCGGCCCGCTAGCGTGGAATTCGTGGATCGCCGCGACATAAACCCGGCGCCGAGTGGTGACGCGAACCCGGCACCGCCGGTGGCTACATCGTGACCACCAATCCCGCCGCGACCTATGAGCGGGTCCAGCAACACCATGCCGACGTCGTGCGGCCTATCGCCGAGACCGACTATGGCGCACGTGAATTCGCGATGCGCGACCCAGAAGGCAATATGTGGTCATTCGGCGACTACCAGGGCGCACCGCTGCCGGCCTAGATGCCCGGCCGTATAGCGAGGAGAGCACATGCACACCACGAAAATCTTCCCCAACCTGCGGGTAGCGGACATCGAATCAGCTAAAGGGTTTTACGCCGGCTACCTCGGGCTGAGCAACGAAGAGTTCAACATGGGGTGGGTCGCCCGGTGCTCCTCGCCTGATGCCGAGGCGAGCGTGCAATTGGTGACCCGCGACTTGACGGCCGCCGAAGACTCGGTGATCTCCGTCTGCACCGACGACATCGACGGTGCGTATGCGGAAGCGCAGGAACTGGGTTACGAAATCGTCCATCCGCTGTGCGCCGAAGCCTGGGGACTGCGGCGATTCCATGTGCGGGCACCGGACGGAAATGTCATCAACATCGTGAGCCATCCGCACTGAGATTCGGGCTGGAAAAAGTCTCGACGATGATGTTTTGGACGTGTGTGGAAGTGGGTACTTTTTCCCGCATGTTAGAGAAACTGAAGGTCATGAAACCGTTTGTCGTTGGTGGTGCTGTGGCTGCAGCGATCGCAGTGATGCCGGTTGCGGCAGCGGAAGCGTATGTGGGTTCGCCCGCAGGCTCGGCCCCTACTCATGTCATCTACAAGCAGGACCCGGGCGGCGGCGGCTGTCAGAACGGCACCTGTGGCTCCGGCGGCCAGGACCAGGGTCCTGGCGGCGGGCCGGGCGGGCAGGGCTGCGTCCCGGGTGTGGGCTGTGGGTCCGGCGGTCAGTTCGCAGGTCCGGGTGGCTTGCCGGGTGGTAGCGGATGTCTTCCGGGCGTCGGCTGCGGCTCCGGCCACGGCTGATCTGCCCAATTGGCAACTGGCTCATGCGGCCTGGGTGACCAGGCCGCATGAGTCGTGGCTCGAAGACAAGCTCGAAGACAATTCGCGGCGAGGTTAAGTCGGCGCTCCGGTAACGGTGCGCCAATTCACTTATCTTTGAGGCTGCCGATGCCGAGCGAGAAGTCGGTGCGCGCAGGCCGCGGAGTCTTTTCGTTTTCCTCGACGTAGTTCTGCGGGTCGCGGTCGACGATCGACAGCCCGCGAGTGGTCGGATGCTGGGCCATGAATTCGCTGTATTGGCTCCCCAGCGCTTCGCGCAGACCGATCGGGGCATGGCGGCGGAAATCGGACAGGCCTTCTCGTTCTTCTTCACCCATGTGGTCGTCGTTGGCAACGCGGGCTCGTCCGACCGCCGCCCACCACTCATCGCTGGCGACGTCCGCGGCATTCGCGTCGCGCACGCCGTCGCGGATGTCGTTGTGGTCACCGATGGCATCGAGCGTCTCGCCTTCGGGATCCTGGGTCCCGCGTTGCAGCAGTTGCGGGTAAAAGATCTTCTCTTCGATGTAGGCGTGGACGTCGAGCTTGTCGGCGAGCGGGCGCCATACCTTCTGCAGCGCGCGCCGGTCGACGGGCGTCTGCGCCTGCAACTCATCCAGTCTTGCGAACTGTTCGCGGAACCACTCATGGTCGGCGAGGATCAGCATCGTGATGTCGGCCATCTGGACAAGTTAATCAGTAATGGCTGTGGCTGACCCGTCGATACGAGTTCGCTACGTCACAGACCGTGGGCCAGTGCGCCTTCGGCTTAAGCTCGAAAAATGACCATCGCCTACGACGAGGCACTGCGCGAGCAGATCCGGGATCGTCTGGCGGGGCATCACCGTCGCGTCGTCGCCGATCCGACGAAGCGGCACGCGGCCGTCGCGGTGCTGCTCGTCGAGTCAGAGGTCGGGGAGGACAGGATCGATCCGGCGCCCGTCGACGACTGGATTGCGGGCCGTCCGATGCCGGAAGCCGGCCTCGACGGCCGCATGGTCGACGTATCGGGTGGTGCTGCCTTCCTGTTGTGTCGCAGGACTTCTCGCCTCACGTCACACCCGGCGCAATGGGCGCTTCCGGGAGGTCGCTTGGACCCCGGGGAGAACGCAGAGCAGGCGGCGTTGCGGGAATTGGACGAGGAGGTCGGCGTCAAATTGACCGAGGCGGCCGTCTTGGGTCTGCTCGACGACTATCCGACCCGGTCCGGATACGTGATCACCCCGGTGGTCATCTGGGGCGGTGGACGGCTTGACCCCCAACCGGCGCCCGACGAGGTTGTCGCGGTCTACCGGGTGGGGCTGCACCAACTGCAGCGCGCGGACTCGCCGCGGTTCATCGCGATTCCGGAGAGTTCGCGTCCCGTGGTCCAAATACCGTTGGGCAACGACCTCATCCATGCGCCGACTGGCGCGGTGCTGCTGCAGCTGCGGTGGCTGTGTCTGGAGGGGCGCCACGATCCAGTCGACGAGCTGGAGCAACCGGTGTTCGCCTGGAAGTAGATGCATTGCGGTAGCTAGTCTTCCGACGTCCCGCGAGCGATTTCTCCGATGAGCGGTCGACTCGGAAACTGCTCACGCAGTACGGGCGCCACCGCGGACTGAAACAATTCGAGGCTGCGGCGCTGCTTGGCGGGCTGCACGCCGTCGGCATCCGCGCTCAGGTGCATCACCTCGTGGCCGAGCTGCTCGTGGTAGCGACCGACCTTGTCGATGACCTGCTGAGGACTACCCACCAGCGCAGAACTTCGTTCGAGGAAATCCTCGACCGACTCGAACACCACCGGAAATCCGGCACGGCGCTGTGCTGCGAGCCGCGCCTCGATCATGGGTCGGTAGGTGGCCACCGCATCCTGCGATGTCGACGCAACATAGAACCCGGCGGTGCCGGCGCCAACCAATGCGTCCTGCGCCCGATGACCGTAGAAATCCCATCGCTCCCGATAGTGGCGAACCAACTCGGCGTACGGCTCGATCGGATTGCTGACGTTGGCAGAGAAGATCGGGTCGCCATGACGGGCAGCAAGATCAACCGAATCCGTACTCGTTGCGCTGCCGTGCCAGATGCGAATGCGACTCTGCAGCGGACGGGGAAGGGCTTTGGCGTTGACCAGCGCCGGCCGGAACTGCCCGGACCAGGTGACGTGTTCGCTCTCCCACAGCAGGCGGAACAATTCGTAGCCTTCGCGATTGCGGTCCCATTGGTCGGCGGTGGTCACATGGAACAACTCGGCCTGCGCCGCCCCGTTGCCCTTGCCGATGATCAGTTCGAGCCGTCCACCGGACAGATTGTCCAGCGTCGAGTAGTCCTCGAAGGCGCGGACCGGATCGAGCAAGCTCAGCGTCGTCACACCGGTGAACAGGCCGATCTTCGACGTGCGGGCCGCGATATTGCTGAGCACCACGGGTGGGGATGACGAGATGAACGGGTCCTCGTGGCGCTCGCCGACCGCGAAGCCGTCGAAACCCAGTTCTTCGGCGAGCACTGCCTTGTCGAGGACGTCCTGAAACCGAGCAGCAGGGCGCTTTTTCGCTCCGGACACCGGATCTGGAACGTGAGTGATGAGGGTGATCAGCAGGAACTTCATCCTGCGAGAAGCGCCTCTTCGAAGGGATGCCGATCAACTGCCGTCGTTGCTGTCTCGGGCCGCACTCCTAGCCGAACCTATTCACCGTGGGTCGCATTCCCGAAGATCAGGCAGACCGGCGCTTCCGTCCACTGAGCAGGTACAGCGCGGCCCGAAGCTCAAGCAGCGGGTCGTCGGATGGCTCGATTCCTGCCAGCCGGGGAATCGGGTCGAAGATCAGGTGCTTCTGCTGTGCGGCGTCGTCGGCGACCGGGCTGGTCAGCTCGACGGTGCCCAGTTCCCGCACTTCCCTGTCCAGCGGCCAGGAAACGGTGGCGTCGTCGACCACATCGCCGTCGTCAGCGAGTTGCGCCGCCAGGATGAATCGCACCGGCTCAGTGACAACCCGCTCGGCGATCTCGGTGAATAAGTAGTTGCCGTCTTTCGATTGCACTGCCGAGTCGTCGAGGTAGGCCGTCCCCGCTTCCGGAATGACTTGGTACCGCCCGAATCTGCTGTTGCCCTCGGAATCGACGAACTTGAATGCGTTCACGCCAAAAAATGACTCCTGCGCGAAACTCACCGGGAACGGCTTTGGTGTCTGCACGAAGCGCAATGCCGCCGGGTGCGAACCAAGGAAGGCCTCCAGCGGAGAGCCTGCCGGGTTGGCCTGGTCGCTGACGGCCAGCGTGCCGAGGAACTCGAGAAACTCGTGGCCGGTGCGGGCCGGAAAGCCGTCGATCGAATGCGCGATGACGTCGGTGTGCACGTGTTCGGCCAAGAGGAATCGGACCGCGACGCCCTTCGGAAGGGTGTTCGGATCAGTGTCCGGAATATCCGGCAGCCCGGTCGAGTCCGAGAAACGCACGAGCACGGGTGTGGCGGCCTGGAAGTGTTGAGCGATCGACAAGTCCGCCGCCGCCGCGGTAGGCGTGAAGGTTCCGCTCAGCAGGATGCCCTTGCCATGCGCCGGGCGAATCCCGGGCTGCTCGCCGAAGATCTGGGTGAACCCCGCCAGGAGTTTGTCGCTGAGGTCGATCAGGTTCTGGTCAGTCGGCAATGGCACAGCGTCCTCCTGTCCGTCGCTTGCTTGTGCTGAATCAATGTAAACCCGTGCCCGCCTGCGAGCAGCGCGACGGCTTTGGCCGGTGTCGAGCATCGACATGACGAGCACGGTGAAATGTCAAGTCGCTGCGGAAGATATCTGATTCGTCTGTGACCACCAGCCGCATCCACGCACCCAGATCCAAACCATTCCGGACCGGCCGTCTGCCGAAACTTACGCTGGCGGGCCGACATCGGCGGCTGACACCGCGCCTGACGGGAATAGGCGCCGAGCCCTTGCTCGTTGCGCCCGAACATGAGCGCATTTTCTGAGACCGAACGCCAAGAATTTCTCGCGGCCAAGCATGTCGCGGTGCTGTCCGTCGCCGCCGACGATCGACCACCCGCCAGCGTCCCGATGTGGTACGACTACACGCCCGGCGGCAATATCCGGGTCAACACCGGGGCGTCCTCACGCAAGGCCAAGCTGATAGAACGGGCAGGCGCGGTGACGCTGGTCGTCCAGCACGAGGAGCCGCCGTATCAGTACGTGGTCGTCGAGGGCACCGTCGTCGACATCACTTCGCCGACGCCTCCGGACGTACGAGAGGCCGTCGCCGTCCGGTATTTGGGTGAAGAGGGTGGCCGCGCCTTCGTGAAAAGCCTCGAAGGGCGAGACAGTGTGCTGTTCACTATCCGCCCCGACCGTTGGATCACCGCCGATTTCTCCGGCGAGGTGTGAGGCCGGAACTGTCGACGGCGGCCGCCGTGTCGCAACAGGATCACGACTTCGTTTGCCATAAGCTGCTTTTCACTGGACCGGTACGACGCCCGCGGGGCGGCCGAAACCGATAGGAAGCAACTCGATGGACCTCGATCGCATCACCAACCCGCTGCGACTGGCCAGGGGATCGCACCAGCCGGGATCGGGCAAAGGGTGCGCCATGAACGTGATCTCCTACATCAACGGCGACGAGCAGATCACCGATTTTCCGGCCACCTCCGCCCGCCCGTTGGCGTCGTTCATCCAGCTGTGCAACGACCTGCTGGCCGGCCCCGACGGATATCTCTCGCCGGAGGACAGCCTGCTGGTGCTCGACCTCGGCTGGCTGACCGTGGGAACCGCGGACGTCGCCGACGCGATCATGCACATCTGGGTGACCAAGCTGTTGATCAGCCCGCCGTGGGGAGTCTCTCGATACGCCGGCGGCGCGGCGTACGAGGCGATCGCCGGCATCGCGGATTTGCATCGCACATTCGTGCCTGGCGATGTGCCGCCGATCGCGGAGTGGGACCGCGCCGCCCGTGCGGGTCGCGCCGCCGCTGAGGCTTGCGAAGGCGCCGAACTCTATGCGGTGCGCGCCGCGTGCCAGTCCACCGCGCTCGTCGAGATCGACGACTGGGACACGCTGGACGCGGTCACCGGCAACGCCTTGCGCGCACACCGGCTGGCCAACGGAGATGCCGGAGCCGCGCGGATCCTGGAGGTAACCTGCAATGCCATCCGGTCGTGGCGGCGGCTCGCCGGCCTGAGTGTGGTGGGCAACGACCCCATCGCGGTCGCCGGTGTTCGGACCCGCAAAGTGGTGGCCGCCTGATTCAGGCCGTCCCGCTCAGCTCTGCCGGTGGTCGTCTCGTCGTAGCCGTAGCGTCCGGCTGATCGCGGCGGACGACGCCAACACTGCCATGGCCGCGAGTATCAGTTGGGTGACCTCAGGTCCTGCGGTGGTCAACAGCAGCGGCAAGCCGAAGCCGATATAAGTCACCGAATAGAACACCCCAGTCAGCGTGCCCCGGACCCGTTGCGGCGCTGCGGCTTCCAAGTCGATCAAGCCTTCGCGTAATGAAAGACCGGCAGCACAGCCCAGGATCAGCAGGAGCGGCAGGCTCAGCGCCATCGTCATAGTGGGCGGGGCCACCGCGATCAGCGCGTAGCTCAGTGCGGCCAGCACGGCACCTGCCGTGCCGGACTGCGGCCCCCAATTGCCCACCCGGCCGATGATCTGGATAACGCCGCTCGCGCCATTGACGATCAGGGCGGCGATCCCCGCCGCCACCGGCGCGGCCAGCCCGGTGTGGACCCGCGCGGGTATGGTCACGAATCCCAGTGTCGCCGAGGCAAATACCCATGGCGCCAGCGGCAACGCCCAACTCAGGGCCCGCGGGATGCTTTGCCGCGGCGCGGTCGCGCGCTCAGGCTGACGCGATTGTGCCGCGACGGTTTCCGCCGGGCGGCGCGCGACCACGATCGTGGCAGCCATCGCGGCCACGACGAGGGCAGCAGCGACCGCGAACGAGATCTGGACGCCGGGCCCGCCGGCGCCGGTGATCAACCCGCCGGCGAATGGTCCGATGGCGAAGCCCACGATCAACACGGCGCCTGCGCTGGCGGCACCCGCAGGACCCTTCAAGTCGGACGCCCATGCGGTGCCCGAGCTCATCGCCAGACCCACTCCGACTCCGACGATCAACCGTCCGATCGTCAGCACTTCGGCGTGCTGGGAGAGCAGCATCGCGACCGTTCCCACGACAGCGGTCGCTGAACCGGTCAAAGCGACCGCGCGCCGCCCGAGCACGTCCGAGGCGCGGCCGCCCAACAACAGGCCGGGTAGCAGTCCCACCGCGTAAATCCCGAAAATCGCGTCGAGGGTTGCCGTGCTGAGGTGTTGGTGATCGCTGATGGCGGGCATCAACGCGACGAAGTGATTGGCCACCCAGCCGGTCGCCAGCAGAAGAGCCAAGACCGCACCGAATTCGAGGTTGCCCCGTGGCGTCGCGGCAGACGCAGGCAGCGCCGCGGGCAGCACGCCGGATGGCCCGTTCGGCCGGTTCATGGGCTGCCTTTCTACTAGAGGGCGCGATCTGACAGGACGATGGCGCGTGGAAATTTATTCCCGCTCGGACGGCGATCGCCACGCATTCGACCCGGCAGCCAGGTCGGCGGGCAGCTCGTCGCTCAGAACCGCTTGAGCGAGCAGTTCGCCGAGCAGCGGTCCGAATTTCATCAGGTTGGCACCGACGAAGGCGACGACACGACCGCGGCGCGCCGCCCTCCACCCGTCGCCGCCCGCGTCGAGCCAGGGCGCTCGCACCGACACACAATCCACCTGCGCCACCGGGGACAGCGATGGGAAGAGCCGATGGGCACTCGCCGGATCTGGCGCTGTCGGTCCGAAAGCCCAGTGCCCGGTGCTGCCGAGTGGCAACCCGTAGCCCTCGGGCGAGGAAATGCACGCGGCGCCGGTCGCGTCGGCGCCCCGGTAGGTGAACCGGGTATGCGGGACGAAGTCTACGTCGAGCGGCCCGAACAACTCTGGCGTCCGCACCCCGGCGCAGATGAGCACCCGATCGCCCCGCAGGACGGTGCCGTCGGCCAGCGTGGTCACGCCGTCGTCATCGACGTCCGCAACCTCGCCGCGGCGGATCGTGACTCGCCGCGCCAACTCGGTCTGTGCTCGGCGAATCCGCAGGCTCCCACCAAGCGGATCGAGAATCCCGCTGTCCCAGGGCGCACTGGCGAACGGGATCCGCGCGGCGATCTCGGGGCGCTCGAGCCGGGTGAAGTCAGCACCGGCCACCGTCATCGCCGCCGCGACATCCTCGGTCTCACCGACGCTGATGTAGCCCTCCGAGCCGAGAAGCCGGCCGGCGTCGAACTCTGCCTCCCAGCGCTGCCAGCCGGCGCGTGCCCGCATCGCGAGAGCGCATAACTCCGGGCGGCGATGAGCGACCCGGAAGATGCGTGCCAGTCCCACAGACTGCTCGGCAAACGGCTCACCACGCTCGATGACGATCGTCGCAGCGCCGCGTAGTGACAGCTCATAGGCCGCCGCCAGCCCACAGATACCTGCACCGACGATGATGATCATTTGTCTTCCAACCACTGTTCCATACCGGCGTTAGGATGCGCACGTGCCGATCGGTGATGCTCAGGCAACGTTCACGCTCACGCCCGGGAAACCCGCACTCCTGTTGGGCGCCTTCGACATCGCCGACGTGGGTTATGCCGCCGAGGAATTCGTCATCTCCGGAACAGCCTCGTCGTACTCGGCGGTGACTGAGCTCGGTGCGGACGGCCGATGGACCGTGACACCGGCGGCCACGGCTGACTTCATCACCCGGATCGTGGTGCTGACGCCGACCGATCGCGGCCGCTTCAACGGGACGGTGCTGGTCGAGTGGCTCAATGTCAGCGGTGGCATCGACGCACCCGCGGTGTGGATGATGGCCCATCGCGAGATCCTGCGCGCGGGCTGCGGCTACGTCGCGGTGTCCGCGCAACGAGTCGGCGTCGAAGGCGGCACGAATCTCATGGGCCTGGACATGTCGCTGAAAAAACAGAACCCACAGCGATATTCGATGTTGATGCACCCAGGCGACGCCTACTCCTACGACATCTTCTCCCAAGCCGGCCGACTCGTCAGAGATGTTCTGAGTGAGCTGCCCGTCGGCGACGTCATCGCGCTGGGCGAGTCACAGTCGGCGATGTTTCTGACGACCTACATCAACGCTGTCGACCCGCTCGCACAGGTCTACGACGGCTTCCTGGTGCACTCGCGATTCGGGCCAGCCGCCCCATTGGACGGCGGTTCGGTATTCAATGCGCTGGAAAGCCTCACATCGCAGGTGGTCAGGTTTCGCCCCGATCTGCGCGTCCCGCTCGTCACGATCATCACCGAGACCGACCTCTTCGGCGGCCGGCGAGCAGGCTATTACCGCGCGAGACAGCCTGACAATGAACAGCTTCGAGTGTGGGAGATCGCCGGCACGGCTCATGCCGACAACTACACGATTCAAGTAGCTCCGATCGACACTGGCACCGCGGCGCTGGCCGACATCGTCGCGGCTTACGCGCCGACCGACATGCTGATGGGCCAGCAACTCGACCACTGCATCAACTTCGCGCCCCAGCATCATTATGTGCTGCAGGCTGCCCTGTCGCATCTTCGCGACTGGGTGCGCACCGGGCAGCCCCCGCCCAGCGCCACGGCTATCGAATTGCGTGACGGCGACGCCGTTCTCGATGCGGAGGGAATCGCGACGGGCGGCGTGCGGACGCCTTGGGTCGATGTGCCGGTTGCCCGCACCTCCGGCGTCGGGGGAGACGACAGCACGATGTCGTCGATCTTCGGCTCCGGCGAGCCCTTCGACGCCGCGACCGTGCAGCGGCTCTACCCGGGCGGGGCGACGGAGTATCTGGAGCGTTTCGCGGCGGCGCTGGACTCGGCGATTCAGGCGGGGTTCATTTTGTCCGCTGATCGCGACGAAATTGTTGAGCTCGCTGGAGCGACGTTTCCGGGCGTCGGCAACTAGCACGCGGGCTCAAAGAGGAGAAGCCTCGAGGGTCAGGCTGAACAGGGCGTATGCCATGCAGAACAGAAAGTTCAGGGTGACCAGCACCAGGCCCACGAAGAGCAGCGAGCGCGTACCGCGGCGTTTGATGCGCTGGACTCGCGCACTGAATTGTTCCCGCTTGAGTTGCGTTGCGATCAACGCGAAGTTGAAGTCAGCCACCTCGGCGTGGGCGAGCGGCGAACCCGCCAGCATCACCCGAAGCCGGTCAGGCGGGGTCGTCACGCCGACGCGGGCAACGCGCCGACTCAGCCGGCGTGTCTGCCGGCGACCGGCGATCTGATTATGCAGCTGCAGGCGCTGCGGCAAGTGCCCACGTTCATTTCCCCAAGGAGTGGACGGGGTCATCACACGCCGGATTGTAGCGAGCTTGCCTCGGATATCGGAAGCTTCTCACTCAATTATCCAGCCGACTGATCGCAAAGTAGAACGTGTTACAGT
The DNA here is from genome assembly GCA_963834615.1 of uncultured Actinomycetota bacterium. Lineage (GTDB taxonomy): Bacteria > Actinomycetota > Actinomycetes > Mycobacteriales > Mycobacteriaceae > Mycobacterium. Next base: position 83,036 of record CAWICO010000019.1, read on the forward strand.
TTGGCGGTCAGGAGGTTGAGATGATTGGTTCGTCGTCATCGGCCATGCCTCAGACTGACGAAAAGGCAACACCTTCAAAGACATTCCGGTTCACCGCGGTGAAATTGGTAACGACGTGAGCCGCAAGCGCGTCGTTGTCGCCGGGCTCGGGGACGTCGGCGTCCTCGCCGCGATGCGGCTATCGCGCCACGCCGACGTCGTCGGCATCTCGGTCAAGCCGGGCTTGGTCAGCGGCCAAGAACTCGGTGTCCGGTTGTCCCGCCCACGCGACTGGGCCCGCGACTACTGGATCCCCTTCGACAGATTCCGTCGTCTGGACCGGGTTCGGATCATCCAGGGCAGCCTGACCGGAGTCGACTCGGCCGCCAAGATTGTTTCCGGTCGACTCGACGACGGCGCGACCTTCACCGAAAGCTACGACGCGCTGGTCGTCTCCACCGGGGTGAGTAACGGCTTCTGGCGGCGGCCGACGCTGCAATCGGCTGCCGAGATCGGCGGAGATATCGGCGCCGCACATGGCCGGCTGGCTGCGGCCCAGTCGGTGATCGTCGTAGGCGGGGGCGCGGCGGCCGTCAGTAGCGCCGCCAACATGGCAACCACCTGGCCGGAGAAGCGAATCGACCTGTACTTCCCCGGGGAGCGGGCCCTGCTCGGTTATCACCCGAAGACCTGGCAGCGGATCAGCAGCAGACTCACCGACCTCGGCGTGGGCCTGCACGCAGGGCACCGTGCCGCGATCGACCAGGGCTTCGCCGGCGACGAGATCACCAGCGGTCCCGTGCAGTGGACAACGGGACAGCCCCCGGTGTCGGCCGAGGCTGTGCTCTGGGCGGTCGGGCGGGTGCAACCCAACACCGATTGGCTGCCCGCGGAGTTTCTCGATGAGCACGGCTTCGTGCGCGTGACGCCTGAGCTCCAGGTGCCCGGCCACCAGAATGTGTTCGCGGCCGGCGACGTCGCAGCAACCGATCCGCTGCGCAGTTCCGCGCGCAACCGTGGGGATGCGCTGGTCGCCCGCAACATTCGCGCCCAATTCGCCGATCGCCCCTTGCGCAGATTCAAAGCTCCGGGCCGACGCTGGGGTTCGTTACTGGGGATACAGCCCAACGGTTTGGAGGTCTTCCTGCCCGCGGGTCAGCGCTTCCGCCTGCCGTCGTGGTCGGTGCAGCGGATTGTCATGCCGCTGGTCGTCCGGCGCGGCATGTACGGGGGAGTGCGCGAAAACCAGCCGTCGATCTGACGACCGCGAGGTCAGCCGCGCTTGCCGCGCACCCACTGGAAAGTTCCGATGCTCTTGGTGCGCACGCTGACGAAGCCGTGGGCTTCGAGGATGTCGCCGACTTCGTCCTCGCTGAACACGTGTGCTCCGCCGGTGGGCAGCTTTCCCCAGCGGCCAAGCGGCGGACGCAGGGTCGGCACCATCACCGCCAGGCGTCCACCGGGGCGCAGCACGCGGGCGATCTCGGACAACGTCGCCGCCGGATCGGGTATCAGTTGCAGCACCGCGATCGACACCGCGGCATCGACGGTCTCGTCACGCAGTGGCAGTCGCTGCGCATCTGCCCGCAAGAACCCGACCTGTGGGCCCGCCGCGGCGCGCACCGCGCGGGCCAGCATCGGCTCGGAGATGTCAACACCCAGTGCCAGCCCCTCGGGTCCGGCGGCGTGGGCCAGCGCCGTGGTGATGGAACCAGGGCCGGACCCGACGTCCAACGCGATACCACCCGGTGGGATGTCCAACCAGTCGATGGGCAGTTGCCACGCCGCGATGAACCGGCGGGTGAGGGCCTGGGCGTTGTCGTAGAGAAACGACCCGACCGGCGATGCCCAGGCTGCCTGGATGACGCCGGTGTTCTTGGCCACGTCGGCATCGTCGGTGGTCGGGGCGTTGAGCAGGTCGAGGTAGCCCTTGCTGACGTCCGGTTCAGCCGGCGGGTTGGCGAGTAGGTCCAGCGCCCTGTTCAAGGCGGGAGGCAGCGTCGTGCTCACGTTGTTGGTCATCTGCATCCTTTCGGCGAAATGTCCTGTTTCACAAGTGTTTACGAACGAAAAGCGGCGATCCGCAGACCGTGCCCCTTCATCTGAAGCCTACGCCGGGTTAACTGACGGTTCCACCCGCCGAGGCGGCGGACGGGATGGCAACGCTACTGTCAGAACGTGACAACAACCTGGTCGCCGAGCCGGCTCGGCAACCTGACCGGCAAGCGCATCATTGTGACCGGAGCGACCAATGGCGTGGGCCTGGGCACCGCTCGTCTGCTCGCACGCGCGGGTGCGCACGTGATCCTGGCCGTCCGCAACACGGAGTTGGGCGGCCAGCGCGCCGCCGAGATCGGCGGCTCCACCTCGATCGCGAAACTCGACCTCGCCGATCTCGCGTCGGTACGCGCGTTCCCCGACCAGTTCGACGGCGACGTCGACATTCTGATCAACAACGCCGGGGGTCTGAGCCAGCATCGCACCGAGACCGTCGATGGCTTTGAAATGACCATCGGCACAAACTTTTTGGGTCCGTTCGCACTGACCAACCTGTTGCTTGGGCGGGTGCGCTCGCAGATCATCAACGTCGGATCCGACGCCCACAAGGCGGCGACACTGCGGCTCGACGACATGCACCTGCGTTCGACTCGGTGGACGGCCTATCCCGCGTACGCGCGTTCCAAACTCGCCGTCATGCTCTGGGGTCTCGAGCTCGACCGTCGGCTGCGGGCGGCGAACTCGCCGGTCATCGCTCAACTGACGCACCCGGGCTGGGTGTCGTCGAACCTCTCGAACGTGTCGGACAGGCCACTGATGGGGGGATTTCATCGGGCGGTGACGACGTTGGCCAGCAGGTTCGGCAACGACATCGAAGAAGGCGCCGCACCGACGCTGTATTGCGTCAGCGAGCCGATTCCGCCGGGCAGCTACGTCGGCGTCGACGGCCGCCTCGGGCTGAAAGGCGGCCCGGTTTTGATCGGCCGTTCGCCTCTTGCCTGCGATTACGACACAGCCGCAAGAGTTTTCGAGTTCGGCGAACGAGAAACCGGGATTTCTTTTCCCGGCTAGCCCGGTTACTCCGGGGTGGCAAAAATCGCCACGGCGTCTCCGCCGACCGAAACGCCTGCGGAGCCGATGCGCTCGATCAGCCGTGCACGCAACTCCGTCGCTTTGTCGGCGGCGACTAACAGCTGGTTAGAGAAGGTGAACGCGATGTCGACCCACTGCTGCGCCGTGTAGTGCAGGTCATGGGGATAGCGCTGCTGGGTGACGGTGAAGCCTGCGTCGGCGATCAGCTCGACGATCTCGTCGGGATTGCCATCGCCCCTGTGGGTTTCAGTGTCCATGTAGTCCCGGTAGATCGACTCGAAATCGGCCCGCGTCGGATTGGTCGGTCGCAGTCGATTCCAGATCAGCGCCAGCTTCCCGCCGTCGTCGAGGATCTCGCGAATTTTCGGCAGCGCCACAGCCGGATCGACCCAATGGAACGACGCGGCGAACACGACCCTGTCGAACCGGCGCCCCGCGGGGTCCCATTCCTCGAACGTCGAGAGTTCGACCGGTATCCCCTTAGCTCTCGCGACAGAAGCCATCCGCGCGTCGGGTTCGACGGCGAGCAGGTCGGCGCCGCGATTGATCATCTGCATCGAGGCGATACCGGTACCGCTGCCGCCCTCCAGGACGCGGAGAGCGCCGGGGGCGAGAACGTCGTCGATCAATTGCTCGGGATATCGCGGCCGAAAGGCGTCATAGTTTTCTGCTGCGCCACCAAATGAGTTGGCGCGCTGACGATTCGTGTAGAGATTCAGTCGCGGTGGCATGCTTTCGAGCGTAACGGGGCAACTTGTGACCCGGCTGTGAAGCTTACTGCGCAGTGGTTGGCGGGGAACCGTCGTTCTTTCGCTGGTGAGGTCGCCTCCCACGCGGTCCCGGTTCAGAACTGCTTACGCGACAGAGGGATTCGAATTACTGCCTGATGGTCGCGTGCTCTCGTATAAGCGCACACAGCCGCCAACTGCCCGGGACGCCCTTGAGTTCGTAGTCGCCGCGATCGGCGAACCGGTGCCGTGAGCCGGTGACGATGTCGCGAACCGTCGACGACACGAGCACCTCACCGGCACCGGCCAGGGCGGCGACGCGCGCACCGATGTGCACGGCCATGCCGGCGACGTCTTTCTTCGAGGCGCCGCGCACTTCGACCTCACCGGCGTGAATGCCGACGCGCACCTCGATGCCCAGCACGCGGATCGCCTCGACGATGGCGTCGGCACAGGCGATCGAGGCGCTGGGGCTGGTGAATGTCGCGACGAATCCGTCACCGGCGGTGTTGACTTCGTGTCCGCTGAACCGCTCGAGTTCGTGGCGAACAATGCTGTCGTGGTTGTCGAGCAGATCGCGCCACCGGTCGTCGCCGAGAATGGCGGCGCGCTCAGTCGAGCCGACGATGTCGGTGAACATGATCGTGGTCAACACTCGCTCGGCGCCGAAACCGCTCCGCACGCCGGTGATGAACTCCTCGATCTCGTCGAGCATCGGTGCGGTGTCACCGACCCAGTACAGGGCGTCGTGACCCGGGAGTTCGACGAACTGCGATCCGGCAATGTGCTCGGCGAGGTAACGGCCATTGGCGATCGGCGTGAAATCGGGGTTGTCGCGATGCATGATCAGCGTCGGCGCGGTGATACGCGTCAGGGTGTCGCGGACATCGGACTGGCGCACGGTCTCGATGACGGCGCGGGCCATGCTCGGTGAGGCGGCGCGATTGCCGGCCATATCCCACCAGGATCGGAAGGCGGCATCGCCGGCGACGCTGGGCGCGATGACGCCCAGGATGTCCACACCCTGGTCGACGGCGTCGGGCTCCATCGCGACGGTGGCGAACGGATCGGTCTCGGCGATTTGGTATCCGATCGGATAGTCGTCGGCACGCAGGGTGCGGGCTGCGCCGTTGACGATCACCAGGCTGCTGACCCGCTCGGGATAGTCGGCCGCCAGGACCAGTCCGGTCATCGACGCGAAGTAGGGGGCCAGGATGGCGGCCCGCTCGCAACCGATCGCGTCCATGACCGAAATGGCGTCCTTGGCCCAGAACTTCGGCCCGATCATGTCCAGCGACGGGACCCGCGACGACATCCCGATCCCGCGTTGATCGAGCCGAATCAGCCGGGCGAACGACGCCAACCTTCGGTGGAAGCGGTACATCGACGGCTCGGTATCGACCGTGTCGATCGGAATGGACGGCCCGGGCAGCACCAGCAGGTCGGTCGGCCCATCGCCGAGGACCTGGTAAGCGATGTCGACCTCGCTGCAACTGGCGTAGCGAGTCCGCGGAAACTGCGCCACGGTTACAGGCTAGTTCAGCAGCCGACACGTTTACTCGTTCTCTCCGCGGTTGTCCCGCGGCAACCCCCGTTCCGCGAGTATGCAGGTACAAGAAAGCGACCGAGAGGAAGAGAGCGCCATGCAGTTGACGGGCAACACGGTTCTGGTCACCGGCGGAGGCACCGGAATCGGCCGCGGCCTGGCTGAGGCATTCCACAGATTAGGCAACACCGTCATCATCGCGGGCCGTCGCCTCGAACCGCTCAAGGCGGTCGCACAGGCGAACCCGGGCATCCAGCACCTGTCGCTGGATCAAGGTGATGCCACCGGCATCAAGCGATTCGCCACCGATTTGATGGACAACCATCCGGATCTCAACGTCCTGATCAACAACGCGGGGATTCAGCGAGTCGAGAACATCACCGCCGGTGGCCCTGGCACGGCCGAGCAGACCATCGCCATCAATCTCCTTGGCCCGATTCGGCTCACCGCGGCATTGCTGCCCTCGATGCTCGGCAGACCACACGCGGCGATCCTCAACGTGACGTCCGCTCTGGGCTTCATGCCGAGTGCACTCACACCGACGTATTGCGCCAGTAAGGCCGCGATGCACACTTACACGCAGTCGCTGCGTTTTCAATTGCGCGAGACCGCGGTGCAGGTGATCGAAATCATTCCGCCGCAGGTGCAGACCGCATTGCAGGGCGAGCGCGGATTCGACCCGAGGGGGATGCCGCTCGATGAATACATCACCGAGACGATGACGCTGCTGCAAACCAACCCGGAGGCTGACGAGATCGTCGTGGAGCGCGCCAAGGGATTCCGGTTCGCCGAGCGGGACGGGGCTTACAACGATATCTACCCTGCCTTCAACGAGAGGATGACTGCAGCGCTGGACGGGTGATTCAGGAATTGTTGCGTTGGACGGGGAGATTGCGATGCGGGTTTTGATGGTGGGAGCAACCGGACGCCACGCCCAATGGGTATTGCGTGAGCTGACCAAGCGCGCTGTTTCGGTGCGCGCCTTGGTCCGTAATCAATAGCGGGCAGATGCTGCCCGAGATAACGGCGCCGCGGAGGTGGCCGTCGGGGACCTCACCGAACCCGCCACGCTGACCGACGCGGTCGCAGGGGTGGACGGCGTCTTTCACATCGGCCCAGGGCATTCGGCGGTCGTGGAGTGACATCGTCGAGCACAGCCGGTTGGCGCAGCCGTACTCACTGTCGGCGAAAATGTGTTCGGTGGACTACCGCGACGTCGCGGAGGTGGCCGCGATGGCGCTGACCGGCAGCGAACTGAGTTACGGCACATTCGAACTCTGTGCGCCGGGAATGGAAGACAGCTACGAGACCGCGGAGATGCTCAGCGAGGTCTCGGACGAACGATCGCTGCGGTGCAGATTCCGTTGGACGAATACGCATCACAGCTGCCTGACGGGTCGTTCCGTGACGGCATGAGGCGCATGATGGACCATTACGATAAGCACGGGCTGCCCGGCGGCAATCCCTTGGTGTTGCGTTCGATCCTCGGCCGGGAGCCGCGATCGCTGGAGGAGTACTTCCGCGAATTAGCTTCCCGCTGAACCGGTAACGTCATCACCTTTTCCACGGCCAGTCCTGGTCGTCCTACTGACGTGTCCGCGTGCTATCCGTCGTCGTTCACGACCTGCCCGATGTATGGGGCAGCAGCGCCATCTCGCGAGCGTTAACGCGATGCTGAAAAACTCAGTCGCGGAGCATGCCCTTGTTGCGCATCAGGAAGTCCGCCAGAAAACCGTCGTGCGGGATTGCTGGGGCCGTGTGGTGAGTCGCATGATGGCCGCGGTAGACGTTGGCGATGGTCGGCTCAGCGAGCAAGCCGTCGATCATGTCATCATCCCCGGTGATCGCGTTGATCACCAGCGAATGCCGTAGCGGCGCAAGCCCATCGGCGCGTGACCACGGCGCAATCCAGACGCACGGGAACGGCAGCTCGACGTTGAGCTTGGCAACGTCGGGCCCGGTCAGCAGATGCACGGCAGGGCGCAGCGCGGCGCAGCCGTCGCTCAGTAAGGCCACGACTTGATCCGCGCCGAGCAATGGTGTGGTGCCCGCGGCCGTGGCAGCGAGATGGTTCGCCAAAGCTGTTGCCGCATCGATGTTCTGCGTGGGGAGAACGGCATTGCCGTCGTCGGCAGGCAGTGCCGCGATAGTGGACAGTTGTTGAGCAATCGCCTCGGCCAGCGGGGCGGGATCGCCCTCGAAGAGCACAGCGGTGGTATTCACGCACGCCACGCCGCCCAGGTCGGCGATCGAGTCGGTGATGACGTCGAGGTAGTCACGCCAGTCACGGTCGGCGGTGATCAGGATCTTGGCGCGGCCCGGCCCATTGACGAACACCGTCGGGTCACCTGCGTACTTGTCGACGACGTCCTGGCCGCCGTAGACCATCGCGAGATCGGCCGCACCGATCATCTCGTCGGCCCCGCGATGATCGGTGGGCAGGTATACGGCGTCCTGCGGTCGAAACCCGGCCTGCCGCAACGCATGTATGAGGCGGTGCGCGGTGAGGGGCTCACGGCGTGACGGGCGGACCGCGACCCGGTACCCCAGCGCGAGTGCCTGCGGCCACAGCCTGTGTACGCCAGGGCCGTTGCCGGAGGCGAGCACCGCGAACACCTCGCCCCGCCGTGCCCACACGGCGGCGCCGCGACGAGTGCGTTCGTCGCGCCAGTCCTGCACCGCGCCTGCCGGCCGGGCCGCGTCCACCGCGTCAAACGCCGAGGCGACTCCGTCGGCGACGCTGCGGGCCCCGGCGCGGGTCACCGAGATCGGCACGCCGGAGATCCGGCTGGCCAGGGCGGCGTAACCCTCGAAGTCCAGACCCGCGATCACCCCGGTGGCGAAGATGTCGGAAGCCTTGGCCAGCGCAGCTTCTCGCTCGTGTGTCGGCAGCGGGCGAACGTGCCGTTGAGCGATGATGGCGCGCGAGATATAGAGCGGCGGGGCGATGCTGAGCTCGGCGACGGCGACGCCAGCGGTGTTCGTGACAGGCTCGCGGCTGCGGGTCCGGTAGGCTCCCTCGGGACCCAGCGCATCGATCGTGATCAAACCTGCTGCTTCGGAGACCATTTCAGTAGACGCCTTCGATGACTGGCTCGCCTTCGAAGGCCGCGACCGGCGACACCTCGCTCACTGAATCGCCGATCTGCCCCGTGGGTCCCGGCACTCTGATGGCGCTGTCGCGCTCCAGGTTGTTCGGCAGAAACATGCCCTTGCTGATGTGGTTCATCACCACCTGCCCGCGCTCCCCGTAAGGCACTCCGTCGCCGGTCTCCGGGTCCACCACCCAGAACGTCGCGTATGGGCTGCGCGGGTCGAACACGAACGAGTCGTCGTCGTCTCGGCGGGTGATCGCTTGCGAGAGGATCATGGTGCTGCCGAACGCCATGGTGATCGTCGTCCGCGGGAAGACCGCGCGGAACAGGTCCAAGGTGTCGAGGTCGACATGTGCGCCACTGAGCAGAATGAAGGCGAGCTTGTCGTTCATCAACTCGACTACGACGTCGTTACGTGCCATGGCCTCCAGTAGTGGCGGGGTGGTGTGCAGATTCGCCACCTGCTGGGTCTGCAGCACGTGCACCGCCTGTTCGACGAGGTGGTCGACGTAGGCCGTTACCTCGGATGTGGCGTTGCGGGCGGCGATCTTCTTCACCCAGCGCGGGTCGAGGTCGATGGCGTGAAAGACCGACCCGAGGCGCTGCGAGACCAGGCGGGAGAAGAAGCCCACGCCGTGCGGGCCGCTCGGCATCATGCACAAGAAGTCGCGGCCGGGCAGGAAGCCCCCGCCGGCGAAGTCCTCGGTTTGCCACTCGACGATCTGGTCGATCCAATCCGGCAGTTGCACAGTCCTTTTCGGCGCACCAGTGGTGCCGCCGGATTCGAAGATCTGCGGTACCGGCGCCGGTTTGCCGTAACCGCGGGGGATCAGATCGGCGATGGGGACGGTGCGCAGTTCCCTGAGCAGGTTGGGAAACAGCTTCAAGTCGGTGAAGGTGTTGACGTCGGTCAGCGGATTGAAATTCAGCGTGTGGGCCTTCTGTAACCAGAACGTGGACCCGGTCTCTTCACCGAAGTGCCAGGCGATCGCGGCGCGCAGAAACGCTTCCGGGTCGTCGACCGGCGCCGACCGCGGCACGTCCAGCAGCGAGAAATCGATGTCGGCCATGCCACCGATCATGTCGCAGGCCGGTTCATCCGGTCAATCTGCCACTCGCCAATCCGCTTTACCGACAACGGTTTTCGCACGCTGTTCACCGGTTGTCCGAGCATGATTCGCCGCCCCGACACCTGCTCTACCGGCGAAATGGCCGCCAGCTGTTTTCCGGCTGGGCCAGCCGGTCGGCGATCACCGACAGCGTCTGCACGTTGTGCCCGTACCCGAGGTGGCTGCTGCGCACTTCGACGTTCTCCGTTTCGGGTGCGGGCAGGCTGGTGCAGCACTGCCAGGCCACGATGCCGTCGGACTTGCTGTAGATGCAGGTCGTCGGGACCGACAGGGGTTGCGCGCGGCGCGCCAGCGCTTCTTCGCCCACGGACTCGCTAGCGTCCGTGCCGCGGTTCATCAGCCGCCACACCCGCCACGCGGTGCTCGCCTCGTGGTTGCCCCGAAACGGGGACCCCAGCGTGATCACCGACCGGACGTCGTCGGGAAGAGCGCGCGCCAGTTCGCGGGCATAAATGCCGCCGGCGCTCCAGCCGATGATGCTGACCCGGCTGCCCCCGGCCCGCTCCTTGATGTGGTGCAGGCGCGCGGGCAGTGACTCTTTCATGGTCCCGCGATAGCCCATGTTGTAGCCCAGGCCCCAGTCGTAGACGCGATAATTCAACTGGCGCAGGACATTACGTAGAAATTGGGTTGACGTCGGCCCAGCCAGAAATCCCGGCAGCACCAGGACGGGATGGCCGTCGCCTTGCGGCCAGCCGGCAATCCTCCGTATGGCCAGGCGAGCGGACAGGTACTCCATACCGGTGCGCCACTCCAGCGCACGAAGCAGGTGTCCCGGCACGGCCGCGTTGACGGCGTCCGGAACCCGTGCCGAATGCTCGGCGACCGGTTCAGGAATAGAAGCCATCCAAGGTCTCCTTGTTCTGCTCGGCGACCACTCCGCGCTTGACCTTCAGCGACGGTGTCAGCTGACCACCGTCAACGGAGAGGTCGTGGTCGAGCACAGCCCACTTTTTGATTGTCTCCCAGCGATTCAGGCTGGCGTTGAGCTTCTTGATGTCTTCTTCGATCATGTCCTGCACCGCATCGGATTTCGTGAGCTCGTCGTAGGGCTTGCCGTCCAGGCCGTGGTCTTTGGCCCACCCGCCAATCGAGTCCTCATCCAGGGTGACCAGTGCGCAGGCGAAGTTCTTTCCCTCCCCGAACACCATGAACTGGCTGGCATAGGGGCACAGCGTCGCGAATTTCGCCTCGATCGCAGGCGGCGCGACGTACTTGCCGTTGGACAGCTTGAACAGTTCCTTGATCCGCCCGGTGATCGACAGGAAGCCGTCGTCGTCGAGCTTGCCCTGATCACCGGTGGACAGCCAGCCGTCGTCGCTGAGCGCGTCTGCGGTCGCGTCGTCCAAGTGGTGATAGCCGGCCATCACGCAGTCGCTGCGGAACTGGACCTCGCCTGCATCGCTGATGCGGACCTCGGTGCCCTCGAAGGGCAGGCCGACGGTGCCGAGCTTGTAGTTGTCCGGGCGGTTGATGAAGCCCGCGCCGGACGACTCGGTGAGCCCATAACCCTCGAGGATCAGCACGCCCGCGGCTTCGAACCATTCGGCGATGTCCCGGTTGAGCGGCGCGGAACCGGATATGAAGAACCGGATCCGCCCGCCGAACACGTCGCGGATCTTGGCGAACACCAGCCGGTCGAACAGGCTCTGCTGCAGCGCCAAGTGCGGCCACACGAACTTGCCCTCGCGACGGCGAGCGGCGACCTTTTTGCCCACCGCGAATGCCCGGTTGAACAAGACTGCCTTAGGACCGTTCTGCTGAGTGATGATCTTGGAGTAGGCCTTTTCGAAGATGCGCGGGGCGGCGCCCATGAACGTCGGTTTGACCACCCCGGTGTTCTCGACGATCTTGTCGACGCGTCCGTCGATCGCACTGGCGAAGCCGCACGCGAGTTGCGTGGAGATCAGCACCTTGCCGAAGGCGTGCGCCAGCGGCAGCCACAGCAGCTGCACGTCGTCCTCGCCCAGCAGGCCCATGCCGGCGATCACGGCGCCGTCATACACCCAGGCCTTGTGGCGCAGCCGCACACCTTTCGGCTTGCCGGTGGTTCCGGAGGTATAGATCAGCGTCGCCAGCTGCTCGGGCTTGGTCTCTTCGGCAACCTTGCTCACGCAGTCGGCATGCTCGGCCAGGTATTTCGCTCCCTGGTCAGCGAGGTCGTCCAGGGTGATCACCCAGTCGTCGTTCGAGGCACCATCGAATAACACGACCTTGGTCAGATTGGGCAGCTCGCTGCGCCGCTCGGTGAGCTTGTCGAGCTGAGTTTCGTCCTCGGCGAAGACGATCTTGGAGTCGGAGTCGGCGAGGATGTAGGCGGTGTCTTCGGAATTCGTGCTGGGGTAGACGGTGGTCGTCGCCGCGCCGGCGCACAAGATCGCCAGGTCGGCCAGGATCCACTCGAGCCGTGTGGTCGAGGCGATGCCGATGCGGTCTTCCGGGGCGACGCCGAGTGACAGCAGCCCGGCGGCCAACGGCTCGACCCGGTCAGCCGTCTGCTTCCAGGTGATCGAGGTCCAGTCGCCGTTCTCGGGGATGCGGAACGCCTCTTTCTCGCCTGATTTCTCGACGCGCTGCAAGAACATCTGCGCCAGATTGGCGGCCTCGGTCGGGCTGGCACTGGTTTGGTTCATCGGACTTCCCTCTGCTCTCAGCAACGTCACGTGATCTGCGCATGTCGAACCGCTGCGCCCGGCTGCGCCGCGCTTGCGATCGCCATCGATCTGTATTCATGCCGACCCGCTGCGCCCGGCTGCGCCGCGCTTGCGATCGCCATGGGAGTGATCTTGCTGGGAGTGCCCACCGCTCGATGGCCAAAACGTGAATTTGCCGTCTTATTCGCCGCCTGCCGTAGCCTCGGCAAGTTCGGGCTGCACGATTCCGGCTGTTTTCGCCAACCAGTTGGGCGCCAGCACCGACAACCCGGTGGCCGCCGCCGTGGCTCCTGCCACGCCCGTCCAAGCGACCGGCCCCAGCGGCGTGCAGCCGAAGAAGTGGCTGACGCCCGGGGTTTGGACGATGGCTATCAGCACCGCGGAGCTGCCCAGCGCCGTCGCCACGACGAGCGGACTGTGCCGGCGGGTCAGCAGCGTTTGTGCCAGCTGCGTCGTCACCAGCGCGGTCAACCCCATGGTCGACGTGCGCCGTTCGGTGCCGGGCGTCCAACGCCCGAAAGCCCAGGCCGCGGTCGCGCCCGCAGCCGTGACTCCACCGCGGATGATGATCTGACGCATGAGCGGAGCGTCCAGCGATGGCGTCGGCGCGGTCAGCACCGATCGTTGGTAAGCACGCCGCGCTCCGACGGCCTCCTCTTCGGTGTCGTATTCGTCGGGGTCTGGTTCGTCGAACTGCGGGGTGACGGCGACGGCGAGCGCCGGGAACATGTCGGTTAGCAGGTTCACCAGCAGCAGCTGACGGGTCCCTACCGGCGCCCGCCCGCTGCCCAGGGCCGTCCCGATGATGGTGAACAGGACCTCGCCGACATTGCCGCCGACCAGGATCGTCACCGCATCGCGCACACCGGACCACATGGTGCGGCCCTCGACCAGCGCGTCGAGCAGCACGCCCAAGTCGTCCTCGGTCAACACGATGTCGGCGGCGCCGCGAGCGGCCGAGGAACCGCGACCGCTCACCCCGATGCCCACGTCGGCCATCCGAATGGCGGCGGCGTCGTTAGCGCCGTCGCCGACCATCGCGGTCACTCGCCCGGCGCGCTTCAGCGCAGCGACGATCTGCACCTTCTGTTCCGGGCTGACCCTGGCGAACACCTGCACGTCTGAGGCGACCTTGGCGCAGGCATCCTCGTCGAGCCCGGCGATGTCGGCGCCGGTGACTACCCGCGCATCCGTCGGCAGGCCCAGCTGTTGGGCGATCGCCCGCGCGGTCACCGGATGGTCGCCGGTGATCAGCACGACCTTTCGATCGGCGTCCACCAGCGCTTCGATCAGCGGGCGCGATGAGGCTCTGGCGGTGTCCGCCAATCCGACGTAACCGAGTAACTGCAGATCGTGTGCTGCGGCGTCGACGGCGTCGACATCGGTGTCGTCATCGTCTTCGGTGTCGTGAACCCAGCTGCGCTGCGCAACGGCCAGCACCCGCAGGCCCTGCTCGGCAAGGCTGTGCACCAGCGCCTCGGCGTGGTTCAGGTCGGCTTCTGGGTCGTCGAACCGGCAGCGCGGCAGCACGACTTCCGGGGCACCCTTGAGCATCAGCAAAGGGTTGGACGGATCCGCTCTCAGTGTGCCGATCGCAGCGGCAAAGCCGCGGCTGGACTCAAAGGGAACCTCGGCGAGCACGGTCCACTCCGCATCGCCCTGGCCGCCAAGCGCGTTGGCCGCGTTGATGACCGCCTCGTCGGTGGCGTGAGCGTGGCCCCGCCCCTCTTCTGGCCGGGTGGATGCCCAGCCGGCAGCCCGCAGGACGTGGGCGCCCAGCGGGTCTGCGACGCCGGGGAACGGACCACGCGGTGGCGTTGCCGCCGGTACCGAACGCACAACCCGTAGCCGGTTTTCGGTCAGCGTGCCGGTCTTGTCGAAACACACGGTGTCGACCCGGCCCAGCGCCTCAATGGTGCGGGGCGCGCGAACCAGGACTCCGCGCGCCGACAGCCGTTGGGCGGCGGCGAGCTGGGAGAGGTTCGCCACCAGCGGCAGGCCCTCCGGCACGGCAGCCACCGCAATGGCGACGCCGTCGGCGACCGCCTGACGCAGCGTTGCGCGGCGTAGCATCGCCAAGCCTGTCACTGCGGCACCACCGGCGAGCGTCAGCGGAAGGACCTTGCCGGTCAGCTCACGCAGCCGCGCCTGCACCCCGGCCGCGGACTCGACGTCGAGAACCGCCGATATCGCTCGGTGCGCGGCGGTGCCCACGCCGGTGGCGACGACGATCGCGCGGGCGTGCCCTGCGACGATCGTGCTGCCCTCGAACACCATGCTGGACCGTTCGGTGTCGGTGGCGCCGACCGGCTCGACTTGTTTGTCGACCGGCAACGACTCACCGGTGAGCAAGGACTCGTCGACCTCGAGGTCCTCGGCCACCAAGAGTCGCGCATCGGCCGGCACCACGTCCGGAGCGACCAGGTCGATGACGTCGCCGGGACGCAACGTGCTCGCGGCCACCTTGGCGGTGCGCTCGGTGGTACGGGCCGTTTCCAACCGGCGCCGCCACGTCGCGACCGTCGGAACGACGACGCGTCGCGCAACCGCATCCTGCTCGGCGAACAGCTCCGCTGCCGCCGCGTCGGCTCGCAGCCGCTGCGCTCCACCGATCAGTGCGTTGACGCCCATCACGCCCCCGACCAACACGGCGTCGACATTGCTGCCGAGGATCGCGGAGGCTGCCGCTCCGACTGCCAGGATCGGGGTGAGCGGATCACGGAGCTCGTAACGAGTCGCGTCCAGCAACCGGCCGGCTTGACGGGCCGGGCCGCGCAGCGGTGCCACCAATGGGCTGTAGGACAGATCCCCCAAGACGCGTCGCCATGACGGTGTACCGGGCTCGATGGTCAACGGGCGGGTACGGCCGGCCAACCGCGAGTAGACGATCTCGGGATCCAGCGCGTGCCATGCGGTCAGTGGTTGCGGGGTGGGGTCGGGCTGGCGGAGCACCTTGCTGGCCGAGAAGGCTCCCGAAGCCAGAGCGCTGGCGGCGGCGAAATTGACCGGATTGAGCCAGCGCTGGATGGCAAGGGGGTTGGTTGACGTGCGGGCATCGCCGGTGACCAGCAGCAGCCCGGCCAGCGTGGTGCCGCCCTTGGCCAGGTTCACCGACGATTCACTCGCTTGCCGTGCCGCAGGCAAGGCCGACAGGATGCGGACGGCGGCGGCCAGATCGGTGCCGGTGATGATGTCGGCGCTCCACGGCGTCGCCGCCTTGGGATCGTCCAGCGCGACACCGACGTCGGCGATGGCCAGTGCGGCCAGCGTGTCGGTGGAGGCGAAGTCACGGTGCAAGGCGGTGATCAACAACACCGGCCCGCGGTCGGCCCGCAGGTCGCGGACCAGCTTGAGCAGCGGGGTACCGGATGGATGACTGGCGGCGACGCTGGCGGCCAGATCCTGGGTGCCGGCCACGTGCCGCAGCACGACCCGGGTGCCGGTCCGGTTCGCGATCTGCAGCAGCGGAACCGCGAACGGGTCGACCTCCCAGCCCACTTCGACGTGGCCGACCGTCTCGCCGTCGACGACGAGGTCGGCATGCTCGAGGCCTTGAGCGGGGGTGGCTGACGGTCCCTGTGCGCGCAACCACCGCAATCGCGCGGTGTTGGCCGGCAGTTCGTCGGGATCGGGCTCGGGAGGCTGCTCAGCGTGCAACAGCGCGTCGGCGACTTCGTAGACGCGGTCGTCGTCCCAGCCCGGGACGTCGCCGCGGGAATGCAGCACCGCGCGGTGATCGCCGCGAAGCGCAGCGCCGTCGATGACCACAACTTTCACCCGATCCAGGCGACGCAGAGCGCCGGGATCAAGGACCATATCCCCGTCTTCGGCGAGCCCGCGGCCCAGCACTGCGGCGAAGGACTGACGTCCCATGTGCGCGGCTTTCGGTATGCCGGCCAGCACCGCGCCGGCTGCATCTTCGGCTCCACCGCCCGCCACCAGCGCGCTCGCCGCCGCGATCAGCGATCCGTTCGCGGCCTGCTCGGTGTATTCCTCAACCGGTCCGGCCATCGAGCCCTTGTCGGTGTCAATGGCAGCGTCGATGGCTCCATCGACGACGACGTGGGAAGCTTCACCCGCCGCGGCGGCCGCCCAGTGATGCCGGGAGGCCTGCGACTTCGTCCCGGTCGACGAGATGACAGGCACCACCGGCGCCTGAGGGCGGCTGGGCGAGGCCAACCCCGGTTCGCGGTCACGCCAGCGACGCCGATGCGCGTCGGCCTCGGAGATCTGCAAGACCCGCTCCACCAGATTCAGCAGCGGCGTACCGACCGCTTGCGTAAACCCGTTGGCGGCTGCTGTCGACGCGGCGAGCGCGAGGTCGGTGCCGACCCGGCCCAGGCGTGACTCAAGCACTGCCACCACCCGTGGCTGGTCTTTGAGCAGGGCAGCGGCGGCTCTGGTGGTTTTGGGCGCGGCCGGCAGCCGGACCACCCAGCCGGTGACCGCCGCGCCAACCGCGAGCACCTCGAAGGCCGCAGCGGTCAGCGGCACCAGGACTGCCAACGGGTTACCCGGGTCGGCGAACGGCGCGATGCGGCTTTGCGGCTCGGGGCCTGCAGCTGCCAAGTCCGCCGCGGCGGTGTTGACCACCGTGCGTACGCGTTCCAGCACGTCGTCGCCGTCGACGTCGGCATCGAGTTCGACCACCAGTCGGCCCAGCGCGCCCTCGACGTGAGCGCTGGACACCCCCGGAACCTGGCGGACCGGCTTTTCGACCACGGCCGCGTGCTCGTGCCAGCGCGGAAAAGGCAGCAGCGGGTCGAGGTCCATGTGCACCCGTCGCCCGCTTTGCCAACGCACGGTCGCCGAGGCGCCGCTCCGGGTGCCGTTACTCGAGCCGCCGATCCCGAGGAGACGCGACGACGAATGGCTCACCGTGTCCAGCACCGGGCCAGTCAGCGTCTGCACAGTGTCCGCGACATCCGTGACTCCCTGCACCCCCGCTTGCAACATCTGGACTGCTCCACCGGTTATTCCGCCTACGACAGCGGTTACACCAGGAACCCTCATTACTCACCCTTCACATCACGTCTACGCGCCACACTCACGACGCCCATCTAGATCCGTCCCCACGAGCCCTACCGCGCCTGACCGCAACCCACGACGGCAGCTGTGAACTCAACTCGCGCAATCACCGGGCCGGCGGTAGGCCGAACGCAGAAAACAGCCCGGGATCCATGAAAACGGTCAATGCGGCGACACTGCCCCTTCCAGTGTCCAGGACATGTATCGAATGCGCTCGTAAGACCCCGTCACCAGCCCGGCGGTACTCGGCCACGGCGGGCTGCCCGTTGGCGGCGGTGCGAACCAGCACCATGTCGCCAGGCCCGGCGAAGGCGCGCCTGGCCAGAAATCGGGTCACCGCATCGCGTCCGATGAACCAGACTGGCAGCGGCGGCATTTCGAGTCGGACATCGGTCTGCAGCAGCTCGGTCAGCGCGGCGAGGTCGGCGTTCTCGAAGGCCGCACAGTAGCGATCAAGCAGTTCGCGACGGTCGGCGTCGTCAGGTTCGGCCACGTCATCTTCGTTGGGCGCAACTTCGGCGAGATGTGCGCGTGCCCGCTGCAGCGCGCTGTTGACGGCGGCCGCCGTCGTTTCGAGGAGTTCTGCCACCTCGGCGGCGCTGAACTGGACCACGTCGCGCAGGATCAACACCGCACGTTGGCGCGCCGGCAGCTCTTGCAGCGCCGTGGCAACCGCGAGTCGCACGCTGTGTCGCGCGGTGACCGCGATCTCGGGCGTCATCGCGTCCGGCAACGGCTCGAGCCAGCGGTAGGCGCCACCGTTTCCGTCCAGATCCGTGTCCGGGTCGACGGAGCCGTCGCTCACGCCCGCAGGCAATACTCGGCGGGCCTGGTTCTCCAGCGCACGAAGGCACGCGGTGGTGGCGATCCGGTACAACCAGGTCCGCAGCGCTGCGCGTTCCTCGAATGCCTGGTAGCCCCGCCAGCCGCGCAGATAGGTTTCCTGGACAAGGTCCTCGGCGTCGTGGACGGAACCGAGCATGCGGTAGCAGTGTGCGATCAACTCGGCGCGGAAAGGCGCCGCGTGTTCGATGAAATCCGCCTGGTCGGGCAAGGTAGTCCTCCTGTTGGGGCCTCGGCTGGTGGGGGGTGGACTCCTCCTAACCAGTAGAGACGCACGGGCGCGGAAATTCATCGGTCCATCAGCGATGAATATCAGCGCTGCGACGTATCGAAATCACTATGACCATGAATCAGGCAGCTACAAACCAGGCGGAGGCCCTTACCGGTACGACCGCGGTCGTTACGGGTGCGAGCCGCGGATTCGGCCGCGCCATCGCCGCGACACTGTCGGCCGCCGGTGCAGATGTTGTCGGGGTTGCCCGCAGCGGCGCGCAACTCGATCAGCTACGCGACGAACTGGGCGACACGTTCACCCCGGTTACCGCTGACGCCACCGATCCAACCGCTGCCAGCCGAATCATCGACCAGCATCGGCCGCACACATTGGTGCTATGCGCCGGGGCGAGCCCGACGATGAGTCCAGTGCACGAGCAGACGTGGGAAACCTTCAGCCAGAACTGGCACGTGGACGTCGCGCAGGTATTCCACTGGACCCGCTATGCATTGCGGCGACCACTGGATTCGGGCAGCTCGGTGATCATCATGTCCAGCGGAGCGGCGCTCAACGGGTCACCGTTGAGCGGTGGCTACGCCGGGGCCAAAGCTGCCGTCAAGTTCATTGCAGACTATGCAGCGATCGAGTCGACCCGCTCCGGACTGGGGATCAGCTTTGTGTCCGTTCTGCCCCGGTTGACGCCGACGACCGAGTTAGGCGCCACGGCGGTCGCGGCCTACGCCGAACGACAAGGTGTCGACGTTGCCACCTTCCTGCAGGCCGCCGGGCCCGCTCTGACCGCGGAGCAAGTCGGCCGGTCGGTACTGGAAATCGCCGGTGGCCAACACCGGGACCACGGTTCATACCTACTCACAACCGCAGGCCTGTCGGCACTGGCCTGAAGTAACTGAAACCGAAAGGCGGAGATCAACATGAAGACACCCCCGATCGTGTCGGCGCAGGAGTGGACGGCCGCGCACCAGCAACTTTTACTGAAAGAGAAGGAGGTGATGCGCGCCCATGACGCGCTGGCAGCCCAGCGGCGGCGGATGCCGTGGCTGCCTGTGGATGAGGATTACGAGTTCGACGGACCCGACGGCAAGGTCAACCTGCTAGGACTCTTTCAGGGTCGGCGTCAGCTGCTCATCTACCGCGCCTTCGTCGGGCCGGACATCGACGGCTGGCCTGATCACGGCTGTCGCGGCTGCTCGATGATCGCCGACCACATCGGCAATCTGGCGCACTTGAACGCGCGCGACACCACGCTCGTGTTCGCCTCGCGGGCGCCGCAGCCTGGCATCGAGCACCTGAAGGCCCGGATGGGCTGGCAGATGCCGTGGTACACGATCACCGACAGCTTCGACACCGACTTCGGCGTGGACGAGTGGCACGGCACCAACGTGTTCATCCGCGACGGCGAGCGGGTGTACCGCACCTATTTCATCAACAACCGCGGCGACGAAGTGCTGGGAAACACCTGGAGCTTTCTGGACATGACGGCTCTGGGCCGCCAGGAAACCTGGGAGGATTCGCCGGAGGGCTACCCGCAGAGCCCGCCCTACGAATGGTGGGACTGGCACGACGAATACGGTGAGCGCGCGCCGTCGCGATGGTTCGGCGACCCCGACCCCGACGATCCCAACGATCAGCGGCCACCGCGCGCGGATTGACCAGGCGGTGTGCGCGCTAGGTTTTCCGGAAGGGAGATCTGAAGGGAGCCGCCATGCCGGGAGCGACCAGCGACGTCTGGGAGGCGATGTCCACCGCGCGGACGATTCGACGGTTCACCGACGAGCCCGTCGATGACGCCACGCTGGAACGGTGTCTGCAAGCCGCGATGTGGGCGCCGTCGGGGGCCAACGCTCAAGCATGGCGCTTCGTCGTGTTGCGGTCTGAAGGGCAGCGCGCCGTGGTGGCCAAGGCGGCCGCCCGTGCACTGGAAGTCATCGAACCGGTTTACGGAATGAGCCGCCCGGCCGACGACGACAACAGCAGGCGCGCACGCAGCAACCGGGCCACCTACGAGCTGCACGACCGGGCCGGTGAATTCACGTCAGTCCTGTTCGCGCAGCAGCACTTTCCGACGGCGTCCGAACTTCTGCTCGGTGGATCGATCTTCCCGGCCATGCAGAATTTCCTGCTAGCCGCGCGCGCTCAGGGCTTGGGCGCGTGTCTGACCAGTTGGGGTGCCTACGGCGGTGAGCAATTGCTCCGCGATGCCGTCGGTGTGCCCGACGGATGGTTGCTGGCCGGACACGTCGTGGTCGGCTGGCCCAAGGGGCGACACGGACCGGTGCGTCGGCGTTCGCTGAGCGAGGTCGTCAACTTCGACCACTGGGACGAATTCGCGGACCAGAGTTCGTGAAAGTTCAAGATGGACAGCCGCGTTCTCATCGAACACGGAGGCCCTACAGGCGCACCGGGCGACGTCAGCTCTTGATGCCGACCGTGATCAGGTCGGAGATTGCCCGCGTCCATAGCGGCCGCCGGACTCGGTGCTGCTCGTCGATGCTGAAGCCGGCACCCTCGAACAACCGCCGCATCTCGGCGGCCGACGGGTTGTGCGCCGGTGTCCAGTTGCTGGTCGTAAGCCCTTGGAACATCGATTGACGTGCACTGAGCGTCGACACCGCGGCCAGCCCGCCCGGCGCCAGTACGCGATGGAATTCGCGCAGCGCCGCGGGCTGGTCGAAGAAGTGAAACGCCGACGTCGTCACGACCGCATCCAGACTCGCATCGTCGAAGGGCAGTTGCTCGGCCGGTCCGCGTAGCCACTGCACCTTCGTCGAGCGGGAGCGTGCCTGGTTGAGCATGCCCTCGGACATGTCTATGCCGTACACGTCTGCGGGATGTAACTCGCGTTCGATCCGGTCAGCCAGAATACCTGTGCCGCAGGCGATATCGACTACCCGCGCCGACTGGTGGTCGCGCAATCGCGCGACCACCTCGTCGTGCGCCGGGCGGTACACCCACTGCTGCAGGAACGGCAGGTTGTAGGCCGGTGCGGCCATACCCCAGAACCGCGTGACGAACTCATTGAAGCCGCGACGCTGCGGCGCCTCCGTCACTTGGTCGAGGTGTAGTAGATCGTGTCGGCCATCGACACAGAGTCGTTGCTCTGCGGGACCGGCGGAAGACCGTACTCGGCCAGCAACTCACTCATCGGCTTGCCGACCGACGCCCAGCCCAGCGTGTCCATGTACGCGGCCACGTCATTGCGGTCGCCCTGGTAACCGAGCTCGTCGAAGTCCAGGTCGAAGCCGTGCGCACGCCAGTTGTCGGTGGCCTTGCGCATCAACTCACGCGCCTGCTCTTTGTCGACATCGGCCATGTCCGGGATGGCCTCGGTGGCCAGCCGGCTGCCGTCGGTGCTGAGCGCAGCGATGTTGTCCAGCAACCGGTCCTGCGCTTCCGGCGGAAGATAGCCGAGCAATCCCTCGGCTATCCAGGCGGTGGGTTGGGTCCGATCGAAGCCGGCCTCGGTCAGCGCGGCAGGCCAGTCGTTGCGCAGGTCGACAGCGACCGTGCGGCGATCGGTGGTCGGGGCTGCGCCCAACTCGGCCAGAGTCTCGGTCTTGAACGCGATCACCTCCGGCTGGTCGACCTCGAAGACGGTCATGCCGGTCGGCCATTCCAGTCGGTAGGCGCGGGCGTCGAGACCCGAGGCCAGGATGACGGCCTGGCGGATGCCGGCTTTGGTCGCCTCGGTGAAGAACGAATCGAAGAAGCGGGTGCGGGCGGCCATGGCGTCCGGCATCTGCTGGAGTTTCCAGGTGGAATCCTCCTGGTCGACGTCGGCGGCGTTCAGTTCTCCGGTGGCCAGGCGAGTCAGGAAGTCGATGCCGACGGCCCGCACAAGCGGTTCGGCGAATTGGTCGTTGATCAGCGGGTTGTCTGCTTTGGTGGCGACTGCCCGGGCGGCGGCAACCATTGTGGCTGTTGCTCCGACACTGGTCGCGAGGTCCCAGGTGTCGTTGTCGGTGCGCGGCATTGCGTGCTCCTTGGTAGGTCGGGACATTACTTAGTTAGCTTAACAAGTAATTAGTTCGTTTAACAACTTGTCGGTTTCAGCGCCCACTGATCGCCGAGGCTATTTGCGCCACGCGCCGGCCGACGGCGTCGATTCGCTTACGCGTCAGGGCCTGCAACGGGTGGACGGCGACGATCATTCCCACCCGACCGCGATCATCGAAGACAGGCGCGGCGATGGTGGCCACCGCCTGACGTGCGGTCCGGTCGTCCACCAGGATGCCGATCGTGGTGAACTCCATCAGCAGTTGATCGGTGAGCTCGCGAACACGATCGGGTAGTCCATCGCCGGACAGTGTCCCCATCACGTGGGCTGCCTGGGTCAACGCCGGCGTCGTGCAGTCGACGTCGAAACCCCTCTCGCGGGTGCGCGACAATACCTCGGAAAGACGTAGCGCCAGTACTTCATTGGACGCGGCGGCACGTGCGATCCAGGCCCGTTGTCCTTCTTCGGTGTCCCAGGCGGCGAAGGCGACACCGAACGGCGGAGCGTAGCGGATCCGCTCGCCGGGCGGCCCGCTGGACTGGTGGCCGGAATCCTCGAAGTCGGTGATCACCAGCGAATCACCCGACCGCTCGACAACTGAACTGGCATAACCGAATTCGTCGGCAAGCTGCATCGCCGCCGTTCTGGCTTTATGCGCCAATGGTCGCGCGGTCTCGGCCCGGGCGGCCACCACAGCCAGGGCCGGTCCCAGCGAGAACGTCTTGTCGACCGGATCGCGATTGGTCCACCCCCGATCGCACAGCGTCGTCAGGATGGCGTGGGTGGTCGCCTGGGTCAGTCCGAGTTCGCGCACCACGTCGGAGAAACGCAGTCGGGTCTCGCCGGAACCGGCGAGCAGTTCGACGACGTCCAGAACCCGCGCGGTCGGAGGTGAGGGTGGAATGGCTTGACTTCCCTTCCGATCGCTTCCTACTCTGAACCTCAGATTGTCGAGATCTTATCTCGAATAATCGAGAGCCCGTCAAGCACAAGGGAGTGCGATGCGTGCAGTGGTATTGCGTGACGGTCGGCTCGACGTCCGTGACATCGTGGACCCGGTTCCCGGGCCGGGTGAGGTGTTGCTGCGGACCCTGAGCACCGCGATCTGCGCGTCGGACGTCCATTTCATGGACAACCCGGAGATGGGAGTCAACGACCCGACGGGCCGCTCACTGTATGACACGGCCCGCGATATCGTGCTCGGGCACGAATTCGTCGGCGAAGTCGTCGGCTACGGACCCGACTGCGCCGAACAGTTTCCGATCGGCACCCGGGTGACGTCCATCCCGATTCGCCTGGTCAACGGCGGCGCTGACGGCTCGCGCATCATTGGTCAGCACCCAGAGGCGCAGGGCAGCTTCGGTGAACTCGTGGTGGTTGCGGAGGCACTGGCCAAGGCCGTCGATGGCGAGGCGTCCAGCGACGCGGTGGCGCTGACCGATGCGTTCGCGGTCGGGGAGTTCTACGTACGGGCCTCTCGGATGGAACCGGGGGAGATGCCGCTCGTCATCGGTGCCGGTGCGATCGGTTTGTCGGCGGTTGCCGCGTTGGCCACTCGAGGGGTAGAGCCGATAGTCGTGTCAGACTTCAATGCCGATCGTCGAGAGCTCGCGCTCAACAGCTTCGGCGCGCACATCGCGGTCGATCCGGCGGAGAAGTCTCCGTTCGACGTGTGGCGCGAATTGCGCGCCGAGCGGGGGCTCTGGGGTCCGTTGGTCGTCTTCGAATGTGTCGGCGCCGCGGGCCTGATCCAGCAGATCGTGCAGTCCGCCGACATGGGCACGCGGATCTATTGCGCCGGTGGGTGGTACACCGGTGATTCACTGAACATCACCGACGCCACCCGGCAAGGCGTCACCCTCCAGTTCGGCGGCGGCCCGCACCCACAGGACTGGTACGGCACCCTGGACGCGATCGCCTCGGGTCGACTCGATCCGATGCCGAGCGTCGGGGCGGTCATCGGTCTCGACGAGGTGTCGGACGCGCTCGACTCGGCCCGAAAGTCCGACGGTCCACCACGAATCATCGTGCACCCGAACGGAGATGTGGAGTGAGCGAACGAGAAGACCGCCAGGATATTTCGGAAGTTCTGCTGCGCTACGCCACCGGTATAGACCGACGGGACTGGCCGCTGTTCCGCACCGTCTTCACCGACGACTGCCAACTGGACTACGGCGAAGTCGGCGCCTGGACAGGCGGTGACGCGGTGACGGAGTTCATGGAGCAGGCGCACGCGATGGCCGGCCACACCATGCACCGGTTGACCAACCAGGTGATCACCGTCGATGGCGACAAGGCTCAGTCGCGGACCTATGTCGACGCGTTGATCATGATGGGCGAGAGCAACTCCGGCGTGAACGCGGCCGGTTTCTACGACGACGAGCTGGTCCGGACCGCCGACGGATGGCGGGTTGCCAGTCGCCAATTCATTCAGGTGCGGGTCGCGCCGGTCGGAGAGCCGGGGTGACATTTGCAGAGAAATACGGACCGTGGGCGCTGGTCGCCGGCGCATCCGACGGCCTCGGCGCGGCGTTCGCCGAGGGCCTCGCCGAGCGCGGAGTCAATGTCGTCCTGCTGGCACGACGTCAAGGTGCGCTCGACGAGGTCGCCGCCGGGATCGCCGACCGCACCGGTGCGCAAACCCGTACGCTGGCAGTCGATCTCGCGGAGAAGGACGCGACGGCCACCATTGCTGCGGCCACCGACGACCTCGACATCGGCTTTCTGGTCTACTGTGCCGGAGCCGACGCCAACTTCGAGCCGTTCCTCGCCAATCCGATCGAAACCGCCGAAGCGATGGTGCACCGTAACTGCGTGGTGCCCATGCAGCTATGTCATCATTTCGCTCCGGCGATGGTGGACCGCGGTCGCGGTGGCATCGTGATTTTCGGCTCGGGTGCCGGACTGGCCGGCGGACCGAACATGGTGGCCTATGGCGCCACCAAGGCGTTCGACATGGTGTTCGCCGAAGCCTTGTGGAGTGAACTGCACGACAAGGGAATTGACGTGATCGGCCTGATCCTCGGTAAGACCAACACACCGTCCCTGCGCCGCCTCGAACACGCTCGGGGAGTTCTGGGTTCCGAAGACGAAGCGCCGTCGGATGCGTCCAGCGTCGACGACGTGGTCCGCGAGGCGTTCGAGAATCTCGGCAACGGGCCGACGGTGATGGCGGGCGACATGATGCGCTTCGCCGCGCAGACGCTGGGGTCGTTGACGCGCAACGAGGCGGTCAAGCTCGTGACGCAAGCTCAAGCCGCGGTCATGGGCGGCGGCTGAGGGTGACCATGAACGCCCACAGCGAGATGCTGGAAATTGAATCGATCAAACAACTGAAGGCTCGTTACTGCCGCTATCTCGACACCAAGGACTGGTCCGCGTGGCGCGCCATCTTCGCCGACGACTTCGTGAGCGACACCGCCGAGTCCGGCGGCCAAATCATCGTCGGGGCGGACGAATTCGTGGCCTACATCCGCAAGACCCTGGGCAAGCCCACCCAGCCCACGGTTCATCAGGTTCACGCTCCGGAAATCGAACTGCTGTCGGCGACGACCGCCCAGGGTGTGTGGGCGCTCGAGGATGTGGTGCGCCTGGCGCCCGGCGTGAACTTGAGGGGCTACGGCCACTACCACGAGACCTACGAAAAGGTCGACGGAAAGTGGTACATCAAGACGTCGAAGCTCACCCGACTCCGAGAGGATATCTTCAATCCGCTTTTCACACTGCGTGTTTCAGAGCGGCTCCGGAATGCGGGAGCTAAGGTAGCGCGACATCTGTTGCCGTCATGAGCATCGACACTGTCCTGGTGATGCTCGTCGGCGGCAATCACACGCACGTGCGTCTGCACGGTGAGGTCCAAGACGATGTGATGGCCGCCATGGACCTAGGTCGGCTCGGTCCGTCGGTCAATCTGCCGGGCGACCCCGACGACGATCGCGGATGGAGCTTCACCGGTTGGTTCGACACCACGGAATCTCAGACCTGGTTGGACTTCCAGCACCATGACTGGTCCGACACGCTGACCTGGATGGCCGAATCCCAAGGCTTGCAACGAAACCTGCTGAGATTGTGTGGCCCGGTGTTTCGCCCGATGCTCCGCGCGATGTTGGGTGCACAACGCCGGGCAGAGCGACGCGGGTGCTACGCGGACCCGTGGACCCTGATCGAAAAGCGTTACGGCCCGGACGTGCTCGCCTCGACGAGCGGCTGAGCCCTGATGCCAAACAGCCCAGGCCACAAGGGGCCTGGGCTGTTTGGTTGTGCTGGTCGGGATTAGAAACCGAGGAACGCCAGCGGGTCGATCGCGGTGGCCGCGCCGGCCGCAGCTTCGGTCGCGGCCGAGGTGGCCACGTCCAGCCCTGCGCCGAACGCGTCCGCCGGGTTCAGTTGCGCAACCGCGTCGAGTCCAGAAACCAAGTCGCTCAGGTCGACGTTGCCGAACGGCGTCACGAGGGTGTCGGTGACGGTGTCCGGCGCACCGTCGAGGCCCGGGATCGCGGTGTAGATGTTCTCCAGCCCACCGAGGTTGAGCACGTCGTAGACCGATCCCGCTGCCGGCAGAGTCCCGTCAGCGGTACTGACGTCGGCGAGGGTGCTGGCGTCAGTGGGGATGGTCAGGGGCGCACCGGAGCTGGTGACGGTGAACTCGGTGTTGGTGAAGCCGAGCAGGTTCGTGACCTGGTCGTTGGTGGTGATGCTGCCGATCTCGGTTGCGCTAGCTCCACTTCCGTCATAGACGTTGAAATCCTGCTGAGAAAGAGACAGCGTGGTGCCGAAGATGGTCGGTGTACCGCCACCCAGGTCCAACAGGGGTGGCGCGCCTACCAGTTGTTCAACCGGATTGAAGCCCGCCCCGGTGACGATGCCGGTTAAGCTGCCATCGGGCGTAGACGTGAGCGGGTCGAAGGTGGTGCCACCGATGCTGAAGGCGTCGGCGCCGATGGCGCTGTCGCCGGCCTGCAGGCCGGTGAGCGCGTCGCCCGGTTCGAGCGGATTGGCGTAGTCGACGTTGCCGAACAGCGAGTCCAGGTTGATGTTGCCGTAAGGCGTCACCAGGGTGTCGGTGACGGTGCCGGGCGTCGTGACCCCGTCAGCGGTGACGTCCGGGGTGGCGGTGTAGACGTTCTCGTACCCGTTCCCGACGTTCGTCGCGTCGTAGATCGATCCCACCGTCGGCAGGCCTGTGGTGTCAGCGCTGTCCGGTGTCACGCCGGTGACGATGAGCTGAGTGTTGGTGAGGCCCAGCAGGTTTGTCACGTCGACGCCGGTGTTGATGGTGCCGATCTCGGTGGCAGAAGCCCCGCTGCCGCTGTACACATCGAAGCTCTGGGTAGCGAGGTCATTTTCGCCGTTGGCCGGATCACCGAGCGACGAGCCGCCGATCTCCAAAAACGGTGCAGCGGTCGCAAGCGGGGCGACCGTGTCGAAGCCCTGGCCACCGGCCGCTAGCGTGGGGTCGAGCGTGAGACCGCCGATGCTGAAAGCGTCTGGTGCGCCGCTGATGCCGCTCACATCGAGACCGGTGAAGGCATCGCCAGGATTGAGCGGGTTGGCCGCGTTGAAGTCGAACAACGAGCTCAGGTCATCGTTGCCGGTTGGCGTCACCAGCGTGTCGGTGACGGTGCCGGGAGTTGTGACGCCGTCAACGGTGACGTCCGGGGTGGCGATGTACACGTTCTCATAGCCGTTGCCCAGGTTGAACACGTCGTACACCGATCCCAGTGTCGGCAGCGCGGTGGTGGCCCCGTCAGCGGGGGCGTCACTGGCGACGGTGAACTCAGCGTTGGTCAAACCGAACAGGCTCAGCACGGTCTCGTTGCCCTCGATGCTGCCCAGGTCGGCGCCGCTGGTCGGGTTGAAGACCTCGAAGTCCTGGCTAGCTAACGGGGTGCCAAGCGCCGTGCCGCCACCGAGCTCCAGTAGCGGCGGCGAGGTGGTCAGCTGGGCAACGGGGTCGAAGCCCTCGGTGCCTGCCGCAGTGAACGGGTCGAACGTATAGCCACCCAGGGTGAAGGCGTCCGCGCCAGCGGTGCTGACGTCGGCACCGACGTCAGCGGCGGCGACAGCCACCTGAAGAAATGCCGAGGTCAGCAGCCCTCCAGTGGCCGTCAAACCGGCGAGATACAAGCGACGATTCATACGTGATACTCCTTCTACGTGTGTTTAATACCCCCGAGTAACGTGACGCACATTACTCACGGGTAAGTCCCTTTTGAAAGGAAAAGTCTTAGCATTTCTCAGGGTTACAGCACACTGCCAGGAAGCTGCCAGCAAACCTTTACCTTGGGTACCAATGCGATCACAAGACTTAATCGCAGTTCAGGTCGCCTTTTGTCATTCCTGCCGTGACCGGCGACGTCACAGGTCCTGAGTCCAGCCCGAGTCGCGTGTCTAGCGCGAGGTGCGTCCTATACTCCCAACCGGCGGATAACGAGATTCTCCTGATTTGGAGAAGGCGTTCTCAACGCGCAGGAGGTGAGTCGACAATTGGCAGGGGCGTGCGAGGGGAAAGTTGCGTTGGTGACGGGTGCCAGCCGCGGGTTAGGCAAGGCGATCGCGCGGCGATTGGCCGCCGAGGGTGCGACGGTCGGCCTCACCGCGCGGACCATGGAACCTGATCCGAAGTACCACGGATCACTGCAACAGACACTGGACGAGATCACCGCCGCCGGTGGGTCGGCGATCGCCATCCAGGCGGACCTGTCCAACTCCGAAGACCGCGAGCGGCTCTTCGCCGAGTTGGTCGAACGCGCCGGTGCGCCAGATATTTTGGTGAACAACGCCGCGGTGACGTTTCTGCGTCCACTCGATGAGTTCCCGGCCCGTCGGGCACGGCTGATGATCGAGATGCACGTCTTGGCGCCAATGCATCTGACTCAGTTGGCGATTCCCGCGATGCGCGAACGCGGCAGGGGCTGGGTGCTCAACGTCACCTCGGTCGGCGGCGACCTGCCCGATGGCCCACCGTTCTCCGAGTTCGACCGCACCGCCGGCTTCGGGGTTTACGGCACGGTGAAGTCCGCACTGAACCGGCTCACCAAAAGCTTTGCGGCAGAGCTCTATGACGACGGCATCGCGGTAAACGCCGCCGCGCCGTCCAACCCGGTGGCCACCGAGGGCGCCGGCACACTCGATCTTGCCAAGACCGACACCGAGGACATCGAGCTGATCACCCAGACCGCACTCACCCTGGTGACCGCGGATCCCAAGTCGATGACTGGGCGGATAGCCCACACCCAGCCGTTCCTGCGTGAAATCGGCTGGTTGCACTGAACAACTCGCCGAACCGTCAGCTGCGCGGCACCCCGGCGAGCTTGTCGGCGAATTTCTCCTCGGCCGCCCGGCGTAGTCGCAGCAGATGCTCGGACGGAAACATGTCGGGCGAGGGCTTGCAATCTTTGAGCAGCTGCCGCGCCAACGTGACCTTGTGTACCTCGGTCGGCCCGTCGGCCAGCCCCAGCACGAACGACTCGGTCAGGTACTGCACGAACGGCATCTCATGCGACGTGCCCAGCGAACCGTGTAGTTGCAGCGCCCGCGAAGACACATCATGCAGCACCTTCTGCATCATCGCCTTGACTGCCGAAATGTCGGCACGGACAGCCTTGTAGTCGTTGTACTTATCGATCTTCCAAGCGGTTTGGAGAGTCAACAGACGGAACGCTTCGATCTCCATCCACGAGTCGGCGATCATCTCCTGCACCATCTGTTTGTTCGCGAGCAACTCGCCCTGCGTGTAGCGCGATACGGCGCGTTCGGTGAGCATGTCGAAGATGCGCCGCACCAGCCCGACCGTCCGCATGGCGTGATGGATGCGGCCCCCACCGAGTCGCGTCTGCGCCACCACGAACGCGCCACCGCGCGGGCCGAGCATGTGGTCATCGGGCACCCGAACGTTCTCGTAGCGGACGTAACCCTCCCTGCCGCCGCCGAGCGGCTGGTAGCCGAGCCCCACGTCGCGCAGCACATTGATACCGGGTGTGTCGCCGGGTACTACGAACATCGAATACCGCTGATAGGGAGGCGCTTCGGGGTCGGTCATCGCCATCACGATGATGAAAGACGCCATCGATGCGAACGACGAGTACCACTTCTCACCGTTGATCACCCAATGGTCGCCGTCCTGCGTGGCGGTCGTGGTGAACACCTTCGGGTCGGCGCCCCCTTGTGGCTCGGTCATCGAGAAGCAGGAGATGATTCGGTTGTCCAGCAGCGGTTCCAGATAACGGGTCTTGAGCTCAGGTGTGCCGTAGTGCGCCAGGATTTCGCTGTTGCCGGAGTCCGGCGCCTGGGAACCGAATACGATCGGCGCGCATTCGGACCGGCCGAGGATTTCGTTGAGCAACGCCAGCTTCACCTGACCGAAGCCGGGGCCGCCCAGACGCGGGCCCAGGTGAGTCGCCCACAACCCGCGGTCTTTGACGATCTTCTGCAGCGGTGGAATGAGTGCTTGACGAACCGGGTCATTGAGGTCGTGAGACTCCTTGATGATCAGGTCGATTGGTTCGCATTCCGAACGCACGAACTCCTCGACCCAGACGAGTTGTGCGGCCCATTCCGGGTCGGTCGAGAAATCCCAAGACACCGATTGTCCTTTCAATACTCAGCTGTTGACGGGCGTGCGGCCGTGACCTGTCATGAGGACCACGACTGCCGGCGAGCCGCCGCTTCCTCGGTGGCGTGGCTGAGAACCTGGTTGCGGTTCTCGAGTTCCAGCGCTGCATCCAACCCCGACGCGTCGGCGTTGACCTGCAGTGCACGCTTGGTCAACTGCACACCGAGCGGCGTGAGTCCCGCTATCCGAGTGGCTATTTCGAGAGCGCGTACGAGAAGATCCTCAGGTGCGACCAGCTCGCTCACCAGCCCACGGCGGTCGGCTTCGTCGGCCGAGACGGTACGGCCGGTCAGCATCCAATCGGCGGCCGCGCTGGTCCCCACGATGCGCGGCAGGAAATAGCTCATCCCCATCTCTGCGCCGGACAGGCCGAGCAGGATCGCGGCATTGCCGAATTTCGCTGCCGTCGAGCAGATTCTGATATCGGCGGCCAGGCAGAGCGCCAACCCCGCGCCGACACAGGGACCGTTGACCGCGGCGATCACCGGTTGTGGGATGTCGCGGAGCGCCTGCGGCAGCGCGGCCATCGTCTCCTGGAAGCGCAACCGGTCGATCGCGGGATCAGTGGCCTCCGGTAGACGCGGGCCGAAGTCGCGCATGTCGATGCCAGAACAGAAGCCGCGCCCGGCACCGGTGAGCACGACGGCGTTGACCGAAGTGTCTGCGCTTAAAGCCGCGAGTGAGTGGCTGAGCTCGCCGACCATGGCGTCGTTGATGGCGTTGAGTTGCTTCGGCCGGTTCAGCTCCAGCACCGCCACACCGGCATGTGGTCGTTGCACGCTCAACGTTTCGGTCACCGCAGCCGAGCCCCCTTCATCGCGAGCCCTGAGACACTCATTCGCAGATGGGGAGAATGCTATTCTTCTCCCCGCGCGGCCACGCAACGGGGTGCGGGATCGGAGGAGACGTGACCAATCTCGAGACAGCCGACGGCGTGACGTTGATCCGATTCGATAATGCGCCAGTCAACGCGCTCGACCTGGAGTTGCTGGAAGTCATCATCGCCTCGATGCGCAGCGCCGAGGAACCGGTCGTCCTCACCGGTGCCGGCCGCAGTTTCTCCGCCGGTGTCGACCTTCGCGCCCTCGCCGACGGCGGTGCCGATTACGCCGGTCGCTTCGTTGCCGCATTGTCGGAAGCCTTTCTCGCGATCTACGACCACCCGGCGCCCGTCGTCGCGGCGATCAACGGGCACGCCATCGCAGGTGGATGCGTGCTGGCCATGTGCGCCGACGTGCGACTGATGTCCGGCGGGACGATCGGCCTCACCGAGCTTGCCGTCGGTGTCCCGTTTCCAGTGGCCGCACTCGAGATCTGCCGCGACGCGATGGGCATCTCGGCGAGCCGGGCGGCGCTGGGAGCCAAAACGATCGATGCGGATACCGCGTTAGCCCGCGGATGGATCGACGCGGTGGTGCCGGGCGACGACATCGTTGCCCAGGCGGCGACGACGGCGCGCGAATTAGGTCAGTATTCGCCCGCCGCATACGCGGCCACGAAGAAGCAGTTGCACCGACCGGTACGTGCCGCGATCGATGCCGGCGCCGCGACGGACGCCGACGTGCGGGCCAGCTGGATATCGGAGGAAACTCGTGGCCGCATCGACGGCTTCCTGGAATCCCTTGCTCGCGGCCGCTGAGGTCAACGCACCGTGAGCTTCTGGATCGCCCACGCCGACCGGACATTGAGCGAGGAAGTCCCGGCACCGCCTGATCAGGTCCGTGATTTTTACGTCGACCTCGACAGCATCAAAGTCGTTCATCCGCTGGTGGTTTCGGTGCAAACCCTCTCGCGCAGCGACAGTGCCGATGGTTATCAGCAGACCTATCGGGTGCGTGACCGTATTCCGTTGGGGCCGTTGTCGCTCCGGATCAGCTATTGGGCAAGTGTCGAGGTCCCGGTGGACGGTGACGTGATCACCGAGGCGCGTCAGTTCCCGCGGGTGCGGCTGAACGGCATCGTGTCGTTCGAACCGACCGCCACCGGCACCCGTCTGACCGAGCGGTTGCGGATCACGGCTCCGCGATTACTCGCAACGATGACCCAGCGTGAAGCGGTCAACGCGCACATCGCGATGCTGGCCGGTATCCGAAGCCACTTCGAAAGTCGTTGAGGCTCAAGCTAGTTGCTGGCGCAAATCTCGCTTCAGCACTTTGCCGTAACTGTTCTTGGGTAACTCGTCGACGGCGAGATAGCGCTTCGGGCGTTTGAACCGTGCGATTCGCTGTAGCAGATGTGCATCGAGATCAGCAGGATCGGCTGTGCCGACGATGAAGGCGACGACGATCTCGCCCCACTCGGTGTCGGGTGCCCCGACTACGCACGCTTCCGACACTTCCGGATGTTCGAGCAGTGCCTCTTCCACCTCACGGGGATAGATGTTGGAGCCGCCACTGATCACCACGTCTTTCGAACGGTCGTGCAGCGTCAGGTAGCCGCGGGTGTCGAGTGAGCCCATATCGCCGGTCCGCAGCCAGCCGTTACGTATTGTCTCGTCGGTGGCCGACGGGTTGCGCCAGTAGCCGGACATGACAACGTCACCGCGACAGACGATCTCGCCGATCTCGCCGACCGCCGCCGCTGTGCCGTCGCCGCGCAGCACCGCGACTTCCATGCCCGACCGCGCACGCCCGACCGAACCGAGGATCGCGTCGTCGGCGGCGTCGTAATCGGCACGGCACAGTCCGGTGATCGTCATCGGCGACTCGCCCTGACCGTAGATCTGGGTGAACACCGGACCGAACGCCGCGAGCGCCTTCTTGATGCTATTCACATACATCGGGCCGCCGCCGTAGATGATGGTCCGCAGCTCACTCGGACGTGGGCGTCCCGTCTCGACGACGCGTTGCACCATCGTTGGCGCCAGGAAGGCGCTGCAACGGGGATGATGTTCGCAGAGATCGAGGAATTCGGCCGGATCGAATCCGCCGCGCTCGGGGATCACCTGGCGGGCGCCGCGCAGCACATACGCCGGGATGTAGAGGCCCGAACCGTGCGACATCGGCGCGGCGTGCAGCAGGCTGCATCCCTCGTCGGGTGCGTCCATGTCGGTGAGATGAGCGACGCTCATCGCCATCAGGTTGCGGTGCGTGAGCATGGCGCCCTTCGACCGGCCGGTTGTGCCGCTGGTGTAGAACAGCCAAGCCAGCGTCGACGGCTCGGTGGTCGGCGCCGTCAGCGGAGCCGCAGTCAACCACCGCCAATAGTGCTCTCCCTCTATGTTTTCCACCGGATGGTCGCAGTCCAACTGGTCGGCGATCGCCTGTGACGCGAACACGTGCGAGACATCGGCATCGTCGAGGATCTGTGACATCTCGCGGGGATGCAGCTTGTAGTTGATCGGCACTGCCGCGCATTCCGCGGCCCAAATCCCGAACAGCAGTTCAACGATCTCCGGTCGGTTCTCGCTGGCGATCGCAATGCGTGCGCCCGCCGGGTATCGCTCGCGGAGTGCGCCCGCCAGTCGAAGCGCACGATCCCGCAGTTCTGACCAGGTGCTGCAGCGACTCTGGCCGTGAAACACCGCACCGCGATCGGGAAACCGCTGCGCGGCCTCGTCGAGCAGCGCGAACAGATTCACGTCGCCGTCCACTCCGACGTCAATGCGAACTTCGACAGATACTTGGTCGAACTCCAACCACCGTCGACCACGATGGTTTGACCGTTGATGAAACTGCCACCCGGTGAACACAAGAACGCGACGGTGCTCGCGACGTCGTCGACGGTGCCAAGCCGTTGATGCGGAGTCATCTCGATCTGCATCCGGCGAAATCGTGGATCCTGCAGTCGCTCTTCGGTCATCGGCGTTTGGATCACGCCGGGCGCGACCGCGTTGCAGCGGATGCCGTGCGAGCCGTACTGGCAAGCGATGTGGGTGGTCAGCGCCGTCAAGCCGCCTTTTGCTGCCGAGTACGGACCGCCGCGCAGCCCGCCCACGACGGCGAAGGTGGACGTGATGTTGATGATGGCCGAGCCGGCCTGCATGTGTGGCAGGACCTCTCGCGCCAGCCGAAACGGTGCGCGCAGCATCACGTCGAGGAAGTAGTCCAACGTCTCGTCGTCGGTGTCGTGCAGCGGGGTCGGATTGCCCACCCCGGCGTTGTTGATCAGGAAGTCCACCCGGCCCCACCGCTCGACCGCGGCCGACACGATGCGCGCAGGCCCGTCGTCGTCGGTGACGTCGACGGCGATCGTCGCGACGCGGTCGGGATCGCCGATGGCAGAGGCTAACTCGGTTAGTCGATCGTCATTGCGGCCGGTGGCCAGCACCGCCACGCCTGCTTCGGCGAGTTTGGTCGCGCATCCGAATCCGATACCGCCACTTGCGCCGGTCACGATCGCTACCTGCATGTCACTCGTCCGCCTTCGTCAGGGCCGATTGAATCTGATGCTTGAGCACCTTGCCGGCGTCGTTTCGGGGAAGCGCCGCCCAGATGACTACTTGCTCCGGCGCCTTGAATGTGGCGACGCCGTGGGCTTGTAAGAAGGTGCGCAGGCTCACGACGTCGGGATGCGGCTGCTCGGTGGGCACCACGACGGCGCAGGCCCGCTCTCCGGTGCGGTCATCAGGCAGACCGACGATGGCGATCTCCGCGACGCCGGGGTGGCCGATCAAAATGTCTTCGACCTCTTTGGGAGCGATGTTCTCGCCGTTGCGGATGATGACGTCTTTGGCTCGCCCGGTGACGACGAGATAGTCGTCGTCGATCCAGCGGGCCAGATCACCGGTGCGGAAGTATCCGTCGGCGTCGAACGATCCACTTTCGTCGTCGGAATGTAGGTAGCCGACCAGCATCTGCGGTCCGCGGGTGTGGATTTCGCCGGTTGCGCCGCGCAGCGCGATCTGTGCGAATCCGGCCCGCCCGTCGGTGTCGGCGGCGTGGTCGGGGTCGAGCGGAGCACCGACCGTCGTCACCGGAACTTCGGTCGAGCCGTATACCCGTGTCACCGCGGCGCGCTCGAAATAATCTGCGGCCCGACGGATCAGCGATGGCGACACCGAAGCGCCACCGCAGACGAACAGCTTGAGCTCCGGCAATCGCGTGCCGGCACGTTCGGCCGCCGCCAGCAATTGCTCGAGAAACGGTGTTGCCCCGGCGATGTGAGTGCAGTGATGAGTCCGGATGAGCTGGACGGCCTCGTCGGCGTTCCAGCGATCCATCAAGACCGCGGACGTGCCGAGCAACAGCGGGCACTCGAACGCGTAGATGGAGCCGCCGATGTGCGCGATCGGTGACGGGACCAGGAACCGGTCGCCGGGCTGTACGTGCCAGTGGTCGCGGAGCTGGAGATCAGCGCATGCAAGGAATTATGGCTATGCAGAACGCCTTTAGGACGTCCGGTGGTCCCCGAGGTGTACAGGATCATCCGAATCGCATCCGCGTCCAGTGTCGGAAGTTCGGTCGGGGGATGGTGGTCGTGCAGTAGCGACTCGAAGGGTGTCTGGCTCGCCGACGCGTCACCGCGCACGACGACAACCTCGGGAGGGGAATCCAGCTCGGCCACGACCCGGGTCAGCATCGCTGCATAATCGTGACGCCCGAAAACCGATGGTACGAAGACCATCCGAGTGTTCGCATCGTCGAGGATGAACAGCAGCTCGCGGTCTCGCAACGAGGCAAACGAACGTGCACTGAGCACGATGGCGGAGGCAGCACGACAGGCTCGCGAGGCCCCTGGCGTACCTCCGCCGAGTAGGGCATCCATCCCCGATGCTGAGAGGCCACGGCGAACTCGCCTCCGGCGAGTGGGAGGCGTTACGGAGTGGGAGACCGCCTGAGTTTCCTCCGGTCAAACTCGACTGATCGGCCTTCCTCGGGACCGGAGGGATCGTGGCCCGGCGGAACCCCGTGCACACGAATGTCCCGACGGTGTCGAGTGTGGAGAAGGTCATTCGTGCGAGCGTGGCCATCGTCGGTGCCCTCGTGCTCGTTCTCGGTACCCCTCTCGTCGTGTTACATATGAGGGGTCACACGACTTCCAAGTCGCCCTTGCTCAGTCGGGCCAGCCCGTCTCATCTCAGCACCTCGAACAAGGGGTCCTCTCGGACCCCAACTCAAGGCAGGGGGCGCCGCCGTGGCACCGCCCCCTGCGGCCCCCCAACCAGTTCCGGCGGGGAGCCGCGCCTGAGCTGCTGTCCCTGATTCCAGCGACCGGAGCGGCTGGCCAGGTGGTGACGGTGTCCGGCGCCAACTTGTTTAGTCCCGATGGGCACGTCCCGGCGTTCCTTGGGGGCGAGGACGCTCCGACCAGCTGCCCGACGCAGACGTCGTGCTTGGTGACCGTGCCAGCCTTGTCGGGGCCGTCGGGAAGTGTTCCGCTCACGGTCGAGACCGAGGCCGGTACTTCCAATGCCGTGTCCTTCTCCTATGGGTAGAGCGAATCAGGTAGACGCTGCCAATCGATGTTGTTATCC
>CAWICO010000020.1:0-644692 GCA_963834615.1 uncultured Actinomycetota bacterium
TGCAGCACCGGCTGCGATCGTCCAGGCAGAACTGCGGCTGCGCTCGATAGGTATATTCAGCAGGCGCGCGACGGATTTGAGGTGAGCGATTTTTTTACGCGATCAAATTCCCGGTGCTTACAAGGTCCTCAGCACGCGCGGCCAACAGAGAAGTTACCCATAGGACACTCATATGCCTCACTGCCGAGTCAGCCTAGGACAGAACCGCTTCGGCGCTGATCTGCGTTTCCTAAGGTCGCCGGCAATCTTGACACTGTCGGATCTTGGGAATTCGCCAGTTTCTACGAGCTAGGGGCCGGTGTTGCCTGTGGAGGCCTGGCAGTGGCGACTGTGCCGGGCGATGGTTCGTGAGAGTTCTGGAGACGCTCTGGTGACAGCCACACATCTGACGCTACCGCGGACAGCAGCCCAGCCCGATGGGCTATCGCGGCTTCATTCCATGTCTCAGACTGGCTTATGACGCGGTTGATTTCGAGCTTGGCCTGCGCGGTAAACTCTGGTCGTTTAACAGACCACTGCCGATTGGACACTGCGTTGTTGAAGCTAGAGGTGACGAGTGTCAAGTTACCGGCGGTCTGAACCGTTTGATCGCGAATTTGCTCCGCCTCCGGTGACGCTTCAGCATCTAAAGGCCATGCTGGGCGCCATTTCTGGGGCATGACATGCTCGACTTGTAATCGGCCGTAGTCGAAAATTGCAGCAGCATCCTTCAAGTTGCGTGCTTGGAGCGTCTCGTCTATTGCCCCCAATATTATGCGGAGTCGCTCTGCGCTCAGATCGCGGTAGATCGGCTTGTTCCGAAAAGATGAGCGCCAGCTCGGCGTCGTCCGGCCACCCTAGCGCTGGAGAGCCTGTGCTTAGCGCGTCGATGATCGCGTCGGCAATATCTTCGCCTGACCGCTCGGCGCCCTGGGCGGCCTTCAGCACGACTAGGAAGGCGGTGTTGTAGCCGCGCGTGTTCGCTCCCTTTAGCATCCTTCTGACTACCCACGACTCAGCGGCCAGTACCGAACGCTCATGGTCGGAAGCCAGAGCTTATCGGAGGTTAGTGTAGTGAGCCACACCAGAAGCGGCATCGCGGTGGTGACGTTGAGTTTAATGAGCCGCTCGTACGCGTCACGCATCCGCAGTGACGTTTTTGCGGTTCCGCTGTAGATGGCGCGATAGGCGTGGCCATACCTGTTAAGTTCAAGCAAGCAAGACGTCCTTAGGTTTGCGATCGGTGCTGTCCAGATAACGCCGGATCTCCCCGTACAGATGTGCCACAGATGCAGTGTCACCGGATGCCGCAGTCAGCCACACACTCAGAAGCACGTCGCGGCGCTGGCGGGCCGCGTGACCCGTACCAACTTGCGCTTTCCACCAGGCGTGGTCAAAGTCCGCCCAGTAGCGGTCGTAGAGATCCTCGACGTCCTCCGATGCGCGTTCTGCGCGCAGAAATAACAAGTTCTTTACAAGGTCGGAAGCCGACAAAGGTGTCTGACGGCCATTTAAGACTTCAAAGATGATCTGCGCATCGTCGTTCTCTTCGAGGTCGATGACAACAATCTTGAAGAGATCGAGGAGGGCATCCGTGATCTCGTCCAACCGACTGCTACCGTCTGGGGTTTCTTTGACCTGACGAATCTGATCTGCGAAGAACCCGCGCGCTAGAGTGTAGGGATGCATGGTTTTGAACCGGGGGCAGTTCATCGCCCATCGCGACAGACCAAATCTCGCGGTCCTTACGACGAGGCCAAAGCTTGTGGCGGTGCTCGGGGTGTTTGGGGCTAACAATGTCCTCCGGATTGTTCAACAACCTTCTGACGCGAGCCGCGCGTGAGGAATGACATTCTTGAAGGACGTCGAGAAGACCGCGAATAAGCAGCTGCAGCGTCGTCAACCGCTGCTGGCCGTCGATCACCGCCCGTGTGTCGATGCCCCCTGTACTGGTAGACAATTGATCGCAGACGATAGCACCCAAAAAATGTGGAGCTACCCACCTATCCGGCTGCGAGCCCGTCGAATCGCGTACGGTCAGGTTGTCGTGACGTGCGGCGTATAGACGGTCGGCCAGTCCGTCGAGATCCTGGAAAAGCAGTTCCCATTGTCCTTCCTGCGTCCACTCGTAATCTCGTTGGAAAGTTGGAATGACGAATAGGCGCTCCTTGCCTAGGATGCCTTTCAATTCGTAGGTGTCTGCTTTCATCTGCTTCCCCGCGTTCGCTGTATCCACGAGATCATTTGGTCGAGGTCATGAGACCACCAGATAGTCAGTCCGTCGTTCTGCGCTGACAACAACATTTGTGGGTCGTAGACCCCTGCTATGACGGCAGCCGGAACGATCGACTGTGTGCCGAACTCGGAGATCCATCTTGTTGCCTTAACGGAGCGTCATTCTTCACACGCTTAATCGAGTTGAGCTTGGAGTTGCTGACTTTGCACTCGATCGCGAGCGTACGGTTATCCCACAACCCCACCACAATGTCGGCCTTGCGGCTTCCAAGCATGCTTTCACCGCAGAACTCGCCGGGTCCTGGTGCGCTATGCAGAGTGCCGATAGCGCGGGGGGTTACTTCGAGAAATCCGGCCTGGCGAAGGGCCGCTTTGACGAGTCCTCCTGCGCATCCTTTGCCTCATTTCTGCGGGCCGTCATGACCCGACTCGCGGCAATCTGCGACGCTGTAGCAACTATCGCAGCGTGGCGCTCACTTTCAGTTGGCGGGCGATTTTCAAGGGACCATGGGAAGCGTTTGCGGTCGATAACGCACAGCACTGTAGTGACGACATCTCTCCAGTTGCCGGCGTTATCAAAGTTGCTGGTACTCACGCCGCTAAGCGTGGCCAAATCGTCCGTAGAAATTGGCGGCGCAGCTATATAACGAAGAGCTTCGAGAGCACGGATGACAGCCGTGCGACCGTTCGCATCGAAGTCCGTCAGGTCGTCAGTGAGGTTGAACAGGTCACCGACCGCGTTGAACGCGTCTTCGAAGTGGTTCGCGTAGACCTCCTGCGCCTCGTTGAGGCCAGATCTTGGAAGACTTCGATTCCCCTCTGGGCACCTTGCTGAAACTGCTCAAGCGTCCATCGCGGGGGTAAGAGGCTCATGGCCGAGAAGCGTATCGAAGTCCGGAATCCAGAGACGCTCCATCTCCTTGGGTTCGAACTTGGTCAGTCCTCCGGCGTATACGCGCCCCTGGCTCAGCAGCGCACCAACGCAAGGCTTCTGCG
This sequence comes from uncultured Actinomycetota bacterium, assembly GCA_963834615.1. Lineage (GTDB taxonomy): Bacteria > Actinomycetota > Actinomycetes > Mycobacteriales > Mycobacteriaceae > Mycobacterium. The sequence continues at coordinate 3,211 of CAWICO010000020.1, forward strand.
AGCCTGGACAAGGCATGGTGGTTCAAGACCTGGCGCGGGTAGATTCCGTGCGCAATATTGATGTGCCGCGCTTTTGCCGCGTTGAGGACGAAAGCGGGCGCTCGGCGGGCCATGTACGTCGCTAGGATTGGTGCCGGCTCCTTTAGGCCGACGGACCACCATGGCCGACGATGAGCAGCGACTTAGCCTCCATGCACTCCCGCCCCCTTAGCGGCATCAATGAATCTCATAACACTGCCCCGCTCAGTATGCGTCAAGCACCTCGATATTGACGGGGAGGGTCAACGACTAGCCTCAGGCCCTTATCGTGGGTCGAGCACAGAACCAGCCGAGAACAGTTCCTTCGCCTTGGTGACACACGGGTAGAGCACCGATCTCTGGTAATCTCAGTGGCTCTCAGACATGATCCATACGGAGTTGGTACCCGCGACCGCGCCACGGTGCACTCTGCACAGCTCTCCCAACTCGATGAACCCCTTGTGGCGGGTTCGTTGGGAGCACGTAACAGTCCACTCCATCGGGGAGTTTCAGCTCAGCCGCGTTCGGTTGACGGGCGTGCCAGCGGCGGAAGAGATCTCTCAACTGGTCGAGCGATTCAACGTCTTGCATCCGGATCGATTCGGTGCGTCTTCCGACATTGAAAGTCGTGATGATTGCAGTGGTTTGTGTGCCCTCAAAGGGGAAGTGCTGTCGGCTCAACGATATGCATCGACTCACCGCCAAGTCGATCGAGCAACAACTTTCGCACGATTTCTCCGTAGTTGACGTCAAACCATACTCCGCCGATGTGACAAAACATCCGACGTCGCCCCGTTGACCGTGGACGGCGGTCGCCAAGAAAAAGTATGCGTGAAGGCCGGCTAACCCGCTCATCCGGAGTCCGACAGCCTTAGCGGTTGCTTGCGCCCACTTTTTCGTATCAATCCCTAGCGCGTGATGCCTCACATATGGAGGGTTGCCAAGTAAAATGCTGTGCGCCCCTCGGCGGTCGGGAGCTGTAGCTTCAGGTAGTCACCCTGGATGATCTGCACACTTGTTGCACCCAGCACTGCGGCCGTCGCTCGAGTCATTATGGTGGCCACGGGATCAAGGTCTATGGCCACCGCAGCGGTCCGACGCTTCCGCCGGAGAATTTCGGCCAAGAATCGGCCGGATCCTGAGCCAGCATCGACAATGCGCTCAGGGCGTTGGTCGAGCGTCCAGTCAATCATCGGTGTTACCAGGTCCGCCGGCGTGTATACCGCACCATCGGCGCGGCGTGTGACTGCATCGCGAATCGAATAGAACGTTTCACCCAACGGGTCTTCCCCGCATTTTATGGCGGCCTTCGCAGCTTTCAGAACAGCACCGGACGGCTCCGGCAGCTTTTGAGACGCCGGAAGGATTTGCCGTTCGGCAGGAGATAACTCGCCTCCCATGTTTGCGGCGCCAAGCGCCGCCGCTAGTCGCACTAGCGTGTGCGCGGGGTTCACCACTTAGCTCTCTTTTCGGGCTTTGAAAACCCCTCAGAGATCCGCTCGAAATACCGCTCGTCTTGTAGGCCACTGCGATAGGACGAATCGGGAGCCAGCCCAATCCTTGGTTCCACCGCCTTTTTAATTTCGGCGATCGAAGCGGGCCGGCCCTCGAAGGGACGAAGGTAATCCCTCATAGCGCTCTTGACCTCGCCGTGCGGCCGCCGCTTCCTTGGGATTTGCGTCACGCTAGAACCTCTCTCACTCAAGGCTGTTCACCTTATTGCGTTGACCTTATCAGATAGTATGCGAATTTGACCGCCACGTGGAACCGCGCGCCCCTGTGCTCGCGTTTTCATATCGTCGCCTGAAACTAACCCTGGCCACCGACAACTCAGCCGATCGTTCCTTAACCAAACGCGGGCAGAGGGCGGTTTTCTGCCGAGCAGCGGTACTGGCCAAGGCCCAGCGCGGAGCGAGCCGCTCTGCTCGGCGTCGTTGACCAACGACTGCGCCATGTCGCTGGCCTCCCGCGGACACTAGCCCGTGTAGCGCACCAGAAAGCTGCTACCTCCGATCGGGTTCGACGACGACCAGCCGCAGTCGCAGCCGCTCCGGCGGGATCTGGACACCCGACGCAAGATCGTCGATCAGCGCATCGGCAAACTCCACCACACCGGCGACGTCGATCCCGTGGCGTCCCGGGCGGTCGGCGTGAGCAAGACGGGCCGACGCGCTGCGCAGCAGACTCGTCGCCCCCGTGACGTTGCCGCGCTGGGCGTGGGTGATGCCGACGGCGAGCTGCGCCAGGCCTTGCCACAGCGTCCGTTCATCGTCGGGACCGTGCTTCCAGGCCGCCTCAAGAACCTCGTGCGCGCTGAACGCCAGGCCGCGGTCCAGCAGGTCCTGGGCATAGGCCAGGGTTTCAGCCGGTGCCAGCTCGAGGTCGTCCGGAATCCGTGGAGTGCCCTCACTGCCAGGGGGCAGCGGCCGGCCTAAAGAATCCCGCGGGCGGGCACTTCGAGGTCGTCCCGATTCGTCCCGATCGCGCCCGGCCATGCCCCCATCATGGCAAGCCTCGCTGTGTCACGGCGCCGCTCAGCGGCTCACTCTCCCGAGGTCGGACTGGGCTCGGCCGGGATTGAACTCGGCGGTGGACTTTCCACCTCGCGACGGTCGGTGGTCGCGATGAAGTCCTCAATCAGCTCAACCACCTCGTTCGGCGCCTCCACCTGCGCGAAGTGGCCGACATGGGGCAGCAGCTCAAGCCTGGCGTCGGTGCGCGCGTCGGCCGCGGCGTGCGCGTGGTGGACGGGAATGATGTTGTCCCGCTCGCCCCAGATCGCCATCACCGGCAGATCCGTGCGCAGCCCCAGCCTGTTCAACGCGCTGACCGCCTGCCCGCGGTAGTCGACCACGGATCGCAGCGTCCGCAGGAACGACTGCCGCGTCGCCGGGTCCGACAGCGACGAGTATGCGCTCCACAACTCCGCTCCGCGCGGCGACTGAATGCCGGCCGCCCTCAGCCATGACCTGAGCTTGTTGCCGACGGTGAGCGCCGCCTTCGGCGCAACGATCGGCAATACAAACTCCGCCCCGGGCGCGGACAGCAGCCGCAAGATCAACCCGACGTCGGGACCCAGGCCGCCGCTGCTGATCAGGACCAACCGCTTGATGTAATCGGGGTGCTGGTAGACGAACTGCATGGCGACCCCGCCGCCGAGCGAGTGGCCGACCACGGTGGCGTGGCTGACGCCGAGTTCGTCGAGCAGATCGCGAAGAAACACCGCGAACGCGCCCAGCGAGTAGTCGCTGCGGGGTTTCGCCGACTCGCCGTGTCCCAGCAGGTCAGGCGCGATTACCCGGAATTTCTTCGACAGCTGCGGTATCACCGACCGCCAGGTGTCGGAACTTCCGGCCATGCCATGGATCAGCAGCAGGACTTCCCCGTCACCGTCGTCGCGGTAGGCCACCTGATCGCCGTGCAATTCCAGGAACTTCAACTCGTTCATTTCGACGGAGTACCCGTTTTGGTCCTGACCCGGACGCGCGATTACGCCATCGTGACAGAAAACGCCCTGCGACGCCTCGGGTGCGGTCGGCCACGTACCTCGGCTGCGACTCGACTACCCAGACTCCCCCGCCGCAACCAACAACATGAACGTCCGCTCCGCCTTGCCCGCCTTCGTCGTGAGCACCAGCGGGTAATACCCGTCCCGCACCGACTCCGCCACTTTGATCGTCACCGTCGACGTCCCAGACCCGTCGTCACCAAACTTCCCCGACACGGACTTCACGAAAATGCCTCTTTCAGAGGACTTTCCGCTGATCTCGTAATCAACAGGCCCGTCGACCATCCGCTGCACGTTGACAGTCACATCCGTCGACGTCCCAGCATCCATCGCAACGACAGCCGGCGAGACATTGACTGTCAATGCCAGACTCCCCGCGCCGAACGACGGCGGCGCCGAAGCAGGAGTGGTCCCCCAGCCCTTATTGGGTTTCGAAGCAAGCGAGAACGCCACCTCGCCGCCGTCCGAAACAACAGACGGCGGGAGGAAAGTCTTATCCAGAGACCGCCCGTCGACATGCAGCCCACTGATGTATTGCATCCGATGATGCCCGACGCCCCGGGCGCGGAGATCCGAATGGATTTGTCTGCAGGAAGGGCGATTTCGACCTTATCGAACAGCGGCGTGTTCACCGTCAACACCGACGTCCCCGGAACGCTGGGATACAGGCCCATCGCCGCCCACACATACCAGGCGGACATCGCGCCCAAGTCGTCGTTGCCCGGCTCGCCGTCGGGCGTCGGACTGAACAGCGTGCTGCGTACCCGGTCGACCAATTCCTGTGTCTTCCAAGGCTGCCCGATGTAGTTGTACAGCCACGGCACCAAGAAGTTCGGCTCGTTGCCGGCCCACAGATACGGATCCGCCGGGCCGACATTGAGCTTCGAGGTGAACTTGTCGAGCCGGTCGGCCACCGCCTTCCGGCCGCCCAGCGCGGTCACCAGGCCGGCGATGTTCTGCGGCACGTACCAGACATACTGCTCGGCGTTGCCCTCGTCGAACCCGGCCTGGCTGAAGCAACCCTCCCCGGGCTGAACTACCGCGGGACCTGCGGGAAAGAATCCGAGCGCATTGCGCGGCGAGATCGAATGCGTCGTCGGATTGAACAGGTTCTGCCAGTACTGCGCCCGGTCCTGGAACTCGCTCGCGGCATCGGAATCGCCGAGAGCAGAAGCGAATTGCGAGATCGCGAAGTCGTCGACCGACCATTCCAGCGAGATCGACGCCGCCGGGAACGATCCATGGCACGACGTCGTCGGCAACGGCAGATAGCCGCGCTGCAGATACGTCTCGATTTCCGGCCGCTCCACGTAACCGCGACGGCCGGCACCGCCTTCGGTCGCGGCGTCCAGCATGAAATGCAGCGCCCGGTGAACGTCAAAGTCCTTGGCGCCGAACGCATAGAAGTTCGCGATCAGCGGCACCACGCTGTCACCGGTCATCTCCGCGGTCGCGGTGTTGGCCAGCGCCCACCGCGGATACGACCCGCTCTGCTCGGCGTCGTTGACCAACGACTGCGCCATGTCGCTGGCCTGGTGCGGGAACACCATCCCCTGCAACGCGGCCACGCCGCGGTAGGTGTCCCAGTCGGAGAAGTTGGCGTACTGGGTGTGCCCGTCCGCGCACCGTGTGGATTTCGCGGTCGAAGCCGATGTAACGGCCGTCGGTGTCGTTGAAAGTGTTGGGATTCAACATCGAATGGTAGAGCGCGGTGTAAAACGTGACGATGTCGTCCTCGGTGTAGCCGGCAATCTTGATGCGCGACAACGCATCGTTCCACTGCTTCGACGTTGCCGCACGCACGTCGTCGAAGCTTTCCGCGGCCTCGTCGAGGTTCTTGCGCGCGCCGTCGACATCCACATACGACAGCGCCGTGCGCACCTCGAGGTCTGAGCCAGAAGGGAATTCGACGTATCCCCCGCTGGAGCCCTGGTAACTCGAATACGCCTTGTGCTCCTGCGGGAAAACCGAGAAGCCGTCCCAGGTGCCGAACGAGGTGAACGGCTTGTTGAACTTCATCGCGAAGTACACCGTGTAGACGTTGTCCTTGCCGCAGAATCCGCCGCTGGTCGCCGATCCGGTGATCGTGGTGTTGTCATTCGCCGATCTGAATCTTCGCCGCCGAGGTGCCGCCCAGCGAGCCGCCGGGGCGCACCAGAAACCGGGCCGGACGATCCTGCGGATAGTGGAACCGGCCCACGCCGGTGCGATTGGTCGCGGTCAATTCGGCGGTCACACCGGTCGACGGGAAATGCACGGTGTAGTAGCCGGGCACACCCTTCTCGTTGCGGTCGTGCGCGATCTCCTCCGAGGTGTCCCAGGGATCCTCGCCGATCGGGCTGGTCGTCGGCAGCATCGAGATGTCACCGAACGCCGGGCAGCCCACCGAGGCGTGCGTCATGCTGAACCCGGTCGCCTGGTTGTTGGCGTGGGCATAGCCCGCGTAGTTGCCGACGGTGTCCGGCGAGTACTGCACCATCCCGAACGGCACCGAGACACCGGGAAAGTTGTTGATCTCCCCCACCGTCTTGCCGCCGTTGCCGGTGCCGATCAGGGTGTCGACGTGGTCGACCGGGTTCGCGACCATCGGGGGCGGTTCGTAGGACGTGGGAGTAGCGCTGGCCAGCATCGCGCTGACCAGCAGCGCTGCCGCAACGAGCGCAGCGGCACCCCGCCGTGACCGCATAACTGTGTCTTACTCCTCCGTCGCCGCTCGGTGTGGGAGGCGGACGGATATCAGGTGACTCGCGTCGCCGCCGGCCTCGCCTGTCTCACCGGTGATACACTACCGGTGTGAAATCGGTAACTGTGCGCGACCTCCGCAATAGAGGAGGAGAAGTCCTGGATCGTGTGGAGCGCGGCGAACGTGTGATCGTCACTCGGGACGGACGCGCAGTCGCCGAGTTGCGCCCGCTGCCACGCCGCAGCGCCAGACCTGTCGAACTCATTGAGCGTCGGAAAGGGTTACCTCGCGTTGACCCCGACGTGCTGCGACGTGACATCGACACCGTCGTTGATCCAACGCTGTGACCCCTGAGCCAGCGTCGAGAGGGATGCTCGACACATCAACGGTGATCCTGCTTGGGCGCATCGACGACCCCGCGGATCTGCCTGACGAAGCCTTGATCAGTGCAATCACGCTGGCCGAGCTGTCGGTGGGGCCGCATGTCGCCCACACCGACGAAGAGCGCGCGGCACGCCAAGCGCATTTGCAGCAGGCGGAGTCGGACTTCGACGTGCTGGTCTTCGATGCCGAGTCTGCGCGCGCATTTGGAGCAGTTGCCGCATCCTTGCGAGCGTCCGGGCGAAAGCCAGCGGCACGCGCTTACGATGCATTGATCGCAGCCAGCGCCATTGCCTATGACCTGCCGCTATACAGCTGCAATCCGTCAGACTTCGAAGCGATCCCACGCCTGGAATTACGAGCCGTCCCCCACCCCGATCACGGCAAGCCATGAGCCTGCTTGGGGCGAGCTGATATCGCATGTGACCACAAACGCGAGAAGGCATGCACCCGGAAGACCGGGCCCGCCCAGGCTAAGCGCTACGTCCGCCGCGCGAACACGAACTCGTTGCCCGGCACCATGTCCTTGACGGCCGGTGCAGCGCTGCGACCGAAGCCCTCCATCAGCTCGGCGGCGGGCGTCACCGTCACATCCCAGCCGTAGCGGCCGAACCAGTCGCCGACCGGTTCACGCTCTTCGAAGTACCACAGCTCGTCGGTCCGCGGAATCTCGCGCTGCGGGTCCACTTTCGCCGCGATCGCGCGCACCCGCTCCATCCGCTCGCGGCGCTTGGCACGGATCTCCTCGTCGAGGAACGTCGGCCCCAGCGCCTCCACGGCGACCCGGCTGCCCGGGGCGGTGAGGGCGTCGATGCGCTCGAACAGCAACTCCTGCGCTGCGGCCGGAAGGTAGGGCATCAGGCCTTCGGCTGACCAGACGCTCGGCTGCGACGGGTCAAAACCGGCTTCCACCAACGCCGTCGGCCAATCGTGGCGCAGGTCCACCGCCACCTCGATCCGATTCGCGGCAGGCTCTGCCCCGTGCTCGGTCAACGTCGACAGCTTGAAATCCAGCACCCTGTCCTGGTCGAGTTCGTAGACCGTGACGCCGTCCGGCCACGGCAACCGCCACGACCGCGAGTCCAAGCCCGCCGCCAGGATCACCGCCTGACGAATGCCCGACTTGGTGGCGGTGAGGAAATACGAGTCGAAAAACTTGGTCCGCGACGCCATGTAGCCGACCATCGCTTCCATCTGCAGCGGCAACTCGGGTTCGGCTTCGACGATCTCCGGCGGCAGATCGGGACCCGCGTGCCAGTTCCACACCCCGTCGCCGGCGGCGTCGAGGAACACCCGCGCGAACGGGTCCTGGATCAGCGGGTTGGCGCTCTCGGTTTCGGCCGCGCGCGCCGAGGCGACGCCCAATGCGGTCGCCCCCACGCTCTCGGTGATCTCCCAAGTGTCGTTGTCAGTTCTCGTCACGGATTCGACCCTACGGACGTCGGCTATGCGCTAGCTGTGGACTTGCTGCCAGTTGATATCGCATATGGCGTCGTTCTCAAACCGCATGTCATGGTCGTTCTCTGGTGCACGCGTGACGCTTGTGACTCCCCCTCAGGCCGCTTCGGCGCGGACGACGGGCAATCCGGCTCCCGACGCTGATCTCCGGTTATGTTGTCCGCGAGCCGCAGATATAGCCGCGGGCCGGAGCCGATCCGAAAGATCCAGAGAACAATGCAGGTCGACGGGCGAGAAGTCACCGTTACCGGTAACTTGCTGCAGCCGCTGACCCGGCGCACCAACGACATACTGCGGGTCGCGCTGTCCGGGGCCTTGCTGACGGTGGTCATCACCAGTTCGCTGGTCACCCGCACCCGGTGGGACGAGCTGGAGAAATCCATCTCCCGCATCATCGGCATGCTGACCCCCACGCAATCCGATGTCGTGTACCTGGTCTACGGCCTCGCGGTGCTGGCGTTACCGTTCATGATCTTGTTCGGGTTGATCCTGGCCCGGCAGTGGCGACTGCTCATTCCCTACGCGGCGGCCGCCTTCCTCGCCGTTCTCGTGCTATCGATCACCTATAACGGCCTCACCGCGCCGAAATGGCACTTCGACCTGTCCGACCGGCTACGCACGGTGCTCTCCCAGTTTCTCGACGACCCGCGCTGGATCGGGATGCTCGCCGCGGTCCTCACCGTGTCCGGTCCGTGGCTGCCCGCGCGTTGGCGGCACTGGTGGTGGGGGCTGCTGCTGGCCTTCATCCCGATCCACCTGCTGGTCAGCGCCATCGTGCCGGCCCGCTCGCTGCTGGGCCTGGCGGTCGGGTGGTTCATCGGCGCGCTGGTGATCCTGGTCAGCGGCACGCCTGCGCTCGAAGTGCCGCTGGACGGCGCGGTGCGTGCCATGGCCAAACGCGGCTTCTGCGTCACCGGGCTGACAGTGGTCCGCCCGGCCGGATCCGGGCCGATGATCCTGTCGGCAACCACCGACGATGAAGAGGACGACACCGCCGTCGTCGAGATGTACGGACCGCATCAACGCAGCGGCGGCGCGTTGCGTCAGGCCTGGTCGATATTTCGGCTGCGCGGTGGCGAGAACGCTCCTTTGCAAGCGTCCATGCGACGCGCCGTCGAGCATCGCGCGCTGATGGCCATCGCGATCGGCGACCTGGGCGTGGCCAATACCTCGACGATCGCCGTCGGCTCCCTCGACCGGGGCTGGACGATCTACGCGCACAAGCACATTCGCGGCGCTCCACTGAAGGAATGCCACACCTCGACTCCGGTCGCCGAAGTGTGGGAGTCGCTGCACAAGCTGCAGCAACACCAGATCTCGCACGGCGACCTGCGCGATAAAGAAATCACCGTCAGCAACGGCGCCGTGTTCTTCGGCGGGTTCGGCAACGCGGAATACGGCGCCAACGACAACCAACTCCAGTCCGACATCGCCCAACTGTTGGTGACGACGTCGGCGCTGTACGGCGCGGACGCCTCGGTGGAAGCCGCGATCTGCGTGCTCGGCAAGGACACCGTCCTGAAAGCGTCCCGCAGGCTGACGAAAACCGCTGTGCCAAAACATATTCAGAAGTCGGTGAGCGATCCCAAAGCCGTGATCGCCCGCAGTCGCGCGGAGGTGATGCGCCAAACCGGTGCCGAGAAGATCAAGCCCGAGACGATCACCCGGTTCAGCCGCAGCCAGCTCATCCAATTGGTACTGCTGTTCGCGCTGGTGTACGTCGCCTACCCGTTCATCAGCACGGTGCCGACGTTCTTCAACGCGCTGAGCAGAGCCAACTGGTGGTGGGCCGTGCTCGGGCTGGCGATCTCGGCGTCGACGTACGTCGGTGCGGCAGCCGCGCTGTGGGCGTCCGCCGACGAATCGGTGAATTTCTGGCGACTGTCAATCGCTCAGGTGGCCAACACCTTTGCCGCCACGACCACCCCGGCCGGTGTCGGCGGGCTGGCACTGAGCACCCGGATTCTGCAGAAGAGCGGGCTGAGCACCACGCGGGCCACCACCGCGGTCGCACTGCAGCAGTCGATGCAGGTGATCATGCACATACTGCTGCTGATCTTCTTCAGCACCGCGGCGGGCGCGGGAACCGACCTGTCGCACTTCGTCCCGAGGTCGACGATGCTCTATCTGATCGCGGGTGCCGCATTGGGTGTGGTCGGCATCTTTCTGCTCGTTCCCAACCTGCGACGCTTTCTGGCAACCGAAGTCGGCCCCAAACTCAAAGAGATCACCACAGACATCTACGTGGTGGCCCGCGAACCCAAGCGGCTGGCGCTGATCGTCTTGGGCTGCACCGGGACGACACTCGGTGCGGCATTGGCGTTGTTCTGCAGCATCGAAGCGTTCGGCGGCCGCACCACCTTCGTCACCGTCACCGTCGTGACGATGGTCGGAGGAACGCTCGCGTCGGCCGCCCCGACACCCGGCGGTGTGGGCGCTGTCGAAGCGGCGCTGATCGGTGGCCTGGCCGCCTTCGGCCTGCCCGCAGCGGTCAGCGTGCCGTCGGTGCTGCTCTATCGGGTGCTGACCTGCTGGCTCCCGGTGTTCGTCGGTTGGCCGGTCATGCAGTGGTTGACCCGCAACGACATGGTCTAGACGGCGCGTGTCGTTGCTCACTCTGTTGGTTTGCGCACCACCGGTGGGTTACGCTATCGGCAACGTTGGTGTCCCAAAGACGCCAATACGTCGTGGAATGCTCCGACATGAAATTCCAAGCTTTCTCGCGGCGATCGATTTTGCCCACCGGCAATCTCGCCACCTGTGCTGACGCTGTCTGACCATTTTGTCGCGGCGACCCTGCACACCCGATGCCTGAAAGGCACCGCACCCCCGTGACTACCCAAACATTCGCCGACCTCGGCGTGCCCGCACCACTGATCCGCGAGCTCACCGCCCGCGACATCACCTCACCCTTCCCGATCCAGATCGACACCCTGCCCGACACTTTGGCGGGCTGCGACGTGCTGGGTCGCGGAAAGACCGGCAGCGGTAAAACGCTCGCCTTCTCAATTCCGTTGGTGGCCCGACTCGCATCGGCCAAACGGCGACCTGCCCACCCGACCGGTTTGGTGCTCGCACCGACCCGTGAGCTGGCCACGCAGATCACCGCAGTGCTGGAGCCCTTGGCCGCCGCCTACAACCTCAAAGTCAGCACGATCTTCGGCGGCGTGCCGCAAGGCCGTCAGGTGTCTGCGCTGAAGTCCGGCGTCGACATCGTCGTCGCCTGCCCGGGTCGGCTGGAAGACCTTATGCGCCAACGGCAGATCAGCCTCGACGCCGTCGAGATCACCGTCCTCGACGAGGCCGACCACATGGCCGACCTCGGCTTCCTGCCCGGGGTCACCCGCATTCTGGCCGCCACTCCGTCCAACGGCCAGCGACTGATGTTCTCCGCCACCTTGGACAACGGCGTCGACAAGCTCGTCAAGCGGTTCTTGCACAACGCCGTCTCGCACTCCGTCGACGAAGTCAACTCACCGGTAGCGGACATGACCCACCACGTCTTCCACGTGGCAGGCGCCGACGCCAAAAAGGATCTGGTGCAGCACCTCGCATCGGGCACCGGTCGACGAATCCTGTTCATGCGCACCAAGCATCAGGCCAAAAAGCTCGCCCGTCAGCTCACCGACGCCGGTGTGCCCTCAGTTGACTTGCACGGCAACCTCTCCCAGCCCGCTCGTGACCGCAACCTCGCGGCCTTCGCCGCGGGAACCGCTCGGGTGTTGGTGGCCACCGACATCGCCGCACGCGGTGTGCACGTCGACGACGTGCAACTGGTGGTCCACGTCGACCCGCCCGCCGAGCACAAGGCCTACCTGCACCGCTCCGGTCGCACCGCACGCGCCGGCAGCGCGGGTGACGTCGTCACCGTCGTGCTGCCCGAACAGCGCAGAGACGCAACCGCGCTGCTGCGCAAGGCCGGTATCAACGTCACGCCGCAGCAGGTGACCGCGCAGTCGGAACCCGTCATCACGCTCGTCGGCGATGTCGCACCGCACCAGGCCCCGACGGCTAGGCCCGCCAGCCCACCGCAGGCCCCGTCGCGACGCCGTCGTCCCGCACAGCGCGGGTTTGCGCCCCGACCGCGTGTCGGGTCCGGCCACCGAAGCCGGTAGCCGTAGGTCCTTCATATTCACGCTGCTGAGGCCTACTCTTACTGGATGCGGCACATTTTGCTGCGCGCAATTCTGCTTCTCGGATCGTGGGCGATCGGATTACTGGTCGCCGCGTGGGTAGTTCCCGGGGTTTCCTTGACGGTGTCGGGGTTCGTCGTCGCCGTGCTGGTGTTCTCGCTAGCCCAGGCGCTGTTGTCCTTGTTGATCGTGCAGTTGCCACATGCCTATGCGTCGCTACTCCTCGGGGGTACCGGCCTGATACTGACCCTTGTCGCGTTAGGTCTGGCCACGGCAGAAACACACGGGCTCGCCATTCACGGTTTGGCGTCCTGGGTTGCCACGACGCTCGTGGTGTGGCTCGTGACAACCATTGGGGCAGTGTCACTTCCTGAGGTGTTCCGGCGCGAGCTCACCGGATCGACCTGACCAGGCGGAGGGAGACACGATGGGCGACACTCACCACGATCCGACGGACCACTCTCGGACCACGCAACCGCACGCCGGCATCGCCATGAAGGACAACTTCATGTGGCCGGGACTGATCCTGCTGGCCGTGTCTGCGCTCGGAATGATCAGCTTGGTGGTAGCGGCCGCCTACCGACACTACGAGTGGCTCACCACGACGGCGCTCATCGCCGTACTCGGAGCGTTCGCCGGCGCGCTGTGGATCGTCGTGGAGGACCGCCGGGTGACCCTCATCGAGCAGCAGTGGCACGCCGCGCATCCCGAGGTTCTGCTGCGCTAACGCGCTATCGATAGCGCGATTCTGCGACGACGGGACGGAGGACCGTTGCCAGAGGATGTCGATTTGTTTCGATTGTTTCAATAGCAAGCGGCTGGTGGTAGCCTGGAGTCATGTCCGCTGCCACCGCCCCGCTGGCCCGCCAAGTCGCCGAACGCGCTTCGCAAGAACCCGGTTTCGCTGAGGTGCTCGAGGCCGTCCTCAAGGCGCCGATCGCGCCGCAGGGAACGCTGGAGCGCATCGCCGCCGGCAGCCTGAACGAGGAACGCCGCGGCGCTGTAGTCCACGAGTTCGTCGACGGCTCACTGCCGACGCCGAAGGTGCAACAACGACTGGGCCTGCAGTCGCCGCAGGCGGTGCATCGGCTCCGTACCCGGGGCAAGCTGCTGGGATCCGCCGTCGGCAACCAAACCTGGTTTCCGGCTTGGCAATTCGACAGCGACCGGCTGCGGACAGACCTGCCGAAGATCCTCGAACTGCTGGCCACATTCACGTCGGACCCGCTGGCCGCTGATCGGATCATGCGTCTGACCCACGACGATCTGGGCGGCTCGTCGATCGCCGAGGCGCTGCGCCGTCCCAAGACCGCCGACACCGCATGGCAGATCCTCGCCGCCGTCGGTGCCTGATCTAGCACCCGGCTACCGGACGCCGCTGCCCGAGGCCAGGCCGGTCGGCCTGCGCCGACGACGCGTCGACGCCGGCACCGAACTGTGGCGAGTGGAAGCCGCGTCTCCCTCTGACTGGTCCTGGGCCGGTTTCCCGACCGCGCGTTACCGCTTCGACCCGAAGTCTGGTGCATTCCGAACTCGTTATGCGGCAAGCATTCTCGTCGGCGCGTTCCGTGAACGCTACCGTCCGACCGGGCTGATGATCCCCGCCGACCACGCCGACGCACCAGCTGGTGCGGCTGGTCGCCACGCGCCACCTGCGGGTCTTCGACCTGCGGACCGAGGCCAATCTCGACGTCCTGGGCGTCGACGACCAGATCAACACCGGCCAGCACCCCGACGTGTGGGACACCTGCCACCAACTCGCCGACGCCGTTAGGCGGTGGTGGCCCGAACTCGATGCGGTGCCGTGTACCGGCCGCGCACCAGCCCGGAGACCTCGATCAACTACGCCTTCTTCGCCCTCGACGCGTTCCGCTTCGAGTCGTGGCCGCTCGCCGAGCGCACCGATGTGCTCACCGATCTGGTCCTGCACCATGGCTTCACCGTCGGCTGGGACCTACGGTGAAGTGATGCCCGAACAGTCGAACCCCATCACGATGTCGCACCCGCCCAAATTGTTCCTGCGGGTGGTCAACCCGATTCTCTCGTTGCTGCTGCGCACCCCGTTCGCAGGCGCGGCGCGCAGCCAGTTCATGGTGATCAACTTCGCCGGCCGCAAGAGCGGACGCCGTTATTCACTTGTGCTGACCGCCCACACGATCGACGGCATCCTCTATGCCCTGACCGGCGCGAGCTGGAAGTACAACTTCCGCGACGGCGCGACCGCGAAGGTGTTGCACGGCGGGAAGACCCGGACGATGCGCGGCGAGTTGATCGAAAACCAGCTACTGGTCACCGACTTGTACTACCGCTGCGTGGAGTTCTACGGCGTGAAGCGTGCCGAGCAGGTGATGGGCGTGGGCTTCCGCGACCATCGGATGCCGACTCGCCAGCAGTTCGCCGAAGCGGTCGGCGAATTGCGGCTGATGGCGATCCGTTTCACTCCTGCGGCGTAGCGCGGAACGATGTGCCGATTTGCCCGCCTCTGAGCGATTTCGGCTTATTCCGACTTGTTGAACATGTAGCGCGCGATCTTCCACGCCCCGCCCTCGTTGCGGAGGATGAATACCTCACGGTTTGACTCAGCGCTTTGTGTGTCGGTGGCCAACACGGTCTGGATGCCGTTGCTGCGGGTCAGCGCATACGCGACATCGTCGCTGGCGACGACGAGTTCGTCGATGGTGAACGTCACGTCGAGATGGATGACGCCGAAAATCCCTTCATACGCCTGACGTATCCCGTCCGCGGTCACAGTGGGCTGGGTGGTGGGCATGAAGACACCATCGGTGGCGTAGCACGACGCCGCCAAGGCCGCGTCGCTGGCGTTCAATGATCGCTCGTAGGTGTGCAACAACTGGGTGATGTCGTCTGCATTGGTCATCCGGTCTCCGTCCGTCGATTTACATTCCGTGGAATACATTACCGGATGCGCTGCTGCTATGTTCCATGGAACCTAGTTGGACGGTGGACGGTGACAGACTTCGAGCGGGTGTTCAGTGAGCTTGTGAGGTTGGAGACCGAGCTGTGGAACGCCGCGGACGCGCGACTGCGCGCCGACTTCGATCTCCCGCTGAGCCGCTACGAGCCGATGCGAGTCATCGCGCGATACGGCTCGTGCCGGGTCAATGAGATCGCCTCCGAACTGGTGATCACCATCGGCGGCACCAGCAAGCTCGTCGACCGCATCGAAGCGTCCGGGCTCTGCCGGCGCCGGCCTAATCCGGAAGACGGGCGCTCCTCGATCATCGAGTTGACACCATCGGGAAAGCGACTGTTGGCCAAAGCGAAACTGGCTTTAGACGACGAACTCTCCGCCCATCTGGGAGCCGTGTTATCGCCTCGGGCGCTGGAACAGTTCGCAGCGACGCTGACCAAACTGCGTGCCGTTGACCACGCGTGATATCGCATATGGTCACAAACGTGAACACCACCTCATGGTCGGAGACTGGTACGCGTGTGACGGCTGCGCCTACAGCGCGCCCGAACCCCGCGCGGCAAACGTCCGGCTGATCGCCGGCTCGTCGTAGCCCGCGGCGCGCACTGCCGCTCGCACCGCCTCACCCACCGCGCCCACCCGGTCGTCCGGAACCAGCGCGATCACGCAACCACCGAACCCGCCACCGGTCATTCGCGCACCGAAAGCACCGGCATCCACCGCGGCGTCGGCGATCAGATCGATGTGCTTGGTGGTGATGCCGAAGTCGTCGCGCATGGAGGCGTGCGAAGCGGTAAAGATCCGCCCGGCTCTCGCGTAGTCCGAATCACCCAATGCCGCAACGACATCGAACACACGCTGGTTCTCGGTCAGTACGTGTCGGGCGCGGCGTGCATCCACCGGGTCGGTGACACCGTCGAGCACGGACACCCGGCGGTCCTGGATCTCCCGTAACGACACCACACCCACATCCGCTGCCGCCCGTTCGCAGGACAGTCGGCGCGCGGCGTATTCGCCGTCGACATGTCCGTGCCGCTCACGGGAGTCGATCAGCAGCAACGCCACACCCGAGGATGACGGGTCGAAGGGCACCGGCGAGACGCTCAGCGTCCGGAAGTCGATCAGCAGCGCCGTCTTGTGCGAACCGAACAGCGAGGACAGCTGATCAAGCAAACCCGTTGGCGCACCGACATACTCGTTCTCCGCACGTTGGGCGAGACGCGCCTGATCGAGTCGGTCGATGTGCAGACCCGACGCCAGAGCACCCAGCGCCGCGCACTCCAAGCGCCGCCGACGACGACAGACCCGAACCCATCGGAATCTCGCTGGTGATCGACATCGTTCCGCCGGGAACCCGGTGTCCGGCCATCCGCAGCGCCCACACCACACCGGCGACATACGCCGCCCACCCCGTCACGTCACCGGGCTTGGTGGTCAACGGAATCCGCACCGAGCCATCGGCGCTGTCACTGCGCACGGTGACTGCGTCGGCATCCGAAGGCTCGAACGTGACGACGGTGCGCTGCGGCAGCGCGATCGGCAACGACCAGCCGAGGTTGTAGTCGGTGTGCTCGCCGATCAGGTTGATCCGTCCCGGCGCGGAATAGCGGATCGTCATGCGAGTCCTCGCAGCCGCTCGGCGATAGTTTCGGGCAGCACGTCGCTGATGAACGCGTCCATCGCCGATTCGGACGCCGCCAGATATTTCAGCGCACCGGCGCTGCGCCGGATCGACATCAGCTCGACATGGAAGTAACCCTCCCGCAACGCCTCCGAATCGGAATATTGGTGCAGCGCCGAGATATAGGGCAGTGGGCCGGAGTACATCCGGTCGAAGCGCCGCAGCACGTCGAGATAGATCTCCGCGAATCCGTCCAGCTCGGCCGCCGACATATCAAGCAGGTTGTGCACGAACCTGTTCGGGTAGATGTGCACCTCGACCGGCCAGCGCGCGGCGAACGGGACGAAGGCGGTGAACAGATCGGTGCGCGCCACGATACGGCTGCCATCGGCGATCTCCGAAGCCAGCAGATCGGCAAACAGGTTGCCGCCCCGATGGTTACGTGCCTGCTGCATCATGGCCGCCGTCCGCGGCGTCAGATACGAGTAACCGTAGATCTGGCCGTGCGGGTGCGCTAGCGTGACGCCGATTTCCTCGCCGCGATTCTCGAAGCAGAACACCTGCTGAACGCCCGGCAGAGCAAGCAGCTCGCCCGTCCGTTGCCGCCACGCCTCGACCACCAGCCGGGCGTGTGGCACCGGCAATTCGGCGAACGACCCGCTGTGGTTGCTGGAGAAGCAGATCACCTCGCACCGCCCGACTCCCGGCGCAGCCACGAAACCGTCGGGCACCGACGCCACCGGCCCCGCACCGGACAAGCTCGGGAACCGGTTTTCGAAAACCACCACGTCGTAGTCGGGCGCGGGCACCTCGCTGGTCTCCCCGGTCGGGCCCGGACACAGCGGGCACTGATCGGGAGGCGGCTTGTAGGTCCGGTCCTGGCGCCGCGCCGCGATGATCACCCACTGCCCGGTCGTCTGGTCGAACCGCAGCTGTGATTGTCCGGGCTCGAACGGCGGAAGCGGCCGGCGGTCGGCGACCGGCGCGGGCGTGTGGCCGGGCAGTGAGAAGAACAACAGCTCGCGGCCATCGGCCAAGGTCGTTCGCATGGTCATCGGGTCTCATCTTGGCCGCTATGCCAGAGTCAAGTCACGATAGACATGCAATCCGCAACAGAGAGGCTGGTCGCGAGTGTCCGGTGCCGCCACCGCACGGTACGAACGGGCGCGTAACTGGGCGATCGGATCCGATCCCGGTCTGCTGCGGCTGCGGATGGCAACCCGGACGACCGGTGCCCTCGCGACGTCGCTGCTGGTCCTCTTTCTGCTGACCAAGGCCACCCATCAGCCGATGACGGTGGCGCTGCTCGGAGCGCTGATCACCATGGTCTCGGCACGCTCGGTGAACGAACCCGATCCGCATCGACAACGCGTCACCATGGCGTTGATGCCGCTGCCTACCGCGCTGGCCATCACCGCGGCAGCGTTGGTATCGCCGCACCCGGTGATCGCCGACGTGCTGTTCGTAGGAGTGGTGTTCGTTGCGGCCTATGCACGTCGCTTCGGCCCACGCGGAACGGCGCTGGGCATGGTCACCTTCATGTCGTACTTCTTCACGCTCTACCTGCGGGCGAAGTTCTCCGAGCTGCCGTGGTTGATCGGCGCGACAGTCGTGGGCACACTGTGCAGCTACCTGTGGAGTGCCTTCATCATGCCCGATCGGCCGGAAAGCGTTCTGCGGGCTAATATTCGGGCGCTGCGTGCGCGGATGGCGATCGTCGTCGACACCACCGCCGACACCGTGCGAATCGGCGACCCCGACGAGCGGCGCCGGCGTCGACTGCGAATACGAGCTCGCCGGCTCAACGAGACCGCGTTGCTGGTCCAGACCCAGATCGAAGACCGGGTCAATCCGAGCGCGCTGTGGCCGGGAGTCAGCGGCGAGGACCTCGCGCTGTGGCTGTTCGACGCCGAACTCACCGTCGAACGCCTCGCGACCGCGGGCACGCGTGCGGCCTTCGCCGACATTCCCGCCGCCACGCGTGCCGAATTGGCCGACACCGTCGCTCTGCTGGCACGGGCCATCCGGACACCGCACACCGACGCCCTCCGGCTGACCGCAGAGCGCGCTCAGCAGCAGCTCGAACAGCATCGGGACGACGTCCCGGTGCGGCGCCTGGCGCTGGCGATCTTCGACACCGCCAAAGCCACCGCCGAAGTCCGTCAGCGGATCGAGCGGGTCGCCGCCGAGCAGCCGGAGGTCGCGGCACCATCGGGCGAGCAGCACTTCCAGCCGGGCATGCGGCCATCAACCCGACAGGCCATTCAGGTGGCCGTTGCCGCGGCGCTGGCGATCGTCGTCGGCGAGACGGTGTCGCCGTCGCACTGGTATTGGGCGGCCATTGCCGCCTTCGTCATCTTCGCCGGCACCAACTCCTGGGCCGAAACGCTCGACAAGGGCTGGCAGCGGTTGCTCGGCACGGTGCTCGGTGTGCCCAGCGGCGTGCTGGTCGCCACGCTGGTGTCCGGCGACACCGTCGCCTCGCTGGTGATGATCTTCGTATGTCTGTTCTGCGCTTTCTATTTCATGAAGGTCACCTACAGCCTGATGACCTTTTGGATCAGCACCATGCTCGCGTTGATGTACGGCCTGCTCGGCGAATTCACCTACGGCCTGTTGCTGTTGCGGATCGAGGAGACCGCCGTGGGTGCGGTCATCGGGATCGCGTCCGCTGTGCTCGTGTTGCCGATCAACACCCGGGCGAAAATTCGCGGCGAGGCACATACGTTTTTCCTGACGCTATCCGATCTCGTCGAGGCGTCGGTCGCGAGCCTGCTCGGTACCTCCGCACCCGCGAGGCTGACCGAGACGGCGCGTCAACTCGGCCGCGACCTGCAGCAGTTCCGGATCACCGCCGCGCCGATGAAAGCCGGGGTCACCGGTTTGGCCGGGCGCCGCACCATGCGGCATGGCTTGCGGCTACTCACCGCATGCGACCGGTATGCACGAATCCTGGCCCGTAGCAGCGAAAGACACATCACCATGTCACCGGAACTGGCCGACGCGATCAAGTCGACCGCCTCGCAGATCCGCCGCAACATCGATGTGGTGATCACCTCGCTGGAGTTCAACCAGGCTGCCACGGTGTTTCCGTCCACGGATTACATCGACGACGCGGAAGGTCTCGCCAGGCAAGACGAGCAGACGGTGGATCGCCGACCGCTGCTGAATGCACTGCACTCACTGCGTCAAATCGACCGCGTCATCATCAATGCCGCCACCGACCTTGGTGCCGACAACGGCGTGCTGCTCACAGCGCCGATCTCCGACGTCGAGAGGTAATACCAGGGTTGGTCAGTCCACAACCACCACGAGTTTTCCTCCCGCCTCGCCACTTTCGGCTACCCGGTGTGCTTCTCTGATCTCGTTGAATGAAAAAACACGGGCCGGTGCGGCGTCCAAGCTCCCGGCCTGTACTTGCGCGGCAATGTCGCTGAGCGGTACATCCGAGACGGGGAATCCGGGTGTGCCGAAGTCGGGGCTTCGGAAGAACGTCAGGTAGACCCCGCTGGCCATCTGGGCTAGCGGATTGAAGTTTGCGATCGGCGCCAGTCCTCCCAGCCAGCCCGCCAGGCAGGCGCGGCCCCCGCGGCGCAGCAGATTCAAGGAATCAAGGATCGTGCTGTTGCCTACCAGGTCCAGAACGGCGTCGATCTGTTTCGCATCGGGCAACCGTGCCGCCAGATCCGGCGCCTCACGTTCGGCACGCTCCACCCCGAGCGCGGTCAGCATCTCAAAGCGATCCTCGTTGCGGCTGGTCGCGATCACCCGGGCACCTGCGGCGACGGCGAGCTTGACCGCTGCCTGCCCCAAAGACGAAGTCGCCCCTCGGATAACGACGGTGTGGCGCGCGCTCAGCTCAAGATTGCGAAAACAGCATGTCCACGCCGTGGCGTAGGTTTCCGGAAGCGCGGCAAGCGTTGACCACTGCAGGTCTGCGTCGATACGGGCAACGTTCGTAGCGGGGACTCTGGTGTAGTGCGCGTAGCTCCCATTGATGGTGCGGCCGAGGCCTCCCATCAGCCCCGCCACTTTCGCACCGACCGGGAATTCACCACCGGGGCAGGAATCCACCAGGCCCACGCATTCGATGCCGCTGACCTCGGTCGCCTCGGCCCATTCGCCGCGGCGCATGTGTAGCTCGGCGTGGTTGATACCGAAGGCTTTGACGGCGATGACGACTTCGCCATGTTTCGGGCGCGGCTTCGGAATGTCCGCATAGACAAGGCTGTCCAGGCCGCCGA
This sequence comes from uncultured Actinomycetota bacterium, assembly GCA_963834615.1. Lineage (GTDB taxonomy): Bacteria > Actinomycetota > Actinomycetes > Mycobacteriales > Mycobacteriaceae > Mycobacterium. The sequence goes on from CAWICO010000020.1 coordinate 24,189, forward strand.
ACTTCTCGAGCACGATGGCGCGCATCGTCTCGCCGCCTGGCTCTTCGCGCACGACCGCCGGAGCCGTGGGAAGTGTGGGATCGGTGCAGGTATCAGTCATGGTCTCCCTCACTGTCGATCTCTGATTATGGGATGTGTGACCCAATTTGACAAGACGCGGTGGCGCTTGACCCCCGCCACCTGGGTGTCTAGCATTTTGGGTCGTGCATCCCAAACCGACGGTTGTTCTTGTCCACGGCGCGTGGGCCGACGGGTCGAGCTGGGGCCGCGTCATCACCGGTCTGCAGCACGCCGGTATCAACGTGACCGCCGCCCCCATCCCGCTCACCACGCTCGATGACGACGTCACCGCCGTGAAGCGAGCCCTCGATCGAACCGAAGGACCCATTGTCCTGGCCGGCCACGCGTACGCCGGCGGCGTGATCGGCGCGACCAACCACCCACGCCTTTCGGCATTGGTCTACGTGGTCGCCCTGGCACCCGACGAGGGTGAAACCGTCGCCGACGTGTTCTACCGCGATCCCCCGCACCCGCAGGCACCAGAACTCAAGCCCGACGACAACGGGTGGATTTGGTTGCCCGAGAATGCTTTTGCCACGGCGTTCGCGCAACACGCAACCGCCGAAGAACAAGCCCTGCTCGCCGCGGTCCAGCGACCGATCGCCGCGCCGTGCATTGCGCAGGCCGTGCCACGACCCAGCTGGAAAGATCTGCCGAGCTGGTATCTCGTCGCCGAAGAAGACCGCATGATCAACCCGGCGACCCAGAAGTTCATGGCCGAACGCATGGCGGCCCGCACCCGTACTGGCACGTTCGACCACGCCCCGTTGATCACCCGGCCGCAGGCCGTCATCGACATCCTGACTGAGGCGGTCGAGACCTAGGCGCTTTCGCCCGTGGCGGACAAGGAAATTCAGCACCGCGTCTGCAAACAGATCGTTGCGGTCACCGGCAACCATGTGCCCGGCGCCCTCGACGTCGACGAACTCGACTGCGGGGAAGCGGGCCAGAAACTCGTCGGCGCGGTCCTGCCCGACGAGGTCACTCACCTGACCGCGCACCAACAGCATGGGCACTCCGTCCCCGAGAATCGTGTCCACGGCCGCGTGCAGGCGCTCGAGGTCGGACACCTCGCTGGGCGGCAGCGATGCGGTGTCGCTGATGAACTTCGGATCCCAATGCCAATACCAGCGGTCGCCGCGACGACGCAGGTTGGTGCGCAACCCATTCAGATCTGATGGCCGCGGGCGGTGCGGGTTGTATTCGGCGATCATGTCGGCGACTTCGTCGAGCGACTCGAAGCCCGTTTGCATACGGTCAGCCATGAAATGGTGGATCCGGTCAGCCCCGGACTGATCCATGTTCGGCACGATGTCCACCAAAACGACGGCGCGAGCGATGCCCGGCGAAATCTCTCCAGCCAGAAGCATTGTCGTGAGACCACCCAACGATGCACCGACCAGAACCGGCTTCGGGGGTAGATGGCGCAACACTTCTTGGACGTCACCGGCAAAGCTGACCAGCCGATAGTCGCCGTCTTCCGACCAATCCGACTCGCCGTGGCCCCGGGAGTCGACCGTGACCGCCTGCCAGCCACGCTGCGCCACGGCCGCCGCCGCCTTGCCCCACGAGCGGCGCGTCTGCCCGCCGCCATGCAGGAACACCACCGCCGGCGTATCCGGATCACCGAGACGGTCCGCGACTATGCGCGTGCCGCCGACGCCGCAGGCGGTGAACGTTTCCGGCGTAAGGGTCACCGTCAGCCTCTATCCCGTAGCTGTTGTCCCAATTCCTGTATTTCGCTGCGAAGCTCGTCGATATGGGCGACGGTCGCCGCCTGATGCATGGCGTCTTGTTCGGTTACCCGTTCGATGATCCAGGACGCAAGGGCCGCGGTGACGACGCCGACCAGGCTGATCCCGCCGATCATCAGCAGGACCGCGATCACCCGGCCGGTGTTGGTCACCGGGTAGACGTCGCCGTAGCCGACGGTGGTCACCGTGGTGATCGACCACCAAATCGCCTTGCCGAAGGAATTGATGGTGGCCCCGTGCAGGTACCGCTCTTTGTCGAATACGGCCAGCGACGCCGTGTAGATCAACAACACGACACCCGACACCGTATAGACGACGATCCGGCCCCGAAAGGCGTCCCCGATTGCCTTCTGCAGCACCTCGATCAGAACAAGCAGGCGCAACAGGCGAAGCGGCCGCAGCAGTGGCAGCGTGACAATGGCGAAGTCCAGCAGGTGCCGCAGAAACCAGTGCCAACGGTTGGTAGCGAGGCACAGTCGGACACCATAATCCAGGACGAACAGGCCCCAGATGGCCCAGTTGACCGCCCAGACGATATGCGCTTCGGGTCCGTGCGGCTCGACGAGCACCTGCCTGGAGAACAGGACCAGAAACAGGATGGCGGCCACGGCGAGCGGCCACTCGGAATACCGCTCCCACCGCTGCAGTCTGGTATCGCTGTTCATGCCGCCAGTCTCTAAGAGGTCAGCCCGCCAATTGCTACGACACTCCCGCGACGGCCAGGTCGCCGCAGCCAAATACGGCATTTATGTCTATGACCACTGGTCAGTCGGTGAGCTACGAATTGGCAAACTGTCTCAGCCGGGATGCAGGCAGGTGACGAAGCGGCCCAGCTCTTGGAGAGCCGGCGGTTGGGCAGGTAGCGTCTATCCACGGTTGACACCACAGCCTCTCGGAAACATCACGGCGGCGATCAGATTCCCTGCCGAAGGGTGCACAGGCCCGATGTAAGCCGGCCCATTCGGGTTTGCTTGTCCGCTGGAGGTCCTGGTGACTGCGGGTTCCGCGGTTCACGGCGCGTCGCGCCGGTCGATAGCGATCGAGTCTGTACAGTCAGCGGGTCTGACACCATCTGGGGTGTACAAGAGATGGTCACGCTCCTCCAAGGTCGTGCCTCAGCGGCGCCGTCGAAACCAACGCAATAGCGTTCCGACCAATACGTCCCGTGCCGTCGCGCCGGAGCCAGGGGGTTTGTCGTGAGCCGATTTACCCAAACCATGTTCGACAACGCCCACAGCAGCGTCAAGGGCATGAACACCGGGGAGCCTGACGCCCCCGTCCGCCATACCTGGCTGCAGGTGCACGAGCGGAGCCGCCGCGTTGCGGGCGGTCTGGCCGCCGCCGGTGTGGGGCATGGTGATGCGGTCGCAGTGCTGGCCGGCGCGCCCGTCGAGATCGCGCCGACGGCGCAGGCCATCTGGATGCGCGGCGCCAGCCTCACGATGCTGCATCAGCCCACCCCGCGCACCGACCTGCAGCGCTGGGCCGACGAGACCACAGCCGTCATCAACATGATCGACGCCAAGGCCGTCGTGGTCTCCGATCCGTTCATGGCGGCGGCACCGCTGCTGTCCCAGTTGGGCATGCAGGTTCTGACGGCCGAGCAGTTACTCGACAGCCAGCCGATCGACCCTATTGACACCGACGACGACGACGTTGCGCTGTTGCAATTGACGTCCGGCTCGACCGGATCCCCCAAGGCGGTCCGGATCAGCCATCGCAACGTCGTCTCAAATGCCGAGGCGATGTTCGTCGGCGCGGACGTCGACCCTGAATGCGACGTGATCGTGAGCTGGCTGCCGTGCTTCCACGACATGGGCATGACCGGCTACCTGACGGTCCCGATGTACTTCGGCGTCGAGCTGGTCAAGGTCACGCCAATGGACTTCCTCCGCGACACCCTGCTGTGGGCGAGGCTCATCGACAAATACCGGGGCACCATGACAGCGGCGCCCAACTTCGCGTACACGATGTTCGCCAAACGCCTGCGCAGGCAGGCTCAGCCCGGTCAGTTCGACCTGTCCTCGCTGCGGTGGGCGCTATCCGGCGCGGAGCAGGTGGACCCCGCCGACGTCGAGGATCTGTGCGAAGCCGCCGCGCCGTTCGGGTTGCGTCGCGAAGCCGTGGTGCCCGCGTATGGCATGGCCGAGACAACGGTGGCCGTGTCGTTCACTGAGTGCGGCCGCGGGTTGACCGTCGACGAGGTAGACGCCGACCTACTCTCGGTGCTGCACCGGGCGGTCCCGGCGACCAGGGGTAAAACCCGGCGACTGGCCTCACTGGGCCGTCCGCTGAAGGGGCTGGAGGTCCAGATCGTCGACCAGGCCGGCGGGCTGCAGCCTTCTCGCAGTGTCGGCGTCATCCAGGTGCGTGGCGAGCCGGTGACGCTGGGATACACGACGACTGCCGGTTTCGTCTCCGCGCAAAATCACGAAGGATGGTACGACACCGGCGATTTGGGCTATCTCACCGAGACCGGCGACGTGGTGGTGTGCGGCCGGGTCAAAGACGTGATCATCATGGCCGGGCGCAACATCTACCCGACGGACATCGAACGCGCCGCCGCGCGCGTCCGCGGGGTCCGGCCCGGCTGTGCGGTCGCGGTGCGCCTGAAGGCCGGCCACCCACGAGAGACTTTCGCCGTCGCGGTCGAAGCCAACGCTTGGGACGACCCGGCCGAGGTCCGCCGGGTCGAGCGTCAGGTTGCCCACGAGGTCATCGCCGAAGTCGATGTCCGGCCCCGCCATGTGGTTGTGCTCGAGCCGGGAACGATCCCCAAGACGCCGTCCGGAAAGCTGCGACGCGCCCACGCTTTGACCCTGGTCACCTGAAAAACCTAAAATAGTCACCGCCGATGGCAGACTTTGATTCCCAACCCGGTCGCGAGCCACCAGAGCCGGCCGATTTGTCCTCCTCCCAGCGGGAAGCGGACGAATTCGACTTGCTTTCCGGGCTACGCGGACTGGCCGGATTGGTGACCGGTGCTTGCGGCGCCGTCGATTTGCTGCGCCAGGTCGCCGAGTTCGCCGCCGACGCGATTCCCCGGGTCGACGGTGCCGGCGTCGCACTGATCGACGAGGGTAAAAGCCTACCGACACTTCAGACTGCCGCTGCCACAGCGGGATTTGTCCACGAAATTCATGCGGTTCAGTACGCCGAGTTGCGCGAGGGACCGTGCATCACGTGTACACAGACACAGCGGGTCACCGTCAGCGGATCACTCGGGGCCGACAGCCGTTGGCCGCACTTCGGCGGCCGGGTGGCAAGGATGGGCGTGCATTCGGCTCTGTCGCTGCCGCTGATAGTCGGCGAGCAGGTGATCGGTTCGATCAACTGCTACGCGAACAGCCAGGACGCGTTCGGCACGCATGCCGTACGACTGGGCACGCAATTCGCCGAGCCCGCGGCGGTGTCGATCTACAACGCCGAGCTGCTGTCCAGGGCGCGGGCGCACGTGGAAAGACTGCAACAGGCGATGGAAAACCGCACGGTGATCGATCAGGCAGTCGGCATCATCCGAAGCCGTTCGGGAGCGAGCGCCGAGGTGGCCTTCAGCCGGCTGGTCCAGATGAGTCAAACCGGCAACGTGAAACTTCGCGTGGTCGCGGCACGCCTGGTGGAGGACGCCGTTCGGCGCGCCCAAGCGCGACGAACTCAGGCTTGAGCGAGCTCCCTCATCCTGGTCAGCAGACCCGGACGAGATTTTGGATCGGCGACCAACTGCCGCGCAACGTCGGTCAGGTGTTCGCCGTGGGTACGGGCATACCTGCGCAGCAGCGAAAACGCCTCCTCGACAGAAATATCGAGCCGTTCCCGCAGAAAGCCCTTGGCCTGCTCGACAACGACGCGTTGCGTCAGCGCAGAGCGCAACTGCGTCATCACCGTCGCGGGCGCAGGCGGGTGTTCCTGCAGAATCGCCACACACGCGACATGCGCCAGTGTCTGACCGACCAGCAGATCGGATTCAGTGAGTTCGCCTATCCGGCTGCCGAATAGGCCAAGAGAGCCCAGGACGGTGCCGGCTGCGCGCATGGGCACCGCGTGCACGGAGGCGACACCGGCCTCGAGAGCGGCCGGAACGAACCGCGGCCACCGCGAGACTGCAGTTCGCAGATCCGCCACCGAAACGGGTTCGCCGGTCGCATAACAGTCGACGCAGGGTCCCTCGTCGGCCTGCAATTGGAAGAGCTCCAACTCCCAGGTCTGCGTGGACGTTGCGGCAAGCAGGCGCAGTTCGCCCAGCGGGTCGCTGAGCAAGAGCCCGGCCGCCGAGACATCCAGCAGGTCTGCGCAGCGTTCGGTCAGCTCGGTGAGCAGGTCGACGACGTCGAAGTCGTCGAGCAAGTTGTCGACGAGCGATACGACCGCGTCGAGTACGCGAGCTTCACGAGGGGTATCGGTCACGTTGCCCTCCCTTTCGGACTGCATCAGTGGGCCTCGAGCCGCAATTGCCGGGTCAGAATGTCGCGGGCGACGTCGGTGACGCTGCGGTTGGTCGCATAGGCATGTGCACGCAGGCGCACCAGCGCCACGGCAGGCTCGATCTCCAGTTGAGCGACGAGCATGCCGGTAGCCTGGCTGACCTCCGCGCGACTCAGGACGTTGAAATCGGCCCAGGCATCGCTCTTTGGGTCATTGACTGCGGCCTGCAAGTCGGAGTCCATCACGTCGAGCAGAGGGGCGCTGGCCAATTCGGCGGCGACGACAGCGCCCGCTAGCTCGTCACGTCGTAGCTCACCGGGTTGAATCCGGAAAAGGTCAAGGGCGCCAACGTATTCGCCGGCCAATACGACCGGAATCGCGAATATGCCGCGGATCCGGTGGTCGAGTAGGGCCGGACCGTACGCAGGCCACCGGCCATTGCTGGGTTTTAAGAGGTCGGCGACGAGGACCGGCGCATGCGTCGACACGGAGTCCAAGCACGGGCCCTCACCGTAAGTGAACTGAAGTTCGTCATACGCGCGCGCGGCCGCGCCGCTGGAGCCCAGCGTTCCGCTGGTGACTCCCGCGAAGATCAGCGAAATGGCCGCTGCGTCAATGCCGAACAACGTCACGCAGGCCTCGCACAGTGAGTCGGCAGCTGCCAGACCGCGCCGGCCATCGACGGCGGCGCGCAGCTGTTCGTTGATCGCCACCGGGGTCAGCGGATCGACACCAGTTGGTCGATCGAGTCCACGGGAAGGTCGCCGTCCACGATCGCCGTCACCGCCAGCTTGTGCAGGATGATGCCGCCCTTGTGATTGTCCAGGAAGGCGATGTCAGCGGCGTCCCGCCCGGTGGCGATGCGCACCAGGGCCTGCCGCGGCGCCAGCAAGGTCCCGTCGACGACCCGCCATTGTCCGTCGACGAACGCTTCGGCGACGGCGTGAAAGTCCATCGGATACAGCCCCGGTGCGTACACCGACACGGCGCGTGCGGGTACGTTGACCGCCCGCAGCATCGCGACCGCGAGGTGCGCGAAGTCACGGCATACGCCGGCGCCGGAGAGCATCGTCTCCACCGCCCCGTCGATCGGATCGCTCGAGCCCGGTACGTAATTCACGCGAGTGCCCACCCACAGCGACACCCGCTCCAGCAGAGTCGTCGAGTCGGCGAAGTTGCCGAATTCCCTTCCGGCAAAACCGTATAGCTTGTCGGCCTCCGCGTATCGGCTGGGCCGCAGATAGACCGACAGGTCATGTTCGGTGACCGGCGCCGGATCCGTCTGGCCGACGATCGTCGCTGCATAGTCGACGGTCAAGTAGCCGACCGGCGCGTCAAACTTGTGAATGCGGTTGCCGTGCGTACCGCTGATCTCGGTGGCTTCGATGGGGCGGCCGTCCAGCACAAACGACAGATACTCGGACACTTCGGTATTCGGGTGCGGCGCCACCGCGATCTGGAATTCCAACGTCGTCGGATCGGTGATCTCGACTTCGAGTTGAGCGCCCACCTCGCGCGTGAACTGGCGGCCCATGGCGATTCCTTAAGTCTGAAGTTACTCTAAGCGCGGATTCTCAGGATCGACAAGCGAATCCGATCCGAGTGTCCACGTTCGGCCGCGTGCCGCCCACATCACCGCTGGCCACAAACTTTCTCTCTCGACAGTACACCGCTAACCGAGGCGAAAACGCTGAGTAAGTGTAGCGTCTGAAGGATCGGCGATATATCGCACGCAACCGCTTGAGATTGCGTCGTCGCCGTTCTGATTGATGCGGCCGATTCGCGGCCAAGACAGGAGCGTCCCATGACGCTACAACACAGCCGCAGCGCGACAGATTCGACGCACACAGGCCCCGAGGCCACACCTCGCCTTCGCCTGAAGCCCAAGGCCCCCACTTCCGGCTATGTCGACGGGGCCTGGTGGCCACACAGCCAAGATCTTGAAACGGAACTTCCAGATTTATTGGCGGTGCTGTCAGTGCGACTCGGCTCGATCGACCGGGTGCTGTACAACCTCGCCGACTGGACCGCAGCGCCGGTCAAATTTTCGACGGGCGGTGGCATGGTGCGACTCAGCGGATATCACCGGCAGCCGGGCAACACCGTGGAAATCACCGGACGCAACCGCATGAAGCTCGTTCTTCTGGTGGTCCCCGCTCAGACCGAGCCAGAACGTGCGCACCGCATCATGATGGCCGCGGCGGCACCGGACGACGCGTCGACGGTCGACGGCCTGCTGCACGACTAGGGCTGGCTAGCCGCGCGCCTGTCGCCGCTTACTGGTCATCTCGGTAACTACCGAGCGACCTTGCCCGCGAGGTGATTTGCCCGCTTCCGCCACCAAGACGCCGAGTGAGTCGACGATCCCGGTCGCAATGTCGGCGACGGCGGGCACGTTGTCGGGACACACGCACACGCTCAGATCCATCGCCTCGCCATGTGTGGTGAGCGTGATGGTCAACCCACCGGCGTCCAGCAGCGGCGTCACGGTATGCATACCGACGACCCTGGCCCCCGCGCAGTACGCCGGTGACGACTCGTCGCCCACATAGGAGATACTGCCGTGCGAGGTCGTCGCCAGCCGTTGCCGCAGACTCAGCCGGCTGAAGATTCGCATACCCGCGCGGGCCACGGACGACGGTACCAACGACGCGATATTCACCAAATCGGATGTGAAACGGGCCTTTTCGGCGGTCTGCCCAAGCTCGATGTTCATCTTCTCACTGGCGGTATGCAGGTTGGTGAGCACCTCGACAGGGTCACTCAGTTGCACCGGAATGCGGATCTTGCCCGCGACGGGCGAATCGTCGTCGACATCGAGCGCGGCGCCCGACAGCGCTATTGGCATGCGCATCATCAGGGGATCGTCGGGCACGATGTCATGGCGTTGCAGCCACGCACGTAACGACAAGGTGCAGGCAGCCACCAGAACATTGGTGATGTCGCCGCCGAACGCGCTGCTGACTGTCTCCAGATCGGCTCGCCGGATCGAGGCGAACGCGACGGCCCGCTGGTCGGTCAACGGCGCGTTGAACACGTTGCGCGGCAGCGGTCCGCTCATCGACGACACCGTCGCAGGAATCGAATCCTGTTCGCCGGCAACATCATTTCCGCCCAGTTGACGACGCAGCGCACCCAGCATGCCGGCCACGGTTTCGGTGGCGAGCCAGAGGCCCTTGAACTGGAATTCGAGAAGCTCGGCGACCACACCGGTGACGAGGTCACCCACCGCGGTGACGGCGGGGCTGGACTGCGGAGGCGGATCGCCGCGCCGACCGTCGTGTTGGTCGGAACGAAGCAACCGCGACCAGATGGTCGGTATGCCGACGCCGCGCTCGCTCAGCGCAGGCGACGTCCGCACCGCCAGCGCCCAACGCCCACCTGACAGACCGTCGATGCTCCATGCCTCCCAGAGCATTTCGCGGTGGTGACCTGATCCCTCGCTCAAGCGCGCTATCAGGTCGGCGAATTCGCGCTCACCACCCGGAGCCCGAAGCGTTACCCGGTGAATTTGCGAAGCCGGGTCGTAGTCGTCGATTTCGGCCCAAAACGGGGGACCCACTCCCAGCGGCCTGTCGACCAGCCTGCTGCGGAAGCGTGTCAATCGCGGCAGCGACGAGCCCACCAACTCGTGCAGCCGCTCGTGACTGATGCGGTCGGTCGGCTCGACGATGACGAATGAGACGGTGTGGGCCTGCAATGTGGACTTCTCCAAGAGAAGCTGCACCGCGTCGGCCACCGAGAGCCGGACAGCTGTCAACATGCCGTCAGGCATGCTGCACACCCCTGGTCTGGATGTTCACTTACGTTGTCTCAGCTTCTTTTTGGTCTTACAGGAAATGCCGCCGAATAGCTATGACCGTACTCTCATCGAGGCCAGAGCGACACCGTGCAGACTACAGCCAGGACGGCACGATCCACTCGCCGTGCGGGACGACGGCGAGAGTGTCCAGGAGTCCGGCATCGTCGAAGGCGCCGCCGAATTCGCCGACTCCTTCGCTGAAATGCCTCCACCCGTCGACGTGGGCAGGAATGACCAGGCGGGCGCCCAGCACCTCGGCGGCCGCCGCCGCCCGTTGACCCGTCATCGTCAACGGGCGTCCGCGCTCCTTCGACGGCACCCGGGCGGCGCCCGCGAAAATCACCGCCACATCCACCGTCCCCACCCGCTCGGCGATGGTCTTCACCGCGGCGACCGAGGCGTTGTCGCCGCTGAGGTACACCGTCGGCAGCCCCGCACCGGAGAGCACGAAGCCGGTCACCTCACAGTTGACGTGACCGCCGGCGTCACGCTGCCCGTCAGCTGGACCGTGCACTGCCGGAACAGCTTGCACCGTAACCGCGTTGGCACCTGGAAGCTGGAAAGACTCGAACGGCTCGAGCCCGAGCGCGGGCGGTCCCAGCCGGGTCGCGGCACCCGGGTGCGTCAACAGCAGCGGCGCGGCCAGCGCCACCTGCCGGCCTGCAGTGTCGAAGTTGTCCGGATGTTCGTCATGGCTGACCAACACCACATCGACCGGTCCGAGCTGGGCGGCGGCGATCGCCGGTCCGACCGTCTTGGTCAAGTAGTCATGCGGGCCGGGCTCGTCGAAGGTGGGGTCCATCAGGATCCTCAGACCGCCGAAATCGATCACCGTCGTCGGCCCGCCCAGGACGCTGAACGCGACGTCGCGCCGCCGCGCGTCGACTCGGTTACTCACAACGTGGACTGTATCGAATTACCACGACGTAGCTGAAAGTCCACCCGAGGTCTGTCACTAGGTTCTGCTTGGCCAGACAAGGCGGTATGGACGTCGCCACACGCCCGCGCAAGGCTCGAGTCAGATCATGAGCACGATCTGTTACGTAGTGTGACGGTGATCCAAAAATCAGATGAGTTGTCTGGCAGACATTTCGGATGACATGGGCCGCGCCGGCGCCAGGGCAGCACACGCCCGACCTGCTCGGGCTAACGGTCGAGATTCTTACGGCGATCGACGTCGCAACCTTGTTCCACTAGCGCTGCGCGTTACGCCGCGCAGCGCTAGTGGGATTGATGCAGCCCGAGATGTGCGAGATATGGCTAGTTCCAGCCCGAGTGGTCGTTCCAGAATTCCGACCAGGCGTGGTTGTCGTTGCCGATGACGAACAGGTCGAGGTTGTTCGGCCCACGTGACACCGCAGCGATCTGCTGGTGCTGGCTGTCGAACACCGCCTGGCCCGGCAGCCCGAACCAGTCTTTGTTCCAGCCGTTGGCATTCCAGAACGTCGACCACACGTGGTTGTCGTTGCCGATGACGAACAGGTCGAGATTGTTCGGCCCACGCGACACCGCAGCGACCTGCTGGTGCTCGCGGTCGAACACCGCCTGGCCCGGCAGCCCGAACCAGTCTTTGTTCCAGCCGTTGGCATTCCAGAACGTCGACCACACGTGGTTGTCGTTGCCGATGACGAACAGGTCGAGATTGTTCGGCCCACGCGACACCGCAGCGACCTGCTGGTGCTCGCGGTCGAACACCGCCTGGCCCGGCAGCCCGAACCAGTCTTTGTTCCAGCCGTTGGCATTCCAGAACGTCGACCACACGTGGTTGTCGTTGCCGATGACGAACAGGTCGAGATTGTTCGGCCCACGTGACACCGCAGCGACCTGCTGGTGCTGGCGGTCGAACACGGCCTGGCCCGGCAGCGGGAACCAGTCTTTGTTCCAGCCGTTGGCATTCCAGAACGTCGACCACACGTGGTTGTCGTTGCCGATGACGAACAGGTCGAGATTGTTCGGCCCACGTGACACCGCAGCGATCTGCTGGTGCTGGCTGTCGAATACGGCCTGGCCCGGCAGCGGGAACCAGTCTTTGTTCCAGCCGTTGGCATTCCAGAACGTCGACCACACGTGGTTGTCGTTGCCGATGACGAACAGGTCGAGATTGTTCGGCCCGCGCGACACCGCCGCGATCTGCTGGTGCTGGCTGTCGAATACGGCCTGGCCCGGCAGCGGGAACCAGTCTTTGTTCCAGCCGTTGGCATTCCAGAACGTCGACCACACGTGGTTGTCGTTGCCGATGACGAACAGGTCGAGATTGTTCGGCCCGCGCGACACCGCAGCGACCTGCTGGTGCTGGCTGTCGAATACGGCCTGGCCCGGCAGCGGAAAGAATCCCTGGTCGAGATAGTCGACGGTCACCGAGGTGGTCGTAGTTACCACGTTCGTGAGCGGCCGGCCGAACGCGACGATGCTCGTCGAGTCGCCCGCGCTCGGGTCTGCTGAGGTTGTGCCATTGGCGTCAGAGCCCGATGCGGTGAATTGGACAGGACTGAAACGGGGAAGCGAGGTACCTGGCTCGCCGGCATTGAAGGCCTCGACTATCCACTCCACGCTGTTACCGCTGAAGGTCGCTCCTGGTGGAGGGGCTATTTGGATGGTGAAATAGTGCCCGCGGTCAACATTGCCGAACATGACGTAGCCCTGGCCACCCTGATAATGGAGTCCGGCGAACACCTCGTCGCCCGGTTCGATCGTCAGGTTGTCAATATTGGTCTGGTAGATGTAGGCGGGCGAGCCGGTGACCTTCGGCGCGTACCACTCGTACCACGCGACGTATGTCGTTGAACCGTCGCTTGCAACCGATTGCTGAACCCCGGCCTGAAGGACATCGTTGGAACCGTAGGTTCCATCGATGCCTACCCACGACGAGGAATCCCACCCTCCGTCGGTGCCCGGCGCAGTCGAGGGGATGCTCACCGTCGGTACGTGCCAGATCCCCACCGCGTGCGCCCACGTGCCAGCAATTGTGCTTCCCGCCCAGTTATTAGACGTGTATGCCGCGTCGGCGGTCTTCGTGGGCGCCGCGAGCAAGTGTGTCTTACCTGCCTGGGGCGTGAGGTGCGGAGTGATCCTCGCCCCGATCGGCCATTGCACATTCAGGAGTCGATCGCGGATGGGTGCGACGCTCGTGTCGAGGTGCATCACCGGACCGAGCAGTTCACGAACAACCGCCTCGGAATGGCTCAGTCCCGCAGCGACATTCGGCTCGAGAGCATTTACAGCAGAAACACCGGACAGGTTCGTGTCGCCGAGCTTGATGAATGGCTGGGGAATGTCGGTCGTCGGTGGGGGTGAAGTTTGGGTTGGCTGAGACATTGGCTGATCCATTTCTCCCGATTTTCGGGAAACCGTGTGTCTCCCCTGACTGGGACAATCTGTCAAGACCTAGACAGTGGCGTCACGAGTAGCCGGCTACTCAATTTTTGTTCTGCAGCTGCGACTCGGCAAAGATCATCAGCCCTCGCGACACGCTCGGCTTTGTCAAAGTCGGTCGGCATGTCTTGTCAATCTTTCTTGCATCTCGACATCTGTTCCACAATGGGGTGGTGGACCTTTACGACGTCATGCGCACCACGGCAGCAGTACGCGAATTCACCAGCGACCCCCTGCCCGAGGAGGTACTGGAGCGGATCCTCGACAATGCGCGGTTTGCGCCCAGCGGCGGCAACCGCCAAGGCGCCCACATCGTCGTGATCCGCGACGACGCGACCCGCGAGGCGCTGGCCGAGCTGACGGCGACCGGCGCCCGCCGGTATGCGGCCCAGTTGGCCAACGGTGAAAGCCCGTGGAACCCGCTACATCCGCCGGGGCCGACAGCGGCCGAGATCGCGGTCACCGACGTGCCGGCTCAATTCACCGCTCCCCTGCACGACGCCGCGGTGGTGCTGGTGGTCTGCGTCGACCTCGAGGTCGTCGCCGCGATGGACCAACACCTCGACCGGATCGGCGTGATCAGCGGCGCATCGGTCTACCCGTTGGTGTGGAACATCCTGCTGGCCGCACGCAACGAGGGCTACGGCGGCACCCTCACCACAATGGCGGTGGCAGAGGAGCCCGGGATCCGCGAATTGCTGGGGATCCCGGACTCATACGCTGTCGCCGCGGTGTTGCCACTGGGCAAGCCGCGCCGGCAGCGGACGAAACTCAAACGCGTCAGCGTCGCCGACCTCGCCACTCGGGAGAGGTTCGACGGCGAACCGCTTTAAGAGCTTGCGTGCAGCGCGTCCCCGGGTTGCTGCTGGCCGAGCAACTCGTCCTGACCGACCTCGGGGACGTTGTGGTCGATGCCGTTGTCCGTGCGCTTGGTCGGCTTCTTCTTCGACGACTTGGACGACGACGCTTCTCCCGCCGAGTGATGGCCGTTGGACGGCAATCCCGCTGCCGCACCGACCATCTCGATCGCCTTCTCGGTGTACACCCGATAGCCGAACTTCGGTTCGTAGCCGTGGATCTCTTTGGTGTCCAGATCGCGCATGAACTGCAGGATCTCGCGGCTGAACACCTGGCCCGGCACCAGCACCGGGAAGCCCGGAGGATACGGCGTCACGTACGTCGATGACACGACATCGATTCCGGCATCGATCTTTTCGTCGATCTGCTCACCGGTGAGGTACTCGCAGTTCGTGTCGTCGTAGGACAGGTAGAACGCGCGACGGACGTCGCCTTCGGGTGTCGGCTCGGCACCGCTGTGATCCCGGAAGGCCGGGTGGAAACCGCTGAAATCGCACAGCGGCACGGGACGGTCGGTCAGCCGGTACACCGCCTGCTCGAAGTGTTCCCGCTCGCCCAGGCTCATCTCGGAGATCTCCTGGTCGAGTTCGGTGGCGATATTGACCAGCACCTCGACCAGGAACGCGACCGAGCTGCGGGTGGTGCCGATGTTGGTCATGAACAGCACGCTGTTACGCGAGGTCTTGTTGATTTGAATGCCGTAGCGGTCCATCAGCTGTTCGCGTTTGAACGTGTCGCCGTCATAACCGCTACGACCGATGGACAACGTGATTCGCGACGGGTCGAGCACGAATTCGTCCTCGTGCCAGGCCGCCATCATGTTGCGTAAACCGGAGCGAAGCGGCTGGTCGATGGCTGTCGGGCGGAATCTGTCCGGGATCAGATGCGATGTGCCAAGGCAATTCATGTACTTGCTGAGCAAGGGATGGTTGTCGATCGCGTCGCGCAACTGCATGGCGTTCTCGATTTGTCGCTGCACCAATTCGGCGCCCTCCAGGGCCACCTGACGACGGCCCAGGTCCAGCGATGCCAGGATCTGGTAGTTGGGCGAGGTCGAGGTGTGCGCCATGTAGGCCTCGTGGAACGGCACGGCGACCTTCTGGTCGAAGTCCTGGTCGTAGACGTGAATCATCGATCCCTGCCGCAGCGCGGTCAACGTCTTGTGGGTCGACTGCGAGGCATACACCCGGACCCGCGCCCGTGCCGGGTCGGCCATCAGTCGACGGTCCAGCAGCTCGTCGTCGCTGGGCTTGTCCTTGGTCTGCTCGGCGAGATACTTTTCGAAGCGCTGCTTGTATTCCGGGCTCTGCAGCCGCTCACGCAGCGTCTGCGCCGAAGCCATCGCCGTGCGGGTGCGATACACCGGGTGGAACCGAGCGAAAGCGAACCATGCTTCGTCCCAAAGGAATACGAGATCAGGCTTGATCGCCAGGCACTCCTCCATGACCCGCTCGACGTCGTAGACGATCCCGTCGAAGGTGCAGTTCGTCAGCGACATCATCTTGACGCGGTCCAGCTTGCCGGCACGCTTGAGCGCCAACAGCTTTGACTTGATCTCACGCAGCGGCACCGCGCCGTACATGGAGTAATCGTTGAGCGGATAGGCCTCGAGATAGATGACGTTCGCGCCGGCCATCATCATCCCGTAGTGATGCGACTGATGGCAGTTGCGGTCCAACAGCACGATGTCGCCGGGCGCGACCAACGCCTGGGTGACGATCTTGTTGGCGGTCGACGTCCCGTTGGTGACGAAGTACGTGTGCCGCGAACCATAGGCTTTCGACGCGAGCTGCTGGGCTTCACGCAGCGGACCGGTGGGCTCCAGCAGCGAGTCGAGACCACCGCATGTCGCCGATGTCTCGGCCATGAACACTTCCAGGCCGTAGAAGCCGACCATGTCTTTGATCCAGTGCGAGTTGACTATCGACTTGCCCTGCGAAATCGGCAGCGCATGGAAGACACCGGTGGGCCGGTGGCTGTACTGCTTGAGCGCGCTGAAGAACGGGGTGCGGTAGCGCGCCGCGACACCGTGCAGGATCGACAGGTGCAACTCGAGCATGCCTTCGCGGGCGTGGAACACCCGGCGGAAGTACTGGCCCAGTCGCCCGGCGATCTCCTCCACGTCGATCTCGGTCATCAAATACAGGTCGAGTTCGGGGCGCAGCTGGCTGAGTGACGTCGCCAGAATCTGGGCGCGCTCTTCGGGCGAGTAGTGGTCGGCCAAGTCGTGCGACACCCCGGTGTCGACGAACTCGGACAGCGACGACAGATCCCGGGTCGATTTTGCGGAGAAGCGCCGCCGGATCACCACCGCCTGCAGGTTCACGTTGAGTCGCGCGGCGATCAGCGCCTCGTCTCCGCTGGCCACCACGACCAGTTCGTAGACGAACTCGTCGTCTGGGCGGCGCCACTTGCGAACCTCATTGCGCAGCGCGCGTTCCTGGGCGTCGGTCATTTTCTCGACAACGAGCACCTCGAAGTAGGGGCGGTCGCGCTCAGCTTCGGTCTGGCCTTCGAGCTGCCGCGGATCCGCGGGGAACATGTCCAGCTCGTCGGCGCCGGCGTTCTCCACATCCCCGGAGCGGTAGGACTCCTGGGTCAGTGCACGGTTGATCCGCGCGACCGCTTGGGAGAACTTGTCGTAGCTGCCTGCAGCGAACAGCCTCTGCACACGGGCGAATTGTGGCGAGCCAGGGAACGCCCAATACGGCTCCAGCGTGCTCAACTCGCCGAGCAATTCCTGGGACGCCGCGATGCATTTGTCTTTCACCGCGCCGGCGGTGTCCGGGCGGGTCAGCCGGTCAGCAGCCTCCTCCAATCGGCACCAGGAGTCGCTGCGGACCTGCCACAGACTGTTGTATGCGCGCAAGTGTTCTGTCATGAGGCCCTTTCGCTGCGTCGAGTCAAGGTTCGCAGACCCAGCGCGCGCCCTGGTGGCCAGGAAACAAACAATCGGCGTCCGTCGCGTGACCGCCGACGCGGGGTCCACATCCGCGCGAAAAACACTTAGCTTTTTCGTCTAGGAGGCAGATCCAAACCGCTCAGTAGTTGTGGCAGGTGTTGGCGACCTGTACGGCAAATCCGGCGTATAGCGGAATGTACTGCTGAGTTTGCGGGTACTTGCCCTGCAGCTCCTGGACTATCTGCTGGCGCTGATCCGGCGATGAGTCGAGGAATCCGCGCAACGCGGCCTGCGCCGACGGCGATCCGTTCAGTTGCGCCGCAGCAGCCGGCGTTTGGGCATTCAGCGCCGACACCACCTGCGAGTAACTGCATGTGGTGTTGATGACCGGGCCCAGATCGGGATCTGCGGACGCGCTGGCCCCGGCAGTCAGCGACAATCCCAGGCCAGCAACTGCGGCGGCCAATCGGGTGAGCGACAGGATGACCATGTGAAAGCCTTCCAAACAAAGCACCGGCTCAAGCTAGACGGTGACAACACCAGCTTAGCGCGGAAAGATGCCAACTCCCCTGCCCTGCGTCGACCGGCCGAAGATCTGCTAGTCGGAACGCAAAGCAGCACAACGTTTCCGGTAAACGGAGCTTTAGCTGATCAGCTTTCGCTGTGGTCTTCGGCCACGACGCTAACAACGACCAGTCCCGCCGTCGCCCAACTTCAGGTTTGGAATGACGCTCACGCGGTATTCGAGAATGCCGCCATCCGCGGCACCCTGGCGACCCCGTCAACATTCGGCTATCAGAGGAGCTTCGTCGTGGTCCTGCACATCATCTGGTTGATCATTCTCGGTCTCGTCGTCGGTCTGATCGCGCGAGCCGTCGTGCCCGGCAGACAACCCATGGGTTGGATCGCAACCGCAGTGCTAGGCATAGTCGGCGCGTACGTCGGAGGCACATTGGGCAGCGTCGTGTTCCCGCCGCACCAGTTCGACATCCACCCACCGATCAAGCATTCGTTCCTGGGTGCACTGGTCGGCGCCGTGCTGCTTTTGGTGATCTACAAATTGGTCACCTCGCGGACCCGGACCCTGTAGGAGCACCGAACACTCTTTTCACCGTTGAGCGGGACAAGCCGCCGACGAATTGTCGGACGATCCCGGCGCTGAACGTTGTGGTCAGCGCCGGGAAAAGCCTCTGATCTACGGTGGCAGATCCAGGATTCGAACCTGGGTAGGCGTAAGCCGACGGATTTACAGTCCGCTCCCATTGGCCGCTCGGGCAATCTGCCGTGGTGCGTGTAGCAGGATACAACGAAGATGTACTCCGATAACAAACGGCCAATACCGATGGAAGGGGACGTGTCCAATGGCGGATTCATCGTTCGACGTCGTGAGCAAGCTCGACCGTCAGGAGGTCGACAATGCCCTCAACCAGGCCGCAAAGGAGCTCGGCACCCGGTTCGACTTCCGCGGCACTGACACCAAGATCGCCTGGAAGGGCGATGAGGCGATCGAGCTGACCAGCTCCACCGAAGAGCGGGTCAAGGCCGCGGTCGACGTCTTCAAGGAAAAGTTGATCCGGCGCGACATCAGCCTCAAGGCGTTCGACGCCGGCGAGCCGCAGGCTTCCGGCAAGACATTCAAGGTCACCGGCACCCTAAAAGAGGGCATCAGCAGCGAGGTCGCCAAGAAGATTACCAAGCTGATCCGCGATGAGGGCCCCAAGAGTGTGAAGACCCAGATCCAGGGTGAAGAGGTCCGTGTCACCAGCAAAAAGCGCGACGACCTGCAGGAAGTCCAGGCGCTTCTGAAGAAGTCGGACGTCGACGTCGCGCTGCAGTTCGTGAACTACCGGTAACGTGACCAGCACCACAACGCGGCCGTAGAAGCGAGGTTCGTGATGAGTGCGATCGACGTCGACGTCGTCATCATCGGAGCGGGCATCTCCGGCCTCGGCGCGGCGTACCGCATCACCGAACGCAACCCGGGGACCAGCTACGTCATCCTCGAACAGCGCGAGCAGCTCGGTGGCACCTGGGACCTGTTCCGTTACCCGGGCGTGCGCTCCGACAGCAGCATCTTCACGCTGTGCTTCCCGTGGGAACCGTGGACCCGCAAAGAAGGGGTCGCCGACGGGGTGCACATCCGGGAGTACCTCAACACCACGGCGCACAAGTACGGCATCGACCAGCACATCGAGTTCAACACCCACGTCCGCTCGGCGGACTGGGACTCGTCAACCGACACCTGGACCGTCAATGCTGAGCATGACGGTGCGGAAGCGACCTACCGCGGCCGCTTCGTGTTCTTCGGGTCCGGTTACTACAACTACGACGAGGGCTACACCCCGGACTTCCCCGGGCTCAACGAGTTCGGGGGCGCCGTCGTCCATCCACAGCACTGGCTCGAGGACCTGGATCACCAGGGCAAGAAGATCGTGGTGATCGGCAGCGGTGCCACCGCGATGTCACTGATCCCGGCGCTGGCGGAAAAAGCCGCCAAGGTCACTATGCTGCAGCGCTCGCCCACCTACATATTCTCTGGGTCGCGATACAGCGCATTCACGGAGCTGCTGCGAAAGATATTGCCGCGCAGGGTTGCTCACTCGATCATCCGGCAGCGCAGTGCGCTGCTGGAGGGCGTGATCTGGTTCTTGGCCCGCAAGACACCGGGCTTCGTGAAGTGGCTGATCCGGCAGGGCGCAGTGAAGAACCTGCCCGAGGGCTACGACGTCGACACCCATTTCAAGCCGCGCTACAACCCGTGGGACCAGCGGCTGTGCTTGATACCCGACGCCGACCTCTACGCCGCGATCAGCGACGGCCGCGCCGAGGTGGTCACCGACCACATCGACCACTTCGATTCCACCGGAATCGTTTTGACAGTCCGGCAGTCATCTGGACGCCGATGTCGTCGTCACCGCCACCGGTCTGCAGCTGCAGGCGCTCGGCGGAGTGACGGTGTCCATCGACGGCGCCGAGATCAAGCCGCAGGACCGCTTCGTCTACAAGGCCCACATGCTCGAGGACGTGCCGAACCTGTTCTGGTGCGTCGGTTACACCAACGCCTCGTGGACGCTGCGCGCCGACATGACCGCCCGTGCGACGGCAAAGCTGCTGGCGCACATGAATTCTCACGGTTACACGCACGCCTACCCGCATCTGGACGGTGAACCGATGCCGGAGAAGCCGGCGTGGGACATTCAGGCCGGCTATGTGCTGCGGGCGCCGCATGCGCTGCCGAAGTCCGGAATCAAGCGGCCGTGGAATGTGCGGCAGAACTACTTCGCCGACGCCATCGACTACCGGTTCGACCGGATCACCGAGGCGATGGTGTTCGGCTCTGAGCTTTCATCTGACCAACCGCCGGTAAAGATCGGGTGACGGCAATACGCTGGCGCCATGGCTGCTAAGCGCGAACCGAAAGTCGTCGTCTTGGGTGGTGGCTCCTGGGGCACGACCGTCGCGTCCATCTGTGCGCGGCGTGGGCCGACGCTGCAGTGGGTGCGCTCCGAAGAGACCGCCAAGGACATCAACGAGAACCACCGCAACACCAGTTATCTCGCGGATGACATTGAGCTGTCCGAGAGCCTGCGCGCCACCACGGACTTCGCCGAGGCCGCGCATGCCGCTGACGTCGTCGTGATGGGGGTGCCGTCGCACGGCTTCCGCGACGTGCTCACCGAACTGGCAACCGAGTTGCGGCCGTGGGTCCCGGTGGTCTCGCTGGTCAAGGGTCTCGAGCAGGGCACCAATATGCGGATGTCGCAGATCGTCGACGAAGTGCTGCCCGGTCACCCGGCCGGCATCCTGGCCGGCCCCAACATCGCTCGCGAGGTTGCCGAGGGTTACGCGGCCGCGGCAGTGCTTGCGATGCCGGACCAGCATCTCGCCGCGCAGCTTGCGCACCTGTTCCGCACCAAGCGGTTCCGCGTCTACACCATCGACGACGTGCTCGGCGTCGAGATGGCCGGCGCGTTGAAGAACGTCTACGCGATCGCGGTCGGGATGGGCTACTCGCTAGGTATCGGCGAGAACACCAGGGCGATGGTGATCGCCCGCTCGGTGCGCGAGATGTCGAAGCTGGGCGAGGCGATGGGTGGCCAGCGTGACACCTTCGCCGGTCTGGCCGGCATGGGTGATCTGATCGTCACCTGCACCAGCCAGCGCAGCCGCAACCGGCACGTCGGCGAGCAGCTCGGTTCGGGCAAATCCATCGACGAGATCATCTCGTCGATGAATCAGGTCGCCGAGGGTGTGAAGGCCGCCAGCGTCATCATGGAGTTCGCCGACAAATACGGCTTGAACATGCCGATCGCGCGCGAAGTCGACGGCGTGATCAACCACGGCGCGACCGTTGAAGACGCCTACCGCGGACTGGCGGCTGAGACACCTGGCCACGAGGTGCACGGCGCCGGTTTCTGAGGTAGCTACCTCTTTTGAAAACAGAACCACATGCGATATCAGAGGTCGAACAGACCGATTGGCGGCCGGTCTAATGTTTCTGGAGCCATTGCACCCTCCCACTGATTCATCGACACGTTCTGTTCGGCCGCCTCGACGGTCAGGCGTGCGTGCAGCGCCGGCGACGTCCTGACCAGGAATTTGCCGCTGAATCGACGTTCGGTGATCGGCGGGGGGATGCTTCCCTCGCGTTCGGCGACGGTGTCATCGACTGCCTGCTCGACGCTGGCGATCGCTTTTTGCATCGTCTGCGCCCACTGCGATAGCCACGGCAACTCGAGGCAGCGGCCGACGTATTCGCCGTATTCAGAAGACCATTCGACGCGGTACGTGTAGCGATTCATGCTGCGGTGATATCGCATGCGCCCCCAAACCGAAAAGCCACCACATGGTCAGGCTGTGGAGGAGGCTCAGCGCCCGGCCATTTCCTCGAGCCGGCGAATCCGATCGGCCATCGGCGGGTGCGTCGAGAACATCGATCCGATCTTTTCGCCGGCGCGGAACGGGCTCGCGATCATCAGGTGGGCCTGAGCAGCCAACTGCGGCTCAGGAGGCAGCGGCGCGGCCTGCACACCGCCGGAGATTTTGCGCAGAGCTGACGCCAACGCCAACGGGTCACCGGTCAGCAATGCGCCGGACTCGTCGGCCTGGTACTCCCGCGAACGGGATACGGCCATCCGCACCACCGTCGCCGCAATCGGACCCAACATCGAAACCAGCAACAGCGCAAAGGGATTGGTGCCTTCACGGTTGTTGCCGCTGAACATGCCGGCGAACATCGCCAGGTTGGCCAGTGCGGTAATCACCGACGCCAACGCGCCGGCCACACACGAGATCAGGATGTCGCGGTTGTAGACGTGCGACAGCTCGTGCCCGAGCACCGCACGCAGCTCGCGCTCGTCGAGCAGATTGAGAATCCCGGACGTGCAACACACCGCGGCGTTACGCGGATTGCGGCCGGTGGCAAATGCATTGGGCGCCGCGGTGTCGCTGATGAACAATCGGGGCATCGGCTGGTGCGCGGCGGTGGCCAGCTCACGCACGATCCGGTACATCGACGGTGCCTGCAGCTCCGACACCGGCTGAGAGTGCATCGCCCGCAGCGCCAGCTTGTCGCTGTTGAAGTAGGTGTACACGTTCATTCCGACGGCGAACAGCACCGCGATGAACATGACCCCTCTGCCGAACAGACCGCCGACGAACACGATCAACGCCGACATGCCAACCAGCAACGCGAACGTCTTCGCCGTGTTGTGATGCGGATGCCAGGTCATCAATTCCTCCAGCTAGCGGGGTGCTTCTCATCTAACGCCGAGAAGGACCGGCGGAGTTCCATGAACCTAGCCGTGTCGATGGATTGTGTAATCGATCAACGTGACCAGCGCCTGGCGGCCCGGACCATCGGGCAGCGCCGCCAACTCCTCATGCGCCTGCGCGGCGTACCGCGCCACGGTGTCCTTGGCCTTGCGGATTCCGTCCGAGGCTCGCAGCAGCGTCAACGCCTCGGCGACCGAGGCATCGTCATCGATCGGCCCGGCCAGCAGCTCGCGCAACCGGTCGGAGTCGGGACCGGTGTCCTGCAACGCGTAGAGCACCGGCAACGTGTGCACACCCTCACGCAGGTCAGTGCCGGGCAGCTTGCCGGACTCGTCGGGATCGCTGTCGATGTCGATGATGTCGTCGGAGATCTGAAACGCCGTGCCGACGATGTCGCCCAGCCGGCTGAGCCGGGTGATCTGGTCGTCGTCGGCGCCGGAGAACATCGCGCCGAACCGGCCGGCCGCACCGATCAGGCAAGCCGTCTTCTCGTGCACGACCGTCAGGTAATGCGCGATCGGGTCCGCCGCATCCGCCGCACCCCGGGTTTCGCGCATCTGCCCCGTCACCAGCTGGGCGAATGTGTCGGCGATGATCCGCACCGCGTCCGGGCCCAGCCGTGACACCAGCCGCGAGGCCGTCGCGAACAGATAATCGCCGGCCAGGATCGCGACGTTGTTGCTCCATCGCAGGTTGGCGCTGGGTGCACCGCGGCGCACCTGCGCCTCGTCCATCACGTCGTCGTGATACAGCGTGGCCAGATGCACCAGCTCGATCACCGCACCGGCGATCGCCACCTCGTCGGAGTCCGGCCGCGGCCCCAACTGCGCCGCCAGCACCGTGAACAAGGGCCGGAATCGTTTGCCACCGGCCTCGAACAAGTGCAACACGGCCTCGGTCATCAGGTCGTCTGAGCCGCGTAGCTCGGTTTCCATCAGTTGCTCGATGCGGGCCACCCCGTCGCGCACATTGGTGGCGAATTCGGCGTCGCCGAAGGCGCTGAGATCGATGCCCGCCACTACCGTTTCCGGAGTCCTCACCTAACCAACATACTGGTGAACATGGACTCCCATGCCGACGTGGTGGTCGTCGGCGCCGGACCGGCCGGGTCAGCGGCGGCCGCGTGGGCCGCCCGGGCGGGCCGCGACGTGCTCGTCATCGACGCAGCGAACTTCCCCCGCGACAAGGCCTGCGGTGACGGGCTCACCCCGCGGGCGGTCGCCGAGCTGGAACGGCTGGGGCTGGGCGAATGGCTCGATGCCCGGATCCGGCACCGAGGCTTGCGAATGAGCGGATTCGGCGGCGAGGTCGAAGTCGATTGGCCCGGCCCGTCGTTCCCGTCCACCGGCAGCGCGGTGGCTCGCGTCGAACTCGACGACCGGATCCGCAAAGTCGCCGAGGAATCCGGTGCACGCATGCGGCTCGGCGTCAAAGCAGTTGGTGTTCAGCATGATTCATCGACACGGGTGACTTCGGTGACGCTGGCCGACGGAACACAGGTCGGCTGCCGCGAGCTGATCGTCGCCGACGGTGTCCGCTCGACACTGGGCCGCGTCCTGGGCCGGCGGTGGCACCAGGAGACGGTATACGGCATCGCCGCCCGCGGATACCTGGCCACCCCGCGCAGCGAGGACCCTTGGCTCACTTCGCATTTGGAGTTGCGCTCCCCCGATGGCGCGGTGCTGCCCGGCTACGGCTGGATCTTCCCGCTGGGCAACGGTGAGGTGAACATCGGGGTGGGTGCGCTGTCGACGTCGAAGCGGCCGGCCGAGCTGGCGTTGCGACCGCTGATGTCGTACTACACCGACCTGCGGCGCGAAGAGTGGGGCTTCGACGGCCCACCGCGGGCGATCTCCTCGGCGCTACTGCCGATGGGCGGCGCGGTGTCCGGAGTGGCGGGCCGTAACTGGATGCTGATCGGTGACGCCGCGGCCTGCGTCAACCCGCTCAACGGCGAAGGCATCGATTATGGGCTGGAATCAGGCCGCATGGCCGCAGACATGCTGGGCTCCGGCGATTTCTCCACAGCGTGGCCGCACGCGCTGCAATCCCATTACGGCGCAGGGTTTTCGGTGGCACGCCGACTCGGGTTACTGCTGACCTTCCCGCGGTTCCTACCCGCCGCCGGGCCGATCGGTATGCGCTCGACGCGGCTGATGGGTATCGCGGTGCGCGTGATGGGCAACCTGGTCACCGAAGACGACGCCGACTGGGTCGCGCGGGTGTGGCGCGGCAGCGGACTGGCCTCGCGGCTGATGGATCGACGAAAGCCGTTCAGCTAGCAGTGTCGCGCAGCAGCGGCAGTACCTGTTCGCCGATTCTGGACACTTCGGGCAGGTACGGAGTGTCCGACAGGATGAAATGGCTCACGCCGAGATCCCGGTATTTCTGCAGGGCGGCAGCCACTTCGGCGGCCGAGCCGACCAGCCACGTCGTTCCGGCGCCCTCGCCGCCGTATTTGCTGGGCGTGGTGTACAGGCAGGAGTCGAGGACTTCTCCGCGACCGGCAAGGTCACTGAGCCGTCGCTGACCTTCGGCCGAGCCCGCGTTGTGCAGCAACAACACCGACGGCTTACCGGCCAGTTCCGCGACCTTCACCTCGGCGTCGTGCCACGCCTGTTCGGAGGTATCGCGGACCAGCGTCGTCACTCGCAGGCCGTACTCCAGCGGCGGATGCTCGCGGTCGAGTTTCTCGGACAACGCGTCGAGCCGCTCGATGCGCTCGGCGATCCCGTCGAGTGGCTCGCCCCAGAACAATTGGACGTCGGCCTCTGCCGCGGCGACCTCTTCTGCGGCAGCCGAGGCGCCGCCGAAGTAGAGCTTCGGGTGACGGCCTTCGTCAGCGCCGAACGTTCGCGGCTCCAGGGTCGAGTGTTCGACGGAGAAGTACTCACCGTCGAAGGTGACGTCCTCTTCGCGCCACAGCCGGCGGACCAACTGCAGGAATTCGCGGGTCCGGTCGTAGCGGCGCGACTTGTCGAGGTCGAGGTCCCCGTAAGCACGGACATCGTCGGCGCCGGTGACCACGTTCACCAGCAGCCGGCCGCGGCTGAGCTGGTCAAACGTTGCGGCGGCGCTGGCGAAATGCGCGGGGTTCCAATAGCCGGGACGGATCGCGACCAGC
This sequence comes from uncultured Actinomycetota bacterium, assembly GCA_963834615.1. GTDB lineage: Bacteria > Actinomycetota > Actinomycetes > Mycobacteriales > Mycobacteriaceae > Mycobacterium. The sequence goes on from CAWICO010000020.1 coordinate 50,258, forward strand.
GGTGCGAAGGTCGTGGTCCGCGCGGCGATCGCGGTCGCAATCACGAACGAGTCGGGTCTGCCCCAACCGGTGCCGATCAGCGCACCGCCCCAGCCGTGCTGCTCAGCGCGTAGCGCGAGGTCGACCGAGTATTCGAGGCTGCCCCACCCGTCGACGGTGTCGTCGCCTCGGTGCCCGGACAGCACAGTATTTGGGATATACCAAAGAAATTCGCGGCTCACTGGCGCGATACTGGCACACGAAGATGAACCGGACCAGCCCGCAAATCAGCGCGATCTGAACTCAGCGCTGGGCTTTGTACGCGGCGTGCAGCGCGACGATGCCGCCGGTCAGGTTGCGCCACCGGACCGCCGACCACCCGGCGCGCGACATCTGGTGGGCCAGATCGGCCTGGTCGGGCCAGGCCCGAATCGACTCGGCGAGATAGACATACGCGTCGGGATTGCTCGACACCGCGCGTGCCACCCGCGGCAACGCCTTCATCAGGTATTCCTTGTACGCCGTGGCGAAAAGCCGATTGGTGGGCGTGGAGAATTCGCACACCACCAGGCGGCCGCCGGGCCGGGTGACCCGGGCCATCTCGCGCAGCGCCTCGACACGGTCGGCGATGTTGCGCAGCCCGAAGCTGATGGTGACCGCGTCGAAAGCGTTGTCGTCGAACGGTAATCGGGTGCCGTCGGCGGCGACCTTCGGCACCTTGCGAGCCTGTCCGGCCGACAACATGCCGACCGAGAAGTCCGCGGCCACACACCACGCTCCGGAGGTCGCCAGCTCGACCGTCGACACTGCGGTGCCGGCGGCCAGGTCCAGCACCTTCTCCCCCGCCCCGATGCCCAGTGCCAACCGGGTGGCGCGACGCCAGTAGCGGTCCTGACCCAGCGACAGCACGGTGTTGGTCACGTCGTAGCGCCGGGCGACGCCGTCGAACATCGACGCCACCTCACGAGGATCCTTGTCCAACGTCGCGCGGCCCATACAGCTGAACCTACCGCCAACCGGGAATGAGCGGCCGACGTGTGCGTTGAACACCGGCATGGCTGAGAAAGTTTGGTTTATCACCGGTACCTCGCGTGGCTTCGGACGCGAATGGGCGATCGCGGCGCTGGAGCGCGGCGACAAGGTCGCGGCCACAGCGCGCAACACCGCGTCTCTGGACGACCTGGTCAGCAAATACGGCGACGCGATCTTGGCGCTGCAGCTGGATGTCAATGACCGCGCGGCAGACTTCGCCGCGGTCGAACAAGCCCACGACCACTTCGGGCGCCTCGACATCGTCGTCAACAACGCCGGCTACGGCCAGTTCGGCTTCGTCGAAGAGGTGCCCGAGCAGGACGTGCGCGATCAGTTCGAGACGAACGTGTTCGGGGCGCTGTGGGTCACTCAGGCCGCGTTGCCGTACTTGCGTGCGCAGCGCAGCGGTCACATCATCCAGGTGTCGTCGATCGGCGGCATCACCGCGTTCCCCAACGTCGGCATCTATCACGCCTCCAAGTGGGCCCTGGAAGGCTTCTCCCAGTCACTGGCCCAGGAGGTCGCGCCGTTCGGCGTACACGTGACGCTGATCGAGCCGGCGGGTTTCGACACCGACTGGTCCGGGTCGTCGTCGCGGCGGGCCGAGGAGTTGCCGGCCTACGCAGACCTGCACGCCGAGAACGAGAAGGTACGCAAGGCCCGTTGGGCCGCGCCGGGTGATCCGAAAGCCTCGGCGGCGGCCGTTCTCAAGGTCGTCGATGCCGACGAGCCGCCGCTACGGGTGTTCTTCGGCGACGCGCCCTTGGGGTTGGCGAAGGCCGACTACGAGGAGCGACTGCGGATCTGGGAGCAGTGGCAGCCGGTCGCAGAGTTGGCGCAGGGCTAGCTATTCACCCTGGGCGTGCTGTCTGCGCGCCATGCGGGCGCCGGCGTTGGGCGAGAGCACGGCCTCATAATGACCGAGGAGCTCGTCGCAGATCGCGGGCCAGCTGCGCTGCAGGATGCTGCGCCGGGCGGCCAGGGCATACCGCTGCCGGTCTTCCAGCAGATGCGCGACGGCGCCGGGCAACTGTGCCTCGAATTCCTTGACGGGCAACAACAATCCGGTGCGCCACGGCGTCACCAGATCGCGTGGTCCGCCGGCGTCGGGGGCGATCACCGGCAGCCCTGACGCCAGCGCTTCTTGCACGACCTGGCAGAACGTCTCGTGCTCACCGGCGTGGACGAAGACGTCCATGCTGGCATACGCCGTGGCGAGTTCCTCGCCGTACAGCGCGCCGGTGAAAACCGCTGCCGGCATTGCTGATTGGAGTTTGACGCGGTCGACGCCGTCGCCGACGATGACCACCTTGACGTTGCCGCCGGCAGCCAATGAGGCGAGCCGTTCGACGTGCTTCTCCGGCGCGAGCCGACCGACAAACCCGACGATCGGTTTGCCGTCCGGTGACCAGTGCCGGCGAAGGGCTTCATCGCGGGCCGAGGGCGCGTAGTTGATCATGTCGACCCCGCGTGCCCACTGATGCACCCGCGGAATGCCATGATCGGCAAGGGATTCCATCGTCGCGGTGGATGGCGCGAGGGTGCGGTCGGCGAGGCGGTGCAGGTGGCGGAACCACGCCCAGGCCGCCCGTTCGGTGATTCCGATCCCGTAGCTCGCCGCGAAGCCCGGTACGTCGGTCTGGTACACCGCGACGCTCGGCACCCCGAGACGACGGGCCGCCCTCACCCCGCCCCAGCCGAGCAGCGCCGGCGACGCCAGATGTATGACGTCAGGGCTCGAACCCGCGCAGAACGCTCACCAGCCGCGGCGTCGGGATCCCGAGTGGCAGCGTGGTGACCTTCGGAAACATTCGCGATGGCACGCGGTGCACTCGGATACCGTCATGGATGCGGTCCGCGGGCGGCTCGCCGTGCGGGGTGTCGGGTGCGATCACGAGGGCTTCGTGGCCGGTTCGACGCAGATGCTCCAGCACCCGGACCACCGAGTTGCTGACGCCGTTGACGTGCGGAAGAAAGGACTCGGCGACAATCGCTACGCGCACCACATCACGGTGACAGCGCCGCCTGTCGATATGGTTACCGACTGGCATACGCGACACGAACTCTGACGCAAAGGGGGTCTGACAATGCGGTCCTACCTGGGCGTATTGGGGGCGTCGCTGTGGATGGTGATGTTCAGCACGAATATCGCACACGCCGACGTGCCACGCACCGGAGACGGCGACGGCGTCTTCCTTGGATCACCCGTCGCCCCAGTGCAGTTGGAGATCTTCTGCGAGCCGCAGTGCCCGCACTGCGCGGAACTGGAGACGGCCGACGGCGACCGGCTGGCCGGCGCGCTGGCCGGCGGCCGAATCGCGATCACCTATCGGTGGCTGACATTCCTCGATGGCCGCCATCACAACGACGTGTCCGCCCGGGTGACCAACGCGCTGTTCGTCGCCGCCGACCCGGCGACGCCACCGACGGCGTATCAGGCGTTCGTGCAAGACCTCTACCACCATCAGAGTGCCGACGGCCCGAGCAATGACGACGTCGTCGCGATGGCCCGTGACAGCGGTGTGCCCGACGCGGTGGCCGACCGGATCGCGTCCGGCGACGTCGTGGTCGACACCACCGCGGTCAGCGACGCCAACAAGGCGCGTCTCAAAGAGGAGAACCCGGCCAACCCCGGCACCCCCACGGTGTACAACGTCAACACCAGAAGCGTTGTCGACACTCAGGACTCAGGCTGGCTCGACGCGTTGGCCAGCTGACGGTCGAGTCGCCTGTCCAGCATGGCCAGACCGCTCAGAGCGGCCGCGGCGATCAGCCAGCCGATCACCGCGATCGAGCCGGCCGGGATGATCGACAGCCGCGCGGTACGGTGCTGCACCCGGACGAGGTTGGGGTTGCGCTTGTCGTATTCGACGTAAATCCGCATGCCCGTTGCCAATTCGGACGGATACAGCACGCCGAGCTCCGGCCGGTAGGTGATCCGGTCCGGGGTGACGAATTCGATGGTCGAGCGTCGCGGGCCCGCGTCGAGGACCTCGGCCTCGGCCACGCCCATGTCGCGTGAAATGGCAATGTCGTCGCGCCACGTCCCGGCCACCAGCAGCAGCGACTGCAACGTGGCCAGGCTGACCACGATCAGGACGACGATGCGCGCCCAGCGCACGGCGCGATGCTCACGGGTGTTCGGAAACTCGCCGCTGCGGCCGTGAATGAGAACGCGGAACCAGGCTTTCAGTACCGCGAGGGCACCGAGAAGTCGATTCACAGAGCGGCCTTGATCGCGGCGTGCAGCTGACGCAGCGAGGACCGGTCGGCCTTGACCTCGAGCACCCGTATTCCAGTGGCCGGCTCGTCGAGTGCGGCGCCGAGTTGATCGACCTCGATCTGGCGGCTGTCGACGTGATAGGCGCGGCACAAGGCGCCGACGTCGACGTCATGCGGGGTGCCGAACACCCGGGCGGACACGTCGGAGAACCGTGGGTCGCCCTGCTCGAGCAATTCGAAGATGCCGCCGCCGTTGTCGTTGGACACCACGATGGTCAAGTCCGCAGGGACCGGCTCGGTGGGCCCGATCAGCAGCCCCGAGCTGTCGTGCACGAAGGTCAGGTCGCCGAGCAGCGCGATGGTGCGGCCGCCGGTCCGGTCGTGGGCGAGCGCCGCCCCGATCGCGGTGGACACCGTCCCGTCGATGCCGGCGACGCCCCGGTTGGAGCGGACCCTGATGCCGCGCGGGTTCAGGCCGACGAGTGCCGCGTCGCGCACCGGGTTGGAGGCGCCGAGCACGAGTTGGTCGCCGGGGCGCAGCGCGTCGGCGACGGCGGCGGCCACGTGCAGGCCGGTGGTGAGCGGGTGATCGCGGAGTTGTCCGCGCACCGCGGCGTTCGCGTGCTCGTTGAGTTCAGCGCAGCGGCGCAACCATGCCGGGTTCGGCTGACCCGCGGTCACCGCGCGGGTGCCGGTGGCCTGCGAGTTCCCGGAGACGTCGGGCCAGCGCGGTCCGGTGGTCAGCGCGTACACCGGCAGGACCGGATCGGCCAGCAACGTCGACACCGGTCGGTGAAGGGTGGGGCGGCCCAGCATGATCACCTGCTGTGGCCGCAGCAACGGCAGCGCCAGTGGATGCAACGGGTTGACGGCGCGCGGCGCGGTCGGCTCGGCGACGGTCGGCAGTGCGGCCAGATTCGGTTGCTGGCCGGCGCCGTGACCGGCGATGACGACGGTGTCCGGGCTGAGGTCGATGTCCAGCGGCTGGTCGAACGTGACCGCCGGGGTGTAGGTCCACGGCTTGCCGTCCGGCCGGCCCGCAGGGGTCGGGGCGGGATCGCGGTCGGGCACCAACGGCTCGCGCAGCGGGATGTCGAACTGCACCGGCCCCGCGTTGGCGGTGCGAGAACCCGTGGCGGCGGCCAGCACCCGGCAGGTCGCCGACCGCCACGTCCCGTTGAGCACATCCATCCGCTCCACTGCGCCCTCGGCCAACCCGAGGCTGATGGTGGCCCGGACCTGGGTGCCGAAATAGCCCAGCTGCTCCATGGTCTGGTTGGCGCCGGTGCCGAGCAGTTCGTAGGGGCGGTTGGCGGACAGCACGATGAGCGGGACCCGCGCGTAGTTGGCCTCCACCACCGCAGGGCCCAGGTTCGCCACCGCGGTGCCCGACGTCATCGCGATGCACACCGGTGTCCCTGCGGCGATCGCCAGTCCGATGGCCAAAAAACCGGCGGTCCGCTCGTCGATGCGGACGTGCAACCGCACCGTGCCGGCCCGGTCGGCGTCCTGCAGCGCAAACGCCAGCGGAGCGTTACGCGAGCCGGGACAGAGCACCACATCCCGGACACCGCCGCGGATCAACTCGTCGACGACCACGCGTGCCTGGGCCGTCGAGGGATTCACCAGACCAGCTTAGTCGCGCGACGATGCGGCCCCTCTGGGTCGGCTGAGGAGCCCGGCCGTCAAACCGCGGGGGCTTTAGAACGGCACCTGGGTGAAGAAGTCCAGGATCGCAGCGTTGACGATGTCCGGGCGCTCGATGAATCCGAGGTGACCGGTGTCGGCGATCCGCTGGTAGCTGCCGTTGGGGATGGCGTCGGCGACTTCCCTGCCCAGGTGCGGCGGTGTCACCACGTCGTCGGCGAAGCCCAGCACCAGCACCTGGTTGGGAATGCTCTGGTAAACCGGCAACCGGTTGCCCTGCGGCGACGCGGCGCCCTGGCGGATCAGGCCCGGAGTGACCTTGGTCGGCCAGATGGTGAACATGCTGATCCACTCAGCGACGGCCTCGTCGTTGTTCAGCGTCTTGGGAGAAAAGCTCTCCAGCAAGCGGAATTTCGCGTCGTACGACGTCGGCAACGACACCCCGGCGGCGGCGAACTCGTCCTCGGCGGTGCGGAAGAACTCGCGCGCGCGGTCCAACCGTCCGCGGGTCGCCATCAACACCGCCTGACTCACCAGATCGGGCCGGACCACCATCATTTCCTGCGCGATGTAGGAACCCATCGACACCCCGACGATGCGCACCGGGCCCACCCCCAAGGACTCGATGAGCGCCACGGTGTCGGCGACCATCGTCTCGGTGGTGAATCCGTCGGCATTGGCTGTCGCGCCGACACCGCGGTTGTCGAATGTGATGACCCGGTAGCCGGCCGCCTTGAAGGCCGGAACCTGGTGCAGGTGCCAGGTGCGCCCCAGACCGCCTCGGCCGGCGATGAAGAGGACGGGCTCGCCGGTCCCGGTGACGTCGTAAGCCAGGTTGATCACGACGACGAAACTACGCGATACCCGAGGCGCCGCGCCGCGCTGGCAGCGTTTGGCAGTGCGCCGCGTCGACCTGGCAGCGGGTCCGGACCTTGACTGTCCACATGACACAACTGGCGCTCAAGCAGGCAACCATCGAATATCAGCAATTCGGGCCGCAGGATTCTGCGTATCCGACGGTGTTCTTCGTGCACGGCATCCTGGTCGACGGAAAACTGTGGCGCGAAGTCGCCGACGATCTGGGACGCCGCGGTTACCGCTGCATCGTGCCGACCCTGCCGCTGGGCTCGCACACCATTCCGGTCAACGAGACCGGCTCGTTGTCGCTGTCGGGGGTCGCGGAGATCGTCAACGACGCGATCATCGCCCTGGACCTCTCCGACGTGACGCTGGTCGGCAGCGACACCGGCGGCGGGATCTGCCAACTGGTGGTCGACGCCAACCCGGAGCGGATCGGCCGGCTGGTGCTGACCAACTGCGATGCCTTCGACAAGTGCCCGCCGTTCCCCTTCAACAGGGTGTTCGGCTTGCTGCGCGGTCCGCTGTCGATCCGGGCAATGTTGCGGCCCATGCGGCTGAGCGCGCTGCGACGCTCTGCTCTCGGCTTCGGTCTGCTGGTAAGCCAACCCGATTCGCGCTTGACGGCGGAGTGGATCGCACCGTGCCTGAACGACGCCCGCATCTGCCGTGATCTGGCCGCGCTGCTACGTCAGGTTGCGCCGGCCGACCTCACCGATGTGGCGGCCCGCCTGAACCGGTTCGACAAGCCGGTCACGCTGGTCTGGGGTCAGGGAGATCGGGTTTTCACGCCCAGCCTGGGCCGGCGGCTGGCTGCGGCGTTCAGCAACGCCAAGCTGATCGAGGTACCGGGGGCGCGGACCTTCGTCTCGATCGACGAACCCGGTGCCCTGATCGACGCGATCGCGGGCTAGCGATGGGCTTTGCCCCGCGCCGCCGACAGCGCGCGATCCCACAACGGCTGGGTATTAGACGCCCCTACGAGGACTGAACCTTGGCAAGAAGGTCGTGGCAGCGCTTGGCCCGCTCCGAGTCCTGCGCCATGACCTCCTCAAAAAAGGAGGCGACGTCGTCAAGTCCGGCATTCTTCGCGTCCCGGACATACTGCCCATAATCATGTCCGGCTTTGAGTGAGTGGTATTGCACTGAAACCAGGTCGAATTCGATGTCCTGAAAGCCTGTTTCCCCAGTTGCCATGATTCCTCCAATCAAAGTGATGTGCTGATTTATGAGTGCTACCCCTCGACCCACGGTCTAAACGTGGTCGTCCTGAACCGCTCTGTGGGTTCAGGCGAATGTCTTTCGGTACTGATCGGGCGAGATGCCGATCCGTCGAATGAAGTTGCGGCGCATGGTTTCCGCTGTGCCGAAGCCGCAGCGGGTCGCGATGGCCACCACGGTGTCGTTGGTCTGCTCGAGTTGGCGGCGGGCCGCCTCGGTGCGGACGCGTTCGACGTAGGCGCCCGGCGCCTCACCGACCTCGTCGGTGAACACCCGGGTGAAATGCCGTGGGCTCATCGCGGCGATGCGAGCCAAGTCGTTGATGCCGTGCACCCCGCCCGGCTCGGATTCGACGGCGTCTTGGACCGCGCGGATCGGTTCGCGTTTGGCTCGCGCCACCCACACCGGCGCGGCGAACTGCGTCTGCCCGCCGGGCCTGCGCAGATGCATCACCAGATGTCGGGCCACCGTCTGCGCCAGTTCGGTCCCGTGGTCTTCTTCGACCAATGCCAGCGACAGGTCGATGCCCGCGCAGACACCGGCCGCCGTCCACACCGTCGGCGAGCTGCGCACGAAGATCGGGTCCGGGTCGACCTCGATAGCGGGGAATTCGCGCGCCAGCTCGGCAGCGTGGGCCCAGTGCGTGGTCGCCCGGCAACCGTCGAGCAGGCCGGCCTCGGCAGCCAGAAACGTACCGGTGCACACCGTGACGACCCGGCGAGCCTGCGGCGCCGCGGCCACGATCCAGTCGATCAGGCGCGGGTCGCGTCGACCATTGCGGGCTCCGCGGCCACCCGGCAGGACCAAGGTGTCGATGGCTTCCATGGGCCGGCCGGGATCGGGCAGTTCGACGGCGCCGAAGGTCAGCCCGGTCTCGGTGTCGACGGGCCGCCCGTCGAGCGATGCAACCACCGGCCGGTAGCCCGCTCGGCCCTGGGCGCCCAGCAACAACGACGCGGAGGTGAACACCTCGAACGGACCGACCAGATCCAGCGCCTGAACGCCCGGAAAGCCAACGACCAGCACTTTTCGTGTCATACCGCCAGTGTCAGCCACGGACGCCATGTCGTCTACGCCATGCACCCCACAAATCAGGACATCAGCGGGAAGCAGGCCGTAACCCGGTCGATCCACCATTGCCGACGCTGAGCGGGCGCGGCCAGCGCCTGCAGCCGTTCCGGGTCGGGCGTAACCGGTCCGACCGGCAGGTAGCCGTCGACGGCGGCGACCGACTCGACGACGTCCTCGACGAATAGCCGGCCGGTGCCCAGCCCGCAGGCATGATTCAGCTCCGGCAGAGCCGACGCGGCGGCCAGCCCGGTCGCAATCCCCACCGCCGAGTCGAGCGCACTGGACACCACGATCGGGATGTCGATCTGGGCAGCAATCGTGAGTAGCGCCGAAATGCCGCCCAGCGGAGCAACTTTGAGCACGGCGATGTCGGCGGCGCCGGCGCGCACCACGGCGAGCGGGTCACCGGCCTTGCGGATGCTCTCGTCGGCGGCGACCGGGACGTCGACCCGTCGGCGCAACTCGGCGAGTTCCTCGATCGTGGCGCAGGGCTGCTCGAGGTACTCCAGCGGACCGCCCACCGTCAGCGCGGCGGCGGCCTCGACGGCCTGCGCAACGGTCCACGCGCCGTTGGCGTCGACCCGCACGATGGGCACCAAGGCGCGTACCGCGTCCACGCGGGCGACGTCGTCGTCGAGGGTCTGGCCGGGTTCGGCGACCTTCACCTTCGCGGTACGGGCGCCGGGAAAGCGGCCCAGGATGTCGGGCACCTGTTCGGCGGGCACCGCGGGGACCGTCGCGTTGACATCGATGCGATCACGCAGTGGCGGCGGCGGCATCCGGTAGGCCGAGTCGAGCGCGGCGGCCAGCCAGTGCGCAGCCTCGGCGTCGCCGTATTCGAGGAAGGCGCCGAATTCGCCCCAGCCGGCCGGGCCGTCGATCAGCGCCAGCTCGCGGGTGGTGATGCCACGGAAGCGCACCCGCATCGGCAGCGAGACCACATGCAGCCGGTCCAGCACGTCGGCTAGTGCGACGCTCATTGCCCGTAGACCTGACGGCCCGCCAAAAACGTTGCGCGGACATCGAGGTCGGCGATGCCCTCCGGCGGCACGGCACGCGGATCGGCTGACAGCACCACCAGGTCGGCGTATTTGCCGACTTCCAGCGAGCCGACGATGTCGTCGGCGAACAGCTGCCAGGCCGCGTCGATGGTCTGCGCGCGGATCGCCTGGTCGACGGTGAGTCGTTCTTCGGGGGCCAGCACCCGACCGCTGGGCGCAATCCGGGTCGTGGCGACGCTGATGTTGCGCAGCGGTTCCTCCGGCGTCACCGGCGGATCGTTGTGCAGCGAGATGCGCATGCCGGTGGCCACCGCGGAACCTGCCGGCATCCAACGGGATCCGCGCTCGGGACCGAATAGACCGTCGACGATGACGTCACCCCAGTAATGGATCTGGTCGACGAAGATGCTGCAAGTGACGCCGAGGTCGGCGGCGCGCTGCAGTTGCTCGGGCCGGATCGCGCCGACATGCTCGAGCCGCAGTCGGTGGTCGTCGCGTGGATTACGTTGCAGTGCTTGCTCATACACGTCGAGGATGGTGTCGACCCCGGCGTCGCCCTGCACGTGGCATGCCATCTGCCAGCCCAGCGGATAGTAGGCGTCGACGATCTCGGTCAGCTGTTCGGAGGTGTAGTTGGCGCAGCCGCAGGAACCCGGCGTCACCCCGATGGTGCGGGTGGCGTCGGTATCCAGATACGGAAACGACAACGCGATATTGCCGATCCACGGCGAACCGTCGACCCAGCATTTGATGCCGACCTGCCGCACGATGTCATCACCCTGGCCAGGCGCGGCGGCGGTGGACATCGCCGGGTTAGACACCTCGTAGGTGCGCAGCCGCACTGTCAGGTCGTCGTGCAGCGCAGCGAGCACCGGGCCGAAATTCGGGTCGAAAGCCATCTCCGAGCAGGTAGTCAGCCCGGCGCGGTTGAGCCGGACGCACTCGGCGCGCAGCATCGCCGGGTATTCGTCGGGCGCAATGGCGCCGCCCAGCAGCGGGAACACCGCGGCGATCTCCTCGGCGGTGCCATCCAGTTCACCTTCGGCGTTACGACCGTACTTGGCGCCCTTGGGGTCTGCGGTGTCGCGGGTCAACCCGTTGCGGCGCGCAGCGTGCGAGTTGAAGAAGGCCTTGTGCCCGGAGTTGTGGATGATGACCAGCGGGCTGTCCGGTGCGATGTCGTCGAGCCAGTCGAGATTCGGATCGGGCAGGCCGGATTGCAGCAGCGCGTCCCAGCCGTTCAGGTAGGCGCCGGTCTGTCCTCGTACCGCGACTTCGTGACGGACCGCGGCGAGGACGTCGTCGGGTTTGGCGACGGTGACCGGGCGGATGTCGACGATGCGGTCCGACAGCGCAACCGCCTCCATCAACGGATGACCGTGCGCCTCGATGAATCCCGGCATCACACAGCCGTCGCCGATATCGATGGTCTGGGTGTCGGGGCCGATGACGCCCGCGATGGCGGATCGGTCGCCCACCGCGATGATGCGGCCATCGGCTAGTGCAAGCGCCTCTGCAGTGGGCCTGGCGTCATCGACGGTCAGCACGGTTCCGGTGATGACGACATCTGCGGCGGCCATGGGCGAGAATGGTAGTGGCGATCGCGAGGGCGGCGGAGCCGTTCGACGCGGGTCGCCACCGGTCAGCCGAGTGAACTTGGGGTGCGCGAGGGGGTGGCAGACAAGAATTGCAACACGTTCTAGTCTGACCAGATGAGTGATGACCTGTTGCGCAATCCGACCCACAACGGCCACCTGCTCGTGGGGGCGCTCAAGCGCCACAAGAACCGGCCGGTGCTGTTCCTCGGCGACACCACCCTGACCGGTGGCCAATTGGCCGAGCGGATCAGCCAGTACATCCAGGCCTTCGAGGCGCTCGACGCCGGCAAGGGCGTCACCGTCGGGTTGTTGTCGTTGAACCGTCCCGAGGTGCTGATGATCCTCGGCGCCAGCCAGACTCAGGGTTACCGGCGCACCGCGCTGCACCCGCTGGGCTCACTCGACGACCACGCCTACGTGCTGTCCGACGCCGGCGTCACCTCGCTGATCATCGACCCCAACCCGATGTTCGTCGAGCGCGCGCTGGGCCTGCTGGAGAAGGTCGACTCGCTCAAGCAGATCTTGACCATCGGGCCGGTGCCTGACGAGCTCGAAGGGCAAGCCGTCGATTTGTCAGCCGAGGCGGCGAAGTACCAGCCCAAGCCGCTGACAGTCGCCGACCTGCCGCCGGACAACGTCGGTGGCCTGACCTACACCGGCGGCACCACCGGCAAGCCCAAGGGCGTGATCGGGACGACCGGAAACATCGCCGCGATGACCGCGATCCAGCTCGCCGAGTGGGAGTGGCCGGAAAGCCCGCGCTTCCTGATGTGCACGCCGCTGTCGCACGCCGGCGCCGCGTTCTTCACGCCGACGGTGGTCAAGGGCGGCGAGATGGTGGTGCTGGGCAAGTTCGACCCCGCCGAGGTGCTCAAAGTCATTGAGGAGCAGAAGATTACGGCGACCATGCTGGTGCCGTCGATGCTGTACGCGTTGATGGACCACCCGGATTCGCACACCCGCGACCTGTCCTCGCTGGAGACCGTCTACTACGGCGCGTCGGCGATGAACCCGGTGCGACTGGCCGAGGCGATCCGGCGGTTCGGTCCGATCTTCGCCCAGTATTACGGGCAGTCCGAGGCGCCGATGGTGATCACGTATCTGGCCAAGGCCGATCACGACGAGAAGCGGCTGACGTCGTGCGGGCGCCCGACGTTGTTCGCCCGGGTGGCGCTGCTGGGCGAGGACGGCACACCGGTGCCGCAGGGCGAGCCGGGTGAAATCTGTGTCAGCGGCCCACTATTGGCCGGCGGATACTGGCATTTACCTGACGAGACCTCGAAGACTTTCAAAGACGGCTGGTTGCACACCGGCGACATGGCGCGTGAAGACGAAGACGGCTTCTACTTCATCGTCGACCGGGTCAAGGACATGATCGTCACCGGCGGCTTCAACGTGTTCCCCCGCGAAGTGGAAGACGTTGTGGCCGAACACCCTTCGATCGCTCAAGTGTGTGTGGTCGGGACGCCGGACGACAAGTGGGGCGAGGCCGTCACCGCGGTGGTGGTGCTGCGGTCCGACGCGCCGACCGACGACGCGGCGATCGAGACCATGACCGCCGAGATTCAGGCCGCGGTCAAGGAGCGCAAGGGTTCGGTGCAGTCACCCAAGCGGGTCGAGGTGGTCGACGCACTCCCGCTGACCGGGCTGGGCAAGCCGGACAAGAAGGCCGTGCGGGCGCGGTTCTGGGAAGGCGCCGGCCGAGCGGTCGGCTGAGTTTCCGGGTCGAGCGTGAAACTGGCTTCACGCTCGCGCCCCAACGTGAAACTGGCTTCACGCTCGGCAATACTGCTAGAGCCCGACGCCGCCCACTTTCTCGATGCGGATGTGGGTCACGAACCCGGGTGGCGCGTCCTTCGGCGGGAACACGTTGGGGTCCAACAGCTCCGCCGACAGAGCTTCGAGCAGTTCCGGCGCGCCGCCCTCTTCGATGTAGGCGGACCCGTCGATCGAGAGATAAGGCCGTAGTTCCCTGTTGAGGTCGCCGGGAGCCGCGATCGTCACAGCGACGCGAGGGTCGCGACGGATGTTGCGGACCTTTTTGTGCTCAGCGAGGTGCGCCGTCACCAACTCGTCGCCGTCGGGCGTGGAACGCAACGCCACCCAGACCAGCGATACCTGAGGGCTGCCATCGGGATTGATCGTCACCAGGGTCGCGTCGGCGCCGTTGCCGATCAGCTCGCGCGCTGCGTCGTTAAGTGTCATGACTGGATCTAACACGGCGGGCACCGATTGATTCCCTCAACGAGCGACGCCGGCGACCAACAGGTCCAGCAGCCGGCCGGTTTGTTCAGGTGAACCGCTCGCCAGAAAGATGCCGATGAGACCGGACACCACGTCGTCGGCTTGCACATCAGAGCGAAGGCTGCCGTCGTCGGCGCCGGCCCGCAGCAACAGGTCGACGGCACCGGCGATGCTGTCGCGAGTCGTACTGGGTTGCATCGCACCCGAATCGAATATCGCGTGCAGCGACTCGGCCATCCCGCGCTTGGCGGCCACGAAGCTTGCGTACCGGTCCATCCAGCGGCGCAGCGCCGTCTTCGGGGGATGCCGCTCGAGCAGCTGTACGGCGGCCGCAGCCACGTCGGCGAGTTCGGTCCGGTAAATAGCCTCGACGAGGGCCTCCCGGTTAGGGAAATGGCGGTAGAGCGTGCCGATCCCGAAGCCGGCGTCGCGGGCGACCGACTCCAGCGAGACCGGTCGGCCGTCTGCGGCGGCGAATGCCGCGGTCGCCACCTCGAGCAACTTCTCCCGATTGCGCCGCGCATCGGACCGAACGCTGCCAGCCAAAGCGGAGCCTCCTCCGTTTCTGCTACCGTACGAAGCGGAGGAACCTCCGCATATTTCCAAGTGTCTCACGACCAAGGGAGCACCATGACAGACAAGCCAGGCGGCATCGGTCGCATCGGCACCCACACCGTTGCGCGAGTCGGCTACGGTGCGATGCAACTTTTCGAACCCGCGCCCGATGACGCCGCCGCGGTACTGCGCCGCGCCGTCGAACTCGGGGTCAACCACATCGATACCGCGTCGTTCTACGGTCCCGGCGAGGTGAATCGCCGCATCCACGCTGCGCTGTCGCCCTACCGCGACGATCTCGTCATCGTCAGCAAGGTCGGTGCCCGCTTCACCGGCGGCGAACCGGTGCCGCTGGCCGCCGCGCAAAAGCCCGCCGAACTGCGCGCCGCGGTCGAAGACGACCTGCGCCAGCTCGGCGTGGACTGCGTGCCGGTGGTGAACCTGCGCCGCATGGACCTGGGGCCGGGCGTGCAGGCCGAAGACGACCAGATCGTCGACCTCGACGACCAGCTGGCCGAGATGATCGCGCTGCGCGACGAGGGCAAGATCGGCGGGATCGGGATCAGCAGCGTGCCACTGGAGATCCTGCAGCGTGCACTGCCTGCGGGCATCGTCTGCGTGCAGAACGCCTACAGCCTGCTCGACCGTTCTCAAGAGGCGATGCTCGACGTCTGTAAAGCCGAAGACATCACCTGGGTGCCGTATTTCCCGCTCGGGTCGGCGTTCCCCGGCTTCCCGAAGGTCGCCGAGAATCCGGTGGTGCTCGATATCGCCGGCGAACTTGACGTCTTACCGGCACAGGTCGGGCTGGCCTGGCTGCTGGCTCACGCGCCGAACACGCTGTTGATCGCGGGCACGAAGTCGATCGGCCATCTCGAGGAGAACATCGGCGCGGGCGACATCGTGCTCAGCGCAGATCAGGTCGCGCGCCTGGACGCCGTCACCGCGCCTGGAGCCGACCCGTTGCCGCACGGCATCGAGAGGTTCGTCGACCAAAGCTGACGAGTACGGTCGGCCTATGAGCGAATCGGTCCGGCCGCCGTGGTGGCTCAAACCGGCGAACAAGGTCTTCATCCGTATGTCGCGGCTGGGCCTCAATTTCGGCGGCGAAGGCCCGGTCGTGCTGACGGTGCCTGGCCGCACATCGGGACGCAAGCGGTCGACCCCCGTCACGCCGATGACGGTCGGCGGCCTCGAGTTGCCCGCGGTGTTTCGACTGGACGGAATTCAATAACTTTGAGCGACAATCCTTTTCACGCTGACTCCTGGAAGCCTGTCGACGGGTTCGGTGAGCTCACCGACATCACCTACCACCGCCACGTCGCCGACGCGACCGTGCGGGTGGCGTTCAATCGGCCCGAGGTGCGCAACGCCTTTCGCCCGCACACCGTCGACGAGCTCTACCGCGTGCTCGATCACGCCCGGATGTCACCTGACATCGGCGTGGTGCTGCTGACCGGCAACGGACCCTCACCCAAAGACGGCGGGTGGGCGTTCTGCTCCGGCGGCGATCAGCGGATCCGCGGGCGCAGCGGCTACCAGTACGCAGAAGGGGAGACCGCGGACACCGTTGACGTCGCGCGGGCCGGACGACTGCACATCCTCGAAGTCCAGCGGCTGATCCGGTTCATGCCCAAGGTGGTGATCTGCCTGGTCAACGGTTGGGCCGCCGGCGGCGGGCACAGCCTGCACGCGGTCTGCGACCTCACCCTGGCCAGCCGCGAGCACGCCCGGTTCAAGCAGACCGATGCCGACGTCGGCAGCTTCGACGGCGGCTACGGCAGCGCCTACCTGGCCAGGCAGGTGGGTCAGAAGTTCGCCCGCGAGATCTTTTTCCTCGGCCGGCCGTATACCGCCGAGCAGATGCATCACATGGGCGCGGTCAACGCCGTCGTCGACCATGCCGAGCTGGAGACCGAGGCGATCCAGTGGGCAGCCGAGATCAACGCGAAATCGCCTCAGGCGCAACGGATGCTGAAGTATGCGTTCAACCTGCTCGACGACGGACTGGTCGGCCAGCAGCTGTTCGCCGGCGAGGCCACCAGGCTGGCCTACATGACCGACGAAGCCGTCGAGGGCCGCGACGCGTTCCTGGAAAAGCGGCCGCCCGACTGGAGCGCGTTCCCGCGGTATTTCTAGAGCTGGCAACGCCGAGATCGGCGTCGACGCGCGAAAAGGTGCGACAGCACATCGCACTAGCGTCGATCTCGGTCCGATGGACGCCACCTAGACTCCTGACCTGTGAGTAAGAACCCTTTGCGTCGACTGTCCGAGCAGATCACGCTGACCTCGATGCGGCCGCCGATCACCGAGTCGTTCAGGCTCTACCGGCCTGCAGCGAAGCTGGTCGACCTCGACGGCAAACGAATCCTGCTGACCGGCGCCTCCTCCGGGATCGGCGAGAGCGCCGCCGAGGAGTTCGCCCGCCGGGGTGCCACGGTGATCGCGGTCGCTCGCCGCAAGGATCTGCTGGACGAGGTGGTGGGTCGCATCACCGCAAGCGGCGGCAACGCCGTCGCGATCCCTTGCGATCTGTCCGACCTGGACGCCGTCGACGCGTTGGTCGCCGACGTCGACCAGCGGTTCGGCGGAGTCGACATCTTGATCAACAACGCGGGGCGGTCCATTCGCCGGCCACTGGCAGAGTCGCTGGAACGCTGGCATGACGTCGAGCGGACGATGGTGCTCAACTACTACTCGCCGCTGCGGCTGATCCGCGGCATCGCGCCCGCAATGCTGGACCGCGGCGACGGGCACATCATCAACGTGGCGACCTGGGGGGTCTTCAGCGAAGCCTCACCGCTGTTCGGCGTCTACAACGCATCGAAGGCCGCGCTGTCGGCGGTCAGCCGGGTGGCCGAGACCGAATGGGCCAGAAAAGGCGTCAGCTCGACCACGCTGTACTACCCGCTGGTGGCCACTCCGATGATCGCGCCCACCAAGGAATACCAGGGGTTGCCGGCTCTGAGCACCCAGGAGGCCGCTGGATGGATGATCACCGCGGCCCGCAACCGGCCGGTCCGGATCGCGCCGCGAATGGCGATCGTGGCTCAGGCGCTGGACACGTTCGGCCCCGGTTTCGCGACGAACCTGATCAGGCGCAATCGGCTTCAGCCCTGAGCAGCGTGCTAGACACGAAGGCATGGAGATCCTGGCGAGCCGGATGCTGTTCAGGCCCGCCGACTACGAGCGGTCGCTGACGTTTTACCGAGATGAACTCGGCTTGGCGATCTTCCGCGACTATGGCGCGGGCACAGTCTTTTACGCCGGCCAATCGCTGATCGAGCTGGCCAGTCACGGCGCGCCGGAGCACCCGGCCGGAGAGTTTCCGGGTGCGTTGTGGCTGCAGGTGCGTGACGTGCGGGCAACGCAAGCCGAGCTGGAAGGAAGGGGCGTGCCGATCGCCCGCGAGGCCCGCCAGGAATCGTGGGGCCTGCACGAGATGCATGTGACCGATCCCGACGGCGTCACGCTGATCTTCGTCGAGATCCCGGCGGATCATCCTCTTCGTCGCGATACGCGCCGTGAACAGGCCAAGCCCGGAGGTTAACCCCAGGCGAACATCTGACGACGAGTGCAGAATACCTTGGTTTCCCGACCTTGTTCTTTCGACAACTGCACCCCCGACACCGCAGAATTGAGCCCGTGAATCTTCAGTTGTTCCTCTTGATCATCGTCGTGATCACCGCCCTCGCATTCGATTTCACCAACGGCTTCCACGACACCGGCAATGCGATGGCCACGTCCATCGCCAGTGGCGCACTCAAGCCGAAGCAGGCGGTCACGCTATCGGCGGTGTTGAACCTTGCAGGAGCGTTCCTGTCCACCGCCGTCGCCGGGACGATCGCCAAGGACTTGGTGAACGGTCACCTGGTGACGCTCCAGCTGGTGTTCGCCGGCCTGGTCGGTGGGATCGTCTGGAACCTGCTGACCTGGCTGCTGGGTATCCCGTCGAGCTCGTCGCACGCCCTGGTCGGTGGCATCGTCGGCGCCATGATCGCGGCGGCCGGCGCGCACGGGGTGATCTGGACCGGCGTGGTCTCCCGGGTGTTGATCCCGGCCCTGGTGTCGGTGCTGTTGGCCGGCATCGTGGGAGCGGTAGGCACCTGGCTGGTGTACCGGATCAATCGCGGTGTCCCGGAAGAGCGCAGCGAAACGGCGTTCCGCCGCGGCCAGATCTTTTCGGCCTCCCTCGTGTCGCTGGCACACGGCACGAACGATGCGCAGAAGACGATGGGCGTGATCTTCCTGGCGCTGATCTCGTACGGCGCGGTCAGCCGGACCGAGGCCCTGCCGCCGTTCTGGGTGATCTTTGCCTGCGCATGCGCGATGGCAGCGGGCACTTACACCGGCGGCTGGCGGATCATTCGCACCATGGGCAAGGGCCTCGTCGAGATCAAGTCGCCGCAAGGGATGGCCGCCGAGTCGTCGTCAGCGGTCATCATTCTGCTGTCGGCTCAGTTCGGGTACGCGCTGTCCACCACCCAGGTGGTGACCGGATCCGTACTCGGTAGCGGCGTGGGTAAACCCGGCGCTGAGGTTCGCTGGGGGGTCGCGGGCCGGATGGCGACCGCATGGCTGATCACCCTGCCCGCGGCCGGCCTGGTCGGGGCCGTCACGTACTGGGTGACCCACGGGATCGGCGGTTATGCCGGCGCGATCGTCGGCTTCGTCTTGCTGGCAGCGGTGGCCGGGGCCATCTACGTGCAGTCGCGCAAGTCGAAGGTCGACCACAACAACGTCAACGCGGAGTGGAAGGGTGACCTGACCGCCGGGCTCGACGAGCATGGCAAGCCCGGCATCGCCGGCTCTCCCTTCAGCGACGCAGAAGCCGCTCCTCACACCGCCGAGGCAAAGAAGGCAGGCACGCTATGAGCCACCTGAATCACTGGTTCAACTATCAGGCGTCGGTCAAGATTCTGATCTTCGGTCTGATCCTCGGCAGCGGACTGCCGGCCCTGTTCGCGCTGGCCGTGCGAGCGGGCGCCGTTGGCGATGGTGTTATCGGCTCCGACGGCGCGGCGGTCAAGCAGAAGAACCCTGCATTGACGGCGATCTCCTATGCGCTCTACGCACTGGCCCTGGTCGCGGTCGTGATCGGCGTGGTGTACGTCGCCCGGGAATTCATCGGAGCGCATACCGGCATGTACGTTCTCGGCGCCAAGCCCGCGTAGCATCAGAACGTAATCTCTTTTGAGGCTTACCAACGTCCCGGCGGGGGAAGTTGAGACACTGTGAACCGATTCCTGACCTCCGTAGTCTCCTGGCTGCGTGCGGGCTACCCGGAAGGCATCCCGCCCACTGACTACATCTCGGTGCTCGCCCTGCTGTCCCGGCGGCTGAGTAACGACGAGGTCAAGCAGGTCACGCAGGCGCTGATGCAGCGCGGCGACTTCGATCACGTCGACATCGGCGTGTTGATCACCCAACTCACCGACGAGTTGCCTTCTCCGGTGGACGTCGAACGGGTGCGGGAACGCCTGGCCGCCAAGGGCTGGCCGCTGGACGGCGCCCGCGACGGCGAGGGAACCGGATAGCCGTCCTCCGCTCGTTCGCCGTGGCGCAGGGCTCCTCGGCGCAACCGCTGCTCGCTGCCCTGGAGCAGGTTCTGAACGGTCGGGCGTCCGCGCTGCTGCCGATGCCGGCCGATGACGAGCGGCAGCTCACAATGTCCGCGCTGCGGGTGGGTGAGGTCGTCGACGACGACGTGGCTGTGGTGGTGACGACGTCGGGCACCACCGGTGCACCCAAAGGCGCGTTGCTCACCGCCGCCGCACTGACCGCCAGCGCCGCGGCCACCCACGATCGGCTGGGCGGGGCGGGCCGGTGGCTGCTGGCCCTGCCGCCGTACCACATCGCCGGCGTCCAAGTGCTGGTGCGAAGTCTGCTGGCCGACTCCGTCCCGGTCCAGCTCGACGTCTCAGCCGGCTTCGATGTCGGCCAATTGCCTTCAGCTGTGGACGAACTCGGCTCGGGCCGCCGCTACACGTCGTTGGTCGCCACGCAGTTGGCCAAGGCGCTGACCGATCCCGCTGCCACGGCTGCGCTGGCCGACCTGGACGCCGTGCTGATCGGCGGCGGCCCGGCCCCGCAGCCGATCCTGGATTCCGCGGCCCGGGCCGGCATTCGCGTGGTGCGCACCTACGGCATGAGCGAGACCGCCGGCGGCTGCGTCTACGACGGCGTCCCCCTCGACGGCGTGAACGTGCGGATCGACGATGGCGGACGGATCGCGATCGGCGGCGCGACGCTGGCCAAGGGCTACCGCAACCCGCCGGACCCCGACCCGTTCGCCGAGCCCGGCTGGTTTCACACCGACGACATTGGTGCAGTTGACGATTCGGGTGTGCTCAACGTGCTGGGCCGGGTCGACGATGCGATCAGCACCGGCGGCTTGACGGTGCTGCCGCAGCTGGTCGAGGCGGCCTTGCGGACTCATCCCGACGTGACCGACTGTGCGGTGTTCGGACGGGCCGACGAGCGACTGGGCCAGCGGGTCGTCGCCGCGGTCGTGGTGGCCGGCGGTTGCGCCCCGCCCGCACTCGACACGCTGCGGGCACACGTGATGCGGACATTGGCTCGCACCGCTGCGCCGCGCGAGCTGCACATCGTGGACTCCTTGCCGATGCGCGGCATCGGCAAGGTCGACCGGTCGGCGTTGATAGCGCGGGCCGAATCAGGGTCGGATGACATAATGCCCTGGTGAACAGGCACGCAGGCATCGAGTGAGCATGCAACGCCATTTCATCGTGAGCGGTGACGATGCGCTCGCCACGACGGTTGCCGACGAACTGAAAAACGTCGGCGCGACCGTCGTCAGGCTGCTCGACGCCGAGACGTCCGAGGCCGGCGTCGGCGGGGAACTCGCCCTGGCCGACGTGTCCGAAGCGCTGGCCGTGGTCTGCGCCGGCGATGACGATGCGCGAAACCTCGAAATCGCCTTGCTGGCAAGAAAAGCCAGCCCCAACGTGCGCGTGGTGGCCAGGGTGGC
Organism: uncultured Actinomycetota bacterium; assembly: GCA_963834615.1. GTDB lineage: Bacteria > Actinomycetota > Actinomycetes > Mycobacteriales > Mycobacteriaceae > Mycobacterium. The sequence continues at coordinate 71,677 of CAWICO010000020.1, forward strand.
CAACGAGGTGCTGCGCGAAGCCGTCGCCAACGACAACGGGCCCGGCGCGATCCTGGACGTCGCTGATCTCGCCGCGCCGCTCCTTGTCGAGGCCTGCCTGGCGCAGACCACTCACCGGTTCAAAGCCGCCGGCATCGAGTTCGTGGTCTCGGGGAGCAGGGCGTCCCGGGATGCGACGTTGCGCGAACTGTACGGCGACCTGGCCCCGGTCGCGGTGATTCACGGCGACGACGCGCCCGACCCCGGCGAGCTGGAGGTATGCCCCGGCCGGGATCAGCGGGTGCACGCGGGTGACTGGGCGATGATGATCGGCACCGCGGACGAGATCGCCGCCCAGGGCATCAAGATTCCCGGCGCGACGCGGACGCGAACCCGTCATTCGTGGCCGCGGCGTATGTTCGACGCCGTTCGCGGCGTCGTCGCCGACTTCAACCCGACGTTTTATCCCGTCGTCGCTGCCACGTTCGTGGTCCTGATCACCTCAACGATCGTGCTGCGCTTCGGTTACGAGGCTCCACCCACGATGGGCTGGATCGACGCCTTCTACTTCACCGTCGAGACGATGACCACGACCGGCTACGGCGACTTCAGCTTCGTCAACCAGCCCACCTGGCTGCGCACGTTCTCGACGCTGTTGATGTTCAGCGGTGTGACCACCACCGCGTTGTTGGTGTCATTCGTCGCCGACGTGCTGTTGTCGCGCCGGTTCGTTTTCGCCTCGGCCCGACCTCGGGTGCGCCATCAGCGCAACCACATCGTCGTCGTCGGACTGAGCGCACTGGGCATCCGCGTCGTGACCGATCTGACCGCGGCCGGCTACGACGTCGCGGTGATCGAAATCAACGAGGAAAACCGATTCCTGTCAGCGGTGCGCGACATGGACGTGCCGGTGATCTTCGGCGACGCCACGCTGCGCCAGACGTTGAAGGCGGCGCGGGTGGACCGCGCCCGCGCCGTGGCGGTGCTGACCCGCAACGACATGATCAACATCGAGACCGGCATCGTCATGACCGAGATGCTGGGAAAGAGAACCGCGACCCGGGAGCACTGGAGTGACATCCCCATGGTGTTGCGGGTGTACGACCGCGCGCTGGGTTTCGCGGTCGCACAGCGGTTCGGCTTCAGCAACGTGCGCTCCACCGTCGAGCTGGCAGCGCCGTGGTTCATCGGCGCGGCGATCGGCCTGCAGGTGCTGGGCACGTTCGCGGTGGGTCAACGCTCGTTCGTGGTCGGCGGAATGCAGGTGGCCGCCGGCAGCGAACTCGACGGGCTGCGCATGTACGAGCTGTCCACCCACACCAGGGTCATCGCCATCACGACATCCAACGGGCTGGTCAAGCTGCACCCGAGGCGCGACGCCCGGCTGCACGCCGACGACACCGTCTACCTCGTCGGGCCCTATCGCGACCTGATCGACACGTTGCGCCGAGGGCGGCCGCCGCGGCCCCCTGGCGCCGACGACGAGGCCCAACAAGAAGCGAAGGCCAGCTGACCTCTCAGGCCTCGTCGAACCGAAGCGCGACCCCGGTGTGCGACAGACACTCGGTACAGGTGTTCTCGGCGCCGACCTGGTCGATCGCCGCTCGCACGAGTTTCTTGAACGGCCCGATGTTCTTCTCGAACTCGATGACCACCTCGTCGACCTTGACGCCCGCTCCCTCGTCAATGCCTGCATCCAGGTCAGTGACCAAAGCTATTGTCGCGTAGCAGATCCCGAGCTCACGGGCGAGCACTGCTTCCGGATAGCCGGTCATGTTGACCAGTGTGAAGCCCGCCGCGGCGAACCATCGACTTTCGGCGCGGGTGGAAAACCGCGGACCTTCGATGACGACCATGGTGCCGCCGTTGACGACGCCGGGCAGGCCGCTGACCGCCGAACGCAATGTCGGGCAGTACGGGTCGGCGAAGGACACATGTGCGGCACCGGAGTCGAAGTAGGTGTCAGCGCGGTGACGGGTGCGGTCAACGAGTTGGTCGGGCACCACGACGGTGCCCGGGCCGTGGTCGGGCGTCAGGCTGCCGACCGCGCACGGGGCGAAGACCTGCCGCACGCCCGCTGCCCGCAGCGCCCACATGTTCGCCCGATACGGGACCTTGTGGGCCGGGAAGCGGTGCTCGGCGCCGTGCCGGGGCAGGAACGCCACCTCGTGCTCCCCCACCGTGCCGATGGTCACCGGTGAGCTGGGCTCGCCGTAGGGCGTGTTCAGGCTGACGCTGCGCGCGTCCGAGTCGAAGAAGCTGTAGAAGCCGCTGCCGCCGATCACTCCGATCATGTATCGCCACTCCTCTTCGTCGCTGCGCTCCGCATCGTCACCGGCGAGCATCTGCTCATTGTTGCCGTAGCTAGACATGGAACGATCACAAGGTGGCCAGTTTTGCGCAGTGGATCGCCGGCGCGCGACCGCGAACCCTTCCCAACGCCATCGCCCCGGTGATTGCCGGCACCGGCGGCGCAGCGGGGCTGCATGCCGCCGTGTGGTGGAAGGCGCTGCTCGCATTGGCCGTCGCCGTCGCACTGATCATCGGGGTCAACTTCGCCAACGACTACTCCGACGGCATCCGCGGCACCGACGACGACCGGGCCGGCCCGTTGCGGCTGGTGGGTTCGCGGCTGGCGACGCCGCGGTCGGTACGGGCGGCGGCCATCGCGAGCTTGGCCCTCGGCGCGGTAGCCGGGCTGGTGCTCGCGCTGACCAGCGCACCGTGGCTGATCGCCGTCGGCGCGGTCTGCATCGCCGGTGCCTGGCTGTACACCGGCGGCTCGAAGCCGTACGGCTACGCGGGCTTCGGCGAGGTCGCGGTCTTCGTGTTCTTCGGCCTGGTCGCGGTGCTGGGCACGCAATACACCCAGGCATTGCGGGTGAACTGGGTCGGCGTGGTGCTGGCGGTGGCGACCGGGGCACTGTCATCAGCAGTGTTGGTGGCCAACAATTTACGAGACATCCCGACCGACACGGACTCCGGCAAGATCACTTTGGCGGTGCGCCTCGGGGACAACGGGACACGGATCTTCTACCAGGCGCTGCTGGCCGCGGCCGCGGTGTTGACGCTGACGCTGACGGTGGCCACACCGTGGTGTGCGGCGGGTTTGGTGGCCACGCCGTTGGCGTTGCGGGCCGCGGCGCCGGTGCGATCCGGGCGCATCGGTGTCGAGCTGATTCCGGTGTTGCGCGACACCGGGCTGACGATGCTGGTCTGGTCGATCGCGGTGGCCGCCGCATTGACTTTCACCGCACGTTGACGTCGGTCAATCGGAGGTGTCAGAAGCGTCGTCGGACGGCGTTTCGCCCCGCAGCCTGGCCCGCAACTGATCGCGGTCGCGGCGGCGGCGTTCCGTCGCCGCGTCGATGCTTGCGGTGGCCCGGCGTCGCAGCGGGCCGAAAAGCCAAAAGCCCAGCGGCATCGCGATGACGAGAGCGAACAGCAAGGCAACGACGATCGGGAACTCCCGCACCCCAAGACCTCGGCCGATCCCGTAGATGACCGCGGCGAGTACCGCCATCAGCGCGACTCGGGCGGCGGCGTAGATAAATACGCTGGCGGCTGCGCGGCCGGTGAGGCTCGTTCCGTTTGACACAGTGCGAGCCTAGGTCGCCGCGTATATTCGGACAAAGGAGGTGTTGCGTGCTCTACCTGCTCCTAATCCTGGTTCTCGGGACACTGGTTTATCTCGGCTTGCGGGTGGCCCGTTCACAGGTCACCCGTCCGAAGAGTCGCGTCCGCGGGCCCGACGATGATCCGGACTTCTTGTGGCGATTGAGCCACGGCGACAACAACCCGCGTTGATCTGTCAGATGAAGTGCTCGTTGGACCGGCGCTGATCGTTCGGAAAACCGTCGGCGACCACGGCTGCCAGCTCGATGAGCGCTTCTCGGGTGTCCCGCTTCAGCCGGTTCAGGTCGATCTCGGCGCCTTCCTCGAGATGCGGGTCGAAAGGCACCAAACGCACTGCGCGGCAACGCCGGGAAAAGTGGTCCACCACTTTCTGCATATCGACCTTGCCTGATCGCGGTCGCACCGCGTTGATCACCGCAATCGAATTGCTGACCAGATCCTCATGACCGTGTGCGTCAAGCCAGTCCAATGTCGCTGAGGCGCTGCGTGCGCCGTCGATCGAACCCGAACTGACCACCACCAGCGCGTCGGCCTTGTCCAGCACCGACGTCATCGCGGAATGCAAGAGCCCGGTGCCGCAATCGGTGAGAACCAGACCGTAGAACCGCTCGAGGATCTCCAGTGTCTGCGCGTAGTCGTCGGCGCTGAACGCCTCCGACATCGCCGGATCACTCTCCGAGGCAAGCACTTCCAGTCGGCTCGGCCCCTGCGAGGTGTAGCTGCGGACGTCGCTGTAGCGGTCGATGCCCTCGGCGTCGCGCAGCAGGTGCCGCACCGTGGCAGGCGTCTCCAGCGGCACCTTCTGGCTCAGCGTGCCGCGGTCGGGGTTGGCGTCCACGGCGACGACCCGGTCGCCCCGGATCGAGGCGAAGGTCGAACCCAGCGCGGCGGTGATGGTGGTCTTCCCGACGCCGCCCTTCAGCGAGAGCATCGCGATGCGGTAGCAACCTCGCAGCGGTTTGTTCACCTGGACCGTCAGGTCGTTGTACCGCATGGTCCGGGGGCTTTCGCCGACGTTGATCAGTTGCCCGGACAGGCGGAACAACAGCCGGCGCCAACCCTCCGTCGGCGCCGGCTTGACGTGGCGCAGCAGGGTGCTGGTGGACAACTCCGGATAGCGCGGGGGCGGGATGGACCCGTGCGACTGCCCGGCGTCGGCCGGCGCGGGCGGCGGTCCCCCGTAGTTGCCGTAGACCCGCCGGGGCCCATCGGCGGACTCGACGACCCGTGGCATTCCCTGATACGGCGTGGCCGCCCATGCGCGCGGTTCGACGCGGGTTTCCGGTGGTGGCACGCCCAGCGTTCTGTTGTCGCTGAAGCGGCGCTCGGTGCGGAACCCGGCGAACGCGCGGGTTTGCGGCTCCGGGGCAGGCGGCGGTGGTGGCGGGTGCGGCGGCAATTCGGACGTCGGATGGTCCTCGCGGCCGCGCGACCCTCCGTACGTCGGATGGTCAGACACGTGAAGTTTCCCCTTGTCGCGACACGTGGGTCGCGTTGTTAGCGAGCAGCCCTGCTGACCCGAACATATCGCAGCGTCCCTGAGAGACTGCTGATCGTGGTCTAGCCCACCCCGGCGTAGGAGTGCAGACCGACGGTCACCAGGTTGACGAAGAACAAGTTGAACACCATGGCCACGAAGCCGACGACGTTGATCCAGGCCGCTTTCCTGTCCCGCCAACCCGCCGTCGACCGCGCGTGCAGGTACGCGGCGTACACCACCCAGGCGATGAACGCCACGGTTTCCTTGGGGTCCCAGCCCCAGTACCGGCCCCAGGCCTCCTCGGCCCAGATCGCGCCGAAGATCACCCCGAAGCCGAAAACCGGAAACCCGAAGATCGTGGTCCGGTACGCGATCCGGTCCAGTGTCTGGGCGTCGGGCAGCCGTTGCACCAGCCGAGCAAAGCCGCCCGGGGTCTCGGGTTCACCGAGCCGCGAGGTCCGCAGCAGAAACAGGATGCTGGCCACCCCGGCGACCAGGAACACCCCGGAACCCAGGCTCACCACCGACACGTGGATGGGCAGCCAGTAGGACTGCAGCGCGGGCATCACCGGGGCGGCGTTGGTGTAGAGCCAGCGCCCGGACACCGTCAGCAGAATCAGCACCGGCAGCAGCAGGAACACCCACAGCGGGCGGTACTGCGGGCGGCGCAACACGATCGCACCGGCGGTCAGCCCGCACAAGCAGGTCAGGTTGATGAACTCGTACATGTTGCCCCACGGCACCCGCGCGGTCGCCAGGCCGCGCAGCACGATGCAGCCGAACAGCAGCGCGATGCCGGCGTAGACCAAAACGAGGCCGGCTCGGCCGAGACGTTCGTCGAGGGGTCGGCCTGGGGTGTCGGTCACGACGCCGGGGACCGCGCTGTCGGCGCCCACCGATCCGGCGCTGACCAGTTCGCGTTCGACTCGACGGCTGCCGGTGTAGGCGAGTTCGACCGCGAGCAGCAACAGGGCGACCACCAGGATCACCACCGACGACGTGAACGCCCAGTCGGAATTGCGCGCCAAACCGACGTCCACATGCGTGGTATTCACTAGGTGCTCCTTCCGGTCGCGACCGGCTCGGCCGACGACGCTTTCAGCCCGTCCTGCAACCTGGCGACGAGGCGCTCGAATTCGTCGCCCCAGCCGGCGTTGTCGGTCCGCGCCAAACCGCCTACCTGGACATTCACGTTACCGGGCGTTGCTGTCTGCAGCCGAATCCATATCCGCCGCCGCCGCACCAGCAGCGACACCACCAGCCCGGTCATCATCGTGATCGCCGACACCAGCACCCAGATCTGCCCGGGGTCGTGGGAGACCTGCAGGTTGACGAACGGGACGGCCCCGTCGAAACGCACGACGGTGCCCGCCGCCGGCCCCTGTTCGACGCGAACCTGGTCGCCGACGCGCAGATTGACCCGGTTGACCCGGGTGAGCCGGTGCTGGTCGATGAGATGGGGGTCCAGGGTGTACAGCGACTGCGGCCGGCCGCTGTCCAGGCCGGTGTCGCCGGAGTAGATGTCGACGGCCACCGCCGGAGCGTTCAGCGCGGGAAAGCTCGACGACAACAGGGCGCCCTGGAGTTGCTCGGTGGGTGCGAGCAAACCCTGAATGGCGATCTGGTGCTGGCGACGTTCGGCGGCGTTCGGATACGACCCGGCGGGCGGGTCGATGCGTGCGACGCCCGAGGACAGCAGTGTGCGGGGATTGTCCGGTCGCCACTGCACCGTCGAAGTGCGGCGCTGGCCGTCGGGAAAGGTCACGGTGAACGTCGGCGCGTAGCCGTGGCCCTGCAGGTAGATGCGGTTGCCGCTGACCCGCAGCGGGTGGTTGACCTCGAGCCGGTAGGGCCGCCAACTGCCACTGCTGAGATCGCGGCCGGATTGGTAATCGATGTCCGCGGCGAACGACGTGGCCTGCCCGGACGGCAGATAATGCGCCTGGAAGTCGTTGACCCGCAGGCAGATCGGGCGCAGCGACGTGCCGTCGACGGTGTTGCCCGCCCGGAACGAGTCGAACACCGCGGGTGATGCCGAGCAGAAGCCGGGCCCGCCGTCGGCGATGACGACGACGTTGCCTTCGTAGCCGAACAGCTTGCCGGCGGCGACCGCCACCAGCAGGCCGAGCAGCGCGAAATGAAAGACCAGGTTGCCGAATTCGCGCAGATAGCCTTTCTCGGCGGAGATTTCGATGGTGTCGCCGTGCCGGACGACCGTGCGCCAGCCCCGCAGCCGGGTCCTCAGCGTGGCCGCCAATTCGTCGGGCTCACCGGCAAGAGTCGCGTCGGCGTGCTTGGGCAGCCGGGCCAGGTTGCGCGGCGCGGGCACCGGCTTTGCCCGCGTGGCACGGGCATGCTCGATCATCCGCGGCGTCAGACAGCCCACCAGCGAGACGAAGAGCAGCGTGTAGATGGCGGTGAACCAGAAGCTGCCAAACACGTTGAACGCCTGCACCCGATCCAGCCACGGTCCGATCGTCGGGTGCGCGGCCAGGTAGTCGTCGACCTTGACGGCGTTGAGGCTGCGCTGCGGGAGCAGTGCGCCGGGCATCGCGCCCAGCGCCAGCAGGAACAGCAGCACCAGCGCGGTGCCCATCGAGGTCAGCGTCCGCCAGGTGTTGCGGAGCTTGGAGACAATCGCAGCGGACCGGCTCAAATCGGCAACCTCACATCGGACACCAGTCCGTCGCGCAGCCAGGACACGAACTCGTTCCAGCCGCCGCTGACCAGCGCGATGCCCACCGCGATCAGCAACACACCGCCGAAGATCTGCAGCGCCCTGGTATGCCGCCTGAGCCAGTCGAGCCCGGTGACGGCCATCGCCGATCCAAAAGCCAACAACACGAACGGGATCCCCAACCCCAGGCAGTAGGCGATCACCAGCACGATCCCACGGGCAACGCTCGCACCGTCGGTGGCCGACGCGACCGTCACGACGCCGGCCAGCGTCGGCCCCAGGCACGGAGTCCAGCCCAGCGCGAAGACCGCTCCCAGCAGTGGCGCGCCGGCCAGCGTCGACAACTGCCGCGGCGCGAACCGGAACTGACGCTGCAGCGCCGGGACGTAGCCCACGAACACCAGTCCCATCAGGATGGTCAGCACGCCGCCGACCCGTTGCAGCACAAGCTGATTGACGATCAACGTCGTGGTCATGCCCAGTACGGCGACGGTGCCGAGCAGGAACACCACGGTGAACCCGGCGACGAACAACGCGGCCGACCCCGCGACCCGCCAGCGCGCATTCCGCGGGGCGTCGTCGGCTTCGTCGACGCCGACCACGGCGGCCAGATACGACAGGTAGCCCGGCACCAGCGGGACCACGCAGGGCGACGCGAACGAGACCAGACCGGCGAGCACGGACACCGCCAATGCCAGCAGAAGCGGCCCGGCAGCGGCGGTTTCGGTGAAGCCGGTGCTCATTGCGGTCCTGGCGGCGCGGGCCGCTCGGCGGGTTCGGCGGCCACGCGCTGCACCACCGGTTGCAGATCCTCGGCGAGCAGCTCGCGCAGGAACACCGCGGCCACCCGGTGTTGGCGGTCGAGCACCAGCGTGGACGGGATGACCGAGGTGGGGAATTTACCGCCGAAGGCGATCATGGTGCGCATTGCCGGGTCGTAGATCGACGGGTACGTCACCTTGTGGTCGTTGACGAAGTCCTGGGCAGCCTGGCGGTTGTTGTCGCGCACGTCGATGCCCAGCAACGCGACGCCGTCGGCGCGGGTGGCGTCGTACACCTGTTGCAGTGCAGTGACTTCGGCGCGGCACGGCCCGCACCACTGCCCCCAGACGTTGAGGACGACGACGCGCCCTGCAAAGGGGCCGGCAGGGTCGTCGACCGAAAGTGTGCGGCCCGGGTCCATCAGGTCGGGACCGGCCACCGGCCCGGGTCGGCCGCGCTGGTCTGGCGGGTTGTAGCTGATGTCGGTTTTGCCGCCGGGAGAGACGAATTCGAAGGTGCCGCCTTGGGCGACCGCGTCGTCACCGTGTGAGCAGCCGGCCAGCAGGCCGGCCACTGTCACGACGACGAACGCCAGCCGCGGCACGGTCAACTCAGTGCCGGCTCGAGGTACTCGACGTCGACGACCCGGTCGCCGTCGAACACGAACGATGTCACCGAGCCCACCGCGCACTCGCGGCGCCGCGGGTCGTGCCAGAGCCGCTTGCCGGTCAGCGACAACCGTGCGGTCCACACCGGCAACTGATGGCTGACGCACACCGCTTCGTGGCCGGCGGCGCGCGCACGAGCCTTGAACACGGCCGTGGTCATCCGGGCCGCGATCTGCTTGTACGGCTCGCCCCACGACGGGGTGAACGGATTGCGCAGCTGCCACCAGAACCGCGGGTCCTTCCAGGCGCCGTCGCCGGGACCCAGATGCTTGCCCTCGAAGAAGTTGGCCGACTCGATGAGGTCGGGATCGGTGTCCACCGGCAGGCTGTGGCGGGCGGCGATCGGTGCGGCGGTCTCCTGCGCGCGTTGCAGCGGCGAGGCGATCACCGCGACGACGTCGCGGCCGGCAAGCGCCTCGGCCACCGCCTGCGCTTGTCGATTTCCCTTGTCGGACAGCCGAAATCCGGGCAACCGGCCGTACAGCACCCCCTCGGGGTTGTACACCTCGCCGTGGCGCACCAGGTGGACGCGGGTCTGTTCGGCCATCAGGGCCTGCTCTCCTTGGCTGCGGCTGCGGCTTTTGCGGCCGCCGGTAGCGCGTCCGCGATCCGCGCGAACGCCTCCTCATCAAGGGCGGCCGAGACGAACCACGCTTCGAAGGCGCTGCACGGCGGGTAGACACCGGCGTCGAGCAGTGCATGGAAGAACGACGCGAAACGCCAGGTCTCGCTGGCCCGCGCCGACGCGAAGTCAGTCACCTCGTGCTCACCGAAGAACACGCTGAGCATGTTGCCGGCCCGTGGGATCGTATGTGCCACACCGGCATTCGTCAGGGCATCCGACAGCAGGTCAGCCAGCCGGTTCGCGTTGGCATCGAGCGCCACGTACACCGCGTCGTCCGCGGCGCGCAACGTGGCCAGCCCGGCAGCGACCGCCACCGGGTTACCGGACAGCGTGCCGGCCTGATACACCGGACCCAGCGGCGCCAGTCGTTCCATCACGTCGGTGCGCCCGCCGAACGCCGCGGCAGGCAAGCCACCGCTCATCACCTTGCCGAAGGTGAACAGGTCGGCATCGACGGGATCGACGCCGTACCAACCACTTCGGCTGATCCGGAAGCCGGTCATCACCTCGTCGACGATCAGCAGCGCGCCGTGCTTGGCGGTCACCGAGCGCAGGTCCGCGTTGTAGCCCGGTGCGGGGGGGACGACGCCCATATTGCCGGGGCTGGCCTCGGTGATCACCGCGGCGATCTGGTCGCCGAACTTGTCGAAGGTCTGCCTGACTGAGTCAATGTCGTTGTACGGCAACACGATCGTATCGGCTGCGGTGGCGCCGGTGACCCCTGGTGAAGACGGCAGGCCCAGTGTCGCGACGCCGGAGCCGGCGTCGGCGAGCAGCGCGTCGACGTGACCGTGGTAGCAGCCGGAGAACTTGACGATCTTGGCCCGACCGGTGAAGCCGCGGGCGAGCCGGACCGCGCTCATGGTGGCCTCGGTGCCGGAGTTGACCAGACGGATCCGCTCCACCGGTTGCACCCGATCGATGATCTCGCGGGCCAGCTCGCTTTCGGCGGGCGTCGGCGCGCCGAAAGACAACCCGTTGGCGGCGGCTTTGGTCACGGCGTCCACCACCGACGGATGCGCGTGGCCGAGGATCATCGGACCCCACGAGCAGACCAGGTCGACGTAACGGTTGCCGTCGGCGTCGGTGAGCCAGTAGCCATCGGCGGCGGTGATGAAGCGCGGTGTGCCACCGACTGCCTTGAACGCCCGCACCGGCGAGTTCACTCCACCGGGAATCACGGCGCAGGCGTCGTCGAACAGCTTCGCCGAGACGTCGGTGCGCGGCGACGATGCGGGCCGCCCAGCGGCCCGGGAAGGAGCCGGGCGATCGGATCGTGACACGCCCCCCAGTGTCCCAGCTTCAGCGAACGGCCCCACTACAGGGTGTAGTTGCCGCGCGTTGGCCGCGGGTCAGCGGCGGCTATGCCTGCGACACGATGCGAAGGCGCGGAGCTGCTGTCCGGGCCACGCACGCGAGTCGCCGTTCCTCAGCCACCATGGCGGCGGCCGTGGCGTCGACGGCCACCTGTTCGTACGTGCGGCGATAGAAGTCGGCGACGATGAGTCGGTCCATGCGGGTACACCAGTCGACAACCGATTCGTCGTCGCTGGCTTCGGCACCGGCGCGCAGAAGCGAATGCAGCGTTTCCAGCTCGGCGCCCTCGAGGAAGGCGAGCGGGCACGGGGGTTCGATGCCGCTGACGTCGACTTTTACGCCCGCGGTCACTGCCACTAGCTGGACTAGCAAGGCGTCGGAGACCGAGGTGGCCCACCGAACCAGGCCCGCGCGCCGCGACTGCATCAGCTGCGTGCAGACTCCGAGCAACGTGGAGGTGGCCTCTTCGGGCAGGTTGTCAACGGCGGGATAGGTGATCATCGTCCTCCTCAGTGAGCTGTCTGAGGCATTCGGAGCCGATGTCGTCTCGGATGGTTGCGAGCCACCATGCTTAGCTCACAGTTTGACGCCGGCGCCGGACGGGAATGTTGGCACTGGTTCTCGAGGGTTACTCGGCAGACCCGGTATGTGGACGCGATGCCAAGGAGTTGACTGTGCCCGCCAATATCGGTGACGCCACGCCCGATGGCCTAGACGCCGCTGTCACCGACAAGGTGGTACCGGACTGGACGGTCACCGGGACCTTCTGATGACTGCTACACACCACGACCTTGTCGTCATCGGCAGCGGTTCGGGCAACATGGTGACCGATGAGTCGTTCGCAGACCTCGATGTCGCCATCGTCGAGGACCGGCGCGTCGGGGGGACCTGCCTCAACTTCGGCTGCATACCATCAAAGATGCTGGCCTACACCGCTGAAGTGGCCGAAACCGTAGCCAGTGCCGGCTCTTTCGGAGTCGACACCGAGCTTCGAAAATTAGACTGGCCCGACGTGCGGGACCGGGTGTTCGGTCACACCGATCATGTGTCGGACGGGGGGCGTCTCAGCCGCGAGAGGTCGGACTGGATCACCTTCTACGCCGGACGCGCACATTTCACCGGCCCGCACCGACTATCGGTCGACACCGACAATGGGCAATCGACGAAGATCACCGCCGATCGCATCGTGATCGCTTGTGGCGGAAGGCCGGTGATCCCACCGGTGGTCGTTGAGTCAGGCCTGCCCTACGAAACGTCGGATACCGTCATGCGCGTCGAGGCGCCGCCGGAACGACTCGCCGTATTGGGTGGGGGTTACATCGCCGCCGAACTCGCGCGCGTGTTCGCCGCTGCCGGCAGCGACATCGTCATCATCGAAAAGGGCGAGCACCTACTCGGTGGACCGCAGGACGACGATATCCGAGTCAAATTCACCGAGCTGATGGCGCAGCGCCACGATCTGCGACTCGGCACCGAACTCACCGAACTATCCGGCTCGCCAGGCGATTTGGTACTGATGCTGGACGACGGCAGCACCGTACGCGCCGACATGCTGCTGGTCGCCAGCGGCCGCACCTCGAATGCTGATCGCTTGAATGTCGAGTCGGCCGGCATCGACACGCATGACAACGGCCGCATCAAAGTCGACGAGTTCTGCCGTACCTCGGTCGACGGTGTCTTCGCGCTCGGCGACGTCAGTACGGCCGTAACGCTCAAGCACGTCGCAAACCGCGAAGCCGAGGTCGTCGCCCACAACCTGCACAACCCCGCAGACTTGCGACGAATCGATCTCGACCATGTGCCGTCGGCGGTCTTCACCGACCCACAAATCGCATCGGTGGGCCGCACCGAACAAGAATGTCGCGACTCCGGTGTGAAATATGTTGTCGGCAAGGTTGATTTCAGCGATGTCGCCTACGGATGGGCGCTGCAGGACAGCACCGGCTTCTGCAAGATCATCGTGGATGCGGACACCGATCTGATACTGGGCGGCCACATCATGGGCCCACAAGCGTCTACGTTGATCCAAACACTGGTCTTGGCGGTGGAATTCAAGATCACCGCGAGCGATCTCAGCCAGCGACCGTTCTGGATACATCCGGCGCTGACCGAAATCATCGACAATGCACTCCGCAACATTGAGCCGAAGGCGTCGTGATGACATCAACTCCTCAAGTATTCGTTCTTTTCGGCGCCAGAGGAGATCTGGCCCGGCGCAAGCTGTTTCCCGGCTTGTATCGTCTCGCTGCCGCCGGTCGGCTGCCCGGCGACTATGCGGTGATCGGTTCCGGCCGCCATTCCCCGGAGTCCGACGAGGAATTCCGTACATCGGTGCGGTCGGGTCTCGACGAATTCGTCGACGACGTCGACGACGCCATCGCAGAGGAGTTTCTGGGCCGTCTGTCGTTCACCAGCTCAAGCGCCGACGACGGAAGCGAGCTGGCCGAGGTGGTGCGCGCGGCCCGCGAGCGTCTCGGCGACGATGCCCGCACGCTGATCTACCTTTCCGTGCCTCCGGACGCGATGCAGGGGATGATCGGCATGCTCGCACAAGAAGACTTGACCTCGGGTGCCCGCGTGGTCGTCGAAAAGCCATTCGGGACCGACCTGCAATCGTCGCGTGAACTCGATGCGGCGCTTAAAAAGGTGCTGAGCGAAGAGCAGATCTTCCGGATCGACCATTTCCTGGGCAAGGAGGCGGTGCAGAACATTCTGGCGCTGAGATTCGCCAACGGTGCGATCGAACCACTCTGGAATTCAACGTATCTGGAGTCAGTGCAGATCGACGTTCCCGAAGCGGGCGGCATCGAGGGACGTGGTGGTTTTTATGAGTCGACGGGCTGCTTTCGCGACATGATCTCCACTCATCTCGCTCAAGTGCTGGGGTTCATCGCCATGGAGCCTCCGGAGAGCCTCGACTCGGTAGCGGTCCGCGACGAGGTCGCCCGGGTGTTCGCCGCGCTTCGACCCTTCGATCCGGACCGGACGATATTCGGGCAATACCAGGGCTACCGGGACGAAGACGGTGTGTCCGACGACTCGACCGTCGAGACGTTCGTCGCCCTCGAGGCGACCGTCGACACCGAGCGTTGGCGCGGGACCCCGTTCTATCTGCGCACGGGCAAAGGGCTCGCCGACAGTCGCCGCACCGTCACGCTGACCTTCCGTCAACGACAGTCAAGCTATTTCGGCGATGGAGCCGACCAGCCCAATCAGCTCGTCTTGGAGCTGAGTGACGCGCCGCGTGGCCATTTCAGCCTGAACGCGAAGCGGCCGGGTCCCGAGCTCGAGGTCCTGCCGTTGCAGATGCAGCTCGACGTGGCCGAGGAGGACCCCGGCGACACCCCGCTGGAGGCCTACGAGCGGTTGCTGTTGGACGTCATGCGGGGCGATCAACTGCTGTTCACCCGCGCCGACGAGGTCGATCGCATCTGGCAGGCATGCCAACCCATCCTCGACTCGCCGCCGCGGGTCGTCACCTACCCGCAAGGCACGTGGGGGCCCGACGAGGCGGTCAGCCTGCCCGGACCGTCGAGTTGGCACCTACCCGATGACTGAGCCCCGTCTGAGCATCGCCGATCACGGACTGATCGGCGATATGCATACCTGCGCCTTAGTGGGCACGAATGGCACTATCGACTGGTTCTGCGTCCCCCGCTTCGATTCGCCGAGCGTGTTCGGCGCGATCCTCGACGACGAGAAAGGCGGCAGCTGGCGGCTCAGCCCGACCGGCGAAGTGACGCGAACTCAACAGTTTTACCGCCCCGACACCGCGGTCCTGGTCACCCGTTTCCTGACGCCGGACGGAGTAGCGGAGGTCAACGATTTCATGCCGGTCGCTCCGGACGGCGACGGCAGCGACCGGCAGCGACTGGTCCGCCGCGTGCGCGGGGTGCGGGGCTCTATCGATCTGCGGATGGAATTGGATGCCCGGCCCGACTACGCGCGTCAAACGTGTGCCGTCGCGTCCCTCGGTGAGAAGAGCGCCGTATTGACCGGCGGCGGGATCAGGATGGGTCTTGCCGCCACCGTCCCGTTGACCGCGGACGGCGACAAGGTGACGGCCGACGTCCACCTCTCGCAAGGCCAGACCGCCCAGTTCGTCCTGGAAGTCCTGACCGATGAGGACGAGCCCTCCACCGACGGACTCTGTTCGACTGACACTCTTTTCGAAAACACGACTTCGTTCTGGCAGCAATGGATTTCGCAGTCGAACTACGTCGGCCGGTGGCGCGAGATGGTGCACCGGTCGGCCATCACCCTGAAGCTGCTCACGCACTCACCCAGTGGCGCAGTGATCGCAGCCGCCACCACCAGCCTGCCTGAACTCATCGGCGGCGAACGGAATTGGGACTACCGCTACGTCTGGATGCGCGACGCGGGATTCACCTTGTATGCACTGTTGCGGCTCGGCTTCATCGACGAGGCCCGCGCCTTCGTCCGATGGCTGTCCGAACGACTGGGCACCGACCACGGGGCCGACCGAGAGCTGGGACCGTTGCGGGTTCTCTATGACATCGACGGCAACCTCCCCGAAGAAGTTGAGCTCAAAAACCTTTCTGGCCATCGTGATTCGAAACCGGTGCGGATCGGCAACGCGGCCGCCGACCAACTACAGCTCGACATCTACGGCGACCTGATCGATTCGATTTATCTGTTCAACAAATACGGCCCGGGCATCAGTGATGCGGGATGGCGTGACGTCGTCAACGTCGTGGACTGGGTGATGAAGAACTGGGACCGCGAGGACGCGGGGATGTGGGAGGTGCGCGGTGAAACGCGCGCCTTCACCACGTCACGGCTGATGTGCTGGGTGGCCCTGGAGCGCGCCATCCGTGTTGCCCGCCAGCGGGGCCTGCCAGGCGACATCGTCGCATGGTCGCGCGCCCGCGATGAGATCTACGAGCGCATCATGACTCGCTGCTACAACACCAAGAAAGAAGCGTTCACCCAGACCGAAGACGGCGACGAGCTCGACGCGGGAGCGCTGCTCATGCCGATGGTGAAATTCCTGTCGCCGGCCGACCCGAAATTTCTCAACACACTGAAAGCCATTGAGCAGGAGCTGGTTACCGACAGTTTGGTTTTCCGATACGACCCCCAGAGTGACGGCTTGGACAGCCAGGAAGGCACCTTCTCCATCTGCTCCTTCTGGTATGTCGAGGCGCTCACTCGCGCCGGTCGGCTACTGGACGCACAAATGGCGCTGGAGAAGATGTTCACCTACGCCAATCACGTCGGTCTCTACGCCGAACAGGTAAGCGCCACAGGCGATCAAGTGGGCAATTTCCCGCAGGCTTTCACCCATCTCGCACTCATCAGCGCAGCGATCAACCTCGACGACGCCCTGAAGTAGGCGACGTCGTTCAAGGCTGAAGGTTGCTCCGGCGGAATGGGGAAGTTAGGAAGGTCGAGCGCTCACCGCGCCCCGCACGCGAGGCGACGCTCCTCACCGTTGATGACCGCGGCCTTCGCGTCGATTGCAACCTGCGCATAAGCCCGCAGGTAGAGTTCGGCCACAATCAGCTTGTCCGTTCGTGTGCACCAGTCGACTACGTCGTCGTTGCCGGTGCGCGCCTCGGCTGCCACGGCTTGTCGGAATTCGGTGAGTTCTGTGGTGTTCAGGTCAGCCAGTTCAGCGCTGGAAATCGAGCTTGTCGACTCCGACAGCCCCCGGCAGACGCCAAACGAGGTCGCCACGGCCTCTTCAGGCGATCCCTCCACGCGAAGATCGGTCATTGTTCTCCTCCCCCAGTCCCCTTCGGGTGTTGCAACAGCAGCACCACATGGCGCTGTGGCCCGTGTCACATTTATAGACCTCGGCCGCCGTGGTTGAACATGGAACTTAACTATCTGACTACCTTCAGACCCACCGGCCGCACCAGCCACACCAGCCTCATGCGGTTCGGACGAATGACTTACCTGGCGCCCTTCGCCGGTGCTATTCAGCTGATGAAGATCTTGAGGCGACCCGTGGATTGGGCGTTGGATGGTGTCATGCAACTACCGCAACGACTCGCCCGGTTCAACCGACACGTGACCAATCCGATCCAGCGCATGTGGGCCGGCTGGGCCCCGTCCTTCGGCATCCTCGAGCACGTCGGACGGAAATCCGGGAAGCCCTACCGCACCCCGTTGACGGTGTTCAACGCCGACGTCGACGGCAAGCCAGGCGTCGCGATCCTGCTGACCTACGGCCCGGACCGCGACTGGCTGAAGAACCTCAATGCCGCCGGCGGCGGGCAGATGCGCCGCCATGGCAAAACCTTCCACGTCAGCAACCCGCAAACCGTCACCAAGGAGGAGGCGGCCAACCATGTCAGCAGCGCGGCGCACCGCGTCTTCGCCAGGATGCCGTTCGAGCAGGCGGTACTGCTGACCAAGACCGGCTGAACCTACGTCGCGACTTCTGCTTCCGGAGTGCACGCGACCACGTGCTGTACCGGGATCGGATAAGTCGACGCGGCACGCGAGACCAAGTCGTCGCGAAGCCACGCCGAATCCTCGATCGGCAGCGTCGAGATCACCAGTTGGTCGGGGTGGAATTGCTCCACGGCGGCCGCCAGGGCGTGCTCCGGGCGGTAGTCGCCGAGGGCGCCTTGGGCGCGGAGATCGATGCGACGCATCGCCGTGAGCATGTCGTTGAGGCGCTGCTGGGCAGCGTGGCGGGTGGCGTCCTCGATGTACACCGGACCGATGTCGGCCTGCCCGGTGTCGATCGGGCTGGCCGGAACGCAGATGAAGTATTCGGCGTCCCGCAGTGTGTCGACGCGCCGCAGCTCGTCGAAAAGCTCTGTGGCGGAAAGGGTCTGGTTCGCGAGCACTAGTACCCGCGTGGCCGTGCCTGTCGGCGGCGCTTCGGGCCCGGCCGCCTCACGCCGACGCCGCAGCCTGCCGACGAGGTACAGCGCGATCACCACCGACCACGACAACAAACCCAGCCAGAGTTGGATGCGCACCGCGCGGTCGAACGCCATCAGCACCAGCGCGCCGATAAGACAGGCGACGGTGATGATCGACAGGGTGGGGAAGAACCACATCTTCACCTTGAGGTCCTCCGGCGGAGTGCGGCGCCGCAGCACGATCTGGGACAGCGCGATCACCAGGTAAATCGACAGCACGATGGCGCCGGCCGAGTTGAGCAGGAAGGTGAACACCGTGTTCGGCGCGATCCACGCCATGACGACGCAGATGAAACCGACAACCGACGACGCCAGGATCGCCACATACGGTGAACCGCGCCGACCGACCTTGAGCAGCTGGCGCGGCGCTTCGCGTCGGGCGGCGAGCACGAACAGCATGCGCGACGAGGTGTAGAGCCCGGAATTCAGACACGACAGCACCGCGGTGAGCACCACCGCATTCATGACGTCGTCGGCGGCCGGCAGCCCCATCACCTTGAAGGCCGCCACGTACGGCGAAACGCTGATCTCGCGGGCGTTCCACGGCAGGATCAGCGTCAGCAGAAATACCGAGCCGACGAAAAACAGCGCGATGCGGGCGACGACGGTGTTGGTGGCCCGTCGAACCGATCGCACTGGGTCCGGGGTCTCAGCTGCGGCGATGGTGGCGACTTCGGCACCCACCATGGACGGGATCACCAGCGCGATCGCCCCGAAGATGGCTCCGACGCCCAGTGGGAAGAACCCGCCATGCGAGGTGAAATTGCTGAAGTCGTGATGGCGATGCGGCCACAGTCCCAGCACGAACGCCACCCCGAAACCAAGGAAAGCCACCACCGTCACCACCTTGAGCCCGGAGAACCAGAACTCGAACTCGCCGAACGACGACACCGAGAACAGATTGGTCGCGGTCATGGTCGTCAGCAGAATGAGCGAGAACAGCCACAACGGCGCGTGGAACCAGTAGGTGATGACTTTCGCGCCGGCGATGGCCTCAAAGCCGACCACGACCACCCAGAAGTACCAGTACAACCAGCCCACCGAGAAGCCCGCCCAACCGCCGAGGGCCTGACGGGCGTACTCGGCGAACGACCCCGTCGACGGGTTCGCGGTGGCCATCTCGCCCAGCATTCGCATCACCAGCGCCATGAGCACGCCGCACAGCGCGAAGGTCAGGAAAGCTCCCGGCCCGGTCTTGCTGACCACGAAACCCGATCCGACGAACAGTCCGGCGCCGATCACGCCGCCGATGGCGATCATATTGAGCTGGCGCTGCGACAGTCCCTGACGCAGGCCTGACCCGTCCTTCTCTTCTGCAGCCACAACCACTGCGTCTCCCCCTCTGCACTGCGCCCGGACATCAGACAGCTCAATCGAGCGTGTCGATCGGTTCTGACGTGCCCTTCCGTCTACGACGGCAAACCATGACCGCGCGGATGTGGTCACCTACCGGCCACCGCCTCAGCACAGCAGCACCGGAATTCTCTTGTGCAACAACTGATTCCACGTACCGGATCACGCTGACGTCGTTGCCGCCGCCGACCGTCGCGCAGGCTTAGTCCGTTACGACGTCGCGGTGAGCTGGAACACAGGGTGATCCGCCGGATCGGGTAGCTTGCGGAAGTATCCGCTGACGGCTCTACCGGCCTTTTGCCGGTAGGCAACCAGGATCGGCTGGCGCTGCGAGTCAGGCGTTTCGTGCGCGACGTAGGTTACAGCGCCGGACTTGTCGGTCAAAGTAACGGTGGGATTCACCCGGACGTTTTTGACCCATTGCGACTCCCCGCGCGTGGAGACCAGATAGCGGGTGCCACCGACCTCGACGGAGACGACCGGAATGTGCTGGAACTCCGCACTGCCCCGCCTCGTGACGGTCAGGGTTTCGCTGTTGCTGAGGCCGGTGGCCATCGCGATCCGGTTGAAGACCTTGACGGTGAACCACGCCGGCTTGAGGTAGGCCATGCCGTACGAGTTTTGCCGAGATGAGCGATTACCGCAACGACGGACGACGCTCCGGCAACCATATGACGATGTTCATCGCCGACGAGATAGCGCATCTCACAGCGCAGCAACGTATTTGACGTGAACCGGACAACCGCTACACGACACGGTCAATGCACGACGTCTGGGCCTCGGCGCGAACGGGTATGCCCCGTCGAGACCTGAGGAGGCGCCGCGCCATGCCCGAAAACGACCGACAACAGCGTCTAGCGCACCGTATCGACCAGCTCTACCTCGCCGACCCACAGTTTCGGGCGGCCGCGCCGTCGGAGGAGGTGACCGCAGCCGCGCATGCGAGCGGTCGCCGGCTCTGGCAGGTTGTCGACGAATATCTCACCGGCTACGCCGACCGGCCGGCGCTGGGCCAGCGAGCCTGCGAGCCACGACACGACGAGACCGGCCGCACCCAGATGACGCTGCTGTCCGGTTTCGAGACAATCACTTATCGACAGTTGCACGACCGCATCACGACGCTATCGACAGCGTGGCAGACGAATGTGCCAGGCTTCCACTCGGGCGACTTCGTCGCCGTACTCGGCTTCACCAGCATCGACTACGCCACTATCTTTCTCAGCTGCCTGCGACTGGGCGCGGTGTTCGTGCCGTTGCAAACCAGTTCGACCCCGGCCCAGCTTGCGCCGATCATCAGCGAAACGTCGCCGCGAATCTTCGCGGTCAGTCTTGAATCTTTAGACGCTGCAGTCGATGTGTTGATCGATGTGCCATCAGTTGAGCGGCTGGTCGTCTTCGACTACACGAAGGAAGACGACCGGCAGCGCAGCCAGTTTCAGTCCGCGAGCCAGCGCTTGGCCGACGCTGGACGAGCGGTCGAGGTGGTGGCGCTGTCCGACGATCTCGACGCAACTGCGGGGGAAGCGACCACACCGGCGTTTGTGCCGCCTGCCCAGGAAAATCCGCTTGCTACTTTGATTTACACGTCCGGCAGCACCGGGGCGCCGAAGGGCGCGATGTACACCGTCGACATGCTGACCCGGCTGTGGCAGCGTCCACACACGCCGTCGTTGGACATCGGCAAGCAGATCGCGGCCATCCACCTGCAGTACATGCCGCTGTCGCACGTTTACGGTCTGGAATGGCTGATCGCCACGCTGTCGTCGGGCGGCATCGGATACTTCACCGCCAAGAGCGACATGTCCACGCTGTTCGACGACATCGCGCTGGTCCGCCCGACCGCGTTGAACCTCGTGCCCCGAGTGTGCGACCTGATTTTCCGCCGCTACCGGAAGGAATTGGACCAACGCGACAATGCCGACAGCGCCGAAGTCGACGCCGCTGTGAAAGCCGAACTGCGACAAGATTTTCTGGGTGGACGAGTGGTCTCGGCGATGTGCGGCAGCGCCCCGCTGTCCAGGCAGATGCACGACTTCATGGAGTCGCTGCTCGACGTCCCGGTCGCCGACGGATACGGGGCAACCGAAACCGGTGGCGGCATTCTGCGCAACGGCTACATCCGGCGCCCACCCGTCACCGACTACAAGCTCGTCGACGTCCCGGAACTGGGTTACCTCACCAGTGACAAACCTCACCCGCGCGGCGAACTCCACGTCAAGGCGAGCACCATCATCCCGGGCTACTTCAAACACCCGGAGCTGTCAGCACAGATCTTCGACGACGACGGCTTCTACAAGACCGGCGACGTCATGGAACAGGTCGGCCCGGACCAGCTGCGTTATCTCGATCGCCGCAACAACGTCATCAAACTCTCCCAGGGAGAATTCGTCGCGGTCTCCCAGCTCGAGGCGACCTACACCAACAGTCCCAACATTCGACAGATCTATCTCCACGGGAGCAGCGATCAGCCGTTCCTCCTGGCGGTCGTCGTGCCCAATGTCGACGCCATCGGTGACGGCGATGCGCGCGAGGTGGTCGCCGATTCCCTGCAGGAGATCGCCACTCAGAATCGGTTGAATTCCTATGAGATTCCTCGGGACTTCATCCTTGAGTCGCAACGCTTCAACCGCGACAACGGCCTGCTGTCCGGGGTTGGCAAGCTGCTGCGTCCGGCGCTGCGCGCACGCTACGGCGAACGCCTGGAAGCTCTGTACGCCCAGATCGCGGCCGGCCAGGAAAATCAAATCGAACAACTGCGTGCCGCGGCACGGGACCTGCCGACCATCGAAGCCGTCCGTCGGGCCGCCGTCGCCACACTCGGTTTGGAAGCGGCCGAGGCACGCATGCCGGCTGATTCCAGATTCATCGAGCTCGGCGGTGATTCGTTGTCGGCGTTCTCATTCGGCTCGCTGTTGGAGCAGATCTATCACGTCGACGTTCCCGTGCAGACGATCGTCAGCCCGACGGCGACGCTGACTACGATCGCCCGTTACATCGACGGTGAACGCGACTCCGCTTCCACCCGGCCGACTTTCGCCTCGGTACACGGCCGCGATGCGACCGTCGCGCACGCCGCAGATCTCACGCTGGCCAAGTTCGTCGATGCCGATACGCTGGCGACCGCGTCCGGTCTGTCGATGCCTACCGGCGAGCCGAAGACTGTCCTACTCACCGGCGCCAACGGCTATCTGGGCCGGTTTCTGTGCCTGGAATGGCTGGAGCGGCTCGCCAAAACCGGTGGCTCGCTGATCTGTCTCGTGCGTGGCGCGGATCCTGCTGCCGCACGTCAGCGCATCGAAGCCGCAATCGACGCCGGTGACATCGGTCTGTCAACACATTTCCGCGACCTGGCCGGGCAGCATCTCGAAGTCCTTGCCGGCGACGTCGGAGCGGCCAATCTCGGTGTCGAGACAACTACCTGGAACCGGCTTGCCCAGTCGGTCGATCTGATCGTGCACGCGGCAGCAATGGTGAATCACGTTCTGCCGTACAGCCAACTGTTCGGTCCCCACGTGGTGGGCACCGCTGAAATCGTCAAATTGGCGCTCACCGAACGACTCAAGCCGGTGAGCTATCTGTCGACGGTCGCGGTGACCACGCTGCCTGACGGCACCTTCCTGGGCGAAGAGGTCGACGTACGGGACGCTTCGCCTGAGCGATCCTTGAACACCTCCTACGCCAGTGGCTACGCGACGAGCAAGTGGGCGGGTGAGGTGTTACTGCGAGATGCGCACGACACCAGCGGTCTGCCCGTAGCTGTCTTCCGGTCGGACATGATCTTGGCGCACAGCCACTATTCCGGTCAGGTGAACGTCACCGATGTGTTCACCCGGCTGATGTTGAGTCTGCTGACCACCGGGCTTGCGCCAGAGTCGTTCTATCGCCTCGATTCCCACGGCAATCGACAACGGTCGCACTACGACGGTCTGCCGGCAGATTTCACCGCCGAGGCGATCACGACGCTCGGAAAGGATGCCCTGGATGGCTTCCGAACCTTCAATGTGCTCAACACCCACGATGACGGCATCTCGCTGGACACCTTTGTCGACTGGTTGATCACCGACGGTCACGAGATCGAGCGAATCGACGACTATGACACGTGGCTCCGCGGCTTCGAGGGGGCGGTCATGTCGTTGCCCGAAGACCAGAAGAAGAACTCGGTGTTGCCGTTGCTCAGCGCCTACGCTCAGCCGGCGCCGCCCACGCCCGGCTCGCCGATCCCCGCGACCGCGTTCCGCAGCGCCGTACAATCTGCGCAGATCGGAAAGACCGGCGATGTACCGCATTTGAGCCAGGATCTCATTCGCAAGTACGTCACAGATCTACGACAATTACGGCTACTCGATGCGCCCGCCGGGGTTCCGGTGGCCTGAGTCCGACTTAGCGCCAACATTTTTGGTAGCGAAGTACACCGCAACCACTGCGGCCCACGACAGCAGGCTGAGCCAGAACTGGACACGGGCGGAGTGGTCGAACGCCATCTGCACCAGCACCCCGACGATCCCGGCCACCGTCAGGATCGACAGTGTCGGGAAGAACCACATCCTGACCCGTAGCTTGTCCGTCGGCGTCTGGCGGCGTAACACGATCTGCGACAACGCAATCAGCAAGTAAACGAACAATACGATGGCGCCCGACGAGTTGAGCAGGAACGAGAACACCGTGTTCGGTGCAACCCCGGCCATGATGACGCACAGAAATCCCACCAGTGACGAGCCGACGATCGCGAGGTAGGGCACCCCGCGTCCGCTGACTTTCAGCAGCTGAGCCGGTGCCTCGCGTTGCCCGGCGAGCACGAACAACACCCGGGACGCGCTGTACAGCCCGGAGTTCAAGCAGGACAACACCGCGGTGAGCACCACCGCGTTCATCACATGGTCGGCGCCCGGGATCCCGATCTGCCTGAGCGCGGCCACAAATGGTGACGAGCCGGACTGCATGGAGTTCCACGGCAGGATGACGGTCAGCAGAAAGACCGATCCCACGAAGAAAATCGCGATCCGAGCGGCCACCGCGTTGGTGGCCCGCCGGACCGCACGTTCGGGATCCGCGGTTTCTGCTGCGGCGATCGTGGCGACCTCCGCACCGACCATCGAAAAGATCACCACCACGACGGCAGCGAACGCCCCGTGTACACCGTTCGGGAAGAATCCGCCGTGCGCATGCAGGTTGGAGAAGTCCGAGTGGCGGTGCGGCCACAGCCCTACCGCGTACACCGTGCCGAGGAGCAGAAAGACCAGGATGCTCGCGACTTTGATTCCGGCGAACCAGAATTCGAACTCACCGTAGGAGGACACCGAGAACAGGTTCGTCGCCGTCATGAATACCATCAGGAGCAGCGAGAGCAGCCACAACGGCGCGGAGAACCAGTACGTGATGACTTTCGCGCCGGCGACCGCCTCGAAACCGACGACGATCACCCAGTAGTACCAATACAGCCAGCCTACCGAGAAGCCGGCCCAGCCTCCCAGGGCTTGCCGGGCGTACTCGGCGAACGAACCGGTCGACGGGTTGGCCGTCGCCATCTCCCCCAGCATCCGCATCACCAGGATGATCAGCAGCCCGCACAGCGCGTAAGTCAGGACGGCGGCGGGGCCGGCTTTACCGATGACGACACCGGATCCGACGAAGAATCCGGCGCCGATGATTCCACCGATCGCGATCATCATCAACTGTCGTTGCGACAAGCCTTGACGCAGTTGCGGTGTGGTGTCCATCCGGGGTTCGGGCGTCGGCGGCGGCATCACCGGACGCTAACACCAGGCTGCGCCGTAGCGCTCAACTCAGACCGGTAGGGCGCGCAACGCGACGGGCAGGCTGGGCAGGAAGTGCGTGGTGGCGAATGCACGAATGTCGTCAGCGCCGGCCAGCGGTTCGCGGGCCGGCAACAGCAGCACCATCGCCGCGTAGCGCAGGATGGTGTCGGCCAATTCGTCGACGGCGTCAGCGCCGATCTGTCCTGCGAAGCCGTCGGGGAAGATCACCCGCAACGCGGCCGCCATCCGATCGACGGCGGGTTGCCAGTGCTGGTGGGCCAATTCGAGCATCAAGCCGGGCTCGTCGGCGATCATCCGGGTCAGCACCCGGTGTTGCCGGAATCGCAGGATCGACAACGTGAACGCCTCGACGTAGTAATTCGACTGCGACCTACGGCTTTTCAGCTCGCCGGCGATGTCGGCGAACAGTACCGCGTTCTCCCGGTCGATAACGGCGCCGACCAACTCGTCTCGGCCGGCGAAGCGCCGGTAGATGGTGGTGCGGCTGACCCCGGCGCGGCGGGCTACGTCGTCGAGCGCAACCCGGCGAAAGCCATGCTGCTCGAATTCGACGACGGCGGCATCGAGGATCGCGTTGGTGGCCGCATCAGCGGGGCTATCCGCGGGCATGGCCCGCTCTGGCATAACCGTTGTAGCGCAATCTCATTGGAAGACGGTCCCACGCCCAGTTCACCGGCCGCGACCGCCAGACCGCGGCGAACCGCTGGTAGCGACGCTCTTGGCGATCACTCCAGGGCAGACCGAGCAGGACGCGGGCCCGCGGCGGCAGGCCACCGGTCGTCAAGAAGGCGGCGACCGGGTTGAACACCGGCGCGACCGCGCGCCAAGCCAACGGTGAGACACCTTTGGGCCGCGGGAAACCTTTGGTCACGTATCCGACACCGTATTTGGCGGTCGGGTGCGCGATCATGACGCGCTCCGTCATGTGATCCCAGTACCGCTCGAACCCAGCGTAGTCGGTCGGCATCGGCCGTTCACTGACGCCGTAGCGGCGATACCAGGTCTTCGACTCGAGGTAGATCTGCTGCTTCTCCTCGTCGGTCAGCCGCTTGACGAAGGTGTCGGCGAAGTAGAGCACCTGCTCGACGAAAGTGGCGTGCGCCCAGAAGTAGGTGTCGGGGTCCAGCGCGTGGTACCGCTCGCCGCTCGGCATATCCCCCTTGATCTGATGGTGGAAGTCACGAACCTGTTGGCCGGTGTTGTCGTGGTCGGCCCCGTAGACGGTTTTGAAGATCGGCGGCAGCGAGCGCTTGACCCGCGCCGCGGTGTCGCTGAAGAACACCGAATGGTCCAGGACGCCCTGACCGAGTTCGGCGAGCATGTTCTGCAGCACGGCGGGCCGCGGGCCGATCAAAAACATCCTGTTGTCGCCGAAATACCGCCATACCAACGATTGTGGCCCCAGCGGCAGCGCGTCGGCAGAGGCCTGGGCGGCAGACGGCTCACTCAGCTCGGTCATGTGGGACAGTGTTACATATTTCGAACTTTGTACCAAGTGCTCAGTTCCATCCAGGAAATCGTGACCGCCATGTTGCTTTCGGGAACGGCGTGTTTTGCCGGGCATGGCTTTTCGGGTCGGCAATATGTTGCCCATGCCCGACCTGTCGCGCCGTGCTGCGCTGCGCCTTGGGCGCCGGTGCTTTTGCGGGCGCCACCGGCGTGTGGGCGTTGGGCGCCCTGGTCGACCCGGTCGCCGTCCCGGCCATGCCCAATCCATCGGACCCGGGCCAGCCGGCGGCGCCACCGGACCCTCCGCTCGGCGCTCCGCTGCCGACCCCTCCGGTCGCCGCTCCACTGCCGACCCGAGAGTCGGGCTCGTTCATCTCAGCGGCCCGCGGCGGTGTGTTGACGAATTGGATCATCGCCCGGCCACCCGGCCAGGTCGGGCCGCTGCGTCCGGTGATCGCCCTGCACGGAGTGCGTGGAAGCGCCAAGCAGGTCATGAGTTTCGGCGTCGAGCAGGCACTGGCCGAGTTGGCCAAAGCGGGCCGGCCACCGTTCGCCGTGGTCGCGGTCGACGGCGGCGACAGCTATTGGCATCGGCGCGCCGGCGGTGAGGACGCCGGGTCGATGGTGCTCAACGAACTGATCCCGATGCTGCCGGCGATGGGTCTTGGACATCTCGCGGATCGGCTTCATCGGCTGGTCGATGGGCGGCTACGGCGCGATGCTGCTGGGCGCACGGCTCGGCTTGGCGCGCACCGCGGGGATCTGCGCGATCAGCCCGGCGCTGTATCAGTCCTACACCGCCAGCACGATCGGGGCGTTCGACAGCTACGACGACTGGACGACGAACACCGTCTTCGGTTTGCGCCGCGCTGTCGTCGATCCCGCTGCGGGTGGACTGCGGCAACGATGACCAGTTCTCGCCCGGCCACCCACCAATTCATCGCCCAGTTGCACAAACCGCCTGCGGGTGGATTCACGCCGGGCGGACACGACGAGGCGTACTGGCGTCAGCAGCTGCCCGCCGAGCTCGCCTGGCTGTCGTCCTGACCTGGATTGTCTTTGAACTGCTTGAGCCGCAAGCTGTTTGTCACGACCAGTAGCGACGAACACGCCATCGCCGCACCCGCGATCATCGGGTTGAGCAGGCCCACGGCCGCCAGCGGAATGGCCGCCGCGTTGTAGGCGAAGGCCCAGAACAGGTTGATCCGGATGGTGCGCAGGGTGCGCGCCGACAACCGCAAGGCGGTCGGCACGGTGCGCACGTCGGCACGCATCAGTGTCAGATCGCCCGCCTCGATCGCGACGTCGGCGCCGCTGCCCATCGCCATGCCGATGTCGGCCACCGCCAGCGCCACCGAGTCGTTGACGCCGTCGCCGACCATGGCCACTGTCCGACCTTGGGCCCGCAATTGCGCGATGATGTCGGACTTCCCGGTCGGCAACACACCGGCGATCACGTCGGCCGGTTCGATGCCGACGGCGGCCGCGACCTGCTCGGCGACTTCCACGCTGTCACCGGTGAGCAGCATCGGGGTGATGCCCATCGCCTTGAGCTCGGCGATCGCCGCGGCGCTGCCGGGCTTGACCTGATCGGCCAGGGTGATGACGCCGCGCTGCTGCCCACCCCACGTCACCTGTACCGCCGTTTGTCGAGTCGGCGCCAGCAGGTCCACGCCCGCCACCGATCCGGCTCTGGACACCGAGACTTCGACGCCGTCGATCACGCCGATGACTCCGGTGCCCGGATCGTTGACGAACCCTTCGGGTGCGGTGCGTGGCCGGATTCCTCTTTCGCGGGCGGCCGCCACGATCGCCGCCGCCACCGGATGCTCCGATGCCGATTCGATCGCGGCCGCGCGGGCCAGCACGATGTCGGCGTCCTCACCGGCCTGCGCTCGAACTTTTTGCACCGCCATCGCGCCGGTGGTCAGGGTTCCGGTCTTGTCGAAGACGACGGTGTCGACGCCGACGATGGTCTCCAACAGCCGCGGGTCCTTGATCAGGATGCCCAGCTGCGCGCCACGCCCGGTGCCGACCAGGATGGCGGTCGGGGTCGCCAGCCCGAGTGCGCAGGGGCAGGCGATGATCAGCACCGCGACGGCGGCGGTGAAAGCCGAGGATGCGGGTTGCCCGGCCATCAGCCAGCCGGCCATCGTCAAGGCGGCTATCACCAGCACGGCGGGGACGAAGATGGCGGCGACCCGGTCGACGGTTCGCTGGATGGGTGCCTTGTTGTTCTGCGCGTCGCTGACCAGCTCGGCCATCCGGGACAGCTGGGTGTCGGCGCCGACGTTGACGGCGCGCACCAGCAGCCGGCCGTAGGTGTTCAGCGAGCCGCCGGTCACGGTGTCGCCGACGAGAGACGTCGACCGGCATCGGTTCGCCGGTCATCGCTGAGGTGTCCAATGCCGTTGCGCCGTCGACAATTACGCCGTCGGCAGCGACCCGCTCCCCCGGCCGCACCACGACGACGTCGCCCACCCGTAACCGGGAAACCGGCACCCGTACCTCGTCGCCGTCGCGCAGCACAGCAGCGTCCTTGGCGCCCAGGCTCAGCAGCGACCGCAACGCCGCACCGGATGCGCATTTGGCGCGTGCCTCGGCGTATCGGCCGGTCAGCTGGAATACCGTCACGGCGGCCGCGACCTCGAAGTACACCGGGCCGGTCCCGCGCAGCACCGCCGTCGCCGACCAGAGGTACGCGGCCAGCGTGCCCAGCGATATCAGCGTGTCCATTGTCGAGGTGCCATGTCGGGCGCCGCGCGCCGCGGCGAGGTGGAACGGGTAGCCGCCCCACACCACGATCGGCGTGGTGAGCGCAAACGCCAGCCATTGCCAGCCGGCGAACTGCCACCCCATCACCATCGACATGGCCACCACCGGGATCGCCAGCAGGGCCGAGACGGCCAGCCGCGTGGGTAGTCGCCGTTGCGGCAGGTCCTCGGGTAGCCCGTGCCGATCCGCGGCCACCGACGCCTGATAGCCCGTCGACTCCACCGCGCGGATCAGGTCGCCGGCCGACACCGCGGGCCCGTGCTGCACATGGGCCCGCTCGAGCGCGAAGTTGACCGCGGCGCGCACGCCGGCGAGGCCGTTGAGCGCACCCTCGACGCGGGCCGCGCAGGACGCACAACTCATCCCGCGCAGGTCGAGATCGGTGGTCGCCACGCCGATCAGCGCCTGACGACTCGCCGCAGCCGAGCGGTGCCGACCACCGCCAGCATTCCCGCAGCCGTCGCCAACAGCAGCGTCAACAACAGCAGCGACGGGTCATAGACCACCGAAGTAGTCACCGGCTGTCCCTTGGCGACAGGTGCGACGGTCACCGTGGAACGCACCGCCGACCAACTGATCGCGCAGCCCGCGACCGCGGCGCCGGCCAGCAGAAGCTCGACGATGGCGCGAAAACGGGCCATCACCAGTGGAATCCGTCGTCGCCGTCGTCGTCCTGGGATAGCTCGGCGGGACTGACGCGCTCCTCGACCAACGGGGTGAGCGCGTTGCGCAGGTGACGGTGCCGACGCGCCCACGCCTGGGCGGTGCGGCCACCGGTGAGCCGCAGCCCAATGCCGGTGCGGCCCTTGGGCACCCCGACCAGCTCACCCAGCGCACGCGCCGACTGCCAGCGCTCCACGTCCTTTTTCGCCGCCAGCGAATGTTCGGCTGCCGGGAACACCTTGACGATCTCGTCCACCCGAATGGTCTCGGTGCCCTGGCGCAGCGTCTGCGAGGTCAGCTTCACCGACGTGTGAACGCGGGCCGCTTTGACTTGCAGCGCAATGAAACCGCTCATCACCACCAGAAATAGCAACGGCACCGAGAGCTGCCAGCCGTTGCCGTTGGATTTTTCGATCCACAGCATGGCTCCGGACGCCAGCGGACCCGCCAGCAGCCAAAGCCAGCTGGCGCCGACCTCGCGGAAGAGCGGGGCGTCGGGATCGGTGCCTGCGGTCACGTCGACCATTGTCCCTTGCGCGCCGTTACGGCGTCCGCGGGGTGTTCCAGGGTCCCGGGCCGGGGGCGACGTGGTGACACCCCGTCGCGCCCGACACAACCATGTCGGGCGGATTCGATCCGTAGGGCGCTCTGATGGTGAATTCCAGCGTCCCGTGTTCGCCCGGCAACGCGCCTCGCACCGATTGTCCCGGCTTCAGCTCGAGGTTGTGCACACCATGCGCTTTGAGTACGTCTGCGGCGGCAGCGACGACCGCCTGCGCTTCGGCAGGCGACGTCGGCGCGGACGCCTGCCAAGTGAGGAAGCTCGTAAATCGAGCCCGACAGAGAAGACGAACGGAGGTTCGCAGCCGGCCTGACCACCC
Source organism: uncultured Actinomycetota bacterium (assembly GCA_963834615.1). Taxonomy (GTDB): domain Bacteria; phylum Actinomycetota; class Actinomycetes; order Mycobacteriales; family Mycobacteriaceae; genus Mycobacterium. Next base: position 102,621 of record CAWICO010000020.1, read on the forward strand.
TTAGATGTCGTCGCCCACTGGGCCGATGGATATACCTTCGCAACGGCCTCCCGGATGGCAGCAGCAACGGCGATCACATCGTTGGCGGCGTCTTGGAGCGAATCTCGTTGAGTCAGTTGACGTTCCAGCGGCGCCGCCGATGGCTCACCCGGCCGCGGCCAGGGATAGGGGTCCTGATGACACGCAGCCGCCAGCATCGCCGCGATCGGCGTTATCACCAGAGCCCACAAACGACTCATCTCAGCGTCCCTCCTTTGTCGCGCCGCTCACGCCAGACAACACGGCGGCCAGGTTGTATCCCGACATCCGCAGCTGTTGTCTGCCCATGCCGTCGTCGCGCGGATACTGCCGAGTGTCCACTGGACCCCAGCCGGTCGACGTGCATCGGGTCGGTGCCGGGCGAGGTAGAGAGTTGCGTGATGTCGGGCATCTCGTCGGGCGTCGCGTCGAAGGGCATGGCGGTGGGGAATCCACCGGTTGCCAGCCAGTCCAGCGTCGGTCCGACGTAGGGGATCAGGCTCAGTGGATGCTGGACGACCGCGAATCGGATCGTCGGGCGTCTGTTCGTAGTAGGCGTGGCCGCCCGGGGCCAGATGAAGATCGCCGGCGTGCGGGAGTTCCAGGCCCGGCGAACCGTAGAACACGACGTCTTTCACCGGGGTGCCGCCTTGCAGCGCCAGGCTGGTGACCAGTGATCCGTAGGAGTGCCCGAACGCGGTGATCTGCTGGTTCGGGCTTCCCGTTGTGGCGCCGAGCCCGTTGAAGAAGCCGGTGAGGTGCGGCGCCGCCGCCTTGGCGAGGCCGTCGTTGAGCACCCTGGGGTCGTCCATGCCCGCGGGCGGCTCGTAGCCCACCCACGCGACGGTGGCCACCGATTCCGGGTTGGGGTCGTGCGACCAGGTGAGGATGTCGCGGGTGGTGTGCCGCAGGTTGGTGGCCTCGTCGAGCCATACCGGGCAGGCTGGACGCGTTGGTGCCGACGCCGCCGGTCGTGACGCCCACGTGGGTGGCGTTCTCGACGTCGCCGACCCCGATGGCGCCGAAGACGTGCCTGGGGTTGGACGCCGTGTCGAGCAGGATCAGGCTGCGACGATCTTTCGGGTCGATCGCTCTCGGTGAGCCGTCCGAATTCGTCGGATAGAGGGCGCCTTGGATGCCGAGCACGTCGTTCAACCTGGATTGGGCGCGAACCAGGTCGCCCGGCGGGTCGCCGAGGCTTTCGATACTTCCCGGGTTCGTCGTTGACCTGCTCCCAGTATTTCGATTCGCGGTTCTTGGCGTCGCGCAACGTCGACTCGGCGACCGCGACCTCGTGCGGCAGCCGGATCCGGTTGCCGGCGTCACGGATGTCGGGCGGGATGCCGTCGCGGTCGATCGCGGCCGGATCGTGGGCGACGTAGTCGGTCTGCTGCTGCGGGCTCAGGCCGTCCCACCACTTCTTGACCTCGTCTGGTTTGGCGGTCGCCGGCGGGGGTTCGGGCAGATTAGGCGCCGGGCCACCGGCGGGCGTCGGCCCGGGCGAGGCTCCGTCGGCGGTCTGGATGGCGTTGGCGAGATCGCGGTCGACGCCGTCGGCGTCGGCAATGAGTTGCCGGATGCGGTTCTCGACGTCTGCTTTGATCGCGTCCTGCTGCTTCTGCATCGCGACCGTGAGCACGGTGGCGTTCGACGTGACGGCGCCGGTCTGCTGGTTGATGTTGAGCTGCGCCTTGCTCGCTTCGGCTTTGATCGACGACAACCGGTATTTCAGGTCGGCGACCTCGGCGGAAGCCTTGTGCGCGGCGGCTGCGACCCGCTTGCACTCTTCGGCGTGATTGGACAGCGTCAGCTTGATGCGGCTGGCGGAGTCGCGCGCCGCATCGGCCGTCGCGCCGTGCCAGGTGACGAACGTCAGCAGGTCGCCGACGGTGTCGCCGGTGGTCTGCGCCCCCTCGGCCCGAAACGTCGCCGCGGAGAACACCTGCTCGATAGCGGCCTCATCCCACGTCTCGATGTCGGCCAGCGACAACGTCATTCGAATGCGTCGCACCCGTTCAACGCCGTTGTTGTCCAGCTCGCAGAACGACGTCGCCGCGGTGTCCATCCGTTCGTGATGGTCGATTGATCATCTGGTGATGGTCGAGGGCATGGGACTGCCAGCGGTCCAGCAGCCCCGACAGGGCGGTGCCCGACCTGCCGACCCAACCGGACTCGGCGTCCCACCCTTGCGACTGCGTGGACGCATAGGTGCTGGCCAGCTGCTCGTGGTGGTCGCGTCCGACCGTCGCCGCGTGAAACACCTCTTCGGGCTTGATCTCGAGGTTGTCCACAGCTACTCCCGTTACCGATTCGACCGATTGGCCGAAATGCTATATGGCCCGCGGTGGGCCCACACTTCACTTTCGTGCGGGCTCACCTGGTGAAGTACTCGTGGGAGTCGAGCCGGTGCAGCAAGAACATCCCGCCGGCGATCAACACCGATCCGGTGATTCCGGTGATGCCGCAGAGCACGGCGTACATCGGTGGCCAGGTCACGGTGAACAGCCGGATGCCGACGTAGACGACGGTGGCGATGGCGCCGCCGGTCAACACGGTGCGGGCCCAGCGGTAGCCGGCCCGCATCAGGATCAGGAAGGTCACGACGATTGCGCACAACACCCCGGTGAACAGCGCTGCCGCGACGTACAGCGGTGCCGATCCGCGACCGTTCGACGAGCCGACCACGTCGGCGCCGTAGCCGACCACCATCAGCGGCAACGCCACCAGCCACAGCCAGAAGCCAGTGTCGACGTCGACCGGCCGGGCGGCGGGCTCGGGCTCGGGCTGGACGGGACCAGTCACGACAACCAGTTGGCCGCGCCGGCAGCCCAGTACGTCAGCACGATGTCGGCGCCGGCGCGCCGGATGCTGGTCAGGGACTCCAGTGCCGCGGCGCGCTCGTCGATCCATCCGTTGGCGGCGGCGGCGCAGATCATCGCGTACTCCCCCGACACCTGGTAGGCAGCGACCGGCACTGTCGAAATCTGTGCGGTGGCGGCGAGGACGTCGAGGTAGCTCATCGCGGGTTTGACCATGACGATGTCGGCGCCCTCGTCGAGATCCAGTTGCACTTCGCGCAGCGCCTCGCGTGCGTTGCCCGGTTCCTGCTGGTACGTGCGACGGTCACCGGACAGGCTGGAGCTCACCGCGTCCCGGAACGGACCGTAGAACGCCGACGCGAACTTGGCCGCGTAGGCCAGGATCACGACGTCGGTGTGCCCGGCGGCGTCCAGCCCGTCGCGGATCGCGGCGACCTGGCCGTCCATCATGCCGCTCGGGCCCACCACGTGTGCGCCCGAATCTGCTTGCGCGACAGCCAATTCCACATACCTCTTAGGGTGGCGTCATTGTCCACCCGGCCGCGCTCGTCGAGCACGCCGCAGTGCCCGTGATCGGTGAATTCGTCCAGGCAGGTGTCGGCCATCAGCACCGTGGCATCGCCAAGATCCTTGGCCAGATCACGCAATGCGACGTTGAGGATGCCGTCGGGGCTGGCGCCGGCCGACGCCCGTGCTGTCTTTGTCGTGCTCGCGGGGCACGCCGAAGAGCATCAGTCCACCCACCCCGGCGCTGACCGCGTCGGCGGCGGCCGCTCGCAACGATCGCGGGTATGTTGCACCACGCCCGGCATGGAAGGGATGGGTCGCGATTCCGCGATGCCGTCGGCGACGAACATCGGCAGCACCAGATGCCTTGGCTCCAGCGACGTTTGCGCGACCAACCGGCGCATCGCCGGCGTCGAGCGAAGTCGACGCGGACGCTGCCGCGGGTCCATGGTCGCTGCGATGCGCTGCACCCGGCGACGCCGCGTGTCACGCCGCCTCCATTACCGCCTGCGGCTCTTCTTACGCGGCGGCGGCAACGCACCCTCGGCACGCAGCCGGGCGGCGTGCTCGGCCAGCGCCTCGATCAGCGGACCCACCGCGGCGGTCTCGGGTTGCACATCGACGCGCAAACCGAACTCGGCTGCGGTTTCAGCGGTTTTGGGGCCGATGCAGGCGACGATGGTGCGTGCGTGCGGCTTGCCGGCGATGCCGACCAGGTTGCGCACCGTCGAGCTCGAGGTGAAGCACACCGCGTCGAAACCACCGGTCTTGATCATCTCGCGGGTGGCCGCCGGTGGCGGGGCAGCCCGCACGGTCCGGTAGGCGGTGACGTCCTCGATCTCCCAGCCACGCTCGCGCAGACCCTCGGCCAGCGTCTCGGTGGCGATGTCGGCGCGCGGCAGCAGCACCCGGTTCACCGGGTCGAAAATGCTGTCGTAGGGCGGGAATTCGTCGAGCAGACCCAGCGACGACTGCTCGCCGGAGGGCACCAGCTCGGGGCTGATCCCGAACGCGCGCACCCGGTCGGCGGTCGATTCGCCGACGCAGGCGATCTTCACGCCGGAGAACGCGCGGGCGTCGAGACCGAACTCGCCGAACTTCTCCCACACCGCACGTACCGCGTTGGTGGAGGTGAAGACCACCCACTGGTAGCGCCCGTCGACCAGACCCTTGACCGCCCGCTCCATCTGCGCGGGGCTGCGCGGCGGCTCGACGGCGATGGTCGGCACCTCGATCGGCAGCGCGCCGTGCGAGGTCAGCCGTTCGCTCATCTCGCCGGCCTGGTCCTTGGTCCGCGGCACCAGCACGGTCCAGCCATACAGCGCGCGGCTCTCCCACCAGTTCAGCTTGGCGCGGTTGGCCACCGTCTTGCCAATGGTGACGACCACCGGCGACGGGGCGGCACCGTCGGTGCCGACGAGCAGCATTGGCATCGGTCAGCCCGCCCAGCGTGGACTCCAATGAGCGCTGCGCGCAGGTGGTTCCGGACGACGTGACCACGCACGGTGTGGTGTCGGCGAGGCCGTATTCGATCAGCGTGCGTGCCGCCTCAGCCACATGCGACGAGGTGGCCTGCAGGATCAGGGGGCCAGGCCCGGCGGCCAAGGCACCCCAGTCCACGTCACCACGCACGTCGGCGACGGTGTGCGACGAGCCGAGCGGCAGCCCGGCGTAGGTCGGCACCGCGCCGCTGGCGGCCAGTCCCGGCACGATCTCGAAGTGCAGGTGGCTGCGGGCCACCGAATTCACCTCGGTGATCACCGAGTCCACCGACAGTGGGTCGCCGGACACCAGTCGCACCACGTCAGCACCGGTACGCGCCTCGGCGACCAACGTTTTGGCCACCTCGGTCGGATCGCCCAGCGCGGGGCGGATGTCTGGTCCCACTGACATCACGGCGGGTTGTTCCTCGGTGTGATCCCCGCTGTGTCCTCGCTGGCTCCGCCGACCGACGGCGCAGCCGGCTCGGCTGGCGCGGGCCCGGACACCGGCGGCAGATCTCTGCCGATCAATGCCAGCACAGGCTCGGGCACGTCGGGGTCTATGAACACCAGGGGGGCATTCGCCAGTACTACAGCGGCCCGCATCGTGAGTAGAGCCGGGTCGCCAGGACCCGCCCCCACGAACATGATGCGGCCGGGCCTCGGCTTGCGCCCTCGCGTCGTCATCGTCGCTCCTACCTCGTTCTTGCGCGCGGGCTCACTGCCGCGCGCTCGACATGACTTCCCGTGCACCCAGTTCGAACAGCTCGGCGGCCACCGAGAGCCCAAGCTCCCGTGCCCGATCCGGACTGCCGATACCGGACGCGCGGATCACGTCGGATCCGTCCAGCGCCGCCACGCAGCTGCGTAGCGACAGCTCGTCGAAGACGTTGCCGTCCTCGTCGATGGACTCGACCACCTCAGCGATCGCCCCCACCGGCGCGGAGCAACCCGCCTCCAGTTCGGCGAGCAGGGCACGCTCGGCGGTGACGGCCGCGCGGGTGTCGACGTCATCGAGTTCTGCCAGCAGCGCTACCAGTCGCGCGTCCCCCGCGCGGCACTCGACGGCGAGCGCTCCTTGAGCCGGTGCCGGCAACATCTGTACCGCCTCCAACGTCTCGGTGACGTCATCGAGACGTCCCAGCCGGGTCAGACCCGCCCGGGCGACCACGATTGCGTCCAGATCACCACTGCTTACCCTGTTCAACCTGGTATCTAGGTTGCCTCGTAGGGGGCGAATTTCCAAACCGAGACCCAGTGCTCTAAGCTGCGCGGCCCGTCGCGGCGACGACGTGCCCACTACCGAGCCGGCCGGCAACTCTCCCAGCACTAACCCGTCGCGGGCCACCAGCGCATCGCGGGCGTCCTCTCGCCGCGGGATGGCGGCGATCACGAACCGCGGATCGTCGCCGTCGGCAAATCCTTGTACGAATGCACCGCCATGTCGACGCGCCCGTCAGCGATGGCTTCCCGCAACGCGGCGGTGAAGACCCCGATTCCGATGTCGGCGATCGGCTCCGATGACTCGTCGCCTGCGGTGGTAATGATGACCAATTCGGCCTGATGGCCGTTGGCGTGCAGGGCATCTCGGATTCCGCCTGCTTGGGTGGTGGCCAGCAAGCTGCCCCGGGTACCGATTCGGATTGAGTCGGTCAAGCGGCTACTCAGTGGAATCAGTTGGGAGAGCGGGCAATTCGCCCGCGTTGGCGACGGCGTCGACAGCGGTCTGGTTCAGCTCGAACAACTCGCGCAGCGCCTCGGCATAGCTGTCGCCGCCTGGGGCACTGGCCAATTGCTTGATGCGGACGGTGGGTGCGTGCAGCAACTTGTCGACGACCCGCCGAACGGTGCGGGCCACCTCGTCGCGCTGAGCGGCTTCCAGGTCGGGCAGGCGGTTGTCCAGGCGCAGCAGTTCGGCCTCGACGACATCGGCGGCGCGTTGGCGCAGCGCGGTCACCGTCGGGGTGACCTCGGCCATCCGCTGTCCGGCCAGGTAGGTGGCGACTTCGGCGGAGACCAGGATGCGGGCGGCCTCGGCGTCGGCCGCGGCGGCTCTGGCTGACGGCTCGCGCTGCACGCGCTCCATGTCGATCACCAAAACGCCGGGCAGCCCGGACACCGCCGGGTCGACGTCGCGCGGCATGCCCAAGTCGCAGATCACCAGCGGCTGATCGCTGTCGCGACTGGCGGCGGCCAGCGCGTTGTGCACGTCGGCCAGCGACACGACCGGGCTCACCGCTCCTGTGCAACTGACCACGACGTCGGCCTCAGCCAGCGCGACAGGCAGCTTTTCCAGGTTCAATGCCTCCGCAGCGGCGCCGGCTTCGCGGATCTTGCGGGCCAACCGCTGTGCGCGGGGCAGCGAGCGGTTGACGACGTAGATGTTTTCGACGCCGGCGCGGGTCAGGTGGGCTGCCGACAGCGCGCCCATCGCTCCGGCGCCGATGACGACTGCGGTCTTACCTTGCAGCCCATCGATTTTGGCGTCGGCCATGCCGAGTGCGACGGAGACTACGGATGCGCCTGCGGCGTCGATGCCGGTTTCGGAGTGCACCCGTTTGCCGACCGCCAACGCGCGCTGGGCCAGCTCGTGCAACGTCCGCCCGACCGTGCGGTTGGTCTCGGCGGAGGCGTAGGCGCGACGCACCTGGCCGAGCACCTGTTGCTCGCCGACGACCGCGGAATCCAGGCCACCGGCCACGGCGAACAGATGCTCGACGGCGGCTTCGCTGTAGCGGACGTAGGCGTACTTGGTGAGTTCTGGCACCGTCATCCCGGACTGCTCGGCAAGCACCTGCCCGATAGCCGACAGGCCGCCGTGGAAGGCGTCGACGACGGCGTAGACCTCGACGCGGTTGCAGGTCGACAGCATCATCGCCTCGGTCACCAGGGGTGACTGCATCAGCCGGTCGACGATCTTGACTTGCTCGGATTCGTCGGTGCTGAGTTGCTCCAAGACGGAGACCGGCGCGCTGCGATGCGAGACACCGAAGAGCAGTACGCTCACGGCTGAATCACCTGGCCTGCTCCCTTGCTAACACCGGTGAATAGACTGCGCTCCACCGTAGACGGTTACCTGGTGGGCCACCAAATTCACGCCGAAGTCACCGGTTGGCCAGATCCTTGCGGAGTCGTGGCTCGTCGACCTCCCAGTAGCTGTGCTCGCGGCCGTCGAGGAGGACGACCGGCAGCCGGTCGCCGAATTCCGCTCTGAGCGCGGTGTCGCCTTTAGCCGCTATCGTCGTCGACGTCGGTGGCTTCGAGGTCGAAGTCGAGTTCTTCCGCGAGCTGCCTGAGTTGGGCGTGGACGCCGTCGCAGATCGTGCAGCCGGCGCGGGTCAGCAGCTGGACTTGGGGACGGCTCATAGTTCCAGTGTGCGTTGGCTTATCGCTGCTGCCCGCTGACGCTCGCCATGCTGGCTTGAAACCACGCGAAGTGATAGTTAGCGCCAGTTCTGTCGCCGCGCACCAATGCTTCGATTGCCGCCAGAAGTTGCCAGTTGCCAACCTCATTGGGGTCGACCTCATCGGGATAAGCCCCGAGCACACGCTCGCCGATTTCGTCGAGATATCGGTGCAGCACCTCGACTTCTGGGCCGTCAACTCCCGTGCCAGCAGAGGCTGCTTTCGCCAGAGTGTGCGCCATCCGCGGCAGCCCGTCGCGAAAACGAGTGGCGCTGCCCAGCTCCCAGCCCAGTTCCTCGATCTCGGGTGCATGCCGCGGACGCGGGGACGTGGGCACCGGCTCATCAGCTTCGGGAACGTAGCGGTCAGGCGTGTGGGTGACCGCCATTTTCACCTCGCCAAGGAGCGCGACGAGGTCTCCGCGCCGGCGCCCGGGCTCCAGCAGCGTGACTACGGCAGGGATGTCGATACCAGGCGGGATCCAACCGCCGGCAAGGTCGGTGATCAATACCGTTGTCTCGTCGGGGCGATCGCCGGCCGCCCACGCCAGTCGCGACTCTTGGCGGGCCACGGCGTCAACGATGCGCTGCAACCGGATTCGCGCTGTCGCGTCGGCCGAAATCGCGCCTGCCACAGCCCCTCCCGCAGCGGCGGCAACAGCCTTGCCGGCGATCCCCATCGGCGCCGGTTGCTGTAGGGACGCCATTGGAACGGGACGTGCCGCTGCAGCGTTTGCCGCCACACCGCCCGAGCCCGCCGCGGGGCTGGTTGTCGGCGATCCCGGGGCCGGCGATGGGTTCGTCACAGGCGGCGGCAGAGTGGGCGACCCGGCCGGCACTGAGGCCGCTGGGGGTCGCAAGTCCGTGCCATAGCCAGGCAGAGCACCAGATGGCGCGGATGGCGCGTAACTCGCATTCGTTGCCGACGGCGTGCTCATCATCGGCGGCGCGGCCTGAGAACTGTAGGACGGCGCTGAGGCTTGAGGCACGGACGGTTGTTGCGGGACTGGCGAATGCCAGTCCCCTGATCCGGCTGTCGGCGCGGTCGTCGGCGATACCGGTGTCGGCGCGGCTTGCGGCGCGATCGGCGCTGCGGGTGGCATCGCGCCAGCTCCAGCCTGACCGAACCCGGCGTCGGCGTGGTGCATGAATTCGCCTGCGCCAAAGTTGGGAGGCGGTGCTCCCTGGAATCCACCTCCACCGAAGGGCATCCCGGGCGGGCCTGAAGGCGCTCCGCTGCCGAAGCCCGGCCGCCGGGCTGAACATTGGCGGAGGAGCGGCTCGGGAGTGGCACAGGGCGCCAGATGCGGTGCCGGCGGCTGCAGGCACCGGCCCGGGCCACCCATGCCCGGCGACGCTCATCAGCCGGCGTAGGACCCAGGCGCGCGGCGACCTGAGGTCCCGAGCCCGGCCATCAGTGCGCGGCAGAAGCCAGCAGCCGGCGGAGCCGGCGGCGGCGGCCTGAGGTGCCGGCCGCGCGACCCATGCCCGGAGATGCCGCAACCGGCGTACCCGGCGAAGCCCGAGGCCCCGGGCGCGGAGCGCGCCGGTGCAGGTGCGAGCGGTGGGCGGACTAGCTGGCCGGGGCCGTAGCGTCGTCGAGTACAGCCGGCTGCTCGCGCCAGTTGGCCTGGACCGGCGCCGACACCCGCACCCGTGCCGGCAGCGCCACCACCGACCACCCGACACCGCCGAACTCACGCCAGCGCGCCCCACCACCAGCACCGCCAGCCGCACCACCGGACGAACCCGACACCGCCGGGCTCACACCCAGCCGGCAACCGCACCACCAGCCCGCCAGCCGCGCCACCCGACAAACCACGACACCGCCGGACTCACCCCAGCACCGCACCACCGCACCACCAGCAGCCCCACCGACAAACCGACACCGCCGGACTCACACCAGTGCCGGCACCACCGCCACCAACCACCCTGGCCATCAAGCATCCCCTGCACAGTGGGCTCAAGGCCTTTTGTGTCGCGCGAGCGAAAGAGCTGGCTCATGTCAATGCCGTTAGCCTTGGCGAACTGGTGGAAAGACTGATCGGTGCCCTCTTGGTCGAGAATGCGCTGGCCTGCATCGCCAATGTCGCCGCCACAGTTTGCGGCGGCGAGATTCGCTTCCTGTTGCCCTCGCCCAATCGCCTCAAGGATATGCGGCATCTTTATCGCGACCGGCTCCTTCGATGCCAGGATCTTGTTGATTTCTTGATTATACCGATCGGCGATATCGGACAGCTTGTCTCTAAGATTATGAACGCTGCTCAGGGCAGCCGCATAAGAATCTTTCTTTACACCATTTTTTCTGGCGACGTCGCGAGCAAGTTGCTCGCCCTCGTCGAAAAGCTTGAACGAGGGCATCGGCCGTTTTGCCTTGTTGCACCGCGAGCGGGCCAGTTTTAGCGGCGTTAAGCAAGTCTGCAATATTGTGGTGCGCATTCGCAATTTGGCCGCGATTCTCGATCCACGCATGCAGGCCCGCAATTGTCATTTCGCTGGGCCATTGGTGACCAACGATCAGTTGCGACCAGACCGCCGAGAGGCCTCCGCCTGTTTGCATCACTTGCAAAGCCCCTCAATTTTGGATGCCCGTCATAGGCGCATCTTTCAGCTCATTACGATCAGGGCCGATCAGCCCGTCAAGCAGTCGAAGTAACTTGGTACAAGTCAGCGAGATCTTTCGCCGCTGCTGCAAGATCGGCTGGAGCGGCCGGTTCCTCTGCGAGAGTCGTCATGCAGATAGGCGCTGCCACGACGAATACCTGCCGCTGGTTCACTGCGACTGCGAGCTGGGCTGTTCGGGTCATCACCGCCGTTGCGAGCTGGCATTGATATCCGCTGCGTGCAGAACTTTCTCAAACGCAGCGCACACCTTCGACTTCGCATCAGCGACCTGTTGCTCGCTATACGCGGGCGCGGCGGCGTCGCTGCGGTGTTGTTATGCGGGATCGGCCGCAACCAGGCGGCGACCGCCGCGGCGACAGCGACCAGGGTGATCAAAAGCATCACGAACACCGGCCACCGCGCGGGCCTGTTCAAGGCGATGGGCCCCGGAGGCCCCCACGGACCTGCCGGGGGAAACCCAGGGGGAAATCCCGCGGGTCCCGGCGCGGATGGATGCCCGGTGGGAGGCGTTTCCGACATGCAGCGATGGTATCGCTGATCGGCGTTCCAAGTATTCAGCTTCGGGCGCACGGCCGACGCCTGGACAGCGCCCCGACATCACGACGAAGTGAATAGCGGCTTCGTTATTCGGCGATATCATTGCCGTATGCGCCGTCTAGCAGGACTGGCGTCGGGTAGCGCGGTAGAACCGCGGCCCCACAGCAATAGGGCAGGAGATCGCGATGGCCGGCGGTGACGAACTCCGCATCTACGTCGAGCAACTCGCGCAGGCCCTGCAGCACAATATGCCGCCGCCGCCTATCCCGGCCGACATGCCAGCCGGGGCGGTTTCGGAAATCGACATGCTGCTCGCAGGCCTCGGGTTGGCCGGTAACTCCGGCGACCCAACCGATATGGCCCAGGGCCAGGCCGGCTTCGCCCAGCGCGGCGAGAAGACCGGCGAGGCCATGACGAAATTCCCTGCCAGTCAAGAGGATTCGAGCAAAATGCTCGAGCAGATGATGGGCACCGTCCAGCAGATGCCCCAACAGGCCATACAAGCTTTCACCGGCCTGTTCCAGGGCGTGTCTCAGCCCCTCAACCAGGTTCTTCAGCAGGGTATGCAGATGGGCACGCAGCTGGCCAGCAGCATGGGCAAAGCCGGGGCGTCCGCAGGCGCATCGTTGCCCGCCGATGCACTCGGCGACGCACTCGGCGCGGGAGGTTCGGCGCTTGGCGCTGGCGGAGGCGCCGGCGCAGGGTTAGCGGGCGCGACCACCCCTGCCGGAAACCTTGGACCACCGCCTACGCCGTCAGCGGGCACTTACCCGGCCTCGTCGCCGGCGCCGCAGGCTCCGGTACCCGCCGCGCCGGATGCGGGCGGAGCCCGCGGCCAGATGGGCGGCGGTATGCCGATGATGCCGCCGGGCGCTGCTGGCGCGGGAGCCAGCGGCAGCGACAGCAAAGCCGAGACCAAGCGCGTCGTCCCGCCGTCGGTGAAGAACGGCGCTCCCGTACAGGGACGCGTCACCGCCCCGCAGACGGCGCCCGAGGTGGTGAAACGCGTTGCAGGCAAGCCGCTAGCCAGCAGGCGGATCCTGGCTCCTGACAGCAAGCCCGAAGACACTGCAGACGAGCCTGACCGCAACCGTTAAGCCGCCGGGTTCACTGATTCAGTGAATTGTGCAGCGCCAGGTAGCCGATTACTTTTGTCGTCATGGCTGAGCGTGAAGTGCTCCGTGTCAACCCCGAGGTGATGAACGGGGTTTCGCAGGCCATATCGGGTGCGGCCAAAGATTTCCACACCAGGCTCAACGAGCTTGATAGCCAGATCCGTGAAATGCTCGCCAGCTGGCAGGGCGGTGCTGGCGGCGCCTACGGCCAGGCGTGGGACCAGTGGCATCGCGGTGCCGGCGAGGTGCAGCAGGGACTCGCGATGCTGGCCGAAGCGGTCGCCGTCGCCGGATCTGGTTTTCAGGATCAAGATTCTGCGTCTGCTCAGGACGTCGATGGTGTATACCGTGGCTGACGCATTCAGCGTCGATACCGACGACTTGGCGGACGCGCTTCAGCGCATGCAGGAGTTCGTCCAGCACACCGAAAGCGTTGTTGCTGAAGTCAACTCGTTGGTCACCCAGCTCCACCAAACCTGGTCTGGAGACGCGGCGGCGGCTCACGCCGAGGCGCACCGACGCTGGTCACACGGCGAGACTTTGATGCGAGAGGCGATGGCGCACCTGAAGACCATTGGCGCTGTGGCGCACCACAACTACACCGGGGCGGTGGCAGCGAACATGAGCCTTTGGTCGTGAGCTAATGGCTCCGCTGTCCGTCGATCCGGCTGCGCTGTCGGGGGCCGGAGCCGCAGTCATCTCGGCCGGCGACGGCTTGGCCGCGGCCACCAGCGCATTATCGTCCGGTTTCGGCGCCAACACCGGCCAGGATTCAGCGGGCGAGGCATTCGCCTTGTCGTATCAAGACAGCGCGGAGTCAGTGCTGAAAGCGGTCGCAGCGGGGATAAACGCTTACCGAACTGTCGGATTCAAGCTCGAAGTGGGCGCATCAAATTACTCGCGAGCCGAAGCATCCTCGACCTTGCGCGGTGGAGGGGCAGTCCTGCCGACTCCGACAGCGCCAGGGACTTTCGATGCCCCCGGTGCACCCTGGACGCTGGGACCGGGGGTTGCCGAGCCTGCTCTATGGGCGATAGTGGAGGAGTTCATCGGGGACCTGTGGCCGAACGGCAATCCCGCTCAGATCCACGCTGCCGCGACATGCTGGCGAAACTTTGGTTCGGCGATTCACAATGCCAAAAGTATTCTGCAGCAACCTAATTCAATGGTTGCGGCGCAGCACATTCCCGAAGGTGAGCCGATTCAGCAGGCGTTTTCCAAGCTCGGAGACGCCATGGTCACGGTCGGTGACGAATGCGGGAAGCTGGCCAAGGGTCTCGACGATTTCGCCACTGAGGTACAGCACACCCAGGACGCGATCCGAGATCTGTTACACCGCTTGGACACACCATCGGGACTGTTGCACGAGGTGGTCCAGGTCTTCAAAGGCCACGGGCTTGACGAGATAAAGAAGATCGCCGACGACATCAAGGCTGTGCTCCACAACATGAAGCGAGAGGCCGACGCCAAGGAGCAATTGTTCCAGAGAGCCGAAGGGCTGATGGACAGTTGTGCCGTCCGCCTGGAGGCCTTCGCCAACAAGGAGCTAACCCAGTTCCTCGGAAACGAGGTGGGCTCGGCAGCTTCCGCGTATTTCGACGCCGAGGTTGATATCGGCGAGGGGCTCGTCAAGGGCGCCGCCGACGCGGCCCATTCTCTGAGTCAACTCAATCCGCTGCGCTTCGCCTACGACCCCAAGGGCGCTTTAAGCACCTGGCAGGGCGTGGAGAAGCTGGCGACGATGGCCGCGAATCCCACGTCTGCGTTTGCAACACTCGCCTCCGACCCCAAGGGCACCCTCGACATGGTCAAGGGACTCGACGACTTCAAGGACTGGTCCAGCGATCGCCCCCTGGTCGGACTTGGCCACAACCTTTTCGACATCGGGACGGCCGTCTTACCGGGCGTCGGGGAAGTCGGCGCTGGGGCCAAGGCAGCCGAGACAGCTGGCGCGGCAAGTCGTGCCGCTGATACAGCTGACGTGGCCGGCTCCGTCGGCCGAGACGGACGCTTGATTGAGGAAGCCGGCGAACTCGCGAGCACCACAGGCACTATGAGTGAAGTCGGCGGCACAGCCAGCGGGCTCACCAAGGACCTTGACAAAATCGCTGGCGATTTCCCGAAGAGCGAACCTTCTCCTGGAAGCCCCACCTCACTGCCGCCGCCGAAGCCTGGGGAGCCGGCTGCGGTGACACCGCGGAGCCCGGTCGAATCTGCCCCGACCGACCTCGCGGCACCACCAGCAGACCACCCGGCCGGGCCGTCGACAACCGCGACTTCAGAAGATGTCAGTCCGGCGGTCGGCCCCCACGAGCCCGCACCCGCCAGCAGCCCGATTACTCCCGCGCCCGGTGCCACACCCGAAGCGCCACTCGCGGGCGGCCAACCAGCGCATTCGGCCACTGCGCCTGCGGATCCGCTTCCCTCCTATGGCGCAGCGCCGACCCCCCACGCGTCTGCCCCTTCCGATCCGAATCTGACTAGTGCACGTTTACCCGAGCCCGCGCCGGCACCGTCGCACCACGTTCCAGTTCAAGATTCCCATCCGCCTGAGGGACACCCAACCAACCCAACATCGTCAAGCGCTTGGCCTCCGGACGGAAGCGCCAGCGGCCACGGCGGAACGGGCGGCGTCGGCCGGGACGGCAGCGTCGGCGATGGCAACGGCTCAGGATCCGGCGGTGGCGACGGTCACAGCTCCGGCGATGGTCACGGCGGAGCCGGAGAGGGGCCGCAAGACCCGGTCCACTCTCATGAGAAATCAGGCCACGGTTGGGAGCGACTGCCCGACGAACCCCGTCATGAAGGCTACGGCGAACCCCTGGGGAAGCACTGGGAGTACTCCCACGACCCGGTTGATCCAAGCCAGATACATCCGGATGTCGCCGAACTCATAAAAGATCCCGATGCTCCGTTTGGCCGTGACCCGCACGGGCTCCCCTACACCCGAGGCGAATACGAGGAGCGATTTAATAAAGAGGGCCCGGGTGGGCAGCATTGGTATAATTTCGCCAGCAACGATGGAGCTCTAGAAGGTACAAAAGTCGGATTCAACGACCTCGATCAATACAAGAATTTTTATGGAAATCAGCTTGATCGAATCGGCGACGAGAATGGCAGGTATCTTGGTGTCATGGAGGATGGCCAGCACGCGCCATGGGAAAACCGAGCCATGCATGTAGATTCTCTAGGCAAACCGCTCCGCAGCTACACCATTGAATCTCTGCCCGGAGGATGGCAGGTCGAAGTATCTGAAATCGAACCCGCCGTTGGACAACCTGGAGGCGCGATGCAAGTCCGAATTCTCGATCACGACGGCATAGCCCAGGATGTCGAGACTCTCCTTGAACGAGGAATACTGCTGCCGTGAGTCGCGTGGTAGAAATCTCGACTCGACTCAGGGAGTGGGCCAATCTTGCTGGTTACAGCCTCACTCCCGGAGGGACTACTGATGACGGCCGAGCCATCTTGTGGTCAGACGGTGGTGAAATTCGGCACTTCGTCGGCATTGACGATGCCGGTTGGTGCGTCGTCACCGATTCAGATCGTTTAGGGCCCGAATATTTCACCATTGCAGCGCCATCGGTGACAACGATCGAGACCTATTTCTTCGGTAAATTTGGCCGCTTTATTAGGAGCCGAAACCAGCTGCCCCGCGTCCGAATGCCGCTCACGCAAGACGAAGTGTCCAGTGGATTCTCGATCACGACGACGACATTCGACGATGTCGACAGATGGACCTTGACAGCATCTGACGGCACGCCAACAGCAGTGAGCAGCGGCGACGAGTTCAGCGCAACGGCTGAACTCGCCAAACTATCACTTTATCTATCGGCTACCGTCGACGAGCTAATGTCCTCTTATTTGAGCCCCACTGGTGCGCCACTGTTTTCACTTCAACAAAGATAAAATTAGAGCGATACTCCCTCTGCATCGGTACGGGCACCGGGCCATGCATACCGCTTTGAGTAAATAAACTCTCTGGACTAGGTAATCCCAAGAACTGCAAGGGTGAATTGCGGCGAAAGTGCGTCGCATTTAGCTTCATCATCATGGTGCGGGCAAGATTTCTGGGACTCGGCCCTGGACGATGTGCGCTCCGGCCATCACTCTCGAGTGCAAGAAGCGATCTTCACGATAACTTCGGCAGCCAAAGAAAGCCCGCTGCTCGCGCAGGCGGTAGGGCGTGGTGCTGAGCTGATGGCACCGCTCGTAGTAGACCCCCAAGCCCTCGATGGCGCAGGCGCCGCCGTGATTTCGGTTGGCGAAGGGTTGGGGTCCGTCATTTCGACATTGACCTCGGCGCTCTCTGGATGCGGCGGGATGGCTGGCGACGATCCGGCCGGCGCGGCATACGGCCACACCTACAACAGGTCAGCGTCCAAGCTGCTTGACGCGATGACCACGACCCGTAATGGGTTGTGCCGCTTGGGCGACGGGGTACGGGTGTCGGCGCACAACTACTCGACGGCCGAGGCGAGGTCGAACGTCTCAGGCCACGGTCAGCCCCTTCCCGCCCCGCATCAAACCGGCGCCATTTCGGCGAGTTCAGCACCGTCGGCCGTTGGCAATGGCGTTGCGGCACCTGCAGGCTGGGGCTGGGTGTCGAAATACATCGGGATGATCTGGCCGAACGGCGATTCGGTCAAGCTGCGAGCAGCTGCGGCCGCATGGACCAGCGCCGGAACGCAATTCGGCGCCAGCGAGATAGTTGGCGCCGTTGGGCCGATGGGCAACATCGGCGCCCAGCAAATTCCCGAAGGACCGGCGATCGCCGCGGCGTTCACAGCCGCCAATCGCAGCGCGGCCGGAATCTTGCAGCAGTGCGCCACAGTCGCGACCCAGCTCACGTCGTTAGCATCGAAGATCGACAAGGTCCATGCGGCGATCCAGGATCTGTTGTCGCGCATCTGTAATCCGCTGACCGGGATCAAAGAAGTCTGGGAGTTCTTCACCGACGAGGACGAAGACGAAATCAGGAAGATCGCCAACGACATTCGCATCGTCGTCAACCAGTTCACCGCCGAAGTCGACGCCCTGCGCCAGGAGATCGCCAAGACCATCTCCGAAGCGGCAACGATCCTGTCCACGATGGCCCGCTACGCCGAAAAAGAGTGGGACCACTTCCTCCACGACACCGATGTGGGCCGAGCCCTGGATCATGTCGGCCAGATTTGCGAAGGCGTGTTCACCGAAGCCGAGGGCTTCGCCAAAAGCTTCTGGACCGTGAATCCGGTGCGAGCCATCGTCGACCCAGACGGCTTCTGGCACTCCATCTCTGGCACGGTCGACAAACTGGAGTCGCTGACCGGATTGGAGGGCGAGCAGCGGTTCAAAGACTCCTGGAGAGACCTCGGCAAGGACACCGTCCATTGGGACGAATGGAGTACGAACCCCTTCCAGGCTGCGGGTGAGAGCTTCTTCGACCTGGCCACGCTCGCCGTTCCGGGCGGCGCCTTGTCGAAACTGCCCAAGTTGGGTCACCTCGCTGCAGACGCTGCCGAGAGGTCCGGGGAACTCCATCCACCCACGCCCCTTCGCGAACCGGCGTCACCCCAAGCGAGTCCGGCGCAGCGCAGTGGACCGCCGACAGGCGGACAGCCCACGCCCGCGCCGAAGCCTCAGCAGCCGATGTCGCCGTACGGTCTTGCTGAATCGAAAAAACCTGCATCGACTGCTGCTCCCAAGCCGGCCGAACCAGCACCAGCGAAACCGGACCACGCGCCAGGGCATTACGGCCCCTTGGCGCTCACATCGGACGGGACGCCGTCCGGACCGATTGCCGCCGGCTTGCCTGCGAGTGTTGCCGCGACTCCGCCGTCGCCGCTTTCCACCTTTCACGGCAGCGAACCTGCACCCGAGTCGTCAGCACGGTCGGGCGAGGGCGGTGACGGCCACGGTAATCACAGCGACGATGCCGCTCTATCTGGCTTGACTGACGAGAAGCGCGACCAAATCCTCGCCACGCCGAAGGGCAGCCGCCCTGACCCATCCGGCTACCTGTCTCCTGAATACATCGAGCAACATCTCGATCACTTCGATCAGGGCGGAACTCGGTTTATGCTCGAAGAGAAATTTCGCAACTACGGAATCGGGCAACGCGACGGAACGACATTTTTATTTCCGACCAGTGAAGTAGAACCTGTTAATACGCAAAGGGTGACTTCGCCGCCGTGAGAAAGCGCTTTGGGATTGCCCGAGGGATACCTCAAGGATTTCAACGGTGATCCGAATCGATATCCCCCAACTGGACGACTACAACCTCAGGATCCCGTCAGGCAACGAAGCCGGTTCGAACGAATACTGGCTTCCCGGAGGGATCCTGCCCGACGGCGCATGCGGGAAGCACGTCATAGACGGATCCAAAGTTCCGCACGAGAATTTGACTATTATCGAACGTCCGAGGATCCTGGGAGGAGGTAGATGACGTACGAAGTTCACGCTATTTTTCCAAGGAGAACACGACTACTGGCTCGGAACGGACCCAGAATCCGGCCGACACTTACTGGGCATTCCCGTTTCAAACCCGATGGTTGACTACATAGAGTCCTACTGGTTAGCTGACGCGCAATATCAAAACTTCCTGGAAGACCAATCTTTAGCAGTCGTGTTTGCCGACGCTTGCCGGAGACGTGAACACGACGATCTCCTAACTCATAAGCCGGGCAGAAATCGCGGAACCCCGAGGTAGGACAGCGCCGCTCTGGAGTTGGGCGTCGATGCGGCTCCACTCCTCCACACCACCCCCTCCACCGACCTCCCCTACGCCCCGCGGCCCGTTAGTGTTGACGCGTGACCTTCCCCGACGGCCCGGAAGTCATCCAACCCGGCCCCAACGGAGAACCCGACCCGGCTGATCTGCGGTTGCAGACATACGCCGCCAACGCCAGCGCCGAGCGCGCCCTGGTCGACGTCCACTCCGACGAAGCGCCAAAGCCCGAGCAGCCGCCCGTCGACCTGACCGCGGCGGCATTCTTCGACGTCGACAACACGTTGGTGCAGGGCTCGTCGCTGGTTCACTTCGGGCGCGGCCTGGCCGCCCGCAAGTACTTCACTTATCGCGACGTCCTCGGTTTCGTTTACGCGCAGGCCAAGTTTCAGGTGCTTGGTAAGGAGAACAGCAACGACGTCGCCGCAGGCCGGCGCAAGGCGCTGGCCTTCATCGAAGGCCGATCCACCGACGAGCTGATGCGGCTGGGCGAGGAAATCTACGACGAGATCATCGCCGAGAAGATCTGGGAAGGCACGCGCGACCTGGCCCAAATGCACCTCGACGCCGGGCAGCAGGTCTGGCTCGTCACCGCCACGCCCTACGAGCTGGCGATCACCATCGCCCGCCGCCTCGGTCTGACCGGCGCTCTGGGCACCATCGCCGAGTCGGTCGACGGCATCTTCACCGGCCGGCTGGTTGGCGATATCCTGCACGGCCCCGGCAAGGCTCACGCGGTGCGCTCGCTGGCCATCCGCGAAGGCCTCAACCTCAAACGCTGCACTGCCTACTCCGACAGTTACAACGATGTGCCGTTGCTCTCCCTCGTCGGCACCGCCGTCGCGATCAATCCGGACGGCGCTTTGCGGGACGTGGCGCGCAAACGTGGCTGGGAAATCCGCGATTTTCGGACCGCCCGCAAGGCCGCCAGGATCGGCGTACCGTCGGCCCTGGCGCTCGGCGCGGCTGGGGGGGCACTGGCCGCGGTCGCTTCTAGGCGGCAATCCCGCTGATAAGCTGCGCCGCTGAGCATCCATCAGAGCGGAGAGCATCGCACATGGCAGTCCCCGCAGGCGCCGAGGGCCTCATTGGAACGCACTACCGGTCTCCGGACTACTTCGAGGTCGGACGCGAGAAGGTCCGCGAGTTCGCGCTCTCCATCAAAGACACCCACCCATCGCACCACTCCGAAGAAGCCGCCGCTGAGCACGGCTACGACAGCATGGTGGCCCCGCTCACGTTCCTTGCGGTAGCCGGGCGGCGTGTTCAGAACGACGTCTTCACCAAGTTCGACATCCCGATCAACCTTGCTCGGGTGCTGCACCGCGACCAGAAATTCGTCTTCCACCGGCCGATGGTGGCCGGCGACCGGCTGTACTTCGACACCTATCTGGATTCGGTCATCGAATCCCACAGCACCGTCATTGCGGAGATTCGTAGCGAGGTCACAGACAGCGACGGCAAGCCGGTGATTACCAGCATCGTCACTATGCTCGGGGAGTCGACCAGTCCGGACGCGAACGCTGAAGCGACGATCGCGGCAATTGCTTCCATCCGGGGCGGCGCCTAATGTCAGCCGCGACGAATCAGGGGGACCCCACACCGATGAGCGCCGATCTGACGCCAAATTTTGACGACGTCCAATCGCACTACGACCTGTCCGACGAGTTCTACCAGCTCTTTCTGGACCCCAGCCAGACTTACAGCTGCGCCTACTTCGAGCGCGACGACATGACGCTGGAAGAAGCACAGCGGGCCAAGGTGGACCTGTCGCTGGGCAAGCTGGGTTTGGAGCCGGGGATGACGCTGCTCGACGTCGGCTGCGGCTGGGGTGCCACGCTGCGCCGCGCGATCGAGAAGTACGACGTCAACGTGGTCGGCCTGACGCTGAGCAAAAACCAGGCCGAGCACGTGCAGAACTCTTTCGACGCTCTCGACACTCAGCGGTCACGGCGAGTGCTGCTGAACGGCTGGGAACAGTTCCACGAGCCGGTCGACCGGATCGTATCGATCGGCGCGTTCGAGCACTTCGGCTTCGAACGCTATGACGACTTCTTCAAGACGGCATGGGACGCGCTTCCGGCCGGCGGCACGATGTTGCTGCACACCATCGTCGTCCCGAGCGACCAAGAATTGGAAGACCGCGGCATCAAGATCACCATGACCAGGGCGCGGTTTGCCCTGTTCATGATGCGAGAGATCTTTCCCGGCGGGCGGCTGCCGACGGTCGCCATCGTCGAGGATCACGCAAAGAAGGCCGGCTTCGAGGTCGCCCTCGTCCAGCCACTTCGCCTGCATTACGCGCGGACCCTCGACTTCTGGGCCGAGGCGCTTGAGGCCCGCAAAGACGAGGCGATCAAGATCCAGTCCGAAGAGGTCTACGAGCGCTACATGAAATATCTGACCGGGTGCGCCAACCTGTTCCGTGAGGGCGCTACCGACGTGGCCCAGTTCACCCTGGTCAAGCCGGCGGCGTAAGAGCTCAGCCGAAGAACATGTTCCGGCGCCCGGCGAGCAGCTGATACAGCGTCTGCTGGATCGTCTCGCGAACCTGGTCCGTCAGCTCGAAGGTCACCATCGGATCCTCGGCGTCGGCGGGCTCATAGTGCGCCGTGGAAATCGGCTCACCGAACGCGATGTGCCACTTCGATGGCAACGGAATGAGCCCGGCAGGCCCGGCCAGTGGAAACAGCGGCGTGATCGGGAAATACGGCATGCCGAACAGCCGCGCCAACAGCCTGACGTCGGTCAGCATCGGGTAAATCTCTTCGGACCCGACGATCGAGCACGGGATGAGCGGCGCCTTGGTGCGCAGTGCCGCCGCGACGAAGCCGCCACGGCCGAATCGCTGCAGCTTGTAGCGGTCCTTGAACCGCTTGCCCAGCCCCTTGTAACCCTCGGGGAACACCGCGGTCAGCTCGCCGGCGGCCAGCAGGCGGTGCGCGTCGGCGGTGCACGCCATGGTGTGCCCGGCCTTGCGGGCCGCCGCGCCAACCATCGGCAGGTCGAACACCATGTCGGCGGCCAGCAGTCGTAGGTCTCGATGCGCGGGGTGCTCGTCGTGGACCGCCACCGAGGCCATCAGCCCGTCGAATGGCAGCACGCCGGCGTGGTTGGCCACCACCAATCCCGCGCCGGTGTCCGGCAGATTCTCGATACCGCTGACTTCCACCCGGAACCACGAGTTGAAGAAGAAGCGCAGCAGGGGCCGCACGAGCGCGTCGTTGAAGTGCGGATCGAACCCGAACTCGTCGACGCGGTAGTCACCGGCGAGCCGGTGCCGCAGGAAGTCGGCGACAGCAGTCACCTTTTGCGCAAGCTCGTTCGGGGGTTGCTCGACGTCGGATCGGCCATCGGCAGCACGACGATGCAAGTCGATTTCGCGAACGACGGCCGCGATCTCGTCAGCCGACGCGTGCGTGTCGGGTTGGGAGAGCAGCGAGGGATGTTGGCGAGACGCTTGTGCGCGACCTGCCCGCCGCTGCGCCGCACGACCTGTATTTCCGTGCAGCGGAATGACTTTCGCTTTTGAGTCGCCCGCCACGAAGTTGCCTCGCCCTACCGTCAGTTGATTTTGATTCGGCCACCAAAGCGCTGCGCTGCTGCTACGGCCCGACCTTCAATGGAGCGTACCCACTCAGGATCAATAATGGGAGTCAAACCCCTGCCGCGTACGTATTCGTCAAAAGCCTCCGCAGTGCTCCACTTGGGGTGGTATCCGAGTTCTTGTCGCATACGGGTCGTGTCCATCACCCGGCCATAGCTCAGGTAATTGAGTTGCTCGCGATTGATGTCGAGGTAACGGTTGGCTTTACGAATTGAATCCAGTGCGTAAAGCCCGAATCCCGGTACTGGCAAGGCGACTCGGCCCGCACGTCGAATCGCCTGTGACAGCATGATGATCCCGCTGGCGCCGATGTTGAAGGTGCCGGCCCTGCCTGCCGTCACGGCGCGCTCCAAGGCGCCCAGCGCGTCCTGCTCGTGCAGCAGCTGCAGCCGCGCGTCACGACCGAACATCGTCGGCACCAGCGGACCGGCCAGGTATCGCGACAACGTGGTTTCCATCGCTGGTCCGATCATGTTGGCCAGCCGCAGAATTGTCACCGCGATGTCGGGCCGACGCCGGCCCAGCCCGCGGGTATAGCCCTCGATGTCCAGGCTGTCCTTGGGAAATCCTTCACGGAACGGCCGACGGCTGCTGCTGTCTTCGGTGAACATCACCGGGTCATGCGGGCTGGACCCGTAGACCTCTGACGTGGACTTCAGCACGACGCGTTTGCACCGTCGGCGCCTTCTGACAGGCGGCGAACAGTTGCATCGCGCCGAGCACGTTGATTTCCTTCAACGCCGCCCCGCCGCCGGAACGTGGTGCGAACGATGCCGCCGCGGCGTGCACGACGGTGTCGACGTCGCCGTTTCGAATCACCTTGGCGACAAAGGGGTTGCGGATGTCGGCGCGCACGAACTCCGCGCGGCCCATCCGGCGCAGCATGTCTTTGCTGGGCGCGACGGCATCGACGGCGATCACCCGGTTGATCATCGGGTTCTGCGCCAGTCGCGCCGTCAGATAGCCGCCCAGAAATCGGCACGCGCCGGTGACCAGCACGACTTTCGGATAGTGAACGGCGTCAGTTCCGTTGCCTGATTGACCGCCCAATGACTCCACCTGGCTAGCCTAGCGGCGACAGCGACGAGCCGTTACTTACCGAGTTTTCTGCGCTGCACCCGTGTGCGGCGAAGCAGCTTACGGTGCTTCTTCTTCGACATCCGCTTGCGCCGCTTCTTGATTACTGAACCCATAACTCCGCTATCTGTGTGGCGGCCCGAGGCCGCCTGGCCGGGCAATATGCAATAACCCGGACACTCTACCCGGCATGACACGTCGAACACCAAAGCGCACCGGCGGGCCCATCAGGCTCACCGGTGCACACGGCCAACAGCGACCGTCGCGCCAGCGTGACGCTGGCGCCGACGAGGCTAGCCGGCGTCGAAGTAGGAGGTCTCCAGCATGTCGTGCACGGCCTTGGCATGCACGCGGAACGAACGCCCGACGCGGACGGCGGGCAGTTCACCGTTGTGCACCAACCGGTAGACCGTCATCTTGCTGACTCGCATCAGTGCTGCGACCTCAGCGACAGTCAGGAATTGCGTCCGGGGCTGTTGGCCGTCGGAACCTGAATCTCGTCCCGACTTACCGCCAGCTGAGTCCCGTCCCGATGGTCCGTTCATAGACGTCATCGCAACCCAATCAATCAGGCTCCTGCAGTCCCAGCGGCTTCCCCTCCGCTGACACCAACAGGTGCTTACCAAGAGGAGAATAGCGGGACTAGTGGGGTTACTGCGACGGGTGGGGGTAATTAAATAAAATTCTATAAATTACTCTGATGTAATTCTTAGCTGCTCAGAGCGTGTTTTTGCGGCGCGAACCGCTTCGTCTACAGCGGCCCGCAAACCACGCTTTTCCAATTCACGCAGCGCGGCCGCAGTAGTGCCGCCGGGCGACGTAACGACGGCTCTCAGCCGCGCTGCGGTGGTATCCAGCGACAGATCCCGCGTCGTGTCGCTGCCCGTTCCGCGGTCCTGCTCCATGCGGTCCAGCAACATCGCCGCCGACCCAGCCATCGTCTGCGAAACCAGCTCGGTGGCGACCGCACGGCTCAGCCCAGCCCCGACGCCGGCGTCCACCAAAGCCTCGACCATCAGGAAGAAATACGCCGGGCCCGAACCCGACACCGCCGTCACGGCGTCCAGGTGCTCCTCTGGGACGGTCAGCACGGCGCCCACCGAGTCGAACAGCGCGGCGACCTCCTTGAGCTGCTCTGGGGTCGCGTAGCGGCCCGAGGCCATGGCGCTGACCCCGGCGCCGACCAACGCGGGCGCGTTGGGCATCACCCGGACCACCGGCGTGCCGGCCGGCAGCTTGGACTCCAGGTAGGAGGTCGTCACCCCGGCGGCGACGGTGATGAACACTTGATCCGGGCTGTCATGGTCGGCCTCGCAGGCGATCTGCGCGATCTCGCCGACCACCGACCCGACGTCGGCGGGCTTCACCGCGATGATGACGAACGTCGCATTGCCCACCGCATCCGGCAGCGACGTCACCAGCACCGAATAGGTGTCGGCGAGGTAGCGAGCGCGATCGGGCATCCGCTCGGACACCACCAGGTCCTTGACCTGTCGTCCGGCCCGCAGCAGCCCGGACAGCAAGGCTTCGCCCATGCTGCCGCCGCCGACGAGAGCGATTCTGGCCATGCCGCCCAGCATCTCAGACGCCCGCGGGTTTTGTCGCAAGGCGCGGGAGATCGCGAGCGCGGCGAAGCCAGGTGAGCGGGCGCCGCAGGGCGACCATCGCCAACTGTCGGCTCTGCACCACGATGCGGCCTTCGCAGTCGACCACGGTGTGGTCCTCGTCGAACCAGTCCTGACCGATCTGCACGCACGTGCACACCACCCGCAGCCAGCCGTCGGCCGGCAATCCGCGCAAGTAGGCGGTCAGCTGAACGGTCGGCGCCCAGCCGGTGCGGTCGACAGCGAAGCTCACCGGCGCCGAGATGTCGCCGCACATCAACGCGAACAGCACATCGGGTGCGACGTCACGGGGGCGCACCCAGTTCTGGATCACCGGCGGCCTGCCGTCGGTGGAGATGCCCAGCGTCGAGGTCAGCGTCCGCACATCGCAGCCCGCGGCCAGGTTCACCAGTCCGGCCAGCCGGTGGCCGGGGCCGATGGGCAACACGTCGTCCGGCGGTTCGGGATCCATCAGGCCCACCGCCGGATTGGCCGACAGCAGCGGCGGAACCAGGTGCTCCGGCTCGCCGAGCGTGATCACGGCGTGCACGGCGGTGCGATCACCCTGTATCAGTTCGACATCGACCACGCTGATCCGGCGCCCGCGCTTGCGCATCGAGGTGAGCAGCCGCATCGGGCCGGGATCGGGTGCCGACAGGAAGCTGGCCGAAACCGCAACCGGCTCAACGGGTCCGCCGTGGGCGGTGCGAGCAGCGTTGGCGCACAAGCGCAATCATCGCGCCGCCGTGCACTTTGGGGCCGATGGTCCAGTGCTTGTTCAGCTCGCCCTCGTAGATGCGGCGCACACCGTCTTCATGAACCTCGCGAAGAGCCATCGCGGAGGTGAACAATGCGGTCAACTTATTGAATGTCCTTGGCTGTCAACGCAACAGGTGCGTGCGGGCGAATTGCAGCGACTCGGCCAGCATGGCCTCGCGCTCATGAACCGAACTCGCGCCCGACGTCGACACCTCCAGCACGACATGGCCGGCGAAGTCGCCGGTCGCCAGCATCTCGCAGACCTCGACCACCGGCTGGGTGCCACTGCCCGGCGTCAGGTGCTCGTCGGCCGGCAGTCCGGTGCCGTCGCACAGGTGCAGGTGCACCAGACCCGAACCCATCCGCTCCGCCATGTCGACCGCATCGGTGCCCGCTGTCGCGGTGTGCGACAGGTCCAGTGTGTAGTGCGCGTGATTGCCGTCCAACGGGTCGTAGGACGGGGCGAACGCCGAGATCCCCGCGCCCGGCCCTCCGCCGCGCTTGCGCATCCGTTCCATCGTCTGCTCGGCGCCGAAGAACCGGTCGGTGCGGAACGGGAACATGTTCTCCACGGCCACCAGCACGTCGCTGGACTCCTCGAGCTGTGCGACCTGCTCGGTGAAGCCCTCGACGTAACGCCGTTGCCAGCGAAAGGGCGGATGCACGACGACGGTTTGGGCGCCGAGCTTTTCGGCCGCCTGCACGCTGCGGTCGAGCTTGGAGATCGGGTTGGCGCCCCAGACCCGCTGCGAGATCAGCAGACACGGCGCGTGCACCGACAGCACCGGTATCCGGTACCGCCGCGACAGCTTGGCTACCGCGTCGATGTCCTGGCTGACCGACTCGCCCCACACCATCAGCTCGACGCCGTCGTAGCCGAGCTTGGCCGCATACTCGAAAGCGGCCTCGGTCTTCATCGGATAGACCGAGGCCGTCGACAGACCGACCTTGATAGCTGGGCGCACGCGGATTCTGCTGGGCGCTAGCCGGATTGCAACAACGCCAGCGGGCCCCAGCGTGACCAGTGCCCCCACCGCGACCGCGATCAGCGTGCTGCCGATGTCCTCGGTCTTGCGCACCACCCGCACGCCCACCACCAGGCCCAGGATGACGAGGACCGAGAGCACCAACGCGACGATGTTGTTCCACCGCCACAGCTGATCGAACGCGATGAACAGCCCTGCACCGAACGCGACGGCCAGAATCGATTGCAGCACAACCGTTCCGCCGAACCGCAGGCTCTCGGCCCGAGACCAGGTGTGCGGTTCGTCGAGTCGCAGCGTCCTCGGGGTAGTCCTCGTCCTCGGCGACGTCGGCGATGTCGCGGTACGACGAGTCGTGCGAGTCGTCGTCCTTGCCGCGTCGGATGACTCGCAGGTAGGAGCGCACGTAGGCGGAGTCCTCGATGGCCGGTTCGGCGTCGCGCACGTCGGTGTCCATCACGTCCACCGACATGCCCGCGTAATCCTCGATCGGGTCGGGGGCCATGCCCTCGGCGCCGGCTCGGTCCTGCCGGCTTGTCGTGTGCGATCGGCGCTCGGTCCGCGCCGTTGGTGCGCACCGGCCGCGGGATATGAGCTGCGCTGCAGACGCGATTCCCGCGGCGCAGGTCCGGCCTCGCGCGGACGAGGCGGCGCGGACTCCGGCCAGCGCGGCTCGGGTTCGGACCAGAACGACGGCTTCTCGGCGGGCTCTGCTCGGCGACCTCGCTCGAGGCGGGCCGCCCTTCTGCGTGCGCGGCGCTCCTCGTCGGGTCTCGATGTCGGGCTCGGTCCTCGATGATACGGAATCTCGCCGGTCAGTTCGGCGACGGTCACCGCGTCGGAGTTGCCGCGGCGACGGCGACGGCGGCCGGGAGCCGGTGCTCCGTGCGTGCCGTTCTTGGCCAACAACTCGGCAACCGAGATGGGCCGGGTGGTGTCGTTTGGTCCGGTCATTTCTTGCCGCCATTCCGATCGGCTCGCTGACTACCAGCATCCCGCACAGACGTCTCCACGAGGGCAGTTCCGTCGGCTTCGCTATCGAGTTTGCGCAAAATAAGGCCCTCTCGTAGCGCCCACGGGCAAATGTCCACGGTTTCAATCGACAGCGCTCGCATACTCGCCTCTGCGACCAGAGCTCCCGCCACAATCTGCGGCGCTCGCTCGGCGCTCACCCCTTCCAGTTCTGCACGGTCAGCGGTCGTCATCCTAGAGATGAAAGATATGAGTTGTCTGAGGCCATTCGCGGTGAGCGTCCGCTTGACCCGGGGCCCCGCGGCCGACGGCGCCGCACCGGTAAGCCGGGCCAGCGAACGGAACGTCTTCGACGTCGCCACCGCAAGGTCGGGGGTGCCGGCGTCCAGCAATTTGGCGCTGGCCTCGGCCATCTCGGCGTCCAGCCAGTCGCGCAGCATCCCCACCCGGCGACGGCCTGGCGGGTCGTCCTTGAGCCATTCGCGGGTCAGCCGCCCGGCGCCCAGCGGCAGCGACAGCGCGACTTCGGGTTCCTCGTCGACGCCGTTGGACATCTCCAGCGAGCCGCCGCCGATGTCGAGGTTGATGATCCGGCCCGCACTCCAGCCGTACCAGCGCCGCACCGCCAGGAACGTCAGCCGCGACTCGTCGACGCCGCGCAGCACCTGCAGCTCGACGCCGGTCTCCTTGCGCACCCGCGCCAGCACGTCGTCGGAGTTCTTGGCGTCGCGAACCGCCGAGGTGGCGAACGCCATCAGCTCGGCGCATCCGGAGCTGTCGGCGATTTTGTCGAACTCGTCGATGGTCTCGATCAGCTTGTCGGCGCCCTTGCGGGTGATTTTGCCGGAGCCGTCGATCGACTCGGCCAGCCGCAAGGTGGCCTTGGTCGAGCTCATCGGCGTCGGGTGCCCGCCGCGGCGCGCGTCCACGACAAGCAGGTGGACCGTGTTGCTGCCGACGTCGAGCACACCTAATCGCACGAGACACAACTTAGCCGTGCGACGATGCATGCTGATGCCGAGGAGAAGCGGGATTGGCGTTGCATGCGCCGCACGACGATGGAGAGCAGCGATTCAGAGCGTGCGACGATGCGTGCCGCTCACGGCACGAGCAGGAAGTCGCAATCGGCTAAGCGGCGTCGCAGCGGTGGATTGGACTACCGTGAAAACCGTGGCAAGTTCGCAGCCAGACCACCCCGGTGAAGTCGAATTGGACTTCGCCCGCGAATGGGTGGAGTTCTACGACCCCGACAATCCCGAGCATCTGATCGCCGCGGACCTGACCTGGCTGCTGTCCCGCTGGACATGCGTGTTCGGCACGCCGGCCTGTCAGGGCACCGTCGAGGGGCGTCCCGACGACGGCTGCTGCTCGCACGGAGCGTTCCTGTCCGACGACGACGACCGCGCCCGGCTCGACGACGCCGTGTCCAAGCTCACCGACGACGACTGGCAGTTCCGCGACAAGGGCTTGGGCCGCAAGGGTTATCTCGAACTCGACGAGCACGAAGGCGAAGAGCAGTTCCGCACCCGCAAATACAAGGGCGCCTGCATCTTCTTGAACCGGCCCGGATTTCGCAGCGGCCAGGGCTGTGCGCTGCACACCAAGGCGCTCAAGCTCGGCGTGGAACCGCTGACGATGAAGCCCGACGTCTGCTGGCAGCTGCCGATCCGACGCAGCCAGGAGTGGGTGACTCGCCCAGACGGCTCGGAGATCCTCAAGACGACCGTCACCGAGTACGACCGCCGCGGCTGGGGCGCCGGCGGCGCCGACTTGCACTGGTACTGCACCGGCGATCCGGCCGCACACGTCGGCGCCGAGCAGGTGTGGGTGAGCATGGCCGCCGAGCTCACCGAGTTGCTCGGCGAGAAGGCCTACGCCGAACTGGCCGCAATGTGTAAGCGCCGCAGCGGATTAGGGCTCGTCGCGGTGCATCCCGCTACTCGTGCGGCCGAGTAGCGGCAAGCCCGCCGCGTCAGCCCTCCAGCTTGTAGCCCAGGCCGCGCACCGTCACCAGGTGTATCGGGTTGGCCGGGTCGGCCTCGATCTTGGACCGCAGCCGCTTGACGTGCACGTCGAGCGTCTTGGTGTCGCCGACGTAGTCCGCGCCCCATACCCGGTCGATCAGCTGGCCACGGGTCAGCACCCGGCCGCTGTTGCGCATCAGGTACTCGAGCAAGTCGAATTCCTTGAGCGGCAACGTGATCGGTTCACCGTTGACCGAGACGACGTGCCGCTCGACATCCATTCGCACCGGCCCGGACTCCAGCACACCGTCGGTGATCTCGGAGTCGTCGTCGCCGCCGCGGCGCAGCACCGCCCGGATCCGGGCGATCAGCTCACGCGCCGAATACGGCTTGGTGACATAGTCATCGGCGCCCAGCTCCAGCCCGACGACCTTGTCGATCTCGCTGTCGCGCGCGGTCACCATGATCACCGGCACGCTGGAACGGGTGCGCAGCTGCTTGCACACATCGGTGCCGGACATGCCCGGCAGCATCAGGTCGAGCAGCACGATGTCGGCGCCGGCCCGGTCGAACTCGGCCAGCGCGGACGGCCCGTCGGTCACCACGGTGGCCTCGAAGCCTTCCTTGCGGAGCAGAAACGCCAGCGGATCAGCCAGCGACTCTTCGTCCTCCACGATCAGCACACTGGTCATCAGTGCGATTCCTCTATGGTCGGCAGACTGCTCATCTGTGTAGTTCTTCCTCTCGTTGGGACTCTCGTTGGGGCTTCACGGGCCGAATCTCGCGCTCCGGCGGTTGAGCAGGGCTGTCGTAGTCGGCTGTCTAGGCCGGGATGGACAGGGTGAACGTCGACCCGGTGCCCAGCTGGCTCCACAGCCCGATGCTGCCGTTGTGGTTGGCCGCGACGTGCTTGACGATGGCCAGGCCGAGCCCGGTGCCGCCGGTGGCCCGCGAGCGGGCCTTGTCGGCGCGGAAGAACCGCTCGAAGACCCGCTCCTGGTCTTTGCGGGCGATTCCGATGCCGCGGTCGGTGACCGCGATCTCGATGTTCTCGCCGCGGCGACGCCGGCTGATCGACACCAGCGAGCCGCGCGGCGAGTACGCGATCGCGTTGGACACCAGGTTGGCCAGCGCGGTGACCAGCAGCGCCTGCTCGCCCATGCATCCGCAAGCCGCTCGGTTCGTCGGTGCGCACGGTGATGTCAGCGTTGTCGGCCGGCACCTTGTGGCGTGAAATCGCTTCGGCCACAACAGTATCGACTTCGACGGCACCCATGTCCGGCAACCGCTCGGCGCCCTGCAGCCGGGACAGCTCGATCAGCTCGCTGACCATGTTGCCCAGCCGGGTGGCCTCGACGAGCACCTTCTCGCCGAACCGCCGCACCGTCTCGGGGTCGTCCGCCGAGGCCAGCAGCGCCTCGGCGAGCACGGCCATCGCGCCGACCGGCGTCTTGAGCTCATGGCTGACGTTGGCGACGAAGTCACGCCGGGTCGCCTCCATCCGGGCGTATTCGGAGTGGTCGTAGACGAAGACCACGGCGAACCGGCGGTCTTCCTCGCTGAGCAGCCGCGCCTGCCCGTGCACCGACAGACCCGCACGTCCCGGAACCAGCCGCTTGCCCGGCAATCAGGTCGAACTCGACGTCGGCGCCGTCGGCCAGCGTCTCGCGCGCCGCCTTCCAGGCCTCGTCGTCGAGCTGACGCTCGCGCACGAGGCCGAGCTCTTTGGCCCGGCCGTTGTGATAGACGACGTCGCGGTGACGATCGACGACGGCGGTGCCCAGCGGCATCAGCGCAACGATGCGCTCGAGCATCTGCGCGACGGTGATTCCGGCCGCGTCGACGGCCACGCGCTGGCGTCGTTCCAGCGCCCTCGGCGCTAGTCGCGCGCCCACCGTGACTCCGACAGCCAACGCCACGAGGAACACAAACCCCGGCCAGTGACAGGGCCGAGAACACAGTCACATGAAAATCCTACAAATCCGGTGAACGCCAACCCAGCAGCACAAGGCCAAAATCGGGCATGTCACACGCTACGAGACAGGTGTTCGGTGCGCCGTTCACCCGGCGTTTGCCTAGTTGCTGCGATCGAGCTGCTTACTTCGCGCCTTGGCTGGCCACCGCCGCCGCGCCGGCGGCCGCGGCATCCGGATCCAGATAGCTGCCGCCGGGGACCAAAGGCCGCATATCGGCGTCCAAGTCGTAGCGCAACGGAATTCCGGTGGGGATGTTCAGTCCGACGACATCCTCGTCGGACATGCCGTCGAGGTATTTCACCAGCGCGCGCAGCGAGTTGCCGTGCGCGGCGATCAGCACCGTCTTGCCGACCCGCAGGTCCGGCACGATGACGTCGGTGAAGTACGGCAGGAACCGGACCACCACGTCGGCCAGGCATTCGGTCAGCGGGCCGCCGCCGATGTCGACGTAGCGAGGGTCGGCGTCCTGGCTGTACCGGCTGCCCTTCTCGATCGGCGGCGGCGGGGTGTCATAGCTGCGCCGCCAGGCCATGAACTGCTCCTCGCCGTAGCGGGCCTTGGTTTCGGCCTTGTCCAGCCCCTGCAGCGCGCCGTAATGCCGCTCGTTGAGCCGCCAGGTGCGCCGTACCGGGATCCACAGCCGGTCGGCGATGTCCAGCGCCAGGTGTGCGGTGTTGATCGCTCGGCGCAGCAGCGAGGTGTACAGCACGTCCGGCAGCAGGTCGTGCTCGGCGAGCAGCTCGCCACTGCGCACCGCCTCGCGCGGCCCTTGTCGGTCAGGTCGACGTCGACCCAGCCGGTGAACTGATTGCTCGCGTTCCATTCGCTCTCGCCATGGACGGAGTCAGCACCAACGTGGGCTCAGCCGTCGTCACCCATGGCTCGGCCAGTCTCTCACGCGTCCGTCGTCGCGTGAACACGCTCGTCGCTCATCGTCGTCTTCGATCAGATGCGCGAACGCCTGAAGGTTCTTCAGCGACTCCCCGCGCGACACCCGCCACTCCCATTCCTTCTGGATCGACGAGCGAAAACCCAACTCCAGCAACGTATTGAAGTCAGTGTCGACGGCTTCGAGCACCTGTCCGAGCACCCGGTCGATTTCGGCGGCGTCGACCGAGTCCAACGCCATCCGGCCGACCAGGTAGATGTCGCCGACGTTGTCCAGCGTGTAGGCCACGCCGTAGAGCCGACGGTTGCGCTTGAGCAGGAAACGGTAGACGCCCTCGTGGTTTTCGTCGGGCTTGCGGCAGACGAACGCCTCGATGCGCACCGAATGCTCGCCGATGCTCAGGATGGTGTTGGTCTTGAGCCTGCGCTCGCCGGGCAACTCCACGACCAGCCCCGGCAAGCCGCCGTGCGCTCCCTCGTGTCGCGAATACGTCAGCTCACTGGCGTCCAGAGTGTCTTCGATCAGCTGCTGAACGTGCGACACCGGTCGATCGCTCGTTCGTGCCGCTCACGCCCATCGCCTTCCGGCGCGACGGCCGCCGCCCGGACTGACCGGCTGCCCTGCGCGATGACGGCAGGCCGCGAACGATCGGCGGGCGGTGAAGTCGCTGATCGCGCGCCGGTAGCTGGCGAGCATGCGCGTCGACGGTGTGGTCCCAGGAGAACTGCGACGCATGCTCGACCGCCGCGCGGCTCATCTGCGCTGCAGGCTCGTCGCCGAGCGTCAGCATCTCGTCGATGGACGTGCGCCCACCGGTCGACGTCGTGACCGGGCACCAGCGTGCCGGTCACACCGTCGCGCACCGCTACCGGCAGACCGCCGACGGCGGCGGCAGCGACCGGTGTCCCGCAGGCCTGCGCCTCCAGGGCGACCAGACCGAACGACTCCGAGTAGCTGGGCACCGCGACCAGGTCGACGGCCCGGAAGACAGCCGGCCAGATTTTCCCGCGACTGCGGGGGCAAGAACGTCACCCGGTCAGAGATACCCAGATCGTCGGCGAGCCGAACAAGGCCGTCCGGAACGGCCAGCCCGCTGCCCGACGGTCCGCCGACGACCACGATGTGCGCGCGCGGCAGTTTGGCCGCCGCGCGCAGCAGAACGTCGGGCCCCTTGAGCGGCTGGATCCGGCCGACGAAGGCCACCACATCCTGGTCCGGAGGAAGGCCGAGCTTGGCTCGGGCGGCGCGACGGTCGCCAGGCCGGAACACCTCGAGGTCGACGCCGGGATGGGCGATGTCGATCCGGGCGGGGTCGGCGTGATGCAATGAAACTAGTTGTCGCACTTCGTCATCGGTGTTCGCAATCAAACGGTCGGCTTCGTCGACCACCTGCTGCTCACCGACGGTGCGCAGCGGCGGCTCGGGAGTGTCCCCGTCGGCCAGCGCGGCGTTCTTCACGGCGGCCAGCGTGTGCGCGGTGTGGACCAGTGGCACCGACCAGCGGTCGCGGGCCAGCCAGCCGACCTGACCGGACAGCCAGTAGTGCGAGTGCACGATGTCGTAGTAGCCGGGTTCGTGGGCGGCCTCGGCCCGCAGCACGCCGGCCGCGAACGAGCACAGCTGGGTCGGCAGGTCGTACTTGTCGAGGCCTTCGAAGGGTCCGGCGACCACGTTGCGCACCAGCACGCCCGGCGCCACCTGGGCGACGGGCGGATCGGTGGACGCCGTGGCCCGGGTGAAGATCTCCACTTCCACACCCCGGCGGGCGAGATGCAGCGCGCTTTGCAGCACGTAGACGTTCATCCCGCCGGCGTCGCCGACGCCGGGCTGAGCCAGCGGCGAGGTGTGCACCGCCAGCACCGCGACGCGGCGCGGATTGGTCAGCTCGGAGGTGTTCGGCCGAGCGAAGTCAGGGGGGCCCACATGGTCATCTTTGCAGGACCGCTCGAACTCGCCCGAAGGCGCAGGTCAGGCGGACGACTCGGAAGCGACCTCGAACGCGGGCGCCGACGGCTGGGCGCGGCGCATGGCGCTCAGCGGGTCGGCGTACAAGCCGGCCAGCGACACGATGCCGGCTCCGGCTTCCTGGACCCGGTTACCGAACGCGGTCATCCGGATGTCGCGCGGCGGCAACACCGAGCGCGCGGCGTAGGCGGCCTCGACGTGCACCATGGCCTCGGGGTACTCGGTGAACGCCTGCCCGCCGACCACCAGATCGTCGGGGTTGAGCAGATCGCGCAGCAAGGCGACCGCTTCACCGAGGACCTTTGCCCGCTCGGCCAGCAGGTCTTTGGCCTGCTGGTTGCCGCTGCGGGCGGCGCGCAGCAGCTCGGTGACGGCGACGCCCGCCCCACCATTGCGGGCCGGCAGAATGCGCAGCCGACGCGCGGCGGTCAGCACAGCCTCGTCGCTGACGGTGGATTCCAGCAGTCCAGAACCGCCGAGCAGCTCAGACTGCGCGGGCAGGTTGGTGATGGTGCCCGGTCCACTGGCCGGGCTGTGCACCCGGCCGCCGATCATCAGCGCGTAGCCCACCGTTTCGCGCGCGTAGACATACAGGCTGGTCGACGAGTTCGGCCCGAAGCGGCGCATACCTAGCAGCAGTTCGGCGGCGGCCATCGAGTCGACGTGCGACGCCACCGACACCGGCAACTCCAGCGCCTCGGCGATCACCGGGCCGACCGGCGCGTCGCGCCAGCCCAACCGGGCATGGTCGACGTGCCCGCTGGCGGCGTCGACCGTGCCACCGATCGCCACACCGACCCACAGTGGCCGGCGGCGGTGCCAGCGCCGCAGGTAGCGCTGGGCGCCGTCGGCCAACGAGGCCAACGCGGGTCCCTGGACGCTGCGTGGTGTCGGGGTTTCGACGGCGTCCAGGGTGCGGCCCAGCAGGTCGGTGGCGACGATGCTGGTGGTCCGCGCCCCGATGTGGATGCCGAGCGTCAGGAACGGTTCGTGGTTGACCTCGACGGGCACCCGGGGGCGTCCGATCGCGCCGGAAACGGCCAGGTCAGCGCGTTCCCGCAGGACGCCGGCGTCCAGCAGGGCGATGACCTGGCGGTTGACCGTCGCGATCGACAGCGAGGTGACCTGGGCGATGACGTCGCGGCCGATCGGGCCGCGCAGCCGTACCGCCCGGAATACCGATGATGCGGCGGCATCAGAAAGTTGCAGTGAGGGTGCGATGACCCGGTGCCGACCGGGAGATCGCCGACGGGCGGGAGCGAGATGACTGTGGGTGGTGAAAGTTGTTGAGCGCATTGCGTGTCCTTGTCCGAGTTCCGATGGCGGTCTGAGCCGCACACCGTCGCGAGCGCTGGACGCTCGATCAGGCGCGGCTGGTTGCGCGGCAACAACACGCGCAGTCCGCGTGACAACACGCAGACAGACAGCCGAACAAGGTGTAGGTGAACACACGAGGAATTTAGCACGGTTATTAGAGTCGGTCAGATGAGTCCCGCTACGCAGCCCGTTGCAGTGATCACCGGCGCCAGCGCCGGTATCGGTGAGGCGACCTCGAGAACCCTTGCCGCACAAGGCTTTCACGTCGTCGCGGTGGCGCGGCGAGCGGACCGGATCAAGGCTTTGGCCGCCGAAATTGGCGGGACGGCGGTGGTGGCTGACATCACCGATGACGCGGCGGTCGACGAGCTCGCCGGCCAGCTGGACCGAGTCGACGTGCTGGTCAACAACGCCGGCGGCGCCAAAGGTCTGGCGCCGGTGGCCGATGCCGACCTGGAGCACTGGCGGTGGATGTGGGAAACCAACGTGCTGGGCACGCTGCGTGTCACCCGCGCACTGCTGCCGAAACTGATCGACTCCGGCGACGGCCTGATCGTCACCGTCACCTCGATCGCGGCGATGGAGATCTACGACGGCGGCTCCGGTTACACCGCGGCCAAGCACGCGCAAGGAGCGCTGCATCGCACGCTGCGCGGTGAGCTACTCGGAAAACCGGTGCGGCTCACCGAGATTGCGCCTGGCGCTGTCGAAACCGAATTCTCGCTGGTGCGGTTCGACGGTGACCAACGGCGTGCCGATTCGGTCTACGCCGGCATTACGCCGTTGTCGGCGGACGACGTCGCCGAGGTGATCGGCTTCGTGGCGTCGCGGCCACCCCACGTCAACCTCGACCAGATCATCATCCGGCCGCGCGATCAGGCGTCAGCCGGCCGGTTCAACCGCCGGGCCCACGGCTAGACGTCGTCGGGGTGCCCGACAGCGTCGGTGCGTCATGCGGGGTGGCTGGCGCGCTGCGCGGAACCGAGACCGGCGACGGCTTGGCTCCCGACGACGGCGGCAGCGCCGACATCCCGACCCAGGTGTCCCAGGGCACGGCCCAGTCCCAGATGTCGCCGTCGGAGTAGGACAACTCGATCGTGCTGCCAGTGACCTCGACCGGGTCGCCGTAGATCGCGCTGCCGAAGTACTGCTGGGCATCGGACGTCGACAGGTTGATGCAGCCGTTGGTGACGTTGGTGTTGCCCTGGGCACCGGCGCTGGACGGGTTGGCGTGGATGAACTCGCCGTTGTTGGAGATCCGAACCGCCCAGCGTTCGTGAATGTGGTTGTAGCCGGCGGCCGGGTTGGACATGTAGAAGTCGGAGTACTTCTCGCTGACCACGTGGATGCCGTTGCGCGTTACGTTCCGCGGCTTGTCGGCTTCGCCGTAGCTGCAGGCGAAGTCCATGATGACGCCCTCGTCGCGAAATACCTGGATGCGGTGCGACGGAACTTCGGCCTTGACGACCTGCCGGCGACCGATGTTGAAGCTCAGGCTGAAGTCCTGTTTGCCGTAGGCGCCGTCGCCGAACGGCAGCCCGTAGAGCTTGGCCTCGACGTTGACCTTGGTGCCGGCCGGGTAGTACTCGCGGCTGCGCCAGTGCACGCGGGCGCCCTCGGCCTCGTCGGGCAGCCACGCCCAGCTGCCCTCGACGGGCGGCTCTGTGGTCACCTTCAGCGCGCGCTCGACCGCGGCCTTGTCGGAGATCGGCGCGTCGAACTGGATGATGATCGGCGCCGCGACGCCGACGGTCTGCCCGTCGTTGAGCTGGAATCCGCCGTCGACGACCTTGGTGGGCGCGATCGTGGTGAGCGTGCCCTGGACCGGGATGGCCTTGCCGTCGTGTCCGACCGCCGATCCCTTCCAGGTGTAGGTCGCGTTGTAGCCCAGCGCCTCGGTGACGGTGTACA
Organism: uncultured Actinomycetota bacterium; assembly: GCA_963834615.1. GTDB lineage: Bacteria > Actinomycetota > Actinomycetes > Mycobacteriales > Mycobacteriaceae > Mycobacterium. Next base: position 140,860 of record CAWICO010000020.1, read on the forward strand.
TGGTGCGGTCGCGGTTCAGCGAACCGGCGACGACCTTGCCGTCCGAATTGCTCAGCGCGACGTGCTGGAACCAGCCGTCCCGGATCTCGACGCTGACCGGTGTCGTCGGCTTCACATCGGTGGCCTTGTTCGCCGGCCGGAACGTCAGGACGGCGTCTGCCGGCGGCTTGGCCTTCTCCGCCTGCTTGGCCGAGTCCCCGAAGCATGCGGCCAACACGTTCGGCGCCACGACACCGACCGCCAGCGTCCTCAAGGCCCGGCGCCGGGTGACCGGCGATAAGCCGCGCGCTTTACTCACGAGAGCAAAGATACCGGCGGCGCAGGCCCTCTCCGTCTACGAGCACGTCACAACAAGCATCCGACCAGCACCGGCTCGGGTACAAGTGTGACGCCAAACACATCGCGGACGCCGTCGCGCACCGTGCGGGCCAGCGCCACCACGTCCGCGGCGCTGGCTTCGCCGCGGTTGGTCAGCGCCAGCGCGTGCTTGGTGGACAACCGGCAACGTGCGGTGGCGTCGTCGGGATAGCCCTTGCCGAAGCCGGCTTGCTCCACCAGCCACCCCGCCGCCAGCTTGACGCCGTCCGGTGCCGGGTAGTTCGGAACCGGACGATCGGAGCCGTCGGCGATCGATTGGAAAAACTGCTGTGTGACAACGGGATTGGTGAAGAACGAGCCCACGCTCCAGGTGTCGTGGTCGGCCGGGTCGAGCACCATGCCCTTGCGGGCCCGCAGCTTGAGCACCGCCGCCCGGACCGCCGCGGGGTCGCCGCGCTCGCCGGCCCCGGCGCCCAGCGCCGTGACCAGCTCGCCGTAGCGCAGCGGCGCGCTGCGACCCGATGCGGCCAGCGTGAACTCCACTTCCAGGACGGTCGCGGCGTCGGAGTGTTTCAGCACGCTGGTGCGATACCCGAAACCCAGCTCGTCGGCCGGCGCCCAGCGGTCCTCGCCGCTCCGCCGGTCCAGCAGCCGAACCCGGGTGATGGTGTCGGCCACCTCGGCGCCGTAGGCCCCGACGTTCTGCACCGGGGTGGCGCCCGCCGAGCCGGGGATGCCAGACATGCACTCCAGTCCACCTAAGCCGGCGTCGATCGCGGCGACGACCACGTCGTCCCAGACTGCGCCGGCCTCGGCCCGCACGACGTTGCCTTGAACGCTGATGTTGTTGGCGGCCAACCTTATTACGGTCAGATCGGTCAACGTGTCGGCGATCACCACGTTCGATCCGCCGGCCAGCACCAGTAATGGTCCGCGGCCGGTTTCGGCGTCGAGATGACGCAGCGCGGCGATGACCTGTTCGGTGCTGGTGCAGGTGATGACCCGCGACGCGACCGGACCGACGCGCAGCGTGGTCAGCGGTGCCAGCGGCACCCCCTCGTCGACGCGCGCACCAGCGAAAAGCGTTCCGGCCACGAGGCGTAACGGTAGCCTGACCTGCTATGCCGCGAACGTTCGACATGTCCACCGACTTTCGCGTGACCGTCGACGAGGTCCTTCGGGCCTTCAGTGACGAGCAGTACTGGCTGGCCCGGCTCGCCGATTCCGGTGCCGACGACACGATCCTGGACTCGATGGACATCGGCGGTCCGTCTGGTGACGACGGCAGCATCGACGTGATCACCACCCAGGTACTGCGCCGAGACCGGCTGCCCGGCGTGGTCACCCAGTTCCATCGCGGCGATCTGCGCATCCGCCGTGAGGAACGTTGGGAGCCGATCACGGACGGCGCGTCCACCGCGACGGTGACCGGTTCGATTCTGGATGCGCCGGCGCGGCTGACCGGCACGGCGGTGCTCGAGCCGCTGGCGGAATCCGGTGGCGCGCGGCTGAAGCTTCGGGCCACCGTCGAGGTCAAAGTCCCGCTGGTGGGCGGCAAGCTGGAGAACTTCATCGGCAGCCAACTCGTCGAGCTGCTGATCGCCGAGCAGCGCTTTACCACCACCTGGATCGGCCAGACCTAGGCCCAGGCTGACGGCGGTCACACCGTCACAACTGTCTCCGACGGCGCAGGTATCCGTTGTGCCACCCACCTCCCCTGGCGACTTCTGGGACAGATGTGACTGCGCGCACCCGCGGGGCGCACCTTAGGCTGACGTCATGCGGATTGCGGTGGCGCAGCTTCTCAGTGGCACCGACCCGGCCGACAACCTGCGACTGGTGCGGGAGTACACCGGGCGGGCAGCCGACGCCGGCGCACAGCTGGTGGTGTTTCCGGAAGCGACCATGTGCCGCTTCGGGGTGCCGTTGACATCGATCGCCGAGTCGGTCGACGGGCCGTGGGCCGACGGCGTCCGCCGTATCGCGGCCGACGCGGGCATCACGGTGGTCGTGGGCATGTTCACCCCGGCCGACGGAGACCGGGTCTTCAACACACTGCTGGTCGCCGGCCCGAATCAACTCGACGCGCACTACGACAAAATTCACCTCTACGACGCGTTCGGGTTCGCCGAATCACGCACCGTCGCACCCGGTCACGAGCCGGTGGTGATCACGGTCGACGGCGTCGGGGTAGGCCTGAGCACCTGCTATGACATCCGCTTTCCCGAACTGTTCACCTCGCTGGCCCGCCGCGGCGCCCAGCTGATCGTCGTCAGCGCGTCCTGGGCTGCCGGCCCCGGCAAGCTGGAGCAGTGGACGCTGCTGGCCCGAGCCCGCGCGCTGGACTGCACCAGCTACATCGTCGCGGCCGGGCAGGCCGACCCCGGTGAGCCGCTGGCGTCCAGCGCGCCGACCGGAGTGGGCGGCAGCCTGATTGTGTCGCCGTTCGGCCAGGTCGTGGCCTCAGCGGGTGCCGACCCGCAACTGCTGGTCGCCGACGTCGATCTCGACCAAGTCGCGAAGGCCCGCGAGACTATCGCAGTGCTTCGCAACCACTCAGCGTCCGCTCATTCCGATAAGGCAGAATCGCCCAGGTGACGAATCCGCAGGGACCCCCCCAACAGGACCCGTCGAGGTGGTCTCGCCCGGGCGAACACGCACCGCCCACCCAGCAGGCTCCGCACGCGTTTCCGCCGTCCGCCCAGGAATACCCGGCCACCGCGGAATTCCCGGCCGGGGCGCCTCCTGGCCCGGCACCGTCGCAGGACGTCACGGCCCCCGTGAAAAGCAAGCGCCGCTTCCAGTTCCGTGGTGACCCGGTCTCGATCATCCTGGTGCTGGTCATCGTGGCCGCGCTGGGCATCGCCGGCCTGGTCGGCGGCGAAATCTACGCGCGCAACCGCGCCAACAACGTCGTCGCCACGGCCACCCAATGTGTGGTGCAGGACGGAGCGACGGCGTCCTTCGGCCCCAGCCCGTTTCTGCTGCAGCACATCACCGGCCACTACACGAACATCTCCATCCACACCGCCGGGCACAACATCCGCAACGCCAAGGGCATGAAGGCCGACATCAACATCAACGACGTCGACCTGCACGGCAACGCCGACTCGAAGGGCACCATCGGTGAGCTGGATGCCAACATCACCTGGACGGCGGCGGGCATCCAGGAGACCATTCAGGACTCGATCCCGTTCATCGGCGGCCTGGTGAACAGCGTCACCACCAACGCCGATGCCGGGACGATCGAACTCAGCGGGGCGATGGGGCTGGGCGGCGTCACCGTCAAGCCGCAGGTATCCGGGGGCGCACTGACGCTGCAGGTGAACAAGGTCACCGCGCTGGGCGCCATCGTCCCCCACGAAACCGCGCAGACAGCACTGAACACCTTTACCGCGGCGCTGCTCAAGCAATATCCGCTGGGCATCAAGGCCGACAGCGTGCAGGTCACCAACGACGGTGTCGTGGCCCACTTTTCGACGCACAACGCCACGATCCCCCCGGGCGGCCAAGACCCCTGCTTTGCCCATGTCTAAGGTCAGCTGCAAATGACGAACCCGCCAGGCCCCGGCAACAACGAGCCGCCCGAACGGGGCCGCCCACCCAAGCCGGCCGGACCGCCGAACCGCGGCTTCCCGCCGCGCCGCACACCGCCGGTGCCGTCGGAATCGCCGACGCGCCACATACCGCAGCCCGGCCGCCCGCAGTCGACGGCTCGTGACGTCCCGCGGCCGCAGCAGCCCGGCCGCCCGTCCGGCCCACCGCAGCCACCGCCTCCGCCGCTCAGCCGGCCACCGCAGCAGCCCGGTCTGCCGCCCAACCCGAGGGCTCAGCAGCCCGATCCGGCGCCGCATCCGCACGAGCAGCTGACCACCCGGATCTCGATACCGACGCCGCCGCCACCACCGGCGGACTCGCCGGAGAAGCACGAGCGCGGTTTCTTCAGCAACCGGACGTCGCTGTTGTTGATCTTGCTCATCGTGGCGTTGGTCGTCGTCGCGGTGCCGATCGGCGCCGAGTTGTATGCCCGGCACGCTGCGAGCACCAAGGTGGCCAGCGCGGTGCAGTGCGAGGTGCAGGACAGCGCCACCGTGTCCTTCTCGCCGGCCCCGCCGGTGCTGTGGCAGTACCTGACCAAGGACTACAGCGACATCTCGGTGCAGACCAGCGGCAACCAGGTGCGGCAAGCCAAAGGCATGAAGGTAAACCTGGACATTCGCGACATAAAGTTGACCAACGCCAACAACTCTCAGGGCACCATCGGTTCGCTGAGCGGCACCGTCACCTGGTCCACGGATGGCATCAAGCAGTCGATCCAGACCGCTGTTCCGGTGCTGGGCAAGTTCGTCAGCGGTGACGTCACCACAAACCCCGGCGACGGCACCGTCTCGCTGAAAGGGACGTTCGCCAGCGCGACCGTCAAGCCGCAGATCGTCAACAACGGGCTGTCGCTGCACGTGGTCAGCTTGACTGCGCTGGGATCCACCATGTCAACGGCCACAGTCCAAAAGGACCTGGACGACCTTACGTCAAAAGCGACCCAGAACTATCCGCTGGGCATCCACGCCGACAGTGTGAAAGTCACCAGCTCCGGGGTCGAGGGCGCTTTCTCCACCAGCAACGCGACGATCCCGGCATCGTCGTCGCAGCCGCAGTCCGGCCAGGACTGCTTCGGCGGCGTTTAGCTCAGGCCGTCGAGCACGGCGCGAGTGCCGGACAACCCCAACCGGGTGGCGCCCGCGTCCAGCATCGCGAGCGCGGCCTCGGTAGTCCGGATGCCGCCGCTGGCCTTGACTCCCAGCCGCCCGCCGACGGTGTCGGCCATCAGCGCGACGGCGGCCACCGATGCGCCGCCGGCGGGGTGAAAGCCCGTGGAGGTCTTGACGAAATCGGCTCCGGCGTCCTCGGCGGCCCGGCACACCTCGACCAGCGTCTGCTCGTCAGCGAAAGCCAACAGTGCCGCCGACTCCACGATCACCTTCAGCACGGCGTCGGGCACCGCGGCGCGCACCACCGTGATGTCAGACCGCACTGCTTCGATGTCGCCGGCAACCGCCGCCCCGACGTCGATCACCATGTCAATCTCCGCAGCGCCGGAGATGACGGCCTGCGCGGATTCGTGCGCCTTGAGTTCGGGCAGATGCTTGCCCGACGGGAAACCCGCCACGGCGGCCACCGGTACTCCGGCGTGCATTGCGTGGGACACCATCGATGGCGAGACGCAGACGGTGCAGACACCCAGCGCCGCGGCCTCGTCGGCGACGGCAGCGACCTCGGCTGCGGTGGCCTCGGGTTTGAGCAGGGTGTGGTCGACGAGAGCGGCGAGCTGGTCGCGGGTCATTCGGGTCGGCATCAGAACGGCTCGTGCCCGCCGCCGGGATTGCATCCGGAGCTGACCATCGTGGCGTCATCGACGACGGGGCGCCACGGCTCCAGGTTCCAGCTGACCTTGCCGGGTTGCGCGCCCTCGGCGAAGTCCCAATGGCATTGGAATTGCTGACGCATGCCCGGGGTGCCGGCGGTGGGGGCCAGCGCGAGCACTTCGGCCCACGCCTCGTCGGCCGCGGGAGTCGACGATCCGAGGTCTCGGGAGGCGGCGCGCCCGGACGCCGTCGGATAGATCCGCAGGCTGGAACTCTGATTCCACTGCGTCCACTCGGCGTGGTCGACGAATGGCGGCGCATGGGGCGACGCGCTCGATCCCGGGTCGGCCGACGCCGGAGCGACACCCGACAGCGCACCGAGGAACGCCGCCGCGAGGATCAGAACTCGCATATTGCTATCGCGACTTACCTTGTATCTCAAGAAGTTTGGGCCGCACGTCAACCAAGTAGACACCCGCGGCGCAGGCTGCCGCGACCGCCCCCATCACGCTGAGCACGTAAGCCGCCGGCAAGGCGAGGCCCAGGATGATCAACCACACCGGCTTGGTCATCTTGTCGGCGGCCGTGTAGGCATCGGGCCGCTGCATCGCCGCGTGCACGAACGCGTAGAGCGTCATCAGCATTACGCCGATCTGCAAGTAGAAGACGACGATATTCACCAAGTCCACGCCATAAGCGTAAGCGGGCGTCCCTGTAGACGTCGACTCCGAGTCACCCAATGGGCAACTCGGAGTCGAGGTGTAGGCCGGTGATTACTTCTGGGTGACCTTCTTGGCCGGAGCCTTCTTGGCGGGGGCCTTCTTGGCTGGCGCCTTCTTGGCCGGAGCCTTCTTGGCCGGAACTGCAGCGGCCTTTTGGGCCTTCTTGGCCGCTGTGTCGGTCTTCTTCGGCAGCTCGATGCCGACCAGCTTGGCGGCACGCTCGCCGACCGCGCGGGTCTGCGAAGCGACGGTGCCCAGTGCTTCCTGAGTCAGCTCGACCGCCTGGTCGACATAGCCCTCGGCACGCTCCGACACGTCGTCCAGACCGGACTGGCTGCGCAGGCGGTCGAGGGCGGCCTCGCCGCGCTCAACAAGCTCGGCGTAACGCGAGGTCGCTGCCTCGACGTAGCCCTCGGCGGCGCTGCGCAGCTCGTCGGCAGTGAACTTGACGCGAAGGTCACGCAGCTGCTCGGGCAGTTCGTCCTGCAGCTTGGTCAGGCGAGCACGGCTCTCCTCGACGCGGCTGCGGGTGTCCGAGCGGGTCTCCTCAGCGCGTTCGCGCAGCTCGATGAGCAGGTCGTTGACCGTGGCCAAGGCCAGGTCGGCAGCACCCAGCGCAGCGAGCAGCGGGGCCTTCAGGTCGTCGATGTTCGGATTGTTCTCCGCCATGGTGTTTCCTTTCGTCGTTCTTGGTGTTGTCTTTTCGTTAGCCGGGTCGCCCGGGGTCTAAGCAGGAGGAGCTATCTCCTCCCCGGCAGCTTCGTTCTGTTGGACGAAGGACGTGTAGATGTCCAGCAGAACCTGTTTCTGCCGCTCGGTGATCGTCGCGTCAGTGACAATCGCGTCGCGGACTTCGCTCTTCGCACCAGGCTCGAGCATCCCGGCCTGGATATAAAGAACCTCAGCGGACACCCGCAGCGCCTTGGCGAGCTGGCTGAGCACTTCAGCGGATGGTTTGCGCAGCCCGCGCTCGATCTGGCTGAGGTACGGATTGCTGACACCGGCTTTTTCCGCTAACTGCCGCACCGATACCTGCGCCGCTTCGCGCTGCGCCTTGATGAAGCCGCCGATGTCGGACGCGGCGGTCGACACCACGGCTGAGAGCTTCTCCTCCTGCGCCATGGCTGATTCCTTGAGTCCTTGTGTCGGTCCGATCGGTGCGGACGCGCCCACCGTAGCTAACTAGTGCTAGCAATTGCAAGCACTAGTTAGCACCGCTCAAAAAAGCAGTTGCCCGATCGTGTAGATGCCCAGCCCGGCCAGCGAGCCCACCACGGTCCCGTTGATCCGGATGAACTGCAGGTCACGGCCGACATGCAGCTCGATTCGCCGGCTGGCCTCCTCGGCGTCCCAGCGCTCGATGGTCTCGGTAATGATCGCTGTGATCTCTACCCCATATTGCGCGACCAGGTGCTCAGCGCCCCGCACGATCCAGTTGTCCACCTTGTCCCGCAGCTCGATGTCATCGCGCAGCGATTCGCCGATGCTCACCACGGCGTCGGCGATGCGGGTGCGCAATGCGCTCGACGGGTCATCGACCCCCTCGAGCACCAGGCGCTTGAGCGTCTTCCAGGCCGTCGCTGCGGCGTTGGTGACCTCTTCGCGCGCCATCAACTGCTCTTTGACGGCCTCGGCCCGGGCGATCGTGGCGGCGTCGTGCTGGAGGTCGTCGGCGAACTCGAACAGGAAGCGGGTCGCCGAACGGCGCAGTTCGTGGTCCGGATTACGGCGCACCTTGTCGGTGAAGTCCATCAGCTCGCGGTGGATGCGGTCGCCGACAAGATGGTCGACGAATCGTGGCGACCAGGTCGGCGAATCGCGCTCGACCACACGCTGGATGATCTCGCCGGCGTTCAGCGACCACTGAAACGCCCGATCGGCCAGCAGTTGAATCAAGGCTTCCTGCCGGCGCTCGGCGAGCAGCGTGGCCAGCACCCGGCCCACCGGCGGGCCCCATTGCGGTTCGGCGATGCGCTTCACGATGATCCGGTCGATCACCTGCTGGACGTCGTCGTCGCGCAGCAACTCCACCAGCACCCGCAGCACAGTGGCCGACTCGGCAGCCACCCGCTGGGCGTGCGGAAGCTCGGCCAGCCATTTGCCCAGCCGGCTCGGGATCTGGGCGTCGCGAATCTTGGTGCCCACCAGTTCCGGCGACAGGAAGTTCTCCCGCACGAAGGTGCCGAGGCTCTCGCCGAGTTGGTCTTTTTTGCGCTTGATGATCGCGGTGTGCGGGATCGGGATGCCCAACGGGTGCTTGAACAGCGCGGTCACGGCAAACCAGTCCGCGAGCGCACCGACCATGCCGGCCTCCGCGCCCGCACTGACATACCCGACCCAGGTGGCGGTGATGCCAGCGGATTGGGCCCATCGGCAAGCGAGGAACAGGACAGTCGCGCCGACCAGAAAACTCAGCGCCACGACCTTCATCCGTCGCAGACCGCGGCGTCGTTCGGCGTCAGCCTGCGGGTCGGCGCCGGCGAAGGACTCGGCGAGGGACGCGGATCTACTCGGCACGCCCGGCGGCAGCGGTGTCGGATCTGCCGTCGTCGGCGCGCGCCGCGGATCGGCTCGGTGTTTGGGACCCGCATCGGGTCTCCCGTTCAGTCCGACTGCCACCTCACCATCATCCGCTATCGACATAGCTATTCGGTGACGACGCACACCGGAGCACCCGGCGCAGAACCCCGGTAACTGTTACCGCGCTGACAAACCAGCGCTGTTGCATGAGGTCGAGGCAAGAATTCGCAATAAATAAGCCGTACTATGCATAGGGTCGAGAGATAAGGAACCGGGAATAGTGGCACAGCAGCTCCCGGCCGGAGCGGTAAAAACCGATGGTCGGAAACGACGTTGGCATCAGCACAAGGTTGATCGCCGCAACGAGCTGATCGACGGAACGATCGAAGCGATCCGCCGGCAGGGCCAGTACGTGAGCATGGACGAGATCGCCGGTGAAATCGGAGTCTCCAAAACCGTGCTCTACCGCTATTTCGTCGACAAAAACGATCTGACCACCGCGGTGACGATGCGGTTCGCGCAGATCACGCTGATCCCCAACATGGCGAAGGCGCTGTCGTCGAACTTGGACGGCTTCGATCTCACCCGGGAGATCATTCGGGTCTACGTCGATACAGTGGCCTCCGAGCCCGAGCCGTACCGGTTCGCGATGGCTAACAACTCGGCCGGTAAGAATAAGGTGGTCGCCGACTCCGAGCGGATCATCGCCCGCATGCTGGCGGTCATGCTGCGCCGGCGGATGCGCCCAGCTGGCATGGACCTCGGCGGGGTCGAACCTTGGGCGTACATGATCGTCGGCGGCGTGCAGTTGGCCACGCACTCCTGGCTGTTGGACCCGCGGTCGAGCGCCGACGAGCTGATCGACTATCTGACCATGCTGAGCTGGAGTGCGCTGTGCGGGATCGTCGAGGTCGGTGGCTCGCTGGAGAAATTCCGCGGCCAACCCCATCCCTCGCCGATAGTGCCGCCGCTGCGCCATTAGCGGACTAGGTTGGCGCCATGAGTGACCTGAAGGCGCGTTCTCGCTTCAGCTCGTGGGCGTATGCCCTGCGTACCACCAATCCCCCGCCGGACGGTCCCGTCGACGCCGTCACCCGGTGGCTCGTCATCACCCGCGCCGCGGTGCTGCCGATGACGTTGTTCGCCGGTCTGGTCGCCGCGCTGCTTGCGGACCGGCAGCCCGGATTGGACTGGCGCTGGCTCACTCTCGCGATCATCGGAATCTTATTGGCGCACACCGTCAACAACCTGATGAACGATCTGTTCGACACCGCGACCGGTCTGGACAGCAACACCTATCCGCGCGCCCTCTATGCCCCGCATCCGGTGCTGTCGGGCTTGGTTACACGCCGGACCTTGCTGATTGCGATCGGGCTGGTGAACCTGGCCGACCTGGCGATCCTGATCGTGCTGACGTGGGCCCGCGGCTGGCCGGTGTTGGCGTTCGCGTTGTCCGGCTTCATCCTCAGCGTCGCCTACACCGCACCACCGGTACGGCTGAAAAAGCGCGGTCTCGGTGAGCCGGACGTCTTTGTGGTGTGGGGCCCACTGATGGTCTGCGGGACGTACTACTCAGCGGTCGGCCACGTCGGCTGGGACGTGCTGCTGGCGTCACTCCCCTACGGTCTGCTGTGCACCACGGTGCTGATGGGCAAGCACACCGACAAGATCCCGTACGACGAACCGCTAGGTATCCGCACGCTGCCGGTGATCTTCGGCGAGGCGCGTGCTCGCGTGCTCACGCTCGCGATGATGGTCGGCTTCTACGTCCTGGTGGTGGCGGCCGTGCTGGCCAAGGCGATGCCGTGGCCTGCTCTGGTGGTCGTGCTGGCGCTGCCCCGGCTGATCAAAGTCTGGCCGTACTTCCGCCGACCGCCGCCCGACGGGCCGCCGGCCAACTTTCCGGTCTGGCCACTGTGGTACGCGGCGTTGGCTTGGGTGCACGTTCGGCAGGCGGGCGCCTTGTTGGTCCTCGGGCTGGCGATCGGCGCTCTGCTGCCCGGCCACTGATCGGCGGTCAGTATTTCCCGAAGGCCAGCGCGACGTTGTGGCCGCCGAATGCGAACGAGTTGCTGACCGCATAGCGGTAGTCGCCCGCTCGCGGCTGCCCGGCCACCACATCCAGGCCGATCTCCGGATCGCGGGTTCGCAGGTTCAGCGTCGGCGGGATGACGCCGTCCCGCAAGGCCAATACGGTCAGAATCGCCTCGACGGCGCCGACGGCGCCGATCGAATCGCCCAGCGCTGCCTTTGGCGCGTAGACCGCCGGCGTGTGCGCGCCCAGCGCGCGTTTGATCGCCCGTGCTTCGGCCAGGTCGCCTGCGACGGTTCCGGTGGCGTGCGCATTCACGTGGTCGATGTCACGCGGAGCGAGACCGGCCAGCTGTATCGCCCGGGTCATCGCGTCGCCGGCGCGCTCGCCGCTGGGGTCATTGAGCACCGGCTGGTAGCCGTCCGAGGTGATGCCGGCGCCCATCATTCGCCCAATAATGTTGGCACCGCGGGCCTTTGCGTGCTCCTCGGTCTCGATCACCATCATGGCTCCCGCTTCACCGAACACGAAGCCGTCGCGGTCCTTGTCGAACGGGCGGCACGCGCCGGCCGGGTCGTTGTTGTTCGTCGACAGCAGGTCTTGGTGCGAGTACGACGCGATGGGTATCGCCTCGATCTTGGTCTCGACGCCGCCACAGATCGCCATGTCGGCCTCGCCGAGCACGATGTTGCGCCACGACTGCGCGATCGCCTCAGCACCGGAGGCACCGGCCGACACCGGCGTAACGATCCCGGCCCTGGCGCAGCGTTCCAACCCGACCGCCGCGGCCGCGGCGTTGGGCATGGCTTGTTGTACTCCCAGCGGAGAGATCGCCTGGGTACCGCGTTCGCGGATGTCGTCATAAACCCAGACGAACTCCTCCGTCGAGCCCATCCCGGTGCCGATGGACACCATCAACCGGTTGGGGTCGACCTCCGGCGTTCCGGCATTGACCCAGAGTCGGCGGGCGACGATCGTCGAGATCCTCTGCAGGTACAGGAAGCGACGCAGCTCTACCCGCGTCAACAGATCGTCGAAATCCTCGAGAAGATGCCCGCCAATACGAACCGGAAGATCGAACTTGTCGACGAATGCATCATCGAGCCGACGAATTCCGCTCTTGCACGTGAGCAAGCTTTTCCAGGTTTCCTCGGCATCGGTGGCAACCGCGGTCGTCATCTCGACCGCGGTGACTACGACATCGGGCAGTCCATTTCCAGTCGATAACTCCGCCATCACGCTCATAGCGTCGCCGTTCCTTCTCGCTGCTGCACCAACGAACCCAGTTACCATGACCAGCTTGCAATTACGGTAAACCTGGTCCGCTGGATTATTTCGTCGCAGCTGAATCGGCGATCACGGACGGCCGGGGCGGAACCTCAGTAAGAGTAAAAACCCTTACCGGATTTCTTGCCCAGCTGGCCGGCCTCGACCATGCGTTGCAGCAGCGGCGGCGGGGCGTAGTGCGCGTCCTTCAGCTCGTCGAACATGGCCTCGGCGATCAACTTCATGGTGTCCAGGCCGATCAAGTCGGAAAGCCGCAGCGGACCCATCGGATGCGACAGCCCCGCGACGATCGCGGTATCGACGTCCTCCACCGACGCGACACCCGACTCGACCATGCGGATCGCGGACAACAGATACGGCACCAGCAGTGCGTTGACGATGAAGCCGGAGCGGTCGCCGCAGCGCACCACCTTCTTGCCGAGCACCTCACCCGCGAATTGTTCGGTGCGGGCGAGGGCCTCGTCGGTGGTGACGATCGTGCTGATCAACTCGACGAGCGGTAGAACCGGAACTGGATTGAAGAAGTGCAGACCGAGCACGCGGCCCGGATTCTTGGTCGCCGCAGCGATCTTCATGATCGGGATGCTCGAGGTGTTGGACGCGAGCACGGCGGCCGGGTCGGTGATGACCTCGTCGAGTTCGGCGAAGACTTTGGCTTTGACGGCCTCGTTCTCGACGATCGCCTCGATGGTCAGTTGGCGGTCGGCGAGGTCGGACAGCTTGGTGGTGTAGCGAAGCCGCGCCAGTGTGGCCTCGCGCTCGTCGGCGGGCAGCTTGCCCTTGCTGACGGCCCGCTCCAGCGATGCCTCGATCCGGGCCTTGCCCGCGGCGGCCAGCTCCTCGGTGGGCTCGAAGACCACCACGTCGGCCCCGGCCTTCGCCGATACCTCGGCGATGCCCGCGCCCATCTGCCCGGCGCCGATGACTCCTACACGTTCAATTGACACGTTTCTCCTTACGCAGCAGCAAGCCCCGCCCAGGGTCGCCGGGCGGGGCTTGCACTGTCAACTTCGCGGGATCAGCCGCTCAGAAGTTTTCTCTCTGACCTGCTGGCCCAGTGGCTCGGGCTGTCAGTGGAACTGACCTTCTTCGGTCGAGCCGGCCAGAGCGGTCGTCGACGACGTCGGGTCGACTGTGGTGGCGATCCGGTCGAAGTAGCCGGCACCGACCTCGCGCTGGTGCTTGGTGGCGGTGTAACCGCGCTCCTCGGCCGCGAACTCGCGCTCCTGCAGCTCGACGTAGGCGCTCATCTGGTTACGGGCGTAGCCGTAGGCCAGATCGAACATCGAGTAGTTCAAGGCGTGGAAGCCGGCCAGCGTGATGAACTGGAACTTGAACCCCATCGCGCCGAGTTCCTTCTGGAACCGCGAGATCGTCGAGTCGTCCAGGTGTTTGCGCCAGTTGAACGACGGCGAGCAGTTGTAGGCCAGCAGCTGGTCGGGGAACTCACTCTTGACGCCCTCGGCGAACCGGCGAGCCAGATCGAGGTCCGGGGTGCCGGTCTCCATCCAGATCAGGTCCGAGTACGGCGCGTAGGCCTTGGCGCGGGCGATGCAGGGCTCGAGGCCGTTCTTGACCCGGTAGAAGCCCTCAGAGGTGCGCTCGCCCGTGACGAACGGACGGTCGCGCTCGTCGACGTCGCTGGTGATCAGCGTGGCGGCCTCGGCGTCGGTGCGGGCGATGACGACGGTAGGAACGTCAGCCACGTCAGCTGCGAGCCGGGCAGACGTCAAAGTGCGGATGTGCTGCTGGGTCGGGATCAGCACCTTGCCACCGAGGTGGCCACACTTCTTCTCCGAAGCCAGCTGGTCTTCCCAGTGCGAGCCGGCGACACCGGCAGCGATCATGGCCTTCTGCAGCTCGTAGACGTTGAGCGCACCACCGAATCCGGCCTCACCGTCGGCGACGATCGGGGCCAGCCAGTTCTCGATGGACGTGTCGCCCTCGACCTTGGCGATCTGGTCGGCGCGCAGCAGCGCGTTGTTGATCCGGCGAACCACCTGCGGCACCGAGTTGGCCGGGTACAGGCTCTGGTCCGGGTAGGTGTGGCCGGACAGGTTCGCGTCACCGGCGACCTGCCAACCCGACAGGTAGATGGCCTTCAGGCCGGCGCGGACCTGCTGGACCGCCATGTTGCCGGTCAGCGCGCCCAGGGCGTTGACGAACTCCAGGTCGTGAAGCTGGCTCCACAGCACCTCGGCGCCGCGACGGGCCAGGGTCGACTCCTCGACCACCGAGCCCTGCAGCGCGACGACGTCGGCGGGAGTGTAAGTACGGTTGATGCCGTTCCAGCGGGGGTTGGTGTCCCAGTCTTTCTGGATTTGTTCGGCGGTCTTTGGCGTGCCAACGCTAGACATTGCGCTGCTCCTCGGTTCGATAGGGATTTCCAGCCTTGTTAAGGCTTTCAGAATTCAATACTCTGCTAACACGAAGATGGCACAGCCTTACGCCGCAGGTCCACCCATTTCCGTGCCAATTTTCGTTAGGGGTTCGATGCTTTCTGCGAATCTTGCTAACTGCGGCTGCAACTGAACCGGTTCAGCCGTTACTCGCCGGTAACATGAAACCGCAGGTCAGTGCCCGGTTTGCATAACGCCCGTACTGTTAGATCGCGAAGATCGACGCGAGCGCTTTGGTCTCGTCGCCGACGGCGTATGTGAGCGTTCTAACAGTGCGGTCGGCGAGCGCCGCGCCGAAGCGATCCGTCGAGCCCGGCGGATGCACGTGCGCGATGATCTCCAACTTGTCGCCCAGCGCGACGGCAGCATCGTGCTCGATGGTCACCCGCAACGGCGCCTTGAGCAGCTCCGGGTACGACGTGAGGTAGTCCTCGACGACGCTCCAATACACGGAGTTGTTCATGTGGTCGAAGAAGTCGATGTCGGTGAATCGAACCGGAAACTCGTGGATCTCCGCGGCGTCTTCTCGACTGCCTGCTTTCAGGTAGGCCTTCCAGCGCAGCCGGTCGATGTCAGTGGTCTTCCCCAGGCCTGCGAGAAAGTCGTCGGCGATGCGTGCCGGCGTCTGGGTGTCCCGGTTGAAGTTGATCCAAAACGCTTCCGACTCCAACAGGCCGCCCTTGCGACCGTCGATGCGGACCCGCATCTCACACCACCGGTTCGACGTTCCCGAGCACCAGCGGCGCATCCGCAACATGTCGCTGAACTCAATCGGGCGGATCACATCGATCATCGTCCGGCGGACGATCCAGAGCGGATGGGTCTCCTCGAAGCCCATCTCGCGCAACTGATCCTGACCGATGTCCACGATGTGACGGGCTGCGGAATCGAGGCGGAGTCGCCCGTCGCGGTCGATGTCGGCGACGCGCAGCGGCCATTCCCGGTCGAAGACATCGGGATGCCCGTCGGGCACCGGCATCATTACTTTGTCCAGGCTCACGGCTTCACTCTCTGCTGCTGCTCCGACCAGACCCCGCCGCATGACGACGCGGCCCAGCTCACACTCCCCCAATCATGGATGATGCCAAACGACCACGACGCGGCGTTAACGCAGACCGTTGTGCGAATCTTGCTAATTGCGGCTTAACAAGCGGCGTACGCTGGGCCGATGTCCAAGACTTTCGTTGGTTCGCGCGTTCGGCAGCTGCGCAGCGAGCGCGGATTCAGCCAGGTCGCGCTGGCCCGGACGCTGGACATCTCGCCGAGTTATCTGAACCAGATCGAGCACGACGTCCGGCCGCTGACGGTGGCTGTGCTGCTGCGAATCACCGAGGTCTTCGGTGTCGACGCGACCTTCTTCGCCTCGCAGGACGACACCCGTCTGCTCGCCGAGTTGCGCGAGGTCACACTCGGCCATGACCTCGGTGTCGAGATGGACCAGGCGGAGCTGGCCGACGTCGTGAGCTCGCACCCTGCTCTGGCGCGCGCCCTGGTCAACCTGCACCGGCGGTACCGGCTCACGACTACGCAGCTCGCTGCGGCCACCGAGGACCGCTTCTCCGACGGCAGCGGCAGCGGGTCGATCACCATGCCTCACGAAGAGGTTCGCGATTACTTCTATGAGCGACAGAACTATCTACACGAGCTGGACACGGCGGCCGAAGAGCTCACAGTGCGGATGCGCATGCACCGCGCCGATCTGGTGCGCGACCTGTCCGACCGGCTGACCTCGGTCTACGACGTCCGTATCAAGCGAATAGATCTGGGCGACAACGTCCTTCATCACTTCGATCCGGAAACGCGAACGTTGGAGATCGGCGGGCACCTGCCGTCCGGCCAATACGCGTTCAAGCTCGCCGCAGAGCTGGCCTACCTGGAGCACGGCACGCTCATCGACAACCTGGTCGACCAGGGGAACTTCACCAGCGGCGAGTCCCGCAAGCTGGCTCGCCTCGGGCTGGCCAACTATTTCGCCGCCGCGACGGTGCTGCCGTACGGGCAGTTCCACGGGGTCGCTGAGAACTTCCGCTACGACGTCGAGCGGTTGTCGGCGTTCTACGCGGTCAGCTACGAGACCATCTGCCACCGGCTTTCCACCCTGCAGCGGCCGTCGATGCGCGGCGTGCCGTTCTCCTTCATCCGCGTCGACCGCGCTGGGAACATGTCAAAACGCCAGTCCGCCACCGGCTTTCACTTCTCATCCAGCGGTGGAACCTGTCCGCTGTGGAATGTCTACGAGACGTTCGCTAACCCCGGCAAGATCGGAGTGCAGATTGCCCAGATGCCCGACGGACGCAACTACATGTGGGTGGCCCGCACCGTGGAACGACGGGCCTCACGGTATGGTCAGCCCGGTAAAACCTTCGCGATCGGACTGGGCTGCGAGCTCCGGCACGCCCACCGGCTCGTCTATTCGGAAGGACTGGACCTGTCCGGGGATATCGCCACACCGATCGGAGCGGGATGCCGCGTGTGCGAACGTGACAACTGCCCGCAACGGGCGTTCCCCGCGCTGGGCCGGGCACTGGACCTCGACGAGCACCGCAGCACCGTTTCGCCTTATCTGGTGAAGCACCCATGAGCGATCAGAGTGGCCGTGTCCCGGCGGGTGGCTTTCGCGAGTTAGGGCCGATCAACTGGGTTTTGGCGAAGTCCGCGGCCCGTACCGTCCGCGCTCCCAAGATGCACCTGTTCGCCACCCTGGGCCAGCACAAGCGGCTGTTCCTGTCGATGATGCCGTACTCCGCCTTGTTGCTGCGGGGACGGCTACCGCAGGTGGACACCGAGTTGGTGATCCTGCGGGTCGCCCATCTACGCGGTTCCGAGTACGAATTGCAGCACCACCGCTGGATGGGCCGTCGTCGCGGTCTCGACGATCAGACGCAGGCGCTGATCTTTGCCTGGCCGGACGCGACGGGCGACGGGTTGACCGACCGGCAGCAGACGTTGCTGCGCGCCACCGACGAGTTCATCCTCACCCGCTCGATCAGCCCGGAGGTCTGGCAGCAGCTGGCGGATCACTTCGACCGTCGTCAGATCATCGAATTCTGTCTGCTCGCAGGGCAATACGATTGTCTGGCCGCGACGATGTCTGCGTTGCAGATTCCGCTGGACAATCCTGGGCAGGCGGCCCGCTACAAGTAGCTGTCGGCCAGCACGCCGATCGACAGCAAGACCGGAAGAACCGGCAACCCGAACGCGAATGACGCGAGGCTGACGTTGCGCTTGCGCCGCAGTCGCCGTCCCCACAGCAGCGCGCCCAACGCGAACACCAGCGAGGCGATCAGCACCACCACACCCCACCGGCTGACCGTAGTGAGTGAATCACCGATTGAGATCGCCACCAGCCAAAGGACATAACCAGCCAGCACGCCGCCGACCGCTGCCAAAATCGACTGACTGCGCGAGCTCACTTGGTCATCGTATCGTTGCCGCGGATCCGGGCTAGTCGCCGAAGGTCCATGCGGAATGCGCCGACACCACGAAGCCCTTGGAGTGATCGGGCAGTTGCGCATAACAAGCCACCCCGCCGTCGCTGCCCGCCAGGCAGGTGGTGAAGGTCTCGTAGGTGTAATCGATCCGGTGCCAGGCCGGCAGGCGCTTGATGGTGCCGTGCGTCGTGAACCTCGGCTGGTCGGTCGCGCGCATGCCGACGTGACGGGCGGACAGGTCGACGTAGATCTCGTTGGCGGCTTCCGGTATGCCGGGCAATGCTCCGTCGCAGCCGAACGCGCCGCCGCTGAAAATCTTGATATTGCAGGTCAGCCCGGATGCGACGGTGAAGTACGGGAACGCGATCTTGGTTCCCGGTCCCACGCCGTAGCTCTGCTCGTCGACGACGAAGTCGTGCGGGTCGGGGAATTTCGGCGGCAGGCCGCCAACGCGTGGCCCGATGGCACTGCGGTGTGGCGACAGCACGAACCAGCCGGTCAGCGGCAACCCGCGGGTGCACATCGTGATAGCGCCGGTGTCCACCGCGCACTGCAGGTCCTTGTAGACGATCTTGTGCCGCGGCGGCAACAGCTTCGCGGTATCGCCGGCCGGTGGGGCGAATCGTGGCCGGGCTGTCCGGTGGAAGCCGTCTGGCTCGATTTCGACGGCGGCCGGCGGCGCGATGCCGTTCAGCACGACCTCGTTGGCCGGCGCCAGCGTGCCCCGGATGGCGCCGTCGCAGCCGATCGACGGCCCGATCCGGCAGCTGAGCCCGTCGGGAGTTCGGAAGGCCAGGTATTGATCCTGCTGGTCAGTCGCTTGGTAGTCGTCGGCCGCGACCTCCGGGTAGCGGTTGAGGTCAGGCGCCGGCGGTGCGGGCGGCGCCAGCCGCGGCGCGGCCGACGGTCGCCCCGGCACGGGCGGGTCGGGCGTCGTGGAGTCGCATCCTGCTGCGGCAAGACAGACCGCGGCCATCGCTGTGACGACCGCGAACATCTGCCGGCGCATCGGCGTCAGAAGTTGATCATGTGCCCGGTCAGACCGTGGAAGCACTCTTGCAGCGCCTCCGACATGGTCGGGTGAGTGTGGACATTGCGGGCCAACTCGTCGGCGGTCAGATCCCACTTCTGCGCCAACGTCAGCTCGGGCAGCAACTCGGAGACATCGTGGCCGACCAAATGCCCGCCCAGCAGCTCCTTGTGCTTGGCGTCGGCGACGAGCTTGACGAAACCGCTCGGGTCGCCGACCCCGTGCGCCTTGGCGTTGGCGGTGAACGGGAATTTGGCCACCACCACGTCGTAGCCCTCGTCGCGGGCCTGCTGCTCAGTCAGCCCGAAGCTCGCCACGTTCGGCTGACAGAACGTTGCACGCGGCAGCATCCGGTAGTCTCCGAGGGCCAAAGTCTCTGCGCCGGCGATGGTTTCGGCAGCGACCACCCCCTGCGCTTCGGCGACGTGGGCCAGCTGCAGCAGACCGGTGACATCGCCGATCGCGTAGACGTGGTCGACGTTGGTGCGCATGTAGTCGGTGATCCCGATCGCCTTGCGGTCGGTCAGTGCGACCCCGACCTTGTCCAGTCCGAAGCCGTCGACGTTGGGCACAAAACCGATGGCCTGCAACACTTTCGCAGCCTTGAGCTCTTCGGCCTTGCCATCCTTGCTGACGGTCACCGTGACCACCGAGCCGTCGTCGGCGATCGATTCGACCTTGGTTCCGGTGAGGATCTTGACGCCGAGTTTTTTGTACTGCTTCTCGACTTCCTTGGAGACGTCGGCGTCCTCGTTGGGCAGCGCCCGCGGCAGGAACTCCACGATGGTCACGTCGACGCCGTAGTTCTTCAGCACATAACCGAACTCGATGCCGATCGCGCCGGCGCCGGCGATGACGATCGACTCCGGCAGCTCGCGGGACAGGATCAATTCCTCATAGGTCACAACATTTTTCGACAGCGAGGTACCCGGTACCAGCCGGGTGCTGCTGCCGGTGGCGATGATGACGTTGTCAAAAGTGACGCTTTCGGTGCCGCCCTCGTTGAGCTCGACCGAGAGCGTGTGGTCGTCGGTGAACCGGCCGTAGCCGTGGATCTCGGTGATCTTGTTCTTCTTCATCAAGAAGTGCACGCCGGCGACCCGGCCCTCGGCCACCTTGCGGCTGCGGTCGTAGGCGACGCCGAAGTCGAACGTCACTTCGCCGCTGATGCCGAACGTCTTGGCCTCTTTGTTGAAGATGTGCGCGAGTTCGGCGTTACGCAGCAGCGCCTTGGACGGGATGCAGCCGACGTTGAGGCAGACTCCGCCCCAGTACTTCGGTTCGATGACGGCGGTACTGAGGCCCAGCTGGGCGGCGCGGATAGCTGCCACGTATCCGCCGGGTCCGGCTCCGAGGACGACAACGTCATAGTGAGAAGTCACGGCGTCCACCCTATCGGTGAGCTCGTGTTGGCCATCGTGGTGCGGCCGCTCAGTACGGCAGGACACCCACCAGGCAGTGACGCGGGCTGTGCTCGCAGTAGAACTTGCCGTAGACCGGAGCGGCACCGACGACGGCGGCGAACACCGCCGAGACCAGCGCGATCGCCAGCGCTGACACCAGCGGTCGGCCGGGCACCATCGCCAATATCAATCCCGCGACCGCGGACACGACAACGAAGACCAGGACGACGAAGACCACCGGCGTCTTGTGTCTGGAACTGTCGTGGCTCCACCAATAGAACAGACCGGCACCGATCCCGCCGGCCGGAATCCAGACCGCGAGCAGCGCCAGGATGAACTGCCACCACTTCACGTAGTGGTAAGGATCGGCTGACGGCACGTCGTCGGTTAGCGGAACGTCGGTGACCGGAACCTCTGCCGATGGCTCGGTGGGCGTCGGGTCCGACCCGCGATGCCACCACCGGCGTCGCCGTGGAGGCGGCTGCGCCTCGATGAGCTCGGGTTCGACTTTCTGATGGATGCCGGTGTCGAAGCTCGGCGTGTAGCGCTCGGTCAGCGGCATCGATTCGGTGTCCAGACGATCTTGTTCAGCCACGGGTCACCACTTCGATCACCGCGAGCACGCCGAACCAGCCCGGCGCGACCGCCAAGACGGACAGGCCCAGTGTAGTCAGCCACCGGCGCCGCGACAGCAGAACGACCAGCAACCCGACAACGGTAGGGAAGCCGACTACCAGCGCAATGGCGACGTCCGGTCGCATGCGAGCGTGCTCCACGGTCAGCGCGGCGGCGGCACCCAGCACGCCGGCGGCAAGGCCGACCAGCATCGCACCAGCCAATAGCCAACTCCGCGGCAGCGGTATCACCCTTCAAAGATACTGCCGCTGCGGGCCGTTAGCCCTTTACCTGCGCGGCGCGCCCCGCCGGTACCGGGCTGGGGGCACCTCCCGCTTGCGGGGGAGCATCGACGGCTGACCCGACCACCGGTGCGCGGTCCGAGGGCCGCTCGCCCCGCTCGTAGTCGGCGCCGGTGATCACCGGCGACGCGTCCAGGGCGGTGTTCTCGTCGGCGCTGAAGACGCGTCCACGGGACAAGAACCGCATGCCTTCGGGTGCTTCCAGGCTGAATCCACCGCCGCGGCCCGGTACCACGTCGATGACGAGCTGGGTGTGCTTCCACACCTGAAACTGCGGACCCGAGATCCACACCGGTACACCGTCTTCCCCGGTGTCCAGCACCCCGAGCAACACGTCGCGATCGCCGACGATGAAGTCCCCGTTGGGGTAGCACATCGGCGACGACCCGTCACAACAGCCGCCCGATTGGTGAAACATCAACGGCCCGTGCTTGTCTCGCAAGGCGGCCAACAACTCGGCGGCAGCCGAGGTGATGACCAACCGCGCGACATCATGGCGCCGCTCCTCGTGCCAATCTTCGATCGCACTGCTCTGCTGGTCGTCGCCGGCGCGCATCAGAAGAAACCCTGCGCCTTGTTCGAATACGACACCAGCAAGTTCTTGGTCTGCTGGTAGTGGTCGAGCATCATCTTGTGGTTCTCCCGGCCGATGCCGGACTGCTTGTATCCGCCGAACGCGGCGTGCGCCGGGTAGACGTGGTAGCAGTTGACCCACACCCGACCGGCCTGGATGTCGCGACCGGCCCGGTAAGCGGTGTTGCCGTCGCGGCTCCATACTCCCGCGCCCAGCCCGTAGAGGGTGTCGTTGGCTATCGAGATGGCGTCGTCGTAGTCGGAGAACGACGCGACCGAGACCACCGGCCCGAAGATCTCTTCCTGGAAGATCCGCATCTTGTTATTGCCGGCGAAGATGGTGGGCTGCACGTAGAAGCCACCGGACAAGTCGCCGCCCAGTTCGGCGCGCTCGCCGCCGGTGATGACCTTGGCGCCTTCATCTTTGCCGATCTCGATGTAGGACAACACTTTTTCCAGCTGGTCGTTGGAGGCCTGCGAGCCGACCATCGTCTCGGTATCCAGCGGGTCACCCTGGCGGACCGCCTTGGTGCGGATGGCCGCCAGTTCCAGGAACTCGTCGTAGATGTCGGCCTGGACCAGGCTGCGCGACGGGCAGGTGCACACCTCGCCCTGGTTCAGGGCGAACATGGTGAAGCCTTCCAGCGCCTTGTCCTGGAAGTCGTCGTGCGCGGCCATCACGTCGGAGAAGAAGATGTTGGGGCTTTTGCCGCCCAGTTCCAGGGTGACCGGAATCAGGTTCTGTGAGGCGTACTGCATGATCAGGCGCCCGGTGGTGGTCTCGCCGGTGAACGACACCTTGGCGATCCGGTTGCTCGACGCCAGCGGCTTGCCGGCTTCGGCGCCGAAGCCGTTGACGACGTTGACCACACCCGGCGGCAACAGATCGCCGATCAGCGACATCAGAAACAGCACCGACGCCGGAGTCTGCTCGGCGGGCTTGAGTATCGCCGCGTTGCCGGCGGCCAGCGCGGGCGCCAGCTTCCAAGCGGCCATCAGGATCGGGAAGTTCCACGGAATGATCTGCCCGACAACGCCGAGCGGCTCGTGGAAGTGATAGGCGACGGTGTCGTCGTCGATCTGGCTCAGCGAACCTTCCTGGGCGCGGATGGCGCCGGCGAAATACCGGAAATGGTCAGCGGCCAGCGGAATATCGGCGGCCAGCGTCTCCCGGATCGGTTTGCCGTTGTCCCAGACTTCGGCCAGCGCCAGCGCGTCCCGGTTCTCGTCGATCCGATCGGCGATCTTGTTCAAGATCGCCGCGCGCTCGGCCGGAGCGGTCTTGCCCCACGCCGGTGCCGCCGCGTGCGCCGCGTCGAGCGCCTTGTCAACATCGGAACTGTCGGACCGCGCCACCTCGCAGAACGCCTGACCGGTCACCGGCGTCACATTCTCGAAGTATCTGCCGCTCGTCGGCGCGACCCACTCTCCCCCGATGAAGTTCCCGTACCGCGATTCAAACGACATCAGCGCCTCAGCGGAACCCGGGCGTTCGAAGACGGTCATGTGCGTTACTCCTCTTCATCGCCAGACGGTGTTACACAGCTCACACTACCGCCGCGGTAACAATGGCCTTATGGCTGAACCGTCGAGCGACCCGTACCTGTGGCTGGAAGACGTCCTCGGCGACGAGCCGCTGAACTGGGTGCGCACCCGCAACGACCCGACAGTCGCCCAGTTCGCCGGCGAGGACTTCGATCGGATGCGCGACCAGGCGCTCGAGGTGCTCGACACCGACGCCCGCATACCCTACGTGCGCCGTCGCGGCGAGTACCTCTACAACTTCTGGCGCGACGCCGACAACCCGCGCGGACTGTGGCGGCGGACCACGCTCGACAGCTACCGCAGTGACAGCCCGGACTGGCATGTGTTGCTGGATGTGGATGAACTGAGCCGCGCCGACGACGAGAACTGGGTGTGGGCGGGCGCCAATGTCATCTATCCCGAACGCACCCGCGCGCTCGTCGGCCTGTCACGAGGCGGCTCAGACGCGGCCATCTTGCGCGAATTCGACATGGCGACAAAAGAATTCATCGATGACGGATTCGCGCTGCCGGAGGCCAAATCCGGTTACACCTGGGAAGACCCGGACACACTGCTGGTCGGCACCGATTTCGGCGAGGGCTCGCTGACCGAATCCGGCTACCCCCGGGTCATCAAGCGGTGGCATCGCGGCCAGCCCCTCGATGACGCCGAGACGGTGTTCGAAGGTGCGCCCGGCGACGTGATCGTGTCCGCCGGCGTCGACCGCACGCCCGGCTTCGAACGCACCATGCTGCGCCGGGCGCTCGACTTCTTCAACGACCAGGTGTACGAACTGCGCGGCGACGAACTGATCCGCATCGATGCACCGACCGACTCGTCGCTGTCGGTGCATCGGCAGTGGCTGTTGATCGAGCTACGCACCGACTGGGACACCGGCACAGCCAGCTACCAGGCGGGTTCGCTGCTGGCGGCCGACTACGACCAATTCCTCGCCGGCACAGCACAGTTGCAGGCGGTGTTCTCCCCGGACGAGCACACCAGCCTGAACCATTACGCCTGGACCGGCGACCGGCTCGTCATCGTCACGCTCGCCGACGTGGCGAGCCGCGTGGAGGTGCTCACGCCGGGCAGCTGGCAGCGCCGGGCGGTGACCGACGTGCCGGCCAACACCAACACCGTCATCGCCGGCGCCGACGATGACGGCGACGAGCTCTTCCTGGATTCCAGCGGATTCGATTCACCGTCACGGCTGCTGCATGGACCCGTCGCCGGACCGCTGGAGCAGATCAAGTCCGCACCCGCGTTTTTCGATGCCGAAAACGTCTCCGTCACGCAGTACTTCGCCACGTCCAAAGACGGCACCGCGATCCCGTACTTCGTGGTGCGCCCGAGCGCCGCGGCGGGACCCGGCCCGACTCTGCTCGGCGGCTACGGCGGATTCGAGGTTGCCCGCACTCCCGGTTACGACGGCGTGCTGGGCCGGCTGTGGCTAGCCCGTGGCGGCACGTACGTGCTGGCCAACATTCGCGGCGGGGGCGAGTACGGCCCGGTCTGGCACACCCAGGCGATGCGCGCCGGACGTCACCTCGTCGCCGAGGATTTCGCCGCGGTGGCAACCGATTTGGTAAATCGCGGCATCACAGAAGTGCCGCAGCTCGGTGCGCAGGGCGGCAGCAACGGCGGGCTGTTGATGGGCATCATGCTGACCAAGTACCCGAAGCTGTTCGGTGCCCTGGTGTGCCAGGTGCCGCTGCTGGACATGCGCCGCTTTCATCTGCTGCTGGCGGGCGCATCCTGGGTCGCCGAGTACGGCAACCCCGACGATCCGGCGGACTGGCAGTTCATCGCCGAATACTCGCCCTATCAGAATATTTCGGCCGATGCCGACTATCCGCCGGTGCTGATCACCACGTCCACCCGTGACGATCGGGTGCATCCGGGACACGCCCGCAAGATGACGGCGGCCTTGGAGGCGGCGGGTCACCGCGTCTGGTACTACGAGAACATCGAGGGGGGCCACGCCGGCGCGGCGGACAACTCGCAGACCGCGTTCAAGGTGGCGCTGAGCTTCTCCTTCCTGTGGCGGATGCTGGGCTCTTGACAGCCCCAGTAGCGAAGGTGTGGTGTGGTGCGATGCGGTTGCCGTATCTGCTGTGCACGACGGTCGCGGCGGCGGCGTTGTTCGCGGCGCCGGGCTGCACGAGGGTGGTGACCGGCAACCCGATTCTGGACGCGAGCGCCCCCGCATCGAATGGCACTGAATGCCAATCTGTTTCGGCACCGTTGAGCTCAATCGACTCGCATGGGGCAGCTGAGCCGCAACTCAAGATTCCGCAGCCGCCCGGATGGCAACGCGTGTCGATGCTCGATTCCGAAGTCATTCGCTTCACGATGGGAAACAAAGCCCTGTCGGCCAGGAACTTCATGCCCACCGCCGTGGTCACTCTCGAATCGATACCCGGTGGGCACGCCGACTCCCAGACGATCTTCGACCAGGAGCGCGGGGCGCTGGTAGAGCGCCTCGGCGCCACCGGTTTACGCATCTCTGAGACGACGTTGTGCGGGGACAAGGCGGAGTTGGTCAACTACGACGCGCCGAGGATGGCCAAGATTCCGCCGCGTAAAGCCAGGACGCTCTTGGCGACAGCGTCTTTCGGCGGCAACACCTACGTCGCGACCGTCACCATGCAGTCGACCGACCCCAGCAATCCGAGGTACGCCCGCGACGCCGACGCCATCTTGACCGGGTTCCAGATTTTGCCGCCCGAGGCTGGATGAGACCCATGCCGACAACCGATTTCGAGACGCTGCTATACATGACGGCCGGGTCCGTCGCCACCATCACGTTGAACCGCCCGGAGCATCTCAACACCATCGTTCCGCCGATGCCTGACGAAATCGAGGCCGCCATCGGCTTCGCCGAGCGGGATCCGGCCGTCAAGGTCATCGTGTTGCGCGGCGCCGGACGGGCGTTCTCCGGCGGCTACGACTTCGGTGGCGGCTTTGCGCACTGGAGCGAGGCGATGAACACCGGCGGCCAGTGGGATCCCGGTAAGGACTTCGCCATGGTCAGCGCTCGCGAGACCGGGCCGACCCAGAAGTTCATGGCGATCTGGCGGGCGTCCAAACCGGTGATCGCGCAAGTGCACGGCTGGTGTGTGGGCGGCGCCAGCGATTATGCCCTGTGCGCCGACATCGTCATCGCCAGCGAAGACGCCGTTATCGGCACCCCGTACAGCCGGATGTGGGGCTCCTATCTGACGGGCATGTGGCTGTATCGGCTCAGCCTGGCCAAGGTGAAGTGGCATTCGCTGACCGGCAGGCCGCTGACCGGCGTGCAGGCCGCCGAGGTCGAGTTGATCAACGAGGCGGTCCCGTTCGAACGGCTGGAAGCCCGGGTCGCCGAGATCGCCACAGAACTGTCGCGAATCCCGTTGTCGCAGTTGCAAGCTCAGAAACTAATCGTCAACCAGGCCTACGAGAACATGGGGCTGGCCTCCACGCAGGTGCTGGGCGGCATCCTCGATGGCCTGATGCGCAACACCCCGGATGCACTGAACTTCATCCAGACCGCCGAAACCGAGGGCGTCCGGACCGCGGTCGAACGCCGCGACGGACCATTCGGCGACTACAGCCAGGCACCGCCCGAGTCACGGCCGGATCCGTCGCACGTCATCACGCCCTGAGGCAGCTAGAGAGCCGTGCCGCGGGCACGCAACGGCACAAACGGCAACGCCACCAACGGGAAGACCGCGCATATCGCAAATGCCAACGGGTATCCCGACGCCACGATCACCTCAGCGAAGAGTGGCGGGGCGCCGGCCACCACCAACCGCTCGAAGGTGTTCTGTTTGGCCAGCGCCCATCCGCTCCAGAACGGTCCGGCAAGCTCGGGGATCGTCGTGAACGGTAAGCCGTTATCGCCGGCCATCGCCGAGGCGACCACCATCATCGGGACGGCGGCAAATGCCCAGCCCACATGATCGGTGAACGCGAGCACCATCATGACGACTGCGGACGCCACGCAGATTATCCGCAGCGGCCGCATTCGCGAGCCGATACGGTCGGACCACCGCCCTGCCGCAATACGACCCAGCGCACCCAGCACTTGCGAAAGACCCACCAGCACACCGGCCAACACCATCGACAAGCCGTGCCTGCTGACGAACCAGACCAGCATGAACGTCAGCACCACTGGTTGGGGAACCATCAGCAGCGCCGACGCGATATGGATCCGCCACAACAACGGCCCGCGGTACAGATCCCCCAGTTCGTGGAAGTCGACTTCGCTCCGGTCGGGCCGCGGCGGGTCATGCACGCCAAACGCACAGGCCACCGCCGCCACGGCACACAACACCGCTGGAAAAAGCAGCGCCAGGGACAGATTCCGCTTGGCAAGCTCCGGGATCACCAGAGCGGCCACAGCGATGCCGAGCGGCTGCGCGGTCTGCCGGATTCCCATCACCTGCGCTCGTTGGCCCTCGGCGAACCACCCCGTCACCAGACGACCGCTGGCGGCGAGGCAACTGGCGGCCGCCATGCCACCGAGAACGAGAAACACCCCGACCGCCAGC
This sequence comes from uncultured Actinomycetota bacterium, assembly GCA_963834615.1. Taxonomy (GTDB): domain Bacteria; phylum Actinomycetota; class Actinomycetes; order Mycobacteriales; family Mycobacteriaceae; genus Mycobacterium. Next base: position 168,914 of record CAWICO010000020.1, read on the forward strand.
ATCGAGTCCGCGGACGCCGCGGCGAAGCCCGCTGCCGCCGTCATCGCCAAGCCCAGGGTGAGCACGATCCGCTCCCCGACCCGGTCCAGCAGATAACCCCACGGGATCAACGTCAACATCATGCCGACGTTCGGCATCGACGCCAGCAACGCCGCTTCCACCAGGCTGGCGTGGTGCTTGCCGATCAGCGCGGGGATCAAGAACGCGGCGCCGTTGATGAAAACGTTGGCGCACAGCGACGCTGCCTGCGAGACACCCAGCATCGACCAGCGCCGTGCGGTACTGGCCGATGCGACTTCTGTCGCTACGTCATCTTCGGTAGTCAGTTCGTCGACCTTCCAGGGTCAGCGGGCGAGCAGAATCTGATCGACGCCCATGCGACGTTGCTCGAACGCCAGCCGTCCACCGGCCAGGTAGAGTCGCCACACCCGGGCGGCTTCCTCGCCGATCAGTTCTACCGCTGCGTCCCAATTGTTTTCGAGATTTCCGATCCAGGCATCGGCGGTGCGCACGTAGTGTTCCCGCATCGCCTCTACCGAAACCATCGTCAGACCGCCGTCTTCCAGCAGTGCGAGGGTCTGGCCGATCGGCCGCATGTGCATGTCGGGTGCGATGAACGATTCGATGAACGGTCCACCGCCGGGATGACTGCCGCGCCGCGACATCTGCTGGACCAGCACGCGGCCACCGGGCCGCACACTCCTGTGCAGGATCGACGCGAAGATCGGGTAATTGGCCTCGCCCACATGCTCACCCATCTCGATCGACGCGGCCGCATCGAACGGGCCATCGGTCAGCGCCCGGTAGTCTTCGACGCGGATCTCGACTCGGTCCTGTAGACCGCGTTCGGCCAGCACGGCGTCGATGTAGGCCTTCTGTTCGCGCGCCAGGGTGAGACCCACGACCTGAGCGCCGTACTTCTCGGCTGCATGCAGACTCAACGAGCCCCAGCCGCACCCGACGTCGAGCAGCCACATGCCGGGCTGCTCGTGGAGTCCGATTTTGTGGCAGATCCGGTCCAGCTTGTCGGATTGAGCTTGCGCCAGAGTGGAATTCGCGCGCGAGCTATCCCAGTAGGCGCAGGAGTAGGCCATCGACGGGTCGAGAATCAAACGGTAAAAATCACTGGAGATGTCGTAGTGATGCCTGATCGCCGCGCTGTCGCGGGACAAGCTGTGCAGTCGGCCGCGCAGCCGGGCCTGGGTGGCGGGCGGCGGAAGTGGCGCACCGAGTGCGCCCAGCCGCGCCGCGATGACGCACAAGCGTCCCAGCGCTGCCGGCGACGGCTTGACGGGCCTCGACCGGCGTTCTGCGGACTGTGACCACACTTCGCTGAGTGCTGCCACGAGATCACCGTCGACGTCGATATCACCGCACACGTAGGCCTGCGCAGCGCCGAGTTCGCTTGGGCACCACAGCATCCGGCGAAGCGCGTCCGGGCTGCGCAGCCACACAACCGGCGCGGCCTCAGGCCCTGCCACGCTACCGTCCCAGGCGATCAGCCTGATGGGCAGGTTGCCACCGATCAGCGGCTCGATGGCCGCTGCCAGCACAGGAGCAACAGCGTTGGCCGCACCGGTTAGTGTGCTGCTTGTTCTCACTGCCCTGGTGGCATCAAGACTGTGTCGATCATGTACACCTGTGCGTTGGCGGTGGGCACGCCGCCGCAGACCAGGCCGGCATTGTTGACCTTGAGGCCATTACCCGCGCCGGTCACATTCACCGGTGCTCCCTGCACAGAGTTGTGCGATCCGTCGACCTGGTTGGGGCTCAACTGACCGGGAACGACGTGGTAGGTGAGGATGCTCTTCAGCATGTCGGAGTTGGTCTTGAGCTGGTTGATCGTGTCGGCCGGCAGCTTGTTGAAGGCCGCGTCGGTCGGCGCGAACACTGTGAACTGGCCGCCGTTGAGCGTGTCGACGAGGTTCACATTGGGGTTGAGCTGACCCGACAACGCTGCGGTCAGGGTGGTGAGCTCGGGGTTGTTCGACGCGGCCACCGCGACGGGGACCGTCGACATTCCGGTGACCGATGCGGGTCCGTCGGCGTGCATCGCCGCGTAGTCGGCACAGCCCGCGCCGATGAGGTTTGGCGCGGCCATTGCGGGTGCTGAGTTTGCTACGACGAGACCGACGACGGTCGCCGCCATGCCGGTCGCTGGGATGAGCTTGCTGTACATGTTCATGACCGTCATTCGGAGCCGGGCGGGCAACGGATGGGTATTAGCCGTACGTGAAGGAAAACACCTCGACGCCCGGGCTGGGGCGGACCTGTAGCAATCCCCGGATCACGTCATCGCCGCCGGCGATCTGGCGCGCCTGAGGCGGCCCGTCGATCGGCAGCGTTGTCGTCTTTCCGTCATGTGTCACGACAAGGTTGCCCGTCCCGCCGGCAACGATGTAGACGTTTTTGGCCCGGTAACTCAGGTCGATGCTCGACCCATCGCCGTCGGACGTCGCGCCTTGGTAGTCGAGCTTCCACGGTCCCTCCAGGGCGAACGAGTCGTCGCGCAGTCTTTGCGGAAGCGAGAAGATTGATCGGCCCTCGTCGTAGGTGCCGGTGCCGGCATAATTGGCCACTTTGCCCACCCCGAAGTACGTCTCGGGAGTCAGCCCGTTTTGCGGAGTGGTGTCGGGCGTGTCCGCCGGCGGGGGCAGCGCAACTCCGTTGTGCGCGTTGCCGATCAGCTCACGGATCAACTTCTCGGTGCCCTTGTAGTCGCCCTCGCCGAACTTGGTGTGACGCACGGTCCCGTTGGCGTCGATGAGGTATTCGGCGGGCCAGTACTGGTTGCGGTAGTTCGTCCACGTCGAGTAGCTGTTGTCCAGCGCGATCGGATAGGTGATGCCGAGGTCGGCGGCACCCTTTTGCACGTTGCTGGTGACCTTTTCGAAGGCGTACTCGGGAGTGTGCACACCGATGACCTCAAAACCCTTGTCACGGTACGCCTTGTACCAACCCTCGACGTGCGGGATGGCGCGCTGGCAGTTGATGCAGGAGTAGGCCCAGAAGTCGATCAGAACCACCTTGCCCCGCAACGAATGCATGTCGATCGGTTTGTCACCGGGCGTGTTCAGCCACCCGACGATGCCCTTGAGGTCGGGTGCCGAGCCGCAGTTCTTCAGCCCCTCCTGGTTGTAGCAATTCGCCAAATCCTTGTTCTGGTCGTTGACGATGCCGCCGAGTTGCTGTTGGACCTGTTTGTTGCTACCCAACTTGTCTTCAAGCGAATGGGTGTAATCGGGAATGGCCCGCTGCAGGACCGCCGGCAGATTGAACACCAATGCCACGGCCAGCAGAATCGTCACAATGCCTGCTGTGATGCGGATCCCGCGCTGGCGGCGCCGAAAAGCACTGACCCGCTCGGCAACACGTTGCCCGGCCAGGGCAAAGAACAACAGCGGTATCGCCGTCCCGATGGCGAACGCCAGGGTGAGCAGGACGATCGGCAGGCCGATCTTCGCGGTCGCGCCTGCCACCACGATCGCGGCCAGGACCGGACCCGCGCACGGCACGTAAAGCACACCCAACGCCAGGCCGAGGCCAAATCCATTGGCGCGACCGGTCATCTGCTTCTGCGGGATCAGGGCGAACGGCCGCTCTAATAACTGCTCGAATTGCGGGAAGATCAGGCCCAGACCGATCGCGACCAGCGCGACCAGCGCGACCCAGCGGATTGCGTCCTGCGGCAGGTGCAGCAGTGACAGCAGCGCCGACCCGACCAGAGTGACGATGCTGAAGCTCAGCACCAGTCCGGCGATCACCCGATACGGCCGCGATACATCACGTTTCGGCTTGACCGCGACAGCGACCCCGCCGTCGCCGTCCGCAGCGTCGGCCTCGGTCTCGGTCTGGTTCGGCACCGCGGGTGCCCGAGAAGAAAATCACCGGCAGCACCGGGAGTATGCACGGCGAGATGCCGGTGATGAGGCCTCCGACCAGACCGATCAACGCGATAGACACCATGGCCATTATTCGCCACCAGCACAGTTTTGGATTGGTTCGGTGGCCTAACAAAGCGATAAGGCAGCCCGGCGAACCGGACTGCCTTATCTAGCGACGGTGTTCGACCGTTACTGGCTGGGAGGCACCAGCACGGTGTCGATCATGTACACCGTCGCGTTGGCGGTGTGCACCCCTCCGCACACCAAACCTGCGTCGTTGACTTTGAGATCGTTGCCCTGACCGGTCACGTTCACCTGGGCGCCCTGCAGCGTCTTGAGCATCCCGTCGACCTTGTTGGGGCTCTCCTGCCCCTGCACCACGTGGAAGGTGAGGATGCTCTTCAGCATGTCGGCGTTGGTCTTGAGCTCGTCGATCGTGCTCGCCGGCAGCTTGTCGAACGCGGCGTTGGTCGGCGCGAACACGGTGAACTGGCCGTTGTTGAGCGTGTCGACCAGGTTGACGTTCGGATTGAGCTTGCCGGACAGTGCCGCGGTCAACGTCGACAGCAGCGGGTTGTTCGACGCCGCCGTGGCGACCGGATCTTGCGACATGCCGGTCACCGATGCCGGACCGGTCGGATGCAGCGCCGCGTAGTCGGCGCAACCGGAGCCGATCAGGTCGGACGCGGGGGCGGCAGGCGCGCCGGTCATGGCGGGTGCCGTGGTGCTGCTCGACGGACTGGCGCTCGTCTGCTGCGCGGAGTCGGTTTTGCTCGAACACGCCGAGAACCCGACAGCGGCGAGCGCTGCCAGGCTCACCGCGAATGTCTTTGTGTGAACGTCCTTCATTCCGCTTTGGCTCCTTTGTCATGCGGCGAGCGCCGCCGCTTGCGGTTACATCTGCTATTCGGAGCAGCTGCGGTCACGGATGGGCGGCAAAGGTGACATCAGCCACGGGGCATCCTCTGGGCCCCCGCTCCGAATACATGGTGTGCACCAATCATTCGGACGGTCAGTTGCCGTGATAGGCAGCGGTGTGGCTGGTCTGACCGCCGCCTACGTGTTGTCCGGTCGCGACCGCGTCACCCTGTTCGAGGCAGACACCCGACTGGGCGGTCACGCGCATACTCATCGGATCGACCGCGGCGACGGCACCTTCATCGGTGTCGACTCGGCGTTTCTCGTCCACAACGACCGCACCTATCCGACGCTGTGCCGGTTGTTCGACGAGCTCGGTGTCCGCACACAGGAATCCGACATGTCGATGTCGGTGCGATCGGACGCCACCGGGCTGGAGTACGCCGGGGCGCTCGGAGTGCGGGGGCTGTTCGCGTCGTGGCACTCGGCCCGGCCCAGTTATCTGCGAATGCTGTACGAGGTCACGCGATTTCACCGCGCTGCCCGCCGGGTGCTCAGCAACGACGACGCCGACAATCTGGAGACCTTGGACGCGTTTCTGCGCACGCACCGGTTTTCACAGTTCTTCGTCGCACACTTCGTCACGCCGCTGGTGGCGGCGGTGTGGTCCTGCAGCAGCAGTGATGCACTGCGCTATCCGGCGCGCTACCTGTTCGTTTTCCTCGATCACCACGGCATGCTCTCGGTCTTCGGCTCACCGACGTGGCGCACGATGACCGGAGGTTCGGCTCAATACGTGAACGCAATCGCCGAACGCCTCGACGAGATCCACCTCGGCCAGTCCGTCCGCGCGGTGCGCCGGTTGGCCGATGGCGTGCAGGTCCAAGCCGGCAACACGGCGCCGCGAAAGTTCGACGCCGCGGTCGTGGCTGTGCATCCTGACCAGGCGCTCGCGCTTCTTGACGACCCAACTCGCGACGAGCAGGTCGTGCTCGGTGCGATTCCCTACTCGGCCAATCATGCTCAGCTGCACACCGACGAGTCGGTCCTGCCCCGAAGTCGACACGCTCGCGCATCATGGAATTACCTGATCCGGCCGAACGACCACCAGGTGCTGGTGACGTACGACGTGAGCAGGCTGATGCGCATCGACGCCGACCGCCGCTTCCTGGTGACACTCGGCGGCCACGACCGGGTCGATCCGAGATCCGTAATCTCCGAGATGTCCTACAGCCATCCGCTCTACACCCCGGAATCTGTTGCTGCACAACGCTTGCTACCGGCCCTGAATGACGACCGGATGGCATTTGCCGGCGCCTACCACGGTTGGGGATTTCACGAAGACGGTGCCGCATCCGGGCTGCGCGCAGCCCGACGGTTGGGCGCCGACTGGCCGGCACGGTCAGCGCGCACGGAGGCATTGGCATGCTGACGCCGGCGATCTACCAGACGACGATCACCCACGACCGGCAGGCGCCGGTGCAGCACTCCTTCGAATACCGGAGCTACAGCTGGTATGTCGATGTCGACGAACTGCCGTCGCTGCCCTGGTGGTTGCGGGCGTTCGCCGGGTTCGATCCGCGAGACCATCTCGCCGGGCGTCCAGATCAGTCGCTGCGCGACCGGGTGGACGCCTACCTGGCCGAACACGGTGCGGCATTGCCCGGTGGTCACATCACCGCGTTGCTGCAGGCCCGCGTCCTGGGTTACGTGTTCAACCCGATCAGCGTCTTCTGGTGCCACGACCACGAAGGAGAGCTACGGCATGTCATCGCCGAGGTGCACAACACCTACGGACAGCGCCACGCGTACCTGATTGCACCGGCGGACAAGCCGGTGCAGGTCACCAAAAAGCTCTACGTGTCGCCGTTCAACCGGGTGAGCGGCCACTACCAGGTGTCGGCACCGCGCCCGGACCAGCATCTGGACCTGGTGGTGTCGCTGCACGACGGCAGCAAACCGGCCTTCGTCGCGAGACTGCGCGGTACCCACCGGCCGGCGACGCTGCGGCTCATCACCCGCATGCAGATCGTGTCGCCGCTGGCACCGCTGGTGGTGGCGGTGCGTATCCGTCTTCAAGGAATCGCATTGTGGCGGCGCGGGCTCCCGGTGGTGCCACGAAACACCGCGCACACCGCGATCAACCAAAAACCGGCGCCTGCAATAGATTCAGAGCATTGGCCCGCGATCGCCCGGGTGCCGTCCGGGCCGCGTGCCGCCGCATCGGCGGTCATCGCCAACCGGCTGCTGCACCGCATCGCCGACCGGTTGCCACTGAGATTCGCCTACCCCGATGGCAGCGAGATCGGCGCCGGCGACGCGACATCGCCGACATTGACCATCAACCAACCGGACCGGCTGGCTCGACGGATCGGACGGCACGGCCTGATCGGCTTCGGTGAGTCCTACATGGCCGGCGAGTGGGAATCGGACGCTCTCCCCGAAGTGCTGACCGTGCTTGCGACGGACATGGCCGCTCTGGTCCCGTCCGCACTGCAGTGGCTCAGGCCGATTGTCGTTGCGTCTCAACCGGGTTCGGCGAGGCCGAGCCGCGAGGAAGCGCGCCGGGCCGTCGCGAAGCACTATGACATGCCGAGCGAGCTGTTCAGCGAGTTCCTCGACGAGACCATGACGTATTCGAGCGCGCTGTTCGACCGCTTACCGGCCTCGTGGCCCGACCTCGCCACGGCGCAGCGACAGAAGATCGACCGACTGCTGGACGCGGCCGAGGTGGGCCCCGGCACCCGACTGCTGGAGATCGGCACCGGATGGGGCGAACTCTGCATCCGCGCGGCCCAACGCGGAGCCGAAGTCCGCTCGCTCACACTCTCGGAGCGTCAGTTGTCGTTGGCCCGACAGCGGGTCGCCGCGGCCGGCCTGTCCGACCAGGTGGAGATCGACCTACGCGACTTCCGCGATGTCGGCGGAAACTACGACGCGGTGATCTCAGTCGAGATGATCGAGGCGATCGGATTCCACGCCTGGCCGGAATACTTCCGCACGATCGATCAGCTGTTGCGGCCGAACGGGCGATTTGCCATGCAGGCCATCACCATGCCGCACGACCGGATGCTGGCGTCGCGCAAAACCCACACCTGGATCCAGAAGTACCTTTTCCCAGCCGGACTGATTCCGTCGACGCAGGCGATCGCCGAGATCACCGAGCAACACACCGCTCTACGACCGGTCGATATGTTCTCGCTGCGCGCACACTACGCAGACACGCTGCGGCTGTGGCGTGAGCGGTTCATGCAACGCTGCGGAACGCTGTCACATGTCGGCTTCGATGAGGTGTTCGCCAGAATGTGGGAGCTCTACCTGGCCTACTCGGAGGCCGGATTCCGGTCGGGATATCTCGACGTCTACCAGTGGACGTTCGCTCGTGAGGCCCAGACATGATCGTCGACTTCGCGATCGTATCCGGGGCGTCGGCCGCGGCGCTGCTCGCCGTCTTTGCGGTCACCTTCGGCATCGCGCGCCGCATCGGCCGCTACAACGTCGTCGACGTGGCCTGGGGACTGGGATTCATCGCCGTCGCGATCGTCACCGCGATTCTCGGCCACGGGGACCCGTCGCGCCGGTGGTTGCTGCTGGCGCTGGTCGCGATCTGGGGTCTGCGGCTGAGCGGACACATCCACCGAAGGTCGGTGGGCAAGGGCGAGGATCCGCGGTACGCCGATCTGCTGCGCGACGCCACCATCGGCCAGGTCGTGGTCAAGGTATTCCTGGTCCAGGGCTTCGCGACGTGGTTCATCTCGCTGCCATTGCAACTCTCAGCCGTCCTGGGCCCCACGCCTCGGCCGTTGCGGTTGATCACCGCCGCGGGCGTTCTGGTGTGGCTGACGGGTGTCGCCTTGGAAGCCGTGGGCGACCGTCAACTGCGGGTGTTCAAGGCCGACCCGGCGCATCGCGGTCTGCTGATGGACCGGGGCCTCTGGGCGTGGACGCGGCATCCCAATTACTTCGGCGACGCCTGCGTCTGGTGGGGATTGTGGCTGGTCACGATTGCCGGTTGGCGGTCGCTGGCCACGGTGTTCTCCCCGGCACTGATGACATATTTCCTCGTTTACGCCACTGGCGCCCGGCTCACCGAGAAATACATGAGGGGCCGCCCGGGCTTCGTCGAATACCAGCAACGGACATCGTTTTTCATCCCGCGCCCACCCCGATCGGCACGATCATGACGACTCTTGTCGCGGACTCGATAGGCTACCGACCGATGACCGAAGCAAGGCACGGCAGCGATCTGGACGCATTGATGCGTCGAGTGGCGCGTCGCGATGCCGATGCGTTCGCCGCGCTGTACGACCAGACCAGGTCACGGGTCTACGGGCTGGTGACGCGGGTACTGCGGGACGCCGGCTACAGCGAGGAAACCACCCAGGAGATCTACCTGGAGGTCTGGCGGACCGCCGGAGCCTACGACTCGGCCAAGGGGTCCGCGCTGTCCTGGTTGCTCACGATGGCGCATCGCCGCGCGGTGGACCGGGTGCGGGCCGAGCAGGCCGCCGGCCAGCGGGAGTCGAAGTACGGGGCCGCCAGCGTCGAGCGGCCCGGCGATCTGGTCGCCGATTCGGCGATTGCCTCCGACGAGCGCCGCCGGGTGGCCGCATGCCTGGATTCGCTGACCGACGTGCAACGCCAGTGCATCGAATTGGCGTACTACAGCGGGCTCACCTATGCCGAGGTGTCACAGCGGTTGTCGGCCAACCTGTCGACGATCAAATCGCGGATGCGTGACGCGTTGCGCGGTCTACGCGGCTGCCTAGGAATGCCATGACCGAGCCGACCGGATTTGACCTACTCGAGCTGGCCACGCCTTACGCGTTGAACGCCATCTCCGATACCGAACGCGCAGCCGTCGACCGGGGGCTCGCCGCGGCCCCGGCCCCGATCGTTCATTCGTTCAACGACGAGGTACGCGCAGTCCGCGAGACGATGGCGATCGTGTCCGCGGCAACCTCGGCCGAACCGCCGGCCCAGCTGCGCGCCGCGGTGCTGGCTGCGGTGCAGTCCGAGCCACGCCAACTTCGTTTGCGCACAGCCTTGCTCGCTGCAGCGGCGGCGATCATTGTCGGGTTGGCGGCGTTCGGCATAGGCATCGCGTTCCGACCGGCGCCGACGCCGAACATGACCGAGCAGATCATGGCAGCACCCGACAAGCGAACGGTCTCCGAACAACTGGCCGGCGGGACAGCGACGGTGGTCTTCTCCCGGGAAATCAATGCCGGCGTCGTGACGATGAGCCATGTGCCGCCGCCGTCGCAGGGCACCGTGTATCAAATGTGGCTGATCGACGACAAGGGTCCAGTCTCCGCGGGCACGATAGACGCCGCGGAGGTCACACCGTCAACCACTCATCTGGTACGCGATATCGGGAGATCCGGCATGCTGGCGTTCACCGTCGAACCCGGCCACGGGTCTGTCAAGCCGACCGGGACGATCATCACCACACTGCCCTTGGGCTAGCCTGTCCGAAACGGGGAGGGCTGGTCTTGGAGACACTCGAGGCGGATTACTTAGTCGTCGGTGCCGGCGCGATGGGGATGGCTTTCACCGACACCTTGGTGACCGAGACCGACGCATCGGTGGTGGTCGTCGACCGTGGTCCCGCGCCGGGTGGGCATTGGCTTCGCGCGTACCCGTTCGTACGTCTGCATCAGCCGTCGGCGTATTACGGCGTCAACTCTCGCGCGCTGGGCAGCGACAGCATCGACCAACTCGGTTGGAACAAAGGGCTTTACGAGCTGGCGACGATGGGCGAGATCTGCGCCTACTTCGAGCGTGTCATGCATCAGGACCTGCTGCCAAGTGGTCAGGTGTCCTATTTTCCGATGGCCGAATATCTCGGCGGGCAACGGTTCCGCACGGTGTCGGGCAGCGAGTACACCGTCGACGTCCGCAAACGCATCGTGGACGCGACGTATCTGCAGACCACCGTGCCGTCCATGCGGCCACCGGCCTACATCGTCGACGGGGTCGACTGCGTACCGCCCAACGACCTACCCGCGTTCGCGGCGAACCGTGACCGGTTCGTCATCGTCGGGGCGGGCAAGACCGGGATCGACGCGTGCTTGTGGTTGCTGCGGCACGACATCGCACCCGAGCGGCTGACCTGGATCATGCCGCGCGACGCGTGGCTGATGGATCGGGCCAACATCCAGCCGGGCCCGCAATTCCTGGAGCGGTTTCAGGGTGGCTTCGCCGAGCGACTGGGCGCCATCATGGAAGCCGGCTCCGTTCCGGACTTGTTCGACCGCCTGGAGGCCTGCGGCAACCTGTTACGACTGGATCCGAAGTTCCAGCCGACCATGTACCGCTGCGCGAACGTGACGCAGACCGAGCTGGACCAACTGCGCCGCATCGACGATGTGGTGCGCTTGGGCCGCGTCGACCGCATCGAACCCGGCAAGGTGACGCTGGCGGACGGCGCGATCTCCGTCGAGGGTTCGGCGCTCTACGTCGACTGCAGCACCGACGGACTCGAACGACGCCCGGCGGCAACGGTTTTCAGCGGCAGTAAGATAACCCTGCAAAGCATCCGCGGCTGCCAGCAAGTGTTCAGCTCCGGAATGATCGCTCACGTCGAAGCCGCCTACCACGACGACGTAACGCGAAACGAGCTCTGCCAACCCGTGCCCCACCCCAACACCGACCTGGACTGGTTGACCACGACCATGGCCGAGCATCGCAATCAGATCCGCTGGTTCGAAGACGGTGATCTGATGGAATGGCTCGGCGGCGCCAGGCTGGATCTGATGCGACACATGTACGCCCCGCTGGTCGGCAAACCGCAGTCGGTGCGCGAGAAGGTGTTCGGGCTCATCACCGCGGGGCTGCAATCGGCCAACGAGAAGCTCGACGCACTACTGAGCGAACATCTTTCAGCTCTTCCGCAGGCTGCCGAGCAGCGCCGCTAGCACGCCGAGCACCACCAGCCCACCACCCGCGGCCAGCGTCAGGTCGAGCCAGTGATGCAGGCTGCCCCTGGCCTCGCCGATCATCACGTCGGCGATCCGGCGAATGTCTCCGGTGGTGTCGTTCAACGTGTCGTCGATTCGGCGACGGGCCACTTCGATGCCGACCCAACCCGCGGCGCCGACCAGTAGCGCGGATATACCTAGCCCGGCCAGCGCCCGGCCGCGGCTGCGCGCCGCCGCCAGCGTCAGCAGCGCACCGAAGCCGGCCAGCGCCGTCACACCGATACTCACCCACAACCCCCACCGGGCCACCAGTTGTAATTCACCGGACCGCAGAGCCTTTGGCGTCACCACCGTCACCGGAACCCGGACCGTGTCGGGCACCTGGACGTGATATGCGGCCAGCAACGACTCGAACGCGCTGTCTTTGAGCATCCCGGCCAGATCGACGACCCACTGGTCACCCTCGGACTGAGCGTAGGCGCCGGTGAACATCCAGTCATGCGCCAGGCGGTTGGCGTCGGCGAACTGCGACGGGAAGTCAGGACTCGCGGTGTAGCCGACGGCCACACCGTGCACCCGCGCCGAATCGACGCGATAGCCGCGCTGGTTGATCAGCACCGTCGCCCTGGTTGCCAGCTCCGATGCCACCGCCGCCTGCAACTCCGGGTCGCCGGCCGCCCGGCGCGCCATCGCCGCGTAACCGTTGACGTCGACGACATGGACCTGGGCCCACACCGTGGGCACCGCAACCGCGAGCGTGGCGGTGGTGAACAGCCACAGCAGCACCGTCAGCGCAAATCGCAACGCCGTGGCCCCTCGACTCTGAGTGCGTGCGCTACTTGGCGGTGCGACGGGGACGCGACAACGCCATCTTCGTCATCATCCGGTTCATCCGGTTCAGCGCTTTGAGCGAGTTGTGGTAGTAGTTGCCGCCGGCACCGACATTGGTGCGGGACCCCACGACCGTTTCGACGCGACAGAACTTGCGCAAACCGTCGGCGCCGCCGAACCGCGCGCCGATGCCCGAGGTCTTCCATCCGCCCATCGGCGCTGTCGTGCACATCAGGTTGGCGATCACGTCGTTGATGTTGACCGCGCCGCAATCCAGCTGCAGCGCAACCTCTTTGGCGCGATCGACGTCACGGGAGAACACCGAGGCGCTCAACCCGTATGGACTGTCGTTGGCAAGCCGGATCGCTTCCTCAGCGGATCCGACCTTCATGATCGGCAGCGTCGGCCCGAAGGTCTCCTCGGTCATACACGCCATCGAGTGGTCGACGTTGACGAGCACCGTGGGCGGGTAGAAGCTGCCTGACGTTTCGCTGCGCTGTCCGCCCGTCAACGCGCGGGCCCCGGCGGCCACCGCGTCGCGGACGTGGCGCTCGGTCACCGCCAGCTGCTGCTCGTCGATCAGCGCGCCGACGTTCTTGCCTTCGCCGGCACCAACCTGCAGCGACTGCACATCACGCACGACGGCCTTGACGAACGGGCCGTAGATCGCGTCGTGCACATAGACCCGCTCCACCGAGACGCAGGTCTGCCCGGCGTTGAACATCGCCCCCCAGACCGCGGCGTGCGCGGCGAGGTCGACGTCGGCGTCCTCGAGAACGATCATCGGGTCCTTGCCGCCGAGTTCCAGGCTGACCGGCGTCAACCGGCGGGCGGCACGCTCCATGACCTTGCTGCCAGTGGCGCTGGAACCGGTGAACTGCAGGTAGTCGACGTTGTCGATGACGGCCTCCGACACCGCGCGGGCGCCTTGGGCCAGCTCGAAGACCTCAGGTCCGCCGGATTCCTGCCAGCCGCGGCGCAGCACCTCAGCGGTCAACGGGGTGCGCTCGGACGGCTTCAGCAGCACCGCGCAGCCCGCGGCCAAGGCACCGAGGCCGTCCATCAACGCGTTGGCCACCGGGTAGTTCCACGGCGCGATGATGCCCACGACCGCGCGCGGCCGGTAGTGCACGGTGATCTTCTTGATCGCCATGAACGGCAGTGCGGCCGGGCGCTTTTCGGGTTCCAGCGCCTTCTCCGCGATCTTGATGTAGTACGAGATGATCATGATCAGCAGCGGCACCTCTTGGGCCGCGTCGACGGCGGACTTGCCGGTTTCTCTGATCAGCAGCTCTTCGATCTCGCCGCGATGGTCGTTCAACCACACCGCGAAGCGGGCCAGCACCTTGTTCCTGCCTTTGGCTCCGCGCTGCTCCCACTCTTGTTGAGCTGCCCGAAGCCCCGCGGCGATGGTGGCCACGTCAGCGGCGTCGGTCCACTGGACCTGACCGGCGACGGCACCGGTCGCGGGGTTCGTGATGGTGCCGGTACCGGAAAAGTCGCCGGCGCTGCGGGCGGTGTCAGGAGGCTTGATGGCGGTCATAGTCGCCATCGTAGACGCGTCGGTGTGATGTGGATCTCGTGGCGTCGACATTGTCGACAGGTGTCAAGTTCCTCGGCCGGCCGAAGAATTTCGCCCGGGCGGGCCATGTCAACTCAGGCAGGGTCGGGCGCGATGCCGAGCAGATAGGCAGCCTGACCGAGGTGCTGCGCGCAGTCGTCGATGATGCTCACCAGCCGGGCGCTGGCCGTCACCGGCGGATCCCAGTCAGGGTCGACGATCCGCGCCAAGTCCTCGCCCGTGACACCGGCGACGAACTCCAGCGTGCGCTCGTGCACCGCGTGGTAGTAACCGGCCAGCAACTCGACCGGAGCCCGCACCTTGGCCACCTCGCTGGGACCGTGTCCGTAGCCGGAGTCGTTGCGCGGCAGGTCGAGCCCGAAGCGGTCGACCCACCCGTCGCGTATCCACACCTGCTCGACGCCGGCGATCGGCGCGAGCTGGAGGTCTTGCACGCGCGCGCTGTGCCAGATCAGCCAGGCGATGCTGTTGGCACTCGGCGACGGGCGGTAGTTGGACTGGCCGTCGGTGAGCCCGTCGGTGATCTCGTCGACGTGCTCGACCAACCGAGTGAACGCGTCGCGCAACAATTCCTGGACAGCTGCATCGGTGCTGGACATATTTCGCGACCCTACGCGTGGCCGACGGCTTCGACATTGTTGCTGTCCGGGTCGCGGACGAACGCGGCGGCGCAGTTGAACCCAAAACGATCGATCACGCTCTGATCCTGGCATCTACAACCGACACGGTCGTAGATTATTTAGATGACCTACGACCTCATCATCCGCAACGGCACCATCGTCGACGGGCTGGGAGGTGAGCCCTACATCGGTGACGTCGCCGTGCAAGACGGGGTGATCGCCACGGTCGGCTCGGTTAACGGCTCCGGGGCGACGCGTGAGATCGACGCCACCGGGCAGCTGGTGACGCCGGGCTTCGTCGACCTGCACACCCACTACGACGGCCAATCCATCTGGTCGGAACGGCTGACGCCGTCGTCGGCGCACGGGGTGACCACCGTGGTGATGGGCAACTGCGGCGTCGGGTTCGCGCCGTGCCGACAGGAAGACCACGACGTCCTGGTCGACGTGATGGCCGGTGTCGAAGACATCCCCGGTGTCGTGATGACCGACGGCCTGCCCTGGAACTGGGAGACATTCCCGCAGTACATGGATGCCCTCGACGCCGGAAAGCGCGACATTGACGTCGCCGTCTACCTGCCGCACTCGCCGCTGCGCGTGTACGTGATGGGCCAGCGCGGCGCCAACCGTGAACCGGCCACCGCCGAGGACCTGGCCGCGATGCGGGCGCTGGCCAAGGAGGCCATCGAGGTCGGCGCGCTGGGCTTCGCGTCGTCGCGGTTGACCATCCACAAGACCGAGAGCGGTTCCCCCATTCCCAGCTACGACGCGGCTCGGGAGGAGATCGAGGAGATCGCGCGCGGTGTCGTCGACGGTGGCGGCGGCCTGTTGCAATTCGTGCCCGACATTCCCGCGGGCGGCTATCAGCCGGTGCTGCAGACGGTGTTCGACGTGGCCGAGGACGTCGGGCTACCGGTCACCTTCACGCTCGTCGTCGGCAACACCGGCGATCCGACCTGGCCGGACGCCATCACGATGATCGAGAAGGCCAACGCCGCAGGCGGTGATGTCACCGCGCAGTTGCTGCCCCGCCCGATCGGGCTGATCATCGGCCTGCAACTGACCGCCAACCCGTTTGTGCTGTATCCCAGCTACCAGGAGATCGCGCACCTGCCGCTGGCCGAGCGCGTCGCCGAGATGCGCAAGCCGGAGGTGCGCGCCCGCATCCTGGCCGACAAACCCGGCCACGGGCACCCGATCTTGTACGTCGCGCAGATGTGGGACTGGATCTTCCCGCTGGACGACAACCCCAACTACGAGCCGGACCCGGCCGACAGCATCGGCGCGCGGGCCCGCGCCCTCGGAATCAATCCGATGGAAGAGGCCTACGACCGGCTGCTCGACGACGACGGTCGCGCCATGCTACTGGTCGCGACCAGCAACCTGGAGAACAAGACGCTGGACACCGTCGGCGAACTGCTGCACCGTGACGACGTCGTGCTCGGCCTCGGCGACGGCGGCGCGCACTACGGAATGATCTGCGACGCAAGCTATTCGACGTACTTCCTGGCGCACTGGGCGCGCGACCGCAAGTCCGGCCGGTTCGAGGTGACCGAAGCCGTGCGCCGACTCACTTCGGTGCCGGCCCGCGTCGCAGGGCTTGGCGACCGCGGCCGTATCGCGGTGGGCTACAAAGCCGATCTCAACGTCATCGACCATGCGGCGCTGAGAATCCACAAGCCGATGCTCACCTACGACCTGCCCGCCGGAGGGCGCCGACTCGACCAGACCGCCGACGGCTACGTGGCAACAATCGTCTCCGGCGAGGTCATCGCCGAGAACGGCGTGCCCACCGACGCGCGTCCGGGCCGACTGATCCGCGGACGGCAGGGCGTTCCCGCCTAGTACTGCGCCCAGTGTGCAGGTTATCTCTGCGAAAAGACGAAAGTCACTCACATGAGCTGCACAGTCGGCGAGCTAGATCGAACAGCCCGCCGCCCTGAGCTTGCTGCGCACGCGTTCGATGATTACCTCGGGTCTGGACAACATCTCCGCACTGATCCTGACGACCGCCCATCCCATTGTTTCGAGGATCGCGATGCGGTCGATATCCCACGACCGCTGATAGCGGTCAGACCAATGCTGAACGCCGTCGTACTCGACAGCGACTCGCCATTCCCGCCACCCCATGTCGACCCTGATCCGCGCCATGCCGAACTCGTCGCTGAACTCGATCTGCGTCTCGGGAGGCGGCAGCCCCGCCGCGACCAACACCAATCGCACGCGACTCTCCTGCGGAGATTCGGCGCCACCGTCAACCAGCTTCAACGCCGATCGCAGCCGTTGAATACCCCGGCTGCCGGGACGGGCTACGGCGAGGGATACGACGTCGGCGATCTTGAAGCCCGTCGCGTGCGATAGCGCATCGAGGATGGGAATCGAACGATTCATCGACAACGATCGTCCGATGTCGAACGCGGTCCGCTGGGGAGTGGTAATCCGAAGCCCATTACGGACTAACACTTCTCGGGAGTCCAAATCGTAAGAACGGACCACAATCCCAGGCGGGGCGTGTCGATTGGGACGGCACAATTCGGCGGGCTGATCGACGTCAATCCACTTTGTGCCAAGGACGGCAGCCGCGGAAAGCCCCGTCAGCGTTGTGTCGCCACCGGCCCACAGCCAGGCCGCGCGAGCTCGGGTAAGCGCTGTCAGCTTCGCCTGCTTCGACAAGTAGACGTTGCGGTAGACGGGCCGGTAATCCCGCTGCAGCTGCCAGCTGGAGATCTCACCTCGCCGCACCGCCTGCCGCCCGAGAAACGGCCAGTCGTCCTTGCCCATGGCCGAAATCTTCGGTCAATGACGATCGATGCCGAGCGCAGTTATGCACAGGGAATCTACTGTGCAGCTTTTACTCACGGAAACGGCACAAAGGCGCGGGCAACCTGCACACTCGAGCTAGAAGGAGCTGTCCGCCTAGCCGGACAGCCCGTCGACCAGCGCCGCCAACTGGTCTGGCGACACCGCGTTGGGGCACTGGCTTTTCAGGTTCAGCAGCGGCTGGGCGATGTTCTTCAGGTCCAACGCCTCACCGGGGTGCCCGATGAAGTATCCCCTGATTGTCGATTTCGCTGCGGCCGGCGGTTGATTGACCGCACTCGTCAGCAGATTGTTGGCATCCGGGTGCGCATCCAGGTAGCCGCTCGCCGAATTCAGCACTCCGCTGGCGGTGGCGGCGACACCACTGGCCGAGCACGGGTCGGCGGCACTCGCGGTCGGCGCGACGACGAGGCACAGAACGCAGCCGGGGATGACTCCAAAAATTGTGCGCCCTAACGTTTTTCTCATTGCGTGGTCCCTTCAGTCCCCAACTTGCTCGAGTGTTCAGTACATCAGTTACCCAAAAATACGAAAAACCCGGCCCCACAGGGGGACCGGGTTTTTCGCACAACGGACTAGAAGTCCATGCCACCCATGCCACCGGTCGGGTCGCCCGCGGGTGCGGACGACTTTTCCGGCTTGTCGGCCACAACGGCCTCGGTGGTCAGGAACAGCGCCGCGATGGACGCCGCGTTCTGCAGCGCCGAACGCGTCACCTTGACCGGGTCGGCGACGCCGGCCTTCAGCAGGTCCTCGTACTCACCGGTGGCGGCGTTCAGGCCGGTACCGGCGGGCGAGTTGGCGACCTTCTCGGCAACGACGCCGGGCTCGAGTCCACCGTTGAAAGCGATCTGCTTCAGCGGAGCCGACAGCGCCACGCGCACGATGTTCGCGCCCGTCGCCTCGTCACCAGTGAGGTTCAGATCGTCCAGGGCAGGAGCCGCCTGCAGCAGAGCCACGCCGCCACCGGCGACGATGCCCTCTTCGACGGCGGCCTTCGCGTTGCGAACGGCGTCCTCGATGCGGTGCTTGCGCTCCTTGAGCTCCACCTCGGTGGCAGCACCGGCCTTGATCACCGCAACACCGCCGGCCAGCTTGGCCAGACGCTCCTGCAGCTTCTCGCGGTCGTAGTCGGAGTCGCTGTTCTCGATCTCGGCGCGGATCTGGGACACCCGACCGGCGATGGCATCGGAGTCACCGGAGCCCTCGACGATGGTGGTCTCGTCCTTGGTAATGACCACCTTGCGAGCCTGACCCAGCAGCGAGATGTCCGCGGTCTCCAGCGAGAGGCCTACCTCTTCGCTGACGACCTGGCCGCCGGTGAGGATCGCGATGTCCTGCAGCATGGCCTTCCGACGGTCACCGAAGCCAGGAGCCTTGACGGCCACGGACTTGAAGGTGCCGCGGATCTTGTTGACCACCAGGGTCGACAGCGCTTCGCCCTCGACGTCCTCGGCGATGATCAGCAGCGGCTTACCGGCCTGAATGACCTTCTCCAGCAACGGCAGCAGGTCCTTGACGGTCGAAACCTTCGACGAGACCAGCAGGATGTACGGGTCCTCCAGGACCGCTTCCTGACGCTCGGCGTCGGTGACGAAGTAACCCGAGATGTAGCCCTTGTCGAATCGCATGCCCTCGGTGAGCTCGAGCTGCAGGCCGAAGGTGTTGGACTCCTCGACGGTGATGACGCCCTCGTTGCCGACCTTGTCCAGGGCCTCGGCGATCAGGTCACCGATGGACTGGTCACCGGCCGAGATACCCGCGGTCGCAGCGATCTGCTCTTTGGTCTCGACGTCCTTGGCCGACTTCAGCAAGGTCTCGGTGATCTTCTCGACGGCCTTCTCGATACCGCGCTTGAGGCCAAGCGGGTTGGCGCCGGCCGCAACGTTGCGGAGGCCCTCTTTGACCAGGGCCTGGGCCAGCACGGTGGCCGTAGTGGTGCCGTCACCGGCGACATCGTCGGTCTTCTTGGCGACCTCTTTGACCAGCTCGGCGCCGATCTTCTCGTAGGGGTCCTCCAGATCGATCTCCTTGGCGATGGATACACCATCGTTGGTGATCGTGGGAGCGCCCCACTTCTTCTCCAGGACGACGTTGCGACCCTTGGGGCCCAACGTCACCTTTACCGCGTCGGCGAGGGCGTTGAGGCCCCGCTCGAGGCCGCGACGGGCCTCTTCGTCGTACGCAATTATCTTGGACATTGCGAAGTGATTCCTCCGATTAGGGGATGACACGTTCTTGGGCCGGGCGCAGTGCCCGCGACGGACGACCACAGTTGTGTACGGACTGCGCGTCTCACCGTCCCGACCTAGCACTCGCCGATCGCGAGTGCCAAAGTCATTCTTAGCACTCGCCTATGCCGAGTGCAAGCAGCCCAAATCCTTTTAAGACGGGGCCCGCAACCCGTCGATCACCACCCCGGTGACCCGCTCGGCGCGCGACTCGTCGTAGCCCTGCATGGCCTGGCACCCCACCATGAGCGTTTTGATCTCGCCCGCGTCGACATCGGGTCGCACCGTGCCGGCACGTTGCGCGGCTTCCAGCAGTTCACCGATCAGGCCACGGAAGGCGGCGTCGGCGTCGGGCGCGACGGAGTCGACGTCGATGCCCAGCCCGGCCAGCGCATCGACCAGGCCCTGGTCGGTGGCGCCCCAGTCCAACACCATCGACCGCAGGAATGCGAACAGCGCTTCCCCAGGCTCAGGCTGGTCCAGCAGCGCGCGGCCTTCGTTGATGATGCGCCGTATCCGACTGTCGACAACCGCGCGGAACAGGTCTTCCTTCGTCGGGAAATGCCGGTAGACCGTCCCCGCGCCGACGCCCGCGCGGCGGGCGATCTCATCGATCGGCACCGCCAGGCCCTCGGCCGCGAACATCTCGTATGCGGCTCCGCAGCACGCGGGCCCGATTGCGGGCCGCGTCGGCACGTAGCGGTCGAGCGGGTACAGACATCTCGGCATCACCTAGCGTTTGACAAACCGGGGCGTACGTTCCGTATAGTCGAAGCAGAACCGGAGCGTACGCCCCGTTTACCTTACAGCTTAGGAGTTCGGCATGACCAAATGGACAACGGCAGACATTCCTGACCAGGCCGGCCGCGTCGCCGTCATCACCGGAGCCAACACCGGTCTCGGCTACGAGACCGCCCTCGCGCTCGTCGAGCACGGTGCACACGTCGTACTGGCGGTCCGCAATCTCGACAAGGGCAAGGACGCCGCCGCGCGGATCACCGCCAACGGACCACGCGGCCGAGTCGCTCTGCAGGAACTCGACCTGACGTCGCTGGACTCCGTCCGCGCCGCGGCGCGGGAGTTGCGATCCGACTCACGACCGCATCGACCTGCTGATCAACAACGCCGGAGTGATGTGGACCCCGAAGTCCACCACCAGCGACGGCTTCGAGTTGCAGTTCGGCACCAACCACCTGGGCCACTTCGCCCTCACCGGGCTGCTGCTGGACCGGCTGCTGCCGGTCGCCGGCTCGCGGATCGTGACGGTCAGCAGCATGGGCCACCGCATCCTCGCCGACATTCACTTCGACGACCTGCAGTGGGAGCACAGCTACAACCGGGTCGCGGCCTACGGTCAGGCCAAGCTCGCCAACCTGCTGTTCACCTACGAGCTGCAGCGGCGGCTGGCCTCGCACGGAACGACGATCGCCGCGGCCGCCCACCCGGCGGTTCGAACACCGAGCTGACCCGCCACCTGCCCTCGCTGGTGCAGCCGTGCCACCGATCGGCTCTTCGCGGGTCATCGCCCAAGACGCCGCAGCCGGTGCGCTTCCCACGCTGCGTGCGGCCACCGACCCGGCAGTGCACGGCGGGCAGTACTACGGCCCCGACGGCTTCGGTCAGATGCGCGGCAATCCCGATGCTCGTCGGATCCAGCAAGAAATCACACGACGCCGACCGGCAGCGCCGGCTGTGGACGGTCTCTGAGGAACTGACCGGCGTGACGTACCCGGTCTGAGGCCTTAGGCCAGATCGAGCAGCTGTTCGTAGAAACCGCCGAAGCGGCGCTGCGGGTCAATCAGGTGGATCTCGAGGATCCAGTGACAGACGCCGGCCGCTGGGATCGGTGCGCCGCATCGGTTTGGTCGATCTGGGCATGATGTACCACTCGGTGGCGGTCCCGGCGATCTTCTTGTGCGGGAACTCCCCGACCAGATGGCCGGCGATGTGGCTGCCCCACCCGAAACCTTCGGCACGGGCAGCCTCGACGGAGAAGTCGAACAACTCCGCACCGGTGACGTCGGGGTGGCTGTCGAAGTAGTCGCGGCCGGCCTGCCATACCCGTGGCAGCGCATCGCGGACGGCACACTTGTCGGGATCGTCGCCGAGCACGAAGGTGCGCCCAAAGTCGGCTTCCCATTCCTCGAAGATCGGTCCGAAGTCGAGGAACACGATGTCGTCGTCGACGATGACCCGGTCTGGTGGCCGCTCTTTGAACGGCTGCAGAGTGTTCTCGCCGGCCCGCACGATCCGCCGATGCCAGTGCCGCTTGACCCCGAACAATTCCGCGGCCAAGACATTGATCTCGTTGGACAACTCCTGCTCACCGACGCCGGCCCGGATCATCGCGCGCCGCTCGATCTCGTCGAACAGTTGCGCCGCCTTCGCCTCGGCGTCCCGAAGCCGTTCTGCCCGGACGCTTTCCTGCGCGATCGGTTGCTGCACAGCATCGATGCTACGGGCGCGCTTCAGCCCCACTGCGCGAAGTAGGGACGCTCCGGCTTGCTCTTCTCGACGAGGATGAACACCACGCCCCACGGGTCGACGAACCATGTCGTGCGGACTCGCGCCACGTCCGCGATGCCGTCGACAAGAAAGCGCACCCCGTGGGCCTCGAGTTCGGCCCGGGTGGCGTCGAGGTCCTCGCAGATCAGCCCCAGATGCGACAACCCATGGTCGGTGATGGCCGCGGAGCTGCGCTGATCACCGCCGGCGACGCCGAGATACTCGATCACCTCGAGGACTCGGTCTCCGCCGTCGCCGAAGCCGACGATCGCCGCTTTCATAGTGGGATCGGACACCAACTGGCCCATGTCGTCGCGAATCGCGTCACCGGCCATCACATACGGCGGCGACAGCACGCGCAGGCCTAACACGTCGCGGTAAAACGCCACCGCCGCTTCGCAGTCAGGCACGCAGACGCCGGTGTGCGCCAATCCCGTAATCATCGATCTGACAATGTCAGAAGTGCGGCCATCGGACTAGCGGTTGATGTGGTCTTCGACGCACCCGATGAAGGCTTGTGAGGCCGCCGATCTGAACGTGCTGCCGGGTGCGACGAGGTTCACCTGGCGGTAGAGGTCGGCCCCTGCGACGGGCCGCAGCGCGAGTGTCGGGTCGTCGCCCACCCTCGCGACGGCGACCGACTCAGGGAGCAGCGCGACCCCGAGATCCTGACTCACGAACTGGATCACTTCGTCGACGCGGGTGACTTCGAACGCCACTCGCCGGGGCACCGAGGCGAACCCGCGGTCGGTTTCGTGCCGCAGGCCGTAGCCCGGCGGGAAATCGATGAACGGCAACACCGCCAACTGATCGAGAAGCACGGTCGGACCGGCGGCCAACTCGTGCGAGGACGGCAACACCGCCACGAGCGGCTCGGTGAACAACTCGCTGCCTCCGCTGTTCGGCATGGGGCGACTCGCCGCTTTCCTGCGGAGATGCGCGGCCCGATATCCTTGCCCTAGACTGCATCTCGACCAGATAGGAGTCTGCGGGTGCGGGCAGTTGAAGCGCCCAGTACCCGGGCTTTGCGGGGCTGGCAGCGGCGAGCCTTGGTGCGGTATCTGACCACCAAACCACGGGATTTTCTGCTGGTCGCCACCCCCGGGGCAGGTAAGACCGCGTTTGCTCTGCGCATCGCGGGCGAGTTGCTGGCCGACCGCGTCATCGAGGCGGTCACCGTGGTGGTGCCCACCGAGCATCTCAAGGTTCAGTGGGCGGAGGCGGCCGCGCTCGACGGCATCGCACTGGATCCGAAGTTCCGCAACAACGCCGCGCACACCTCCTCGGAATACCACGGCACCGTGGTCACCTACGCCCAGGTCGCCAAACACCCCGCACGCCACCGGGTGCGCACCGAGGCCAGACGCACGCTGGTCATCTTCGACGAGATCCACCACGGCGGTGACGCGAAGAGCTGGGGTGACGCGATCCTGGAAGCCTTCGGCGACGCCACCCGCCGATTAGCGTTGACCGGCACACCGTTTCGCAGCGACGATGCCGCGATCCCCTTCGTACGCTACGAGCCCGACGGCGCCGGCCTGCTACGCTCGCAAGCCGATCACACCTACGGCTACACCGACGCGTTGGCCGACGGCGTGGTGCGGCCGGTCGTGTTCCTGGCGTATTCCGGAGAGACCCGGTGGCGGGACAGCGCCGGCGCGGAATATGCGGCACGGCTCGGCGAGCCTGCGACCGCCGAACACACCGCGCGGGCCTGGCGCACCGCGTTGGACCCGGCAGGCGAGTGGATGCCCGCCGTCGTCACCGCGGCCGACACGCGGCTGCGACAGCTACGCGCGGGCGGGGTGCCCGACGCCGGCGGCATGATCATTGCTTCGGATCAGGAAGCTGCCCGCGCTTACGCGGTTCTGCTGCAACGGATTACCGGCGAGGATCCGACCCTGGTACTTTCCGACGACCCGGGGTCTTCCCAGCGCATCGCACAGTTCTCCCGCGGCACGGGTCGGTGGCTCGTCGCGGTGCGGATGGTGTCCGAGGGTGTCGACGTGCCAAGGCTGGCTGTCGGCGTCTATGCGACCAGTGCGTCGACCCCGCTGTTCTTCGCGCAGGCCATCGGCCGGTTCGTCCGGTCCCGGCGCCCAGGCGAAATGGCCAGCGTGTTCCTGCCGTCGGTGCCCACCCTGCTGTTGTTGGCTAGCGAGTTGGAGGCGCAACGCAATCACGTTCTCGGCCAACCAGATCGGGAGACCGATGAGCTCGCCGAGGCGCAGCGCCGCCGGGACGAGCCGTCTGAAATGGACAATAAGTTCGAGTCGCTGGGCGCCGACGCGGAATTGGACCAGGTGATCTTCGACGGTTCGTCGTTCGGTACGGCCACGCCCGCGGGCAGTGACGAGGAGGCCGACTACTTGGGTATCCCCGGACTGCTGGATGCGGGTCAGATGCGCGAGTTGCTGCGACGCCAGCAGGAACAGCAGTTCGACCGGCGCAGCCGCGACAGCGGCGGGCTACCCGAACCCGTCACTCGGCACGGCCAACTGCGTGACCTCCGCCGCGAACTCAACGCGCTGGTGTCGGCAACCCACCATCGAATTGGCAAGCCGCACGGCTGGATTCACAACGAGTTGCGCCGACTGTGCGGCGGTCCGCCGGTGGCCGCGGCCACCACCGAACAGCTGCGGGCACGTATCGAAGCGGTGCGCGGCCTGATCGCCTAGCAAGTCGCCCAGATGCTGTCGGCAACCCACGGCGACGCCTGTGCCGCAATCGCCCACGCCCGCTCTTCCGGGACGTCGATCAGCGGATAGCGCTTGATCCCCGCCGCGGTGGCCGCCACCAGCGTCGCGACCCCGGCCCGGCGCTGAAACGGCGACTGGCGCACGGTCCAGCCGATGATGCCCGCGGTCGCGATGCAGTCGCGGCGGCGTTCCAGGCTGCCAGCGCGCATGACCAGCCAACTGCCGTCCACCCGGTGACCGAGGGCGCCGATCCGGTCGGCGCCGAGCAGCGCACACCACGCCGTGACCGCTATCCACGTCGGCCATACCCACACCGGCACAACGGATATCCCCCACAACGCTGCCGTAGCCGCAAGCGCTGCTCCCAGCAGAACGGGAGCCCCCAGTGCCCGCGTCCAGCGTCGGGACGCGGCGCGACGGCCGTGACCCCGCAGCGGACCGGTGACGACATCGGGATCGCCGACCAGCCCGGTCAGCACCGACTCGGCGGTGGCAACCGGACACGGCGGCAGCAGTACCGATGATTCACCGGCACCGTGCACACCGGTCATCACGGCATCCAGCCGGGCGCCGCCGAAGATGCGCACCAGCAGTGGCTGGCGCAGCGTTCCGCCGCGCAACCTGCTCATGTCGTAGGTGCGTTCACGAACCCGAAGTACCCCGTGCCGCAGATGTAGCACGTCCGCCTGACGTGACAGCACCAGATTGCCCCAGGTGAGCAATGACCTCAGCACCGCGAGAACAACGGACGCGACCAGGACGACCACGACGATCACCCCCACGGTGCCTGTCACGCTAAGCCGCTGCACGGCCTTCAGCGCCGACTCGATCGGCCGCCAATGCTGAAGCGGCCCAATGAATCCGCTCTGATACAGCACACCACCCGCAGCACCGATCGTCAGCAGACCCGACACACTCAACGGCGAATAGCGCAACCACAACGGCTGCCACCGCGCCAGCACGCCGCCGTCAGCCACCGGCGCCGACGCCGCCGCATCGGCAGGTTGTGTGGACGCGGCCAGCAGGATCGACCGGAGCCGCGGCACCTCGTCGACCCGGACAGCGTTCAGCTCGAACGCCCCGGAACCGTGCTCACCTTTGGCTTCTTGACCGGTGCTCACCCGCAGGACGGTCAGACCCATCATCCGGTGCAGCAACCGCGCATCGCTTTGCACCGAACGAATTCGGTTGCGCGGCAACGATAATACCTTGCGTTGCAACAGACCAGTCCGGAGTTGCACCTGGCCTGATTCGGGATCGGCGTCGATGCGATAGCTCGTGGTGACCCAGCGTGCCACGCCCACCGCCACGGTCCACGCCAGCACCGCGGCGGTCCAGGATTGATTGCCGGTTGTCGAACCCAGCACGATTCCGCCGATCAGCAGCGGCAGCTCGCGTAGCACTTCGTGCACCGGGTGAACCAACAACATCCTGGGACTCAGTCGCTGCCAACCAGTCTCAGTCACGGGCATCGCTCACGTGGCGTCCTCGGCGCCGATCGCTGCGATATTGGTCAATTGCGCGACGAGGTGGTCGGCGACGTCGACGTCGAGGGCGCTGATGCGGACGGCGCCCGCCGACGAGGCAGTAGTGACGGTGACGGTGGCCAGCCCGAACAACCGGTCCAGCGGGCTGCGATAAGTGTCGACGGTCTGCACCCGCGAGATCGGCGCGATCCGGCTTTCCTGCATCAGCCACCCGGTGCGGGTGAACACCGCCTGTGGCCCGAGTTCCCAGCGATGCACCCGGTAGCGCCACAGCGGCACGACGGACAGCGCAATCACCGCGCCGAGCACCGTACCGACACCGATCACGATGTGCAGCCACGGCAAGCGCCTGTCGAATCCGATCCACACTGCTTGAACCGCAGCCAGCAACAGCCACGGGACCACACCGCCGACCGCCCAGCGCAGCGGCGCTCGTCGGCTCGGCCGATGGACGGGATCGATCATCCTCACGACCGATATGTCAGGCGCGCCGTTGTTCACGCCCACGACAATGCCACCGACCTCCGCCGCATCGCAGCGACACGACGGCTCAGATCGCGGATGGGTATCGTTTTCGGGGATGAGCCCGAACGGCAAATGGAGCACTGCCGACGTACCGGACCTGAGCGGCCACGTCGCCATCATCACCGGCTCCAACACCGGGATCGGCTACCAGGCCGCCGCGGTGCTGGCCGAAAGCGGCGCCCACGTCGTGCTGGCGGTCCGCAACACCCAGAAGGGCAACCACGCGCTGGCGCGCATCGTCGCCGCCCACCCGAACGCCGATGTCACCTTGCAGGAACTCGACCTCGGTTCATTGGACTCGGTGCGCACCGCGGCCACGGCGCTGCGCAAGGCCTACCCGCGCATCGATCTGTTGATCAACAACGCCGGGGTGATGTGGACGCCCAAGCAGCTCACTGCCGACGGGTTCGAGATGCAGCTCGGCACCAACCATCTCGGTCATTTCGCGCTGACCGGGCTCTTACTGGAGAACCTGCTGCCGGTCCGTGGCTCGCGGGTGGTGACGGTCAGCAGCACGGGTCACCGTTTCCGCGCCGCGATCCACTTCGACGACCTGCAGTCCGAGCAGCACTACGACCGCTTTGCCGCCTACGGGCAGTCCAAACTGGCCAACCTGCTGTTCACCTACGAGCTACAACGCCGACTGGCCACTGCGCAGAAGAACACCATCGCCGTCGCCGCCCACCCCGGTGCGGCGAGCACCGAGCTGGGACGCAACGCCCCGACGCTGGTCAAGCCCCTTTTCGCGCTGGCCGGCCCGCTGCTGTTCCAGAACGCGACGATGGGTGCCCTGCCGACGCTGCGCGCCGCCACCGACCCCGACGTCGAAGGCGGCCGGTACTACGGCCCCGACGGCCTCGGCGAGCAGCGTGGCCACCCGAAGCTGGTCTCCTCCAGCGCCCAGTCACACGACGAGGACGTCCAACGCAGGCTGTGGGCAATCTCCGAAGAACTGACCGGGGTCACGTATCCGGTCTGACGCCGGCCACGGCTCCGTAAGATAACCGCGTGGCACGACGTCCCCGCTCCAACTCTGACAACCCATCGTTGCGCCCGCAGCATCTGCTGTCGTTGCTGCGCGCGACCGTCCCGCCGGTACATCGGGCCGGCCTGCCGTTCGTTTCCGCGGGACTAGGACTCGCCCTGGTCGGCCGCCGCCACCGTTGGCTGCGCCAGTCCGGTCTGCTGGCCGCTGGCGCCTGCGCAGGCTTTTTCCGGCATCCTCCGCGGGTGCCGCCGACCCGGCCCGGCGTCGTGGTCGCACCGGCCGACGGCCTGGTCTGCCTGATCGAGAGCGCGGCCCCGCCGCCCGAACTCGAAATGGGTGACGCTGAGCTGACGCGGGTCAGCATCTTTCTGTCGCTGTTCGACGCCCACGTGCAGCGCGCCCCAGTGAGCGGCGAGGTGGTCGCCGTGCAGCACCGGCCGGGTCAATTCAAATCGGCCGACCTGCCCGCGGCCAGCGACGTCAACGAGCGCAACAGTGTGCGGATCCGCACCGAGGACGGTGTGGAGATCGTCGCCGTGCAGATCGCGGGTCTGCTGGCCCGGCGAATCGTCTGCGACGTGCACGCGGGGGACAAGCTGTCGATCGGCGACACCTACGGCCTGATCCGGTTCGGGTCTCGGCTGGACACCTACCTGCCCGCAGGCACCGAAGTGTCGGTCCGCGTCGGTCAACGGGCAATCGGCGGCGAGACGGTGCTGGCTGAGCTGCCGTGATCAGTAACAGGCCGCGCGGTAGGCGAGTGGCCCCCTTGCGCATTCTGCCCAGCTCGATGAGCGTGCTGGCGATCTGCGCCGGGCTGACCTCGATCCGGTTCGCATTGGAGGGCCAGCCGCAGGTGGCGCTCGCGCTGATCGCGGCGGCGGCGATCCTCGACGGACTGGACGGGCGGGTGGCCCGCGCGTTGGACGCCGAGTCGCGGATGGGTGCGGAGATCGATTCGCTCGCCGACGCAGTGAACTTCGGGGTCGCTCCGGCGGTGGTCATCTACGTGTCGATGTTGCACTCGTCGCCGGCCGGCTGGGTCGCGGTGCTGCTCTACGCGGTGTCAATTGTCCTGCGGCTGGCCAGATTCAATGCGCTACTCGACGACGACACCCAACTACCCTTCGCGCACGAGTTCTTCGTCGGGGTGCCGGCGCCGGCAGGCGCGATCTCGGTGCTCGGCCCGCTGGCGGCCAAGCTGCAATTCGGCGCAGGCTGGTGGACGTCACCGTGGTTCGTCCTCGCCTGGGTGGTGATCTGCTCACTGCTGGCGGTCAGCCGGATTCCGATGCGCAAGATGCATGCGCTCTCGGTGCCGCCGAATCTGGCAGCGCTGCTGCTGGCCTCGTTGGCCATCGTCGCCGCCGCCGCGTTCCTGTTTCCCTACATCCTGGTCATGGTGGTCATCGCGGCCTACCTCTGCTACATCCCGTTCTCGGTCCGTAGTCACCACTGGTTGACGAACCATCCAGAGGCGTGGGCCGAAAAACCCAAGCAGCGACGCGCCACCCGGCGCGCGATCCGGCGGGCACAGCCCAACCGCCGCTCGATGGCGCGGCTGGGATTGCGCAGGCCGGCCGGCAGGCCATGACAGCCTCCGAGCGGCTCACGCTGACCGCCCGGCTGAACACGTCGGCCGTCGACTCTCGCCGCGGCGTTATCCGATTGCATCCCAGTGCCATTGCCGCCCTTGGCATTCGGGAGTGGGACGCGGTGTCGCTCACCGGCTCGCGGACCACGACGGCGGTCGCCGGCATCGCGCGCGCACACCCCGGTCGGCACCGTGCTGCTGGACGACGTGACGCTGTCCAACGCCGGTCTGAGTGAGGACGCCGCCGTCATCGTCGTCGCCGCCACCGTGTACGGCGCACGGTCGGTGACCTTGAGCGGTTCGACGATCACCCCTCAGTCACTGCCGTCGACCAGGTTGCGACAAGCTTTGCTGGGCAAGGTGTTAACTGTCGGCGACGCGGTGTCACTGTTGCCGCGCGACCTGGGGCCGGGCACGTCGACGTCGGACGCCACCCGCGCGCTGGCCTCGGCGGTGGGCATCAGCTGGACGTCGGAACTGTTGACCGTCACCGGCGTCGATCCCGCCGGGCCGGTGAGCGTGCAACCGAACTCGTCGGTGACCTGGGGAGTCGGCGTTCCGGTCACCTCCCATCCGCCGCAGCCCGAGCGGCCCGACGTCAAAGCGTCAGCGCTCGCCGTCAGCGACCTCAAGGGTGTCAGCGCGCAGGCAGCCAAGCTGACCGAGTGGCTCAAGCTCGCACTCGACGAGCCGCATCTGCTGCAAAGCCTGGGCGCGACAACAAATCTGGGCGTGCTGGTGTCGGGTCCGGCCGGCGTCGGCAAGACGACGCTGGTGCGCGCCGTCTGCGCGGCGCGACGACTGGTCGAGCTGGACAGTCCAGAGGTCGGCGCGCTCGCGCCAGAAGATCGCTTGCAGCGGGTGGCTGCGGCGGTGACCACGATCCGCGACGGCGGCGGGGTGCTGCTCATCGCCGACATCGACGCGCTGCTACCTGCCGTGGCTGAACCGGTAGCGACGCTGATCCTCGCCGATCTGCGCAAGGCGGTCGAAGCGGCGCGGGTCGCGGTGATCGTCACGTCGGCGGTCCCGGACAATCTCGACCCGCGGCTTCGGGCGCCCGATCTATGCGACCGCGAGCTGGTGCTTGGCCTGCCCGACGCGCCGACCCGCACAGCGCTACTGCAGAGCTTACTCAAACGGGTACCGACCGACGATCTCCAGCTCGGTGAGATCGCCGATCGGACACCGGGTTTCGTGGTGGCCGATCTGGCCGCGCTGGTGCGTGAGGCCGCGCTGCGTGCGGCGGCCCGGGCCAGCTCCGACGGGAACCCACCGAAGCTCACCCAAGACGACTTGGTCGGTGCGCTGACCGTGATCAGGCCGCTGTCCCGTTCGGCCGGCACCGAGGTGTCGGTCGGCTCGATCACCCTCGACGACGTCGGCGACATGGTCGGGACCAAGCAGGCGTTGACCGAAGCCGTGCTGTGGCCGCTGCAACACCCCGACACCTTTGCCCGGCTCGGCGTCCAGCCACCTCGCGGGGTGCTGCTCTACGGGCCGCCGGGCTGCGGCAAGACATTCGTGGTGCGCGCGCTGGCCAGCACCGGGAAGCTGTCCGTGCACGCAGTCAAAGGGTCTGAGCTGATGGACAAGTGGGTCGGCTCTTCGGAGAAGGCGGTGCGCGAATTATTCACGCCGGGCCCGCGATTCCGCGCCGTCGCTGGTCTTCCTCGACGAGATCGACGCGCTGACGCCGCGGCGTGGGCAGAGCTTCGACTCCGGTGTCACCGACCGGGTGGTGGCGGCGCTGCTCACCGAACTGGACGGCATCGAACCGCTGAACGATGTCGTGGTCGTCGGCGCCACCAACCGGCCGGAACTCATCGATCCGGCATTGCTGCGCCCCGGCCGGTTGGAGAAGCTGGTGTACGTCGAACCGCCTGATGCGCAAGGTCGTCTGGAGATCTTGCGCACCGCGGGTAAGTCGATTCCGCTACGCGATGTCGACCTGGAAGCCCTGGCGGCCGACCTCGACGGATACAGCGCCGCCGATTGCGTGGCGCTGCTGCGCGAGGCTGCGCTGACCGCCATGCGGCGCTCGGTCGACGCCGCGGAGATCACCGCCGACGACGTCGCTGCCGCACGTGAAAACGTGCGTCCTTCATTGGATCCCGCGCAGCTTGCATCGCTGCGCGCCTTCGCCGCCGAGCGCTGATCGTCTAGCTTGGCGCGAAGCTCGTCAGCAACGCGCGCGACGCCGCAGCCACATCGTCTTCCAGCCAGGACGGCACCGGGTCGTCGTTCGCATGACGCCGCACGACGGCATTGGGCAGATCGACCACTGCTCGGGCGACCGCGTCGATACAGCGTGGATCGCTGCTGTTGTACAGCGCGTGCGCGAAGGTCGTGACCAACTCGATGAGCGGCGCGTTCTGAGCGGTGAGGATCTGCTGAAAGTCGTCATCGGGTTCGCCGTCGAGCAGGTCGCTTGGACGTAGTGCCACCAGCAGCCGGGCGTCGTCAGGAAGCTCCCGCATGAACTTGACTGCCGCAACGGCCGTGGCGACCGCGGAGTCGAGGACGGTGTCTGCCGTTGCTGCGAGCGCTCGGCTCTGGAATCGCTCGAGCGCCCGCAGCCAGGCTGCGGCCAGAATCCCGTTCCGATTCGTGAACCGGTGATACAGCGTGCCGGCCGGCGCCCCACTGGCCTTCGCAATCGCGCCGACGCTCGCGGCACGCGGCCCCTCGGCCAGCACCAGGGCGCGCGTTGCGTCCAGGATCACATCGGTTTGGTGCTTCCGCGGAGGTGCCATGATCTAGTACGGTCCTTCTATATGGAACGATTAAACTATATCGATGAGCATGCCATATCCGTTACTGCCAGTCGGGCCGAGACATGGGCCGCAGTGCTGCGAACTCTTTGCCGCGATCCGCAGGATCCCTCGGCCGTCCTCTTTGGATTCGTCTTGGACGAATCGCGACCGCCCGAACGATTCGCGCTCAAAGGTCGCCACCCCTTCGCGACGTATCGGTGGGTGTTCGAGTTGGATGACGAAGCGCCCCAACGCACTTGTGTGCGCTCGGCGACCTGGGCGCACTTCCCCGGCCTGCACGGCAATATTTATCGCGCACTCGTCATCGGCACCGGCGCGCACCGCGTGGTCGTGCGATGGACGCTGAAGCGGATTGCGACCAGGGCTCTGGCCGACCGGACGCAGATCAGCGGGGACGCCGCTGATTATGTGGATGTGTTCGAAGTCCCGGTGCAGTCGAGTGACTCCCGTACCGCCGAACAGGCCTTTCGCGACGCCCTCGGAGAGGCGCCGGGCGCCCTGGGTGCTGCCGTCTTGTGGATCCACCGCCACATACTCGGATTTCAACTCGGGCCTTTCTCGTCACCCGAGCACGTCATCGGCTGGTCAATCACGCGCTCGGATGCCGATGAAATCGTGCTGGCGGCGAACGGGTCGCTGATGCACGGTGAACTCGATATGCGACGGCAGGACGGCCGGCGCGCCGTACTGACCACTCGCCTGCACTATCGGCACAAAGTCACGGGCCGAATGGTGTGGGCGGTGGTCGGACCATTACACCGGACCATCGCACCGCAGCTGATGAAACGCACTGCCGGGCTGGGATTTAAAGCGGAGGAGCGTCTCCGTCGAATCGGATGCGCAGCAACGACTCAGCGTGGGCGGCGGTGACGAACAACTCGTCGTACCGATGGCCGCCGATGCACACGTTGGTGGGCAGCGACCCGCCTGGGAGCGGGATTTCGGCGACGAGCCTGCCCCAGGTGTCGACGACGTCGATCCGGTCGGCGGCGGTCAGCGCGACCCAATAGTCGCCTTGTGAGCTGACAGCCATCCCGTCGGGCCAGCCGTCGTCGAAGGTGTGCACGACCTCGGGCCCATCGGTAAGCCGATAGCCCGATTGAAAGATGTTATAAGACAACAACTGTGACGATAGTGTGGCTGTCACCAGCAATCTGGACCCGTCACGGTCGAAGCCCAGTCCGTTGATGAACACCGGTCCGTCGTCGATGATTTGCTGGGTTTCGCCGGAACTGACATCGGTGGCGTACACGTGGCCGGGTACGCCCGCGCCTTCAGTGCCGGCGGCCATTTCCGAGCGGGTGTCCGTGATCCACAGCCGACCGTCCGGCCCGAACGTCAAGTCGTTGGGGGCGCCCAGCCCTTCGACCAGATAATCGACCTGCGTGCCGGTGATCACCTGCACCCCGGGCTCGGCGGGGCCGCTCGCCCCCCAGATTCCCCCGTTCTGTGCCACGTACAACGTCCCACTGGTGCTACACGCCAGGCCGTTGGGGCCGCCGCCGGTGTCAATGCGTTCCAGGGAACCTTCGTCCGGTTCGACGATGTAGACACAGCCGTGGCTGATCGACGTCAGCGCCACCCTGTTGTCGGGCAGCCACACCGGACCTTCGGTGAACCCGAGTCCGTCCGCGATGACGTCGATCAGCATGCTCACACCTCCGGTTCCGGCAGAGCCGTCCATTCTGCTGAAATCCTTGCAGTGAATCGCGGGGCCCGCCGGTCGAGGAAGTCGGCGACACGTCGACTGCCACCTCACTGCCCATCGCGTCGAAGTACACCATGCGACCTGCTGATCAGCGGGCGGTTTCGAATTTCACTAGCCTGGTCTAGTCGGACAGCGTCGTCGTCGACGTTACTGCCCTGCGGAAGCGAGACGAGCGATGGTTATGGCACGGACTGGCGATGACAGCTGGGACATCACCGAGAGCGTCGGCGCCACCGCCCTTGGTGTGGCCATGGCGCGAGCCGCCGAATCCATTTGCGACTGCCCACTGTTCACCGACCGTTACGCGCAGATCTTCGTCGACGCCGCGATCAAACGAGGCTGGGATTCCTCGAGGATCGCCACGCGACTGCCGATCATCAAGGACTACGCCGCGGTGCGCACCAAATGGTTCGACGAGTACTTCATCGCCGCCGGCGCCAATGGCATCGACCAGGCGGTGATCCTCGCCGCCGGCCTGGACGTCCGCGCCTGGCGGCTACCCTGGGTGAGCCGCAGCACCGTTTACGAGATCGACCAGCCGCAGGTGCTGGCGTTCAAAGCCGACACATTGACCGCACGCGGCGCCCGACCCAATGCCGGATATCAGGCGGTGGCCGTCGACCTGCGATCCGATTGGCCGAAAGCTCTGCGCGAGGCCGGTTTTGACCCGTCGACGCCGACTGCATGGTCGGCCGAGGGGATCCTGCCCTACCTGTCGTCGGCGGGCCAAGATCTGTTGTTCGAGCGGATCGTGAAGCTCAGCGCGACGGGCAGCAGGATCGCCGTCGAGGCCCTGAGCCCGAATTTCTTCGAGCCGGAGTACCTCGAGCGTCGTCGTCAATACCTGAGCGGTGTGCAGGAGGACACCGCACCGGATGTCCCCGATCTGTGGTTCATGGAGGAACGCACCGACCTTCGGCAATGGCTGACCGAACGAGGCTGGGCCGTCACCGCGATCGAGGCGTTGAATCTGATGCAGCGCTACGATCGGCCACCGGATTACGCGGTTAAGGACCTCGCACCGCGCAGTGTCTTTATCGAGGGTCGGCTGCACACCGCGCGGCGCTGCTACTCGGAGAGCTGAAAGTCGATCACCGCGGCAACGGAGTCGACTGCCTCTTCCAACGCCGCAAACCGTTCGGCGGCCGTCGGTGCCGCCAACACGGTGTAGCGGTCGGCCGGGCCGATCGGGATGCGAGATGCCAACGCGTACAGCCGTTCTCCGGCATCGAAGATGCGGTCGATGTCTGCGCCGAACACTTCTTCCCGGCTCGGCAGCGGAAGATCACGGGCCCTTGCGATGCGCTCGAACAGTCCCATGATCCGGTCTTCGAGCCCTTCTATTTGGCCCGCATTCACCTGATCGCCTGCCTCATCGAGCCACACTTGCACGACCGCCCGCGGATACGGGTCGTCCGGCAACCACTCGCACACCTTGATCCGCTCGGCCCCCCGGCAGCTCAATATGAAGCGGCCCGAGCTAGCGATCTCGACGCATTCGGCGATCTCGGCGACCGTACCGACATCGCAGCGGACGTCACCGCCGCCAACCTCGCGGCCTTGGGAGATGAGCACCACACCGAAGCGAGGCTCGTTGTCGCGCATGCAGTCTCGCACCAGTTGGGTGTATCGGGGTTCGAAGATCTGCAGCGGCAGATCCTGACCGGGCAACAATGCAGACTGCAGCGGGAACATCGCCATCGTGCCGAAATCGGCTGCGCTCGCCATCAGACGTCCAGTTCGGCGACGAGCGCATCGACGACGGCACGTAGATCGCCGTCGTGCTCCTCGGCGACTCGCCGCTGACGCTGATAAGACGCTCCCAGTCGTGGGATGTCGGCGACCGCGGCCAGCTCGTCGGCGCAATGCAGCGACTTGGCAACGGGTTCCAGCCGGGTCAGCAGGTCGTCGAGATCGTCGGTGACCAGACGCTCGTTGCTGTCCGCGTCGAGAATGATGATCGCGTCCAGCCCGTAGCGACCAGCACGCCACTTGTTTTCCTGGTTGTGCCACGGCGGCATGGTCGGCAGCGTCTCTCCCGCATCCAGTCGACGCTCGAGATCCACCACCAGACAGTGCGTCAACGCGACCAGCGCGCCGAGCTCGCGAATATTGGACACGCCGTCACAGATGCGCACCTCCAGAGTGCCGTTGTGCGGCGAAGGCCGGACATCCCAACGCACCTCGTTGACGTCCTCGATGATCCCGGTCTTCTTCTGGTCATGGACGAAACCCTCGAATTGTTCCCATCTTTCGAATTGGAACGGCAGGCCGGCGGTGGGTAGCTGCTGGAACATCATCGCCCGGTTGCTGGCGTAGCCCGTGTCGTCACCCACCCACCACGGCGACGAGCAGGACAGCGCCAGCAGGTGCGGATACCAGTTGAGCAATGACGACATGATCGGCATGACCTTGTCCGGCGAGGAGACGCCAACGTGCACGTGCACGCCCCAGATCAGCATCTGGCGGCCCCACCACTGGGTGCGCTTGATCAGTTCGGCGTATCTGGGCCCATTGGTCAGTTTCTGCGAAGACCAACTCGCGAACGGGTGTGTCCCCGCACCGAACAACTCCATACCGCGCGACCCGACGATCGGCAGGACGCAACGCAGAGTCGACCGAAGATCTTCCATAGCCTGCGCCGTGCAGTCGCAGATGCCGGTGACGACCTCGACGGTGTTGCGCAACAGTTCCTGGTGCACCCGAGGATTTTCACCGATCTCGGCAAAGACCGCCGTCGCCTCGTTGCTCAGGTCGCGAGTTTTGGCGTCGACGAGAGCGAACTCCCATTCGACGCCCAGTGTCGGGTTGGGTGATGACGCGAAGTCCACCCTGCTAGTGATACCCCTGTCCGACGCTGGACTAACCGGCACCGATCACGCCGCATGCGACGCGCTTGCCGGCGTCACCGGTTGACTTCGTCGTGTCGTCAGGACCCGGTGAGCCGTTGACCTGGTTGTAGCGGTCGGACGGGATGTTGGCGAAGTTGTCCGAGCCGGCGTGGATGACGATCGACGTTCCGCTGCCGCCCAGCAGGTCAGCTTTGGTGAATCCGTCAGTCGTGGTCACCAGCAACGCCGAACCATCGTGGCGGACCTGCAGCGAAGTCAGGTCGCCGCTCGCGGGACCGCCCTCGTGGCCCTGCGTGTGGAAGTGGCTGCCTGCCGACAGGAAGTCGCCGGGCGCGCCGCCGTTCGGGGCAACCGAGTTGGCCTCGCACTTGCCCACCGAGTGGAGGTGCACGCCGTGGAAGCCGGGAGCCAGGTGGCCTTCGCCCGTCGTCTCCAGGGTGACGGTCACGTAACCCTGGTCGAACTCGAACTTGGCTGACGCAACCTTGGTGCCGTCGGGTGCGCTCAAATAAGTAGTGATGCTGTCGGGTGCGGCCTCGCCGGTTCTGGGCGCGGCGGCCGACGGCGACGGCGATCCGGTCCAGATCGCCGGCGTGGTTCCGGGCGAAGTGGCCGGCGGCTGATTCGGCTTGCACGCGCTGGAAAGCGCGACGGCGGCGGCGAGTGGAATCAGCGTGGCGGCGGCGGCGTATTTGCGGCGTCTGGCGGGCTTAACCATGGGGTAGAGCCTATCCCGGCGACGATGTGAGCCGGAACGGCCCGCAAAGGAGCGGGATCATCAAACGCAGCCCGGCGACGACGCGGGCCGGAACGGCCCGCTGAGGAGCTTGCGGTCAGCGCGCTTGTCGGACCCCTCTGGCATAATCGAATGTATGTTCGATACGGAGTCGCGGCTCACGCCATCGCCGGAGGCGATCGCCCGGTTTGATGAGCTGTTCGAGCGCCGTCATCCCGCCCGCACGACAGAATCGTCGGCATTGCTGGATCGAATCGCGGCGTCGTGGCGTGCGCAAAATCGTGCTGCTGCCGCGGCATTGACGGCAATCGGTGAGCTGTTCGCGTACCGCCTGACGCGCTGCTCCGACACCGAGGACTGGGCGGTCGACAGCGAGGCGGCAGTCAGCGCCGAGGTGGCCGCGGCCCTGCGGATCAGCCAAGGTCTGGCGGCAAGCCGATTGCGCTATGCCCGCGCGATGCGCGAGCGGCTGCCGAAGCTCGCCGAGGTCTTCCGGGCCGGCGACATCGACGAGCGGACATTCGACACCATCGTCTATCGCACCGATCTGATCACCGACCCCGACGTACTTTCCTCCGTCGATGCGCAACTCGCTCTTGCCGCTGTCCGCTGGCCGTCGATGACCCGAGGCCGGCTGGGCGGACACATCGACAAGATCGTCGCCAAGGCCGACGCCGACGCGGTGCGCCGTCGCACGGAGCGACGCACCGAACGGGAGATCTGGTTCGCAGATCTCGAGGGCGGTCTGTCAGAAATTCACGGCAGCATGTTGAAACCCGATGCGCATGCCCTCGACAAGCGGCTCAACGCGCTGGCCGACACGGTGTGCCAGCACGACCCCCGCAGTCGTGAGCAGCGCCGCGCTGATGCCCTGGGCTCGCTGGCGTCAGGGGCTGACCGGATCGGCTGTCGCTGCGGGCGCCTCGACTGCGCAGCTGGAAAGCGGCCCGCCGCAACGTCTGTGGTGATTCACGTGATCGCCGACCAGGCCTCGATCGACGGTCGCAGCGCGACACCGGCATCCGAGGTCTGCGCCGACGGGCTCGTCGCGCCCGACCTCATCGCCGAATTAGCCGCCGGGGCCAAGCTGGTGCCGCTGATCCATCCAACCGACGCCGCGCCCGAGCCGGGATACGTGCCGTCGAAGAGGCTGGCCGACTTCGTGCGGTGCCGGGATCTGACGTGCCGCTGGCCCGGCTGCGATCGACCGGCGATCGACTGCGATATCGACCACACGATCCCCTTCGGGGAGGGCGGGTCCACACACGCCTCGAATCTGAAGTGTTACTGCCGCACCCATCACCTCGTGAAGACCTTCTGGGGATGGCGCGATCAGCAGTTGCCCGACGGCACAGTCATTCTCACCTCGCCCGCGGGAAAGACCTACTCCACGACACCCGGCAGCGCGCTGCTCTTTCCGAGTCTCTGCCTACCGACTGGCGATCTGCAAGCGGCGCAACCGCGCTCACCAATCGACTACTGCGGCGACCGAACCGCGATGATGCCCACACGACGTCGCACCCGTGCCCAAGACCGGGCCAATCGCGTCGCCGCCGAACGCCGACAAAACCACCAAGCCCGCACGACCCGCCGGGCTGCCCGCCTCAGTTACCTCGATCCGGGTCCGCCTGGGCCAGACGACGATCCGCCGCCGTTCTGACGGCCGCGCCACGCTCTCCGCAACCGAACCGAGCCCCACGAGAGACCTGCACCGACAGCATGGACTTCGGCATCACCCGGCGCCGCATCGACCAGAGTGACCAGGTCCCGCGCGTAAGCTCCCTGTATGAGAAGGACTTTCGTCGTCACATTCGCGGTCGGGGTGATCCTTGCGGTGTTCGGTCTGATCTGGGCGCTCCAGGGATTCGGAGTGCTCGGTGGTAGCCCGATGAGCAACACCACGACCTGGTCCATCAACGGTCCGATCGCGGTGCTGATTGGCGTTGCGGTCGCGGCAATCAGTTGGCGGAAACTCTCGTCGAAATAGTGCTGACGATCCGCCCCGCTCTAGTCGGGGAGCTTTAGCCCGCGACTACGACGATCACGCCGGGCGGCTGGCCGGCTACTGCAGGAGTGCGCGGCACGACGGGTGCTTTGAGCAGCTTGCCCACGGCGTCGGCGGTCTCATGCTCGCCGTCGGCGCTGCCGAAATACACCGTCGTTTTCGAGACATCAGGCATTGTCAGATTGCTGATGTCGGTGACGTTGTAGCCGCCCTGCTTGATCTGATCGGCGGCCTTACCCGCAATACCGGGCTGACTGGAAATGTTGTAGACCCGCACGTCAGATTTTGCGACGACCTTCACAGTGGTAGTCGTAGGCGCCGACCTGGTCGTCGCGCTCGATACCGCCGAGTCGTCATCGGTATTCGTGCTCGACCCCATCGCCTGAAACCCGACCAGCAAAAAGATGACGCCGAGAAACAGCAACACCATCACCATGGCCCGCAGTGGAAGCCCGGTCGAGTCGGGTACACGCTCATTCATTGACGTCACTGTATCGAGGAGTGCGCCAAAACCCACACCGACGCTCGGTGAGCTGGCAAAAACTTAGGTGAGCTCGAACCCCAGCCGTCGCGCCGCCCGAGCTTTCTGGCGACTGGCCCGGAGTCGTCGGAGCCGCTTCACGAGCATCGGGTCGGCGGCTAATGCCTCGGGTCGATCGACCAACGCATTCAAAACTTGGTAGTAACGCGTAGCCGACATTGCGAACAACTCTTTGATGGCTTCTTCTTTTGCACCCGCGTATTTCCACCATTGGCGTTCGAACGCCAGAATGTCGTGTTCCCGGCGGGTCAGCCCATCGGCGAGTCCAGAGTCGTCGCCCGATCGATTAGCCCGCGCCATAGCGCTGTCCATATCGCTTACTCGACCCTTTCGGCAAATGCTCGAATTCTCGCTGCTCCGGCGATATTCAACCACGTCGACAACTGTTGACCCGGAACCCAAGCCCGCGAGTCGGCTGATGAGCTGAGATTGCCTGCCCCAAGCCGACTCCGCAACCGGAGCAGGTAGAGGCGGGCTTAAGCTTGCCGGTCATGGCAGTCGTACCCATTCGCATCGTGGGCGATCCGGTGTTGCACACACCCACCGAGCCGGTACCGGTCGGAGCGGACGGTTCACTGCCGGCCGACCTGGCCGATCTGATCACCGATCTCTACGACACCATGGACGCCGCGTTCGGGGTTGGCTTGGCCGCCAACCAGATCGGTGTGAGCTTGCGGGTGTTCGTCTACGACTGCGCCGACGAGCGCGGACAGTCGGCTCGGCGTCGCGGGGCGGTCATCAACCCGGTGCTGGAAACCTCTGAAGTCCCCGAAACCATGCCCGACCCCGACGACGACGACGAGGGTTGCCTCTCCGTGCCGGGCGAATCATTTCCGACCGGCCGGGCCGAATGGGCCCGGGTCACCGGACTCGACGCCGACGGCACACCGGTCACCCTCGAAGGCACCGGACTGTTCGCCCGGATGTTGCAACACGAAACCGGACACCTGGAGGGCTTCCTCTACCTCGACCGGCTGGTCGGCCGGCATGCCCGCGCCGCGAAACGCGCCGTGAAATCGCACAGTTGGGGCGTGCCCGGATTGTCGTGGACACCGGGTGAGGTGCCGGACCCGTTCGGCCACTGATGGTTTCGTGGCCCGAGGTCGGGACCAGGGTGACGGTTCGGTTCCGTCGTCCCGTCGGCTCGGTTCCACCGCTGACTGACGTCGTCGGTCACCTTCTCGATGTCGCACCCCTGGTCCGCGTGCAGACAAAGACCGGCGGCGTAGTGCAATTCGCGCCCGAGGATGTGGTCGCGCTCCGCCTGCTCAGCGATACCCCGGTGCGTGCTTCAGAGATCCGCGCCCTCGAGCATGCCGCCGCTCTGGCCTGGCCGGGTGTCGAACACGATTGGCTCAGACGGCTGGATGGTGCGCGCCGGACACGGCGTCACACACTCGGCAAATTCCGCTGTGCCACTTGATATTTCGGCTAACCAAACCACCATACCGGCGATCGCCGACTGGTACCGGCGGCGCGGCCTGACTCCGCGACTTGCGATTCCCGATCGCCTGCTCCGGTTTTCGGATGCCGGTGAGCACGGCAACTGGATGCTGGTACGCGAAGTGCACACCGCCGGGCAAGACCCGTCGGTCCAGCTATCAGGCCACCCGGACGACGAGTGGCTTGAGCACTACGCAATCCCCAACGACGTATTGACCGCGGTCATCGACGGCGCGCTGGCCTTCGGCAGGCTCGCGGATACGGCGAGCGCACGGGCCGCGGTGACTGACGCCCTGGACGGCACGCGCTGGGTGGGCGTCTCGGAGGTCCGAACGGTCGACCCGGATGCCGGTCGCGAACTGTGCGAGGCGTTACTGGCCTGGGGTGCTGCACGCGGCGCAACCCGCGGCTACATCCGGATCGCCGACGGTGATCGCGACGCTGCAGCCCTCGCCCGGTCGCTGGGCTT
This sequence comes from uncultured Actinomycetota bacterium, assembly GCA_963834615.1. Classification (GTDB taxonomy): domain Bacteria; phylum Actinomycetota; class Actinomycetes; order Mycobacteriales; family Mycobacteriaceae; genus Mycobacterium. Next base: position 210,992 of record CAWICO010000020.1, read on the forward strand.
CGTGCTGCACCATCGGGCGCGGTACGTCACCGTCGCTGCGGAGTCCGTCACGTAGGGTCGGCGCCATGCCCGACGGCATGGTTGATGGCGGCGACCCGCTGCGCCCGGCTTCGCCGCGCTTGCGATCGCCGCTGGTTGATGGCGGCGACCCGCTGGTTGATAGCGGTGACCCGCCGCTGCGGATAGCCACCTGGAACGTGAACTCGATTCGCTCCCGATTGCCCCGCGTGCTGGATTGGCTGGAGCGTGCCGAGGTCGACGTGCTCGCGATGCAGGAAACCAAATGTTCCGACGAGCAGTTTCCGACGATGCCGTTCCTCGAACTCGGTTACGAAGTGGCCCACTGTGGCTTCAACCAGTGGAACGGCGTGGCGATCGCGTCCCGGGTCGGCCTGGACAACATCGAGGTCGGCTTCGACGGCCAGCCCACCTGGACTGGCAAGCCGGACGTCGCCGCTGCCGCCGAGGCCCGCGCGCTGGCCGCGACCTGTGCAGGAGTGCGGGTGTGGAGTCTCTACGTACCCAACGGCCGCGCCCTCGACGATCCGCACTACATGTACAAATTGAATTGGCTTGCCGCACTGCGTGATACCGCAGAAGGCTGGCTGCGCGACGACCCGTCGGCACAGATCGCGCTGGTCGGCGACTGGAACATCGCACCGACCGACGACGACGTCTGGAGCGTCGACTTCTTCCAAGGTGCCACGCACGTCTCAGAACCGGAGCGCAAAGCGTTCGACGCCATCGTCGATGCTCAATTCACCGATGTGGTAAGGCCTTTCACGCCCGGGCCCGGCGTCTACACCTACTGGGATTACACCCAGCTGCGTTTTCCGAAAAAACAAGGGATGCGCATCGACTTCATCCTCGCCTCCCCTACGCTGGCCGGCCGCGTCGCCGACGCGCACATCGTGCGGGAAGAACGCAAAGGCAAAGCACCCAGCGACCACGCACCTGTTTTGGTGGATTTTTACAGGGTTTGACGTATGGAAATGGTGCGGGCGGGTATTCACCCGCTGTTCATTCGCCTGGCAAGGTCTTAGGATTGCGGGCAACACTTCACGGCCACATACCGAATATCAGGGAGCAATCATGGGTGTCGTTGACGGCGCCGTACGAAACGTAAGTCGAACGGTCAGCCGTGCCGCCTCAGCAACTACCTCAGCCGCCGGCGCCATAGGCGGCGCCGCGGTGAATGGCGTCGCCGGCGCCGTCACCGGAGCGGCCGCGGGCGTGCAGAAGGGCATCGACAGTGGCAGCCACTCGACACCGGCGGCCGCGTTGACGCTGGGAGCCCTCGGTGTCGCCGGCATTGTCGAGTGGCCGCTGCTGTTGGCGGTCGGCGGAGGCGCACTGCTGTTGCGCCGGCTGAGCAACTCCCGCACCGACAGCGCACCGGCCCCACCGGCGGCAAAGATCGCTCCCGTCAAGTCGACGAATTCGGCACGACCGCGCAAGACGCCTGCCAAGAAGACACCGGCACGGCAGTCGCGCGCAGCACAGTCGCGCACCCGTCGTTGATTCTGTCGAGTAGGTAGCGTCGCCTTGGTGCGAGCATCCTTGCCGTTGCGCGCGGTAACACTGGGTCTCCAGGTGACGTCTGCAGTGGTCGGTGCCAGCGTGCAGACTGCGGCGAACGCCGCGGGATCATTCGGCACGGTCGCCTCGACGGGCTTGGCGATGGCCGCGATCCCGGTTCGCGAAGGCGTCAAGGCACTATCCGACGGGGTGCCGGCGCGGCCCACTCTGACCAGGCATAGTTGGCGCGGCAGAGGGCGTGCGTGGATCGAGGTCCGCGGACTTGACGGCCCGGACGGCGCCGAGCTGGGGCGCTTCGTCGTCGACGCCTTGAGCGGCCGGCCGGGCGTCAAGTCGGTCAGCCTGAACCGGCCGCTGTCGCGCGCGGTCGTCGGACTCAACGGCGAGCAGGTCTCACTGCGGGAGCTGTGCCGAGACGTCGATGAGGCCGAAAAGCGCTGGTGTGCAAGCGAGCACGTCCAGGAGCGACGCAGCGACGCGCGCCCGAAACCGTTACCGGGTGACGGCCTGCTGCTGGCCACCAACGCGTTGGGAGTCGGTGCCACCGCTGTCGGCGTCGGCGCCGCGTTCGCGGGTCGGATTTTGGTGTGGCCGCGGTTGTTCGAAGGTGTCGAGGCGATCGTGGTGGCCGTCGATTACCAGCCGCGGCTCCGTCGGTTGATCGAAGACCGGATCGGCCACTCCGCGACAGACGCTGTGCTGTCGGTGGCGATGACGGTCGCACACGTCCTCGAACTCTCCCCGACGTCGCTTGTCGTCGACCTCACCATGGAGATCCTGAAAGCCGCCGAGTATCAGGCCGAAGCGCAGGCCTGGCGCCGTCTCGAGCCGACGTTGGCCCGCCATGCCGAACACCACGAGGTGCATCCGTCGTCGCGCCCGGTGCCGGTGCCGGACGGACCTATCGAGCGGCACGCTCGGCGGGCAGCTCTGTTGCAAGCGGCCGGCACCGCCGCGGTCGGGGTCGCGACCCGCAACCTCGGCATGGCTTCGACGGCGGCGTTGGTCACCACCCCGAAAGCCACCCGCACCGCCCGCGAGTCGTTCGCCGCAGCCCTCGGCCAAGGACTGGCCGAGCAGCACGCGGTGCTGCCGCTGAGCCCGGAAAAGCTGCGCTGGCTGGACCGCATCGACGCACTGCTGATCGATCCTCGGGTGTTGTGCACCAACACATTGCGGGTGGTACGAGTCCGCGGAGCCGGTGAGGGCGAGATCTCCCCGGCATGGAACCGCGCTCAGCTGCTGCTGGAAAAACGAGGCTTGCGCGCAGGCTGGCATCCGGTTCCTGGCGTGGCTGCCCGAGAAGCCGATATCCGGGTCGAAGCGCTGATCGGTCCCACCCACGACCCGTTGGCCGCAGCGGTACTCGCCGAGGCTCGACGCGCGGGGCTGGAACTGGTCTCGGTCGATGTCGAGGATCTCGGTGAACTGCGGACGGCTTTCGACGAGTTGCGAACGCTGCAGCGGACACCCATCGACAACGCACTCGCGGCGGCGCTGACCGATCTCCAGCAGTCGGGTCGCACCGTCGCGGTGATCTCGTCTGCCGCCGCCCAGGCACTGTCATCGGCGGACATCGGGCTCGGCGTGATGCCCACCTCCGACGCGGAGCCGCCGCCGTGGACAGCCGATGTGATCCTGAGCGATCTCGCCGGCGCCTGGCGGCTGCTGCACGCCATCCCGGTAGCCAAATCGGCCAGTCATCGCGGTATCGAGATTGCCACCGGTGCAACGGCTTTGGGCGCACTGCTGATGGTGCCCGGCGTTCGCGGACGGGGCCCGGGCCCGGTGACGACGGGCGCGGCCGCCGGATTGGTGTCCGGGTATCTGATGGCCCGCCGGGTGTTGCGCGCACCAGCGCCGCTGCCCGCGCAGATGCACGAGTGGCACGCCATGTCGATCGAGCAGGTCCGCACGATGTTGCCGCCGCCTGACAACGAGACGACCGCAGGACCGAGGCACGGCGTGCTGACCACCAGGGCGATGGAGACGGCGCGATGGAGCGCCGAGCTGACCGGACGTCCGAGCCGGGCGGTGTGGCAGTTCCTCAAGGCGGTGCGCGCCGAGTTGTCCGACCCGCTGACCCCGGTGCTGGCTCTCGGCTCGGCGGCCAGCGCGGTGCTGGGTTCGCCGGTCGATGCAATTCTGGTCGGGTCGGTGTTGACCGGAAACTCGATGCTGGCCGCCAGCCAGCGCCTGCGGGCCGAAAGTCGACTGAACGAGTTGCTGGCTCAACAGATTCCACCGGCCCGCAAAGTCACTGCAGGTCCGGACGGGTCGCCGGTCTACACCGACGTCAAGGCGGTGCAGCTGCGGCCCGGCGATGTGATCGAGGTGCGGACCAACGAGGTGATCCCCGCCGACGCCCGGCTGATCGAAGAAGACGACCTCGAAGTCGACGAGTCATCGCTCACCGGCGAATCGCTGCCAGTGGAGAAGCAGGCCGATCCCACACCCGGCGCCGAGTTGGCCGAACGCCGCTGCATGCTCTACGGCGGGACCACCATCGTGGCGGGCACCGCGGTCGCTGTGGTGACCGCCGTCGGCGCCGACACCCAGGCACGCCGCGCCGCGGAACTGGTCTCCAGCGAGCTCCCGGCGATCGGCCTGGAACACCAGCTCAGCCAACTCACCAACAGGGCTTTCCCGGTCAGCGTGACCGGCGGGCTGTTGGTCAGTGGACTTGGCCTGTTGCGCCGCAAGGGTTTACGCGAGGCCGTGGCCAGTGGCATCGCCATCACTGTGGCCGCGGTGCCGGAAGGCATGCCGCTGGTAGCGACGCTCGCGCAGGCAGCATCGGCCCGGCGGCTGGCCAACTACGGCGCGCTGGTTCGGGTACCGCGGTCGGTGGAGGCGCTGGGCCGCATCGACGTGGTGTGCTTCGACAAGACCGGAACGCTGTCCGAGAACCGGTTGCGGGTCTCGCAGGTGCATCCCGCCGAGGGTTTCTCCCGCGAGGACGTCCTGCGTTGCGCGGTGCACGCCGCTCCCGATACCAACGGCGGCCCGCAGGTGCACGCCACCGACCGCGCCATCATCGAAGCGGCTCGGTCGGTGCAGGGCTCGAACCCTTTGGCGGAAGCCAGCGATGTCACAGCGCATCTGCCGTTCCGGTCCGGCAGGTCATTCTCGGCGTCGGTGCTCGGCGACGAACTGAGCGTCAAGGGCGCACCCGAAGTGGTCCTGGCCGCGTGCGCGGGCATCGGGTCCGACATCGACCAGACCGTGCGGCAACTCGCGGCCGAGGGACTGCGGGTGATCACCGTCGCGCGGCGCCAACTCAGCCCCGAACAGGTCGCGCTGATTTCGGAGGACGAAGACGCCATCGAAGGACTGGCTGCAAGCGACCTGACGCTGGCGGGTTTCCTGGGGATTTCGGACACCCCGCGCGCCCAGGCGCCGGCCTTGCTCGCTGCCCTGGTCGAGCGCGACATCGGCGTCCGGCTGATCACCGGAGACCACCCGATCACCGCCACGGCGATCGCGCGGGAGATGGGGCTGCCGGTGACGGTGGACCAGGTCATCAGCGGCGGCGAGTGGGATGCGCTGTCACGCAAGGACCAGGAACGGGCGGTCGCCGAGCGGGTGATCTTCGCCCGGATGTCGCCGGAGAACAAGGTGCAGGTCGTACAGACGCTCGAGCGCATCGGCAAGGTCTGCGCGATGGTCGGCGACGGTTCCAACGACGCCGCCGCGATCCGGGCGGCCACCGTCGGTATCGGTGTCGTCGCCCGCGGCAGCGACTCGTCGAGCGTCGCGGCTGACGTGGTGCTGGTCGACGCGCGCATCGAGGCGCTGCTGAACGCGATCGAGGAAGGCCGCGAACTGTGGCGCCGGGTGCAGGCCGCGGTGTCGGTGCTGCTCGGCGGCAACGCCGGCGAGGTGGCTTTCGCGGTCATCGGCAGCGCGATCACCGGCAGCTCGCCGCTGAACACCCGGCAGCTGCTGCTGGTGAACATCTTCACCGACGCGCTGCCCGCGGCGGCGCTGGCGGTCAGCAAGCCCAGCGGTCCGCTGCAGCCCGACGGACGCGGCCCCGACCAGCAGGCGTTGTGGCGGGCGGTCGCCATCCGTGGAACCACTACCGCAGCGGCCGCGACGGTGGCGTGGACGATGGCCGGGTTCACCGGGCGCCCGCAGCGGGCGTCCACAGTGGCGCTGGTGGCTCTGGTGTCAGCGCAGCTGGGTCAGACTCTGCTCGACTCACGGACGCCGCTGGTCTTGTTGACCGCGGGCGGATCGCTGGCTGTGATGGGGACGCTGATCAGCATCCCCGGCGTCAGCCAGCTGCTTGGGTGCACGCCCCTTGGCCCGCTCGGTTGGGCGCAGGCGCTGGGCTCAGCCGGGGCTGCGACGGCTGCGGTCGCCGTTGCGACCCGCGCATTCGCAGATAAGCCGCTACCGGAGCTGAGTGCCGTTGATCCTTCGCCGGAAGAGTCCCCACGACCTCCACGGCGCCCACGCGCCACAGCAGGGCGTACAACTCGATCAGCGGGACGGTCAGCAGACCAGCCACAGCTTCGCCTAGTGGGTCGGCGAGAGCTTCCTTCGTCGTCGACATAAACACGACGGTCCACGCATCACCAGTCACAACGGCAACGCTTAAGTTACTGAAAGGCAAATGATGGCCGAAAAGGTAAAGTCGCGCAGCGGGACCTCCCAGTCCGATGCCGTCGCCCATATCCGCGAGGGTGAGACATTCGCGGTCAATCTTCCCGTGGTGGGGCGGGTGGAGATCCCACGACCTGAACAACTTGCCTACTACGGCGGTCTGGCCGCTCTGGCTGCGTTGGAGCTCATCGACTGGCCGGTCGCCGTGGTCATCGCCACCGGTCACATTTTGGCGAGCAATCACCGCAGCAAGCTCCTCGAGGAACTCGGCGAGGCCATCGAGGACGCGGAATAGCGGTCTAGCTCGCACACTGGCGGGTCCGATGCAGCAACTGAACTGCCGTACAGGTGCTGCCCCTAAGCCGTCGTCATCGGGCGCGGCGGAGCACGACCGTGAGGCGTTCAGAACAGATCCGCGCTTCCCGCACCTGAGGCCGCTCGGTTGCAACGGGCTCTGCGAACCACAGCGCTAACAGCGCGGACAGCCCGCCGTCGGAGATGAAGGCGCTGCCGCTTAGGTCGACCCTCAATACGCCGCAATTTCGTACCAGCATGCGGGCGTGCGGGCTCAAGTCGTCTATGTCGGACGCGTCGATCTCGCCGCTGAGGGGGGTGATAGCGGTGAGTTCGTCGTCGGTGCGCATCCATATACAGCTCGTGCGGCGGTCGGCGAGTGTCGCACCGTTTTGACGCGACGCATGGTCGCTATCGCTGTGTTCAGAAATCATGTACAGCCTTGTGCAGTTTTGCCAGGTAGGCGGAACGGCCGAGCATTAGGAAGGGGATCTGGAACCCAGACGCCTTCGGAGCCCGCCGGCACAGGCTGTCACGTCAACCTTGATTTAAGGTACGCCCCGCCTGCTGAATCCACGTCTTGTTAGTGAACACCGGCCGTCGAAGGCCAAGGCCCGACGTGGCCGGTTCGAAGGGATGCGCCACCATCCTCATCACGGCCAGCCGGAAGGTCTTGAGCATCAGACAAATTGGAGCGTCGAGAGACTCGTCGACATCACCCCCCGTTTACCGCACCACGAACGTCAAATCGAGCGCCCTCATCGTCGCGGCCGCGACCCATCACCCGACGACCTCAGCAACACGCGGTCCGGACCCCTAGCCCCACGGCGAACCACCGTGCGGTCGCCCAGGCGTCGTCCGCGAGCCCCAGAATCCTCCGGTCACCACGCGATGCGGCTAGCCCGGCCCGCATAACACATCGACTCCAGGCTGTAACGCGATTCAGCGCACGCTCAGTCGCAGATGGCCCAAAAGTGATCGCGCACTGCCACCAACGTGCGACACGCGCCAATGTGTTGTGCTGGCAACAGCCTCCTGAACTGCGACGATGTCACGGCGCGAAGTCTGTAAAACTTTTTGAAACTTTTTTTAGTTTTCTATTCCTCGCACGTAACTTAAGCGCTACCTTAACGAGACCTGAGTTTTCACAGGTCTATCAAAGGGGATGGCGATGGCGGGTCGGCACAACAAGCGGAATCAGCGGTCGCGCAACGCCAAGGCTCGCGGTCGTCGTCGGGTGCTCGGTGCCGGCACGACGGCGGGTGCATTTTTAGCGTTCGGGATGTCCCCGCTGGCCAGCGCGCCGGTTGCCCATGCCGACGGGCTTGACGTGATCATTGATCCCATCATCAACTCCGTCCTGGCTTCCATCACGAGTCTGGATGCGCTCGTCGGTATCGATCCGTCCGGCGCTTTCGATCTGGCCTTGCCTGCGACCGATGCGGCGTTGGCCGCTGAGCCCTTGGCTGCTCTCGGGTCGTCTACAGATGCACTGAGCGCTGCGGCGTCCTCGGCTGACGCGGCGAGCGCTGCTGCGCCAGCAGCCGATCCAACCCTTGCCGATCTGTTTCAAACGGACATCTATGACCCGATCCACGCGGCCGGCCAGGCCTTCATCGTTAGCCCAATGGGTGAACAGTTCGACACAACCGTCAACCAGCTGTTCGCGGAGTTGCACCTGAACACGTTCTTAGGCGAGACCTACTGTGGCCTGATTTGCAACGGCGCTGAAGGGACGGCGGCAGACCCCACTGGGGGTAATGGCGGGCTCCTGTTTGGTGACGGCGGAAACGGCTACGACGAGGCCGATGGTGCCGGCATGGTCGGTGGTGCCGGCGGGAATGCCGGGGCGATCGGCAACGGCGGTGACGGCGGCGACGGCGGGCTCAGCGCCGACGGCGGGGCCGGTGGCGACGGCGGCGAGAGTATGGGCAACGGCGGCCTCGGTGGTAACGGTGGTAACGGTGTGACGGGTGTCAACGACGGCGCCGCCGGGAACGGCGGAGCCGGCGGCGACACCGGCGGCGCCCAGGACATATTTGGTGCAGGTGCGCTCGGCAACGGCGGTGACGGCGGCAACGGCGGTAACGGCGCAGTCGGTGCCAACGGCGTCACTACGGACACCCCGGGCGCATCGGCCAACGGCGAGGCCGGTGGGAACGGCGGGAACGGCGGCGCCGGGGGCATTGGTTCGAAGTTGATCGGCGATGGCGGGAACGGCGGGAACGGCGGCACCGGCAACGACGGCGGCAACGGCGGGGTCGGCGCCATCGGCCTCACCGGTGTGTCGGGCGTCAACGACGGCGCCGGCGGGGCAGGCGGTAGCGCCAACGGCGGGGTCGGCGGGAACGGCGGCAACGCCGGGGTCGGCGGGAACGGCGGTTTGTTCGGCAGCACTGCAGGCGCCACCGGCAACGGCGGTAACGCTGGTGACGGCGGCAACGGCGGCACCCCTGGCGCCGGCGGCGCCGGCGCGCTCGGTGTGACTGGCGTGCTCGGTTCCGGCGGCGATCCAGGCGCCGGCGGCAACGGCGGGATCGGCGGCACCTCCAACGGCGGCGACGGCGGGGTCGGCGGCAACGGCGGCGCGATCGCGGGTAATGGTGGCGACGGCGGTAACGGCGGTAACGGCGCCAATGGCGGGATCGGCGGAAACGGCGCGGTCGGCAGCTTCGCTAACGGCGGCAGTGGCGAGGGCGGCAACGGCGGCACCGGTGGTGCCGGTAGCGCCGCCGGCACCGCGGGTAACGGCGGGGCAGGCGGCACCGCGACCCTCGCCGTCAACGACGGCACCCCCGGCGTCGCCGGCGCCGCTGGCACCCTGGCCGGCAACGGCGGGCACGGGGGCCTCGGTGGCAACGGCGGTACCGCCGTCACTGGCGGTGCTACCGGCACGGTGACGGCTGGCACCGGCGACACCGGCGGCATCGGCGGCACACACGTCGGCGCTGCGCCCGGCTTCGGCGGTGGTGGCGGTGGCGGCGGTGGCGGCGCCGAGGTCACCGGGCCTGCGGGCACCACAGGCACCGCCACCGGCGGCGCAGGCGGGGCCGGCGGCGCAGGCACCGGCACCGCCGACGGCGGCGTCGGCGGCAGCGGCGGCAACTCCGTCGTCAGCTCCGACGCCACCAGCCACGTCACGGGCACCAACGTCGGCGGGGCAGGCGGGGCAGGCAGCACCAACGGCGGCGTCGGCGGGACCGGCGGTGACGCCGACACCAGCGGCACCGGCGCCAGCACCGTCACCGGCACCGCCACCGGCGGGGCAGGCGGCAACGCCGGCGCCGACGGCGCAGCCGGCGGTAACGGCGCAAACGCCACCGTAAGCGGCACCAACACCGCCACTATCACCACCGGCACCGCCACCGGCGGGGCAGGCGGCAACGCCGGCGCCGGCAATGACGGCGGCGCAGGCGGGAATGGCGCCGCTGGTCAGGTGACCGCCTCCGATGGCACCGTCACCACCGGCACGACCACCGGCGGTGCCGGCGGCAACGGCGGCGTCGGCAACATCGCCGGCGCTCCTGGCGGCCAGGGCGGCGCGGGCGGCGTAGGCCAGGTGAACGCGCCGGCCGGCCAGACCGTCACCACATCAACTGGCACCGGCGGTGCAGGCGGCAACGGCGGCAACGGCGGCACCACCGCCGGCGCCGACGGCGGCAGCGGCGGTGGGGGCGGCACCGGTACCGGCACAGCCGCCGGTACCGGCACCGGCGGCGTGGGCGGCAACGGCGGCAACGGCAGCGCAGCCGGCACCGGCGGCATCGGCAACGGCGGCAACGGCGGCAACGGCGCCGCCGGCACCGGCGGAACCGGCGCGGCCGGCGGCAACGGCGGCAACGCCGGTGCCAACGGCACACCCGGCCTGCCTGGGACGCCAAGCGCGCCGTAACAGTCCGCCGTGACGGCGGGGGCAATTGCGGTCCGGTCGAAAGACCGGGCCGCAGTTGCGGTTTGCGGCCGACACTGCGAGGACCGCATAATCCGCTACGGCAACCGGACCGCCGCGTTCTGAGGTGTGCGCCTTGCTGCTCGTGATCGAGCACATAACCTCAGACTCGGGGCTATTTGAAACTAACCGGCAATTCGCAGTTTGATGCCGTCCTGATAGATACGCTCTGCACGCTCGCGCGCGACGTTAAAGCGTTGACAATTGCCTCGCGCCGGGCAGCTCGGCCGGACTCGCATTTCAGGGATGGCTGCTCATGGAGCGTATCCACACCTTACGCATGCCATTTCTTCATGGCGTGCCATCCTGTCCGGCCAAGAGAGTTCTACACTGTTGATTCCGCCGTCCGCCTGCCTCGATTGTTCCGCTGATGCGTATGCGTTGCGGTCTCTCCGGCGCTGAGACTTTCCGGCCGGGTCGGCGTATGAAGCTCAGTGACTTCGAGGAATTCGAACGCAAGCTATTTTAGTCGCTGTGGCGGCTTGATTTTCTTGCGATCGCCCTAACCTCCGCACAGCAGACCCCGGTCAACCAATAAGTTGTGAAGGTGTACCGCCCGCCTCGCCGCCTCGGCTGAGTTATTCAAAGAAACTTCGGCATTATGCAATCGAAATCAGTGACGAGCGATATCATGATTGAATGTCTCATACGCAATTGTCTGAGCCTGGAGTCGAGGCCGGCTCTAAAAAATCCCTCCCCTCCCCGCCCTGGTGGAAGTCGTCGCGCTGGCCCATGTTCGCGGCGCTGGCAATTGCAGTCATCGCCGCAGCCGTCGCCATCGCGGGGTGGTTTCGACCCGCACCGCAAAGTGCTTCACCCGCCTTTTCCGATCAGCAAACCGCCCAAGCGAAAGCGAACGTTTGCTCGGCCTATACCGCCGTACACCAAGGGGTGGTGAGGAATACCCACCTGACAGATCCGAACCCGAACGACCCAGCGGGCCAACTTGCGATCGCAGCCAACGCTCGCCTAGCGCTCTTAGGGGGCGGCGCGTATCTGCGTGACCGCGTCGCCGACGAACCCGCGACCCCTGCAGATCTTGCGCAAGCTGTCAACTCGATCGGCAGTACGATCGAAAAGCTGGGCGTCGGCTACCTGGAGGCTGCAAGCAATATCGTGCTGGATCCATTGCGACACGATCTCGATTCGCAGGTTGCGCAAATCAACAAGCTGTGCTGATAAGCAGTCCCTCTCAACGGCAGCTCAATGTGAATTTCTACTACATATCGTCAATTATCCGTCCGAGTATGCCCTGTTGACAATCGGCCCGTTGGTGCGAGCTAAGAATATTGGGCGCCCGCGGGTCGGTAGACTTCATGGCCGGTCAGCGCTTTATCAACGTAAATCGCGGATCGGATAACGCCAAAGCGTGCCAACGACGTCAGGCGGTCATTCCGGTGGCGGCTGCCGGTTCGTTTTCTGTCAGGTAGCGATACGGCACGGGCCGCAAAAGGCGGGCGTCCACGCGACAGCCAGTCGTTGTGCGGTTGCAGCGTAAGAACGCTGACCGCTCTAGACCTCTGGGCGCGTCTGCGCTTTGCTGTTGCGCTTACGTCGACATTCAGCTGAACAGGTCAGCGGAGGCCTGCCCATCCGCTCGTAGCTGAAGGTCTTGCCGCAGGCAACACACTGGGTCTCATTGATCCGATCGTCCATCTGCAGCCACGCCTCGCAGAACTGCACGAACCGCTCAGGCGTTAAGGCCTTGAATTCCTCGCGGTCGGCAGCTCCGGAGACCAAGGTGTCGATCTTGGCAAGCTGGTCGCTCGACCATCCGGACGACCCCGGCGTTCGCGCTACCCGCGCTGCCATAGTCCGCAGGAGTGCGCGCTCGTCATCGATGCGCTCCGTCTCCGATTGCTTCCCGTCCACGTCGCGGGTCGTATCAGTCTCAAGTGCTGCAGCCAGGGCGACCAGCACTTTGCCGAGCTTCCCGGCGTTCTCCGCATCCACGCGCAGGTGGTTCGCGGTCTGGTCAGTCAACTCACCGTCGGAGATAGTAATCGTGCCGTCGTTAATCAAGATCAGTATGGTGCAGTCGCTCTCTGCGCGGCTTTCCACTGTCCGGATTGCGTCTTCGTTCACTCTTCTCCTTCAGGTCCATAACGACCCGAAGGGTCGCTAGCCCCCCAGCCAGGGTGCGTGCCTCCTCCCGGACATCGCGACACGCACCGACGCCAATTCTAGGTTCTCGTTCGCGTTCGCCGATAGGGGGCGTGGATCAGCTCTCCAGGAACATGGACATCGTCGAATGTTAAGAATATTAATATTTCCTGGTGCACTGCTGCAACTCGCAAATCGAGGTGCACCTCCCGACGGAGCCGCGCATCCTAGAAAGCCGTAAGGCGATTCGTCTGCGGGCGAGACCAGCGAAGAGGTCTGGCCGAGTTCAGCTCTCGCTATCCTGCAGCACGCGGCGTGCGGTTGCGGCGTCGTCATGAATGGGCATGCACATCAGCGTTGCTACCCGGTACATGAAACTGTCCGGCGACAGCACGATGAGGATCGCATTTTCCGCGAGTAGTCGATCCAAAGCCGCGAAGCCGGCACTGTCCAAGTATTTGACACTGCTCAGCTGAAGGATGAGTGGCCGCTCGCCGGGCAGTTCCGACACCGAACGGGTGAATTCGCGGACGTTCGACGCGTCGACCTCGCCGGTCACCGTCACCTCGATAGGCGCCGGCACATCGTCTCCTTCCGGGAAGTGCAGCTGAAAGACCGCGCGGCTCAAGTGGTTACGCCCTCAACCCGACCGGATTCCGGAAGAATTGCGTCCTCAAAATTCATGGTGACCTGGGTGCCGCCCGCAGAGCGGGTGGTCTTCACATCGTCGGAGAGGCCGTTGATCATGGTGAGCCCCCGCCCCCGCTTGAGGCTGCGTTGGCTGGCCGACGAGTCGCCCGACCATTGACCGGCGTCGACGATCGTCGCGGTGATCGTTCGCCCACGCACGAAGGCTTCGATGGAGACCGTCTTATGCGCATCGACGCCGCTGCCGTGCTCGATCGCGTTGGTCAGCGCTTCGCCGGTCGCCAGCAGGATGTCGGACGCGCGCCGCGGGTCAACGCCCACGCCGGAAAGCCAGTCGCGCAAGCGATGTCGCGCCTCGGCGATGTGGTCCAGCGCCGCGGGCACCACCGTCGCGAAACTGCGAGCCGAGCTGTGGCACGGGCGCAGCGCCAACACGACGACGTCGTCCGTGTAGCCGCCGGGCGGGGCCATCCGCTCGAGCAACTCCGCGCATAAATCTCCAACCGGGAGGTCGGCGCGATATCCGGCCGCACCCTGCAGCCGCAGAAACCCATCGTCGAGCGTTTCTCCCGGCCGCTCGATCAATCCGTCGCTGTAAAGCAGGATCACGCTGCCCGCCGGCACCTCCGCTACAGCGGTGTTCTGCCTGAGTGGGCTTTCCCACGCGGCCACCGGAGGACGCCGACCATCGGATAAGAACGCCGCCGGTTGATCGGGCGGCACCAGCAGCGGATAAGGATGGCCCGCACAGGAATAGCTGACCCGGGCTAGACCGTCAGCCGGCTCCGTGTCGATCACCGCGTAGCTGACGGTCGCGCACCGCGCGCCCGGCACTGTCGCGGCATAGCGGTCCAGCGTCGCGAGCACCCGGCCCGGATCGGCGTCGGTGAGCGCGGTGGCGGCCACCGCTGCCCGGAGCCTGCTCATCGCGATCGCGGCGGGCAGACCGTGCCCGACCACGTCGCCCACCGAGATCGCGACTTGGCCCGCTTCCTCCAGCGGCACAACGAGATACCAGTCGCCACCGACGCGCATCGCCTCGCCGCCGGGCTGGTAGACCGCCGCAACCACGGCCGCGGTCGATCCGCGGTCGAGATCGAGCAGGTGGTCCTGGAAGTCGACGGCGATCTGATGTTCGCGCTGCACATTGCGGATCCCGTCGAGCGCCGACTGGGTCATCCTGGCAATCCTTGCCGCCCAGTCGAGTTCGGCGGGATCGAATTCCCGCGGTGTGGGCCATAGCATTCCGAGTGAGCCGATGACCCTTCCGTCCGTCCCCCGCAACGGTTGGCTGATGCACGACCGGACCACCTCGACAGTCTCGTTCACGACGTGCCGGTAGCGCGGGCTCAGACTCAGCGTGTCGGTGATGATCATCGGCTGACCGGTCCTGATCACATCGACGGGCACGATCGGGGTGTTCATCGACACGACGTGGTAGCGGTCGCGGATCTCGGGGGACACCGGATGACCGTACTCGAATCGAATGTTCGTGCCGTCGGAGTCGAGCACACCCAGACAGATGACCGGGGCGTCGCCGGAACCAAATGAACAATCCTGCAGCGCATCCGAGATCGCCGCGCCTGAGTCGGCGGACTGCAGGGCGGCCTCGAGCCGTGCGAAGTCGAGGGCCACCCGCGCCTGAGCATCGCTGGATAGCCGATTGGCGCGCTCGCGTGCGACGGCCGACAGCCGTGCGGCGACGCGGTCGATTAAGTCGTTGGAGGTGAACGGTTTTGGCAAGTAGTCGTCAGCGCCACCGGAGTACCCCTCGCTGATCGCCTCAGCGCCCGCGCGCGCTGACAGCATCAGCACCGGCGTCGCCGCCAATCTCGGGTCCGCGCGGATGGCCGCGATGAATTCGAAGCCGTCCAGCCGCGGCATCATCACATCGGTCACAATCGCATCCGGGCGAAGCGTGCGGGCGGCCTCGATGCCCTCTTGGCCGTCGGCAACCAAGACCGTCCGCCAGCGCGGCGACAGCACGCGCTCCAAATGCGCTCGCATATCGGCGTTGTCGTCGGCGATCAGCACCAACTGACGGTCATCAGCCACCGGTGCCGCGTCCGCCGCCGGCGTCGGGCGCGTGGTGACCCACTGGTCTGCCTCGACGACGTACGAGTTGTCCAGAAGCCCGGCGGGTGAATGGTCTACGGGCTCGCCGTGCACCGACCGAGGCAGCCGAATGGCCACGGCCGTACCTCGCCCGAGTGCACTGGTGAAATCGACGGTGCCGTGTTGCAATTCGACGAGTCCTTGCACCAGCGACAGTCCGATTCCGGTGCCTTCGACGCTGCGACCGTGCGCGCTGTCCGCCCGAAAGAACCGTTCGCCCAGTCGTTTCAGATCGGCCTCCGAGATGCCGACACCGGTATCGCGAATCATGATGTTACAGAACGCCGTATCGCTGTGCGTCGTGACGGTGATCGAGCCCGTCAGGGTGTATTTCACTGCGTTGGACAGCACGTTGAGCATGATGGTTTCCCACATGTCCGGGTCGACGTCGGCCACCGCCGGGTGGCAGTCCACGACCAGTTCCAACCCGGCCCGCTCGCAGAGTTCAGCGAACGACGCCGCGATATCCGATGTGAGCGCGCCGACGTCGATGCATATGGGGCTGGCGGTGGCCCGGCCGGCTTCGATACGGGAGAAGTCCAGCAACGAATCCACCAGCCGCTTTAGGCGTCCCGCGTTTCGCCGGGCCGCGCTCAGCTGATTCGACAAGACACTGTCCGGTGCGCTGTCCGACAGCGCATCGTCGAGGGGCCCTAGCAAAAGCGTGAGCGGAGTACGGAATTCGTGGCTCACGTTGGTCAGGAAGGCCGTCTTGGCGTGGTCCAGTTCGGCAAGCGCGTCCGCCCGTTGCCGCTGCTGCTCATAGGACACCGCCGATGCCATCGCAGAAGACAACTGGTCCGCCAGCAGCTGACAGAAACCGATGTACTGGTCATCGAGTGGACAGAGCGGACTGGTTCCGACCAGCAGAGCCCCGGCGGCCGCGCCCTCACCCAGCGGCAGCAGCAGAGCTTTGTCGGGACAGGCGTCCGCCAGGACATCGTGAATGCCGTCGATCATCGCTGCGATGTCGTCGATGACGGCCATCTCCGAACGCGTCCTGGGCACCGCCGCCGACTTGGTCAACTTCGCCAGCGTCTTCGGCAGCAACGGCAGCACTGAGGACGTCGCCGCGCGCAGCGTGCAGTCGCCCGTTCCGGGATCGCCGATGTAGGCGGCGACGAATGGCACGTCGGCGGGCTGCTCGGCGCAGGTCGCGACGGTCGCTTTCGCCGCGGCATCGATGGCGTTGGTGTCCATCACGGCTGAAGCCACCGCGTTGAGCAAGTGCAGCCGCCGCTCGCTCAGCACCCGCTCGGTGGTTTCGAAGGACGGACAAAATATCCCGTAGGTCTTGCCGTCGTCGCCGATCAGCGGACTGTAGGTGAAGGTGAAGTAGCGCTCCCGGCGCCGGCCTGCGGTCACCATGGGCAGCATCAGGTCGCGCGACCAGGTTGCTTCGCCGGTGGCGATCACACTGGCGAGCATCGGACTGATCGGTTGCCAGATATCCCACCAGGCGTACTGCCCGCGCTGACCCAGCGCCTCGGGATGCCGGTCTCCAAGGATCTGGATATAGGCGTCGTTGTAGATCAGGAACAGGTCCTCGGCGCCCAGCCACAACACGATGGGAAACCGCGACGTCAGCACCACGACAACCGCCGACCGGACTTCCGCCGACCAGGACTGCAGTGGCCCCAACGGATGCGCCGTCCAGTCGAACTCGCCGAAACGACGGCCCATTTCGCCGCCGAGCGCAACAGCGGCGGCAAGGTCCGGCGGCAGATCCTTCGATTCGGGCGGCCAGCCGCGGCGCTGCTGGCCGCTCACGACTCCTGCCCGGGGTCGCGGCCTTCCAGTGCGTCCGGCAACGTGGAATACAGCTCGAGCAGAGCGTCCAGGTTCGTCACCTCGATCGGACGAACCACCAGATCGTTATCGGCAACCAGCCGGACCGACGTCCCGGCTCGCAAACCCTGCTTGTAGCAATCGAGCACGGCGTTCAGTCCCGCGCTCCCGAAGTACGTCACGCCCTGCAGATCGACGATGAGCAATCGGGACTCGTGCGTGTTGGCCTGCAACAGCGAGGCCTCCAACTGCGACCTGAGTTCTCCTGCGGTGCTGGAATCGATCTCGCCCGTGACACGCACCAGCACAGCCTCGGGTCGAATTTCGGAGTCGACCGTCAACAGTTCCATCGCGCTCACCCGCTTCGATGCACTCGAATCTGTGGGTCTGGAACCACGGGTCGAGGGCCAAACCGCTGGACCGCCGTGCCGTGCCGACGTTGCCGTCCATGTGTGGTGTCGAGCCTAACCGGCAGGACGCCTACGCGGTGGATTCACCCTCGATGCGCTGGTGCACCGTCAGCAGCAGGTGGTCGAACGCGCTCTGCACATCCGCCGATGCAGCTGGAAGATCGGACACTTCGGCGATGAGCTGCTGCGCCAGCGAACGCAGCTTGGTATTGGTGTCCTGCGATCGCCACCGCAGCACACCGAAGGCCTGCTCCGGACTGACCCGGTAGAGGGCAATCAGGATGCCTTTGGCCTGCTCGATCACCGCCCGCGCCTCGAACAGGTCGGGCAGCGCTTCGTCGAGGGCCACCTGGCGGGTTTCGACGAACGTTTCGGTCAGGTCGACGTAGTAGCCGGCGGTGCCCACCACCGCGCCGGTGTCGTCATATATCCGATCGGCCAACACCATCGCGTCATGCACCTTGCCCCCGGTGTCGACGAAGCGGTGACGGCCGGAAAACGAGCTGTTCGACATCAACGCCCGGTCAAGCAGATCCTGAACATTGCGGCGGTCAGCGGGATGCTTGTGCGACAGCAGAAGCTCCGTCGTCGGCTCGACGGTGCCGGGCTCGTAACCGTGCATCCGGGCAACCTCGTCGGACCATTCCCAGCGTTCGCCGACGAACCAGAAGCGGAAAGTACCCACGCCCTCGCCGTCACCAACGACCTCCGGCCATCGAGCAGGCCAGGCATCGGTGCCAACCCGGGTATCGGCGGCCTCGCGCACGTTGATCATCTTTCCACCGATGGCACAGCTTGCCCACTAATTCGGTCAGGACCTGATTGGGTAGGTGTGCCGGGACGGAACCGTAAATTTCTCCGCCCCTGCGCGCGGTGCTCAGGCTGCGCTAGCGTGGGACTGCACGGCGATCAAGCACCGCATAACAACACGGGAGCGCACGCCCGGTGCGCTGAGAGGACGGCTCGGGGCCGTCGACCGTACGAACCTGATCGGGTAATGCCGACGTAGGGAGAAACGCAAATGACCGATTTAGCAGTCGAACCAACCGTGACCACCGGTGCTATCGCCGGCAGCAGCAAGGTCTACCGCAACGTAGAAGGCCCCGAGGGCGACAACCTCCGCGTGCCGTTCCGGCGGGTGAACCTGTCCAACGGCGAGCACCTCGACCTTTACGACACCTCCGGGCCGTACACCGACGCCGACGCGGTGATCGACGTGACAGTGGGACTATCGGCGCGCCCGGGCGTCGTGCGCGACCGCGGCACCCAGCTGCAGCGGGCCCGCGCCGGCGAGATCACCGCCGAGATGGCCTACATTGCCGCCCGCGAACAGATGCCGGCCGAACTGGTTCGCGACGAGGTCGCTCGCGGTCGAGCGGTGATTCCGGCCAACTACAACCACCCTGAACTCGAGCCGATGATCATCGGCAAGGCTTTCGCGGTCAAGGTCAACGCCAACATCGGCAACTCGGCGGTGACGTCGTCGATCGCCGAAGAGGTCGACAAGTTGGTGTGGGCGACCCGCTGGGGCGCCGACACCATCATGGACTTGTCCACGGGCAAGGACATCCACGCCACCCGTGAGTGGATTATGCGCAATTCACCGGTCCCGGTGGGCACTGTGCCGATCTATCAGGCACTGGAAAAGGTCAACGGCGACCCGACCGAGCTGACGTGGGAGATCTACCGCGACACGGTGATCGAGCAGTGCGAGCAGGGTGTCGACTACATGACCGTGCACGCCGGGGTGCTGTTGCGGTATGTGCCGCTGACCGCCAAGCGGGTCACCGGCATCGTGTCGCGCGGCGGGTCGATCATGGCCGCCTGGTGTCTGGCGCATCATCAGGAGTCGTTCCTGTACACCAACTTTCACGAGTTGTGCGAGATCTTCGCCCACTACGACGTGACATTCTCGCTCGGCGACGGGCTGCGGCCCGGATCGATCGCCGACGCCAACGACGCCGCCCAGTTCGCCGAGCTGCGGACGCTGGGCGAGCTCACCAAGATCTCGAAATCCCATGGCGTACAGGTGATGATCGAAGGCCCGGGCCACGTCCCGATGCACAAGATCGTCGAGAACGTGCGACTGGAAGAAGAGTTGTGCGAGGAGGCCCCGTTCTACACGCTCGGGCCGCTGACCACCGACATCGCACCGGCCTACGACCACATCACGTCGGCGATCGGCGCGGCGATCATCGCCCAGGCCGGCACCGCCATGCTGTGCTACGTAACGCCCAAAGAGCATCTCGGCCTGCCCGACCGCAAGGACGTGAAGGACGGCGTGATCGCTTACAAGATCGCTGCGCACGCAGGCGATCTGGCCAAGGGGCATCCGCACGCGCAGGAGCGCGACAACGCGCTGTCGACGGCGCGGTTCGAGTTCCGCTGGAACGACCAGTTCGCGTTGTCGCTCGACCCCGATACCGCCAAGGAATACCACGACGAGACCCTGCCGGCCGAGCCCGCCAAGAGCGCGCACTTCTGCTCGATGTGCGGCCCCAAGTTCTGCTCGATGCGCATCACGCAGGATGTCCGGGATTACGCCGCCAAGCATGGTCTCGACAGCGAGGAAGCCATCGAGGCGGCCATGGCGGAGAAGTCGGTCGAGTTCGCCGAGCACGGTAACCGGGTGTACCTGCCGCTCGTCCAGTGAAATACCTTCCGCTGGCGCCGCGCGGCAGCACGCCGTTGCGAGTGCTGACGATCGCCGGATCGGACTCCGGGGGCGGTGCCGGCATGCAGGCCGACCTGCGCACCTGCAGCCTGCTCGGTGTGCACGCGCTGTGCGCGGTGACGGCGGTGACGGTGCAGAACTCGTTGGGCGTCAAGGGTGTTCACAAAGTGCCGGCTGATGTCGTCGCCGACCAGATCGAGGTGGTACGCGACGACATCGGGTTGCAGGCCGCCAAGACCGGCATGCTCGCGTCGAGTGACATCATCGCGGCCGTCGCGCGGAGTTGGCGTGAGCACGGAGCGGACATCCCACTCGTGGTCGATCCGGTTTGTGCATCCATGCACGGTGATCCGCTGCTCGACCACGCCGCACTGGAATCCCTTCGGGCCGAGCTGTTTCCCCTGGCGACCTTGGTGACACCCAATTTGCACGAGGTGCGACTGTTGGTCGACATCGACGTCGTCGATGCGGCGACCCAGGCCGACGCCGCCCGGGCCCTGCACGCGCTCGGGCCGCAATGGGCGTTGGTCAAGGGCGGGCACCTGCACGGCTCAGCCAGCAGCACCGATCTGTTGTTCGACGGCAGCGACTTTCACGAGTTCGAGGCTCCACGGGTGGACACAAGCCACGACCACGGCGCCGGTGACACGCTGGCCGCCGCGACGGCGTGCGCTCTGGCACACGGGTACACCGTGCCCGACGCCATCGCATTCGGAAAAGCGTGGGTGACCGAATGTCTCCGCGCCGCTTACCCACTCGGGCACGGCCACGGCCCGGTCTCGGCGATGTTCAGGTTGTCATGACCATTAATCTCGAGGACATCGCGGGCGTCGCTCACGAGCCCGACGGCACGCCGTCCGGTGTGGTCGTGCTGACACACGGCGCGGGCGGTGACCGGGAATCCGCGTTACTGCAGAGACTCTGCGACGAGTGGGCGCGGCGTGGCTGGCTCGCCGTTCGCTACAACCTGCCGTATCGCCAGCGACGGCCCAAGGGTCCGCCGTCCGGGTCGGCCGCCTCCGACCGTACCGGCATCGTCGAGGCGATCGCCGTGTGCCGTGGGCTTGCCGACGGCCCGTTGATTGCCGGCGGGCATTCCTACGGCGGCAGGCAGGCCTCGATGGTGGTCGCCGCACAGGAAGCCCGGGTGGACGTGCTGACGTTGTTCTCCTATCCGGTGCATCCGCCGGGCAAGCCGGAACGCGCCCGCACCGAGCACCTGCCCGACATCACGGTGCCGACGGTGTTCACCCACGGCTCGTCGGACCCGTTCGGAACTCTCGACGAGTTGCGCGATGCGGCGGCGTTGATTTCGGCGCCGACCCAGATCGTCGAGATCGCCGGCGCACGGCACGATCTGGGCTCCAAGACGCTCGACGTGCCCGGGCTGGCGGTGGCCGCGGCGCTGCGACTGCTCGGCCGCGACTGATTCACGCGCTGTTTCTGACCGCGGGGAGCCTGCGCTGTCGCACGATGTCGGCCGCGACGTCGGCAAGCTTGACGTTGGTCTCCTGCGATGTCCGGCGCAGCATCCCGAAGGCGTCGTCCTCCGACACGTCGTTGAGCACCATCAGCATGCCGATGGCTTTGCCGATCGCGCGACTGCTGGCCAGTCCGCGTCGCAGCGAGGCGGCGTCCTCGCCTTGCTCCGCGGCATTGGTGGCAACCGTGGCGAACGCACCCAACACGAGCGCGCACTCGACCGATCGCTCGTCGAACATATTGGGTTCGTCAGAAAACAGGTTGAGCGCAGCTTCCCGGGCATGGTCCACCGGCAATCGAACACTCAAAGCGCCGCGCACCGGTGTCTCAGCGAGAACGCGGCTCACCAGGGACGGCCACCGACTGCTTGTGGTGAGATCGGTCTGAATCTGTGCGGTGCACTCTTCGATGGCATCCAGGCACGGACCACTGCTCAGCGCTAATTCGAGCTTGTCGATCTGTCGCGCGGTGGCGTCGCTGACTGCGGCTGTGCTGTACGCGCCGTCTCGGCGGATCATCAGACTGGCATGGTCGCACCCGGGAACCGTCAGAGTTGCTGCCACACATATCGCGGCGTACAACTCTTTCGGCGTTGAGGCATCTCGAGCGATCTCAGCGAGCGACGTGAACACGCCTGGTGGATCGACGCGCAAGCGGGACGGCACGGCAACCTCCTGACTGTCGAATCCCCCTAGATCGGGTCATGCGTAACCTATGCTTACGCGCATAGATTTTATATATCATTCGTGACAGCAAGTCGCAAGTATGTTACAAACGTTTCCTGTAGTCCTAGCCAAGGATGATTTTGACGAACCATCGACCTGACATTCAGGACCAGCCTGCCGCGAGCCACGGTGTCTACGGCATTTCGGTGGCCGCCGAACTTTCCGGTATTCCGGTGCAGTCCTTGCGGCTCTATGAGAGCCACGGCCTGCTTACTCCGGAGCGCAGTGACGGCGGCACCCGTCGCTATAGCTCCGACGACCTGGCTCGCCTCCGCCGGATCAGCCAACTGGTCGCCGCCGGAGTCAACATCGCCGGCATCGGCCGCATCCTCGACCTCGAAGACGACAACGCGGCTTTGCTCGCCGACAACAACTCGTCCAGCAAGAAGGAGACAAGCAAAACCAAGCCAAGCTAGGGCCCGCGAGGATTGCCAGTATTGTCGTGCCATGAGTTCGGCGAACTTCGAGGTCCTCATCGTCGGGGCCGGCTTTGGCGGTATCGGCGCGGCAATCCAGCTCAAGCGCATGGATATCGACGACTTCGTCATCCTCGACCGGGAGAATGACCTCGGCGGAACCTGGCACGTCAACCACTACCCGGGTCTGGCCGTCGACGTCCCCACCACGACGTATTCCTATTTCTTCGAACCGAATCCGAATTGGTCGCGGCTGTTCACCCCAGGGCCGGAGATCAAGCAGTACGCCGCGCGGGTGGCCGACAAGTACGACGTGCGCAAGCACATGCGGTTCGGCACCGTCGTGGAAAGCGCCCGCTGGGACGACGAGACCCGCCGCTGGGAGGTGGCGCTGTCCGGTGGCGATGTGCTGTCGGCGCGCTACCTGATCACCGCGACCGGGTTCCTGTCCCAGCCAAGGACACCCGACATCCCAGGCATTACCTCGTTCGAGGGCAAGGTCATCCACACCACCGAGTGGGAAGACGACTTCGACCCGACCGGCCGCCGGATCGGGGTCATCGGCACCGGGGCGACGGCGGTGCAGCTGATTCCGAATCTCGCGGATAAGGCCGCCGATCTCACCGTCTACCAGCGCACGCCGATCTGGGTGGCGCCGAAGATCGACCTGCAGTTCTCGGATCGGGCCAAACGCCTTTTCGCCCGCTTCCCCTGGACACAACGGGCGATCCGGGCGGTCACCGACACCATTTACGAGTTGATGATCACCGTCGGCTTGGTGCGATACCGAGTTCCGCTGTTTCGGCGGCTCAACATCTCTGCGATGGATCTGTGCAAGATCAACCAGTTCGTGGCGATTCGCGACAAAGAACTGCGCCGCAAGCTCACCCCCGACTACGACCTTGGCTGTAAGCGACCGACGTTCTCCAACAACTACTTTCGCAGCTTCACCAAGCCGCATGTGCATCTGCAGGCCGACGGAATCGAGCGCGTCGAGGCCGACGGCATCGTCAACGCCGACGGCTCGAAGACCCACATCGATACGCTGGTGCTAGCGACCGGATTCGACCTGTGGGAGGCCAACTTCCCGGCTATCGAGGTGATCGGACGTGAGGGGCGCAACCTCGGAAAGTGGTGGCGCGACACGCGATTCCAGGCGTATCAGGGCGTGTCGATGCCTTACTTCCCGAACTACCTCAGCTTGGCCAGCCCATTCGCCTTCTTGGGGTTGAACTTCTTCAACACCATGGAGTATCAGATGCGGTTGATGGACCGGCTTTTCGCCGAGCTCAGACGTCAGGGCGCCGACACCTTCGAGGTGACCGAAGACGCCAATGCGCGCTATCTCGACCGGATGACCGAACTGTTGGGCGATTCGCTGTGGATGCTCGGCAACTGTGCCACGTCACGTTCCTACTATTTCAATCCCAGCGGCGAGCCCTCGCTGTTGCGTCCGATGGCCACCTCGACGGCACTCGAAGAAGCGTCGCATTTTCCGCTGAGCGACTACGCAATCAGTTAGGACTGGGAAATCGGCGTCCTCCGGTCCTGATCGGTGGCGGGAGTGAGAAGAAGATGCTGCGGCACACAAGCTCGGTGTGCTGCAACGTCATCGCGACACGGTAAGCCGTGATTTCGCCGAGGGGCCGGCCGGGCTCGGAGTCCAGCTGATCAACACCGGACCGTTCCCAGATCGGTTGAGCCGCAATCATTTAACTGCCCGAGATGATCCGTGCCCGCTCGTTGGTGTACTCGGCATCGGACAGGGTGCCGCCGGCGCGCAGCGTCTCCAGTTGGTGCAGACGCTGAGACGTCGAGTCGGCCGGTTGCCACTGCTGAACAGGCGCGATCGTGCGTACGCCGACATTGATCAGCCCCAGCCGCACCAACAACAGAATGAGCGTGCCGATACCTCCGAGCGGCAGTGCGAGGTAGAAGAGCCACCCGCCGGGCAGGCCGAATTGACTCAGGAAGGCACAGCGTACGACGAGTGAGACGGCGAACAGAGCGGCGATTGCGCCGAGTACCAGGACCATGGGCTTGTTGTTGATCATGAGTCGAGTTCTTTCTGGTGAGTGATGGATGGTGTAAGGGCCGTCCGGCAACCGGATGTCGCCGCAGCGACACCCGGTTGCCGGGCCAGAACCTCAGCTAGGGGCAGGTGACGTCGAGTTCGAAGGACTTGTTCACCGGGCCGCCCATCGGGTTGGACATGTCCACGCCGCTGGCGGTGCCGCTGATCTTGTAGGTGCTGCCGGCTTTGGTGGCTTGCGCCTTGCCGGTGGTTCCGCCGACGCCCAACGACACACCGTTGACATTGCCGAGCGCAACGGATTTGACGACAAGCGGATTGGCGTCCGTCAACACGGCGCCGATGCCGGTGGGAACCCCGCCTGAACCCGATCCACCACCGATGGCGATGTTGACGGATCCGGCGGCGGTGGTGCAGGCGATTTGGCCCTTGACGTTCTGGTCTTTGCCGTCGACGAGCACCTTGGTGTTCGACGAACCTGCCGGGGCGACTGCGGCGTTACCGGCGCTGACGGCCCCGTCGTGGTGTGAACAACCGGCCAGCACGGCGGCGAGTGTTGCTGCCGCACCGACGGTGATCATGAGTTCGCGTTTCATTTTTGCTCCTTTGTCTTGTGGTGACGCGATGCCTGATCACTGTGCGGGGCGGGGCTTTATGGATTCTTAATGCTCAGCGGTCGGAGTCGGTCGACATGTCCAGGTACATCGACTGGATGCCTACCCGGCCCGGGCCGGTGAAGCGATTGAAGATGAGATTTCCTGTCCCCCCAGACATTCCGGTGCGCAAGCCGTAGATCTGCGGTTCCATCCGGACGCTCTCGTCGCGGTAGATCCAACTTCCCGGCTCCACGTCGATCTGCTCGCCAGGAGCAAGAACCTTCTCGAAGACATTGCCGTAGCCGTGCAGCCACACCACGCCCTCTGTCTGTGTCGCGGCGAACCGGTCCACGAAGAACCCAGTCGATCCGAACAGCATGTTTCGGATGCCCTTCTGGCGGACGAAGCCGTACTCCACATTGCCTGTCGCCGCGAGGTATTGGTGTTCACGGACCTCGATGGCTGAACCGGGCCGCAAATGCAGGGGAAAAACATGCCCGGCACCGTCGCGGGAAAATGCGATCTGCCCAGGCCCTCGTGCCTCGGTCAACAGCACCTGCATGCCGGCGACCATCCGCTTGAGTGCACCTTTTCCCCTGACGCCGATGTCGAGCACCGGGTCCTTCCACAACACGATGTGATGCTCGAAAAACACGGGCACGCTGCCGTCGAGCCAGATGTGCAACACCGGCACGAGCTCCCCGTCGATGCGGTAGTACACACCCGGGGCGCGCCCGTCGGAGACGGTGGTCGGCATCAGCTGCGGCGGTTCGGGCTGGTGGGTCATCGAAATTCCTCCTGGACTGTCGATCCGGTTTTGCAACAGAATCCGATGACGGCCTGAACGAATCCTTAAGTAGCTTCCGAAGAACTGAGACCCGAGTTGATTTCGAGGGTGAATTCCTCGTCTCCGATGCGAACGCGATCACCCTCGCGTAACTCGGTGCTGGGATCGACGGGTCGGCCATGTACCCGGACCCCATTGGCCGATCCCAAGTCGGTGATGAGAAATGTCTTGCCGTCGTCGGTGATGACAGCGTGGTGACGACTGACCTTGGCGTCGGACAAGACGATGTCGTTGTCGGGACTGCGACCTATCCGGGTGGCCGTTCCGGCCAGGGCATAGCTTCGGCCGTCCGCACCGCGCAATGCCGCCGCCGCCGGACGGCGGATCCGAATTGCGTTGTCAGACTGAGCGACAATGGTGTCTTCGGCGTGCGACTGCGCGGTCTTGCGCACATCGAGCGCTTCCTGACGCAGGATCCGCTCGTAGAGCTCTCGTATCGTCCAACCTGGGTCGATGCCCAGGTCTTCAGCCAGCAATGTCTTGAGCCGCATATAGGTGTCGAGAGCATCCGATTGGCGGTCGGCCAGATAGTAAGCGGTCATCAGCTGGGCCCACAGCGGCTCCCGGTAGCCATGAGTACCGGTCAACGCTTCCAGGTCAGTGATCACGGCGTGCGCTCGGCCGCAAGCGATCTCGGCCTCGGCGCGGGCGATGTGCACTACTACCTTCTCCTCGTCGAGCGCTACCGCGAGGGTTTCGACGAATCGAAAGTCCCGCAGATCTTCCAAGACCGGGCCGCGCCACTGCGCCAGCGCGACAGACAGGTGCCGGCCGGCCCGGTCGAATTGCTCGGCAGCTGCGGCCTGCAGTCCGGCATTCTTCTCGGCGACAAAGCGTCCGAAATCGTAGTGATCTTCGGCTATGACCAGTTGGTAGCCCGGCGGAGTGCTGGCCAGTGCGGCGCGGTCGACGCCCGCGCCACTCAACAGCCGGCGCAGATTCGAGATGTAGGCATGCAGTGTCGCTCGCGCTCCCTGCGGCGGTCGTTGATCCCACGCGGCGCCGATCAGCGTGTCGATGCCCACCGGCCGGTTCGCGTTGACGATCAACACGGCCAGCACCGCTCGTTGTTTAGGGGTGCCCAACGGTATGGACGCGCCACCGATGCGCAACTGCAAGGGACCCAACACACCGAATTGGGCCGCGTTGTCGTCAGGCCGGGTCGTCGGCGGCGCCGCAAAGACCGGCCCCGTGCCTACCCCGTCGCTCATCATGACGTTTCCGCGCCCACCAGGTTCGCCAGCTAAACAACAGCAGCATAGCTTTCGGCGGACCGAATTGATCATGTTGCGCAAACCGGCCGCATAGGATTTTGCCCATGCCGGTGTCGGTGGGCGAACTGTTTGCGGGATTCACGATCCTGCGTGTGCTCGGTGCCGGTGGAATGGGCACGGTCTACTTGGCCGCGCATCCCCGTCTACCGCGCCAGGATGCGCTGAAGGTGTTGCCCGGGGAATGGACTGCCGATCCGCAGTACCGCGCCCGATTTCTGCGTGAGGCCGAACTCACCGCCAGCTTGTCGCATCCCAATATCTTGGGTGTCCACGACCGCGGCGAATACGACGGTCAGTTGTGGATCTCGATGGACTTCGTGGGCGGCACCGACGCGTCCCGGCTGGTGCGCGAGCAGCACCCTGCGGGACTACCCGCCGACCGGGCGCTCGAGATCATCACGGCGGTGGCCGCGGCGTTGGATTACGCACATCAACGGGGGCTGCTACACCGCGACGTCAAACCGGCCAATATTCTGCTGGATCCCGATGCGCAACGAATTTTCCTGGCCGACTTCGGTATTGCGCGACTGATTGACGACCCGTCGGGACTGACCGCGACGAACATGGCGGTCGGCACGATGGCTTATGCCGCGCCCGAGCAGTTGCGCGGTGAGCCGCTCGATGGCCGCACCGACCAGTATGCCCTGGCGTGCACCGCCTTTGACCTGCTGACCGGTGCCCCGCCCTATGTCGATTCCAATCCTGCGGTGGTGATCACCAAACACGTTGCGGCGCCGGTTCCGTCGTTGGGCGAACGCCGACCTGAGCTGGCGGCACTGGATCCGGTGCTGGCCAGGGCGATGGCCAAAAACCCCGCTGATCGGTTTGCAAGCTGTCGCGACTTCGCCCGAGAACTGAGCAACCAACTCAGCCCGTCGGCCGTCCAGATTCACGACCGTCCTCCACCGTTACCAGGCCCGCCAACTCCTGCCGCCACCCTGATCACCGTCAGACAGCGAATTGCGCGTCCTCGCTTGATGATTTCCGCAGCCATTGCACTGCTCGTCGTTGCCGCCGCGGTATTCGCCGGCGTCACAGTCGTACAGCACCGTCACCGAGGCGGCACCGCGCCGCCGGTCACGGCCGCCGCTCCGCACCCCTTCGACGGCACTTATCGGGCGAACTACGGGCCCGGCACCGATCTGGACGGTAAGCCGATCGCCGGTGCGCCGCCGATGACCGCGGCGTGGGGAGTGCGCTCGGTGTGTAGGGCAGGCGGGTGCGTCGCGACGGCGTCTTACCTGGGCGGCGGCGGCATCGTGCTCGTCTCGGATCTGGCATTCGATCAGGTGGGCGGCAGCTGGATTGCGGTGGGCCTCGGATCAACTCAGTGCAACGACGCCCCTGTCGAAGTCTGGGCGGTGTTCACCCTGCAACCGCAACCCGACGGAACTCTGACGGGCGAAACGACCAGGGGCACCACCAACAGCTGCAACGCCAGCAAGCGGACCGTGACGTTCACCCGCACCGGTGACGCCGACACCGCCAGGGTTCCCGATCCGGCCGGTCTGCCGCCGCGGGCGGTGTCCCCGGCATCGGCTCTGCATGGCCGCTACCACGAGGCGATCACCTACACGAACGGCAGTTCCGCACCCGGACAAGACGATCTCACTGTGCACACCGAATGTCTTCGCACCGGGGATCGGTGCATGAGCATGTTTCATGCCCCCGACGGGGTCGTTCCACTGGTTTTCGCTGCCGGGAAGTGGACGCGCGAGGACGTCGGCACCGTGCCGTGCAATCTCGGCGGTATGACACAGGTCAAGATCACCGCGGTTTATCCGCTACCCACAGATCTGCAAGATCCGATTCCGGTGCTGATCGGGCACGGCTCGAATGTCTCGACTGGGAGTGCTTGCAGTGGCGGCGATTTCGAAGACAAATTCGTGCGCACCGGCGACTAGCGCAGCGCGTTAAGAATTCATTTAGCGCTGCTTCCTAGCTTGATGTACATGAACATCAACCGCTATTCGAAGCAGGTCGTCGCCGCAGTGCTGCTGTCAGGCGGCGTGGCGGTCGCCGGTTTGGGCCTGGCCACGGCTACCGCCCAGGCCGCGCCCGTCGTCGCGCCGCAGGTCCACAACCCGTTTCCCACCGACAACTTCTCCGTACCCCACCGGTGGTGCCCGGGACAACCTTTGCCGATGGACGACGTCCACTGGGACACCAACATCTGCCACACCTGGTTCTGGGTCCCTGTCGGCGGGATGGGTAATGCCGGCGAGTTCGTGTGGGATGGCGCTACTCCGCCGCCGCACGGGCCGCCGCCGTGTTACGGCGCCCCGATCTGCTTGCCGGGTCTGTGATCAGCGGCTCGATTATTTCGAGAGTGTGTGGCGGGTCCGGTCTTCGCGGACCGGAATTCCATTGCGGCCGGTCAGGTCTTGGGAGTACAAACCGATCGCATAGGCCACACCCCCGCCGTTGATGCCCAGCGCGGTCCGGTCGATGTGATCCAAGGTGTCAGTGTCCTTGTGGTAGTTCGGGTCGAATGGCTGATCGGCCGCACCACCCCACAGCTTCGCCTCCTCCGGCGTCATCTTGACTTCGGCGCCGGAGAACAACCCGCCGGATGCAATCCCGGCGGCGGTGAACCCGTCATAGTCGGATCGGCCATCGAACGACGTGTCCTGCGGGGTCTTGCCGGCGGAGTTGAGATAGGCGGCCAGGGCGCGCTCGATGCCGGCAGAGCCCTCGGGCACCACCGGACTGCCCCGTTGGTCGGATGGCAACGACTGATCACCGTCATAAGTGAAGTAGCCCGGGTTCGGCGAAGCGAGCATGTCGTAATTCATATACAGCGCAATGTCTTTCAGCGCGTTGAGATCCAACGACTCGACATACTTGCGTGATCCGATCAGACCGAGCTCCTCAGCACCCCAGAAGCCGAACCGCACCGCGTTGTGGATCCCTGGCGAATTGCCCAGTTGCAGAGCGGTCTCCAGCACCGCGGCCACACCGGAACCGTTGTCGTTGATGCCGGGTCCTTCGGGGACGCTATCCAGATGCGCCCCGGTCATCACCACATCGCTGGCCGATCCGGTCTTGGTTTGGGCGACGACGTTGCGGGCCGAGATGTTCTTGGTCTCCGCCGAAAGTTGCACTGTCGCAGGCCCCATGATGGTGCGCAGCAGTGCGCCGTCGGATTTGGTGACGCTGACCACTGGAATCTTGACATCGGTGGTCTCGCCGAGCGTGCCACCCATCTTCTCCTCGACGGCGTTGTCCGCCACGACCATCGCGACAGCGCCGTGTTCCGCGGCGGCTTTCTCCTTTTGGGAGAACGGGCAGGTGCCGCGATCCACCAACACCACCGCGCCGTTGACCGGCAGGTTGTCGTAGTCCGCGGCGGCGCAGCCGGGGCTGGCGTCGACGGGCACGGCAACCAGCGGACCGGTCGCCCCGACCGGCGGAGTGGCCAGGCTGAACTCCAACGCCCGCGCCTCGAACTTCTTGTCGGCGACGGTCACCGACCCCGGATCGGCGTGGAAGATCCGCGCCTCGAACTGCGGGGTTTGCACGTCAAATCCCTTGTCCCGCAGCTTGCCGACGACATAGTCGACGCTGGCGTCGTACCCGGGGGTACCCACCGCGCGGGTGTTGTTGTTGGCCTTGGCGATGTCCTGCAGCTTCGTCAGGTGCGCCATCATCGCGTCGGTGGTGACCCGCCCGCGAAGCGACGCCGCGAAGTCGGGAGCCGATACTGGTTTCAGCGTATTGGCGGTGCCGGACGACCCACACCCGCCGGTGGCCAGCAGGAGCGCGACGGCGATGACGATGGGCGTTGTTTTCTTAAGCATCGGGCCCCACGTTAGACGTCCGGGCCGGAAAGGGCCGTCAACTCACGGCTTCGGCTGGATCGTCGAGCCGGAGGTAGGCCTGGACGGTGGTGCCGGCCGATGTCGTGTGGGTGCGAAGCAAGTCGGCGATCGCATTGACCACGTAGAGCCCGTATGCGCCCGAGCCGCCCACGACGGGTGGTCGACGTCCCGCCAGCGGATCTGCCCAGTGGCCCATGTCGCGTGCCTCGCAGACCACGTGACCGTCGTCGTACCAGAACGCCATCCGGCACGCACCCCCGGCGTGGGCGAGGCTGTTGGTCGCCAGTTCGGTGGCGATGAGCAAGAGGTCGGCCATCCGGCCGGCTGACAAGCCCAGCAATCGACCGTAGCGTTCACCGCACCTACGCGCGCCGGCCAGACCCGCGGGGTGCTCGACGGTGTGTGTGACCGCAGCCGGGTGCGTCTCCAGTGGCTGGTTGCAGTGGTCGAGCGCGGCGTCGACTGCGTATTCCGGGCACTCGGTCATCGATCCGCCCATCCAGATCTGCGCATGCGTCAGACGCACTTTGGCCAGCACGTTTTCGTCCAGCCGGGACGCGTCATAGGGGCACAGACCGGTCATCTCGGTGCCTACGAACGCAAGACTGACCAGTGCTTCATGCTCCATGCACGCGAGATATTCCGAATCGGTGCGACCCACCCAGGCCGGTTCGGCGACGATGCGGACGTGCTGACCCGGATGGCGATCGACGAAGGCCAGTTCCTCGGCAAGGAGCCGCCCGGGGTTACGGCCTAACTCGGTGATGTCCGCGGTTGTCACGCTGGCGGCCGCGTCCCCCAACGCGTCGCGAAGCGACTCCAACTTGTCCGCGGGCACCGCGAGTAGCACCGGTTGCAGGCGTTCGAACCCTTCGCGGATGAACTGCACCAGCGAGTCCACATACTCGCTCTCCGAATAATAGAAGAACGCTGCGTGGTCGCAGTCTTGGTTTAGCACATGTTTTCTCAGTGTCGTGTCGACGGATAAATCCCTCGGCGGTGCGTCCCTGCATGATCGCCTCGTTAGATCTACCCGGGCGTCGAGAAACTAATCAATTCCTGGCTGCCTGCTTAGAAGTAGGTCGGCCACCGCCCGCATACCTGCGGCGTTGGGATGAAATGGCGCCGGTCGCCATGGCCATGGCAGGCCCGCAGCCACTGCCCACGGGTCGGCTGACCAGCCATGGTGGGCACGGCTGGCCTGTCCCGCGCGAACGAGCTCGCAGCCGGTGGCCGCCGCGGCCTCCGCCGTGACGTCTTCCAGGCGCCGGGCGACGAAACGCCCCAGGTCGGCAGCCTCCGCCGACAGTGGAGCGGCGGGCACACCGTCGGCCGGCAACAGCGTCAGGTAGTCGACGAAGACCACCCGGGCCCGTGGGGCACGACGGCGCACCGCAGTGCCGACCGCATGCAATGACTCAGTCACGTCGTCGAGGGCCCGCTCCCGTGCGTCGCGGTCGAACAGTTCGCGCAGACGCCCGGCCAGTGGCGGCAAGCGACGGGCAATCGCAGGCAGCGACGCGGCCATCAGCAGCGGCACATATCCGACGTCGTTGCCGCCGATCGTGATGGTGACCAGCTCTTCGGAGCCGTCCAGCGCGTCGACCTGGGGCTGGGCGCTGCGTTGCCGCTCGGCCAACACGTGCGCGGTGGTGGCGCCGGAGAAGGTGACGTCGACCAAGTCGAGGTTCAATCGCTCGGCGACCAGATGAGCGTAGTTGCGCGCCGATCGGCCGGACCCGAACGGTGCCCCCGGCGCGGACGGCCGGATGCCGGGCCCGGCCGCCATCGAGCTGCCCAGCGCCACGTACCGACCGGTCACAGATCGGCTCAATTGCCCAGCGGGCTGGACGCCTGAGCCCAGAATCGCTTCGGGATACGTCCGGCCCGGCGGGCCAGATAGCCCGCGGTGACGGCGGCGGCCATCGCCGCGGCCATCGCGGGCGGGTCGGCGGCGCGGGTCACCGCGGTGGCAAGCAGCACCGCGTCACAGCCCAACTCCATCGCGAGCGCAGCGTCGCTGGCCGTGCCGATGCCGGCGTCGAGCACGACGGGGACACCGGCCTGCGCGACGATCATCTCGATGTTGTGCGGGTTGGCGATTCCCAGGCCGGTGCCGATCGGTGAACCGAGCGGCATCACCGCCACGCAGCCGGCGTCCTCGAGTCGCCTGGCCAACACCGGGTCGTCGTTGGTGTACGGCAGCACGACGAAGCCGTCGTCAACCAATTGCTCTGCAGCGCTGACTAATTCGATGGCGTCCGGCAATAGTGTCCGTTCGTCGGCGATCACTTCCAGCTT
This sequence comes from uncultured Actinomycetota bacterium, assembly GCA_963834615.1. Taxonomy (GTDB): domain Bacteria; phylum Actinomycetota; class Actinomycetes; order Mycobacteriales; family Mycobacteriaceae; genus Mycobacterium. Next base: position 244,617 of record CAWICO010000020.1, read on the forward strand.
GACCCATTCGGTCCCCAGCGCTTCGCGGGCCAGTTGCGCCGTCAGCACCGCCTCGGCGGCGCTGCGACAGCCCGCGGTGTTGGGCAGCGGCGTGATGCCGAGCCGGCTCAGAAGCTCGAGCATGCCGGTGCCGCCCGCGGCGTCGACTCGGCGCATCGCGACGGTGGTCAGCTCGGTACCCGACGCAACCAGAGCCTCTTCGAGGACGGCCAGGTTGGCCGCGCCGCCGGTCCCCATGATCAACCGCGAGGTGAAGCTGCGCCCGGCGATCGTCAGTTTCGAGTCAACCACCCTGCACCGCCGTCACCACTTCGATAAGTGCGCCATCGGAAAGCGTTGTGGCCCAACTGGACCGCGGGACCACGGCGTGGTCGACCGCCACCGCAATACCGCGGTCGGGATAGCCGAGTGACTGCAGCAGCGTCGCGACCGTCGTCTGGTCGTCGACTTCAAGGTCATCGGCATTGACGCGGATTATCATGCGCCGCTCTCCCCCGCGAGCGGGTGGTGCCCCACCTCACCGCCGCTTTATATATTGTCGCCCAGCGGAAAATCATGTTCTTGCTCCAACCGGAATGAGTTCGGACACAATCTGTTCGGCGGTCCACGGCGCCAGCAGGAAACCGGACCGGCCGTGGCCCGCCGCGATCAGCGTCCGCGCATCCAGTCGACCTACCAACGGTAGATTGTCCGGTGTCATGGGGCGCAGCCCGGCGATGCACTCCGCCAGCTCGTACTCGCCGAGCGCGGGCATCACCGTGCACGCATCGTCGAGCAGATCCCGCACACCGGACACCGTCGGCGCGAGGTCGCGGCCATGCTCGTACTGGGTGGCGCCCACCACAACGCCATCGGCGCGCGGCACCACGTACACCTGACGCCCGTGCACCCGGGCTCGAATCACGCGCTGCGGCAACGGCATACATCCGTGCCGCCAGCGCAGCCTGAGCACTTCGCCTTTCACCGGCCGAATCGGCAGGCCGGGCCACAGGGAAGGCGCGTCGATTCCATTGGCGATCACGACGACGTCGGCCGCTACCGAATTCAGGTCGCTGACCGGCCCGTCCCAGTCGACGCCGAGCCGCTCGCAGGCAGTCGCCAATCCGTCGAGCAGGGCGCGGTTGTCCACTGCCAATTCGGTGGGCGCCCGGAAACCGTGCCGAATGCCTTGCGCCAGCATCGGTTCTACGTCACGGACCGCCGATTCCCAGACCACGGGGTGGCCTTGCGCAGACAGCCAGTCCGCGACGGTGCGTAGGTCGGCCACGTCCGCGCGATCGACCGCGACCGCGAGCGACTCCCGCGCGGTGATCACCCCAGCCGGCAGACCGTCGGTGAATTCGCCCTGCCGCCAAAGCCGCAGTGACTCCAGGCCGAGCTGCAGCAGTCGCTCCTCGCCGGGCCAGCCCTCGCTGTGCGGCGCCAGCATTCCGGCTGCCACCCAGGAGGCGCCGGCTTGCCCGGAACGATGCACCCGCACCGACCAGCCGGCCTGCGCTGCGCGGCGGGCGACCGACAGCCCGATGACGCCGCCGCCAATGACGGCAAGCGTTGCCGAGTCCGATGGCACCTTTCGCTCCCTTCGCCGGCATGATCCGGATCAGGTGTAACGGTAAGGGCCGACGTGCCCACTCTCAGCCCCCGTGCGCGGGACTCCCGTGTCGGTTCCCCACGGTAGTCGCTAGCGTCGCGGTGTGCACCAAAGTCATGGCCGGACGCGTTGTGACCGGCTCGCCGACGCCCGGCTCTATCTGTGCACAGATGCCCGTCGTGAGCGCGGCGATCTGGCCGAATTCGCCGACGCCGCCCTGGCCGGCGGGGTGGACATCATTCAGCTGCGCGACAAGGGCTCGACGGGCGAGCAGCAATTCGGCCCGCTGGAGGCAGCCGACGAACTCGCCGCCCTGGCGGTTCTTGCCGATGCCGCGCGACGCCACGGCGCGCTGCTGGCCGTCAACGACCGCGCCGACATCGCCCGCGCCGCCGGAGCCGACGTGCTGCACCTCGGCCAAGACGACCTGCCGTTGCCAGTGGCCCGTGACATCGTCGGCGCGGACACGCTGATCGGCCGGTCCGCACACGACCATCGGCAGGCCAACGCGGCCATCGCCGAGGAAGTCGACTACTTCTGCGTCGGGCCGTGCTGGCCGACTCCCACCAAACCCGGACGACCGGCGCCCGGTCTGCCGCTGGTGCGCTCCACCGCCGACTCGGCCACCGACAAGCCGTGGTTCGCGATCGGCGGAATCGACAGCGCCCGGCTGCGCGATGTGCTGGAGGCCGGCGCGCGGCGCATCGTGGTGGTGCGCGCGATCACCGGCGCAGAGGATCCACGGGCCGCGGCTGAGCAGCTCCGTTCGGCTCTCGTCTAGTCGGGTAGCCCCACGATGCGCAACACCAGCCCAGCGTCTTCGATCTCGACCGTGCGGGCCAGATTTCCCCGCGGCTGATCACCGGGGCTCCACGGCACGATCTCCAGCGCGACGCGCAGCCGTTGCCAACTGTCCGCGAAACCGGGGTGCAGCGGCAGCCGGGCCACCTCGTCCTCGACGACCCATCGCAGTTCGGCGCTCTCCATGTTCGGCACGGTCTGCAGCAGCTCATCTGCGTCGGCGACGACGGTGGTGTAGGTCCAGCGCTTGCCGTAGTCCCAGTTCACGTCGGCGGTGATGACTGTTGCCCGTACCGACAGCAGATCGCCGGGCAGGCCGGCCTCCTCGTGGGCCTCGCGCTTGGCGGCCTCCTCGGGGGTCTCGTGGCTGTCGCGGGCGCCACCCGGCAAACCCCACGTTCCGCCCTGATGACTCCACGGCGCCCGGTGTTGCAGTAGCACCGCGTGGCTGCCGTCGGGCAGTGGAGCTCTGAGCAACAGGCCCGCCGCGCCGTGCACACCCCAGTAGTGCTTTCCGGTCTCGGAGGACACCACCCATCCGTCACCGTCACCACGCACGCGTCCAGAATAAGCAGCCCGACGCCACATCTCGGGTCCACGGGTTGAGATGGTGTCGCATTCGAAGCCGACATCCCCGCGATCTTGTTGGCTAGCTCTTAGAATTCACTTATACCGTTCGAGTCACGCACGCCCGAAAGAAGAGGTTCGAACAGACGTGACCGTTGAATTGGCGCACCCGTCGACCGAGCCGCTTGGTTCACGGTCGCCAATCGAACCGGCCCACCCCCGCTGGTGGTTCGTCGCGACGACGCCTGGCCGCATCCTGTCGATCGGTCTGGTCTTGGCAATTCTCGGCGGCCTCTGCGCGTTCGCCACGTCGACCACGATCAACCAGCGACAGCATGCGCTGACCACTGTGCTCAGCCATACCGAGCCGCTGGCGTTCGCCGCCGGACGGCTGTACACCACGCTGTCGGTGGCCGACGCTGCCGCTGCAACCGCCTTCATCGCGGAGGCCGAGCCGCAGCCCGTCCGGCAGCGTTACGAGCAGGCGATCACCGACGCAGCGGTCGCGGTGACCAGGGCGTCCAGCGGTTTGACCGACGAGCCGCTGGTGCAACTGCTGGGACGGGTCAACGCCGAGTTGGCGGTGTACACCGGGCTGATCGAGATCGCCCGCACCAACAACCGGGCCGGCGACCCGGTCGGGTCGTCGTATCTGTCTGAGGCCTCGACGCTCATGCAGTCGAAGATCCTTCCGGATGCGCAGCGGCTTTACGGCGAGACATCGGAACGGGTGGACCTCGAAACCACGGCATCGACCCAGATTCCGGCACCGGTGATTCTCGTCGTCTTCGCGACGGCGGTCTTCGGCGCGTTCTCCCACCGGTGGCTGGCCCGTCGGACCAAACGGCGGATCAACCCTGGTCTTGTCGCCGGTGCGCTGGGAATTCTCGTTATGGTGGTATGGGTGGGTACCGCGCTCGCGATTTCCACCAGCGGAAGCCGCAGTGCCAAAAATACTGCGGCAGAGTCACTGAAGACCGTCACGAACATGTCCATCGGTGCGCAGCAGGCACGAGCCGACGAGACGTTGTCATTGATTCGGCGCGGGGACGAAGAGGTCCGCAAGCAATCCTTCTACGAACGCATTGACGCCATGCACAAGCAGCTCGACGAATACCTCGCCCGACGCGACGCCGTCGACAAGGGCGACTTGCAGGATGCCGGCGCAGTGATGAACCAATGGCGTCGGGCCGACGACCGGATCAACTCGTACATCGCAGTCGGTAATTACCGGGCCGCCACCCAGGTGGCACTGGGCAGCGGCGCAGACGACTCCACCCCCGCGTTCGACAAACTCGACCGCGCGCTGGGCAAGGCGATGGAGCAGAGTCGTCACGAACTGCGCGACGACGTTCTCAACGCACGCGCGGGACTTGCCGGCGCCACGGTCGGCGCCATCGTGTTGAGCTTGGGTGCTGCGGTTGCGGTCGCTCTCGGGTTGTGGCCCAGGCTGAGCGAGTACCGATGAAGTCGCGTCCGCCCCGGCTCCTGTGCGCCGTGCTGGCGATCGCCACGGGTTCAGGGTGGCGACCCGCTGCGCGCGGCTTCGCCGCGCTGGCGATCGCCACGGGTTCAGGGTGGCGACCCGCTGCGCGCGGCTTCGCCGCGCTGGCGATCGCCACGGCCTTGGCCGGGTGCGGTCAGTCCGGTGCCATGGTCGTGTCGCCCGCGCCGACGCTGCCGCCGCCCACCCCGGCCGGTATGCAGGAGATGGCGCCGCTGCCGCCACTGCCGCCGGACAAGACCGCCGACGAATGCGATCCCACCGCCAGCCTGCGCCCGTTCGGCGATCAGGCCGAAGCCGACGCCGCGGTGGCCAACATCCGCGCCCGCGGCAGGCTGATCGTCGGTCTGGACATCGGCAGCAACCTGTTCAGCTTCCGTGATCCGATCAGCGGTGACATCGTCGGCTTCGATGTCGACATCGCCGGCGAGATCGCGCGCGACATCTTCGGCAACCCGTCACAAGTCGAGTACCGAATCCTGTCGTCCGCCGAGCGGGTCACCGCGCTGGAGAAGGCCGAGGTCGACGTCGTCGTGAAGACGATGACGATCACCTGTGAGCGGCGCAAGCAAGTCAACTTCTCCACCGTCTATCTCGATGCCGCCCAGCGCATCCTGGCGCCGCGCGACTCCCCGATCGCCAAGCCCGCCGACCTGTCCGGCAAGCGGGTTTGCGTGGCGAAGGGCACCACGTCGCTGCACCGGATCCGCGAGATCTCACCGCCGGTGACGGTGGTCGAGGTGGTGAACTGGGCCGACTGTCTGGTGACGCTGCAGCAGCGGCAAGTGGACGCGGTCAGTACCGATGACTCGATTCTGGCGGGGCTGGTCTCCCAGGATCCCTATCTGCACATTGTCGGACCTAATTTGGGCACTCAGCCCTACGGCGTCGGGGTCAAGCTGGACAACGACGGACTGGTTCGGTTCGTCAACGGCACCCTGGAACGCATCCGCCGCGACGGAACCTGGAATGCGTTGTACCGCAAATGGTTGACGGTGCTCGGGCTTGCGCCCGCTCCGCCCATCCCTAAGTACGTGGATTGATGGCCGAGCAACCGGCGAAACCGGAACACCAGGACAGCGACGACGTCGGTCCTGGCACCCAGGCTTTTGACTCGATGGTCGACTCGTCCGCTCAGAGTCGCCCGATCGCCACCCAGGCGATCTTCCGTCCCGATTTCGACGACGATGACGACGACGACTTGCCGCTGCACGTGGGCGACATCAAGCCGCCGGATCGGGTGAAGTCGGCAACGCGCGCACCGGTGCGGCGCCTGGGCGGTGGACTGGTCGAGATTCCACGGATTCCGGACATTGATCCTCTCGAAGCTTTGATGCCCAATCCCGTTGTGCCGGAATCCAAGCGGTTCTGCTGGAACTGCGGGCGGCCGGTGGGTCGATCTACCAACGAGAGCAAGGCGCTCTCGGAGGGCTGGTGCCCGCATTGCGGAAGTCCGTATTCCTTCCTGCCGCAGCTGAATCCGGGTGACATTGTCGCCGGCCAGTATGTGATCCAGGGCTGCATCGCCCACGGCGGGCTGGGCTGGGTGTACCTGGCGCTCGACCGCAACGTCAACGATCGCCCGGTGGTACTCAAAGGCTTGGTGCACTCCGGCGATGCTGAGGCCCAGGCGATCGCGATGGCCGAGCGGCGGTTCCTCGCCGAAGTCGTGCACCCGTCGATCGTGCAGATCTTCAACTTCGTCGAGCACCTCGACAGCCACGGTGAACCCGTCGGTTACATCGTCATGGAATACGTCGGTGGGCAGTCGCTCAAACGCCGCAAACGCGACCGACTGACCGTCGCGGAAGCGATCGCGTACGTACTGGAAATCCTTCCGGCACTGAGCTATCTACACTCCCTCGGCCTGGTCTACAACGACCTCAAGCCGGAAAACATCATGCTCACCGAAGAGCAGCTCAAATTGATCGACCTGGGGGCTGTGTCGCGGATCAACTCGTTCGGCTACCTCTACGGCACACCGGGTTACCAGGCGCCTGAGATTGTGCGGACGGGCCCCACGGTGGCCACCGACATCTATACGGTCGGACGCACCTTGGCGGCGTTGACGTTGACGTTGCGTGCCCGTGGCGGGCGCTACGTCGACGGTCTCCCCGAGGACGATCCGGTGCTGACGGAGTACGACTCGTTCGGCCGATTGCTGCGCCGCGCAATCGATCCGGATCCGCGCCGGCGATTCGCCACCGCCGAAGAGATGTCCGGGCAGCTGTCGGGTGTGCTACGCGAAGTCGTCGCCCAGGACACCGGTGTACGGCGGCCGGGACTGTCGACGATCTTCTCCCGGACGCGTTCGACATTCGGCGAAGACCTGCTTGTCGCCCACACCGACGTCTACCTGGACGGTCACGTGCATGCGGAGAAGCTGACCGCCAAGGAGATCGTCACCGCGCTGCAGGTGCCACTCGTCGATCCCGCCGATGTCGCGGCACCGCTACTGCAGGCGACTGTGTTGTCTCAGCCGGTGCAGACACTGGATTCGTTGCGTGCATTCCGACACGGCGCAATGGATTCCGACGATATCGATCTGTCGCAGTCAATCGAGCTGCCGTTGATGGAAGTGCGGGCGCTGCTCGACCTCGGCGACGTCGCCAAGGCCACCCGCAAACTCGACGACCTGGCCGACCGGGTCGGTTGGCTCTGGCGGCTGGTCTGGTACCGCGGGGTGGCCGAATTGCTCACTGGCGACTATGCGTTGGCGATCAAGCATTTCAGCGAGGTCTTGGACACCTTCCCTGGGGAGTTGGCACCCAAGATGGCTCTGGCCGCGACGGCCGAATTAGCCGGTAGCTCAGACGAACACATGTATTACGAAGAGGTGTGGAAGACCGACGACGGGGTGGTTTCGGCAGCCTTTGGGCTGGCCAGAGCGCAGTCCGTCGAAGGTGATCGTGCTGGTGCGGTAAGCACCCTTGACGAAGTGCCCGCCACGTCAAGGCATTTCACAACGGCGCGGCTGACCAGTGCAGTGACACTGCTGTCCGGCCGGTCGGCAACCGAAATCACCGAAGATCAGATTCGCGATGCCGCACGACGAGTGGAGGCTTTGCCGCCAACTGAGCCTCGCGTGTTGCAGATCCGCGCTCTGGTGTTGGGCAGCGCGTTGGACTGGCTGGGCGAGCACGAGGCCAGCACCAACCACATCCTCGGCTTTCCGTTCACCGAGCACGGGTTGCGGCTCGGGGTCGAAGCATCGCTGCGTGGATTGGCCCGGGCCGCGCCCACCCAGGCGCACCGCTACAACCTGATCGACATGGCCAACCGCGTGCGCCCGACCAGCACGTTCTAGCCAACGGTCTGCGGTCCGCGCTGGTCCGCAAGAAGATCGCAAGCATGTCCCGGCAGACTGCTTTTGTGTCTGGCCAGTCGGACCGGTGGATCACCACCGCGCGCATGCTGCGCCGTGCCGGTTTCGGGGTGACCGGTGCCCAAGTCGACACGGTTGCCGCCAAGGACTGGCCGGCCTATGTCGACGCCGCCCTGGCCGCAGATCCCGACGCGGACCGCGGTGCGGTCACGACGCCGATGCCTATGCTGGGCAACCTGCGCCACCTCGACAAGCACGCGTCGGCGGAGGTGCGCAAAGAGTTCAACCACGAGTTGTTCGGGCTGATGACGGGGCTCTCGCAATGGTGGCTGCGACGCATGACAGCCGTAGACCAGCCCATTCACGAGAAGTTGACACTGTTGTGGCACAACCACTTTGCCACCTCCGCCAAGAAGGTTTTGTTCCCGTGGGAGATGGCGGCGCAGAACCAGAAGCTGCGGAGTCTGTCACTGGGCGATTTTCGTGGACTTGCCTATGCGATGCTCACCGATGCTGCGATGCTGCGTTGGTTGGATGGACACAAGAACACCGCCAACGCCATCAATGAAAACCTCGCGCGCGAATTCATGGAGCTGTTCACGCTCGGACACGGCGATGGCTACACCGAAGACGACGTGCGGGACGGTGCCCGCGCACTGACCGGGTGGGAGATTCGGCTCACCGGGAAAACGGTTTTTGCCCCCGCGCGTCATGACCGGACACCCAAGACCCTGTTCGGGGTCACCCAGAATTTCGATGCCTCGGGCCTCTGCGACATTGTCCTGGCCCAACCAAAATCGGCGCAATTCGTCGCCGGCCGGCTGTGGCGCCAGTTGGCCTCCGACAGTCCGCCGTCGCAGGAGGTGCTCGACCGCTTGGTCGCCGCCTACGGCCCGCGTCGCGATCTGCGGTCGTTGACTCGGGCGATCCTCATTGACGAGGAGTTCGTCAATAGTCGTGCCGCGATCGTCAACACCCCGATCGAGTGGCTCGTCGGGGTGATGCGGACTTTGAATGTTCCGGTCGACCGTCCGGCCCGAATAAAGATGGCCGATGACACCCTCAAGGCGCTGGGGCAGCGTCCGTTTTATCCGCCAGATGTCGGTGGGTGGCCGCACGGACGCGCGTGGATGTCAACCGCGAGCGCAGACGTCCGGATGCGTGCCGCGCTCCAGCTGGCGCGTGTCGGAGATACATCCACTGTCAACGACGCGGCCGCCGCTGACCGAATCGATGCCGCTGGCTATCTGATCGGCATCGGGTCGTGGTCCGATCGAACGGTCGCGGCATTGAAACCACTCGTGCGCAAGCCCGTTCAGCTCGTCGCTGCCGCCGTCAACAGCCCCGAATACCTGACCTCGTAGCGAGTGCCGATGCCTAGTGTGACTCGCCGTAAGTTTTTGATCAGCAGCGCCGGAGTCGGCGCCGCCGGTCTGCTCTCGGGTGCGGTGAGCTGCAGTTGGCCCGACCTGATGCACGCTGCTCAGGATCGGCCGCTCGCCGAGGGCAGCGGCGTGCTGGTGATTGTCACGCTCTACGGCGGTAACGACGGCATCAATACTGTAATCCCCTACGCGGACAACGCTTACCATGATCTGCGGCCACAACTCGCCTACGCTCCAGGTGATGTCCTGCATCTGGATGACCAGCTGGGTCTCAATCCGGCGCTGAAGGGACTTGAGCAGGTGTGGAAGGACCGAAAGCTCGCGATCGTCCGCGGCGTCGGCTATCCGCAGCCCGACCACAGCCACTTCCGGTCGATGGACATCTGGCAGACGGCTTCTCCTTCCGAACCTGTGTCCACCGGCTGGATCGGCCGCTGGCTGGACGTGACCGGCACCGACCCACTGCGCGCCGTCAACGTCGGTTCGACGCTTCCACCGCTAGCCGTTGGCGAAAAGTCCACGGCTGCAGCACTGTCCACGTCGAAGGAGATGGCGGCGGCGGAGAGATTCGCCGACGCGATGGACGCGCTCGGTGTCGACGATCCGGGTGACACACCCGCGATGGCCGCGGTATGCGAGGCCTACCGCGCCACCCGCACCACGGACTCGACGTTCCGGTCGATCAAGCCGTCGGGCGAGAAGCCCAGGTCGCTGGCGGGCCAACTGAACATGGTTGCGGCCGCGGTGAAGGCAGCGGTGCCCACCCGGGTGTATTCGGTGCAACTCGGCGGTTTCGACACCCACGTCGTCGAGCGCGGCATTCAGCAGCCACTCTTGCAGAAGCTCGACCAGGCCGTCACACCGTTCCTCGAGCAGATGGCTGGCGACAAGTACGGCAAAAATGTTGTCTTGATGGCGTACTCGGAATTCGGACGGCGGGTGAAAGCCAACGGCGCCGGGGGCACCGATCACGGCACCGCCGGCCCGGTATTCGTCGCTGGAGGTCCGGTGAAGGGCGGCTTCTACGGCGAGGAACCTAGCCTCACCGACCTCGACAACGGTGATCTCAAAGGCACGACAGACTTTCGCGACGTCTACTACGAACTGCTCGCGCGAACGCTGCAAACCGACCCGACGCCGTCGGTCGGGGCCGGTCGGCGCAGCCTGGGATTTCTGGCTTAGTCGCCTCCCGGCCGGTCGGGCCGAGGTGCCGATGTGAGCAGCGCGTGCGCCTGCTGAGTGGATAGCTCAGCTAGATGAATGCGATAACTCATCCGGACAGACGGCGATTAAATCCGGAAAACTGAACTTCTCTCAGTCGAATCTCAGCTAAAGTCCGATTTCGCCGCATCGTGTTCAGAGGAGATCGAAAATGCAGCAGACACTCCGTCCTTATGTCACCGCTGGTATCGCACTCGTCGGCGCCAGCCTGATCGCCACGACACCGATGGCGACCCCACGATCCAACGTGCAGCAGCGGCCGGTCAAACTCGTCGACCACGTCGACTACGACGCGTCCCAACTGGCCACCCCTGCCCAGGTCGACTGGTCAGGGGTCGAATCGATTTCGAGCAGTAGTCACTGGGTGACCGACCCGGATATCTCGCAAGGTCTCAGCACACTGTGGACCGACCTCTTGCACGGCACGTCCAACCCGGTGACCAACCCGATTTCTCTGCTGATCGAGGGCGCCGATGCGCTGCTCAGCACGGGCTCGGGCGGCGGACTCACAACCCTTGAGCAGATCAGCAACACGATCGCCGATGAGGTGTCGGCGATCGGCGGCGGCGACTTGACCAGCACCCCAACGATTCTCGAGCCCGGCTCGCTGGACGTATCGGTCAACATCGGCAACATCCTGGGCGAATTGGCTCCCAGCGGCTCGCTCAACCTGCCGTTCAGCGTGGACAGCCTGCTCGGCGACATCGCGCCGAGTGGCACGCTCAGCCTTCCGGTCACCCTCGACGATCTATTGGGCGACCTCGCTCCCAGCGGAGGTCTCACGCTTCCGGTCAGCCTGGACACCCTCCTCGAAGGCGCAGCGCCCGGCGGAGATATCTCGCTGCCGATTTCCCTGGATAGTCTCCTCGGCGAGGTCGCCACCGGTGGCAACATCTCCATACCGCTCAGCCTCGACCAACTTCTCAGCGGGGCCCTTGGTGGCGGTGGCAGCCTGTCCTTGTCGCTGAACGAAGAAACCATCCTCGGCCTGATTGCGCCCAACGGCATCACGGTATCGGTCTTAGGGCAGCACGTTGGTGTCTCCCTCAGCACCATCGAGTCGGCTCTCGGTCTCAACAGCGGCAGCGCCATCAACATCAGCGTTCCCGACAGCACCGTCCTCAGTGACCTGGAGTCCGTGCTCGGCACCACCGGCAGTCAGGACATCAGCGTCTCGCTCAGCAGCCTCGAGGGCTTGCTCGGTACCGCGGGCAGCAGCGACATCAGCGTGTCTACGTCCACCCTCGAGGGACTGCTGGGCACCTCCGGCAGCAGCGACATCTCGCTGTCGGTCTCGGAGCTGGAGACGCTCCTCGGCAGCTCCGGCAATTCGGCGATCAGTCTGCCGCTCAGCACGATCGAGGGCCTGTTCGGCAGTGCCGGCGGCTCGGACATCAGCATTCCGCTGAGCACGCTCGAAGGGCTGTTCCCGAGTAACCTCAGCCTGGACCTGGACATCCCCGGATTGACCGGAGGATCGATTCCCACCTTCGATGTGGACCTGGCCCAGGATCTGCTGACGGCGCTCGGCCACATCCCGTCGGTCGCGTCCGAATTGCCGGGCCTGCTGGGGCCTGACCCGACGCTGGACGTAACAACGCTGCTGAGCAGCGTGATCAGCGACCTGGGACTGCCACTCTCGATCTCCGGCGGCGACGTGACGCTCAACCTCACCGGCGCGGTCTCTGAATTGCTGGCCGGCCTGTTCTGATCGCGAGGGTGGGCGGCGCCGGCGGTTTTCCCGTCGGCGCCTCCCGCCGTTAAATCGCGCGTAGGCAGTCTCGCGCGATCGCCAACTCCTCGTTGGTCGGGACCACCAGCACGGCAACCCGTGAATTGTCCGTCGATATCCGCCGAGCACCTTTGACCGACTGGGCGTTTCGCTGCTCGTCGATTTCGATGCCCAACTCTGTCAAGCCAGTGATCGCGTCGAAGCGCACCGCCGCGACGTTCTCTCCCACCCCGGCGGTAAAGGTCACCACATCGGTGCGGCCGAGGATCGCCAGGTATCCCCCGATGTACTTACGCAGCCGATGGACGAACACGTCGTAGGCCAATTGCGCTGAGCCGTCGCCCGATTCGATCAACTGCCGCAGCCGCCGGAAGTCCCGCTCGCCGGCGAGCCCCAGCATTCCGGAGTGATGGTTGAGCATGGACTCGATGTCGTCGACGCTCATCTCGGCTTCGCGATGCAGGTAGCCGACGATGCTCGCATCGATATCGCCGCTGCGGGTGCCCATCACCAGGCCCTCCAACGGAGTCAGTCCCATCGAGGTGTCGACCGGGCGGCCGCCGGCGATCGCAGACGCTGACGCGCCGTTACCCAAATGCAGCACAACCTGATTCAGGCTGTCCCAGCGGCTTACCCAGGAACTCGGCCGCCTGTTCGCTGACATACCGATGCGATGTCCCGTGAAATCCGTAACGACGAATATGCCACTTCTCCGCAAGCTCGCGGTCGATCGCGTAGGTCGCCGCGGCGGCGGGCAGGTGGTGGAAGAACGCGGTGTCGAACACCGCGACATGCGGCACGTCGGGAAGTAGTTTGCGGGCGACTTCGATGCCCTCGATCGCGGGTGGATTATGCAGTGGCGCCAGTACCGACACGTGCTCGAGTTCGGCGAGGACCGCGTCGTCGAGGACCGTCGGCCGGTAGAAGAGAGCCCCACCGTGGACGACCCGGTGCCCCACGGCGACCAGTCCGCAGGCCTTCAGGTCGATGCCCTGATCGGACAACTTCTCGAACGCCGCCCGCAGCGCCGCGCCGTGGTCGGCGACGGGCGACGACGGCTCACCGATCTCCTCGACGGTGCCCTCCACCAACGACGTGCCCGAACCGGGTTCGATCAGTTGATATTTCAGCGAGGACGAACCGGAGTTGAGTACCAGCACGACTGGACTAGTGGCCATCAGCGCCCTGAGCCTGGATCGCGGTGATCACCACGGTGTTGACGATGTCTTCGACCAGGGCGCCGCGAGAGAGGTCGTTGACCGGCTTGTTCAAACCCTGCAGTACCGGACCGATCGCGATCGCGCCCGCGCTGCGCTGCACCGCTTTGTACGCGTTGTTGCCTGCGTTCAGATCGGGGAATATCAGCACGGTTGCCCGGCCGGCGACCGGCGAGTCGCGCATCTTCGTGGCCGCGACGGAGGGCTCGACGGCGGCGTCGTACTGAATCGGGCCTTCGACCAGCACCTGCGGCGCCCGGCTGCGCACCAATTCGGTTGCCTCCCTGACTTTGTCGACGTCGGCGCCGATACCGGATTCGCCGGTCGAATACGACAGCATGGCTACTCGCGGCTCGATGCCGAACTGTGCGGCGGTCTGTGCGCCGCTGATCGCGATGTCGGCGAGTTGCTCGACGGTCGGGTCCGGAACGATCGCGCAATCCCCGAACACGAGAACCTGGTCCGGCAGGCACATCAAGAAGACGCTGGAGACTGTCAATATGCCGGGGGCGGTCCGGATGATCTCCAAAGCGGGCCGAACGGTGTGCGCGGTGGTGTGCGCCGCACCGGAGACCATGCCGTCGACCATGCCGTTGTGCACCAGCATGGTGCCGAAATAGGACACGTCGTGGATGGTCTCGCGGGCCTGCTCGAGGCTGATGCCCTTCTTGGCACGAAGCTGCGCGTACTGTTCGGCGAACTGATCACACAGGTCGCTGGTGCGTGGGTCGAACACCGTCGCGTCGTCCAGATTAACGCCGAGTTCGGCTGCGCGGGAGCGAATCTGACTCTCCACGCCGAGAATTGTCAGGTCGGCGATGCCGCGCTGCAGCACTCGACCGGCAGATTTGAGGATCCGATCGTCATCGCCCTCCGGCAGCACGATGTGCTTGCGCTTCGACCGGGCCTGCTCACGCAGTTGATAGGTGAACATCTGCGGCGTGGTGACCTTGGGAATCGGGATCGCCAACTGCGCCAACAAGTCCGCGAGATCGACATGGTTCTCGATCAGCTCGAGTGCGGTGTCGACTTTGCGCTGCGACGTCGCGGTGACTCGACCTCGGGCTGATCCGACCGCGCTGGCCGTTTCGAAGGTGCCCAGTGCGGTCGTGATGATCGGCAACCGCAGTCGCAGGCCGGCCACCAGCGCCGCGATCGACCGATGCAACTCGAATCCGCCGTTGAGGATGATGCACGACAACGACGGAAACCCCTCGGCGGCATGGGCACTCGCAACGGCCAGCACGACATCCGACCGATCGCCGGGAGTGACCACCGCCACGCCTTCGCCGAGCCGCTCCAGCACATGATCGGCCGTCATACCGGCGACCACCACGCCCATCGCCTCGCGGCTCAGCAACGCGGTGTCACCGCTGAGCAGTGTCCCGTTGACCGCGGTTTCCAGGTCGGCGACAGTCGGCGCTACCAGCAAAGGTTCGTCGGGCACCGCGTACGCTTTCGGTGCGAATCTTCGCAGTGCATCGGTAATCGCGGTCAATTGGGTTGGCTCGCATCGATTGGCGATGACGGCCGCAGTATGCGCGTGCTGAGTGTTCAGTTCGGCGAGGCACACTTCGACGGCGTGGGCGACTTGCTCGGCGCTGCGGTCCTTGGCCCGTACTGCCAGCACGACCGGCGCGCCGAGATTGACCGCGATGCGCGCGTTGACGCCGAGCTCCGCAGGGCTCGCCACGTCCGAGTAGTCGCTGCCGACGATGACGACGGCATCGCACTCCGCCGCCACCGCGTGATAGCGCTCGACGATGTCGTCGATGGCGGCATCGCGATCTGCGTGCAGCTGCTGGTAGGTGACACCGATGCAGCGCTCGTAGGGCAGGCCCGCGGTGGCATGGGCCAGCAGAAGATCGAGAATATAGTCGCGCTCCTCGCCTGGAAGCGGCGACCCGCTGCACCCGGCTTCGCCGCGCTTGCGATCGCCGCCTTCAGACCGCGTGATCGGCCGGAATACACCGACTTTGGCCACCGTCGACGCCAGCCGG
Source organism: uncultured Actinomycetota bacterium (assembly GCA_963834615.1). Lineage (GTDB taxonomy): Bacteria > Actinomycetota > Actinomycetes > Mycobacteriales > Mycobacteriaceae > Mycobacterium. The sequence continues at coordinate 259,960 of CAWICO010000020.1, forward strand.
TGCACGATACCCAGCGCGATCGCCGACTTGCCGGTGTCGCCTTCCGGCGCCGCGATGTAAAGCCCTGTTGCCTCAGCGACGCCTGGCATGCCGAGTCAGCCCAGCCGTCGCAACCGGGGCTCGAGGTCCTTCTGGAACAGCTCCAAGAACCGTCGCTGGTCGTGACCCGGCGCGTGGAACACCAGGTGGTTGAGACCCCAGCCGACGTAGTCCTTCACCTTCGCGACCGCCTCATCGGGATCAGAGGTTACGATCCAGCGCTTGGCGACCTGTTCGATCGGCAGCTCGTTAGCGGCCTTCTCCATCTCGAGCGGGTCGTGAATGCTGGTCTTCTGCTCGGCGGTCAACGACAGCGGCGCCCAGAACCGCGTGTTCTCCAGCGCCAGTTCGGGATCGGTGTCGTAGGAGATCTTGATCTCGATCATCCGGTCGATGTCGTCGGGATTCTTGCCCGCAGCCTCCGCACCCTCCTTCATGGCGGGGATGAGCTTGTCCTTGTACAGCTCCTCGCCCTTACCGGAGGTGCAGATGAAGCCGTCGCCGGCGCGGCCCGCGTACTTGGCGACCTGCGGGCCGCCCGCGGCGATGTAGATCGGGATGCCGCCCTCAGGCACGTCGTAAATCGAGGCGCCCTTGGTGTGGTAGTACTCGCCCTCGAAGTCGACCCGGTCACCCAGCCACAGCTCGCGCATCAACCGCACCGCTTCACGCAGCCGGGCATAGCGCTCCTTGAACTCCGGCCACTCGCCCTCATAGCCGGTGGCGATCTCGTTGAGTGACTCCCCGGTGCCGACGCCGAGGAAGATGCGATCCGGGTACAGACAACCCATCGTCGCGAACGCCTGCGCGATGACGGCGGGGTTGTACCGGAAGGTCGGGGTGAGCACAGAGGTCCCCAACTGGAGCCGCTTGGTGCGCTCACCCACGGCAGTCATCCAGGCCAGCGAGAACGGCGCGTGGCCGCCCTCGTGTCGCCACGGCTGGAAGTGATCGCTGACCGTAGCGCTGTCCATGCCGTGCGCCTCGGCCTCCACAGCCAGCTCGACGAGTTCGCGCGGCGCGAATTGTTCCGCCGACGCCTTGTATCCAAGTTTGAGTTCAGCCACGCTGTCGTTTCTACTCCACCGCGCGATCGCAAGTGCGGCGGAGCCGGACGCAGCGGGTCGACGCGCATTCGGCACCGCGCCGACCGCAAGTGCGGCGGTGCTTACACTCTGGGGCATGGCACCGGTGTTGAAGGCCGTCACCGAGACCGTGCACCTCGTCCAGGGCGGGGCAGTGAACTGGCTGCTGGTCACCGACGACGCCGGCGTCATGCTGATCGACGCCGGATATCCGGGTGATCGCGACGACGTGCTGGCCTCGCTACAGCTGCTCGGATATCAGGCAGAGGACGTGCGGGCGATTCTGCTCACCCACGCCCACATTGACCACCTCGGCTCGGCGATCTGGTTCGCCAAAACCCATGGCACTCCGGTCTATTGCCATGCCGACGAGGTCGGCCATGCCAAGCGCGAGTATCTGGAGCAGGCCTCGCCGCTGGAGGTCGCGAAGCACATCTGGCGACCGCGGTGGGCATCGTGGACAGCGCACCTGGTGCGCGACGGTGGGCTCAGCCGTGAGGGCATCCCGACCGCGCAACCACTGACCGCTGAGGCGGCCGCGCAGTTGCCCGGCCGTCCGACGGCGATCCCCACACCCGGCCACACCGGCGGTCACTGCTCGTATTTGGTCGACGGGATTTTGGCCAGCGGCGACGCGCTGGTGACCGGTCATCCGCTGCTCGCGCGCAGTGGACCGCAGCTGCTGCCCGCCATGTTCAGCCACGATCAGGACGGCTGCATCCGTAGCCTCGCGGCGCTGGCGCTGCTGGACACCGAGATTCTGGTGCCCGGCCATGGCGATGTGTGGCGGGGCCCAATCCGCGACGCCGCCAATCGGGCGAGCGCGTTGGCCCGCTAGAACACGTGACGGCGCGACATCGAGATCGACGCTAACCCAAGCGAGTAGCAGTGACGCTGGCGTCGAGTTCGGCATCGGCATCGCCTCGGCTGAGCCCGAGGTGGTCCCGCAGCGTGTGACCGCTGTATTCGGTTCGGAAATCCGCGCGCTCCTGCAATAGCGGCACCACATGGTCGACGAAGTCGTCCAGACCATGTGGCGTCAGGTGCGGCACCAAGATGAACCCGTCGCACGCGTCGGCCTGGATGTACTGGTCGATCTCGGCGGCGATCTGATCGGCGGTGCCGACGAACTGTTGTCTGCTGGTGACGGCGATGATCAGTTCGCGGATCGACAGGTTTTCCGCCTGCGCCCGCTCGCGGTAGCTGCGGGCCACCTCGATGGGATCGCCGTGGCGAACCCGACCCTGGGTGATGCTGATGTCGCCGGTCGGATCCTGTTCGGGCAGTGGGCCGTCGGGGTCGTACTCGGACAGGTCACGGCCCCAAATGCGTTCGAGCATTGCGATCGCCGTCGGCCCGCTGACCTGTTGGTGCTGTATGTACAGCGCCTTGTCCGCGGCCTCCTCCGCGCTGTCGCCGAGCACGAACGTGGCTGCCGGAAAGACTTTGAGCTGATCAGCATTTCGGCCATAGGACACCGCCCGGCCTTTGACGTCGGCGTAATAGCGCTGACCATCTTCGAGCGACCCGTGCAGGGTGAACAGGGCGTCGGCGTAATGCGCGCCGAAGTTGCGGCCTTCGTCAGAGTCGCCGGCCTGCAGCAGAATCGGATGCCCTTGTGGGCCGGCCGGCAGCGTCGCGACGCCACGGACGTCGAACTGTGCGCCGTGATGATCGACCGCGCCGACCCGGCCGGGATCGACATATGTTCCAGCCTCGATATCTGCGACCACAGCGTCGGCAGCCCAGCTGTCCCAAAATTCGCGGGTCACGCTGAGGAACTCTTCGGCGCGCTGATAGCGGTCGGCATGGTCGAGGAAGCCGCCGCGCCGGAAGTTCTCACCGGTGAAGGCGTCCGACGAGGTGACGATGTTCCAACCCGCGCGGCCCTCGGACAGATGGTCGAGGGTGGCGAATTGCCGTGCCACCTCGAAAGGCTCGTTGAAGGTGGTGTTGATGGTTCCGGTCAGACCCAGCCGGTCGGTGACAGCGGCCAGCGCAGCCAGCACGGTGAACGTGTCCGGCCGGCCCACCACGTCGAGGTCGTGAATCCGGCCGCGATGTTCACGCAGCCGCAGACCCTCGGCCAGAAAGAAAAAGTCGAACAGGCCGCGTTCGGCCGTGCGCGCCATGTGCACGAACGAGTCGAAGTCGATCTGACTGCCCGACGACGGATCGGTCCACACCGTCGTGTTGTTGACGCCGGGGAAATGGGCGGCTAGATGAACAGGCTTGCGGTGCTTGCCTTCTCGTACGTTCATCCGCCGATTCCCCAGCGCCGGGCCAGCAGCTCGTGGGAGCGCAGCCGGTCGCGGTGGTCATGGGTCACCGATGTCACAACAAGCTCGTCCGCATCGGTCAGCCGTTGCAGCGCGGATAACCGCTCCGCGACCTCGTCCGGGTCACCGACGAATTGCGTCTCCAGCCGGTCCTGGACCACCGGCAGCGCTTCGTCGGGAAGTGGACCGCAATCGCCCGGACGCGGATAGGGCACCGCGCCCACGCCGGTCCGGATGGAATACACCCAATGTCCATAACCGGCCGCGAGATGCCGCGCGGTGGCGTTGTCTTCGGCGACGACGACGTCGGCGGACACCACGACGTAGGGCTGCTGCAGCGTCGCCGACGGGACGAACGTATCGCGATAAGCCTCAATGGCTTCCAGTGCGGTAGCCGGAGTGATGTGATAGCTGGCCACGAACGGCAACCCGTGCGCGCCGGCCAGTCGCGCACTCTGACCGCGGGTGCTGCCGAAGATCCACGGCTTCAGGCCGGACCGATCCCCGGGCACGGCATGAACGTCGAATCCGCCGACCTCGTAGGTGCCGGCGAGCATCGCGATGATGTCGCCGAGTTGGTCGGCGAAATCGGGCGCCACCGCCTCGGGCTGCTGCAGGACTCCCATCGTCGCCAGCACCCGCTCCGTGTCGAGCAACCCGCGCAGGTCGAACGGCAGCGGAATCACGACGCCGTCGACTTCGCGCCACTGCCGTGGTGGGCGATCTTTCTTTGCCGACGGCGACTTGGGCTTGAAACCGGTGTCGCGCCGCTGCCCGCGCCCGACGCCGAGGTCGATCCGGCCCGGATAGAACGCCTCAAGCATCCCGAAACTCTCGACCACCGCCGCGGCCGTGGTGTGGCCTAGCTGGACCGCGGCCGCGCCGACGTGAATGTTGTTGGTGGCGGCGGCGATCTGCCCGATCAATACCGCCGGCGCCGAGCTCGCGACGCCGACGAAGTGGTGCTCGGCGATCCAGAACCGGCGATATCCCCATTGCTCTGCACGTTGGGCGAGATCGATCGTGTTGCGCAACGCTGTCGCGGCGTCACTGCCTGCGCTGATCGGTGACAGATCCAGGATCGACAGTGGAACAGTAGTCACGTGGGCCGCTCCTCCGCGTATCGATTGGGCGCGATCGGCAGGTCGAGCCGCCGACGCAGTGTCTCGCCATCGGTATACCCGGTGCGAAACACCCCGGCCCGCTGCAGCAGTGGCACCACCTCGTCGACGATCGCCGGCAGGTCGGTGGCGTTGACGGCGGGACGCAGCCGCGCCCCGTCGATGCCGCGCCGTTGCCATTCCAACAGCAGGTCGACTACGTCGCCCGCGTTGCCGTCGAGAATGAGAGCGTCAGAACCGAATTCGGTGTCACCACCGAAGGTCACCGCCAGATCGGCGTAGACCTTGAGATGTTGTCCGCCGGCCCCCTTGACCTCGTCGATGATGGTGTCGAGTGTCGCATTGTCGGTCGGCGTGATGAAGACGAGATCGGCAGCGGCGGCGGCGAATTCGTAGATGCGCGGCGCGTGGGCCAGCGCGGCCACCACCGGCTGGCCCTGTGGCGGTCGCGGGGTGATCGAGGGACCTTTGACCGAGAAGTATTTCCCGTGGAAATCGATGTAGTGCAGTTTGTCCCGGTCGATGTAGCGGCCGGTGGCCGCGTCGCGGATGATCGCGTCGTCCTCCCAGCTGTCCCACAGCCGGCGCACCACCTCGACAGCGTCGGCGGCCTCGTCGAACAGGTCGTCGCCGTCGTGAGCGGGATGGCGACGACCGAACAACGCCGCCTCGTGCGGACTCGCGCTCACCCGAGGCTGCCAGCCCGCCCGGCCATGTGACACGTGGTCCAGGCTGGCGATGGCCTTGGAGATGTGAAACGGCTCGGTATGCGTGACGGTAGCCACCGGTATCAGCCCGATATGCCGGGTGACCGGGGCGATGCGGGCGGCGATCAGAACCGCATCGCCGCGACCGGCCAGCCGTCGCGGGCTGATGGCTTCGCGGCGGCCGGGCTGGGGTGTCAGCGCGTCGTCGATGGTGAGGAAGTCCAGCAAGCCGCGCTCGGCAGTGGCCGCCAGGCCGGCCCAGTACCGACCGCTGAGGACCGACTCCGCCGCGGGATCGGCGGCCAGCGTGCTTCGCCACGCCTGCCGATGCCAGCCGTAGCCGTCGAGCGCAACGCCCAAGTGCAGTAGGCGGTTCACGGCAGGTCTTTCGTGAAGGCGACCGGAAAGACCAGCCCACGAGAGGGCAACGGCTCGGACAGCCTTGTGTAACCGGCTGATTCATAGAGACCTTCAGCCTCGGGCTGCCGGTTACCGGTCGTCAGATAGACCCGCCGGTAGCCCCGGTCGGCGATGATGCTCTCGAGTTCGACCAGTAGGGCCGTGGCCAAGCCGCGGCGCCGATGCGCGCTGTCGGTCCAGATTCGCTTGAGCTCGGCGGTCTGTGCGTCGAATCGCTGGAATGCGCCGCCGGTGACCGCGACCCCGTCGACCTCGCCGATAATGAAGCCGCCGTCAGGCGGTGCGAATTCCGCGACCGGAACCGCCGTCAACCACGCCATGATCGCCGGCGGCGTGCTTTCGTAGCGCTGTGCGTACTCGATAGCCAACTCATCGAGCAACGGCTGAGCCCTCGGGTCGTCTCGACTCACCGTCACAAAGCGAAGCTGTTGTGGCGGCAGCGGTTGGCTGGCTCGGCTCATCACTTACATGTCTAACGTTTCATCAACGGCCGCATTCCGGCCGGTTACGTCAGAATCGCTCGGACGTAGCGGCCGGCGACGGGGGCGCCGTTGAGGTCTTCACGACGCAAACCCGGGAGCCCCGTGGCGGTGAACAACTCCCCCAGGCTGGTCACCTCGGTTTTCCAGCCGAGGGCAGCCAGTGACCCGGCCGGATCGTGGAGCCCGTCGGGGTAGGTGAGCTCGGCCAGGCCGTCCTCGTAACCGAACCGCCGCCAGCGATCGGCCAACGCGTGTTCCTGGCTCGGCAACGGACGTTGCTGCTCTGGCAGGTAGTCGGCCGCGGCCCGGCTGCCGGGAGCGCTCAGCGCGGTGAGATTGTCGAGCAATCGGTCCTGGGTGGCCGGTGCTAGAAAGCCGATGAACAGCCCTTCGGCGATCCACACGGTCGGCTTGGCGGCATCGAAGCCGAGGCGCCGCAGCGCCTCCGGCCAGTCCCGCCGAAGGTCGATGCCCACCGCGCGCCGGTTGGCGTTCGGCGTGGCGTTCAGACTTCGCAACGTCCGGGTTTTGAAATCGATGACCTGCGGCTGGTCGATCTCGAACACGGTGGTCCCGGCCGGCCACCACAGCCGGTACGGCCGGGCGTCCAACCCGGACGCCAAGATCACCACCTGCCGGATGCCTGCCCGGCAGGCGTCGGTGAGAAAGTCGTCGAAGAATCGGGTACGGACCGCGAAAAGGTCTGTGAGCAAAGCCAATCCGTTGTTGTCACCGAGATCGCTCAGCGCCAGCTCGCCGCTGGCCACCTTGGTGAAGAACTCCATCCCCACGGCGCTCACCAATGGCTCGGCGAACGGGTCGTTGATCAACCCCGCCCGGGTGGCCAGCGCCCGCGCGGTTGCCACCAAAGTGGCTGTGGTGCCGACGCCGGTCGCCGGATCCCAGGTGTCGTTGTCTGTGCGGACCACCGTCAGGCCTGCCCTGTCGAGGGCTCCGCGCGCCGCGTGAACCGGGCGACCGCTCGCCAGCCCAGCAACAGCAGCGCGGTGACCGACGCCGCCACCACGACGAAACTCGCGGCGACGCCGGCAGAGGTGGCCTTGCGCAGCAGCATGCCGACGGCGACCGTGCACAGCCACACCACAACTCCGGTCGGATACACCGCCGTCGGTCGGCGCCAAGCCTGCGACGTCAGCCACCCCAGGGCGGTCCCGCTCAGGAAGGGCCAGGCCGTCGTCGCGATGCCCGCGACGTTGAGCCCCTCGTCGTGACTGCGCCGCCCGACGGAACAGAACACCAGAACGCAGGCCACATCGATGCCTAACCACGCCAGACCGCGTCGCGGACGTTCCATGCCGTGAGGCTACCGGGAGAGCTTCCGCCGGAAACGCGGCTCGGGTTGACGATCACGCTGCCTGGGTACATACGTAGCAGGCCAAACTCCCCGCGACCAGCTCGGTGAGCGCATCTTGTGGTCGACATGGATGGAAATTTATGTCACGGTTCACCGTTCCCGGTCTCACCGATGCGCAAGGCGCCGACGTCGCTGCGCTTCTGCAAAAGCAGCTCAGCGCCTACAACGATTTGCATCTCACGCTCAAGCACGTGCACTGGAATGTTGTCGGGCCGAGCTTCATCGGCGTCCACAAGATGATCGACCCCCAGGTAGTGCTGGTGCGTGGCTACGCCGACGAGGTGGCCGAGCGGATCGCGACGCTGGGTGCATCACCGAAGGGCACCCCCGGGGCGATCATCGAGGATCGGACCTGGAACGACTACTCGTTGGGACGCGACCTCACCGGGGCACATATGGCAGCGCTCGACCTGGTGTACACGGGCATCATCGAAGACACCCGAAAGAACGTTGCGCGCCTCGAAGATCTGGACCTGGTCACGCAGGACTTGCTGATCGCGCACGCCACCGAACTCGAGAAGTTCCAGTGGTTTATTCGCGCGCATCTCGAGAACGCCGGCGGCAGCCTCGTCAATGCGGGTGCCACGACCGAGAAGGATGCGGCTCGGAGCGCAGTAGACGCCGCGTAAACCGACGCCAACCGATCTGGACGGCCGCTCGCGGCGCCGTCTTAGCCAGTGAACGACTGTTCCAAATTTCTGGAACGCATCTTCCGCTAAAGTACCTGTTCAGAGATGCTTATTTAGCCATTCTGGTTGATTCCAGTGTACATATGTGTACGTTTAGCCCTATGGCAGAACGCGGTGCTACCACCCCCGGTTCCACGGGGTCGCAAGTTATTCCTGCGTGCCGTGCGGCAGCTGTTCAGCCCGCTGCGTCCTGACGACTACCTCGAGATGATCAACCCGTTGTGGACTACCAGGGAGTTGCGCGGAAAGGTCGAGCGGGTAGAGCCGCAAGGCTCGGAAGCGGTCAGCGTGCTGATCAGGCCCGGCTACGAGTGGATGGGTCACAAGCCGGGTCAATACGTGCGGCTCGGCTTGGTCATCGACGGCCGCTACCACTGGCGGGCGTATTCGCTCACCTCGGATCCGGCGCCTGACGACGGCCTGATCAGCGTCACGCCCAAGAAAGTGGACAGTGGCGTCGTCTCGCCCTACCTGGTGGAGAAGATTCAGCCCGGCGAAGTGGTGCGACTCGGCGAAGTGGAAGGCGTGTTCACCCTTCCCGAAGAGGTGCCGCCCAAGATGCTGTTCATCAGCGCCGGTAGCGGTATCACGCCGATCATGAGCATGCTGCGCAGCCTGGATCGCCGCAAGGAACTCGGCGACGTCGTGGTCATTCACTCCGTGAGCACGCGCGAACAAACCATGTTCCTGTCCGTACTGGAAGACCTCGACCAACGCAACGAGCACATGCGGCTGGATCTGCGGCTTACCTCGGAGCGCGGCCGCATGTCGCCGGGCGACCTGGACGAGTTGTGTCCGGACTGGCGCGAACGCGAAGCGTTCTGCTCCGGCCCCGGCGAACTGCTCGATGCGCTCATCGAGCACTGGGACGACAACGGCGATCCCGATCGTCTGCACTTCGAGCGATTCCAGCCGAAGATCAGCGGCGATGCGGGTGCAGGCGAGGGAGGCGAAGTATCCTTCCTCCAAAGCGAGACAACTGCTGAATGCGACAGCGGCACGCCGATTTTGGAAGCCGGCGAGAAAGCCGGTCTCAAGCTGGCGTACGGCTGCCGTATCGGGATCTGCCATACCTGCACCGGGACGTTGAAATCGGGCAAGCTACGCGATCTGCGCTCCGGCGAGGTCACTGAGCCCACCGGCCAAGACGTCAGGATCTGTATCAACACCGCCGAAGGCGACGTCGAACTCGAACTCTGATCGAAAGGAACCACCGATGACAACTATGTGGAAAGCCCGCTCGCTCGGCTGAGCGAACAAGAACTCGAAAAGCTCGCGAAGGAACTCGACGCGATTCACGACGAGGTGTTCGCCGACCTCGGCGACCGCGACCGCCACTACATCAAAGCGGTGATCAAAGCAGAGCGCCAGATCTTGGTGGTCGGGCGCGTGCTGTTGCTTGCGTCGCGGTCGAAAACCGCATGGATCGCAGGCACCGCGTGTCTGGGGGTGGCCAAGATCCTGGAAAACATGGAGATCGGCCACAACGTGATGCACGGTCAGTGGGATTGGATGAACGATCCCGATATCCATTCATCGGTGTGGGATTGGGACACTGCCTCGACCGCGGAGGCGTGGAAGCACTCCCACAACTACATCCACCACACCTATACCAATATCTTGGGCAAGGACAAGGATCTCGGATACGAGATCATGCGCATCGATCCCGCGCAAGAATGGCGCCCGGCCAATCTGGGGCAATTCCTCTACAACACGCTGCTCACCGCGCTGTTCGAGTGGGGTGTCGCGGTCCACGATCTGAACATTCAGGCCATCCTTGCCGGTGAAAAGCCGAAGTCGGAAGTGCTGAAAGACCTGAAAGGGATCGGCGGCAAGGCACGCAAGCAGATTCAGAAGGACTATGTCGGCTGGCCGGCGGTCAGTGCCGGCGCCTTCGCACTTGCACAGCTGGCCTTGCGCGGCCGCATCGATCAGCCGGCGAACTCCCGTATCGGCCGACGGCTCCGCAAGGTGTCGAGCACGGGCCGGATCGGGGCCACGGCACGTTTTGCAGACCGGGTGCTGCCCGGGCTGGAAAGCACATTCCTGCGCACCCTGGCCGCCGATGCGCTGGCCAACTTCATTCGCAACGTGTGGTCGCACGCCATCATCTTCTGCGGCCATTTCCCGGACCAGACCTACACCTTCACCGAAGAAGAGGTGGAGGACGAGACACGCGGCGGCTGGTACGTGCGCCAGTTGGTCGGCGCCGCCAACATCGACGGCAGTCCACTGTTTCACCTCATGAGCGGCAATCTCAGTTTTCAAGTCGAGCATCACCTGTATCCCGACATGCCCAGCAGTCGCTACTCGGAGATCGCGCCGAAGATCAAAGACATCTGTGAGCGCTACGAGTTGCCGTACAACACCGGACCATTTTCTAAGCAATGGTTCTCTGTGCACCGCACCATCTTCCGGTTGGCGTTCCCGGGCGGAAAGCCGCGGCCGAAGCCCGGCCCGTACCACGGCGACGAACGGCGCACCGGCGACCACACTTCAGGTGAGGCGACCCGATTCCGCGACCGGCTGCCGGCTGAACACCCGGCAGCCGGGCCCGAGCATGGGTCGAGTGGCGTCGAGGTTCAGCCGCCGCCGCGCGGAAAAGACTGACGCGACGCGCCATCCAAGCGCAGGCCAGGTCCTTCGTCGAAATCACTTGTTTTCCACCCAATTTGGTGCGATGACATTTGTCACATTGGCTGTTGCTCGATTACCTTCGGCCTCAGTGGGGTAGCCGAAGTGAAGGTGCGTACCGCGCCGATTGACCTCGATTCATTAGGAGAAGTTAGTAAGTGACTACACCCGACAACGCTTCGTTGCTAGCACAGCTGCGCACTGTGCTGGATCTGACGAATACCGAAATTCAAGTTGCCGAAACCCGTGTCGCGCAGGCCCGCACCGACGCAGTGCGTCGGGAATTGACTCAGAATGCGGCCAATGGCCGCATCCGGGCTGCGTCGATCGCATCCGCGATCCGCGACCTGGGCGGTTTTCCGGACGTGATCGGTCCGTTCTTGGGCCGCGCGGGGGCTGCGGTCAAGGCTCTCACCGAGCAGGCTCAGCCGTTCAGCGAAGCACTTCTGGGTGACCTTGCCCTCGAGGGCCAACTGCTCGACCGCTCGCGTTACATCAAGGCCCTTGCGGTCGCCGCGAAGCGTTCGGACATTGAAGAACTGGCGACGCGCCTGGTCACCGCGCACTCTGCGACGGTTGAGTGGATTACCACCGTTCTTGCCGAAGACGCGCTCGGTGGACCGGCCGCACTACGCCGCACACCTTTGCAGGCGGCGGCGGGATCAGTGGTCAAACTGGTTAACCTGCCGGTCAATTGGTCGACCCGCGGTGTCGACCGTGCCGTGGAAGCCGTGCGCTCCACCGCACCTGCGCTGAACGACTTGTTCAGTCGAAGCGCACACGCCGGCGAAGTGGCGGCGAAGGCCGCACTGGCCGCGCGAGACGCAGCGCTTCAGTCAGCGGAAAAGGTGATTCGTGACGAGGGAAGCGCTCACGTAGCCGACGTTGTCCACTCGGCACGCGGCGCTACCGGTGTTCTCAGCCCCGATGAGTTGCCTATCGACAACTACGACGAGCTCAATCAGAATGACGCGGTGGCCGCGATCAAGGAACTTGAAGCGCCGCACGATATCCGCGCAATCGTCGCCTACGAGGAGGCCAACAAGGGCCGTCCGCGTGTGGTGGCGGCCGCTCAGACCCGCGTGGCCGCTATCGCCCAAGAGGTTGTCGGCATCAACTGAGCTTCTCGACGTCCGTGATGAGGGCCCCCGCAGCCAGCCGGCTGCGGGGGCCCTTTCCTTTGGTCCTAAGGTCTTTCGTGATCTTCAAGCCGGTCTCGCCGAGCTTGCGGCGCTATCATCGCCGGAGGCCGACGCGGGGCTATCGGAGTCGAGGGCCAGCGCCGCGTTCCGGTCCATAGCGCCGGAGGCGCATCGAGTTGTCGGGCGAGCAGCAACGCCGTGGCGTCGTAGTTGGACCGCCAACCCCGAAAGTCCGGCCAAGCTTCCTCATCGGAGCGCTCGATCGGGTAATCGACCTCGCGCATCATTGCGGTTGCCTGTTGGAAGTCGGCGAAGGTCAACGATATTGGTGCTTCGGCGTCGGGCTCATCGGGCACCGGTTGGCGCATGGTGCGGGCAATCTGCTCTATAGCCACAAAGCCCATCCGAAGAGCCAGTCGCGGCGCGAGTTTGGGTTCCCGCGACGGTGCCACCGCAAGGTGCAGAGCGGCTGCGTCCATCACAGCGATCAGCGAGGTCAGCCAGTGCGACAGTGGCCGGGGCGAGCGAAACCGGGTCAGCGTGAAATAAGTGGTGTGCGATTCGGCGACCTCGGCGGCCCACCGCTCCCAGGAGAAGAACAACGCCTCGAGCACCGGCGCGATGTTGCCATCCAGAATGCCCCACCGGCTGCGAGCCAGAAGCTCCGGGCCCCATGACGGCACGCCTGCGCGCGAACCGAGCAGGGTGACTTCGGTTTCGCGCTTGTTGAAGGCGGAGTAGAGCGTGGGCAGATAGCCCACTTGCAACCCGATGACAACCAGTCCGGTGAACGCGGCCAGGTACTCCAGTGTCGTGCTGTCACCGCTGGCCGGTACCGCATACCCGAGCGTGAACACCGATGATCCAGCTTCGGAAAATGACTGTCCGAGATGGCCTTTCAGGCTCGGTAGCAGCAGCAGCGCAAAACCGACGATCAATAACCCGAGCCAGACGGCAAGCCGGACAAGCAACGACATGGGGGCCTGCCACGCGAGAATCCGGTCCCGGCGCTCAAAGGTGCGGACCGGCCTGGTGATGACCAAGAACGTGACGTCGAGAAACCACTCGACCGTCAATGACACCGGAGAGTTGACCGCCCGGGGGACAACGAGGGTGCCCGCCACGCTCATCAACGTGCCCAACACTAAGAGCAGACCAGCCCCGAAGCCGACCCATGTACCGACCATAGGAGCATTCAATCCAATCGGAGCGGCGCTCCGCTGCATTTCGCAGTCGGCTCAGCGCTTCTGTTTGGGACGGATGCGTGCCTCGGACTGGGTGTGCTGCACGCTGTGGCCTTCGGTGCACTGCACGTGAGTGCCCAGTGGTGCGCCGCAGCCGTCACCGTGCACCAGGTCGAGTCGCCTTGCGTCGCCCTGCAACAGCATTCCGAACTCGACCAGGCTGACCAACACGGGAAACAGTTGTCGACCACGACCGGTGAGGACGTACTCGTAGCGAGTCCGCTGCCCCGGTGACTTGTACGGCTGCTTGGCGAGAACTCCGGCGTCCACCAATTGCTTGAGGCGCGTTGCCGCGATTTGCTCGGTGAATCCCGCGCGTTGCGCGAAATCCTCGAAACGCTTCGTACCCCAGAATGCTTCACGAAGCAGCACAAGGGCTGACCGTGTTCCGATGGTGTCCAACGCGCGTTCGATGGGACAGACTTCCCGGTAGCCGGTCCTGTCGCCGTCGGCCAGACGACCCGTCAGAGTGATCGCGTCCGTCGCTGCGTTCATGGCACCACCCTACTCGCTGACGATACCTTTACAGAGTCAGATCGTTGATTCGGTTCGACTCGTCGATCGTCGCGCGGCACCCGCGTCCAAGCCCCGACCGACGGTCACGCCGGGACTCCCGTTGTCGTGAAATAGAAAGCCAATACTGCCTTTTCGCCAATCCTGTTCCTAACGCTCGTTGAGGATCAGGCAGTTGCTTGTCGCCGTCGCCAGTAGCTTGCCGCTTGTCGTCTCCAGGGTGGCTTCGGCCAGGGCGGTACGCCGACCCAGGTGGCGGACCGTGCCCGTGCATCGCACCGGTCCGGTATTCACGCGAATCGCAGCGAGAAAGCGCACCGACAGGTCCTGACTCGTGTAACCCGTGCCGGCGGGCAACAGGGAATGGACCGCGCAGCCTGCGGCGGAGTCAAGGAGCGTGCTGTACACCCCGCCGTGTACCGAACCGATTGGGTTGTAATGAAATTCGGCCGGCGTCATGCCGAAGACCACGACCCCGGACTCCACTGCCTCCAACCGCATGTCCAAGGTGTGCAGCAGTGGTGGCGCCGGCAAGGTGCCGGCCTGCATGGCGCGAAGATAATCCAAACCGGCCAGTTCGGTGGCCGCTTGCACCCCGGTCAGCGGATCCTGCCAGCTGAAGGTTCGCGTGCGCAGGACGCCATTGTGACCGCTATCCGATTGAACCACAGCGGTGTCTGTCATCGTGTTACCTCCAGTTCGGCACGGTTGGCGCGGACAAAATCTCGCAACGACACCGGCGTTCGGTCGATCAACCGCGTCAGCTCGGTGCATTCGACGGATGGCGCGCCGCGAGCGGCGACCGCGGCGCCCACGTTGGCGATATGTCCTGCCATCGCGTAGTTGACAACTCCACCGGGATGATCCTCCGAAACGCAGATGAGTTCCTCACGCCACCGGTCGGCCGAGATCGGCTCGAAGCTGATCGCACGATCCAGCTCCTGACTCAGGATCTCGGCGACCTCGTGGTGATTGAGCAGCTCCGATCCCGAGGGGTAGCAGACCGGCCCGTCGAAAAGCTCGGGACTCAGCAAGCCCGACACAGCGAGCTCTCCTGCGTCGCTGCCATTGATCCATCCGACCTGTTTATCGCTGAAACTGTTGCGCAACAGATTTTCTCGTTTGATTGAGTCACCATGCAGGACGACGATGTTCTCGTGGAAGGTCGCGGCGACTCGCAGAATCAGCACGTCGAGCCCGCCCCAGGTCATTACCTGTTCGGCCAGCCACTGGGCGCGGCCGAGCTCGCTGGGATGCTGCGGATGTGCCGGCGCCATCGACATCACGACGGTTCGCACTGCCCGGCCCGTCTCCCGGACCGCGGCCGTGTAATTGGCGGCCGCAGTAACGATGCCGGTGTCCACCGGGTAGGTGAAATAAGCCAACTCAACGTCGGTGAGCGCGGTTACCAGACTGCGGCGATCATGCAGGTCTCCGATGACCACTTGCGCGCCCAGATCGGCCAGCGCGTCGGTGCGCTCGCTGAGGGCACGGGCCAAAATCCGCACCGGCCTACCCTCTTCGCGCAGCCTGCGCGCGACGTGCGTACCAGTGGACCCATGGCGTCCGGTTGCACCGGTCACCAGGACCGGTGTGACTGATCCGCTCATCCAGACCGTCCCTCTTTTCGTGGCGTCGCACCCTAACGACACCGACAACCATGAGTGCTGGCTCTACTATTGTCAAGCTGGATATCGGGTGCCCGGTCTGCGCTATAAGCCTCTCGCAGTTCGCTTTCAGGTGTTCGATCTGATGTCAGGATCTGCCCTGCGTGGTCGGACCGATGCGGTCAGGATGGCCAATCGTCGTAGCCAGTAACAGCAACGTCGCCTGCTGACAGGGCTTAATCGCCGCCGACGGTGTGATTCGGAAGGTCGTAGCGGCCTCGCCCAATCGCCTTGACTCAGGTAGAGCTAGATGGACAATAAACTTTACGGCCACGAACCTCACATCGACGAGAACCACCGACGAATCTGCGTTGCTCGCCACCGGAGCAGCCGGCACCGACGATCGGGCTGCGAAACCGCGCGGCGCGGCCTCGTCTACCCGATTAGTCCCGGCCTGCACGAGGCGACGCCCATGTTCGTGGACGTGACGATGCGGATGTTTCTCGGCGGCCGGCTGAAAAAGCGAATCGAGCAATAACTTTCACTGCGGTGTGGCGAGTCCCAGCCGACCTCGCGCCGGCACCGGCGATGCCAGACCCGCGCGTCGTCACACTCCTCCCACCGGCAGTAGCTGGCTTTATCGTGTTATAGTTAGGCGATTCAGACACGAGGTGTTCACGTTCTTAATTACTGTCAGCCAGCCGACTACAGGCTGCTTAATACTCGCCTTACGACGGTCCGCAGACGCGACGTCATCGACCAGTCCGTTTATCGTTGATTAACGTGACCACAGCAGAGCACCCGCCGGAGTCGTTGCTCGCGGCGATGGCGAGGGCACGCATCCCGGCCGAAGACCATCAATTCATCCGCCGAGTCACCGCCGCGATCGGTATCGCCGAATACAAAGCGGTCGTCAGTCCCGACAAGCCGTACATCGTGGCCAAGAGGCGCGACGGCCTGCCCGACCTGCATATTTACGACGGCTACACGACCGGTTTCAGCACCGAACAAGAAATCGCCGGCGTCGCGGACAGCGGCACCGGGCGCGGGCCCAGTGAGCGCAAGGGAACGTGGTACGTCGAGCACCCGAAAAGTCGCGTGCGCATGAGTACGAAGCGTTCCGCCGATGTCCGGCGTGAGGGAAACTTTTGCCACTGCGGCATGCAGTTGTCACTGACCGGGATCTGCGTCAACTGCGACTAGCAGTTGCTCGCGGCAGCTTCCCGAGCCAGTCCTGCTGTTACCGAGCGTAATTGGCCGGGAGTATCCAGCCGCTCCCGGAAACCGATCCGCGTGTAGGCGATTCCGCGCGGGGTAGCCACCCGAATGTCCATGCCGTAGCGGTCGATTGCGGTGCACACGGCGGTGTCAGTGTCAGGGTAGCCGCCGAATGCCCGGGCCATCGCCGCCAGAGCGTCGGCATGGTCGGCGTTGAGGTGGGCGATCGCGCCGTCGGCACCCGGGGTGACTGGATCCGGTGTCGCGGCCTCGTATTCCACGCCGTCCGCCGAATCCATCCGGCCGTAGCCACCCACCCAGCGCGCTCGCTGGACCTTCAGCACCCAAAACGTAAAGTCGCTGAAGTCGGCGAAGAACCGCCCGGCCGGAACAGCGCGCAGGTAGGCGGCACGGACCGCGTCCCGCTCGGTCGATGAAGGCTGAGAGGCGATGCCGGCCAGGGTGACTCGGCTGCTGGACAGCGGATCGGTGTCATCACTGGCAGCCACGATCGACAGGCTGGCGCGCTGGTCGCCGGCAAGGTTGCGACCATGTTCGGCCAGGTTCGACACACACAGGACTGGCCGCCCGTCCAGCAATCCGTAGGCCACGAACGACGCCCATGGGTCACCGTCAGCAGTCACGGTCGCCAGCGTGGCGGCATTCGTCGACGCCGCGATCGTGCGGGCCTGCTCGGCCGCGGACGGACGGGCGGACTGCGCCGGTGGCCGCAGCGGCAGAGGCGTCGAGGGAGCATCGCCAGGGTCACCATGATCGCGGGGCGTCACAATCAGCGACGCTACCGCGTCGACGCGCCTACCCCGCCACCCCCGTCATCGTCGTGGTATAGCGCGGCGAATCGACGAGTCGACTCCAGACCACACCGATAGCAGGCCAGCAGCCGGCCGGCTCGTGATTCCGGCAATTGTGCGCTGGCGGCGGTGCTGACGCCAACATCGGCGGTACCACTTCCATGCGGTGGCAGGATGAGGCTATGAGCACCGGCAAACTTCCCGATTTCGACCCGCAGGATCCGTTGAGCCTGGACGCTTCGCTGTCCGACGACGAGATCGCGGTGCGTGACACGGTCCGCCAATTCTGCGCCGAGCATGTCCTCCCGCACGTCGCGGAGTGGTTCGAGATCGGTGATCTTCCGGTTCGCGACCTGGCCAAGCACTTCGGACAGCTCGGACTGCTCGGCATGCACCTGGAGGGCTACGGCTGTGGCGGGGCGTCGGCCGTGCATTACGGGCTGGCGTGTACCGAGCTCGAGGCCGCCGACTCCGGCATCCGGTCCATGGTGTCGGTCCAAGGCTCGCTGGCGATGTTCGCGATCTGGCGATTCGGCTCCGAAGAGCAGAAGCAACACTGGTTGCCCGGCATGGC
Source organism: uncultured Actinomycetota bacterium (assembly GCA_963834615.1). GTDB lineage: Bacteria > Actinomycetota > Actinomycetes > Mycobacteriales > Mycobacteriaceae > Mycobacterium. The sequence goes on from CAWICO010000020.1 coordinate 277,901, forward strand.
CGCCGGAGAGCTGCTCGGCTGCTTCGGGCTGACCGAGCCGGATGCCGGATCCGATCCCGCGTCGATGACCACCCGGGCGCGACGGGACGGGTCGGACTGGATCCTCAACGGCCGCAAGATGTGGATCACCAACGGATCGGTCGCCGACGTGGCCGTCGTCTGGGCCGTGACCGACGACGGTGTGCGCGGCTTCGTCGTCCCGACCGACACACCCGGCTTCACCGCCAACACCATTCACCACAAGCTCTCGCTGCGCGCATCGATCACCAGCGAGCTGGTACTGGATGACGTGCGCTTGCCCGATGACGCTGTGCTGCCCGAGGTCAAGGGGCTCAAGGGGCCGCTGTCGTGCCTGTCAGAAGCGCGCTACGGGATCATCTGGGGCTCGATGGGCGCCGCACGCTCCGCGTGGCAGGCAGCGCTGGACTACGCCAGCCAGCGCAGCCAGTTCGGAAAGCCGATCGCCGGATTCCAGTTGACGCAAGCCAAACTCGTCGACATGGCCGTCGAATTGCACAAGGGCCTGCTGCTCGCCCTGCAGCTGGGACGGCTCAAAGACGGCAGCGGTCTGCGGCCCGAGCAGGTCAGCTTCGGCAAGCTCAACAACACCCGTGAAGCACTCGAAATCTGCCGCACCGCGCGAACCATTCTGGGCGGCAACGGGATATCGCTGGAATATCCGGTGATTCGACACATGGTCAACCTGGAATCGGTGCTCACCTACGAGGGCACTCCGGAGATGCATCAGCTGATCCTTGGTCAGGCCTTTACCGGCATGGACGCCTTCCGCTGACAGGAGCATCGCAGTGAGCGCACGTCTGGAGTACAACTCCGAGCATCGTCAGTTCCGGGAGATGGTCCGCGATTTCGTACATCAGCACGTTGTCCCGGCCCACGAGCAGTGGGAGCGAGCCGGCTGCCTGGATCGCTCTCTGTTCACCGAAGCGGGAAAGCTTGGTTTGCTGGCGTTTTCGGTTCCCGAAGAGTTCGGCGGGGCGGGTGTCGACGACTTTCGCTATAACGCGATCGTGGTGGAGGAACTCCAGCGGGCCGGTGCGGCCGCTGAGGCGATCGCGTTGTCGCTGCAGAACGACATCGTGCTGCCCTATCTGACCGAACTGACGAATGCCGAGCAGAGACAACGCTGGTTGCCGGGAGTCGTCACCGGGGAGACGGTGATCGGCATCGCAATGACCGAACCCGGCGCAGGCAGCGACCTGGCGGGGATTCGCACCACCGCGGTGCGCGATGGCGACCATTACGTCGTCAACGGGGCGAAGACGTTCATTTCCAACGGCCAGACCGGGGACTTGTTCGTCGTCGCCGTGCGCACCGCTGCTGACCGCCATAAGGGCTTGTCGCTGTTGGTTGTCGAGCCCGATACGCCGGGTTTCAGCCGCGGCCGAAATCTGGAGAAAATCGGCTTGCACGCTCAGGACACCAGTGAACTCAGCTTCACCGATATGCGCGTTCCTGTCGAGAACCTGCTCGGCGAGGTAAATAGAGGGTTCTATCAGCTGATGAGCAACCTGCCGCAGGAACGTCTTTCGCTGGCAGTCGGCGCGGTGGCAGCTGCCGAGGGCGTCCTGGCTGAGACGCTCGGCTACGTCAAGCAGCGAAATGCGTTCGGATTGCCCATTTCCGGCTTACAGAACACTCAATTCGTGCTCGCCGAACTGGCCACCGAAATCGACATCGCACGAACTTATCTCGACGACTGCCTCGCCGAACACCTCGACGGTGGACTGACCCCGGCCCGTGCCGCCCGACTGAAATGGTGGACCACCGAACTTCAGGTGCGCACCGCCGACCGCTGCCTGCAGTTGCACGGTGGCTACGGGTACATGCGAGAGTATCCGGTATCGCGCGCGTTCGTCGACGCCCGCATCCAGACGATCTACGGTGGGACGACCGAGATCATGAAGACCATCGTCGCAAAGGATCTCGGGATCTAGCATTTGCGCGGGGTCAGGCGCTCTCGGCCCGGCGAGTCGACATTCCGCCGATGCCGCGCACGGCGTGAGCTTCCAGCGCGGACGGCATCTTCACAGCCGCCCCGACCAGGATCATCGCCGCCGCGGTGGAGGGGTTGACTTCCCATTGCGACCCGCTGCCGAATCTGAGCATCTTGTCGCGGGTTTCGGTGTCGGTGATGAACATGATCCACACCGGTTCGTCGTTGTCTGCCATTGCTCTACCTCTTCAGATTTTTGATTGGGCTGTCATTGCTGTCGTCGAGATGCGAGGGCGGGGCCGTCAGGCCACCTCGAAGTCGGTTATCCGGAAGCCTTTTGCCTGTGTGATGGGGATCAGGCTGGAGAGGCCGGTGTCGATCTGGCCTCGGCGGAACTGCTCGTGCAGCAATTCCTTTGTCTCGCGGACGATCTTGGCAAGCTGCTTGGGCTGTGCGTGGTTGAAGAAGTCCCGCCGGTTCCACCACAGCATCTTGGTTCGATAGCGTTCGTCGGGGTATGGCGTCGCCGGGATGGCAGCCACCACCGGACCGGAGGAACGCCAGGTGTTCAGGATCGCCGTCGCGGCCGTGCACATGCCGAACTGGAAATCGAGCATGACCATCATGTAGAAGCAGCTACGCGCCAAGGCACTGGTGAGATACGGATTTCGATCCGGGGCGTCGGTGACCCAGCCTGCTTTCATCTCCAGAACTCCGTACGGCACCCGCTCGTCGATCATCTGACGGACAGCCTGCTGGCCAGGTTGCCCGGCCCACTCGTCGACTGCGTGCGAATCGTCGGGTGATCGAAGCGCCTTGGCCCGCAGACCGGCCACCACGTGTCCGGCATCGTCGACGACCGAGCAGAACATGATGGTGTCCGCACCGTCGCCCAGCGCCTCGATGTCGAGGGCAGCCTCTACGCCGCGCTTTCGGTAGCTGCGAACGGCACCCGCCGCATACTCGGCCCACAAGTCCGGGTCAGCCGATGGCTGGGAAACAATGAGCGTGCCCTCGATATCGGGGTCGTGCCAGCTGAAGCCTTGCCGGAGGGCGAACCCGCCGACCGCAGCGCCTAGAGAAGGGGCTTCCATCGATCTCCTCTCGATGCGTCAAACTGATGTTGTATCAATCCGCCATATTTCATTCACTTAGTATCTTTTGCGACTCTAGAGATACCAGACGAATTTCGCCGGCACAATAGGGAGTACGTCCGATACTGGATGCCTCCGTGGTGCTGGTGCGGTACGGGCGGCGCTTGATGTGTCGTCACCGGAGCGCGTTCTGATGCCGCCGACCAGCACTGAACGACTCTCGTCATGGGCCTCGAGAGTTGCGCCAGGGCTTCGAAGGCGACCGCGAATCATGGTTCCGCGCTGGACTTGACACCTGTAAAGTCCGTCGACATGGACGAGATCAGGGGCAGAACCGTCGTGATCACCGGGGCTGCCCGCGGGATCGGGTACGCCACGGCGCAGGCGTTGCTGGCGCGAGGTGCCCGGGTGGTCATCGGTGATCGCGACATCGATGCGTTGGAGAGCGCGGTTGCCGGCATCAGCAGCCTCGGCCAGGTGAGCGGCCATCCCCTGGACGTGACCGACAAGGAGTCCTTCGCGGCCTTCCTCGACAAAGCCCGAGCCGATGGTGGTGGTCACATCGACGTGCTGATCAACAACGCCGGCGTCATGCCGGTCGGCCCGTTCCTCGAGCAGTCGGCGCAGGCGATCCGCTCGTCGATCGAGGTGAACTTCTACGGCGTGCTGACCGGCTGCCAGCTGGTGCTACCGGACATGGTCAAACGCCGCACCGGGCACATCATCAACATCGCGTCGCTGGCCGGCATGGTTGCCATTCCCGGCCAAGTCGTCTACGCCGGAACCAAATTCGCGGTCGTCGGGGTGTCCACCGCGCTGGCTGACGAGTTCGCCCCACACGGCGTCAAGGTCACCGCGGTGCTGCCGACGTTCACCAACACCGAGCTGATCTCGGGGACGACGCCGTCCACCGCGCAGAAGCCGGTGGAGCCCTCGGACATCGCGGCGGCGATCGTCAAGGTGCTCGACAAGCCGAAGTCTCGGGTGTCAGTGCCTGGTTGGGGTAAATCGTTCGCCGTTCTGGCTACACTGCTGTCCGACCGTGGCCGCCGTTGGCTGAACAAGAGGATGGGCAACGACACGGTGTTCCTCAACCTCGACACTGTTGCCCGCCGTGGTTACGAAGACCGCGCGCAACACGCCACCGGCGTCGTCGAACACAAGGACTGATCAGCGCCCGCGTGGTGCGTACATGATCACGCTGACGCCGGCCAGGCAGACTGCCGCGCCGATGATGTCCCACCGGTCGGGCCGAAATCCGTCCAGCGCCATGCCCCACGCCAACGACCCGGCGACGAACACGCCACCATAGGCTGCCAGCACGCGGCCGAACTGCGAGTCACCCTGAAATGTGGCGACGAAACCGTAAGCGCCCAAGGCGATCACGCCGAAGCCGGCCCACATCCAGCCCCGGTGCTCGCGGACGCTCTGCCACACCAGCCATGCGCCACCGATCTCTAGCAGCGCGGCCAGCGCGAACAGCAGGATCGACTTGGCGACGGTCACGGCCTAACCGGCCGTAGACGCGCTCAGGGATCTGATCGTCTGAGATTCGATGTTCTCGAACGCGGTTCCATCCGGCCGCAGCAAATCGTGGAACCACACCTTCGGGACCGCTGAATACGGGCGCTTCCACGAATCCCACGGAAAGTAGGTCTGCGTTTTGCCAGCCACCAAACCCCAGTTGATCGCACCAACGTTGTGCCGCTTGGCAATTGGCAGGATCGACTCGACGGTACTGCCCTGCGACCGGGCCATGTATTCGGTGCACAAGATGGGTCGCCCGTGCGGAGCGAGCTCACCGATGCGAGACTCGAACGTCGACGGCCCGGCGTAGGAGTGAAAGCTGATCACGTCGGAGTTGGCCAGCTGAATGTTCTGAATCGTCGTGCGACTCGACGCATCCGCCCACTCGCCGTCCCACACGCCACTGGTCAACGGCTGCCGAGCGTCGACGGCGCGCGCCCAGGTGAAGGCTTGAGGCAGCAGATCTGCGACCCGGTCCAGCTTGTCGCCGCGCTCGGCGCTGGCGTACTGCGGCGCGGGGTTGTCGGGTTCGTTCCATACATCCCAACCCAAAACCCGGTCGTCGTTGCGGAATTGGGTCATGACGCCGGTGACATACCCCTGCAGGGTGCGGATGTAGCTCTTGTCGTCGATGCGATCAGCGCCGGGGCCCTGCACCCAGCCGGAGTTGTGCACCCCGGGAGTCGGGGCATGCTGGCGACCCACTTGGGGATGCGGGTCCCAGCACGAGTCGAATAATACGAACAGCGGCTTGATGCGGTGACGCGACGCGATGTTGACGAACTGCGCCAGCCGCGTCTGGAAGCCGCGGGAGTCCTGAGCCCACAGCTGGTCGTGCAGGAAGACCCGGACCGTGTTCAGTCCGTGCAGCCGTGCCCAGCCCAATTCGGTGTCGATGCGCCGCGGGTCGTAGGTGCCCGGCTGGAACATCTCGAGTTGGTTGATCGCGGTGGAGGTGATGAAGTTCGCGCCGACCGGCCAACCCTGCGCTTGGTACCAGTTGTTGGCACGATCGGGTGACCAGCGATTGGCATCGGCCGAGGCGCGGCGCGGATCCGCCGACGCACGCGGCGCCTGCGCCAGAGCCGCCCCTGCCGCCAGCAGCAAGGGCAATTTCAGCGCAGTACGGCGATACACGAAATGACGATAAGTTCCCGAGGACGTCGTCCCCGGGATCTACCCAGCGCGTCGCGCGACTTTGTTTTTCTTGTGTGAATCGTTATCTCGGCGTCATCAACGCCTCGCCGCCGGCATTCATCTCCGGTCGGGCACGACGGCGAAGGCGCCGCCCGCAGGGAGGCTTTAGCTCAGCGCCCGATCGAGGTCGGCGATCAGATCGTCGGTACCCTCCAACCCGACCGAGATGCGAACTACCCCGTCGCGCAGGCCAATTGCGGCCCGCCCTTCCGGCCCCATCGCGCGGTGCGTGGTGGTCGCGGGGTGTGTGACGAGAGATTTCGAGTCGCCCAGGTTGTTGGAGATGTTGATCAGTTGCAGCTTGTCCAGCACGTCGAAGGCCCGTTGCTTGGCTGCGCTGTCGTCGACGTCGAGCTCGAAGGTGACGACGGTGCCGCCACCGGACATTTGCCGCTTCCCCAAGTCGTACTGCGGGTGCGAGGACAGGTACGGATAACGCACCCATCGCACCGCCGAGTGGCCCTCCAGGTATTCGGCGATCCGCTGCGCGGAGGCGTTCTGGTAGTCGACCCGAATTGCCAGCGTTTCAAGGCCTTTGAGCAACACCCAGGCGTTGAAAGCGCTCATCGCGGGCCCGGTGTGCCGCATGAGCTTTTGCACCGGCCCGTCGATGTATTCCTTGTCGCCCAGGATCGCCCCGCCGAGTACCCGGCCCTGCCCGTCGATGTGTTTGGTGCCCGAGTACACCACCACGTCGACGCCGAGCGGAAAGCCCTGCTGGAGCAACGGGGTGGCAAAAACATTGTCCAGCACCACTTTCGCACCGGCGGCATGCGCCAGCTCGGTCACCGCGGCGATGTCGACCAGCGACTGCATCGGGTTCGACGGCGTCTCGAAGAACACTGCCTGCGTCGGAACGGACAGCGCCTCCTCCCACTGCGAGAGGTCGTCACCGTCGACGAAGATGGTCTCGATCCCCCACCGCGGCAAGATCTCGGCGCAGACCACGAAACACGACCCGAACAGACTGCGTGAGGCGACCAGCCGATCGCCGGCCGATAGCAGCGCGCCCAGCGAGGTGAACACCGCGGCCATCCCACTCGCGGTGGCGAACGCCGCAGGCGCGCCTTCGAGCAGGCGCAACCGTTCCTCGAACATGGTGATCGTGGGATTGCCGTAGCGGGAGTAGACATAGCGGTCGACCTCGCCGGTAAACGCTTTCTCCGCCTCGGCCGCGGAACTGTAGACGTAACCGGACGCCAGATACAGCGCCTCGGAAGTCTCTTCGAACTGCGACCGCAGGATTCCGCCGCGCACCCCGATGGTGGCCTGGCTGACGCCGTCGGGCAGTGGATCTGGGATGCGGATAGAGCGCTCGCCGCCGGCGCCGGTCATGTCTGCTTCCAGGGCAAACCGATTGCCCGCCAGCCACTTCCACCGCGATGACTTAAAGAGTCGAGTTGTCCTTCGAAACCGTCGAGCACGTTGTAGGACGGCGCGATGCCGGCTTCGGTGGCAGCTTCGGCCGCCCCGATCGAGCGGTTACCCGAGCGACACAGGAACACCACGGGCCGATCATCGCGGGCCGGAACGTGCTCCAACAGGTCGGCGACGAAGTTCTCGTTGCGCGTGCCGTCGGTACCGTTCCATTCGATGTACACCACATCGCGACCCAAACTGGCCAGGTCCGGCACGCCGACGAAGCGCCATTCGGCATCGGTGCGCACGTCGACCAGGACTGCGTCGGTGTTCTCGCTGAGCAGCTTCCACGCCTGCTCGGGGGTGATATCTCCTGCGTAGCTCACCCGCAAAAGTGTTCCATATCGCGCTGAAAGCAGCCTTGGCGGGCAAGCACCTGGAAGGGAACTACCAGAGCTTGCGCAATGCGGCCGACACCTCGCGGGCGCGGCTGCGTGCGGTGTTCACGTCGGACGCGGTGACGACGGCGGCTCCGAGCGGGTGCCGGGCTTCAGGATTGGGGGAAAACACCCGCACGTCACTCTCGGGCACCCCAAGCGCATCGGCCAGAACGCCACCGAGCTCCGCGCCACCGGCCGCGTCGTTGCCGGCGTAGACCACTTCTGCGGCGCCCGGCGAGATCATGATGGTGTCGATCGGCGAGTCCCAGGATGGCCCGGGCCTGCAGCTCGAATTCCGATAGTCGTTGAGTACGCAACGTGACCAGCCCGCTTTCGAACGGCCGCGCCGTGACGTCGCTGAAATAGACCTCGTCGCCGCGGATCATCAGCTCCACCCCGAACACGCCCCGGCCGCCCAGCGACTTGACGATGCGGGCCGCGATCGACTTGGCGGCGTCCAGCGCGAACGGGCTGAGTTCTTGCGGTTGCCAGGACTCCTGCACGTCTCCGATGGCTTCGCCGTGACCGATCGGCGCGCAGAAGTCGACGGTCGGACCGGTCGGACCGGTGCTGCGCACGGTGAGCAGGGTGACGTGGAAGTCGACCTCGACCAGAGTTTCGGCCAGCACCCGGTTGTGGGCCGGCCGGCCGCCCGCAGCGACCGCCCGCTGCCAGGCCGGCTCGATGTCAGCCGGCATCAGGATGACCGACTGCCCCTCGCCGACGGCCGCGACAGGCTGCGCCCGCAGCGGGTAGCCGGCGTGGTCGGCGATGGCACGGAGCTCGTCGAGTGATCCCGCGAACCAGAACGGCGCGGTGGGCAGCCCGAGTTGGTCGGCGGCCAGCCTCCGCAGGCCTTCCCGGTCGGCGGTGAGCCGGGCGCAGCGCGGAGTGGGAAAGACTTCGGCGGAACCGCTGTCGGCGACGGCCGTCAGTGCATCGGCGGCGACCGCCTCGGACGCGGTCACGACGACGTTCGGCTGCGCACGCCTGATCGCGGCGCTCAATTCGTCGGCGTCGGTCATATTGACCACGAGCGACTCGTCGGCCACACCATGCGCGGGTGCGTCCGCATACCGCTCCGCAGCGATGACGTGCGCACCGAGCCGCTGCAGGGCGATCGCCAGTTCGCGGCTGAATTCTCCGGACCCCAGCAACATGACCTTGGTCCGGTGGCCGTCACCGTTTGCCGACTCGTTGTGCGGCTTGCCGTCAGCCACCGATTCCACCTACTCCCCCTAGTAACGCTGACCCAGGATAGGTGGGCTGACTGAGTGGGTCCTATGGCTGGCCGGGCAGCAGCCGGATCATCAGGCCGTTGGACTCGGCCAACAGCGTTTCGCCCTCGAGCAGTTCGCCGCGGACGAACGCCTTACGACCCTCGGTCGCGGACACATGGCCCCGGACCACCAAAGGCGTATCGGTCGGGGTGATTTTACGGTAGTCGACGTGCAGGAACGCGGTGCGGCTGATCGGCCGGTTCGCGGCGTGCACCACCATCCCGAAGAGGTGATCGAACAGCAGCGGCAGCACGCCGCCGTGCACCGCGCCGTTGCCGCCGACGTGGAACCGGGAGAAGTGGCCACGCATCGCCACGCCGTCGGGATCGAATTTGCTCATCGTCCAGGGCGGCAGTAGCAGGCTGCCCATCCCGGGCAATTGCGGTGACCGGCCCGCGGGAGCCTGGCCTTCGGCCGCCTGGAACGGGGTGAGTTGCGCCGCGAGGGCCTCGGCGTGCCCCGCGGCGTCGTCCCAGAGGTCGTCGCCGGGGTCGGCGGACACCGCCAGATCCTGCAACCGCCGCATCGCCGTCACGAACCGGCCGAAGCCCGGGCCCGGGCTGGCGGCGCCGTATTCGGGGAAGCCGCCGTGGCGCTCGTAATCGGGATCGAGTTGTTCAGGGTCCTGCGGGGAATCCGTCACGGACGGGCCGCCAGGACGTCGCGACGGACAATGGTCTGGTCGCGGCCCGGCCCGACGCCGATGCACGAAATATGAGCTCCACCAAGCTCTTCCAACCGCAGCACGTAGTCGCGCGCCTTGGACGGCAAGTCGTCGAACTCCCGCGCCTTCGAGATGTCCTCCCACCAGCCGGGCAATTCCTCGTAGATGGGTGTGGCGCGGTGCAACTCGCTTTGGGTCATCGGCATCTCGTGGGTACGTTTGCCGTCGACCTCGTAACCGACGCACACCGGCACGGTTTCCAGGCTGGACAGCACATCGAGTTTGGTCAGGAAATAGTCGGTGATCCCGTTGACCCGGGTCGCGTAGCGGGCGATGACGGCGTCGAACCAGCCGCAGCGCCGGCGCCGGCCGGTGGTCACGCCGAACTCGCCACCGGTCTTGGACAGGTATTCACCGTTCTCGTCGAACAATTCGGTCGGGAACGGGCCAGAGCCGACGCGGGTGGTGTAGGCCTTCAGAATGCCCAGCACCGTGGTGATCTTGGTCGGACCGATGCCGGAACCGACGGACGCGCCGCCGGCGGTCGGATTCGACGACGTCACATAGGGATAAGTGCCGTGGTCGACGTCGAGCAGCGTGCCCTGCGAGCCCTCCAGCAGGACGATCTCGCCGGCCTCCAACGCGTTGTTGAGCAGCAGCCGGGCATCAGTGATGCGGTGCTTGAAACTCTCCGCCTGCTCGAGCAGCGCATCGACCACGTGCGCCGGCTCCAGCGCTTTGCGGTTGTAGATTTTGACCAGCACCTGGTTCTTGAACTCCAGGGCGGCTTCGATCTTGTGCGTCAGCAGCTCCGGGTCGAGCACGTCGGCGACCCGGATGCCGATCCGGGCGATTTTGTCTTGATAACACGGCCCGATGCCGCGGCCGGTGGTGCCGATCTTCTTGCTGCCCATGTAGCGCTCGGTCACCTTGTCGATGGCCACGTGATACGGCATCAGCAGATGCGCGTCGGCTGAGATCACCAGCCGCGACGTGTCGACACCGCGGTCCTCGAGGCCCTGGAGTTCCTCGAGCAGCACGCCAGGGTCGACCACGACGCCGTTGCCGATCACATTGGTGACGCCGGGCGTCAGCACGCCGGACGGAATGAGATGCAGGGCGAAGTTCTCGCCGTTGGGCAGCACCACGGTGTGCCCGGCGTTGTTGCCGCCCTGATAACGCACTACCCACTGGGCGCGGCCGCCGAGAAGGTCGGTGGCTTTGCCCTTGCCCTCGTCGCCCCACTGGGCGCCGATCAGGACGATTGCCGGCATGGCGTTTCTCCCACTTGTATCTGCCGCTTATGGTGTTCCAGCCGGTGACCCACATTAGCCCTGCGACGATGCGGGTCCCTTAGGACCCGCTGAGGAGCGGGGCAACCAGACCCCGCGCAGCTGTTTGCGAGGAGGCCCGTGAATACCCCAGACATCGCCGTGGTGATGTTCGACCGCCAACCCGCCCGCCGACGATGCGGCCTGTGGGCCGGACCGCTGACAAGGCGGGCAGTCCTACCCCTACCGCGTCCGTTGACGGGGCTGAGGGTAATCGAACCCGGCGACATCGATGCGGCGCTCGTCTGGGCGCGACGGCTGGTGGTGGTCGGCGTCGACGCCGACCTGGCGGCGGTGCTGACTCGGCTGCTGCGCGCCGAGCGGCTCGACGTCGAGGTGGGCTACGCGCCGCGGCGGCGCACCGCTGCCACCCGGGTTCACCGGGTGCCGGCGGGCCGTCGGGCGGCCCACCGGGCGCGGCGCGGGGTGGCCCAGCGGGTGCCGCTGATCCGCGACGAGACCGGCTCGGCGATCGTCGGCGTGGCCCAGTGGAAACCGGCCGCCGATGAGCCAGCTGCTGCACGGTGAGGCCGTCGTCGACGACACCGTGCTCTTCGACGGCGACGTCGCCGGGGTGCGGGTCGAGCCGACAGCGACACTGCCCGGCCTGCGCGCCCGCGTGACGGGCGGCCGGCCGCGGCACTGGCTGACCGGGCGTGCGGCGCAACTGGGCAGCAACGGTGTCGCGGTGGTCCGCGATGGCGTGGCCGCGCCGCGGACGTCGCGGCGCTCGACGATCTACCGCAACACCGAAGGTTGGCTCCTCGTCCGGTGACGAGCGCCGACAGGCGGGAGGCACCGGACCAGCTGCAGAGGCGTTGACGGTAGTTTCGTCGGGTGAGCCCCCTCGAATCGCACCGCTCGGTGCGGCCCAGCCCGATCTTTCTGGCCATCGTCGGCCTGACGGTTTTCGGCGGTGTGCTGGCCTACCAAGACGGCACCGACTTGTCGGCGATGGCCTACGTTTCGGTATTCGTCTTCGTCATCGCCGGCTGGCTTGTCTCGCTGTGCCTGCACGAGTTCGGTCACGCGTTCACGGCGTGGCGGTTCGGTGATCGCACGGTCGCAGTCCGGGGCTACCTGGATCTGGACCCGCGCCGCTACGCCCATCCGGTGCTGTCGCTGCTACTGCCCATCGTCATCACCGCAATCGGCGGGATCGGCCTGCCCGGCGCGGCGGTGTACCTGCAGACGTCGTACATGACCGCGAAGCAACGCACCCTGGTCAGCGTCGCCGGGCCCGCGGCGAACGTGGTGCTGGCGGTGGTGTTGCTGGGACTCACCGAGTTGTTCTTCGACCTCAAGCACCTGGTGTTGTGGTCCGGAGTCGCGTTTCTGGGCTTCCTGCAAGTCACCGCGGCGCTGCTGAACCTGCTGCCGATACCCGGTCTGGACGGCTACAACGCGCTGGAGCCGCATCTGAGCCCCGAGACTCAGCGTGCGCTGGAACAGTTCAAGCCCTACGGCTTCGTGATCCTGTTTTTCCTGATCATGGCCCGTCCGGTGAACAATGCGTTCTTCGGGTTCATCGGCTGGTTGTTCGATCTGGCCGGAGTCCCCACCATGCCGGTGAGCCTCGGCATGCAGCTGATTCAGATCTGGCACGCCTTCTAACCGGCCGGGCCTTCGCCGAAACCGGCGCTGGCGCGAAGATTTCTCGCAAAATTCGCGCCGACGTCGATCTCGCTGCTGCCGACACGGAGTCTTGCCATATATGCGTGATTGCGCATATATTGTGGCCCATGGGCGCTGGCCACGATCACGCGAGTAGCAGCACACCCGCTCCCCGGATGGCCATTGCCACGGCGCTGTTGGGCGGATTCTTCGTCGTCGAACTGACCACTGCCCTGCTGATCGGCTCCATCGCGCTGCTCGCCGATGCCGGCCACATCCTGACCGATGTCGCCGCCACCTTCATGGGGTTGTGTGCGTTGCTGCTCGCCAAGCGCGGCAGCACCTCGCCGGGCCGCACCTACGGCTGGCACCGAGCCGAGGTGTTCACCGCCGTCGCCAACGCCGTGCTGCTCATCGGGGTCGCGGCGATCATCCTCCGCGAGGCGATCAGCCGTATCGGCCGGGCACCCGTAGTCCCGGGCATCCCGATGATCGTGGTGGCACTGGCCGGGCTGGCCACCAACGCCGTGGTGGCACTGCTGCTGCGGTCGCATTCAACGCAGAGCCTGGCCGTCAAGGGCGCCTACATGGAGGTGATCGCCGACACCGTCGGCAGCGTCGGTGTACTCATCGCCGGCGTGGTCACCATCACCACGCACTGGCCCTACGCCGACGTGGTGGTCGCTGTCCTCGTCGCGATGTGGGTGCTGCCCCGGGCGTTGTCACTGGCATTGGGCGCGTTGCGCATCCTGTCCGAAGCGTCGCCCAGCCACATCGATGTCGACGAACTGCGCGCCGCCCTGGGAACCGTCGACGGCGTGACGGACGTCCACGATCTGCACGTCTGGACGCTCACGCCCGGCAAGGACATGGTGACCGCTCATCTGACCAGCCGCTCAGACTCGGCGCGGGTGCTCCTTGACGCCCGGGGGATCCTCAACGCGCGCGGACTGGGCCACGCCACCATTCAGGTGGAACCGCCAGAGGGCGTCGGCGACTGCGTAGCCGGCTTCTGAACGAGCTCAGCTCAACCCGAGCGCCGCGCGGGCACCCGGATCGCAGTCGTCGAGCAGGTCCAGACACCGGGCTTGCTCGTGGGTTTCCCCGATCGCGTCGGCCGCCCGCGCCAACGCCGCCACGCACCGCAGGAAGCCCCGGTTGGGCTCGTGCGAGTAGGGCACTGGCCCAAAGCCTTTCCAGCCGTTGCGGCGCAACTGGTCGAGTCCGCGGTGATAGCCGGTCCGGGCATAGGCGTAGGCGGTGACCGCCTTGTCGTCGGTCAGCGCATCTTCGGCCAGCGCCGCCCACGCGACCGACGCCGACGGATGCGCGGCGGCGACGTCAGTCGGGTTCTCGTTGGCGTCCAGCGCAGCCTCGGCTTCCGGGTCGCCAGGCAACGTAACCGGTTCGGGTCCCAACAGATCATGCATCGGCGTCATGCCGCTATTGTGCCGTGCTGCGCCAATTCGGCCGATGCCGCCACCTCCCAACCGGCGTCGGGTCGCTAAGCTCCAATACGTATTTCGACATCGAAAAGGACAGCAGCGCCTATGCCCAATCCATCGGGGCCAGACCCAGACGCCGTCGACCGCGCGGCCGCGACCGACTCGGTGGGATCCGAAGCTGAGACCGCAGTCGAGCCGTCCCTCGGCGCCGACGAAGACGCCACCGAGAATTACCAAGCGGCCGACCCGGCAACCGAAGTGATCTCGCCGTCCGCGCCCGAGCAACAGCCGTCCGGGCCGTCGCTGCAACGCGGCGAACGGCGCTACACCGCCCCGGGTTTCGACGCCAAAGAGACGGCGATCATCAACGCCGCCAACGATCCGGCCACCGAGGTCTTCGAGCCCGGCCGGCAGCAGGGGCCGGATCAAGGACCGCCGAGAACCGCTCTACCTCAACTGATTCCGCCGCGACTCGGCGCCAAGCTGCGCCCGTCGACGCAACGCAGTTGGGGCTGGGTGCTGGCGCTGATCCTGATCATCCTGGCGTTGGCCGCGATCGCAGTGCTGGGCACTGTGCTGCTGACCCGCAACGCCAGGAAGGCTGGCGCGTCACAGGAAGATCAGGTCCGCAACACCATCCAGAACTTCGATGCCGCGGTCCAGACCGGCGATCTCACCACGCTGCGCAGCCTTACCTGCGGGAACATGCGCGACGACTACGTCAACTACGACCAGCGCCAGTGGAACGACACGTACCACCGGGTCGCGGCGGCCAAGGAATATCCGGTCGTGGCCGACATCGATCAGGTCCTCGTGAACGGCGATCACGCCGAGGCCAACGTCACCGCGTTCATGGCTTACGCACCGCAGACCCGCTCGACGCGCAGCTTCGATCTGCAGTATCGCGACGATCAGTGGAAGATCTGCGAATCAAGCAGCAGCTGAGAATTCAGCTTGCGGAGTTGATTGCCGGGCTCCTCCTCATCGCGGTGCGCGCGATGCATCGTCACCCGGCTGAGACGGACTCTCCTTTGGAGTGCAAGTCGGTGCAGGCCTCGATGACTCGCTCGGTCATCGCCGCTTCGGCCTTCTTCATGTAGGTGCGCGGGTCGTAGACCTTCTTGTTGCCCACCTCGCCGTCGACCTTCAGCACGCCGTCGTAGTTGGTGAACATGTGCGCTGCGATCGGCCGGGTGAACGCGTACTGGGCGTCGGTGTCGACGTTCATTTTCACCACGCCGTAGCGCAGCGCCTCCTCGATCTCCGACTTCAGCGACCCCGAGCCGCCGTGGAAGACGAAGTCGAACGGCTTGGAACCGTCGGCCAGGCCCAGTTTGGCGGTGGCGACTTTCTGCCCCTGAGCCAAGATGTCGGGGCGGAGCTTGACGTTGCCCGGCTTGTAGACGCCGTGGACGTTGCCGAACGTCGCGGCGAGCAGGTAGTGGCCGTGCTCGCCGTGACCTAGGGCGTCGATGGTCTTCTCGAAGTCGTCGGGAGTGGTGTAGAGCTTGTCGTTGATCTCGGCCTCGACGCCGTCCTCTTCGCCGCCCACCACGCCGATCTCGATCTCCAACACGATCTTGGCGGCGGCGGCCAGCTTCAGCAGCTCCTGGGCGATTTCAAGGTTCTCGTCGATCGGCACCGCCGAGCCGTCCCACATGTGTGACTGGAACAGCGGGTTCTTGCCGGCGGCCACCCGCTCGGCCGAGATCGCCAGCAGCGGCCGCACGTAGGTGTCCAGCTTGTCCTTCGGACAGTGGTCGGTGTGCAGGGCGACGTTGATCGGGTATTTCTGGGCGACGACGTGGGTGAACTCGGCCAGCGCCACCGCGCCGGTGACCATGTCCTTGATCCCCAGCCCGGAGCCGAACTCCGCGCCGCCGGTGGAGAACTGGATGATGCCGTCACTGCCCGCGTCGGCGAATCCCTTCAGGGCGGCGTTGACGGTCTCCGATGATGTGCAGTTGATCGCCGGGAAGGCGTACTCGTTCTCTTTGGCGCGTTGCAGCATCTCCGTGTAGACATCTGGCGTTGCGACGGGCATGGCGGCTTCCTTCCTGACGTGTTGCATCAGTATCGCAACACTGCTGGGTGGTCCGCAGCCCGCCCGGTGAAGGTCGGCCGTTCGCGCCGGTATCTTGAAGACCGTGATCGCCAGCGTGGTGGCTATGCCCAACATCCTCGACCCGATGTACTGGATCGGTCCGCAGGGACTGTTCGCATCGGCGGTGTTGCCGACGATCCTGGCCATCGTCTTCGTCGAGACGGGTCTGCTGTTCCCCCTGCTGCCTGGGGAGTCGCTGCTGTTCACCGGTGGTCTGCTGGCCGCCCACGGCACGCTCGACATCTGGGTGTTGGCGCCGGCCGTGGCGTTGACCGCGGTGCTCGGCGACCAGACCGGCTATTTCATCGGCCGCCGGATCGGGCCCGCGCTGTTCAATAAGGAAGACTCGCGGTTCTTCAAGCAGCACCACGTGACCGAGTCGCACGCGTTCTTCGAGAAATACGGGCCCGCGGCGATCATCCTGGCCCGGTTCATGCCGTTCGTGCGGACCTTCACCCCGGTGGTCGCAGGAGTCTCCTACATGCGCTACCCGGTGTACCTGGCGTTCGACATCGTCGGCGGCGTTCTCTGGGGTGGTGGCGTGACGCTCGCCGGCTACTTCTTGGGCAACATTCCGTTCATCCACCAGAACCTGGAAAAAATCGTGCTGGTGATCCTGTTCGTCTCCATGTTGCCGGCGTTCATCGCCACCGGGCGGGCCTACCTGAAACGCAGGCGGGCAGCCAGGGAAGACAACGAACAGGTGACCGTCGCCGACTAGGCACGGAGCTACGCCGGCTGGAAACCCATCGCGACCCCGTTCATGCAGTAGCGCAGGCCGGTCGGCTGGGGGCCGTCATCGAAGACGTGGCCAAGGTGCCCACCACAGCGGCTGCAGAGCACCTCGGTGCGCGACATGCCGTCGCTGTCGTCTGATCGCTCGACGACCGCATTGTTGAGGGATTTGTAGAAGCTCGGCCAGCCGGTGCCGCTGTCGAACTTGGTCGTCGACGAGAACAGTCCCTGGCTGCACCCCGCACATCCGAACGTCCCGGAACGGTGCTCGTCGTTGAGCGGGCTGCTGAAGGGCCTCTCGGTGGCGGCGGTCCGGAGCACCGCGTACTGCTGCGCGTTCAATAGGTGCCGCCACTCGTCGTCGGTGTGGTTGACCTCGAAGTTTCCGATCGGCGTCCGCGGCGCACCAGAGGCTTTGAGAGCGAGCACCGACCCGGACGCGGCGAGCGCACCCAGCATGGCGGTACCGAACAACACGTGCCGTCGAGAAACCGGCTTTGAGGTCGAGGAAGTCACCCTGTCCAGCATAGCGACGCGTCGCCCTCAGACGGCGACCTTGAAGTCGCATCCCGTCTTGGCCCGGACGTCGGCGACTGTCACCCCGGGGTGCAGTTCGGTGAGCGTGAGCCCGTGCTCAGGCTCGACATCGAAGACGCAGAGGTCGGTGATGATCATGTCCACCACGTTCTTGCCGGTGATCGGCAACGAGCATTGCTTGAGGATCTTGGGGCTGCCGTCTTTGGCGGTGTGATCCATCACGACGATCACCCGTTTGACGCCCGACACCAAGTCCATTGCGCCGCCCGGCCCTTTGACCATTTTGCCGGGCACCATCCAGTTGGCCAGATCGCCGTTCTCGGCGACCTCCAGCCCGCCCAGGATGGACAGGTCGATGTGGCCGCCGCGGATCATCGCGAACGAATCGGCGCTGCTGAAGAAACTGGATCCGGGAAGGCTGGTGACGGTCTGTTTGCCCGCGTTGATCAGATCGGGGTCGACGGCGTCCTCGGCCGGATAGGAGCCGATGCCGAGCAGTCCGTTCTCAGACTGCAGCGTGACGCTGATCGCGTCGGGAATGTAGTTGGCCACCAACGTCGGAATCCCGATGCCGAGGTTCACGTAGTAGCCGTCGCGCAGCTCCCTCGCCGCGCGTCGGGCCATCAACTCGCGGATCGGGCTGTCGCCCTTGAGCGCGGCACCGCCGCTGGTGGTGCGGAACTCGATGCGCTTCTCGTAATTCGTGCCCTCGATGATGCGGTCCACGTAGATGCCGGGGGTGTGGATCAGGTCGGGGTCCAGATCGCCGACCTCAACAAGTTCCTCCACCTCGGCGATGGTCACGGTGCCACAAGTGGCGATCATCGGATTGAAGTTCCGCGCGGTTTTGCGGTAAACAGGTTGCCCGCGCGGTCGCCTTTCCACGCCTTCACGATCGCGATGTCGGCGCGGATGCCTTCTTCCAGAACGTATTCCGTGCCGTCGAAGACCCTGGTGTCTTTCCCCTCGGCGAGATTGGTGGCGAAGGCGGTGCGGGTGTAGAAGCCGGGAATGCCGGCGCCGCCGGCCCGTAGCTTCTCCGCGAGCGTGCCTTGCGGAGTCAGCACCAGATCGAGCTCACCGGCCAGCACCTGACGCTCGAACTCCTTGTTCTCGCCGACGTAGGACGCGATCACCTTGTCTACCTGACGCGCCTTGAGTAACAGCCCCATGCCGAAATCGTCGACGCCGGCGTTGTTTCCGACGATTGTCAGGTGCTTTGACCCGCTGTCGACCAAGGCTTGGATCAGGTTCTCCGGAATGCCGCACAGGCCGAAACCGCCTGCGGCGATGGTGATTCCGTCCTTGAGCAGACCGTGCAGAGCCGCCTCGGCGTCGGGATGGACTTTACTCATTCGCCGGTCCCTTCATGCCTTTACCGGCGGTCACGGCGTGGGCGGCCTCCATCAGCATCCAGCCGGACAGTTGCACGGACAGGTCGCGCTCGGGGATGTCCGAAGCGTTGACCGCGCCGCCGACGAACTGGGCCTGCTGCCCGCCGGCGGTGGGTATCTCGGCGGTGTCATCCCAGGACGGCCCGAACAAGGGCAGCCCTTCCACCGACTGGCGGTTGTCCCAGGCCGACTTGCGCGGAGGTCAGCACGATCTCGCGGGCGGTATCGCGGGCGGTGACGTCGGCGGCGGCATCTCCGGGCAGTGTGGTGGCGACCAACGCCAGGTAGCGGGCGGTGACTCCGGAGAACAGCCCGCCGTCGCCGCCGCCGGAGCCGCGCAGCACCCCGCCCGGCGCCATGTGCTCGTCGACGGCGGCCACCAGCCGATGCACCCGCGGCGCGTGCCGGTCATCGGTGTGCGGGCGGCCAATTCGGTCTCCAGGCCGAGAACCACGCCCTGGCAGTAGGTGTACTGCGCGCGGACCAGCGAGCCCGCCTTGATGCCGTCGAACACCAGATGCGTCTCCGGGGTCGATCAGCGTCTCGTCGATCCAGTCCGCCATCTGCTGGGCGCGGCGAAGCCGATCGCCGTAGCGAGCCAGGAAGAGGCCCGCCGGGCCGTTGGCCGGGGCGTTGAAGAATTGGTCCTGCTTGCGCCACGGGATGCCGCCGCCGTCCTCGGGCACCCAGGAGTTGACCAGTTGCTCGTTCAGCTTGGGCAGCGCGCGCGGACGGTCCACGCCCGCGATGCGCGACGCGCGCTCCAGCGCGAGCGCCAGCCAGGCCATGTCGTCGTAGTAGCTATTGACCCAGGATCCGTTGTTGCGCAGCCGGTGTGAGCGGATCTGCCGACTGATCTTGACGCGCCGCTCTTGTTGCGGGTCGCGTAGCTCCGCGTCGACCAGGCAGTCCAGCAGATGCGCCTGCCACCAGTAATGCCAGCCGCCGAACAACCGGTCGCGCCGCACGGGCGGCCAGGCCACCACGCCGAGCTGGGTGCCGGGTAGCGCCCACAGCCGTTTCAGATGCCGCGCGGCGATGGCGGCTTCCGCGCTGACCGCCCGGTTGACCCATACCTGATCCATGTCTGCTGATCCTGCCCTACGAACCCTTCTCACCAAGCCCTTCCATATCACCGTGCTGGCTGATCCAGGTATGCATCGCGATTCCCGCCGCGACCGCGACGTTGATGCTGCGGGTCGAGCCGAACTGGGCGATCGACACCGTCAGCGGTGCCCCGGCTCGGGCGTCCTCGCTGATGCCGGGCCCTTCTTGGCCGAACAACAGCAGGCACTCCCGCGGCAACGTGGTCTGCTCGATGGGTTCCGCACCGGGCACGATGTCGACGGCGACCACCGTCAGACCCGCGTCGGAGGCAAAGCTCAGCAGCTCGGCGGTGTTGTCGTGATGACGCAGTCGTTGATAGCGGTCGGTCACCATGGCGCCGCGGCGATTCCAGCGACGACGGCCCACGATGTGCACGGTGTCCACGGCGAACGCATTGGCGGTGCGCACCACCCCGCCGATGTTGGCATCCTGGCCGAAGTTCTCGATGGCCACGTGCAGCGGATGCCGGCGTTCGTCGATGTCGGCGACGATCGCCTCCCGCGTCCAGTACCGGTAGGCGTCGACAACGTTGCGGGTGTCGCCGTCGCGCAGTAACTCGGGGTCGTACCGCGGGTCGTCGGGCAGCGGCCCCTCCCAGGGCCCGACGCCGGCCGCCGCAACGCTCCACTCGGTGGGACCGGGTCCGGTGTCGCTCACTTGACGGTCCACACCGCGGCGTGGGTGCCGACGACCGCGACGGTGGCATACAGCAGCGCCTCGTTGATGTCGCCCTGGGTGCACAGCGACGCGTTGACGTGCACAGCGTCCAGCGACGCCTCGGGCAGGATCAGCACCGACGACCCGTATTCGGAGCAGGCCTCACTCAGCCCGGGCGGGGGCAGGGTCGGCGAGGCCAGCAACATCATCGGCCCGCCTCGGGCCGATGAGTCGTCGCGATACTTCGCGGCGATCGTGTCGGCGTTCAAGCCGAGCAGCATGTAGCCGCTGCCGTTGAATGCAGCCGGGTCGCCGAGCGAGGCCTGGGTCAGCTGGGTGCCGTCGGCGCGCCACGCGTCGACGCTGGTGCTTTTGACCACCAGGCCGGTGTCGGTCTGCTTGGTCGGCAGTAGCCCGACGGGGAATGCCGCCGGGTAGGCCGCGGCGGTGTCGGCGATCCGGTCGCGGGGTGAGTACAGGTAGACCCCACGCACGGCGCTGCGGTCCTTCAGCGGACCCAGGCACACAGTGCCGGTCAACCGCTTGCCGCCCGGTGCGGAAAGCGATTGAATCACAAGGTTTTTCATGTTTTCACAGCTGCCGATGCCTGCTGCCTCCATCGGATGCGACAGCGCGCCGTACAAGCCGAAGCGGACGTCTCGGGGGTCGGCATGAGGCTTGGCCGGGTCGGTCGGAGCGGCATCGACGTCGATGAGGACGTAGTCGTCTTGCCAGCGCAGGTTCGACACCGAGGTGTTCCAGCCCAGCACCGCCAGCGATTCGCCCACTGGGGCGCTGCCCGCGCCGTACACCTGATCGCGGTGACCGCCACTGGAGCACGCTGCACACAGGGCGAGCGTCGCCACCATCGCGATGAGGGTTCGCACGGCGACTAACTCAGCCCGAGGTCCGCCAACCCCAGCACGCTGCGGTATGGAACGCCCTCGGCTTCGATGGCTTCGGCCGCCCCGGTTGCGCGATCGACCACGGTTGCCACTCCGACCACCTGTCCGCCGGCGTCCTGCACGGCGCGCACCGCGGTCAGCGCCGATGCGCCGGTGGTGCTGGTGTCTTCGACGACCAGAACCGGTCGGCCGGTGATATCGGGTCCTTCGATAAGACGTTGCATGCCATGGGTTTTCGTCGACTTTCGCACGACGAACGCATCGATGGGGCGACCGGGCGCATGCATGACGGCGGTGGCAACCGGATCGGCGCCCAAGGTCAGGCCGCCGACGGCGGCGTACTCCCAATCGCCGGTGAGATCGCGGATCAGCCGGCCGATCAGCGGTGCGGCCCGGTGGTGCAGAGTGGCCCGGCGCAGGTCGACGTAGTAGTCGGCTTCCTTGCCTGACGACAACGTGACGCGGCCGTGCACCACCGCCAATTGGCGCACCAGATCGGCCAATTCGGCAAGGTCAGGTGCGGCCACGGCCCCGGCCGAACACGCTTGTGGCGGCGCGCGACAACGTTCGCGGCACCATCCGGCTGACGGTAGTGATCGCCTTGTACTGCAGCCCCGGGATGATGAGCACGTTGCCGCGGGCGACGTCGGAAAGAGTTTCCCGGACCACGTCGTCGACCTCGAGCCACATGAACGACGGCAGCGACGTCATGTCGATACCGGCCCGGTGGTGAAATTCGGTGTGCACGTAGCCCGGGCACACCACGTGTATTCCGACGCCGGTGCCGCGCAGCCCGACGGCCAGACCCTCGGTGAACGACACCACGTAGGCCTTGGACGCCGAATAGGTCGAGCCGCGGCCGGACAGCAAGCCCGCCACGCTGGCGACATTGATGACCGTGCCGGAGCCGTTGTCGATCATGGCCGGCAACGCCGCGCGGGTCAGCTGCATCACCGCGGTGACGTTGACGTCGAGCTGGGACTGCAGCGCCGCGGGCTCGGCGGTCCAGAATTCACCGGAGGTGCCGAAGCCGGCATTGTTGACCAGTACATCGAGACCGCCCGCCGCCAACCGCTCGGCGACCTTGGCCCGGCCGTCGGATTCGGCGAGGTCGGCCGCCAATACTTCGACGTGGCTGCCACCCTCGTCGGACAACTCAGCGGCCAGCTGGTTGAGCCGGCTCGCATCGCGGGACACCAGGACTACGTCGTAGCCGTCAGCCGCGTAGCGACGAGCGAAACCCTCGCCGATTCCGGAAGTGGGCCCGGTGATCAGGGCGACGCGACGAGGCACGGCGCCAGTGTACTTAGCGCTCGTACGGCTCAGATGGCCCGCCGCTGACGCACTCGCCAATGTCCCGCCGGTGAGTACCGCCTCGTCGTCAGGAATGGGCGTGAAAGGCAACGACAGTGCTCATAAGGGGGCGTGTGCGGTCAAGGCCACCGGATACCAGGTTCGCAGCAAGGCGCGCCCCGACGACCCGATTTGGCGTCGTCTCAGCTATGCGTCCAACTGGCATCGAGTGGACAACGCGTTTGAGAATTGGACACGCGTCTTGAGAAGCGTGCGCCCCGTCGGCTGTGGAGAGGCACACGCTGGTCTGTGCTAGGCAGCCGAAGGCGTCATCCAAGTCGATTCATCTGATCGATTACCCGTCACCAATCAGGTGGTAATTGCGCAAAAGGGTCGAGATGGACGAGACGTCATGTGCCTGTTGTGCAGCAAGCCAAGGATGGCGACAGCGCTAATCGAGTACGACGATGCTGCGCTCGTGGGCGATCGCCCGGATCGATCGCCGTATCACTGCCAGATAGCGGGTCGTCCGCGTCGCCGAACGCGAACGCGGCCGTCAGGACCGACGTCACGATCACCCCGCCGCCGGTACCCGCCAGCAACCAGAACCGCCGCCAACCAAACGAGTGAGCACTCATTGCGACCCCATCAATCCCGCTCGAACGGATTCATCCGAAAATATACGAATCTTGCAGACCGTATCAGCGCTGTGGTTTGGCTAGAGCTAGGTGAACGAATGCGCCGCCACGCGGTAACTCATTACCCGCTCCAATGTGCGACGGTGGCCGATCCGCGAAAGTCACGCTGTCCAGGCGGGAAATGCCCGATCCCGTGCCCGCATTTCCCCGGAAGTATCGGAATTATCTAGGCGGCGAAGCCGACTCGGGCTACCGCGGTATTCGTGAATAATTTGCGCTCGTCCACGCCGCCCGCATTCTGTGCGCGGTTCGCGGTTGCGTGGCACTGTAGGAGTCTTTCGCGATGCGTCGCTGCGATCCATACTTGACAGATGGCGCAAGCTGGCGAGGTGCGAGAGGGGTCGGAACACCCCGACGCAGGCGTGCTCGGGCAGGCGTCAGGACCCAAACGGACTTCCCTGCAGCGACTGGCTCGGCATTTCAACGTCGATGTTGAGGAGATGCGCGCGGCTGTCCTGAACTGGGTGGCATGGGGCGACTCCAGCACCACAATTGACGTCGCAAATGCGAAGGCGCACAAGGTATTCGAACTCACAGTAGCAAAGTGTCGGTTACCGCCACCGGAGTTGACGAAAGCCCGTTGGCTGTCGCGGGAGGAACAGCGCCGATGGGCAAGTGTCGCTGGCCAGGTGCCATCCGATGCCTTAGCAGAGGCCCAGGATCAGGCGGCATGGCGCGTTGATCAAGCAACTACCGAGGGGGATCAGATCCGCGTCGGCGCCTGGGTGTATTCCCGTGACGTCGAGGAAGAGCGTAGAGCTCGCACCCTGCGAATTATCGAGCGTGCTCAGCCGGGACCCTTCGAGAACGGTAAGTACCTGGAGATCCTCGCCCGCGAAGCGGCGGCCATCGAGATGTACATGGCGCCGGACCCCACGGGTAATGGTTTGGCCCGGGCAATGGAGCGCATCATCCTTAGTACCGTCGCTCGACCAATGAGTCACGCCGCCACGGCAATTCGCGGAGACGGTGTCATCATAGCGATTTCAACTGGACTGGTTGATTTCATGTACCAAACGGCCAAGTCGATTGGCATGGCATTGCAGCAGAAGCCGCCACCCGCAGGGGTCCTCACGAGTGTCTCGGCAAAGCCGCAGGACACCGCCGCCCGCCTTGCCTCCGACGACACCGCGTTTCTCAATTTCTCCAACACTCTGCTGAACTGGCTCTTCCGCGGGACTCCGTGGCCGCCCGACTCCATACCTCCACCACGTGTCTATGAACCGATTGTGGGGCGGCTCATTTCCGGCGCAGAAAGGTTCATCATCGGCCACGAGTACGGGCACGCCCTTGTCGACAAACTAAACATGCATATCGCGTGGGGAGCGCCCGAGCCGACGGAAAGGGAATTTCGCGCCGACTGCCTAGGGGCACTGGCTGTTTTCAACAGCTGCAAGTTTGACCGGGTCAAACCCAATATAGCGTTGCAAGGCGCTGTGCTCGCGATGAAAGCGCAGGAAATCGTTGAACGCGCAATGGATATGGCGCGCGGTGGCAGCGGGGACGTCGATGAAGGGTCCATCACGCATCCACCTTTCGCGGAGCGACTGAATAAGCTCCTGCAGTTCTACTCGTACCTCACCGCCGCTAACGACGATGAAGACTTGACCGTCCAGGCACTGATGGTGCCAGCCGAGACCGCCGAAATACTGTGGGAGCATTTCCAACCCAGGCTGGCAACACTGTTCGGTTTAGGCGCACAACTCCACCCAGTATGGGTCACCCAGCTAAAATCCATTCCGATACGGGAGGACAATCAAATGGCGGAAGCCCTCGACGACGGATCTGTTGACTCCTGCGAGACTCAACCGGCCCAGACCACTGAATGTCTCGTCGTTGTCGACCCGGCAACGGTCGACCACGTGAAATCTATAGCGGCTGAACACGGCGTCACCGTTGAAGTCATCGAACAGGACGGCTTCACTGGAATCGAAGAGGTGATGCTGGTCATCGCCGGCGTCTCGTTGAGCGTCGCGTTCGTGAACGATCTCATCGATCGGCAGAAAGGCGGGCAGGTTTTCGACCTGCGACCCGGCGCGCTGCGGCTCGCCTACCGCTCGACGAACGTCCAGTACGGTCTCGTCATGATCATCGCAATCGACGGCAAAGTCACCGTCGAGGTAAACAACCGAAAACAATGTTCGCCGAAGTGACTGCGTCGCTTCAGAAGCTCATCCTAGGGATGATGAAGGTATCAGCGTCGGAACTGTCTGACGCCGCGCGCAAGGCGCTGGGAAATGCCGCAACGGTCAGCATCGATCCCGAATAGCGGACATTACGTTCGTCGCGCACCAGTCACGCCGGAACTTCGTCTGCAAGGTCGAAGGGGGCGCGACCGCCTCTGTGAAGTTGTCTCGAGCAATCCCGAGGTGAATCTAGCGAAGTAAATCACCTCTCGTTGCGGACGCATTTGTATTGATCAGCAGCCCCATGGGACGAACCTCTCAGGTCCGGCGGCAGTGCGCCCCAACGCAGGCGAATCGTGCTGGCGTAAGCGCGGACGGCGATCAGCAGTCTCGAAAAGCGTAGCGGCAGAATGCTCTTCGTCGCCCATGAGCTCGATTCGGGGCACCGCATATCCGCAGACATATCCGGGCAACGCTCACGGAAAGTCGGGGTCTCGCATAGCTGCTATTTGATGGATAAGATTGATTATCCAACCGACCTTCCGCTCTTCAGACGGAGTTCGGGCCTACACCAATGTGTTTCAGCCGGTCAGACCAGACACGCGACCGGCATTCGGACGTGTTGGATCAGTCGGTCTGACTCGTTGGGCCCCACATTGGCCCTGTGAGATGACCCAAATCGGCCCCAACTGACAGCTGGATGCAGTGCAATTTTTCTTGCGTGTGGTCCGATGGGCACCACGCGCATCCCTATTGGGAGCACTTTCACGGCGCCGGCTCAAGCGTCAGGCCCACGGCGTGGTGACGTTGGTAAGCGGTTCGGGCGGCGGGTCGGTGAGCGCGATGAGGTCTCCCGCCGAGCTCGCGGTGCCGCGGTGCTCGAAGAGTGCGACGCAAGCGTTGCCGTCCAGGCGGGACGGGAACCGGACGGCGCTGGCGCCTCGGTCAAAAAGGTCCGGGGCGACCGTCTGCGTGATGGCGCGGCGACTGGCGGTGATCTCGTGTAGATAGAGGTGCTGCAGGTCGTGCTCGAGAAGCAGTTCGACTTGGCGATGCTCGATCTCCTGGCGTGTGGGACGTCGGTCAGGTCGACCAAGGGGCCATCGAGCTTGAGGATTGTGGGAACGAGGACGTGCTGCATGGGCCACTGCGCAGTGACCGGCTTCTCCGTGAAGTCTTGAGCGGCCTCGGGTCCGTAGCGCTCGACATGACGGCGCAGCGCCAAATCCTTTCGTCCAAGGTCATACGGGCCGACGAACACAATAGATTTCACAGCTAGTTAGGCTGTCGCGAATGATTTGAATATGCTGGCGTCGATTCCGTGACCTGCGGTCGAAGCGAGCCCTGAGCCGAAGATCGAAGAATGTAGTTGCAGGGTGTCGAGCTCGATTCGGCTGCGGGCGAGCCTCGCTGTTCGCTGCCGATTCCCGTTGTGCTTCAAGCGTTCTCTGCGATTCGCCATGTTGACCGCACAGTTAGGCAGACGCGGGAGGTTCTCGGCGGCGATTCGGGCCAAGGTCGGTCGAACGAACGAAAGGCGTGAGAAGTCGCGGCGTTTGATCCGCCGTGCGATTTGCTGCCGGTTGTTTGTCGGAGCCTGCGGGCACAGTGTGCTCATGAGTCAGCAACGTGACGCTCGCGTTCTCCGTGTGGTCACAGGACGACCTTGAAATACGCCATCACCAGCACTGCTGGAACCTTGGGGGAGGCCATGGCTTTCTGGTAGAAGCCGCGTGCGGCGTCGGCTGCGGCGCGGTCTCGCGGAAGCTCAGGACGGCGCTGCGCGGCAGTGAGTTCGCTGCGGTCCTTCAGTGCTGCTGGTGTGAAGCCTGGTGGCCGTTCCGGCTCGTCGGCGGGCGGCGGATCGGCTCTTGACGTGCAGCCGGCGGGGTCGCGGCGTGCGACGTCGGTGCGGCATGCGACGTGGACCCGCTCTCGCGGGTGGTGGACTCCGCATGCCGTTGCGGGACCTCGCTTCGGCCGGCCGGCGCGAGCGGACGGCTGGGGGCCGATTTGCGGCGTGCAGACGCTTGCGGCGCGCCGACTGTCGCGCTCGACTGCGGTACCGGCGGCAACACCCGCAGTAGGTCGTTGAACTGGCGCACGGTGCGCAGGCCCTCGTCCCATTGGGCGCGGGTGCTGCCGATCGGCATGCTGACCAGCGTCCAGTTCTGCTCGTTCCACATGATCTCGGCGCAGTCGGGTGCGGTGTGCGCGAAGGTCACCATGCGGCGATCGCAGGCGCGACGGGCCGCGTCCAGGTTGGTGGAGTAGACCATCCGCGGCCCGATCGCGCCGAGCAGCCAAATGTCGTTCTCGCGAGGCTCTTTCAAACCTTTGAGCCGCACGTCGACGACGACGTTGGTGCCCACCTTGCGGTGCAGGGCGATCACGGTGGCGACTTCTTCGAGGTCGAAGATGAAGACCGCCTCGCCACGGATCTGGCCGAGCACGACGTTGCGGGCCGGGATGTTGCTACCCACGGTCGACATCACGCCGCGCTTCCAGCGCTTGAGGATCTCGGTGGATTCCGGCTCGTAGTCGAATCCGTGCGAACGTGCCCACGACTTACGGCGCCGTCCTCGTCCACGGCGGCGGTCGATGTCGACGTACAGCAGCACCGCCGCGCCGACGAAGCACAGCGCGGAGAGCGTAAACCAGAGGGGAACCATCGCCACGTAGCCTAACCGCTGTTCGCCCTCTAGCGGGAATGCGAGCAGGTCACAACAGAATTAAAGTTTGCTACCGCTTAGGTTCCGGCCGCAGGAAACAAGACTTGCCCCCGGGTATCGCGGGGGCAAGTCTGTGACGCGAGGGTAGAACTAGCCGAGCACGAGCCCGTCGCCGTCAGCGCTGACATTGACCGGCACGACGTCGCCGTCGTGCACATCGCCGGCCAGCAGCATCTTGGCCAGCTGGTCACCGATGGCGTGCTGCACCAACCGCCGCAGCGGGCGAGCCCCGTAGACCGGGTCGAAACCGCGCAGGGACAGCCACTCCTTGGCCGGCAGCGACACCTCGAGCTGCAAACGCCGTTGCGCGAGGCGCTTGGCCAGCTGCTCGAGCTGAATGTCGACGATCCGCACCAGCTCGTCGGGGTCGAGGCCGTCGAATATCAGCACGTCGTCGAGCCGGTTGATGAACTCCGGCTTGAACGCCGCGCGCACCGCCGCCATCACCTGCTCCTCGCTGCCGCCCGACCCGAGGTTGGACGTCAGGATCAGGATCGTGTTGCGGAAGTCGACCGTGCGGCCCTGGCCGTCGGTCAGCCGACCCTCGTCGAGCACCTGCAGCAGCACGTCGAACACGTCCGGGTGGGCCTTTTCCACCTCGTCGAACAACACGACGGTGTAGGGCCGGCGGCGCACCGCCTCGGTCAGCTGACCACCCTGGTCATAACCGATATAGCCGGGTGGCGCACCGACCAGGCGGGCCACCGAGTGCTTCTCCCCGTACTCGCTCATGTCGATGCGAACCATGGCGCGCTCGTCGTCGAACAGGAAGTCCGCCAACGCTTTTGCCAGCTCGGTCTTGCCGACACCGGTGGGCCCCAGGAACAGGAACGATCCGGTCGGCCGGTTGGGGTCGGCGACCCCGGCCCGAGTGCGCCGCACGGCGTCAGAAACCGCCGTCACCGCCTTCTTCTGGCCGACGACGCGCCTGCCCAGCTCGTCTTCCATCCGCAGAAGCTTGGCGGTCTCGCCCTCCAGCAGCCGGCCGGCCGGGATGCCCGTCCACGCCGACACCACATCGGCGATGTCGTCAGGACCGACCTCTTCCTTGAGCATGACGCCCGTGCGGGCCTCAGCGTGCGGCAGCGCGGCGTCGAGCTTCTTCTCCACCTCGGGGATGCGCCCGTAACGCAGCTCGGCGGCCTTGGCCAGGTCACCGTCGCGCTCGGCGCGCTCGGACTCCCCGCGTAATGTGTCAAGCTGCTCCTTGAGCTCGCGGACGATGTCGATGGCGTTCTTCTCGTTCTGCCACCTGGTGGTGAGCTCGGTCAGTTTTTCCTTCTGGTCGGCCAATTCAGCGCGCAACTTCTCCAAGCGCTCCTTGGACGCCGCATCCTCTTCCTTGGCCAGCGCCATCTCTTCAATCTCGAGCCGGCGTACCAGCCGTTCCACCTCGTCGACCTCGACCGGCCGCGAGTCGATCTCCATCCGCAGCCGGCTCGCCGACTCGTCGACCAAGTCAATGGCCTTGTCGGGCAGGAATCGGGCGGTGATGTAGCGGTCGGACAGCGTGGCCGCTGCCACCAGCGCGGAGTCGGTGATGCGCACACCGTGGTGCACCTCGTAGCGATCCTTCAGGCCGCGCAGGATGCCGACGGTGTCCTCCACCGACGGCTCGCCGACGAAGACCTGCTGGAAGCGCCGCTCCAGCGCCGCGTCCTTCTCGATGTACTTGCGGTACTCGTCGAGCGTGGTCGCGCCGACCAGGCGCAGCTCGCCGCGGGCCAGCATCGGCTTGATCATGTTGCCGGCGTCCATCGCCGACTCGCCGGTCGCGCCCGCACCGACGATGGTGTGCAGCTCGTCGATGAACGTGATGATCTGCCCGGCCGAGTTCTTGATGTCGTCGAGCACGGCCTTGAGCCGCTCCTCGAATTCACCGCGGTACTTGGCGCCGGCCACCATCGAGCCCATGTCGAGGCTGACGACGGTCTTGTCGCGCAGGCTCTCCGGAACGTCGCCGGCGATGATGCGCTGGGCCAGGCCTTCCACGATCGCGGTCTTACCGACACCGGGCTCACCGATCAGCACCGGGTTGTTTTTGGTGCGACGGCTCAGCACCTGTACGACGCGACGAATTTCGTTGTCCCGTCCGATAACCGGGTCGAGCTTTCCTTCGCGCGCCCGTTCGGTCAGGTCGGTGGAGTACTTCTCCAGTGCCTGATACGTCGCTTCGGGGTCGGGGCTGGTGACGCGGGCGCTGCCACGCACCTTGACGAACGCGTCGCGCAGCGCTTGCGGCGAAGCACCGTGTCCGGTCAGCAGCTTGGCGACGTCGGAATCACCGGTGGCCAGGCCGACCATCAGGTGTTCGGTGGAGACGTATTCGTCGTCCATTTCGGTGGCCAGCTGCTGTGCGGTGGTGATGGCGGCCAGCGATTCGCGGGACAGCTGCGGTTGCGAGTTGGAGCCGCTGATCTGCGGCAGCCGGTCCACGATGCGTTCCGCCTCGGCGCGGATAGTGGCGGGCTCGACGCCGACAGCCTCCAGCAGCGGCGCGGCGATCCCGTCGTTCTGCGTCAGCAGCGCAGACAGCAAGTGAGCCGGCCTGATCTCAGGGTTGCCGGCAGCGTTCGCCGCCTGCAGGGCCGACGTCAGGACTGCCTGCGTTTTGGTTGTCGGGTTGAAAGAGTCCACGACACCTCCGTTCGGGTCAGCAAGGACCGCAAGGGGCCCAGCAAAATGGTTGTCGCGAAGTACAACGCAGTCAAGGTTGAGTCTGTTCCGCTCAACCCTAGCAATCCTTGGGCAACCGGCGCAGCGGCCTAGGCCGGCAGAATTATTCGAACGTATGATCGATCAGTGGGAGACCTCGCGTCGATCGGATACAACGGGCAGCCGGCCCGCAACCCGTTCCGGGTGGTCCGCCCGCCGATCACTGTGCTGATCGACCTGACGGTGCTGTTTCCCCGCGAACCGCACCGCTCGGGACGGTTTCATGCCAATGGTATGCAGCTACACAAAGTCGTCGAGGGTCGGCTGACCTGCTGGGGTATGTGCGAGCAGGGTGACTGGTGGGGGCTGGTGACCTACCCGATCGCCTACGGGTCCAAGCGCAAAAACGTCACGCACTGGGTACCGGCCTGGACTCTCCGTCGGCGTTAACGGTCACGCGCTGTTCGCCAGTTGATGCGAAGATGCAGCGCGTGACTGGAAGTTGGGTATCCGTGCTGGCCATCTTGGTTCCGCTGGCACTCGTCGTGGCGATCTCGCCGTTCTCGGTCATCCCGGCGGTGCTGGTTCTGCAGGCGCCGCGACCGCGGCCGACGGGCCTCGCTTTCCTCGCGAGCTGGACGTTGGGACTCGCCGGGCTGACCGCCGTCTTCGTCGCGTCCTCCGACGCGCTCGGCGCGCTGCACAACAAACCACCGGCCTGGGCATCCTGGACGCGAATAGTCCTGGGACTGGCGCTGATCGCGTTCGGTGTCTATCGCTGGTCCACCCGCCGCACCCACAGCGAGTCGCCGAAGTGGATGCGGTCATTCGAGACGATGACGCCCAGGCGCGCAGCGATCACCGGGCTGATCTTGGTAGTGGTGAGGGTCGAGGTGCTGATCATGTGCGCGTTGGCCGGGTTGGCCATCGGCAGCAGCGAAGTCGGCATCGCCGCCAAGTGGGCAACCGGCGCGACTTTCGTCGCGCTCGCCGCCTCCACGGTCGCGATCCCTGTGCTGGCCTACGCGGCCGCCGGGCACCGCCTCGACGATTCGATGGCGCGGCTCAAAGAGTGGATGGAGCGCAACAACGCCGCGATGCTCGCCGCGATCCTGGTTCTGATCGGTTCGATGGTGCTCTACCACGGCATTCACGCGCTCTAACCGGGTCGGCCTGACGGCGCATAAAATCGGCGGCCGTGAGCCTCAACGACCGGGATGCGCTGGCAGTGCTGCACGCCGCGATCGACCCGGCCGATGAGAACGGCGTGATCGGGCGGTTCTACGCCCGCTGGTTCTCCTTCGAGGCCTCGCCGCGCGATCTGTTTCCACCCGACATGGCCGCCCAGCGGGCGGCGTTCGCTCAGGCGCTGAGCTGGGTGTACGGCGAACTGGTGGCCCAGCGCGCCGAGGAGCCGGTCGCGTTCCTGGCCCAGCTTGGACGCGACCACCGCAAGTACGGCGTGCTCCCCGGCCATTACGAGACGCTGGGCCAGGCGCTCTATACGACCCTGCGCGACGAGCTGGCCGACGCGTGGAGTGACGCCGTCGAGGCTGCCGCCGAGCAGTCGCTGAATCTGATCACCGGGGTGATGAGCGGCGCCGCCGACGCCGAGCACGGACCGGCCTGGTGGGACGGCACCGTCGTCGAACACCTGCGGGTATCCCGCGACTTGGCTGTCGTCCGGGTTCAGCTGGACCATCCGATGCCCTACCACCCCGGCCAGTACGTCGACGTCGCTGTGCCGCAATGCCCACGCCGTTGGCGATACCTGACGCCGGCCATCCCGCCGGACGACACTGGCGCTGTCGAGTTCCACGTTCGCGCGGTATCCGGTGGCCTGGTCAGCGGTGCCATCGTCAACGAGACGCGGCCCGGCGATCGCTGGCGGCTGTCCAGCCCGCACGGCGCCTTGCAGGTCGACCGCGACGGCGGCGACGTGCTGATGGTGGCGGGCAGTACCGGGCTGGCGCCGCTGCGCTCGATCGTCATGGACCTCACCCGCTGGGGTGACAACCCGCGGGTGCATCTGTTCTTCGGCGGCCGGTACCCGTGCGAGCTCTACGACCTGCCGACGCTATGGCAGGTCGCCGCGAACAATCCCTGGCTGTCGGTGACACCGGTGTCCGAACTCAAGGGCGACCCCGCCTGGGCCGCCGACTACCCCGACGTCACGCCGCCGCGAGGACTGCACCTACGGCAGACCGGCAAGCTGTTGGACGTCGTCACCAGATACGGCGGCTGGGGTGACCGGCAGATACTGATCTGCGGCGGACCGGAGATGGTCCGCGCCACGAAGGCCGCGTTGATCGCCAAAGGGGCTCCGCCGGAGCGTATTCAGCACGACCCGCTGAACAGCTAGTCTCGGCTAGTTTATTCAGATGCACGCTGTCACTTTGCGCGACCCGTCGTCCCCCTTGGAAGCTCAGTTCGTGCCGGACGCCGGCATGATCGGCATCTCGCTGACCGACTCGGGCACCGAACTGCTCGGCCAACGGCGCGGCCTCGACGCCTACGTGGCCAACGGCAAGACGATGGGCATCCCGATCCTGTACCCATGGGCAAATCGTCTTGGGCGCCAATACCTATACGGCGGATGACAGGACGGTCACGCTGGTAGCCGGTGAGCACGGAGTCCGGGCCGATCCGAATGGGTTGCCGATCCACGGCGTGCTCGCCGCCTATCCGGACTGGCGGGTGACGCATGAGTCGGACAACGAGCTGACCGCCGAGGTGGATTTCAGCGACGAGGACTTGCTGGCCAGCTTTCCGTTTCCGCATCGGCTGGCGGTGACGGTCACGCTGTTCGAGCGGACGTTGCGGGTGCGCAGTTCGGTCGCGCCGACGAGCCAACGCCCGGTCCCACTGTGTTTCGGTTTCCACCCGTACCTTCAGCTGCCCGGCGTGCCGCGCGAACAGTGGATTCTCGAGACGCCGCCGTTGCGGCACCTCACACTCGACGAGCGGGGTCTGCCCACCGGCGAGACGGCACCACAGGCGGCCAGCACTCAGACGTTGGGCGACAACGCTTTTGACGACGGGTACGACGAGGTTGCCGAGGGCGCCGTGTTCGCGGTGTCGGGGGGCGACCGCCGCATCGAGGTCCACTTCGAGCAGGGCTACCCCGCGGCGCAGATCTTCGCGCCACCTGGCGAGGAGGTGGTGTGCTTCGAGCCGATGGCCGCGCCCACCGATGCGCTGCGCCGCGGCGGTTACCGGTCGGCTCAGCCCGGCGATTGGGGCATCGCGGAGTTCTCGATTCGGGTCAGCTGACCTGCAGCTTGCAGAGTAAAGGAAACTTCAGACCTGCGCTGAAATAGGCGCGGCCGACAGGTACTCTTAGCCCCATCTTGGGCAGGAGGAGCAGGTGAGCCCTGGCGAGAGCGGCGCGTCGATCGACGAATTGCTGGACCGCGCGGTACGGGCCATCAACGAAGGCGACCGCGCCACCGCCACCGACTTGGCCAGCCGGGTTCTTTCGGTCGACCGCAACAACCCGGAAGCCGAGGACCTCCTCACCGCGCCGGCTCGCTACGGTGAAATACGCCGCCTGACAATCATGTTCGCCGACCTGGTCGACTCGACAGCGCTGTCCACCCGTTTAGAACCGGAGACGTATCGCACGCTGGTCGGCCGCTACCGCGATGAAGTGCGCCGCGTCGTCGATCGGTATGAAGGCCACATCAGCTCGATCAAGGGCGACGGACTGTTGGTGGTGTTCGGTCACCCGAAGGCGCGTGAGAACGACCTGCGCCGCGCCGTAGCGGCGGGGCTGGACATCACCCGCGCGGTGGCGCAGCTCAGCAAACAGGCCGAACGTAAGTTCGCCGTGGCCATCAACGTGCGGATCGGCATCCATCGTGGCCTGGTCTACCTCGACACCGACCAAGACGACGTGTATGGATTTGCGGCCAACCTGGCCTCCCGGCTCTGCGGTGTGGCCGAGCCAGGGACCGTCGCAGTGTCGGATGCGGTCGCACCGTTGGTGCGTGACTCGTTCGAACTCGACGTACGTCCACCGGTCCCGGTCAAGGGTGTCGAAGGATTGCTCAGCCATCACCAAGTGCTCGGCGAGCGATCAGACGCAACGCCGCCGCGGTCGTCACCCTTGATCGGGCGTGATCGTGAGCGCTCCTGGCTGCAGCAAAGCTGGCGGCAGGCCTGCGATGGTGTGCTGAGTAGTCCGGGCGTGGTATTTCGCGGCGAGCCGGGAATCGGCAAGACCCGGCTGGCGACCGAGGCGGCCGAATTAGTCCGGAGTTCAGGTGCGCCCGCGATCGAGCTGTTCGGCTCGCCGCTGCATACCGACACCGGCTTACATCCGGCGCGCAGGCTCGTGGAACGCCGATGCGGCATCACCCGGCTCACCGGCAGCGCGGAGCGTCTGCGCCTGCTGGAAGCCGAACTGTGTTCCTGCGGAATGGATCCCGTGAGCGCGATACCCCTGCTTGCGCCGGTACTCGGCATCGGTCCCGAGCACGGCTATCAGCCGGCTGCCCTCGTTGGCCGCACCCTCTACGAGTTGATCGGCGCGACGGTTCAACAATATGTCCTGGCGTGCATCGGCGATCAGGCCGGACTAGTGGTCGCCGAGGATGTGCACTGGTTCGACCCCTCTACCCTGGAGCTGCTCAACTCGCTGCTCGCCACCGCGGACGGACGGCTGTTGGTCGTCCTCACCGGACGCGACGGTGATTGGCTGCGAATCGATTGGCCGGTAACGCGTTTCGATGTTGCGCCGCTGACCGACGAGCAGTCCGATGCGCTGATCAGTGCGCTGCACCCGTCGATGACGAACGACGCGCAGCGGGCTGCGATACGCGGCCGATGCGACGGGGTTCCGTTCTACATCGAACATGTCGTCGGCGAACTCGACTCCGTTGGAGCCGAACCCGGGGTGCCCGAGGCGCTGTATGAGCCGCTGTTGGCCGGGCTGCATCACTCTCATCCCGACGTGGTGCCGGTAGTCGAGGCAGCCGCCGTCATCGGGCGCGCGGGCGACCTCCCGTTGCTTCGCTGGGTGGTCGGGCGCGACGCCGAAAACGTCGATGACGTCGTCACCGAACTCGTCCGGGCGCGGGTGCTGGAACGACGCGACAGCGACGGCTGGCGGTTCCGACATGAGCTGCTCCGTGAGGTGGCAGTCGAGTTGGCTCCGCCATCGCACCGCCGTCATCTGCATGCGCGCGCTGCCCGTGCGCTGGTTGATGACGCGAGTGCCGTCGAGCCGGATTGGCGGGTGGTCGCAGAGCACTACGAGCAGGCCCGGCAGTGCGATGACGCCGTCGGCGCCTATCAGAAAGCGTCAGAGAACGCCCGACGCCGTGGCGCCATAGAAGAAGCCCTGGCGTGCTTGACGAACGCACTCGATCAGCTCACCGGCTGCGCCGAGGGCGCCGACCGAGACCGCAGGGAAATCGCGATCCGACTGGAGCGCGGCGTCTTGGCGGCTGCCACGCAAGGCAGCGTAGGACCTGCCGATTTCGAACGGTGTCTGGCCTTGGCAAGCATCGGCAACTACAAAGACGAGTTGTTCACCACGCTCATGGCGTTGATCGGCTACTACCTTCCGCGGGCCCAACTGCGCCGAGCCCATCGACTGCTCGACTCGCTGTCTGACCGGTTAACCAAAGATCGGCCCTGGAGTTATCCGGCCATCGCGTCATCGTTGGGCACCATAATCTGGCTGGAAGGCGACAACAGGGTCGCCCGCGAGCATCTGCTGCGGGCGCTGGCCGATCGTTCGGCTGCCGATCCTCGGGCGCTGAAGTGGATTGTCGACCCGATTTCGTCGGCACACATCTTCCTCTCACTCACGTTTATGGTCTGTGGCGATCTCGACGGCGCCAACGCGGAGTTGGCCGAATCGGTCCGGCGCTGCGAGCATTTGGAGTTTCCACAAAACGCCCACAACAGGGCGCATACCTACTTCATGGAAATCTGGGTCCGGTTGGAAAGCGGCCAGATTTCTGAAGCCGCCACTCTAGTCGCCGAGCTTCGCAAGCAGAGCGAACAGTCGGGGCTCGATTTGTGGCGATTGGTTGGTGCCGCCCAACACGCCACCGCCAAAGCGCTGGCCGCGCTCGGCGCGGGTGCCGACGCCGCCACCCTGACTGCCCGCGCCGGCAAGATAGCCCAGATCGTGGACGGGTCGCGCTTGTTAAACCTCAACAGCTATTTGACGTTTCACGATGCGGTCATCGGCCGCCTGCTTGTCGCCGCGGGCCAGCCGGAGAAGGCGCGTGAACGATTGGAGATGGCGCTGCGGCACGCTGAAGAGACGGGAATGTGTTTTCAGGACGCCGAGCTGATGCGGGTGCGCGCTCACACGTTGGCCGACCCGCAGGAACGTCGTCACGCTCTGGCAGCCGCACTCGAATTAGCACGTCGCCAAGGCGCGATTTTATTCGAATTACGGTGCCTGCTGGATTCTTTCGACCTGCTCGGCAACGGTGATCGCGCGGAGCTTGCCGACGCGGTCCACCGTTTTGACGGCGATGATCGTTGGCCGGAAGTCGGACGGGCGCGAAGAATTCTCTGGACCCGCCGTCGCCAACAGGTCAGAGGTAAGCCTTGTTCAGCTTCTCCGGGGTGTTTGTTATCCCTTCGAGCGCCCGGATGTTGCCGGCAACGTCGCGGCTCTCACGCTTGGCGATAACGCGAACAAGGACAGGCAACGCTGTGAACCGCGCGGGCGGTTGCAGATACCAGGCACCCAGCGCTGCCGTCCAGGCAGCCTGATTCACTCGGCTCCGCCTCGCATCGTCCGGGCGCAGAGCCATGTTGATGGCGAACAACCACGCCGATCTGCGCAATTTCGTCAGCATCCCCTTGAGGACTCCGACCTCATCCGGTATCAGTCTGCGGGTCCAGCGGAGTTCTGGGGAAAGCTGCTCGACGACGTCGAGAATGCCGGGGATCTGGGAGCAGAGCAGGGCGTTGACGCGGTTGAAATCGGCGGCCACTGCGCTCAGGGAGTCACCGGCAATCGCCAACGTGGCCAGGCCTAGATCGAAAGTGATGTGTGCATTGAGTCCGGCCATCATGTGCTGCAACATGATCGCCTTGTGGTTTTGGTCGCCGACGAACGAGACCTCCCAGGGAAGGGTCAGACCCTGGTACTCATCCGGGTAAAAGTACGCATTCAGCGAATTGAAGTAACGCTGGGAGAAGACAATGCCGAGCTGATCTATGCGTTCTCCGTCGTCGAACACACCATCACTGACGGCGTCCTGAATGGCCACGGTGATCCGTTTGTACAGGGCAGCGAAGTAGCCGATGTGGCTTTCTGCCCCGATCGCCCAATCGACGACCTGATCTATACCGCGCACAGCGTCGTCGAGGGTTCTGGGCTCTTCGAGGCGTGCCATTTGCAGCGGCGGCCTAGGAGTTACAGGAGCAGACATTTCAGCGGATCCTCTGGTTCAATCGGTCCGCGCGCGATTCGACGTTGGCTCGGACGGGAGCGGCGGCGACCATCGTCAGTGGAGTGTCGGTAGGGAAATCCGGTCTCTCCGAATGGATTTCGACCCGTCGAAGAATCGTCGCCAGGGCGAGGGTCGCCTCGAGCATCGCGAAGTGATCGCCGATGCATGCTCGCGGGCCACCACCGAACGGCAGGTACTGCCAGCGGTCCCGGCCCTCGGAGCGTTCCGGGCTGAACCGGTCGGGGTCGAAGCACAGTGGGTCTTCCCACAGGGCGGGGTCCCGATGTATGGCATAGATTGCGACCACGGCGACGGTGCCTGCCGGCACGCGGTAGCCGTCAACCTCGATGTCGGCCATCACCATTCGCCCTACCGCCGGCGCCGGCGGGCACAGTCGCAGGGCTTCGTGCAGGACCTGCACCGTGTACGGCAGCCTCGGCACGTCCTTGTGGGTGAACCGGTGGTCACCGAGTGCATCGGCTTCTGCCGCGGCGCGCTCCTGCAAGTCAGGGTGGTGACCCAGCGCCCACAGCGCGTAAGTCAGCGCGGTGGAGGTGGTGTCATGGCCCGCGAGCAGGAACAACACCAACTCGTCGCAAATTGCCCGATCAGACAGCGGCCGACCGGTCTGCGGGTCAGTGGTCTGGATCAGGGCGCGTACCAGCGGCGCATCTCGGGTCGGGTCGGCTCGGCATGCGCTCAGGATCTGGGCCGCCAACGCCCGCAGTTCGGTGCTGGCCGCGCGGGCCCTCCGCTGCCCACGGGTGGGCATCCAGCGCGCCGTGTTGATCGGGCGCATTGCCCGGTCGGTCGCCCACTTCGCACCGATGCGAAGCGCGGCGCCCACGGCCTGCGTTCGGTCACCCAGATCGACTCCGAGTACCGAATGGCCAAGCGCCCGCATCGTCAGCACGCGGCATTCGGGGTCCAGGTCAACCTCGGTACCGCGGGCCCAGGAGTCGGCAAGCTGTTCGGCGACCGCAGCCATGTGCCCGGCGAACTGGGGAACATGGTGTTTGGTGAAGATCGGCTGCAGCGCGCGGCGGCGGGGCAGCCATTCGCGGTGCGGCAACACGAGCAGGTTGTCGCCCGAAAGCCGACGAAGCTCTGCTGCGGTGGGCGTTGCTGCGCGCTCGGCCAATCCGTCTCTGCGGGCCAAGACGTCGTGAGCGCCCTGCGGGGAGAAGACGAACACCAGTGGCGGCATGATCCACCGCGGCCCCAGCACATTTCGAGTCACCGATCCGCCCGATTCCCGCAGCACCTCCAGACCGGTGTCGAACTGTCTGATCGCCGTCAACCGCCGCCGGTAGGGCAATGGGTTTTTAGGCGCCAACGGCAATCCCCTCGGCGGCACCGCGATGCCGTCTGGACTGGTGATTGCGGCCGTCATACCTACGAGCGTGGCCCTGCCGAGGTCGCGCGGTCACGAGTAGTCGACTACTCGTCTTGCCCGCGGCGCAGCGAAGCTGTCACGCCAGAATGTCCCAGGTGCGGGCGAGGTGATCGGGTATGTCGAACGGCGCCCGCACGCCGCCGCGCTCGAACCTGAATAGTGAATCCAGCAGCTCGCGCCCGAATGGACGGGCCAACTCCGACATCAACCGGTAGCGCGGTAAGTCGCGCTCGACCCGGCCCAAGACATGCACGAAAAACCAGTTGGCGATCCGCGCGAGCCGGCCGAGGTCGTCGGCGACATCCGACTTCGGCACGGCCAGCAGGTCGGCGGTCTCGCTCGCCGATCAGGTGACGAACCAACGGCGGGATCGTGTCGTCGAACCGGTGCAACGGTGTCAGCTCGTCCAGTAGGTCCAGCAGCGCCCGGGTGAGTTCCTGCCCCTCAAGCGACGCCGCGAATTGCCGGCGGCCGATGATGCCGACCAGCGCGGCGGCATCGGCGACGTCGCGCACGAGCAATTCGTCGCGCACACCGAGCAGATGTCCGATGACGTTCCACAGATGCAGATATGCGTCGATGTCTTGGGCGGACACCGCCACGCCGAGGCGACGAATCGGATCAGCGACGACGTACGAGAACGACAGGAGTGTCCCGGCCAGGTCTTCCTGGTTGATCGGTGTGTCCCAGTCGGAATGCCACATGCCAGGCGTTTGCTCGTTGCGGGCCTTGATCAAGTGGCGCACAGCGGCGTGCATCAAGCGGACGCGCTGGATGGTGCGCCGACCCTTGCCGTGTTCGCCGAGGCCGCCGACGGTGAGCGCATCGATCAGGAACTGACCGGTTTCCATCACCCGCCGGCGTGCGTCGGTGTCGAGCCGGGCGGTCAGATACAGCGCCTTCACGCCCTTCGCCGCCGCGTACGACGTCGGGAGCGAGGCGCAAAAGAGGCAGATTGCGATCTCGACGCCCCATGTCTCGAATAGCTGCTGCCCGCGCCTGATCTTGTCCATGTCCGCCCAATCGGGCAGCGGCAGGGACTCGAACAGGTAGGCCTGGATCTCTTCAGGTAATTCCCGCGGCACCAGCTGGTCGGCGCGGACCAGCGTTCGCATCATCGCGTGGACCGCATCCACGCCGCCGCGCTCGAGCACGGCCGCGACCGGCAAATCGGCTACTGGATCGCCGATCTCGCGCATTCGATCGAGAAGCGCGTCAGTCCATCTGGCGTTTCCGCCTGTGGCCGCCATACCGACAGCCTGTCAGATATTGCGTTCGACATCAGCCTTCGCGAGGAGTTGAGTAGCTACCAGCAAAAGACGAGTAATCGACTACGCACGCTCCCGCGATGTCGCCCCTCGTACGGTTGACCCGTCAGCAGAGCCATCAGTACCAAGGCGGCCGGAATTGTCGGGTTCACGACCGTTCCCGACGTGTTTCGCAGCCAACATCTTGGTCACCGAGCAGGTGGTGATGTTCGGCAACGCGGCAGTTCTGCGGCCATGATGCTGGCGCTTCGTGTCACCGTCGTTGCCTTCGGCGCCGGTCTTCTAGGCGCACTCCGGGGGTACGTCGAGCGACCCGGAACGTCAGGGAGAAGCGGATAGATAACGAGCCGCCCTGGCCGGTGTGCAACAGCTGGACGAGCTCTTCGCGCGACCCCGCTCCCATGCGCTGGTATGCGCGATAGACATGCCCCTCAACTGTGCGTACCGATGTCACCAGTCGCTCGGCGATCTGCTTGTTGGACAACCCCGCAGCGATCAGTTCGACAATCTCGCGTTGACGGCCGGTCATCGGTTGGCCTATGGGATTTCGCAGCGCCGGCGTGCACAGCCCGCCGCAGTCGGTCGCCAGCTGCTGCGCCAACGCTGCGGCATAAAGACTGCGCTTACCCTGCTGATGGCGACTGAGCGCCACCGCTGCCTGGGCGGCGACATCGGCGGCAGAGGCACGATCGCCAAGCGCCCGGTAGTCGGCCGATGCCGCCAGCAGACCCTCCCCGTCGTCGGCCAGCAGCGATTCCGTATGCCGGGCAACGGCATCGGCGAGGGGAAGCGAGCAACTCGTCGGCGAGCTCACGAGCACGCGTCGCGTCCGGCATGTCGCCCCACTGAGCCGCCACTTGCAGGCAAGCCAGCTCGTGGGTGGGCTGGTTGCGCTTGCGCGCATCCTCGCCGGCGGTACGCACGAGCGAGATTGCGTCGGTTAAGTATCCGCCGGCCGCCAGTGCCCAGCCGCTGGCCACCGCCAGACCGGTCTCCATGAACAGGTAGTCGGCCGGCACGCATCGGCGCGCCTCGGCAATCGCGTCGCTCGCGGCATCCCGTTGACCCAGCTTGGCGTGGGCTTCGGCCAGCGCGAAACAGCTGGCTGCCCGTAAACCCGTTGTGACGCTGTGCTTTTCCGCGCCGGCCAGCGCCTCATGCAGATGCATGATCCCGGTGGGAATTTCCCCGCGGACCAGCTCGGCGTGGCCCAGCAAGAACGCAAGGTTCGCATAGGCAAGGCCGGGAACGTCGCGAGCCGACTCGGATAGCTGTTGGGCCGAGCGCGCGCATTCATCGATGCGCCCGTTCAACCGGCAGGCGCGCGCATAAACCGCGCCGTACCAGAACCTCATGTGCGCCGCTTGAGACGAGGTGATCGCGCGGTCGATGGCCTTCGCTACGGAGTCGATGGTGATGTCGGCGATTCTGCCGAGCGCGCCCTGCGCAATGATCAGTGCGATAGACGCCAACATGGCGTGATAGTCCGGCAAGGTCGGCGAAGCCAACGCCGCAGTTGCCTTTTCCGCGGCCGTTTCGCAGCGGACCTCCACCGCGTCCACGCATGATTCGATGGCCGAGCGCTCGGCCCGCTGTGCGGCGGATTCGCTCATCGATGTCAGGCCGTCGAGAATGGTCGACGCCTCCCCGGGCTGGCCGAGATTCCAGATCATGTTCGCGGCCCGCAAGGTCGCCCAGTGATGTCCTTCGGGCCCGTCCAGACCCATCC
Organism: uncultured Actinomycetota bacterium; assembly: GCA_963834615.1. Classification (GTDB taxonomy): domain Bacteria; phylum Actinomycetota; class Actinomycetes; order Mycobacteriales; family Mycobacteriaceae; genus Mycobacterium. The sequence goes on from CAWICO010000020.1 coordinate 320,569, forward strand.
CGCCCAAAATCGCCTCGGCTTGGTCGCCGTGCCCGCGCACGGCCAGGTTCATCGCGCGCAGGCCGACGCCTTCGCTGATCCCGGCATCGGCTGCGGCCGTGGCGAATCGGTCGGAGAGGTCCAGGTCGAGCAGCGTCATCGCGAATCGCGCCGCCAGCAGGTACAGCTGCGGGTCGGAGGGCAGGTCTGATTCGAGGGCAAGGAGTGCCCGGCGCACCGTCGCCTGCATGTCGGCGTCGGGGTCCTGAGCCAGCCGCTGCGCCAGCTTCCCACGGATTCGCGACAGGTAAAGCTGGCTGGCTGCGGTACGCCGAAGCTCACCGAACAGCGGATGGGCCAGTCGGGCCACGAGGCCGGAGCCGGTACGCTGCACGGTGACCAGGTTCATTTGTTCGGCCGTCTCGAGATCACGCCGGTCCACCAGGTCACAAAGCACTTCGACCGGAAGTGGCTCGTAATGCGAGAGCGTGTCGACGACCAGCGCCACACCGGCGGGCAGTCGGCCCAATTGCCGACCCACCGTCTCGCCGAGGCTCTCCGATACCGCAACGCGCTCGTCCCACATCCACACCCCGGCAACCTGTCGTATCGCGCCGGACGCGACCTGGTCCTTGAGCAGTTGCCGCAAAAACAGCGCGTTGCCTTTGGTCAGTTTCCAGAATCGAGCTGCGCTGCGACTATCTACCGCGCCGCCAAGCGTGCTCTCTATCATCCGGTGGCTGTCGGAAACCGACAGCGGTTCGAGGTCCAGGCGGGCGAGCAGCGCGTCTTTCCATAGTGCGGTGATCGCATCGGGCTCCTGCCCACCGGTTCGCACGGTGACCACCAGCCGTGCGTTGTGGGTCTGGGCCAGCTGATGGATAACGTGCGCGGATAGGTCGTCGAGAAGGTGCGCGTCATCAACGCCAATCAATAGGCGGCGCTGACGTTGTTGCGCGACCAGAGAATTGATGACACGTCGCACATCGGATATCGGATCGTCGATGGTCCCGCATATCGACCCGGTGAACGCGCCTAGAGGGAGCCGTCGCGCGGACAGGGTGCCGACAATCCAATAGGTCCGCTCACCCGACGCTTCGGCGTGAGCTAACACTTCACGCGCGAGCCGGGTCTTACCGACCCCGGCGGGTCCGACAATGGCCGTGCCCGAGTAATTGCCAACTCCGCTGAGGGAGCGACGAATGACAGCTAATTCGCCGCTGCGTCCAGTCAGCGGATCACCGCTGATCACCGGCCGACTATAACTCGCGCGTCGAATGAACGGCGCAAATTCGCCAGCTATCGTTGCGCCGCTTTCGCGATCCCGCCCCGTGGCCGTTCGGACGAATCGTTACCGTCGCGGCTTCCAGACCACCACGGCTGTGCTCTTCGGCACCACGGCGATGTCCCGTCGCTGATTCCTCCGCAGCACGTCGATCTCGGCGGCCATCTCCGTGAGCCGAGACTGCAACGCCTCCACCTGGTTGGTCAGCTCGATAATGCGTTTGATACCAGCCAGATTGACGCCCTCGTCCTGAGACAGCCGCTGAACCTCGCGAAGCAGCTCCACGTCGTGCTGCGAATAGCGCCGTCCACCACCGGAACTGCGAGTCGGGCTGACCAGGCCGAGCCGGTCGTAGGTGCGCAGCGTCTGGGCGTGCATCCCGGCCAGCTCGGCGGCCACCGAGATCAAAAATGTCCTGGCGTCAGGTTTTTTCGGGCTCTTGGGCATCAGCGATTACCTGCCCAGCCGGCACGCGGATCGAAGCCACTGGAGTGCTCGGCGATCGCGTAAGCCTCCAACGCCTCCTTGGCAGCGCCCTCCAGGCTCGGTGGGACCGCGACTTTGACGGTGACAAGCAGATCGCCCTGACCGCCCGAGCGCTTGGGGACTCCGCGGCCACGGACCCGCAAGATTCGGCCGTCCGAGGTACCTTTGGGCACCCGCACACCGACCTTGCCATCCAGCGTCGGAACCGAAAGAGTTGTGCCCAAGGCCAATTCAGTGAAGCTGACCGGCACGGTGACAGTGAGGTCGTCACCGTCACGAGCGAACACCTTGTCCGGCCGCACATGCACGGTGACATACAGGTCGCCCGATGGTGCGCCACGTAACCCGGCTTCGCCTTGGCCGGCCAGCCGGATACGTTGGCCGTCTTCGACGCCCGGTGGAATCCGCACGTTGATGGTGCGGCTGCGGGTGGTGACGCCGGTGCCTTTGCACTCGTCGCACGGATGCTCGATGATCGAGCCGCTCCCGCGGCATTCGGTGCACGGCTCGGAGAAGCCGAAAGCACCTTGGTTGCGGTTGATCACGCCGGCCCCGTTACACGTCGGGCAGACCTTCGGGCTGGTACCGGGCCTGGCTCCGCTGCCGTGACAGTTGGTGCATGGCGCCGGGCTGGTCAGTCGCAGCGGCATGGCCACACCCTTGGTGGCCTCCAGGAAACTCAGCTCGGCTTCGGTTTCCAGGTCGTTGCCGCGACGCGGCCGGCTGGGACGTGGAGAAGCGCTCCGCTGGCCGAACAAGCCGCCGAACAGGTCACCGATGTTGGCGCCACCGGATCGCCCGGCGGCGTCGAACAGATCGTTGAGGTTGAACTCGGCCCCGTCGCCACCCGCTCCGAAGCCACCGCCGAAGTCGCCACCGTTGAACCGGCGTCCACCACCCCCGGCGAAGAGCCGACGGGTCTCGTCGTATTCCTTGCGCTTGGCCGGATCGGTAAGCACTTCCTTGGCCTCGGACACGGCTTTATACCGGTCCTCGGACGCTTTGTTGTCCGGGTTGCGGTCCGGGTGATTCTCGGCGAGCAGCTTGCGAGCCGCCCGCTTGATCTCGTCTTGGCCGGCGTCAGAGGAGACGCCCAGCTCCTTGTAGAAGTCCTTCTCCACCCATTCTCGTTGAGCCATAGCGCCTCACCCCCTTCGCCTTCGAGTTCTTGTTTCCTGCCCGAACCGGTCGCTACTTCTACGACGGTTCTGATTCTGCGTTCTGCTCACCCTCGTTCGTGTGGTTATCGGCTGCGTCGGAGTCGGCGGCGCCTTCGACGGTGTCGACCACCCCGACAAGCGCGTGCCGCAGCACCTGCTCGCCGAGTTTGTAGCCGTGTCGCATCACGTTGCCGAGCACCGGTCTGGAGCCTTCGCCGCCGTCGCCTTCGTGCTGCACGGCCTCGTGCAGCACTGGGTCGAAGTCGTCACCCTCGGCGCCGAATGCCGTCAACCCGAGTCCGCTCAGCGCGCCGGACAACTTGTCGGCCACCGACTTCAGCGGACTGGAATCCAGGTCGCCGTGACTGCGTGCGCGGTCGAGATCGTCGAGCACACCCAGCAATTGGGTGACCACTGTGGCTTTGGTCCGCTCGGCGATCGCCTCCTGATCGCGCAACGCCCGCTTGCGGTAGTTGGCGTAGTCGGCCTGCACCCGCTGCAGATCAGCGGTCAGCTCGGCAACTTTGTCGTCGGCTGCCGGCTCTTCCGGTGCCACCCCCGCAGGGGCGGCACCGGAAGCAGCATGGCGTACCTCACCGGTCTCGGGATCGATCCGTCGCTTATCGGTGATGGTTACCGGTTCTTGCGGGTTGCCGTCGGTCACTGGCCCTCCCGGTCATCTTCGACCACCTCCGCGTCGACGACGTCGTCGGCTCCGGCCGGGCCGGGCTCGCCGGCGCCACCGGCGGCCTGCTCGGACTGAGTGGCCTCGTAGATGGCCTGGCCAAGGGCCTGCGACTCCTGGCCCAGCTTCTCCATCGCGGACTTGATGGCACCGATGTCGGTGCCGCCCAACGCCGTCTTGGCTTCGGCCACCGCGGCATCCACCTTGTTCAGGGTGTCCTCGGGAACCTTCGAGCCACCGGGCTCGGACGCTGCACTCCTCTGTTCAGCGACGAACTTCTCCGTCTGGTAGACCAGCGTCTCGGCCTGGTTGCGGACGTCAGCTTCCTCTCGGCGCTGGCGGTCCTCATCGGCGTGCGCCTCGGCGTCCTTGATCATCCGGTCGATCTCCTCCTTGGACAGGCCGGAGCCCTCCTGGATTTTGATCGTGTTCTCCTTGCCGGTGCCCTTGTCCTTGGCCGTGACGTGCACGATGCCGTTGGCGTCGATGTCGAAGGTGACCTCGATCTGCGGGACGCCGCGCGGAGCCGGCGGGATACCGGTCAGCTCGAACGAGCCGAGCAGCTTGTTGTGCGAGGCGATCTCACGCTCACCCTGGAAGACCTGGATCTGCACCGACGGCTGGTTGTCGTCGGCGGTGGTGAAGGTCTCCGACCGCTTCGTCGGGATCGTGGTGTTGCGTTCGATGAGCTTGGTCATCACGCCGCCCTTGGTCTCGATACCGAGGCTCAGCGGCGTCACATCAAGCAGCAGAACGTCTTTCACCTCACCCTTGAGGACACCCGCCTGCAGCGCGGCACCAACGGCCACCACCTCGTCGGGGTTGACGCCCTTGTTGGGCTCCTGGCCACCGGTCATTTCCTTGACCAGCTCCGACACCGCAGGCATCCGGGTGGAACCACCCACCAGCACCACGTGGTCGATCTCCGACACCGCGATGCCGGCGTCCTTGATCACGGACTGGAACGGCTGACGGGTGCGGTCCAGCAGATCCAGAGTGATCTTCTGGAATTCCGCGCGGGTCAGTTGCTCGTCGAGGAACAGCGGGTTCTTGTCGGCGTCGACGGTGATGTACGGCAGGTTGATCGAGGTGCTCTGCGAGCTCGAAAGCTCGATCTTGGCCTTCTCGGCCGCTTCGCGCAGCCGCTGCATCGCCATCTTGTCCTTGGTCAGGTCGATGCCGCTGGTGGCCTTGAACTTCTCCACCAGCCAGTCGACGACGCGCTGATCCCAGTCGTCGCCACCGAGGTGGTTGTCACCAGAGGTCGCGCGGACCTCCACGACACCGTCGCCGATCTCGAGCAGCGACACGTCGAACGTGCCACCACCGAGGTCGAAGACCAAGATGGTCTGTTCCTTCTCGCCCTTGTCCAGGCCGTAAGCCAGGGCGGCCGCGGTCGGTTCGTTGACGATCCGCAAAACGTTGAGGCCGGCGATCTGGCCGGCTTCCTTGGTCGCCTGACGCTGGGCGTCGTTGAAGTACGCGGGCACGGTGATGACCGCGTCGGTGATGTCTTCACCGAGGTAGCTTTCCGCGTCGCGCTTCAGCTTCTGCAGAGTGCGGGCGCTGATCTCCTGCGCGGTGTAGTTCTTGCCGTCGATCTCCACCGACCAGTCAGTGCCCATGTGCCGCTTCACTGAACGAATGGTCCGGTCGACGTTGGTCACCGCCTGGTTCTTGGCGGGCTGCCCGACGAGTACCTCGCCGTTGCGCGCGAACGCCACGACGGATGGCGTCGTCCGAGCACCCTCTGAATTGGCGACCACGACGGGGTCACCGCCCTCTAAGACTGCGACGACGGAGTTGGTGGTCCCGAGGTCGATACCGACCGCACGAGCCATGGTGAATCCTCCCTGATTATGGAACTTCGTATGCACTACGTTACTGAGTGAACCACGCTCAAGACTGCCTTCGGCGGTGTGCCGTTGTCAAACCAAGGTTGAGTCTGATCCACTCAAGGTTGTCAGACGGGTCAACGAGGGTGCTTGCGAGTTTGTTCCCTATCGGTTGAGGCGTACATCACGTCGTGGGATAGTTTCGCCAACCAGCCATGAAGCGGACGTGCCCGGCGCCGCAGCGTTGCACCACGACGATAGGAACTCGATGCCATCGCCGCCAAGCGCGCCCGGCCCCGCTGACGGGGACCAGTCGTCCTTTGCCCTAGAAGACGCGGGCTACCACCACGATCTACGACCCCGGCAGATACAGATGATCGCGATCGGCGGCGCCATCGGAACCGGGTTGTTCCTGGGTGCCGGCGGACGCCTGGGATCGGCGGGACCCGGCTTGTTCCTGGTATACGCATTCTGCGGCGGTTTCGTCTTCCTGATCCTGCGCGCGCTGGGCGAGCTCGTGCTGCGCCGCCCGTCGTCGGGCTCGTTCGTGTCGTATGCACGCGAGTTCTTCGGGGAGAAAGTGGCGTTCGTCGCGGGCTGGATGTATTTCCTGAACTGGGCGATGGCCGCCATCGTGGATTCCACCGCGATCGCGAATTACTTCCATTACTGGACACCGCTGCAAGCGATTCCGCAGTGGACTATTGCGCTGGTCGCACTGGTGGCTGTGGTGTCGGTGAACATGATCTCGGTGAAGGCCTTCGGCGAGCTGGAGTTCTGGGCTGCGATGATCAAAGTGGTTGCGCTGACGACGTTCTTGGTTGTCGGACTCGTCTTTCTGCTCGGGCGTTTCAAGGTCGACGGTCACACCACCGGGCCGAGCCTGTGGTCCCAACACGGTGGGTTCTTCCCGACCGGTCTCCTGCCGGTCGTGCTGGTGACCTCCGGGGTGGTGTTCGCCTACGCCGGGGTCGAGCTGGTGGGAACCGCCGCCGGGGAGACCGCGGAGCCGGAGAAGATCATGCCGCGGGCGATCAATTCAGTGGTGTTCCGTATTGCGATCTTCTACGTCGGATCTGTTGCGCTGCTGGCGTTGCTGCTGCCGTACGTGGCCTACAAACACAACGAAAGCCCGTTCGTCACGTTCTTCTCGAAAGTCGGTTTCGGCGGTGCCGGCAGCCTGATGAACGTGGTGGTGCTCACCGCCGCGTTCTCCAGCCTGAACGCCGGCCTGTATTCCACGGGCCGCATCCTGCGATCCATGGCGGTCAACGGCAGTGCGCCGAAGTTCACCGCACGGATGTCGAAAAACGGTGTCCCCTATGGCGGAATCCTGTTGACCTTCGTGATCGGCCTGTTCGGTGTGGCGCTCAACGCCATTACACCGAGCGAGGCCTTCGAGATCGTGCTCAACATCGCGGCGTTGGGCATTCTGGCGGCCTGGGCGACGATCGTGGCGTGCCAACTGCGGCTGTATTACTTGGCCAAAGCGGGGACCACGCAGCGGCCGGCGTACCAGATGCCGTGGGCTCCCTACAGCGGCTATGTCACGCTCGTGTTCCTGGCGGGTGTGGCGGTGCTGATGGCCCTCGACGCCGAGCGGGGCATCTGGATCATCACCGCCCTGGTTGTCGCGGCACCGGCAATGACCGGCGGCTGGTTCCTGGTCCGCAAGCGCGTCTACGCGACGGCCGCTCAGTCCCGCAATGACGAACTACTCCCGGCGAAACCTGTGCATCCGTCCTGAGTAATAGAGCAACTGCTCTGTTACTATCGGCGGATGCCCCGGCCGCGTCTGCACGAGCCGGATCAGATGCTCGACGCCGTCGAATCGTTGGCGGTGGAATCGGGTCCGGCCGCAGTAACGATCCGCGGAATCAGCGCGGCAGTCGGCGTCTCCAACGGCGCGCTGTATCACTCCTTCGGATCACGCTCGGGCCTGCTGGGTCATGCGTGGCTGCGAGCCGGCCGCCGATTTTTCGCTCTGCAAAACGCTTTGGTCGATCAGGCAGGTCCGCAGGCTCCGGTCGCGGCCGTGGTGGCCGCCGCTGACGCACCGGTGGTATTCGCCGAAAAGTATCCGAAATCCGCCGAACTCCTACTCACGGTGCGCCGTAAAGAGGTGGTGAACGCGGACCTTCCCGACGAAATCACCTCGGAGATAAGCGAACTCAACCAACAGCTGTTCGGGTTGATGATCCGGCTCGCGGTCAACTTATGGGATCGAAAAGACGCTCTCGCCGTCGACACGATTACCACCTGCATCGTCGACCTACCGACAGCCGTTCTGCTGCAACGCAAACGCCTTGGCAGTGCAACAGCCCGTGCGCATCTACGCGCAGCGGTCCACGCGGTTCTCGAGGTGGGACCGCCACCAATGAAGAAGGGAAAGAACGATGGGAATTAAGCTCGACTATGACGAGAAGATCGCCGTCCTCAACCTCGGTGATGACGAAAACCGCTTCTCCCCAGAGTTTCTCGACGAGATGAATGCACATCTCGACGAGGTGGTCGGCGCCGGCGTCCAGGGGCTGGTGACGACCGGCGGCGGCAAGTTCTACACCAACGGCCTGGATCTGGATTGGCTGATGGCGCACGGTGATCAGACGCAGTCCTACGTCGGGCGGGTGCAGGGCATGCTGGCCCGATTCCTCACCTTGCCCATCCCCACCGCGGCCGCCATCGTCGGTCACGCATTCGGCGCCGGGGCGATGCTGGCGGTGGCGCACGACTTTCGGGTGATGCGCTCGGACCGCGGCTTCTTCTGTTTCCCCGAAGTGGACATCCGCATTCCGTTCACGCCCGGGATGGCCGCACTGATCCAGGCCAAGCTCACCCCGCAGGCAGCCGTCGCCTCGATGACGACCGGACGCCGCTTCGGCGGTGACGACGCCGTCGCCCTCGGCATCGTCGATGCCGTCGCCGGTGAGGGTGCGGTGACCGCCGCGGCCGTCGACATCGTGCGTCCACTCGACAGCAAGGACCCGGGCACGCTGGGCGCGATCAAACAAACCATGTTCGGCCATGCGGCGCACGCGCTGACCACCAGTCGCTAAGAGTTGCAGAGCGATTAGCTCCCGGACTGGTGAGAGCTTCGCACGTCGCCTGGACGGTAGCTGTGAGCCGTAACATGCGGGCGCGTCACTGCGGTCACTTGCGTTACTTCTTGCGTACGCTGGTTTTGCGATGTCCCCGCCCAGATTCGCCCCCACCACGACGGCCGGCCGGCTACTGCTGGCTGGCATGTTGCTGAGTGCCGCGTTGGCGGGCGGGTGCAGTTCGTTCACCGACGGCAAGCCGGTGGGCTCCCCCGCCGCGGGGCCGACCGAGCCATCAATGCCGAAGGCCAAGCCGTCGATCACTCCGCCGGGCCCGTCGCGGCCCGCACCGCCGCGCGCGAACCCGCCCGGCGGTGGCATCCCGCTGGCGCCGGACGAGAACGGTCGGGTCTTCATCGAGACCAAATCCGGCCTAACCCGCTGCCAGATCGACAGCGACAGCGTCGGGTGCGAGGCGCAGTTCACCAACTCGCCGATGCAGGACGGCGAACACGCCAACGGCGTCAAAATCACCGCGAGCGGTGACGTCAATTGGGTTCTCGGCAATCTCGGCGACATTCCCACTGTCCCTATCGATTACCTGACCTACGACGCGGAGGGCTGGACGATCGCGGCCACCGAGGGCGGCACCAAGTTCACCAACGAGCACACCGGGCACGGCATGTTCGTCAGCATCGAAAAGGTCGACACCTTCTAAGGCGGCGAACGGTCAGTAATGCCCTTTGCACGGCGGCGGATATAAGGGCACCCCGCCGCCGGCTTGGCCATTTCCCGGGCCGGTGCGCCCGTACCTCCAGCATTTTTCGGCCGGAATGCCCGGCGCCGGCCCAACCGGATCCGGCTGGAAGCCCGGGGCGGGCGGGAGCGGGTCCAGCGGGGCGGCGTTGACGAGCCCTAGCCCGCTCGTCAGTCCTGAGATGCCAACGCCGACGGCGATCGCCGCCACGGCGGCCAAGCGCTTGAGGTTCATGTCGCGGGCGCCTCCCCAGACTTCACTGGCTAGTCGGCTACGCGGAACGCCACCAGCGGCGAACACCATGCCACCGTCTTGCCCTTGCGAGTCGTTGTATGGCCCGATACTATGCGCGACTCGCAGCTACTGTGGGCATTTCGCGGATGTGGCTGCCGCTGGTCTCATCGCTTGGGGCGGCGGCCACCATTTCTGCGGCGGCCTACCGAAACATATTGCCGCTGAGCCATTTACACGGGCCTCAGTTGACTACCGCGGCTACGGTAGAATTTTGATGTGGCCACAGACTCCGGAGGGCCGCGCCCGCGGCGGCAGGGGCGTGGCGCGGAGACCCGAGAGCGGATCGTTCGCGCAGCAGCCGAGTTGATGTACGTCAAAGGCGTTGGGGCCACCACTCTGGAGGAGATCCTGGCCGCCAGCACGGCCGGCAAATCGCAGTTCTACCAGCACTTCGACGGCAAGGACGACCTGGTACAGGACGTCATCGCGCTACGTGCCGAGGAAATTCTGACCAAACAGACGCTGCGCCTCAAGAAGCTGGATTCGCTACGTGGCCTTCAACAGTGGCGTAACGCGATCGTTCAGAGCAACGCGCTGCGTCGTGGGGCGTGGGGATGCACGCTGGGGTCGTTGGCCGCGGAGCTGTCCGACGTCAATGACACGGCTCGGGTGGCTTTGGCGAAGCACTTCGACGAATGGGAGCAGTTGCTGGCCGAGGCCTTCACGCGGATGCGGGACCGCGGCGTGCTCCGCGACGACGTCGACACCCCGCTTCTCGCGGTCGGCGTGATGGCAGCTCTTCAGGGCGGCTACCTACTGGCGCAGACCGCGCATGATTCGCGGCCGATGGAAGTTGCTCTGGACATGGCCATCAACCATGTCCGGTCGTTCGAGAACACGCCGTAAAGCCGTGTTCGGTTCCCAACCTTCAGCTCCGATGAACTGAGGTTGCGTCTTCTCGAGGGTTACCGCGACGCCGACGTCTCGGCCGCGCGGCCCCGCGACGGAGGGAGCGTGATTGTTACGACAGGCGTGCCTCTTTCATCCTGGAGCCGAGTTCGAGCGCCTCGGCCAGCCGTTGCGGACCTCGCGTCGCCCCGATCAGTTTGCTGATTTTCTCGGTGTCGATCGTCTGGCCACCTGCGCCCCAGCTTCCCTCCGGGATCTCGATGACGACTACGTGCAACCGCATCAGCCAAGACGGCTGGATGGTGATGTCCTCGCGCTGCATTACCGTGCCGTCGTCACCGAGGACGTCGACGAAGGCCTTGGCGATGTCGGCCTGCATCTCGTCGCGCCGCGGCTGACTGAAGTAGGACGCGGCGACGAAGGCCTCGACAGTCCAGAACATTTTCTCGGGATGCTCGGTCAGCGGAACTCCCCCCGGGAAACAGTTCTCGACGTCGACCTCGTTGTAGAAGAACCCTGTTGCGGCGGTGCCGATTTCGGTGACCGGGTCGATCTCCTGGCGGATCAGCGCTTGCACCAAGCGTGGTGCGAGCGTCGCCTTGTGCTCGGCGGTGAGTGCTCCTTTGGGGCAGTTCACCCTGATGAATGGCATTAGCATTCCTTTCTGTCGCCGACGAACGTGAGCGACGGCGCGGGTACGGGCTGGATTTCGCGCGGCGGTTCACTTGGGCTGGATCAGACACCTCCGTCGTCGGACACAGGCCGCAGGTGGGGGAACGCAGAAGCGAATCTGGCTGGGTCGGGGCGGATTCCGGTACCCAGCGGTGCGTTGACCAGCAGGGTCAACATGACGTCCATAACGTTGTCGCTCAGCGCGCGGCCGTTGAACCCGACAAAGTCGAAGGATGCTGCACTGCCCAGCTCATAGGGCAGGCTCAATGAGCCGAACCGCTCCGCGACCCGCCGTGCGTAGGCGTCCGGGTCGGCGACGGTGCCACTTGCGGTGACGTACCGGGTGACCGTGTCGATGGTGCTCGACACGAACGCGGCATCGGCGTGGCCCGAAGTGCTGCGATTGAACTGCTCGCGGAGCTCGTCGTCGTGCAGGAAGATATGGGTGAACAACGGCAAACCCCACCGCGCCACCTGCTGATCGGGTGCGTGGCCTTGCAACGACACCGTCGCCCACACCTGCACGTGCGGCGTTGCCGAGATCAGGCTATTGGGCACTTCGAGCACAATCGCGGCGATAGTGCGGCCGTGAAAGCTGTTGACGCGGTTGCCGAAACTGTCTGGTCGGTAGTCTCCTTGCGAGAACGCGTCTTTGAACGAGTTCAGCGCAGCGGCGTCACCCGCGAACGCGTCGTGGACGACTCCGGCGAAGGCTCGGACCCCGTCATCATCGCAGCATTGACCCGTCGTTCCGGAAATCATCAGGGCTGTGGGCGAACTGGCGCCGGCATACACCACCCTGTGTAGCTCGAACGCCTGGACGTGTGGGATCTCTTCGTCACAGGCATCGGCGGGCACGTCGGTGAATCCCACCGCGAAAGACACGTCCTGGCGTCCGTCCAGGTCGGTGTCGACGTGGAAGGCGTAGATCGCTTCGTCGCGGAACGGGGCCACCGTGTCCGGTGTCGCGGCCGGGTTCAGCGTCATCGCCATCACGGTGCTCTCCGCCGAGCCGGCGAAGACGTACACGTCGGACAAGTTCAGCCGAGGGTCCTCCCGACCCGTCGGGGTGTCGAAATGATGTGACACGACGCTGATCGCCCTTCCGTCGACATGAGTGTCCCGATTGGTACAAAGAACATACCTTCTTCGCCGCCCTAAAGCACCAACGTCCCGACGCTTTACGTCGCACGATACGTCAATTCAGCGGCATTTCCCCGGACCCGGATAGACGCTATTGTGTACTTTGCGGTCCGATCTGGCGGGATGTGTCGAGCGCATGATCGAACCGGGTAGTCGCGAAGGTCGCTGTTCTGGTCCCCTGGCAGGTCGGTCGCGCGCACATGTATCCGCAAGGAAAGTGAGGCCTAACGATGTCCAGTGCAGTCGAACCGATACTGACCGGTGTGGCAGCACACATCGGCAATTACGCAGACGCCGTGCGCATTCCGGCCACAGCGGAGCTGATCTACACCTCCGGCACGCCAGGGCTGCGCCCGGACGGCACCCTGCCGAAGGACTTCAGCGAGGAGGCCGCCCAGGCATGGCGCAACGTCGAGGACGCTCTGCACCGAGCGGGCGCCGCCCTCACCGACGTCGTCAGCGTCCGACAGTGGCTCACCGATGCCGCCGACATCCCCGCCTACGCGACGGTCCGCAAGTCGGTCATCCAGCACCAGCCTGTCTTTATGCTAGGTGTGATCCCTGAACTGGTCTGGCCCGCAATGAGAGTGGAGATCGAGGTCGTCGCGGTCCGGCCGCGCTAAGGATTCGGCACCAATTTCAGCGCGAGCGAGTCAATGCAGTAGCGCTGATCAATCGGCGTCGGATAGCCTTCACCGCTGAAGAAGTGACCCAGGTGGCTGTCGCAGCCCGCGCACAGGACCTCGCTGCGCACCTTGTCCGGCGTGTTATCGGGCCGCAAGATCACCGCGTCACTTCGGGCCGCGTCGAAGAACGACGGGAAGCCGGTGTCCGGGTTGAATTTCGCAGTGCTACAGAACACTTCAGCGCCGCACGCCCGGCAGTGATACGAACCCGCAGTCTCTGTCTCGTTGTATTCACCGGTATACGGTTCCTCGGTGGCACCGCGCCGTAGCACGTCGAACTCCTCCGGGCTGAGTCGGCGACCCCACTCATCGTCGGACAGTTTCAACTTCGAATGCGAAGTGGACATACCTCGACGCTAGCGCGTACTTCGCCGGTCGTCATCCCGTCAGATTCGCGTGCGGGGGCGTACCCGGTCACGTGACCGGGTACTAGGAATCCCATGCGGTTGAAGCGCACGACTTTGATCTGCGGCCAAGTGACGAAGGAGCGGCCTGAATGAGTAGTTCCAGTAAGGCGATTTTGGCCGGCGGCTGCTTCTGGAACCTGCAGGAACGGATCCGCAGCCAGCCCGGTGTGGTGTCGACCCGTGTCGGCTACACCGGAGGCGGTACCCCTGACCCGACGTATGACCACCCGGAGGGGCACGCCGAATCCGTGGAGGTCGTGTACGACCCAGAGCACGTCGATTTTCGCAAGATACTTGAATACTTCTTCAGCGTTCACGACCCGACGACCAAGGACCGACAAGGCAAGGACGTTGGTCGGCGCTACCGTTCGGCGATTTATTATCTCGATGACGAGCAGAAACGAATTGCGTTGGCAACAATCTCCGACATCGACGATTCAAGCCGGTGGCACGACAGGGTAGTGACAGAAGTCGCTGCTGCGGACCAGTTCTGGGAAGCCGAGCCCAAACATCAAGATTACCTGCAGAAATAATCCTGAGCCCCTCAATGAGTCGAGCCGACAGCGGTACGTGGACGCTGGACGAGATCCAGGTCACCGACGCGGCGATGCTGCGTCGGGCCATCGCAGGTACGGCTATCGGAAACTTCATGGAGTCATACGACTTCAGTGTGTACAGCCTTGTCGCGACGCTGCTTGCGCAAACCTTCTATCCCGGAAATGGTTCCGGCGCAGGCAACCTCATCGCCACCTTCGGTACGCTGGCGGTGGCGTTCATCGTGCGGCCGTTGGGCGGCTTCATCTTCGGCCCGCTGGGGGACCGCATCGGCCGAAAACCCGTGCTGCTGATCACGATCGCACTGATGACATTCAGCGCAACCGCCACCGGCTTGCTGCCCGGTTATCACTCCATCGGCGTCTGGGCGCCGTGCCTGCTCGTGCTCGTGCGCCTCTGCCAGGGCCTGTCCACTGGTGGCGAATACGCGGGCGCCATGACCTACATCGTCGAGGCCGCCCCCGACCGTAAACGCGGGATGCTGGCCGGCTTCCTGCCGATGGGCACGCTGAGCGGCAATGTGGCCGCCATCGCGATGGTGACTGGGCTGCAGGTCGCACTGCCGCAACATGACATGGCGACGTGGGGTTGGCGCATACCGTTTTTCCTGGCCCTGCCGCTCGGCCTGACCGCGGTCGTGCTGCGAATGCGGCTTGACGAGACGTTCGACCGCGGCGCGACCGCTGAGGACAACCGCGCCGCGTCCAACCCCGGTCAGTTCGAGCAGGTCAAGCAGACCATCGTGGGCCATTGGAAGGCGCTATTGCTCTGCATCGGACTCGAGCTGACGATATGCAACACCAATTACATGCTGAGCGGATACTTGCCGACCTACCTCAAAGCGGTCGTGCGGATACCCGCCGATGCGGCATTGGTGATGATTCTGCTGGCGATGGCCTTCGCGTCGATCGCAGTGGTCTTCGTCGCGAGATTATCCGACCGGATCGGGGTGAAGCCGCTGATAGCGACGGGCTGCGGTCTGCTCTTCGCCGGCTCGATACCGGCGTTCACGTTGATCCGATTCGGGTCTAACTACCCGACGAAGTTCCTCGGTGTGTTGATCATGGGATTGATGTTGTTGTGTCTCAACAGCATCGAGCCGTCGACGCTACCCGCGCTGTTTCCCGCCAACGTGCGCTACGGCGGCGTCTCCATCGGCTATAACATCGCAGTGTCAGGCTTTGGCGGCACCATCCCACTGGTCGCGCAGTCACTGATCTCGGCCACCGGCAATGCCATGATGCCGGCCTACATGTTGATGTTCGCCGGGGTGGTCGGTGCCATCACGCTGATCTTCACACCCGAAGTGGCCGGCAAAACGCTGCCGGAATCGGGACCGACGGTCGAGAGCTCAGAACAGGCGCGCGAATTGGCCGGGACCAGCCACGGTGATTGGTCGGCCTAGTCTGGCGCGTGTGGACTTTCGGGTATTCGTTGAACCGCAGCAAGGTGCCAGTTACTCCGACCAACTTGCGGTCGCGCAAGCCGCGGAATCGCTGGGGTTTTCCGCGTTCTTCCGGTCCGACCACTACCTGGCGATGAGCGGCGATGGACGGCCCGGGCCGACCGATTCCTGGGTGACCTTGGGCGGGATCGCCCGCGAGACTTCGTCCATCCGACTCGGAACACTGGTCACGTCGGCGACGTTCCGCCATCCTGGCCCGCTTGCCATTTCGGTGGCCCAGGTCGACGAAATGAGCGGCGGGCGGGTCGAATTCGGGGTCGGTACCGGGTGGTTCGAAAAAGAACACCTGGCCTACGCGATCCCCTTTCCGCCGCTGCGGGAGCGATTCGCCCGGCTGACCGAGCAACTCGAGCTGATCACCGGCCTGTGGACCTGTCCGGTCGGCGAGACGTTCGACTACGCCGGAGCGCATTACGCCGTCAACAACTCACCCGCGTTGCCAAAACCGGTGCAGCGACCGTATCCACCGATCATCATCGGCGGGTCGGGCGCCAAGCGGACTCCGCGCCTGGCCGCGACATTCGCCGACGAGTACAACGTGCCGTTTGCGCCATTCGACACCGTCAAGACACAGATCGAGCGGGTCCGCGAAGCGGTCGACTCGGTCGGTAGGCCCGCTGACGCGATCACCTACTCGGCGGCCTTCGTGGTGTGCGCCGGACGAGATGATGCCGAGGTCGCGCGACGGGCCGCCACCATCGGCCGTGAGGTCGACGAGCTGCGGTCCAATTCTCCGCTGGCCGGCACGCCCAGCGAGATCGTCGATCACCTCGGACCGTTCGCAGAGATCGGCCTGCAACGGGTGTATCTGCAGCTGCTGGACCTGTCCGACCTCGAACACCTGCAACTTTTCGCCGACGAGGTGCAGCGACAGCTCTGACGTAGCATCGGGGCGTGATTGGCAGTCCGGATGATCCGAGCGAGCTGCCGACGGGGATGGCCGATTACCGCGCGGCCGGTTCGCTGCCGGGAGTCGACAACGAGCCGAACGACGCGGCGGGTTCCGATTCCGCGGACCCTGACTCTGCGCCGACCCCTTGGTACAAGAATCGCCTGCTACTCGGACTGTGGGCCACCGCAGTCGTCCTGCTGATCGTGCTCGTCGTCTACGGCATCGTCGAGATTTCCCGCGGCGCGGGGGGCGGCAGCACCACCACCACCACGTCGTCCACGACATCCACCAGCTCGTCGACCACTTCGCCGTCGACAACAACCCCGTCACCGAGCACCGAGACGCCGCCCCCGTCGCCTGAGGCGCCCGAACAGAGCCCGGAGGAAGCGCCGCCGCCGCAGCAAGGCGACAACTCTCCCGCCCCGGCCCCGCCGACGCATCATCATCACCACTTCCCGCACATCCCGCTGCCGCACTGGTGAACCGAGCCCGGTCACGCCTCGGCGACAGCGCGGCAGAATCCGGCGACTAGGATCGGCGTACGTGAGCGAAAACGAACCTCCCGACGACCCCAGCGAAGCCCCAACTGGCTACTACGACTCCAGCGGCCAGGAGGAAGGCGACTCGCCGCCCGAGCAACCTTGGTATCGCAAGCCCATCGTCTCGCTTACCGTCGGCCTGTTCGCGGCGATGCTGCTCGGGCTGGCGATTTACCTCCTCGCTGACAAGACCAAGGGACACAGCGGTACAACCCAGACCCCCACCTCACCGACGACGTCGGCAGCGGTCACGACGACCGTGAGCACAACGGAGCCCACCACTTCGGAACCCGCGGCCCCAGCTCCGACGACCACCTTGACCTTTTCGCCGACCACCAGCACGGAGCCGGCGACCACGACATCGCCGCCGAGCACGACCATCGAGGACGGCCGCCACCATCACCACCACCACGACGACGGCGGGACGCCGTAGCCCGGTGACTGTCGATACGATTTCTTCTCGTGGGGGCTAGCCGGCGACCGGACGACGTCGATGGCTTGCCAACGCGCGACTTCAGCATCGACGGCGCCGAGAATTCTTCGCCCTGGTACCTCAAACGCTGGGTGCTGGCCCTGTGGGGTCTGGCGGTGGTGATTTTGATCGCCACCATCATCTACGGCCTGGCCATCCTGGCCAGAGGCAACGGCGGCGGCGCACCGGCGCCCACGACCCACCCGTCGACCACGGTCTCGTCGCAGACAACGACCACGTTGCCGACACCGTCGACCGCACCGACCACGACCACTCCGTCTACGGAGACCACGATCGAACCCACGCCGGAGCCGACGTCGACGCCTCCGCTTCCTCAGTATCCCCACCACCACCGGTGGCGCAGCAACCTGCCT
The DNA here is from genome assembly GCA_963834615.1 of uncultured Actinomycetota bacterium. GTDB lineage: Bacteria > Actinomycetota > Actinomycetes > Mycobacteriales > Mycobacteriaceae > Mycobacterium. The sequence continues at coordinate 338,142 of CAWICO010000020.1, forward strand.
CCGCTGCCGCCGATACCCCACTTCTGAGCACTCAAGTTAGGGCATCCTTCCTCGCGGTGACTCTTGCAGAGATGTCACTATGAGCAGGCTTACCCGGCGTGAGCAGGCGCAGTAGTTAAGTTACCGACTGGTAACATGGCCTAAGTTACTGACCAGTAACCCAGGAGTGGGGAGACGCTTCCGTGCAGACTCAGATGCTGATCAGACTGGTACTCGGTCTGGGCTTGACGGCTGTCATCGCCTTATTCGCGGTCCGCCGGGTGCTGTGGTTGGTCAAACTCGTCCTTTCCGGTCAGCCGGTCTCCGGTCGTACCGACGAAATCGGCACCCGGATCTGGACGCAGATCTCCGAAGTCTTCGGCCAGCGCCGACTGCTCAAGTGGTCGATTCCCGGGCTGGCCCACTTTTTCACCATGTGGGGCTTCTTCATCCTGCGGCACGGTCTACATGGAGGCTTACGGCACGCTGTTCGTGCCTAACTTCCACATCCCGATCGTCGGCCGGTGGGACGCGCTGGGCTTACTGCAGGACTTCATCGCTCTGAGCGTGCTGGCCGGCATTTCGACGTTCGCCATCATCCGGTTGCGCTCCGAGCCGAAGGAGCACGGCCGGTCGTCACGGTTCTACGGCTCGCACACCGGCGGCGCGTGGCTGATCTTGTTCATGATCTTCCTGGTCATCTTCAGCTACGCCATCTTCCGCGGCGCGGCGGTCAACACCGGGAACTTCCCCTACGGCTGGGGCGCGTTCTTCTCGCACGGCATGGGCGAGCTCATGCATCCGCTGGGCGCCACTGCCAACGAATGGATCGAGACGGTCGCACTGCTGGCGCACATCAGCGTGGCGCTTGTCTTCCTGATCATCGTGCTGCACTCCAAGCACCTGCACATCTTCCTGGCGCCGGTCAACGTCACCTTCAAGCGGCTGCCCGACGGCCTGGGTCCGTTGCTGCCGATCGAGTTCGACGGCAAGCCGATCGACTTCGAAAACCCGCCGGACGACGCGGAATTCGGCCGGGGCAAGATCGAGGACTTCACCTGGAAGGGCAACCTCGACTTCGCCACCTGTACCGAGTGTGGACGCTGTCAGTCGCAATGCCCGGCCTGGAACACCGGTAAGCCGCTGTCGCCCAAGCTCGTCATCATGGATCTGCGCGACCACTGGATGGCCAAGGCGCCCTACATACTTGGCGAGAAAGAGAGCGCGCTCCAGAGCACGCCCGAGGGCGGCCTCTCGGAGGACCTGGTCGGGGAGAAGCACGCAGAAGAGCACCATGTTCCAGAGTCCGGCTTCGGCCGGATAACCGGCTCGGGGCCCGAGCAGGCCACCCGCCCCCTGGTCGGCACCGCCGAACAGGGCGGGGTGATCGACCCCGACGTGCTGTGGTCCTGCGTGAACTGCGGTGCGTGCGTCGAGCAGTGCCCGGTGGACATCGAGCACATCGACCACATCCTCGACATGCGCCGCTACCAGGTGATGATGGAGTCGGAGTTCCCGTCGGAGCTCTCGGTGCTATTCAAAAACCTTGAGAATAAAGGCGAATCCGTGGGGTCAGAACGCCTCCGACCGCACCAACTGGATCAGCGAGGTCGACTTCGACGTCCCGGTCTACGGCGAAGACGTCGACAGCTTCGACGGTTACGAATACCTGTTCTGGGTGGGTTGTGCAGGCGCCTACGACGACAAGGCCAAGAAGACCACCAAGGCCGTCGCCGAACTGCTTGCCATCGCCGGGGTGAAGTACCTGGTGCTGGGTACCGGCGAAACCTGCAACGGCGACTCGGCGCGCCGCTCGGGCAACGAGTTCTTGTTCCAGCAGCTCGCCGGGCAGGCCGTCGAGACGCTGGACGGACTGTTCGAAGGCGTCGAGACCGTCGACCGCAAGATCGTCGTCACCTGCCCGCACTGCTTCAACACCTTGGGCCGCGAATACCGTCAGCTCGGTGCCAATTACTCGGTGCTGCACCACACCCAGCTGTTGAATCGGCTGGTGCGCGACAAGAAGTTGGTGCCGGTAAGCCCGGTCTCGGAAGACATCACCTATCACGACCCGTGCTTCCTGGGCCGGCACAACAAGGTCTACGAGGCGCCTCGTGAGCTGATCAGCGCGGCCGGCGCGAAGTTGACCGAGATGCCGCGGCATGCCGACCGCAGCTTCTGCTGCGGCGCAGGCGGTGCGCGGATGTGGATGGAAGAGCACATCGGTAAGCGGATCAACCACGAGCGCGTCGACGAGGCGTTGGCCACCGGCGCGACGACCGTCGCCACCGCGTGCCCGTTCTGCCGGGTGATGATCACCGACGGTGTGAACGACCGTCAGGAAGCGGCCGGCCGCGAGGGCGTCGACGTCCGCGACGTGGCGCAGCTGCTTCTCGAATCGCTCGACCGCGGCACCATCACGTTGCCGGAGAAGGGTGCTGCGGCAAAACAAGCTGCCGATCTTGCGGAAAAGGCCGCGCCCAAGGCCGAGACTGCGCCCGCCGCGACCGAACCCGCCAAGACCCAGGCCGTCGAGACCGAGGCCGTCGAGACCGAGGCGAAGGACGAGGCCGCCGAGGGCAAGGAGACCAAAGCCGTCACCGGACTGGGGATCGCCGGCGGCGCGAAGCGGCCCGGCGCCAAGAAGGCAGCACCCAAAGCTGAAGCCGCAACGCCCTCAACGGCATCCGAGCCGGAGGCCAAGGCGACCGCTGCCCCGGTCAAGGGTCTGGGCATTGCCGGCGGTGCCAAGCGGCCCGGCGCCAAGAAAACAGCGGCCAAGCCGGAGGCTGCAACGGAATCCGCTCCGGTGTCCGAGCCCGAGGTCAAGGCAGCGCCCGCGCCCGCCAAGGGCTTGGGCCTGGCCGCTGGAGCCAAGCGGCCCGGAGCAAAGAAGACTGCGGTAAAGCCGGAAGGCACAACGCAATCCGAGCCGGCTGAGCAGGCCGAAGCCAAGGCGGAATCGTCACGCCGCGTCGGAGGCCAACGCGGAGTCGTCACCCGCGCCGGAGGCCAAGGCGCCGGCTGCGCCCGTCAAGGGACTCGGCATCGCCGCCGGTGCCAAGCGACCGGGCGCGAAAAAGACCGCTGCCGCGGCGCAACCCGCGTCACCGGAGCCGAAAACCGAGCCGGCTGAGCAGACCGAAGCCAAGGCGGAGCCGGAGGCCAAGGACGAGCCGCAATCGCAGCCCGCGGACAGCGATGGCGCGACGCCAACCGTGAGGCCGCGCCGCAGCCTCCAGTCAAGGGTCTGGGCATTGCCCGCGGTGCACGTCCGCCAGGTAAGCGCTGATCAGGCGGATGGCCGAATTATTAATTAGCTAGACAGCCGTGGCACCATGTTGACGTGAGTACTCACCAGCTGCCGTGGCAAACCGCGGGGCATCAGCCGCGGCAGCGTACATTCGCGCAGTCGTCGAAGCTGCAGGATGTGCTCTACGAGATCCGCGGGCCGGTGCACGATCACGCGGCGCGGCTGGAGTCCGAGGGACACCGCATCCTCAAGCTGAACATCGGCAACCCGGCGCCGTTCGGATTCGATGCGCCCGACGTGATCATGCGCGACATGATCCAGGCGTTGCCGTACGCGCAGGGATATTCGGACTCCAAGGGCATCCTGCCCGCACGGCGCGCGGTCGTCACCCGCTACGAACTCGTCGACGGATTCCCCGATTCGACGTCGACGACGTCTACCTGGGCAACGGCGTATCCGAGCTCATCACGCTGACCCTGCAAGCCCTGCTGGACAACGGCGACCAGGTGCTGATTCCGGCGCCCGACTATCCGTTGTGGACGGCGTCGACGTCGCTGGCCGGCGGCACGCCGGTGCACTATCTGTGCGACGAGACTCAGGGCTGGCAGCCCGATATCGCCGACATCGAGTCGAAGATCACCGAGCGGACCAAGGCGCTGGTCATCATCAACCCGAACAACCCCACCGGCGCGGTGTACAGCCGTGAAATCCTCACGCAGATGGGCGACCTGGCCCGCAAACATCAGCTGCTGCTGCTCGCCGACGAGATCTACGACAAGATCCTCTACGACGACGCCCAGCACATCGCATGGCGTCGGTTGCGCCAGACCTGTTGTGCCTGACGTTCAATGGCCTGTCGAAGGCGTATCGGGTGGCCGGCTACCGGGCGGGCTGGCTGGCGATCACCGGGCCCAAGGAACACGCGAGCAGCTTCATCGAAGGCATTCATCTGCTGGCCAATATGCGGCTGTGCCCGAATGTTCCTGCGCAGCATGCGATTCAGGTCGCCCTGGGCGGGCATCAGAGCATCGACGACCTGGTGCTGCCGGGTGGCCGACTGCTCGAACAACGTGACATGGCGTGGTCCAAGCTGAACGAAATTCCCGGTGTCTCCTGCGTCAAACCTGCCGGCGCGCTGTACACGTTCCCGCGGCTGGATCCCGAGGTGCACGAGATCCCCGACGACGAGCAACTCGTCCTGGATCTGCTGCTGTCGGAGAAGATCCTGGTCGCTCAGGGCACCGGATTCAATTGGCCCGCACCGGATCACCTGCGCATCGTGACGCTGCCGTGGTCGCGCGACCTGGCGCGCGCCATCGAGCGGTTGGGCAACTTCCTGGCCAGCTACCGTCAGTGAGGCCTGCGGTCATGCCGGATCATGGCCACCTGGAACCGACCGTCATACCAGGCGATGGGTCTACGTTCACTGAAGGTCGCGTGCGAATCTGCTGACAATGTCTGCAGCTCCCGCCGACGTTGTCGCGCCGGGCCGATCATTTGAACTTTCTATGAGTTTGGCCTCTCGGCGCGCGCCGCCGTGACATCGGAGGGCAATATGGATTGAATCTAAGTCAGTGAGTTCTCGCATTGGCTATTCCACACCGCCGTGGGCGACACGAGTTGGTATGTGGTGCAGACGATCTGGTTGCGAGGGTGGCGGGCGTAGCGAGTAAGAAGAGGTCGAAGCACCATCCCGCTTATGTGCCCGAAGGCGTGATTAGACACGCACACCCGACACAGCAACGCAGCAGATCGAGCCATTCGCAAAGGAGAACCGCGATGCCCTACCGATGTACATCGGCGGTGACGATCTCGGACGCACCGTGCGTACTCATCGCCGCCAGTTTGGAGCGCTGAGCATGGATTTCGGAGCATTACCACCGGAGGTCAACTCCGGAAGAATCTATTCCGGACCGGGTTCTGCGCCGTTGCGCACCGCGTCGGCAGCGTGGAACCTGCTCGCCGCCGAACTGGAGCAGGCAGCGACCGGTTACCAGTCGACCATCGACACTCTGGCTGAAGACGAATGGCGCGGGCCCACATCGGCGATCCATGGTCGCCGCCGTCGATCCCTACATCGACTGGATGAACACCACCGCGGGGAAAGCCGGCTACACCGCGGCCCAAGCGTCGGCGGCCGCGACCGCCTACGAGGCTGCCTACGCGATGACGGTGCCGCCTGTCGCGGTGGCTGCCAACCGCGCGCAGTTGGCGATGTTGGTCGCGACGAATGTCTTGGGCCAGAACACGGCCGCCATCGCCGCCAACGAAGCCCACTACGGCGAGATGTGGGCGCAGGACGCCGCGGCGATGTACGGCTATGCCGGGAGTTCGGCCTCGGCCACGACGGTGCAGGCGCTCACCCCGCCGCCGGAGACCGCCAACCCCGCGGCCGCAGCCCAGCAGTCTTCCGCGGTCAGCGCCAGCGCGGGGGCCGGAGCGCAAGCGCAACTGCAGCAAGTGATCTCGTCGGTTCCGTCATCGTTGAACCAACTCACCTCACCGTTGTCGGCTGCGACGAACGCCGCGACGCAGCCAACGGGTTTCCTCGGCCAATTCCTCGACTTCTTGGACGGCGCGGACGGGAACCCGTTCGGAACCTTTCTGAACTCCTCCTTGGTGAACGGTGTCGTCTCGGGCTCATACATCAGTCCTGCGATCGTCACGCCCGCGATCACCAGCGGTATCGCCGACATCAACTCGTTGGGACCGGGTGCGGCGGCGGCTGGAGGTGCCGGCGTCACCGGCATGATCACGCCGCAACCGCTTGCGCCCGTGCAGCGTGGGCGCGCCGAACGTGGGCGTCTCGGTGAACACCTCCGGCAGCACACTGGTCGGCAAGCTGTCCGTTCCGCCGACGTGGACGGCGGCCGCGCAGGTAGCCAACCACAGCGGCGTGACGTATGCCGGTGGCGGGTGGACCAATGCGGTGGGCCCGACCGGCGGCGGTACCGGGGCCGTCCCGGCAGGTATGCCGGGGATGCCGGGCGCGGCAGCTGGCAGGTCCGGCGGATTCGGTCACGGTCCCCGCTACGGAAACCGCCTAACCGTGATGGGCCGCCCGCTGTCAGGCGGCTGATCGCAGTGCGTCAGCGCCGTTCCAGCAGCGCCAGCAGGTAGCTACCGTAGCCGGATTTCAGCAGCGACTTGGCCCGCTGTGCCAGCTCCTCGTCGTCGATGAAGCCCATCCGCCATGCCACCTCTTCGGGGATGCTGACCTTGAGGCCTTGGCGATGTTCCAGCGTGCGAACGTAATCACTGGCGTCCGCCAATGAATCGAATGTCCCGGTGTCCAACCACGCAGTACCGCGGGCCAGCACCTCCACAGATAGCCGCCCCTGGTCCAGGTAGGTCTGGTTGACATCGGTGATCTCGTATTCGCCTCGCGCGGAGGGCCGTAAACCACGCGCGATGTCGATAACGTCGTTGTCGTAAAAGTACAGGCCAGGCACCGCGTAATTCGATTTCGGCGTGGCGGGTTTCTCTTCAATTGACAGCGCGATTCCATCCGCACCGAATTCGACGACTCCGTACGCCGACGGGTTGGCGACCCAGTACGCGAAAATTGCCCCGCCACTGAGTGTTTGGAAGCGTCTGAGGTTGGTGCCCAACCCGGGGCCGTGAAAGATGTTGTCGCCCAGCGCTAACGCGACCGAGTCGGTCCCGATGTGCTCGGCACAGATCACAAATGCCTGCGCCAAGCCCTCCGGCTCGTCTTGGACCGCGTAGCTGAGGCTGATGCCGAATGCGCTGCCATCGCCGAGCACTCGATGAAAAGCGGACGCATCGCGGGCGGTGGTGATGACCTGAATATCGCGAATGCCGGCCATCATCAGCGTGGACAGCGGGTAGTAGATCATCGGTTTGTCGTAGACGGGCAGCAGCTGCTTGCTCACGCCCAGCGTGACCGGGTACAGTCGCGTGCCCGCACCGCCGGCCAGGATGATCCCCCGCATGTCCGGCTCCTCAGTCGACGAGGTCGGTGTCGGTCAGCTCGGTCGCGGCCAGCGCCGCCGCCAGGTCGTCGTGCCGGAATACCGATGTGACATGGTCGTGGACCACCCGAAACGCCGACGCGACAGTGCCATTGAAACCGGACTCACCGGGATCGCTGATGTTCTGTTCGACGACGACGACGCCATTGTGGACGTAGGTTCTGCCCACCTCGGCCTTGCGGGGGTGGGCGGAGGCCCACTCACGCAACGCGGCGTGGCCCTGTGCGGCGCCGTGCGAGTCGCCGACCTCGATGTCGTCGCTGGACAGCGCCAGCAAAGTGTCGACGTCGGATGCGTTCAGTGCGTCGTGCCACGCCAGTACGGTGGCCATCTCCGATGTGGTCATGCTGTGAAACGTACCGCGTGCGTCCAGAAGCCCGGCCCAGGCTCCGGTCAGACCCGCGGGCACCGCGGTCAGGCGACGCGGCGCCCGAGGCAGTGCACGCGCCACCCGGCTTGCTGCCAGCGCTGCACGTCGAGGCAGTTGCGGCCGTCGACGACGACGCGGGCGCGCACCCGGTCAGCGAGCACGTTGGGGTCGAGTTCGACGAACTCCGGCCACTCGGTCAGCACCAGAACCGCGTCGGCGCGATCGCACGCTTCCTCCACCGAGACGGCGTAATTCAGCGTGGGAAACAGCCGCCGGGCGTTCTCCAGCGCTTTGGGGTCGTAGACGTTGACACCCGCACCGTTGAGTTGCAGTTGGCCTGCAACGTTCAGGGCCGGTGAGTCGCGGACGTCGTCGGATTCGGGCTTGAACGCGGCGCCGAGCACCGCAATATTCGCGCCCAGCAGCGAGCCGCCGCATGCGATGGTGGCGATTTCGACCATCTTGGTCCGACGCCGCATGTTGATGTTGTCGACTTCGCGCAGAAAAGTCAGCGCTTGGTCCGCGCCCAACTCGCCAGCGCGTGCCATGAACGCGCGGATGTCTTTCGGCAGGCACCCGCCGCCAAAGCCCAAGCCGGCATTGAGGAATCGGCGCCCGATCCTGGGATCGTGCCCGAGCGCATCGGCCAACAGCGACACGTCGGCCCCGGCAGCTTCGCACACCTCGGAGATCGCGTTGATGAACGAGATCTTGGTCGCCAGAAAGGCGTTCGCCGAGACCTTGACCAGCTCTGCCGTCTGCAGATCGGTCACCAGGAACGGAACCCCGCCATCGAGCATCGGCGCGTACAGTTCACGGATCGCGGCTTCGGCACGAGTCGAACCATCCTGTACGCCCAGCACTATGCGGTCGGGGTGCAAGGTGTCCTGTACGGCGAACCCTTCCCGCAGAAACTCGGGGTTCCAAGCGATTTCGACGTCCACGCCGGGCCGTGCGGCTGCGCGAGCCCGCTCGACAAGCTCAGCGGCGGTCCCGACCGGAACCGTCGACTTGCCGACGATCACCGACGGTCGAGTCAATCGCGGTACGAGCGAGTCGATTACGGCGTGGACATGGCTCAGGTCGGCACCGTATTCGCCCCGCTTCTGCGGGGTGCCGACGCCGAGGAAATGCACTTCGGCGAATTCGGCGGCCAGGTCATAATCCGTGGTGAACTGCAGGCGCCCGGCTGCGATGTTGTCTTGCAACATCTTTCGCAAGCCAGGCTCGTAGAAGGGAACGTCACCAGCAGCTAGCTTGGCGACCTTACCGGGATCGATGTCGACGCCGACAACCTCGTGCCCCAGTTCGGCCATCCCCGCGGCGTGGGTAGCACCCAGATAACCCGTTCCAAAAACGGAGCACCTCATACACCTGTGTGTAAGCCGCTGCAATGATCTGACGGCATCGCTCTTCTGAGCGATGGGCAAACGTCAGGTGACGGTTTGCAGTCGACGGCTAAAAGCCCAGGCCGGGCACGCTGAGTCAGCGGCCAAATCCGTGGCCGAAGCCACCGTGACCGCCGCCGAACCCGCCGTGGCCGCCACCGAAGCCGCCGCCGCCGCTGCCATGGCCGCCGCCTGGGAAGCCACCGCCGCCTGGGTAGCCGCCACCACCGCCGGGACCGGGGTACCCGCCACCGCCGCCAGGGTAGCCGCCGCCACCTGGACCATATGGCCCGCTCGGCGGTCCAAACCGGGGTCCACCAAAGATCGGCGGTATCGGGATCGGCACAGGAATAGGCGCGACGACAGGCGGCGGCGCAACGGGAGGTGGCGCCACCGGTTCTGGAGCAACCGGCGCCGGTGCCGCTGGTGCGGGTGCGGGCTCGGGAGCTGGGGCGACCGGTACGGGTGCGGGAGCCGGGGCCGCGGGTGCCGGGGCGGGCGCCTCGGGGGCAGGTTCAGGGGCCGGGGCCTCAGGAGCCGGCGCGGGCGCCGGAGCAGACGCCGGAGCCGGGGCTATGGGCGCCGCAGGCGCCGGCTTGGGTGCGACCGCCTGTTGGCCCGGTTGCGGGCGCACCGCCGCGGTCGGACGCATGCTGACTGCCAGTGCGACCAGCAATGCGGCCGCGCCCACGACGAAGATCGCCGCGACTGCGCTGGCCACCAGGAACAGTGGCCGACGGCCACCGTCCGACGGGATTTCCGCGACACCGGTGTAGGTGCCGGTCTCGAGGTCTGCTTCCTCGCCGGCGAATGCGGTGTAGACATCGGCATCGTCGTCGGCAACCGCGCTGTAAGCCAGGGCTTGTTCACCGGAGGCGTTGTCGACGGCGACGTCGAAGTAGCCCGGCGCGACGGCGTAGGGGTTGATGAAGCCGGTGCCGGGATCCTGCGCGTAGGCCAGGGCCTCTGTCGATGACGTGAACAGCGGCGCGTTGGCCGATGCCAGTGCCGCACCGCGGGCGAGTGCGGTCTCCGGCTCCTCGGGCGCAGTGAGCATCAGCCCGGTGGCCGCCTCCAGCTGCGGCTTGAGCGGGGCGATGTCGACACCGGATCCGACCAGAAACAGGCCGTCCGGCCGGGTCTGCAGCCCCTCTGCGCCGGAGAGCAGGGCCGCCAGTTCGGCGGTCAGATCAAGACCGGGCGTCAACGACTGGCGTTGCACCTCGGTGATGGAACCGTCGGAGTTGCTGACCACGGCCAATGTCGCGGTGTCCGGCTCGACGAACAGCAGGCCGGTCTGGGCGTACCCGACTGAGCTGCCGACCACCTGGGCGAGCGCTGCAGCAGCCAGGAAAGACGACACCAGCATGACGTTCTCGACCTTGCGGGCCGCCAGCGCGTCGCGCAGCGCCGCGGCCGCGATCGGATCTGTCCAGGTCACACCCGTCGATCGCAGCTGATAGCCACTCTCGACGGCGCCTTCTTGGGTGCCGAGGATGGCCGACACCACCTGGTCGGCGGCGTTGATGGTTGGCGCATCGGCCGCCACGTTGACATCGAAGCCGTCTTCGTCGACCGTCACGCCGTCGGCGTTTTCGCCCTCTACGAGAACCATGCGGACCGCAGTGGGTGCCATCGACACGCCAAGTACGGTGTCCACTTTCCCTCCAAGCTGTTGGCTCGCTGACCGGGTCCGGGGATTGCCCGGGGATCCCTCGGGTCTACCCAGGAGCGGCGCGGATCATTCGCCGGTTATTTGCCACTTCAACTTTACCGACGGCCGGACCCGGCGGCTACGTGTTGACGGCGGCAGAATTGCCGGCGCCTACCGGCGCCCGTGGCCGCCGAAGCCGCCGTGGCCCCAGCCACCGCCCCCGTGGCCCCAGCCGCCGCCCCCGTGGCCCCAACCAGGACCAGGGCCACCTTCGTGACCGCCGCCGCCGTGGCCCCACGGGCCACCACGATCACCGTGATCGCCGCCCCACGAGCCCGGGCCCTGCGGCGGACCGAAAACTGGCGGCGGTAACAGGTTCGGAATCAGCGGCGGAAGAAAGATCGGCGCAGGAATTGGAAGGGGCGCCGGGCCCGGAAGGAATGCCGGCGGTGGTGGGGCCGGAGCGAACGCGGGTGCCGGTGCCGGAAATGCCCTCGGAACCGGAGCGTGCACCGGTACGGGTGCCTGCACAGGCGCCGCGACGGGTGGCGCGGCCACCTGCGCCCTGGGCAGCGGGGCGGGCAGCACCCTGGCCGGCGCGACGACGTTGTGACTCAGGCTCGGCCGCGAGCTGGCTGTCGGCCTGATGCTGAACGCCAGCGAAATCACGAGTGCCATCACACCGGCAACGAAGATGATCAGCACGCTCATCGCCGCAAAAAATGGTGTGCGACTGGCGTGTTCGTGCTCGATCTGACTGAAGTCGGGATACATGCCGGTGGTGAAGTCGTGTTCCTCAGCGGCGTACGCATTGGGTCCCATCTGCGTGTAGACCGCGGCCGAGTCGTCAGCGACGGCGCTGTACGCCAGTGCGTCGTCGCGTGGCTCCGCAGCGACAGCCTCGGCAACGGCGAGATACCCGGGCTCGCGCGCGTATTGGTCGACCGCGCCGGTGCCCGGGTCCAGCGCATACGCCCGCGCGGCCGTCGAAGAGGCGAAGAGGGGCGCATTTGCCGACGCGAGTGCTGCGCCGCGAGCCAGCGCCGTGTCGGGTTGTTCAGGCACGCTCAGCGGAAGCGACGTCGCGCCTTCCAGCGCGGGCTTGATCAACGGAATGTCCACGCCGGAGCCCACCACGAAAACGCCGTCAGGCTCGTCGTCGAGGCCCTCGGCGGCAGAAACCATCTCGAGCAGCTTCGACACCGCCTGGTCGTCGTCCTCAGGCAAAATCTCGTGGTAAACGTCGGTGATCGACCCGTCACTGGTGTCCACCACCGCCAACGTCGCAGCTTCGGGCTCGACGTACAGCAACGCAGCGCGGGCATAACCGGTCGCGCTGCCTATCGACTGCGCCAAGGCCGCCGCGGCGAGGAACGAAGAAACCAGCATCACGTTCTCGACCTTGCGGGCGGCCAACGCGTCGCGCAGTTCGGCGGCCTCGCGCGGGTTGGTCCATGTCACACCGGTCGACAGCAACTCGTAACCGGCCTCGTTGGCCCCTTCGCGAGTGCCCAGAATTGCGGCAACCACCTGGTCGGGCGCACTGAAGGTCGCCGGATCTTCGCCATCCGTGACGACAAAATTCTCCTCATCAACGGTTGCACCGTCGGCGTTTTCACCCTCAACCAGCACGATGCGGACCGTCGTAGGTGCCATCGACACACCAAGTACGGTTTCCACCAATCCTCCAACGTGTTGCCAGCCACCCGCGGACCGTGTCAGATACGCACCATCGAGGGTGCTAACAGATAACTTGAACGCCGCACCTGCGCGCTGTTCATACCGCGGATTAGCTGTGCTCGGTGAAGTTCCGGCCAGGAGCACGTGGTCGACGCCCCCCGGCAGACCCTTCGCAGACAACTTTACCGTGCCGGTCACATCGCCGCGGTCCTAGTGGTGCCCACCGCCGCTATGGCCGCCGCCGCCGAAACTGTGGCCGCCGCCACCAAAGCCACCGCCCGCCGAAGCCACCACCACCGAATCCGCCTCCACCGAATCCGCCAGAACCGTGGCCGCCTGGGTCACCACCGAAGCCGCCGCCGGGCATACCGCCGAACCCGCCGCCGGGCATACCTCCGAAGCCCGGGTTGCCACCGAAGCCGCCGCCAGGGTTACCGCCGAACGGGCCGGAGCCGGGGTTACCACCGAAGCCGCCGCCAGGCGACGGGAACGACGGACCCTGGACCGAAGGACCACCGAAGTCGGGGTTACCGCCAAATCCGCCACCGCCGCGGTTACCACCAAATCCGCCACCGCCGGGGTTACCACCGAAGCCCGGACCGCGCGGACTGTCCGGCGGCCCCGAAGGGTCAAAGCCGGGCATTCCCGGCGACGGCATATGCCCCGGCGGCTCGGGCGCGACGCCCAGGACCGGCTCTGGCATGTGCACCGGAATCGGTATCGGAATCGGTATCGGCAGGGGTAACGGGAACGGCCGGTGTACGGGCGGCTGCGGAACGCTGACCGGGGGTTGCTGCGGCGACGGGAACTGCACTGGCGCCGGCTGCGATGGGACGTGCACTGGCGCGGGATTCGGCACACGCAGCGGAGCGGCGTGGATTGGCGGGCTGAGAGGTATCGGCAGCGGAACGACAACCGGTGCAGGAGCGGCAACTGGTGCGGGCGGCGCAGCGGCGAGAATCGGTGCCGGCGGCAGAGCCACAGGCGATGGAGCTTGGATCGGCGCGTGTGCGGGTGGAACCACTGCCGCGTGCGCCGGCATCGGATTTGACTGCGGCACAGGAGCACTCACCGGAGCGGGCGCAGGCGCTTGTTTTACTGGGATGATGAGGCTTTGCAATGGACGAGGCAGCAAGGCGACACTTGGCCGAACGCCAAGTGCCAGTGCGACTTCCAGCGACAGGAAGGCAGCCACTACGACGACCGCCAGGATGCTTCCAACGAGAACGAGCGGCCTGCGTTCAGAGCCGCCGCCGAACAGATCGTCGTGCGGCAGGTCCGCCGCGACGGTGTGGGCTCGGGCTTGCTCACCCGGTGGGGCGATGTGGGCAGCGGTGTGGGCGTCGGCTTCTTCATCGGGGAGAGCGCTGTAGGCGAGATCCTCTTCACCCAGCTTGGTGCCGAACGGAACATCCGGCGCTACAAGGTATCCCGGTGCAACGGCGTACGGGTCGATCGCACCGGTGCCGGGATCTTGCGCGTACGCCAGCGCCGCGGTCGACGAAGCGAACAGCGGCACATTGGCCGACGCCAACGCCGCGCCCCATGCCAGTGCGGTCTCCGGATCTTCGGCCGCGGTGACCGGAAGGAAAGTCATCGCCTCCAACTGCGGTTTGATCGCTGCGACGTCCACGCCGGAGCCGACGATGAACACACTCTGCGGACGCGTCTCCAACGCGTCCAGTCCGTCCACCATCGCCGTCAGTGCCGCGAGGGTGTCGGCGCCAGAGACCGCTTCTTTGTGGACGTCGGTGATGGAACCGTCGGCGGAATCAACGATCGCCAGGGTCGCGGTGTCAGGCTCGATGAAGAGCAGGGCGGTACGCGCGTCACCGACGGTGCTGCCGACCATCTGCGTGAGTGCGGCCGCGGCCATGAACGCCGACACCAGCATGACGTTTTCAACCTTGCGGGTGGCCAGCGCCGCATGCAACGAAGCAGCCTCGATGGGATCGGTCCAGGTGACGCCGGTCGACGCGAGCGCATGGCCGGCTTCGTTAGCACCCTCCCGGGTGCCCAGGATCGCCGAGATCACTTGATCGGCAGCACTGAGCGTTGCCGCGTCGTCGTCGGTGGCGATGTCGAATTTAGTGTCCTCGACGGTGACGCCGTCGGCGTTCTCGCCTTCGACGAGCAACATCCGGACTGCGGTGGGTGCCATCGACACCCCGAGCACGATATCCATCGCGCCTCCATCAGCCTCTGCAGCGCGCCACGGTTTTAGGCGGAGGGAAGACCGCGTCCGGCGCTACACGTAAACAATCGCTGTGGAAGCTGTGTAACGAGACAGCCCAACTTAAGTGGACCTTATGAAATTTTGATACGACCGCGACGGCGTCGGTCCGCGCTGGCCCTGGTACTTCGACCCCACCGACGCGCTGCCGTAAGGATGCTCGGCGGGGCTGGTCAGACGCAGGATGCAGAGCTGACCGATCTTCATACCCGGCCATAAGGTGATGGGCAAATTAGCGACGTTGGACAGCTCCAGGGTGATGTGTCCGCTGAAGCCGGGATCGATGAAGCCGGCGGTCGAATGTGTCAGCAGCCCAAGGCGTCCCAGCGACGACTTGCCCTCCAACCGGCCCGCCAAATCCTCCGGCAGCGTGCACGTTTCCAGCGTCGATCCGAGCACGAACTCGCCGGGATGCAGTACGAACGGCTCGCCCGCGGCCGGTTCCACCAGACTGGTCAGCTCGTCCTGTTGCTGCGCCGGGTCGATATGGGTGTAACGGGTGTTGTTGAAAACCCGGAACAAGCTGTCGAGACGAACGTCCACGCTGGACGGCTGGACCAGGGAGTCGTCGAACGGGTCGATTCCCAACCGGCCGGCGGCAATCTCGGCCCTGAGGTCGCGATCGGAGAGCAGCACGCGACGAGCGTAGCCGCCTGCGATGCTGATGAACGGTGTGACTCCGGCTGGTAGCCTTCCCAGGCAACATTGCCGATGTAGTTCAATGGCAGAACATCAGCTTCCCAAGCTGAATACGCGGGTTCGATTCCCGTCATCGGCTCCACATCTGAGCGGCGCAACGCCGTTCAGATATCGATTCGGTTTGGGGCCTGTATTCCGCTCGTACCCCGACTTGCCGATGTTGATCGAGTGGCCCCAGGACGGCAACCTCGGCCGGTCGGCCGGTCGGCTGGCCGTCGGCGGGCGTCGGCCGGTCGGCGCGCGCAGCAGACGCGGCTAGATCAACCGCGCAGCGCGGAGAGTGCGGTTTGCACTTCCGATCGGTGGCGTTCGTTGCAGGAAGCCCACCGCTCTTCGTCCGTGTCGAGGTCGGCGAGGAACGCGAACCGACGTCGAACGCGAGCTTCCCAGTCCGGGATGTCGACGGGCCGCGTCAATATCCCAATCGAGTCGGGCTCGAAGTCTTGTTCACTGCGGAGGGTGAGGATGTCTTCTGGCCGAAGGGGACGGCTACCACGTCGATCGTCGATCACGTCGGCCCAGACCTTGAGTACCCACAACCGCCGCACAAGAGGTTCGTTGAAAGAGCGAGCAGCGAAGTGGTTCAAGTCGTAGAGATCTCGCGCGAATGCGACGCGTCGGTATCGGGCGAGTTTTTCTGCACAAGCTTCCGCTTCGGCGACCACCGGCAGGGTCGGCAAGGGAAAGCCATAGGCCTTATGGATCGGCAGTGGCACGAAAGGAAGCGGCTCTGGCGGTAGGGCCAATGGGCGCCTTGCGAATTCGACGCTGGCTGCAATCCGGGGCTCACCCAATTCGGCATGACTGACCTTCAGCCCCCAATGACGTCCATCGCCTCTGGTGCTCACGATGCCAAATTCGAAGCCGCCCACGCGGGCGCCATCGATAAGCCCGCAGATCTCGACCACGACGTCTTCGTCGGGCGCGGTGAAGTCTAAGTCGGTTGAGAATCTGCCAGCGTTGCCCAATCGACACTTGCGCAGGCTAGTGCCACCCTTGAATACCAGTCGACCATCACCGAAGTTCACGGCTTCGGCTAGCAGAAAAAGCAAGTGATCTTGGGCGACGTCGAGCAACGCTGCGTCGTAGGCGTCGGACCGCCCAGCCGCATGACGGGCGACTAGGGCGCGGGTCAGGCCGGCCACGTTCAAGCCTTGCCAACAACGGACAACAGCGGTGCGACGAGGTCATCTACGAGCTGGTATTTCGGAACCCAAACGCCCTCGGTGGGGTGGCTTGCTCGAATTTGCGGATGAGTGAATTGCACGACGGACATCGTCTTCTTCTGGTGTTTTGCGAGTAGCGCCGCACCTCGTTCAGGGTCACCTGCCACGTCGATGAGATAGCTTGCGCGTTGCCATGTCGATATCGACTGGCCTGAAAGAAGTGGTAGCAGGCGCTCGTCGCCGCAATCAGCAGTTAGCACGTTTAGGTGGGCGACCATATCCGCCCATGGTCTGAACGATGATGGGCGCGCTGCGAGTTGCACAAGCAGTGCCTCGGGGCCAAACGCGGGGTAGTCCTGTCGCCCACGAGACGATATCGAGCCGCCGTCTGAGAAGCAGCGCCGTGCTAGGGGCCAGCTGTGCAGTGTCCTCGATATTCCAGGAGATTTTCACGCTTGATACGTATTTGCGCAGACCGTCTGGAAGTCGCGTTTTGGTTGGAAGCCACACTGAAACTCGACCCTGAGGCTGCCGATCGAGGTACCCGAGATGCCACGCAACTGCGGCACCGGCCAGCATGCAGCCTGCGTCATGGTCACGCGCTAGCCATGCACGGACTGGAAGATAAGGGTCGGAGACGGAAGCCTCTCCTGGCGGGATGAATGCCCAGGTTCCTTGCGCCGGCAGGCCGACCAGCCAACCCAGGCGACGGAGTTCGCGTATTGCTGAATCGACATCACGCTCACTAGCAGCTTCCGCTAGCCGTAGGGCGAGGTCTTCTGTAGTCACAACGGCCGGTTGATCGCGGGCAAGCCCGGCAAGCACAGCCGAGGCCCACGTTGGAATCCGCCGATCGGCACCTAAGGGACTGGTTGCACCGTGCACGCTTAGGTTCATCGCGGAAATAGTACCTTGCACGGCCATATTCCGCCTCGGACCTAAGTTCTTACTTAGGTTTGGTGCGGCATAGGAACCTTAATCGGCCTTAGTCCGCTACAAAGTTAAGCCGGACATCCATCGCGTCCTATAGCCCCGAAACACGCTGGTCAGATGGTTCGGGCAACGGGCGCCGGCGCTAAGTGCCTTCAAGTCGAACGCCCAGCAGCGATATTTTTTTTGCGAACCCCGCGGCTGCGGCCGTTGGGCGCTCGGCCAGGTCAGCGGCGCGACTACCGCGCGCCGCCGAACCGTAAGGGAAGTACGTAGAAGCGGGTGCCGCTGCGAAACCAGCCGAGGCGACGCGGGCGCGACACCTCCGATATGAACTGCAACATGCGGATTCGGACCAGGATGTTGCAAGTACATCAGTTTATTCGTAGACTGCCTCTAGTATAAACAGGAGGTAGTCATGTCGGAACCGACAAATGGTGGTGCAGCGACGCCACCAAAGAAACGCGGAACGGGATACCCCCAGCTTTCGCTGCGAGATTCAGTCGAAGCAATCATTTCTCTCGGCCAACACGGTCCGAGCCACACACACGATGCGGCCGCCGCGTACCTCGGGCACTCGACAGCGAATAGCGGCGCATTCCGTAATAAGCTTGCGGCGCTGCGTGACTGGGGCCTGATCGCCAGAGGAGATAAGGACCATGTGATCCTCAGCGATCTGGCACAGAATCTAGTTCTTGACGGCCCCGATCACGACTCGGCAGGGCCGCTTCTGCTGACCGCGTTTGAGTCTTGCCGCGTCTTCGGAATGCTCTACAACGACAGCGCCAAAGACCTGCCCCAGGACTTGTCTCGTTTCCGTACAAACATCGTCATGCGTTACGGCGTAGCCTCCGACCAAGCCGACAAGTTCCTAGATTCGTTCGTTGAAAGCGTGACATACGCGCAGTTGGGCAGTTTCGACGGCGCAAAGCTCACTCTGTTCGAGCGGGATAAGGCTTTTCGGTCGACTGTCAGCTCGTCAGCATCCGAGAGCGACGGGTCGTCGCCTGCGAAAGCTCCACCTTCGCAACCGAACCCGCCGGACCCCAGGTCGCCGCTAGACACGACGTTCCGCGAAGCCTTCGCGGCTCCATCCGCGTCCGAGACACCGCCAGTTGCCTTGCGGCAGACGTGGCCGATTGATGGCGGCGAAATTGAGTTCGTTATTCGCACGCCGAAAGCGATGCCACCCGACATCTACTCGTTGATGGCTGATATGGCAGGTGTAGCGGCGAAGATGGAACAGCTCCTCAGGCCCGCCTCGCCAACCTCTCCCGTTGCAGGCGAGTGAGCTCACGGCGAAGGGTACGTGGAGATAACAATGTGGGTGGGTTTGGCACTGATGGCATTGCCGATCACCGCTGGCCTCTGTTTTATCGCCTATCTGCTTTTCTGCAGCTTCATAGTTCGCAAGACGGGCAGTACAGCGGGACTGAAAGACGTCGCCATCGCGATGCGGGCGTACAGAGTGCCGCTTCTGGGTCGCACCGGCAAGTGGCCGAGCCGGAATTAAGCCAGTTTCAGTACCCCGTCTATACCCCGAACTGAGCCGTACCGGCCGCGTAGCGCAGCCGTACCAGGGTCGTGCCTTGGCCGAACTAAAACAGCTGCTAGAGCTGTAATTCCGTAGCCTCGCTGGAGCCGTCTAGCAGGCACTTTCGCTCACCGGTTCGGCCATGGAAATAGCTTCCCAAGCTGAATACGCGGGTTCGATTCCCGTCATCGGCTCCACGTTGAGCAGCGCCACCTACCTGCGCACCGTTCGGTCAAACGGCGTCAGTCTCGCGCAAAGTCACAGCTCGATTGAATATCGCATCAGATCGACAAACTTTTAATGCAACGTCCATGCTTCTTGTGCGTCGTCTCGCGGCGTTTGCGGGCACGCTCCGTCCTGCTCCCCCGACGAACTGAGGATCATCGATGGCCAAGACTCCCGTCATGTTCGTTCACGGCATGTGGCTGCATTCCACCAGCTGGCAGCCCTGGGCCGACCGCTTCGCAGCCGCAGGCTATGACCCCGTGATGCCCGAGTGGCCCGGCGTCGCCGATACCGTCGCTGCGACGCGCGAAAACCCGGATGCTCAGGCCGGCAACGGTTTGGACGAAATCGGAGAACACTTGGCGCAGTTCGCGGCGACGCTGGATTCCAAGCCGATCCTCATCGGGCACTCGGTAGGGGGGTTCCTCGTCGAGAAATTGCTCGGCGATGACGTCGGCCGCGCCGCCATCGCGATTTCTCCAGGACAAATCAAAGGTGTGAAAGCACTCGGACCCCATCAGGTCAAGTCGCTGTTCTCGATTCTGAGCCATCCCGGCAATCTGCACAAAGCGGTCTCGTTGGACCCTGAGCATTTCAAGAACAGCTTCGCGAACCAGCTCTCTCAAGAGGAGACGGACGCACTGTACGAGAAGTGGACGATCCCCAGCCCCGCCCGGACACTGTTTCAGTTGGCGTTCAGCGCAGTGGAACCGCATTCCCCGGCCGAGGTCAACACGACAAACGAGGCCCGCGGACCGCTGCTGCTGATCGCCTCCAAAAAAGATCACACCGTGGATCCGGTGCTCGTTCACTCAGCCCTCAAGCAGTACCGCAAGTCCAGCGCTATCACTGAACTAATCGACTACGAGGATCGCGGGCACTCCCTCGTTGTCGACAGCGGCGCTCCTCAGTTGATGGAGGACTCGCTCGCGTGGTTGGACAAACACGGCCTCCATTGAGCGCGGACTGCTGTCTATCGCAGTGTGTCGCGCAACTCCATCAAGGCGACACCGAGCATGTTCTCGCCTTCGCCGGGGCATCGACCGCAGTGGCAGTCGCCCCAGAATTGGTCGTGCCACGTGTTGCCTTCGACGAGCTTGTGCGGGTGAGTGGCGATGAGTCGGTCAGCGAGTCGCGGTTGGCTGAACTTTGCTTCGAGTACTTGTTCCATGAAAAGCAGTCGCACGTCTCCCCAATAAGAGACCACTCGAACTTTTCGGCCGCGCCGCTTGGCGATCAGCGGCGTCTCAGACGCGAGGACCCACGCACGTTCGGCTGGGTCGTCAGCTTTCAGCGCTTGATACGCGTGTTCGGCTGTCGGGTAGACGTTGTCGCCGATGCGGACAGGAAGACGGTAGAAGTTGCTGAGAAAGTACGCGGGGCCTCGAAAATCATCAATCAAGTTCTCCTCTTCTGTTGCAGGGACGGTTGGGCTTCAAAGATACGGCACGATGGTGTCGCTGATCAGACGCGGTAAACAGCGTCAGCGGAATTGCAGTCCTTTGATGTCGATGGCCACCAGGACTGGCTCGGGGGTTTTCTGCAGCTGCTCGTCGTAGCCGTAGATGCGTCGGACCATGGGTACGGCGATGCCGTCGATGGTCTGGTAGTTGCTCGGATAGTTCGCGCCGGAGGCTCCGTCAAGGATGTCGACGGTGTAGGAGTGGCGGAACAGCAGACCCGTGTCGTCGAAGTGGAAGAACTGTTCTGCGGTGTGGCTGTCGACGTCGTTCGGGAAGCCGACCTTGAGCGTGCGATAGTCGACGCCGTCCTCGGTGAATGGTGCTACTTCTTCGACGCGAAATCCGGGATAGGTGAACAGGAATGGCGCCGTGAGGTAGGTCCACCATGCTTCGCTTGCGAAGTAGGCGGCGTCCAGGGCGGTCCATGGGGCGTCGTAGGGCAGGCGTGCCATCGCGCCTTTGGGATCATCGACCGTCTGGACGACTTCACCGGATGCCGAACGTAGTTCCATGCGCCCGTCGGCGAATACGGTGTGCGTGTCGGGTCCGGCGACCGGATCGATGGTGACTCGCTCGGTGTGCAGCTCCAAGGCGACATTGATGTCGCCGAAGACGCCGGGCACGCCTTTGAATCCCCAGATGGCACCCCCGATGGCGAATCGGCCTTCGACTGAGATGAGTTGGTTCCAGCGATCCATTCCGCCGTGCGCGTTCACAGCGAACTCGAGTAGGTCCGTCATCGTCTTGCCTCTCACAGCCGTCTACACCTCGCACACCGAAAGCCCGGGTCTTGGCAGGTCGGCACACGCGACTCTACGTGTGCGAGATGCTGTGGTGCGCCGTCAGATCTCTGTCTCGCAAACGCTTGCCGCCGCGGTGGGCATCAGGCTTTCCGGGATCTCACGCGTTGTGCTTCCCGACGCATTCTGGCGCGTCACGACGTAGGTGTAGCGGTCTGCACCTGGGTCCACGGCCAATGTCTCTTCGCTGTCGATGAGCTTTTCCAATGCTTGGCGATCGTCGTGACTCAGTGCGTCACTGTCGATGGCGCCGCTGGCTTTCAGTCCGGCGAAGCCGCCGCGTCGTTCGATGATGTAGCGGTTCACGGCTCAGACCGAGATGTCGGGGTCTGGAATGCCGACTCGTGTCCAGGCGTCGTCGACGCCGCGGTGGACCTTGGTATCGCGGGGGAATAAGCGACTTCGCCGCCGCGCGGGTGAGCGCGGCGAAGTCGGCGAAGTCCGTGGACGGCTGGGCCTTGCGGCTGGTCAACGCCGCGTACCAGACTTTGCCGGCCTTCTCCCAGGCCTGTCCACCGATGCTCGTCGCCGCAAGATAGAACGCGTGATTCGGGATGCCGCTGTTCTCATGCGGATCGCCACCGGAAACGTAGTCGCTGTAATGCGACGGTTGCGGCGACAGGCAGTGTCGTGAGCCAGGTTCGGCCATATTCCGCAGACACGTGTACCCCTTCGCCATCGCGACGGGGCCAAGGACACCGGGACCGATCAGCCAGTCCGCTTGTGCGACAGTCTGTTTCGCGCCGCCATTGGTGAAACATGGCGCCGAACGCATCGGAGACACTCTCGTTGAGTGCACCCGGCTCGTCGGAGTAGTCAAGGCCTGCGGTGAATTGAGTGACGCCGTGGGTCAGTTCATGGCCGATGACATCGTCAGACTTCGTGAAGTCGGTGAAGACTCTGCCGTCCCCGTCTCCGTAGGTCATCTGACTGCCGTTCCAGAAGGCGTTGTCGTAGCGGACGCCGTAGTGAATCGAAGACATCAGCGTCATGCCGGCATCGTCAACCGAGTTGCGTCCGAAGCAATTCCGGTAGAAGTCGACGACGGCAGTGGTCGCGTCGAACGCGCGTTGCGCCGTTAAGTCCGAGCTGGCGCCGGGATCCGAGACCGGCGCACCCGGTAGTGATTCGGTGTTCTTGCAGTCGTAGACCGTGATCGCCGGAACATGCGCGAGCACACCCGCCAACCGAAGACTGGTGATCCCTTTCGCAAGGAGACTGGTCTGCGTCGCCTCGGTATGGGCCTTCCGTAGTTCTCGCCACGAAGACTCGACCACGGCACTGTCGAGCAAGGCTTGCCGCGATTCGTCTGGGATCGTGTCGTCGTCGGCGAGCCTGCGTAGGACGGCTGCCGGAACAATGAAGCGACCGGTTCCCACGCACATCGGACGGCTCCCTTGAGTATCGGCGTGCCGAGAAAGAGTTGGGTGGCCGCTACGCGGCTGATTTCTCCAGGATGTGTACGCCGCACGCCGAGCCGAGCCCGATCACATGCGCCAGACCGACTTTGGCGTTGTCGATCTGCCGATCACCCGCTTCGCCACGAAGGTGGTGGCAGATCTCCCAGATGTTGGCGATGCCCGTCGCTGCGATCGGATGGCCCTTGGATTCCAGGCCACCTGAGACATTCACCGGAATCGAGCCGTCGCGCCACGTCGCACCCGAATTGAAAAAGTCTGCTGCACCGCCCTTTTCGCACAGCATCAAGTTGTCGTAGTGCACCAACTCGGCAGTGGCGAAGCAGTCGTGCAGCTCGACCAGGTCGAGATCGCCCGGGCCGATGCCGGCCTGCTCGTAGGCGGTCGCGGCGGCATTGCGGGTCAAAGTATTGACGTTCGGCAGGACCTGGCAACCGGCCTCGTAGGGATCGGTGGTCAAAATCGAGGCCGACACCTTCACCGCCCGCCGCCGCTGCTCCAGCGACAGCGCCTTCAACGTCTCGCCATTGCACACCACCGCGGCGGCGGCGCCGTCGCAGTTGGCCGAGCACATCGGCCGGGTATTCGGATAGGCGATCATGACGTCGTTCATGATCTGGTCGAGGGTGAACTTCTTCTGGTAAGCGGCGAGCGGATTCAACGTCGAGTGGGCGTGGTTCTTCTCGCTGATGCGGGCGAACAGTTCAAAGCTCGCGCCGCCGTATTTGTGGCCGTATTCCGTGCCGATTTGTGCAAACACTCCCGGCATCGCCTCGGTGCCGATCCGCCCGTCGACCGGCGCCACCGCGCCATATCGACCTTTGGGCTCCCAGACGTCGGCGTCGTTCTTCTTCTTCCCGGCACCGCCGAGCAACCCGGCACCGGACAGCTTCTCGACGCCGACCGCCAATCCGCATTTCACCTCGCCGGCCTTGACGGCCATGATCGCGGTGCGCAACGCAGTGGCCCCGGTCGCGCACGCGTTCGCCACGTTGTAGACCGGAATGCCCGTTTGACCGATCTGCTTTTGCAACTGCTGGCCTATCCCGGCGTTCGCGGCCATCAGGTTCCCGGCCGCGATCACCCCGATGTCGGCCATCGTCACGCCTGCATCGGCGAGCGCGCTGGTCGCGGCTTCGGCCGCCAGATCGACGGTGTCCTTGTCCGCGTGCTTACCGAATTTGGTCATCCGGATTCCGATAATCCAGATTTCGTCGCTGGCGCTCATAGTGGCTTCTCCTCGTTGATAGAGCCGGGTGGTCAGATCGCGGGCTCGAAGCCGAAGCCAATGGCCTCGGTACCCGCTGAATCGGCGCCTATCGGATAGGTCGCCAGCCGCACTTTCATCCCGTCGTGGATGCGGTCGGGGTCGGGTTCGACGTTGATCAAGTTGGCCCGGACCTGGGTGCCATCGCAATCGACCACTGA
The DNA here is from genome assembly GCA_963834615.1 of uncultured Actinomycetota bacterium. GTDB lineage: Bacteria > Actinomycetota > Actinomycetes > Mycobacteriales > Mycobacteriaceae > Mycobacterium. The sequence goes on from CAWICO010000020.1 coordinate 362,357, forward strand.
AGCGACGAATGGGGTGGGAATACCGGGTGCGGCGAAAGTGACGATCGTAAACGCCCGCACCGTGCCCTCGGTCGGTATCGACACCGATGTGAATTCGGACCCGAAGCACCCGGCGCAGGCATTGCGCCGATCAAAAAATCGGGCGCCACAGTCCGCACATTCCTGCGCGCGCAGATGCGGGTCGCCGTCGTCGAGCACCAAATAGTCGACCAGTGGGATCTGCTCGCCCATCAAAACCTCCGTCGTTTCGCTAGCATCGACCGTAGCGATTGCGACCCCGTCGCAGTCCCGAATATCAAGATCAGCGGCCGAAAACACGAGTCTTCCGTAGCTGCCACACCTGATCGACCCGAAGTACATCAGCGTCAGCAAACCTGCGGTGTGCGATTACAGCGACCTGCAACGCCAGCGGACCGCCGACATCCTCGCCGCTCACCGCCTACCGGCGGCAACGTTGTTTGCGGCATGCGACTCGCCGGTGACCTGGACTACGAATCGATCGACGAACTCGTCGACACCGCGTTGCAATCTACTTGCCCAACAGGGCGACTTGGCCAGCTTGCTCCTCATCCACCGCCGCACCTCGCATTCCGGCGTCGAACTCCATCTCGACCACCGCCCGCGTTTCCTCGACCGCGTTCTGCAGGTAACCGGGCTGTACGGGCACTTCGTAACGTCCGACTCCCCTGCGGCGGCTGGTAACTCAACTCTGTTGAGCCACAACATGTTCGGTCAGCGAACTCAATACTCAAGTTATTCAGGTAATCTCAGGGTCGCATTGGATCCGGCCGTAGCCGAACCGTGATGGATGCGTTACCGAATTCTCAACGCGCCGTTGATGTCCGACATTCCGGAGCCCTTAGTATCCCTATTGCAATCTCGTCTAGTAGAAGGAACTCGGCATGCGGACAGTTTCTCGGTCTGTTCTCGCGGCGGTTGGCGTCGCGGCGTCCTTCGTCGCCGATCCGTCCGGGGTCAGCGCTGCAGCGACCAGCCCGTCGTACACGTTCGCGATCGCCTCGATTCAACCGAGCGCCACTCAAGTAGTCGGCGTGGCGCACCCCGTGGTGGTCAAGTTCCGCGCTCCCGTGGCCGACCGCCACGCCGCCGAGCAGGCAATGCACATCAGGACAACGCCATCGATGACCGGCAGGTTCGAATGGCTCGATAACGATGTCGCGCAATGGGTTCCGGACAGGTTCTGGCCGGCACACAGCACCATCGCGCTGTCAGTCGGCGGCATGTCGACCGACCTCAAGACAGGTCCGGCCGTCCTCGGCGTCGCCGACATCTCCGACCACACGTTCACGGTCAGCGTCGACGGAGTGCGTGCGGGACCGCCGCGGCCGGCTCCGCACCACCAAAATCATTTTGGCGAAGACGGCGTGATGCCGGCCTCGATGGGCCGGCCGGAGTTTCCCACACCGGTCGGCGTTTACACCGTCATGTCCAAAGACCGCTCACTGATTATGGATTCGAGTAGCGTCGGTGTTCCGCTCACCTCTCCGGAGGGTTACCGGGTTCCAGTGGACTACGCCACCCGCATCACCAGCCGCGGTCTGTTCGTGCATTCAGCTCCGTGGGCGGTCAACGCGTTGGGTCATGACAATGTCAGCCACGGCTGCATCAGCCTGAGCTCCGCGGACGCGGAGTGGTACTTCAACGCGGTCAACATCGGCGACCCGGTGGTCGTCAAAGAGTAAGCGACGGTCGCCGATGCGATGCGAACGAGTTTGATGTCCACGTAGATGACGAACGAATCTATCGGCTCGACCCGGCTGGGCACGCACGCGCTCCAACCGACGTGCGTCAGCATCTCGGACTCAGCGACTTTCCACCGACTGTCTGAGTATGTCCGGCTGTTGATCCGCTACCGAACACGACGGCCGATGTTGTTGTCACGGAGTCGTTTAGACAAGAAAATGGCGCCCCGGCCATCCGTCGGGGCGCCATTTCACGTAGCGGGGAGATGCTTACTCCGTCGGGCCGGGGACAATCGGCTGACCGGGTTGAGGCCCCTCCGCCGACGCTGTATTCACCGGTGCGCCCTTACCTCCGGCGGCGCCGGCCAAATCCGTCATCACGGCACCCGGAACGCCGGCACCTGCGCCGCCGAGCGCAATCAGCGGTGCACCCGCCGGAACGACCGGAGCGCCTACGGGAGCACCTGCCGGCACGGGAGCTCCGGCGGGAATCGGAGCGCCCGCCGGGATGGGGGCACCCGCGGGAAACGGGAAGGGAGCGCCGGCGGGAACCGGCACAGCGACTGGTGCACCGGCCATGTCAGCGATCGGTGCACCCGCGGGCGCAGGCGGAACACACACTGCTGCGGCCGCCGGACCGCCGGCGACCGCCGGACCACCAGCGGCTAGCGGCGCACCTGCACCCAGCTCGCCTGCCGCGCCCTGGATGCAGGCATAGCCGCCCGTTATCAACGGGGCGGCACCTGCGTCCGGACTCAGCGCCATCGCAGCTCCGCACAAGCCAACGCCGGCAACAAGTTTGATGCTGAGTCGATCGAAGGTTGCCATCGGTGCCAACTCCCTTTTCGCATACGGGTATCTCCCGCAGATTCATCCGCTAGGGCTCACGCGCGCAGCCTCACCGAAGTCGTCTTTTAACGACGAAATTAGTTTTAATAGACCTGTGTGCAACATGCACCACGCCGCACCGCACTGTTTCCAAATAGTGATGTTTGACCAGCAGTTGGCCTGGGTAACGAGCGTAATCGCCCTCCAAAAGAGCGCCAGCCCATGACGTTTGGTGTTATGGAATTGAAACCCTGTGTGATTCAACAGAAACCGAACGACCCGTAGGCGCGCTCACCGGACGTAAACTTCTCCGCCGGTGGGATATCCGCCACCGTGGGTCGTGATGTGGACGTGGTCGTAGTGTCCGTAGCCCGATCCCGACGGCCCCCTCGGCGTGTAGTAGGTACCGCGCCAGATGACGTCCTGCAGTGCGAAACGGTCTGCGTTCTTGAACGCGAACCTGACGATCTCGTTGCCGAGCGCGATGCCTGCCGCGCTGGATGGGTTGGGAATCATGATGTCGATCGCCAAACCCCGGGGATGCCACGGGAGCGCGTCCGGCCGCACGCCGCCGATGTTCGTGATCTCCGGGAACGCCGCGCTGACGGCCCGAGCGGCCAGCACCGTTTTGACCTGTAGGCCCCGTTCGTTGGCTACTCCCACCGGAAGCATGCGCGGGGCGGCATTGGCGGCCACTCGCCATCGCGACGCACGTGACGCCGGCGCTATCTCGCCCGCACCGTCGTTTGGCTGCAGGGCGGACGAAGCCCACGAGGACGTGGTCGGTGCGGTGCCCGTGACCTGCGCGCAGCATGCTGACTCAGCGCCAGCAACCGAGTCTGCGTTCCGGTGCGCGCCTACCGCATGAGCGCTGCCGCCGAGGGCAAAGACGGCGGCTGCCGGGGCAACGACGATAGCCTTCACGACCGACGATTTCCGCCGGCTGCTGGCTAATTCATGGCGTCCCACGGCAAGCAGCTTACGAGCAAATCAAGAAATAGTCACGATCGGGTAACGGGTGGGGTCCTGACACCCCTTACCTCCGCCAATCCCCCGAAGGACAAGTAGTTGGGCCAGCGGCGTCGCGCACGGCCTCGATCCTTCCTTTACCTCTCGATCTGCCCTCCACTGATGCGGGTTCAGTCGGGCCGCGTTCTTTCGCACGTACGCTTCCGTCCGGCATCGACATGCTCCCACGTGGCTACGATGCGCTGTCTAGCCACTGGCACTGGGCGAACGCTACGGGCGGATGACCCCGCGCAGTGGCATCAATCCGAGTTCGTTGTGGCTCATGAACCCCGGCGGTGCATCCACGACGGCGGGAATCGCGTTGGCAGGCCCCATCGCGGTCCAGGTGTAGCCGGGCAACGCGTAGCCGCCGTCGGGATCCTTGGCCCCTTGCAGGATGAGCTCGGTGGATGAATCACCTTCGATCACGATGCGGTAGTGGTAGTGCTGCGGCCAGTCCTCTTTCGGCTCGATAGCATCGAATGTGTCCATGGTGTATATCTCATGGAAGACGACGAGCGGCCTGTTGTCCACCCACGACGTCCACTTATGATGCTGCCGCGCAACGGTTCCTGCCTTGATCACGCCTTTGAACCCTGGCATGTCGCTCGTTTCGCCACCTTCGAACGGGATGTCGCGCATGGCGACACCGAGCTCGACCTCGGTGGTGTATCTGTCGACTGTCTTGCCCATCCCCTCGACGATCATGGCCATCGATTGCGCGAACAAGGGCCATGCTTGCCCCAGCAGATTGGGGCCGTCCTCAAATCCGGCCGGATCACTGCCCATGCCCATCTCGAACAGGTACTTCAAGGTGTCCCTGCCGAAGTTCACCACCTCGTAGATGTGGATGGTGTCGATCTGGCTGACGATTCGGGCCAGTGTGAGAACGAGCAGGTCTCCTGCGAACCCGGGATTGACGCCGCCGGCGTGAAAAGAGGTGCCGCCCTCGAGGCACGCCGCATGAATCTTGTCGATATCTGCCTGGCTGTGTTCGGTTCGGTACCACCACGCGCCACCTGAGGCGACGACGTTCTTGCCTCCGCGTAGCAGACGGCAGACCTCGTCGGGGTCAGACCACAGCGGTGCGTAGAAGACGCAGTCGGCTTCCAATGCCTCGATAGTGTCTTTGTCGTTGGTGGCGAACACCCCGGTCGGCGCCTTGCCGCAGAGCTCGCCGGCATCTTTGCCGACCTTCTCAGGACGGTTGCAGAGCACCCCAACGAGTTCGTAGGCAGGGTTATGGGCGAAATGTCGTAGCGCTATCGTTCCGACGTTGCCGACACCCCACTGGATTACGCGATATTTTCTGTCAACCGGCGACCTGGTTGTCGTCGCGTGGCCTTGCTCGACCGTCGTCATTGCTCCTCCTCGACTTCACTACCTCTAGTTGATCGACACTCCGGCATCGACTTTGAACTGCAGTCCGGTGACAAAACGCGATTCATCGGAGATCAGGTACAACACCGCGTTGCTGACGTCTACGGGTTCGATGAATGGTGTGGGCATGGCGTTGACGAACATCGGTATCAGGTCCGGACGTTCTTCACCGAGAGTGACGCCGAACGACGGCGGAACCATCCCGGTGGGTGTCCCGGTGGGATGCACTGAGTTGACCCGGATGCTCTGTGCGGCAAGTTCATTGGCGAGCGCAAGCGTCAGACCTACAACGCCGTGCTTTGCTGCCGTGTACGGAATTTGAAGCGGGAACCCCTTCATCGCGCCGGCCGAGCTGATATTGACCAAGCTGCCGCCGCCTTGGGCGAGTAGATACGGGATCGCGGCGGCGCAAGTGTTCCAGGTGCCGATGAGGTTCACATCGACCACCGTGCGCCAGTGATCGGAAGTCGTTCTGTCCCAGGGGGCGACAGTCAAGACACCGGCGTTGGCGACGGCGCTGTCCAACCCGCCGAGTTCATCGACGCCCTCGGCGACTGCTGAGCGCAATGCCGATTCGTCGCGGACATCAGCGACGCGGCTCACACAGCGGACGCCGCTCTCGGTAACCAGACGCACCGTCTCAGCCAAGTCGTCCTGAGTCGCCAAGTCGTATTCGATCTCCGGCAGGGACTTGCACAGGTCGATGAGAATGAGATCCGCACCCTCCTCGGCGAGTCTGATCGCATGACTGCGCCCCAGTCCACGGGCGGCGCCGGTGATCAGCACTCGTTTGCCGGCGACCCGTCCGCTCGACGAGGTAGGTCCAGTCACCACATCAGCCCGCGAAGGGTTTCTGCTGCAGGGATGTCCTCGACGGCGATCAGGCCCGCGGGAGCGCGGCAGACCCAATCGATCACATTGACCACTCGAGCTGCGGTTGCGAGACATCCCGCCTCGGTGACGTCGAGCCCCGGGTGTGACACGTGCGTGTTCAGCTCTACGCGAGGATCTCCGTCAACCACAACTCGGTGAACGCCAGGAAGGCCGTCGGGTGGGTAGAGCCAATCTGGCGCCGAGGCGGCGGTCAGCCGTGTGATGTGCTCCATGGTGATCAGCGGAACGCCGTCGCGAACCCCTTCGACCGCGAACTTCACCGCTGCCATTTGTCCCGGCTCCACCGTGGCCATCTTGCATTCGATCCGTTTGTCGGCGTACCACGGCTCGATGCGTTGTCGAACCTCATCGAGTTGCACGCCGAGCTGCTGGGCGAGGTTGCGAACCGCACCACCCCACATCGCGGTGAGGACGCCCGGCAGGAACAGCATCGGCGTATCGTCCTCGGCGCTGACACCGAAACCCATTTGTTTGCCGGTGAATTCGTAGTCGTCGTAGTTGGCATAATCGAAGATCTCCTGAACGGTGATCGCCCGGGCGCGGGTGACCAGGCTCAGTGCGGTGTGCACCTCGGTGTCGCCGGAGTAGCCAGGATCGATGCCGTTGACATACAGCGAGGCGTTGCCCGCATAGCAGGCTTGTTCCAGCGGCTCTCGCAGCCAGTCGTCAGCCTGACGAGGAGTCACCAGCCACACCATCGATGTCGCCACGATGTTGATACCCGCGGCAAGGAACGTCGACATCTGCTCGATGACTTCCATCGGCCGGGTCTCACCTTGTGCGGTGTAGACCACACATTCCGGCTTCAGCGCGACGAGCGCGTCGACATCGTCGGTCGCGATGATGCCGGTCGGCTCGCTCAGCCCGCACAACTCGGCGGCATCACGACCGACCTTCTCTGGGCTGGCGGCGTGCACACCGACCAATTCCAGATCGGGACGCCCGATGATCGCCGGTAGAGAATGAACCCCGACGTTGCCGGTCGAAAATTGAATTACCCTGCGCATCCCGCGTCCGTCCTTTGATCAGTAATCGGGAATCGGCAGCGGCGAGTTGTTGGAGTCGATGCCGCCGTCCACATGAAAGGTCGCGTTGGTCGCATAGCAATCCCGGGTGGACAGATAGACGCACAGCCGCCCGAGGTCGGCGACGTCGCCGAGGCGATGCAGCGGTGTCGTTTCCTCCATCTTTTCTCGCGATCCGGGCATCAAGTCGAGGCTGCCTTGCAAGCCATCGGTGGCGAACGAGCCCAGGGCTATCGCGTTGACGCGGATCTTCGGCGCGAGCTCCTGCGCCATCGCACGGGTAAGGGCCTCGAGTCCGCCCTTGGCGACGCAGTACGCCGTCAGCGCGCGGATGCCGAAACGGGCTGAGCCAGAAGAGATGTTGACGATGTTGCCATGGCCTGCCTCGATCATGTGGGGCGCTACCAGCTGGCTCATGATGAACGCCGAAGTCACACACCAGTCAAAAGTGTGGCGGAAGTCCTCGTCGGTGATGTCGAGGAAGCGCGCGTATGTCGATCCCCCGACGTTATTGATCAGGATATCGATGCGCCCAAAGCTGTCCATGGCGGTAGAGACAACCCGCTCACTGTCCGGGCGGCTCATGGCGTCCGCGACGATCGCCAGTCCTTTACCGCCGGCATCTTCGATACCGGTGATCGTTGCGCGGATGTCGGATTCCGTACGCGCAGTGCCTACTACGGTTGCGCCGGCCTCCGCCAAGACCCTGGCAATACCCTGCCCAACACCCTTCCCGGCGCCGGTGACGATCGCCACATGGCCCTCGAGATTGAACTGTTCCAGCGCCATCCAATCCTCTCACCGCGTCGTGTGGTGCTCATCTAACAAACAAAACTGACTAAAGTCAACGAATGAAATACGCGGCGGGTGTCTCGGCGGCTATTCTGCACACTGAGGTGGGGAACCCGGACCAGAGGAAATGCACTATGGCAACGGTGGAAAAGCCGTCGGCGCGTGAGACCAAGCGCCTGCAGACCCGGGAGCGCCTACTGGGAGCTGCTATCGCCGAATTCAAACGGGGCGGTATGGCAGACGCCGATGTCGGCTCGATCGTCACGTCCGCCGGAGTCGCGCACGGCACGTTCTTCTTTCATTTCCCGACCAAGGAACATGTGCTGCTGGAACTCGAACGGCGCGAAGAGGAACGTATCGCCAAACAGCTCGACCGCTACGTGGGCGCCGCACACGATCTGTCCTCCACACTCAAAGAGTCAGTTCGACTCATCCTGGGTCTGGAGCACCGGCTCGGCGCAAATTTGTTCAAAGACTTTCTTGCCCTGCACTTCTCGCAGACCCGCCCCGCGGACGAAAGTAAGGAGCATCCTGTCATCGTGCGGGTTGCCCAGGAGATCGAGCGAGCCCAACATCTGGGTCACGTTGCACCGGAGGTCGTTCCGGTGAACAGCGCCGTGTTCTTCCTGCTAGGTCTGTACGCGCTCTTGACCACGACCCACGACTGGCCTACCCAGAGCGCGATGCTCGACGACTACGTAGCCAGCACGTTGCGCGGCCTCCGCTTTGAAGTGTTGATTGACGACAGTCAGTCTCTGCGGCAAGATCGGGTCAGCCGATCGGTAGGAGGAATCCTTGAATTCGCCCACGTTGACCACCACGGCGCCAGCTCGACGAACACTTCGAGCAATCGCACCTCGCCCAGAAGCGGGCAGACAAGTGGCTCGTCTCCGGCAGCATCTTGATCGGCACCGCGGCCCTCGGCATCTTCGGCCTCCCCCTGTTCCTCCGCGGGGTGTGGTTGCTGCGCAAGGCGCAGCGCGACGGCCTGTCGGTCCGGCCGATGCTGGTGACGCTGCTCGGTTACCTGGTCATCATCGACGCCGCTATCAACACGGTGGGGTGGGCGCTCGACCTGGTGGCCAACCACACCATCCTGGCCCGGATCCTGTTGAACGGCTGGGGCGCGATGTTCGATGCCGGCTACTTCTGGCACTACAACGAGTTGTGGGTCGGCGGTGCGGCGGGCCCGGGCGAGAAAGCCCTGGAAGTGGGTCTGATCCTTACGGTGTTCACCATGCGGATCGCGGCAGCGATCGGCTTCCTGCAGATGAAGCGGTGGGGCCACCAGTGGATGGTCATCACCTGCTGGATGGGCGTGCTGATCTGGTGCGTCTACGTCTTCAACATGACGATGTTCGCCGACGTGCGCTTCGCGGGGGTGATATTCCCGGTCGTCGGGTGGTGGCTCTACGACATCTTCTATATCGCCCCGTTCCTCGCGATTCCCTACCTGCACTCGGTCAACCGCGAAATCTTCGTCGACTGATTCTGGAAGAATAATGACTGAACTCATTGACTCTGGTCAGTTATCGCTGCTACAAAGAACACACCATGACGCCACAGGTCAAGTCGACGGCGCGCGACGCGCGTCGGCGACAAACGCGGGAACGCGTACTCGGCGCGGCGATCGCCGAGTTCAAGCGCTCGGGTATGACAGGCGCGGATGTGAACGCCATCGTCACCGCTGCAGGCGTTGCACACGGAACGTTCTTCTTCCACTTCCCGAGCAAGGAACATGTGCTTCTCGAGTTGGAATTCCAAGAAGAGGCACGCGTCGCCGACGAATTCGCCCGATTCCTCCGGGGACACCCGAACTTGTCGCCGCGCTGACAGAAGTATTCGCCTCGTGGCAGGCCTCGAACAGCGGTTGGGCCCGCTGCTCTTCAAAGAGCTTTTGGCGCTGCACTTCTCACCGACTCGTCCCAGCAAGGATGAGTGGACCGACCATCCGGTGATCGTTTTGCTCGTCAATGAGATCGAGCGCGCGCGAGGTGACGGCGTGGTGCATCCGGAAGTGGATGCCTTCTACAGTGCGACCTTCTTTCTGCTCGGCATCTACGGCGTCCTCACCACGACTGACAAGGCTGATAACCGCGACATGATGCTGAGGAAGTTGGTGGCTAACGCCGTTCGTGGGTTGGAAGTCCGGTGAAGCAATCACGCACACAACACTCATCAACGAGGAGGTATGAAATGGATTGGGTCTGGGAGATCCTCCGCTACGTCGCAGCTTGGGGTGGGACGGGCTTGGTGATCTGGTTCTGGTACTGGATGTTTTCCAATCTCGGCACGTTCTGAGCGACGATGATCGAGCTTGCCGACGCGCATGCCATGGCGATCGAACGTAGTTGCGCCGTAACGGCTGTCGCTCTCAGTGCGCAGCGTCGCGAGGGTGTGCGCCTGGTGACCGGTGAGCATCGTGAGTTCGGCTTGAGTGCGACACTCGATTTTGTCCACGTGCCGTACCCGTTGATCGAAAGAGACTGGACCCGCAGAACCCTGACAGTCGGTGTGGCCCTTCAATGTTCGCCGTCAAAGGAACGACTCGTGACGTTCCGACTGAACGAACTGTCGGCGCGCGAGCTCCGTGCGCTCACCCTCGTCGAGGCCAGTGTGGCCGTAGGGTGGATCGCATCGAACTGGCCCGGATTGCTCGACGAAGCACGTCGGATGTTGCCAGACCTTCCCGCGTTGCCGGCCGACACAGACGGCGGCGAGATGGTCAACCGCGCGGTCTCGATGTCACAGACCGGCGTGCCGCTGGCCGTTCATCCGATACTAGGCAGGCTGCCCCTGGCCTACACAGCGCCGCAGGGACTGACCGACAAGCTACGCCGCAGCTTCGGCAGAATGCCTTGGACCACAACACAGAAACGCTTGCCACGCGCACACTCCGTTCCGGTCGGCGGTGACGGGGGCGTACGGAACCCCAATCTTCCACCGCCCAGCCGGCCTCAAGACAACGACCTCGACATCACGCCGCACCATCGCCCGGGCATCCCCTACCCCGAGTGGAACTCCTGGACAAAGAGTTTCATGCGAGATCATGTCGCCGTTCTCGAACGCGCCCACCCCACCACCATCCGCTCGCCAGAGCCCGTCTCCGCAGAACTGCGGAAGTGGTTTGAGGAACACACCCACCGGGCGATGAGAAGTCGCCTCGAGGACGGCTCGGACCTTGACGTCGAGCAATACGTGCGCCACTACATAGATCTCGCGACCGGCGAAGCAATGGAACCGCGCATCTTCCGCGACCTACTGCCCAACAGCCGTGACGTGACCACGGCCGTACTTCTGGACGGCAGTTCGTCGTTGGGCGTGCACGGCGGACGAATCTTCAGACTGGAGTTGGCATGCGCCGACGCGATGTCAAAAGCGATGATGCTCGCACGGGAGCGCCATGGCATCTTCGTATTCACCGGCAACACGCGACACCGCGTCGAAGTCAGTTGCCTTAAGGACTTCGAGGATCGGCGGTTCGTGCCCCCGAGCCGACTCGGTCTGGCCACCGGCGGCTACACCAGGCTGGGTGCACCGTTGCGCCACTTGACCAGCCGGCTTCTTTCTCAGCTCTCCGAGCGGCGGCTGCTCATCGTCATCGGCGACGGCCTCATCTCCGATGAGGGATACGAGGGGCACTACGCATGGGCCGATGTGGCGCACGCGGTCGAGGAAGCGAATGACGCGGGCGTCTCCATCTACTACGTAGGCGTCGGACCGACCCGCGTCGACCCGCTTCCCGAGGTCTTCGGACCCCGCCGCTCCCAACGCATTCAGCGGATCGAGGAGCTTCCGCGGGTACTGGCTCACGTCCACCGCGAGCTGGTAACCGCATGAACGGCAGCACACCGAGGAAAGAATGACCATCGACACCTACTATTCGAACGGCAGCGAAGTGCAATTGTTCGAGCAGGCGTACACACAACGGCTACCGGTGATGCTCACCGGCCCGACCGGCTGTGGCAAGACGCGGCTGGTCGAACATATGGGCCTGCTGCTGAGGCGACCCGTGGTCACGATCAGTTGTCACGACGACTTGACCAGTTCGGACCTGGTGGGCAGGTTCATGGTGACCGGCGGCGATGTGGTGTGGACCGACGGCCCGCTGACCCGGGCGGTGAAGGCCGGCGCGATCTGCTACCTCGACGAGGTCGTCGAAGCACGCCACGACTCGTTAGCCATTCTGCATTCGCTCACCGACCACCGCCGTGCTCTCTACCTCGACCGAGCAGACGAAGTCGTTGCCGCGCCCGAAACTTTCATGCTTGTCTGCTCCTACAACCCCGCCTACCGCAGTTCCCTCAAGGAGCTCAAGCCTTCCTTCCGTCAGCGCTTCGTCACGCTTCCGATGAGATATCTGCCTGCGCGCCACGAAGCCGAAGTGATCGTCACCGAAGCGGGCATCGAGCTTTCGACCGCGGACAGGCTTGTCGCCTGCGCCAACGCCATCCGAACCGCGGACCACGCCTTCCACTTCGAGCCGCCGTCCACCCGTGTCCTGGTCACCGCCGCACAACTGATCGCGGCCGGCGCAACCGAATTAGAGGCGGCCGAAGCATGCATCCTCGCTCCATTGTCGACCGACGGTGCCATCACAGACGGCTTGCGTGAGGTCGCGGTCGCCAGCCTCGCCGCCGGCAGGTCGAGCACGTCTCACTAGAAGAACCAGGAAAGGAGCCAATCACGATGGATCAGAAAGAGCGACAGCGCAAGAAAGCACTCATCATCCTGCAATTCGTCATCTACGGCTATCTGCTGCTGATGTTCGGAATCCAGCTCTACATGTCCTTCGCGCGCGGCTGGTGGGAACTGTGAACCTACCGCTACTGAACCGACTTTCGACCGGCAGACTACTCACCCCTCCTGACTCGGTCAGCCTCGAGGACCATCACGATGAATCGCGTCTCGCACAACGGCGGGCCGACAAGTGGATGATCGTCGGAGCCGCCCTGATGGGTATGTGGGTGCCGGGCCTGATCGGCTTTCCCATCTTCATGCGCGGGGTCTGGCTGCAGCGCCAAGGCCTGCGCGCCGGTCTCTCCGTTCGGCCGATGATCGTCACCCTGATCGGTTACCTAGTCCTGATCGACGGAATGCTCAACAGCCTCGGCTGGGCGCTGGATCTCGTCGCCAACCACACCCTGATCAACCGGGTACTGATGGTCGGCTGGGGCAACATGTTCGACGCCGGCTACTTCTGGCACTACAACGAACTATGGGTCGGCGGCGCTTCCGGCCCAGGCGAGAAAGCCTATGTGGCAGGGCTGATCCTGACGGTCTTCGCGATGCGCTGCGCCGCGGCGATCGGCTTCCTGCAGATGAAGCGGTGGGGCCAACAATGGATGATCATCACCTGCTGGATGGGCGTGGTGATCTGGTGCGCCTATGTGTTCAACATGACCATGTTTGCCGACGTGCGCTACGCGGGCGTGGTATTCCCGGTGATCGGCTGGTGGCTCTACGACATCTTCTACATCACGCCGTTCCTGGCGATCCCATATCTGCATACGGTCAACCGCGAAATCTTCACCGACTGAACAGTTTAGGAGCACCACTGTGACCTCACCCTCATCCGTGCCGGCGTCCATCGAAGAAAAAGACCCGGCCGAGGATCTACCCCCGGGCACCACGCCGTACTACGCGAGAATGCATAAATACATCAAGCGAGCGGTCCTGGTCTGCCTGGTCGCGCTGGTCATCGAAGGGGCCTTCACGCTGCCCTTCATGGCGGTCTACTACGGGTATCCGACGCTGAGCCTGACCCAAATCTGCGGTGAATTACTCAAAGTGCGCTACTCCGACGACACCTTGGAGTGCAAGGTTCCGTATCCGATGCTGGGGCCACCCGAGGGTGCCGAGGGCAAGGACACGGCGCGGGATCAGTGGGGCATCCAGCCCGTTCCGAAGTACCACCGGCTGAAGTTCCGCGAACTGGTGCGCATCCACGACGCGCGGGTGGCCCGGCAGCACGGTGCGCCGCACCCGTGAGCATGGCGCTGACCGAGCGCTACCGAGTAGTTCAGTGGACAACAGGAAACGTCGGCACGAAGTCGGTTCACGCGATCGTCGAGAACTCGTTGCTCGAGCTTGTCGGGTGCTACGCGTGGTCGGCGGATAAGGTCGGGCGCGACGTTGGAGAACTGTGCGGCATCCAACCGCTCGGCGTGCTGGCTACCGACGACATTGACGGCCTGATAGCGCTGCAGCCCGATTGTGTTGTGTACAACCAGATGTTCGCGAATGTCGACGATCTGGTCCGTATTCTCGAAGCGGGCATCAACGTCGTCACCACGTCTGAGTTCATCACCGGCCATCGCCTCGGCCACGGACGCGAACGCATCCTGAAGGCGTGCGAACTCGGTGGGTCAACGATTTTCGGCAGTGGCCTCAACCCTGGCTTCATCGAATTATTTGCGATCGTTTCTGCTGGGCTCTCGGACAGGATCGACCGGGTGCGCATCGTGGAATCGTTTGATACGACGATCTACAACTCGCCGGAGACCGAGAAAATCATGGGTTTCGGATACCCGATCGACTGCCCGGATCTGCTGGCGGTGACCCAGGAGGGGTCAGGGATCTTTCGCGAGGCTGTCATCATCGTCGCCGATGCGCTGGGGGTCGAGCTCGACGAGATACGTTGCGAGGCCGAGTACGCCCAGGCAACCGAGGACGTCCACCTTCCAGGCGACTGGATCATCGCCAAGGGCTGCGTGGCCGGAATCGACGTGAGCTGGAAGGGCTTTGTCGGTGAGCGTGACGTCGTCGAAGTACGAGGGGTGTGGACCAAGGGACAATCGCTGAAGCCCACATGGGAGATGGGCTTTGGATACAACATCACCGTCGAGGGCCGACCGACGATCAAGACCACCCTGGCGTTCGAGCCGCCAGCAGATTTCGTGGCCGAAACGATCGAGGAATATGTCCTGCTCGGCCTGACGATCACGGCTGTGCCGGCCATTACCGCGATACCGGCCGTCGTCGCTGCGTCGCCTGGCATTGCGACCTACAACGACCTACCTCTGCTACTTCCCCGGGGAGTCCTTCATGTCTGAAACAGATCCGGCCTCACAGGATGGTGCGGCGGTGACTGTGCGACGAGAGACGCAGCTTCATCATGTCGTGTTCGCCGTCGCACCGGAGCGGCAGGCAGTCGTGGCACAGATGTTCACCGAACTCGGCTTCACCTTCGAGAGCACGGCTTTGACCGAACTTGGTTTGACTATTCATTTGGATTGGAACGGTGGCGTCGAACTGATCAGCGCGGTCCCCGGTGCCACCGCCGACGTGGCGACATCGGTCAATCAATTCGTGGAGCGCAACGGCGACGGTGTGTACACCGTCGTGCTGCGTGTACCGGGGGCATCCGCCGCCGAAGCCGTCACTGAACGGTACGGATCGAAATCTCGTTTTCGCCAAACCTTTTCGGGTGAAGGTTCGCATCTCGAGGAGATCGACCTATCAGTATTCGGTCTTCCGTTGACTTTGTTATCGACCAACATCCCGTGACGACCCCACCAGCGAGGAGATGCCGTGACTGTTGACGCGGCTAGGCCGAGTGTCTTCGAGGCCGGACTACCCACCCTGAGTTATAACCTCACCGACACCCCGCAGCAAATCTATCCGCAGTTCCGGGCAGCGCTGCGGAAGGCGCCGATCGCCTTGGGACCTATTGGCCCCGAAGTACTCTCGTACGAACTTGCCCGGACAGTACTGCGCGATCCACGATTCGTGATCCCTCCGGGGATACATCTGTCCGCCCACGGCATCACGTCGGGACCGCTGTGGGACAGGGTCACCCGCAGCATCTTGAACATGGAAGGCGACGAACACCGCCGGCTGCGCAGCCTCGTGTCCAAAGCTTTCACGCCGCGAGCGACAGCGCGCATGGACGACACAATCCACGTCGTCATCAACGAGCTCATCGATAACGTCGCGGATTCCGGCCGTTGCGAATTCGTCGCGGACATCGCACGCCCCTATCCCATCCCCGTCATCTGCGCGTTGCTCGGTGCACCACGTGAGGACTGGCAGCAATTCTCGCGGTGGGCCGAGGACATCTTCAAGATCGTGAGCTTCGACTGCGACCTCGCCAAAGAGGAGCCCGTTGTCCTGAAGGCCTGGGGCGCGTTCGACGACTACATCGACGACATGGTCGCGCACAGGCGTCAACACCTGACCGACGATCTGCTGTCCGAGCTGATCAGCATCGAAGACGCGGGAGACCGTCTGAACGCCGCCGAGTTGCGCATGTTGGCGTTCAGCATTCTGGTGGCCGGCACCGACACCACGCGCAGCCAACTGGCCGCATCCATGCAGGTCCTGTGCGATCACCCCGAGCAGTTGGCGCTGCTGCGTGACCAACCCGAACTGGCATTGCGGGCCGTCGAGGAAACCATGCGGCATTCACCGTCGATGTGCAGCACCGTGCGAAGCGTCGCCGACGACGTCGCGATCGGCGATTACACCTTCCCCGCAGGCACTTTCATCTTGGTGAACACCTACGCGGCAAATCGCGACTCCGCCGTTTACGACGATCCGACGCGCTTCGACATCACCCGCGACGAGCCACCACCCATTTTGACGTTCGGCGGTGGAGTGCATTACTGCTTGGGTGCCAACCTGGCGCGGCGTGAACTCGCCGAAGCGCTGAAAATCCTCGCTCGGCGCCTGCCGAACCCACGGCGAATTGGAACGACACCGTGGAAGCCGTTGCTCGGCATGAGCGGACCGACCAGCTTGCCGATGCAGTTTGGCTGATGCCCTACATCGTTGGCGCGGGCGTAGCGCTCAAGGTCACCCGAGAATCCGCTGATCTACCGAGTCTGAAATGCGAGTAGTCAGTTGCTTTACGCCTGATACTCCTCGCAACTTCGTCTACGGCCGCGCCCCGTCGATCGGCCAGGTGCTCGACTCGGGCGCGTAACGAAGTCTGGCTGCCGGGGGCAACGGTCGACGTCCTTCCACCGATATCGCGTCCAGTATGAGCGCGACGTAGCGACGCCAGCCGTCACTGTGCGATTCCATCGTCCACAGCACGCTGTGCAGCATCGCGATCAGGCGTGGTAGATCGTCAGCTACCAAATCGGCCCGGACGACACCGGCCTGCTGGCCGCGCCGGGCGAGCTCCGTGAGTGCCTCATTCAGCGAGGCCGAGATGTCGGAAGTCAGCGACCCAACTCTGCGCGCTGCGGTCAACAGGCTGTGTTCGCGCGCGCCCAGCGAGATCGCCGCCTCGATCAGCTGGGCCAGGCCAAGTAGCGGATCGGCGGCGCCGCGGACGGCCTCGATCGCCGGCGTGAGGTCTTCGGCGATGCACTGATCAAGCGCCGCGCGTACCAGCTCGGCCTTGGTGGGAAACCTGCGGTACAGCGTTCGCTCACCAACGCCCGCCCGACGGGCGATGGCCTCGATAGCGGCTTCAGGCCCGCACTCGCTGTAAATCTCCCGCGCAGCACGCAGGATGCGTTCGGCGTTACGAGCGGCGTCGGCTCGCAATGGCCGGTCGCTCACCGCAGTCATCAGACCAGAATAACTGACAGTTGACTGCTACTTGGCCGGCATCCTACGCTCGTATAACTGGCAACCAACTGACAGTTAGTAGGAAACGCCGATGACGTCAACAGCTTCCGAGTTCTGCCCGGAGACCGACCTTCCAATCGTGCCGGCCCAGCGGGCCGCGCGCTGTCCCCTTCACCCCCCGCCTGAATTCGTCAACTGGCGAGAAGAGCCCGGGCTGCGACGAGTCTTGTGGAACGGTCAACCGATCTGGAGCGTGAGCCGCTACCAGGACATCAGAGCCGCACTGGTCGACCCGCGACTGTCGGCGGAAACCCTTCCGGACCTCTTTGATGCCGCCAACGACAACACGGCGCCGGTAATCTTTGCGCGGATTGACGATCCCGAGCATCACCGGTTGCGGCGCATGATGACCAGCCAATTCACCTTCAGGCGCACCGAAGCCATGCGGCCCCAGATTCAAAATTTGGTCGACAAATACCTGGACGCGATGATCGACAAGGGCCCGCCGGCCGACATCGTGCGCGACTTCGGCCTTCCGGTGCCGTCGCTGGTGATCGCGCTGCTGCTCGGCGTCCCTCCCGACGACCTCGAGCTGTTCCAGCACAACACCGCCGCCGGATTGGACATGAACTCCACCGACGAGCAGCGGGCGCAAGGCTTCATCGAGATGTACGCATACATCCAGGAGTTGGTAGCGCGTAAGGAGCGCGACCCCGGCGACGACCTGATCAGCCGTCTCATCACCGACTACGTCGCGACCGGTCAACTCGACTGCAACACCGTCGCGGTCAACGCCGTGATCATGATGCAGGCCGGCCACGAAACCACGGCCAACATGATCTCGTTGGGAACGGTTGCGCTGCTGGAGCATCGCGACGTCTTCGAGCGACTCGGCCAAACCGACGACGCCGCCGTCATCGCCAACGCCGTCGAAGAGCTCATGCGTTATCTGTCTATCGTCCATGCCCAGGTCGACCGGGTCGCAACGGAGGACCTCGTTCTCGGGGGCCAGCAGATCCGCGCCGGCGACCGACTGCTGATGAACCTCCCGGCGGGAAACTGGGACAGCGAGTTCGTCGACAGCCCAGAGACTTTGGACATCGCCCGAAACGTGCGTGGGCACGTGGCTTTCGGCTACGGCACCCACCAGTGCATCGGTGCCAACCTGGCGAGAGTCGAGATGCAGGTGGCGTTCTCGACGCTGGCCCGCCGGCTACCAGGACTGCAACTGGCGGTGCCGCCGGACGAATTGAAGTTCAAGGACGCCGACATCTACGGCATGAAAGTACTACCGGTGACGTGGTGACAGACGACATGCGGTTCGACGATCAAGTCGCGGTGATCACCGGCGCCGCCAATGGTTTGGGCAAGGAGTACGCGCTACTCCTCGCATCCCGCGGCGCCCGCGTCCTGGTCAACGACATCGGCGGCTCGGTGACCGGCGCGGGTTCCAGCGCCGACGCCGCGACCGTGGTCGCCGACGAGATTCGCCGGCGCGGCGGCGAGGCCATCGCCGACAGCACCAGCGTAACCAGTCCCGAAGGCGGGCAAGCGATTATCGATGCTGCCGTGCAGGCCTGGGGGCGTGTCGACATCGTGATCAACAACGCCGGCATCGTTCGCGATGCGCCGTTCGAGGATGTCACCGCCGATCGACTCGACCCGTTGCTCGACGTCCATCTCAGGGGCGCGTTCTACGTGACGAGGCCCGCATGGAAGATCATGCGCGAGCAGCGCTACGGACGAATCCTGAACACCTGCTCGGCGGCGGGACTGCTCGGTGCCGAACGGATGAGCAACTACGGCGCGGCCAAGACCGGGTTGGTCGGCTTGACCCGGGTGCTGGCCGCCGAGGGCGCCGACCGCAACATCAAAGTCAACGCCGTGGCGCCGATCGCCTACACCCGGATGTTGGCGCGTTCGGTCGAGAGCGCCGGCCGCCCAGACGACCCGGCGGCGCAGGCGGTATTGGACGACCTTGTGGCGCAATACCTTCGGAAGCTCGATCCGGCACTGGTCGCGCCAGTGGCGGCATTCCTGACGCACCGGGACTGTCCGGTCTCCGGTGAGATCTACACCGTCGGCGCCGGACACGTGGCCCGGTTCTTCATCGGCCGGACACCGGGGTTCTACAGCCCTGCGTTGTCCGTCGAGCAAGTCCGCGACCATCTCGACGAGATCCGCGACGAGGCCGGTTACACCGTGCCGGGCGGGCCCGCCGACGAGATGGCCGCGTTGTTCGCCACGATCATGGCGAAACTGCCCGGCTGACGGCTACAGATGGCCGGCGGCGTAACCCGCGGCCTGGGCGGTCATCCCGTTCACCGGGTACGACGTGTGCGCGAAGCTCGGCAGCCCGCCGGGGTCGCCGTTGCAGATCGTGTCGCCGTCGGCGCACAGGTCGTCAGTCTTGGGAGCGTAAAGCGGGCCGATGACGACCACCGGCGCACCGTAGTTCTGCAGCCATTGCGCTGACGGTTTCCCGAAGAGCGTCACCGCGGCGACGTGGTTGGCGATCTCGGGCGGCATCGGCTTGGGCAGGAATGACTGGTACTCCGCCGGCACTCCCGCAGGGACAGAGGCCGAAGTGACGAAGCCCGCGACCGCTGCGCCCTGGGAATATCCGCCGAGCACAATCCTGGTCTTGGGGCAGTTGGCCGCGGTGGCCTCGATGTGGTTGCTGGCGTCCTTGATCCCGTCGAGGAAGCTTTCGGCGAACTCGATGCGGTCGGAGAAGTTGCCGCTGGCTTCGTAGTTGACCGGGTACACGTCGAGCGACTTGGGGCCGATCGCGGTGCGCAGTTCGTCGACGAACGGCTGTCCGATACCCCCGACGCCGGGTGGCTCACCAGTGCCGCGGGCGAACACCGCCTCGACGTCCGGACACGGCTGTGCTGAGGTGACCGGCATGGGCGCGCTCAGCAGCCCGCCGACGGTCAACAGTGCGGCGATAAGGGCGTGGCCGATCCGGCGTGCCCGCATGGTCAACATTCTGGCGTTGTACCCCCAAATTTGTCCCGGTACTCCCGGCGTGACCAACGTCGCGCCCCACGAGTCGCGCCCGATTACGGTGTCTCGTCCGGATCGTCCAGGACGCTGACGGCGATGCCGTACGGCAAGAATCGGACCTTGCGGCTCGGGTCGGTGTTGTTCCGGTTGGCGCGCAGCGCATCGAGCTCGGAGGCGTACACCTCTTCGACGCGCGCCGCGCCATCGGCACTCATGGCATAGATCGCCCACACCCCGTCGCCGGCCTCGCCGGTGGTTTCCGGCCTGGTCCGGGGACGCCGCGTCAAGTCCTCGAAGATCGATGCCAGGCCTGACCGCTCACCGGGAAAAGTGAAGAATCGGCCGACCCCTTCCACCGCTTCGCGCAAGCCCTCGCTCGCATCGCGGATCACCCGATCCAAGTCCTCGGGATCGAACCCGAACCGTCCGTTGTCGTCCATTGCGCCTCCTGGCTGATCACACCACTACACCCAGTGTGCGCATTTCGACGGGACTGCGCCACGACTAGTAGCCGTACCCCGGATTCATGTAGGGGTTCTGCGGCATATACGGGCTCTGCTGCTGGTATGGGTTCTGTTGCTGATAAGGGTTCTGTTGCTGGTAGGGGTTCTGCGGTTGCTGGCTGGCCCCGCCCTGCCCCGCAGGCACCTGCACCGGTATCGGCATCGGCAGGAACGGCAGGTTCAGATAGGTCGTCGTCATCGCCGCCGTCGACGGGGTGCTCGGTGGGTCCGGCGGCGGCGGAGGCGGAGGCGTGGTGGTGCTCGGGGCCGGCGGCGTCGTGGTCGTCGGCTGCTGCGTGGTCGTCACATGCGGCCTGGAGGTCGGCGGTGGGTCATACCTGGTCACCGGCGGGGGCGGCGGTGGCAGTGGCGCCTCGACGACGGGCGGCGGTGGCGGCGCTTCGCTGACGGGCGGTGGCGGCGGCGGAGCTTCGGTCGGTGACGGCGCCGCGCTGGGCGGAGGCGGTGGCAGCGGGCTCGGCGACGGAAGCTGCGAGCTCAGTGGCGGCGCCGGCACTGCCGTGGTGCTGCTCGGCAATGTGGGTGCCCGGCTGCCCGGGCTGCTTGTCAAGGTGAAGGCCACCCCGCCGATGGCGACCATCGAGACTAGCGCGGCGAGACCCAGAAACAGCTGCGGCAGCCGATTTCCGCGGTGCTGCATGTCGAGCGGTTCGGCCCTCGGCAATTGCATGAGCTGCGACGGCGTAGCGCGGTTGTCGTCGGTGTCATACGGCTCGCCGCTGTAGAACACCGGCTCGTCGTCGGAATCGTCAGCCTGCGACCACGCCAACTCCTGCAGCGCCGCCGAGGGAACGCCGTTGAAAAACGCATCAGCTGGGGCGGTGAACGTGCCGGTCGATGCGTCGAACGTATCGGTGGAGGTGCCGAGCGCACCTGTCGGGACGGCGAAGGTGCCGGTCGAGACGGCGAAACTGCCTGTCGACGCACCGACCAGGGTGGCCATCGTCGGAACCTCGACCGCGTCGTCTTTCTGCTCGACCAATTGCTCGGCGGCCAGCATCACTGCACCGACCGCCATCGCAAATCCGGGTTGCACGGCCGTTATCACCGAAGCTTTGGTGTGCGACGAAAGACGCTGTGTGACAACCGGAATTTTGGCGCCACCGCCGGCCATCGCCACCGCAGCGATGTCCTTGACGCGAATTCTGTTGCTACGCAACGTCTCGTCAAACACCGAAAGTAAACCGCTGAGCCGATCTTCGATCAGGCTGTCGAGCTCGGCCCGGCTCACTTCGACGCGGGAGCGCTGGCCGGGCAGCTCAACGACGAGCTCAGTGACCGCTTCTTTGGCAAGGCGTTCTTTGGCCAGACGGCACTCCTCGCGCAAACCGGCGAAGTGCGCAACAACACCGGTGCTCGCGGGATCACCGCCGTTACCGTGACCGACCTTATCCAGCACGTGAATCATGAGCGCCTGATCGATTACGTCGCCGGAGAATTCCGGGTACCGCACGGTCTCGGTGATCGGCGTGAAGTCCGAGGCAGCGTCGGCCAACGTGATGCTCGTTCCGCTGCCGCCGAAGTCAACCAGCGCGACAAGACCGTCCTCGGGCAGGCGGGAGTCGGAGTTCAACGCAGTCAGCGCGGCTACGGAATCCGAAACCAGTCGCGGCGACATGCCGTCGTGCACGAAGCCCGCGTGAGTGCTCAGCGCGTCCTGCAGGACCCGAAGCGCACCCGGGCCCCAGTGTCCCGGGACGGCCATCGTGATATTCGAGGTCGACGCGTCGCCGCCGGTCGCGGTGATCAACACATCCAGCGCCTCGACCAGCAGCAGCCCGGGGTCGTGGGTCGCGCCGTCAGCAGGCTTCAGCGGGTTCGACTTTCCGACTCGCTCGACGAATCCGGCCATCAACGTGCCGGTATCCGCGCTATCGACGTCGTCGACGTTAATACCGAGTTCTGGTGCGCGATCAGGAAAAAGAGTCAGCACAGCCCGACGAGAGACGGGAGGATTCCCGCTGCGGACCGCTACTAAATTAGTGGTCCCGATTGATAACCCCAATGGGTCATACATAAAGCGAATACTTTCGTCGTTAGCATCAGTCGCTGGCCAGGCTTAACGATAACGGCGGTCACGCTACGACGTTCGGGCACAACATCATCGGTATACGGTCGATGCGGTTGCGTCACCGAAGTGATACAGCCGACGGCTTGACACGAGGGCCACGTCACACCACAGTCAATGGCAACGATGCGCGCGGCTGGAATTCGAATGTCGATCCACCGCTGACTTTGGCGATCGCCACCTCAGGGAACTCCTTTGCGGCACTGTCGGTCTCAGTGAATTCGGCGACCCAGTCGGTCCCGTTCCCGCTGATCTTGACGTCAATGCGCGGATCGATCGCGGTGGCGATCGCCTGCAGCGGCTGGACGGATTCCGGCGAGCACAACGAGATCCAGGCGGCATCGTCGTGGGCCGGTGACCGCTGAACATGCAACCCAGACTGCGTCTCTGCGTTGACGTAGCCCAGCGGGTTGAGCAACGGATGTAGCTCCAAAACCTTGAGCACACCGTCAATTCCGCCCGGTAGCGACAGTGCCCGACGGATGCGTTCTGCACCAAGTCCGGCGACCCCGATCAGCCCTCGCGTGCACACCGAGTCGGCCAGCTTGATGTCGGAACCGGCGCGCGCTCGCACCGCGATCGCAAAGGAGAGATACAACAGGTGCATCTGAAGGCAGACCTCATCCGCCATGCGCACCAGCGCCGAATGCGAGTACGCACCGAAGTCGAAGTCGGACACCACTGGGCCCGAATAGTCGGCCAGGCCTTCGTCGGACGGTTCGATCTCGTCGAGTTCCCATGTCGCGGCGCGGGTTTCGCCGACAATGGCCAGCGCGGGAATGCCTTCGACCGGCGGGTAGGACTCGTCGATGACCACGGTCCAGGCGCAGTGCGGATGCCGGTTGGACGGGGCCCGGGGCGGGCGGTGGATGGGCCGCACCTGGGCGCGCGCATTGGTCGCGACCGCGGTGGCGTCGAACGTCGGATCCTCGATGGTGTGACACATTCCGAACACGTAGTCATGGCCCATGGGCTCCACGTCGAGCAGCGCGCCGCAGTGGTCGAGGTGAAATTCACCGTGCCAACGGTCGTGAATGGTGTAGCGGAAGTCCATGAACTGCGGCGGAGCGCCGATGTCGAGCTGCAAGCCCTTGAAAATTGTCAGCACGTCGACGCCCTCGTACTTCAGGGCTCGCTGCATGCGCCTGGTGTAGATCGGGCTGGCGCCGGCCCATTCCTCGATGGCGATCTGCACCATCTCGTCGCGGCCCCACTCCTGGATGCACCACGCCATGCCGGAGCGGTCGATCATCTGCCCGATCAACAGCAGTTCGGGCAGCAGGACGGCAAGTTCCTGGCGGGACAGCTGGGCATATCGCGAATGGCTCACCGACCAAAAATAAAGCCGACTATGTTATAAAGTCAACAATGTCTATCGCCGCAGGCCAGGCGCCTCGAATACCCGCCAGTCCGACACGGCGGACGACGGCGCCGCGCAAACGCGGTGATGACACCCGCGCCAGAATCATCGACGAAACGGTGCACTGCATCGTCGAAGAAGGCTTTGCCGCAGCCACCGCCAAGCACGTCGCCGAACGCGCCGGCGTCACGTGGGGGGTGATCCAGTACCACTTCGGCGACCGCAATGGTCTGCTGATGGCCGTCGTCGACGACGGGGTAGCCAGGCTGCTGGAGAGCCTGTCCTCGGCCGATGTCAGTGAACTGCCTCTTCGCGAGCGCATCGAGGTGGTCATCGACACGGCGTGGAGTTGCTACAGCAGTCCGACGTCGATGGCGGCGTTCGAGATTCTGCGGGCCAACCGCGGCGGGCCGGGCGGCTCGTCCCGGCGCCGCCTGATGCAAATGAACTCGGCGATCGGACAGCTGGGCAGACTGATCACCGATGATCCGGCTAACGACGGTGTGGCCGAAGTGATTTGGGCGACACTGCGCGGGGTGGTGCTGGCTCAGATGATCGTGGGCACCGAAGTCGACTGGCAGCAAGAGCGGCGCGCACTCATCGACATGGTCACGCACTACCTTCGCTGAGCACAGCGTGTGCTGCAATGACGTAATGAGCTCTTACGACCACGGCGCCTATCTCTCCGACGTCACAGCGATAGAACTGCTCAAATACCGCTACATGCGTGCGCTGGACACCAAACACTGGGACGATTTCGCCGACACCTTCACCGAGGACGTCGTCGGCGACTACGGATCGTCGATGGGCGAAAAGCATCACTTCACCAATCGCGCCGACCTGGTCGAGTACATGCGTTCGTCCCTGCCGTCCAATGTGATCACCGAGCATCGCGTCACCCATCCGGAGATCACGGTGACCGGCGACGAGGCGACGGGTATCTGGTATCTGCAGGACAAGGTGATAGTGGCGGAATTCGATTTTTTGCTGACCGGTGCCGGGTTCTACCGCGACAAGTACCGCCGCACCGCCGACGGATGGCGGATTAGCGAAACCGGATATGACCGGACCTATGACGCCACGATGTCGTTGAAAAACCTGGACTTCAAGCTGTCGCCGGGTAGCGCCCTGGCCTGAAGTCCTTGTGCTGCAGGCTACTCGGTGATCGCCATCACAGCGCCGGGCCGAAGCCACTGAATGACCTGGACCAGCTTGGCGTCATCGATCGCCACACATCCTTCGGTTGCGCCGCCGTCGGTGGTGTGAAAAAAGAACGCCGCACCCTTGCCCGCAGCGCGGTTCGGGTTGACGCCCATCACCACCGCGTGTTTGTACTGCGGAATTTGGAGATTCTCACTGGCAGCCGTCGAGAAATGGCACTGCGCCTTCGGACACACCTGCATCGTGTTGAAAGTAGGACTGCCGTCGTCGCCATTCCACCAATGATTGGCGCCGACCTGCACGTATTGCAGACCACCACCGGGGTTGGGTGCGGTACCGAAGGCGAACGGCAGCGCGAAAACTCCCATCGGCGTCGCCGGATACCCGCTCTTGGCCTCGGGCGCCAGACCCGCCGACCCGATGTGTGCCGGAATATCTACCGCGACGGGCTGCCATCCCGACGGAACCCGTTGATAGACATCCAATTTCGCGGTCGAACCACCCGTTCCGACAACAGAGATCACCTGCGGCGCGGTACCGACCGAAGGCGCGAACCAGGGTGCGCCGACTGCACCCCCCTGTGGTGCTGTCGCCAGGGGTATCGCGGCCGCACACACCGCAGCACACAGTAAACCCAGCAGTCGGCGCACCCTCTTATCGTCGACGCCACGTGATCACGGGGTCAAGTCAAGCTTTGGCGTCGATCAGATCACCGACCGGCCGCGAGACCGGCGTCGCCCCTATGATCAGGGCTGACGTCCGCAGTGTGGCCTCAGCACCACTTGTTCGCCTGGCATGCGTCGCCCGCAGGAAGCCGGGGTATAGAAAGCAGTGATGTCACCCACCGATCGCAGCCGCATGACGCCCGCTGATGGCAGCACGACCAAGTTCGCCGCAGCGGGCGAGGCCGGCGTGCCGCCGCTGACGGTCTGGCTGGGGTCGGCGATGTACACCTTCCCGGTCGACCGGGACGTCATCGTCGGTCGCGACCGAGAGTGTGACATCTGCTTCCACGACATCAATCCCGACGATCTGACGCTGATATCGCGCGTGCACGCGATTCTGCGATTCGACGGCACGCAATGGGTAGTTGTCGATAAAAGCCAGAACGGGCTGTTCGTCGGTGGTGCACGCGCGAACCTGGTGCCCGTTCGCGACCGGCTGAGCGTCGCCCTGGGCAGCCCGCATGGCCCGCAGCTGACGTTCCGGGTGGCCGCGCCAGGATCGGGTGGGCGCGGACCGACGAGGCGGTGAGCGACAGTCCGAAAACGGCGATGTTCCGGCCGCCGGCCCGCCTTCGCCGCGCGCGGGTACCGCAGCCGCCGGCCGAGCCGACCGATTCCACCGGTCTCGTCGCGACCGGCGCTCCGCGGACCTCGGCGACCGTCGGGCGTGCCAAAACCAACTCCGTCGTGGTCGAGGACGCGTTGGCCTCTCGGGTGCACGCAACACTGGCGCTGACTCCGGCCGGTCTCGAAATCCGCGACAACAACAGCAGCAACGGCACTTTCGTCAACGGCTCGCTGATCACCAGCGCGATGCTGCGCGACGGCGACGTCGTCACGATCGGTAACACCGACCTGCTCGCGACCGGCAACACCCTGGTGCCCCAGCCCACGGTGTTCCGCAACAGTGGGCTCACCGCATACGGTTTGGCGTTGACCATCGACGGGCGACAACTGCTGCAGGACGTGTCCTTCAGCGCGAAGCCCGGGACGCTGACGGCGGTAATCGGGCCGTCCGGCGCCGGAAAGTCGACTCTGGTCAAGCTCATTGGCGGTGCGATGCCGCCCAGCGCCGGTGTCGTCGCGTTCGACGGGCACGACGTGCACGCCGAGTACGCCTCGATGCGTTCGCGGATCGGGATGGTGCCGCAAGACGACGTCGTGCACCGTCAGCTCACCGTGGAGCAGGCGCTCAATTTCGCGGCCGAACTTCGGCTGCCGCCGGACACCTCTGCCGATGACCGTCGAGAGGTCGTCGAGCGGGTGCTGGACGAGCTGGAGTTGGCTCCGCACAAGAACACTCGTGTCGACAAGCTGTCCGGCGGTCAGCGCAAACGCGCGTCAGTGGCCATGGAACTGCTGACCGGTCCGTCACTGTTGATCCTCGACGAGCCGACATCGGGACTCGATCCGGCGCTGGACCGGCAAGTCATGACGATGCTGCGCCGGCTCGCCGACGCCGGCCGAGTCGTCATCGTCGTCACCCATTCGCTGACCTACGTCAGCATGTGCGACCAGATCCTGCTGCTCGCGCCCGGCGGCAAGACCGCCTTCGCCGATCCGCCCGCCCAGATCGGGCCGGTGATGGGCAGTACCGATTGGGCCGACATCTTCGCCCGGGTCAGCACCGACCCCGACGGCGTGCACCGCGCGTATCTGGCGCGCCATCCCGCCGCGCCACGTCGACCGTCGCCGACCGCCGGCGCAGCGCCACTGGGACATCCGCCGCAGACCAGCCAGTGGCGGCAGGTCATCACGTTGGCGCGCCGCCAAGCTCGATTGATCACCTCTGATCGCGGCTACTTCGCGTTCCTCGCGGTGCTGCCGTTGGTGCTGGGCGTACTGGCGCTGGCGGTACCCGGCAACACCGGGCTGGGCCCGGTCAGTCCGACCGCGCCCGAAGAACCCATCGACATCCTGATCCTGCTCAACATCGGCGCGGTGTTCTTGGGAACCGCGTTGACCGTGCGCGACCTGGTCGGCGAGCGGATGATCTTCCAGCGCGAAAGAGCCGTGGGCCTCTCGGCGTCGGCCTATCTGATGGCCAAAGTCGTCGTATTCAGTGCTGCGGCACTGATGGGCACCGCCGTCATGGTCGCTATCACGACGATCGGCAAAGGTGCACCCGCACATGGCGGAGTGCTGTTGGGGCACAACACCTTTGCCGTTGTCGCAGAGTTATATCTGGGCCTGGCACTGACGGCCGTCACCTCGGCAATGGTGGGCCTGGTGCTGTCGTCATTGGCCCGATCCACCGAACAGGTGCTGCCGATGCTCGTGGTGAGCATCATGGTGTCGATGGTGTTGGCCGGCGGCCTGATTCCGGTGACGGGACGGCTGGTGCTGGACCAATTGTCGTGGTTGGTGCCGGGACGTTGGGGTTTCGCCGCCTCGGCGTCGTCGGTGGATCTGAACAACGTCGAGGCGGGGCTACCCGTCGACCGACTGTGGCGCCATGTCGCGAGTGCGTGGCTGCTGGACACCGGCATGCTGGCATTGCTGGCCGTTGTTCTGGCCGGCTCGTGAGATTCCGCCTGCGACTTGGTGCGCGGAAGTGATATTGACGGCTCGGCGGTAGTGCGGCACAGCGGACCCGTCGCATCGGCATGCGAACCTCGAGGACGCCAACTGCGCTGAGGTAGGGCAACGTCATACTGGGGTCATGCCCGTCTTCGTCCGCAAGCTCTTCGGCGTGGGCAAACTGCCCGCTGAATTGCGGGCCGAGGTCGAGGCCGAAGGGGTCATCTACCTCGCCGAATACGTCCCGGTCACCCGACGGTTCCACGGCGCCATCCCGGGTCTGCGTTCGGCACACAGCGTCGCCAGTTACGCAGGCTCACTGGTGTTGACCAGACAACGGGCGCTGGCTACTCTGTCGACGCTGCCCAAACTGGCCGGCCGTGCCGTCGACGTGCGTTGGGAAGCAACGCAGTCCGGCCCGGCGGTCACTGCAATATCCGCGACCGGGCTGCACATCGACCTCGACCTGGACGCGGTGAATCCCGCGTTCACCGGCCACGTCTCCCTGCACTTCAAGGCTGCCGTGCCCGGCGATGTGCTCGCTGGGTTGCCGCGCCGGTCTTTCACCTTCGACGTGCCGCCGGAGTACGTATTCCGCGCGGTCGGTGTCCCCTACCGGCCCTGATCGGTCAGCCGCGTGACCATGCCGCCGACGTCGCCGACAAGTCCGGCCACGGTGGGCGGCGCAGAAGCGCGACACTGGCGATCACCGCCGAAATCAGCCCGGTGATCACCCCGATCAGCGCGATGCGATTCGAGTCGATAACCGGCACCCAGCGTGCCTCGCCACCATGCATGACGAACACGCCGAGCGGCGTCACAGTGCCGGCGCGCACCTTCGCGACAGGGATGACCATCCCGCCATCCGCGGTCCGATAGGGGTCACCGTAGACGCGGCCGCGAGAGCCATTGGTGGGCAACTGCTCCACTGATTCAGAAATGTTCATCGACGATCCTCTGTGCGGCGGATCGGTCAAGTCTGGCGCATCGGGCCACAACGCGACGCAGGCGCGTAGCGGAACGCTTCAACCAGAGATTTCCTACGATGACTGTGTGGTGGATCACGAGTTCAGTCCGCAGGAGCGGCGAGCCGTCTATCGCGTGATCTCCGAGCGGCGTGACATGCGCCGATTCGTGCCCGGCAGCAAGGTTCCCGACGACGTTCTTGCACGCCTGCTCCAGGCGGCGCACGCCGCCCCCAATGTGGGGCTGATGCAGCCATGGCGATTCATCCGTATCACTGATGACGAACTGCGACGCCGCATCCACGCCCTGGTCGACGAGGAGCGCCTGCAGACCGCGCACGCACTGGGCGAACGGGCGCAGGAGTTTCTCGCGCTGAAGGTCGAAGGCATCCTCGATTGCGCCGAACTGCTGGTCGTCGCACTCTCCGACGGCAGAGACAGCTACGTGTTCGGCCGTCGCACCCTGCCGCAGATGGATCTGGCATCGGTCTCGTGCGCGATTCAGAACCTCTGGCTGGCGGCACGATCCGAGGGCCTCGGAATGGGTTGGGTCTCGCTGTTCGATCCGCCGAAGCTCGCGGGCCTGTTGTCGATGCCCACCGATGCCGAGCCGGTGGCAGTTCTGTGCCTCGGTCCGGTCCCCGATTTTCCAGACCGCCCGTCGCTGGAGTTGGACGGCTGGGCGCTGGGACGTCCGCTTGCCGAGTTCGTCTCGGAGAACGGCTGGGGAAAGAGCCCGGCCTGACGTCCGGCGGGCACTCGGCGCGCAGGGCCGGGGTTGCGGGCCTGAGCCAGCTACGATGCCGGGGTGCAACCACCTCCCCCAGGTTTCCCACAATGGGGACCCCCACCCCACGATCCGCGGGAGGCCCACGAGCCTGGATACGGCGGCCAGCCGACCCCTGAGCGCTACAGCCAGCAACCGCTTCCCCCCGGATACGGTGGACCGACGCCGCCCGGTCCCGGCTCACCGCCGGCCGGTTACGGTCAACAGCCTGGGTACGGCCCGCAGCAGTGGGGCGGATACGGCGCGCCCTTTCCGGCCCCGACTTCCCAGCAAAAAATCGGCTGGATCACCTTCGCCATCGTCGGGTTGCTGGGCTTGCTCGGCGCGGTCCTCACGCTGACGCTATGGATCAATCTGGACAGTGCCGTCAACCGTGCCGCCGAGATGTGTGATCGGTTCAGCGGCGAGTACGCCCGCTCGTGCCGGCAGTCGGTCAAAAACATTGTCCCCACGGTTCCAGTCGCGCTGGTGGTGTGCATGTTTCTGATCATCGCGGGCAACCTCGCGGCAACGGGCGGCGCGGTGATGCTGTTCCTGAGGAAGCAGCTGGGGCAATTCCTGATGCTCGGTGGCGGCATCGTGATGCTCGTGCTGTCGGTAGGGTGCGAGGCCCGCTACGGTGCCACCAGCCGGCTGACCTACGACCTGATCGCCGGGGTTGTCGTCACCGTCATCGGAGGCCTCATGTTCGTGCCGGCATTCCGGGTGCTCTTGGGACTGCCAGCGAAACTGACCGCCGGCCCCGTCCCCGGCGCCGGGCAGTGGCCGTACGATCCGCCGCCGCCGCAGCAATACGTTCCGCCGGGACCTCCGCCGCAACAGTGGTGAGCCCTGGCCGATACCGTCGGCAAGGCCCAGCAGAGCTCAGGAGGTGGCGGCGATCGGCGGCACAGACGCGGACGAAGACGTGACGCACCCACGGCGCGACAACGTGCTGCTCGTGCACTGGCACGACCTCGGTCGGTATCTGGGCGTCTACGGTCACGCCGACGTCGCGAGCCCACGGCTGGACCAATTGGCCGCTGAAGGCATCCTGTTCACCAGGGCGCATGCCACGGCGCCATTGTGCTCACCGTCGCGCGGATCCTTTTTCACCGGTCGCTATCCGCAGAGCAACGGACTTGTCGGACTGGCTCACCATGGTTGGGAATATCGCTCGGACGTTCGAACGCTACCGCAAATTCTCAGCGAAAACGGTTGGTACTCAGTGTTGTTCGGCATGCAGCATGAGACCTCGTATCCGTCCAGGTTGGGCTTCGACGAATTCGACGTGTCGAACTCCTACTGCGAGTACGTGGTGGAACGGGCCCAGCAATGGCTGCGCGCCCACGACACCAGCCGGCCATTCCTGTTGACAGCAGGCTTTTTCGAAACGCACCGGCCCTATCCACGGGAGCGCTACGAGCCGGCTGATGCCGCCGCAGTCGAACCGCCCGACTACCTGCCGGATACCGTTGAAGTGCGCCAAGATCTGGCTGAATTTTACGGATCGATCAACACCGCCGACGCGGCAGTCGGCCAGATATTGGACACGCTCGCCGACACCGGGCTCGACGCCAACACCTGGGTGGTTTTCCTCACCGACCACGGCGCCGCATTCCCGCGGGCGAAATCCACTCTCTACGAGGCCGGCACAGGGATCGCGATGATCATCCGCCCGCCCACCAACATGAGAGCGGCGCCGCTGGTGTACGACGATCTGTTCAGCGGCGTGGATCTGGTCCCGACACTGCTCGAATTGCTCGGCGTTGCGGAACCCGTTGACGTCGAAGGCATCTCGCACGCACACGCGTTTCTTGCGGCGGATCGCAACGAGCCGGTACGCGATCACGTTTACACGAGCAAGACCTACCATGACTCGTTCGACCCGATCCGCGCCATCCGCACGAAAGAGTTCAGCTACATCGAGAATTACGCGCGCCGGCCGTTGCTGGATCTGCCATGGGATATCGAGGAAAGCCCGTCCGGACATGCCGTCGCACCGCTGGTTACCGCACCACGTCCAGAACGTGAACTCTATGACCTGCGTGTTGATCCCAGTGAGACGAACAACCTGTTGGCCGGCGACGGTCTCAACGGCGCCGACCTGGTCGCCGCCGATCTCGCCGTCCGCCTGCATGATTGGCGCCAGCAGACAAATGACGTCATACCGTCGGACTTTGCCGGTAGCCGCATCGCGGCGCGTTATACCGAGACGTATCTGCGGATTCACGAGAGGGTGCCAACCAGCCGCTCGGCGATCGCCGGCGACCGCGGCATCGAGGACGAAGTCGGTTAGCCCGAGCGGTAACTGTAGTCGGCATGAATACAGGTCCGCTGGCACGCGGGCGCGATTTGACTGCCCAGCTACGCTCTCCTGATGCCCGGTCATCCGACCTCGTATCTCGTGCTCGCCTCGCAACGCTGTGGCAGCACCCTTCTGGTCGAATCGTTACGCGCGACCGGTAGCGCCGGCGAGCCACAGGAATTCTTTCAGTACCTGCCGACGACGGGGATGGCACCGCAGCCCCGACAGTGGTTCGCCGACGTCGAGGACGAGACGGTTCTGCAACTGCTCGATCCGCTGGAACCGGGAACGCCCGATATCGCTTCGTCGGTCGCATGGCGGGAGCACATTCGCAGTTCGGGGCGGACGCCCAATGGAATCTGGGGCGGCAAGTTGATGTGGAACCAGACGCCGTTGCTGGAGCATCGGGCGGCCTCATTGCCCGATCGTTCCGGTGACGGCTTGCGGGCAGCCATTCAGGACGTGATCGGCAGCGAGCCGCTCTACGTCCACGTCTACCGCCCGGACGTGGTGGCACAGGCGGTGTCCTTCTGGCGAGCCGTGCAGACGCGGGTGTGGCGCGGCCGCCCGGACCCAGAGCGCGACTCGCACGCCTCCTACCACGCCGGTGCGATCGCCCACGTCGTCGCGATGCTCCGAGAGCAAGAAGAATGCTGGCGTTCCTGGTTCGCTCTCGAGGCCATCGAGCCGATTGAGGTGCCCTATCCGGTGTTGTGGCGCAACCTACCCGCGATCGTCGGCGAGGTGCTGGAGGCCCTGGGTCAGGATCCCCGACTGGCTCCGGCGGCGGCGCTGCAGCGCCAGGCGAACGAGCGCTCCGATGAGTGGGTGGACCGGTACCACAACGACGCGAAGGAACTGGGCCTGCCGGTTTAGCAGTTAACGGCCGACCTGCGCGACGAAGAACACTCGCCGGAAGGGAAAGAACGTCGTCCCGTCCGGTCGCGGTGGATACGCGTCGGCGAGCAGCGGCATGAGTTCCTGTCGAAAGCGTTGGTATTCCTCGTTATTGAGCCGCTCACGCACCGGTAACAGCGCGGTTCCGCTGATCCAGTCCAGCACCGGGTGCTCGCCGCTGAGCTGGTGTTCATACGTCGTTTCCCAGGCGTCGACGGTGCAACCGGCGCCGATCAGCAGCTCGGCGTAGTGGGCGGGCGAGTCGACCACGGTGCCCAGCCGAAACGGAAGGTCTCGCAACGCCTTCGCGAACGCCCCGCGGCGTGCCACCGCACGGACCGCGGCGTGCGACGGACCTTCGAAATTACCCGGCATCTGAATGGCAATCCACGACCCGGCACCCAGTTGACCGGCCCATCGGACGAAGAGCTCGCGATGTTCGGGCACCCACTGCATGACGGCATTGCTGAGCACCACGTCGGTATCAGGCTGCGGCGCCCAGGTTCTCACGTCGCCGACCGACGCGTCCACGCCATGCTCTCGAGCGGCCTGCACCATCTCCGGTGAGCCATCGAGCGCCTCGATCGCCGCTTCCGGCCAGCGGCGGGCCAACTGGGCGGTCAGGTTGCCTGCACCGCAACCCAGGTCGACCACTCGACGTGGTTTTTGCGCACCCACCTGCGACAGCAGGTCGAAGAAAGGACGGCCGCGATGATCGGCGAAGGTGAGGTAGACATCCGGATCCCACATAGTTGTCCTCCCGTTCAATGGTCCGTTCAGCGACTGATATAGACAGACGGTATTACCTGTTGCCTGCCTCGCCGGACGAGTCGAGGACGGACGATGACCGACGACGATGAGGTCACGGAGGTACGGCAGATCTGGTCTGCGCTGAACGTGCCCGGTGTGATCGACGTGCACACCCATTTCATGCCGAAGCCCGTGATGGACAAAGTCTGGCGCTACTTCGACTCCGCGGGTCCACTGGTCGGTCGCGAATGGCCGATCGCCTACCGCACGGCGGAGTCCGAGCGCCTGCAGACGTTGCGACAGTTCGGCGTCCGCGCGTTCACCGCTCTGGTCTACCCGCACAAGCCGCAGATGGCCGCGTGGCTGAACCAGTGGGCACTGCAGTTTTCCGCGTCGACACCGGATTGCCTTGTCACCGCGACGTTTTACCCCGAGCCAGACGCCGGCCACTACGTCGACGCGGCAATTCACGACGGAACCCAGATCTTCAAGGCGCACATTCAGGTTGGCCGCTACGAGCCGAACGACCCCCTGCTCGATCCGGTCTGGGGAGCCATCGAAGATGCCCGGGTACCTGTCGTCATCCACTGTGGTTCCGGGCCGGTGCCCGGCGAGCACACCGGACCCGAGCCGATACGGCGACTGCTGCGGCGGTATCCACGGCTGCGGTTGATCGTCGCGCACATGGGAATGCCCGAGTACGCCGACTTTCTCGACATCTGCGAGGCGTCGGCCGACGTGCGACTCGACACCACAATGGCTTTCACCCCGTTTGTCGACGAGACCATGCCGTTCCCGCCTGCCCAGCTCGCGCGGTTGCCCCAACTGGGTGATCGCATCCTGTTCGGCAGCGACTTCCCCAACATCCCGTACAGCTACGCAGAGGCGATGCGGGCGATCGCCCGGTTACCCGGCGTTGACGACCACTGGCTGCGCGCAGTGTTCTACGACAACGCCGCCGCTCTGTTCGCCGTGACCGACACGTCAGCCGAAAGCTAACTGTTACTGAGCAATTGGCTGCACATTGGCGGTGCTCGCCCAGCGCAGCCGCTCCAGCAACAGCGCCTCGGGCAACAGCACGTGACCATCGAGCCGCTGGCTCGACAGCGGATCCAATGCGCTCAGCGCCGCGCGCTGAATACCGGCCTGCGATATCAAGCCCGGAAGCGGCCCGGCCGCGCCGGGTGCGGCATCGGTACGGAACGCGCACCCGACGGCCAGGGTCTGGCCGGCGCCGGCGCCGGCCACCTCGAGCACCGTCCAGACTTCACGGACCGGGTAGGACCAGATCGCCGCGAGCGTGTTCGGCAAGGCCGTGTCGACCTTCACCCCATGAGCGGCAATGTAATCCGAGCTGCCCAAGCTGATCCCAGACCAGGTTTCGCGGGCAGAGCGCGGATACGGCGTCGGAACGTCGTCGGAGACGGCGAGGGATGCCGTCCAGCCGCTCTCCCGCAAGTGATCGGCGAGGCGACGCGCCGCCACCTCAGCGGTCTCCTGTAGCGGAATCTGCGGCGAACGGGCTTGCAGCGCAGCAAGGTTGTCGACGGCAGACAACGTCACGCCGATCCAGGTTTCACGCTCCCGGGTGCCGACTTCGGATGTGCTGTCGCGGCTGGTGACCCGAACCGCGTCCGCGTGCAGACCGTAACGCTCGGCATAGCCTGCGATCAGCGGGAGCGGCAGTGCGTCGGCATCGGCCAACGGCGGGGCGACACGCAGCAACGCGGTGGTCCGCACATCGGTCACCGAGTCGTCGGCCCGACGGCTGCCGCGACTCGGTCGCAGGATCGCCAGTCGCCGGTGCAGGATCGTCGTGACCGGCAGTCCGCGCCACCTCGCCGACAGCACGATCACGGCAGCGACGGCGACGCCGACCACCCAACGCTCACGGACGGTATGCCAGGGGAACGCGATGGCCGCGGTCACAACGGCCAGCAACACCAAGGTGATCCGTCCGGTGGGCGGCGAGATTGATTGAGGCACACTCACAGCGAGGCTTCCTTCCGTCGTGCGGCGATCGTGGCGGCAGCTACGACGGCCAAGATGAGCGCGGCCGTCCCACCGAATGCGACGATCCGAGGCACCAGACTCTTCGGTGCCGGTTCCCGCGGCGCCGCAACGTGTTTCACCGGTGCTGCATCGGTGTTCGTGGCGGCGGGAAGCTCCCAGGTCAGGGCAGCAACCGGGTCGACGGTGCCGGCACCGACGATGTTGGACGGCGCGCGTGCCCCGTTACGGGCGGTTGCGGTGATGCGATGAATGATCTCGCCGGCGTTCAGTGCCGGATACTTGCTGCGCACCAGCGCCGCGATGCCCGAGACGTATCCGGCCGCATAGCTGGTACCCACCAGGGGCACTAACTGCTGGTGTTCGTTCGGCATGCCGTTGGCCAGTCCCCCGTCGTCACGGTTGCTCACCGAGACGATGTTCTCCCCCGGCGCGGCGATGCCCACCCACGGTCCGGCCATGGTGAACTTCGACGGCTGGCCGTTCGGCGCCAGTGAGCCCACCGACAGCACGTACGGCTGCCACCAGGACGGCACTGACACCGACGTCACACCCGCCCAGTTGCGAGGGTCGTCAGGATGGCTCAAGTCGGTGAGCGGGTTGGAATCGCACGCCGTTCCACTGGACGCCGATCC
This sequence comes from uncultured Actinomycetota bacterium, assembly GCA_963834615.1. Classification (GTDB taxonomy): domain Bacteria; phylum Actinomycetota; class Actinomycetes; order Mycobacteriales; family Mycobacteriaceae; genus Mycobacterium. Next base: position 399,207 of record CAWICO010000020.1, read on the forward strand.
GGTCGATCCGCTGTTGCCGGCGGCCGAGACGATCACTGCGTCCTTGTCCACGGCCGCGTAGCGGATGGCGGCACCTAAGGCGCCCTGGTCGACGTTGCGGTCGGCGGGCAGGCAGGTGACGCCCGAGACGACGATCACGCGGGCGCCGAGGTCGGCTGCGTGCACGATCGCCCGGCCCAGCGCCGTCACGTCGACGGTGGCCCGGGCCAAGGTGGGATCGCCGCCTGCGGTGCGCGCCGAGAACTTCCCGGACGTCACCCGCAACGACACCAGTCGGGCCGCGGGCGCGATTCCGGCGAACCCGTCGTCGCCGGGCTGACCGGCGATCAGGCCGGCGACCGCGGTCCCACGTCCGTCACAGTCGGTCAGGCCGTCGGTCGACTCGACGTAATCGCCGCCTGGCTGCACACCGGGCAGCCGCGGCCCTGGCCGCACCCCGGTGTCCAGCACCGCGACCAATTGCCCGTCGCCGCGGGAAAATCGCCGTGCCGCAGCCGGATCCAGCAGCTGCTGGCTCGGCGTTGGAGCGCTGAAGTCGGTGCCCGCGACGGCGCCGGTCACGCTGCACTCGCCGCTCTTCTCCATCGGCTGCACTGGGCCCGGCGCACCATTGGGCGGCGTTGCAGCCGGGTCGACCTGCGGGCGGGTGATCGCCTGCGCAGGCGCACAGGTCCACACCGCAGCAATGAGGATCGCTGCAAGGAAACCGGTTCGGCGGGTGCGGGCAGAGCTCATCGATTGAGCACCGAAGCAAACAACCCGACCAGGTATGCGATCACCGGAATCAGCGACGCGTCGATGCCCGACGCGACGAAACCCACCACTCGGCGCAACGGCAGCGAGTAGGTGTCCGGCGAGGCGATGGACGGGCTCAGCGCGACCACTACCCACGCCGTTACCAATGCGGCGAGAACCACCACGGCGATCAGCGCGGCCAGGTAGTGCGCGGTCGCGGTGTAGAGCACCGCCAACGCCGCTGTCACCAGGTACGGCTGGGCCAGCAGCCACGCCTTGATCGCGGCCGAATCCCACACCCGGGCACGTAGCGCGGCCGCGGCCGAGGTAGCGGCCACCACGTACCAGCCCCAGCCCGACAGTGTGTGCGGCTGCCAGGCAATCGCGAAGGACCCCAGCGCGCTGAGCAATACGGCTCCCGCGATGAATCCGGTCTGGTGCGCGTCGCTGATCCGGACCCGCCGTGGCAAGTCCGCGAGAACCCGAGACGACGGCGCCGACGGCGTGGGGTCACCGGGTGCCGGAATGACCGGCAGCGGAAAGCGTGCCCACAGCGCGGACAGTTGCGGGGCTTCGACCGTGACCAGCAGCGCCACCACGATCAGCAGAGCGCCCAGGCTGGCCAACGGCAACTGCCACAACAACTTCACGGCAGCGGCTGCGAGCACACCCACACCCAGGACTGCCGTCGCCGTGAAAAGCCCTATAGCACTACTACTTTCGCGCCGAGGAAGGATCAGGGCGATCAGCGACCACGCAGTGACTCCGGCGGCGGCCAACGTCACCTGCGCTGCACCGAAACTCCCCGGCACCGCCAGGGCCAGTGCTGCGGCTACCGGCACCAGTGCGCCGGCCGACAGAGCCGCGCCGGCACGTGGCGACCGCACAGCCAGGCCGGCGACCACGGTGAGGACGGCGATGGCGGCGACGGCAAACAGACCGGCGGGCGATCCGGTGATCAGCCGGTGCGTGACACCGAGACCGGTTGCTACCCAAAGCAATCCGATGAGACCCGCGACAGCGCCGCGCTGGACGTGCGCGGAACCCCACGGCTTCAGCCGCGACGCCGAGAAGATCACCGCTGCGTCGGCGATGTCTTCGACGATGCCCGGGGCGGCAGGGCCAACCGGCACCGGCTGCAAGGCCAGCAGGTCGCCGTCAACGACGCCGACCGTCCCCAGACTGGCGTCGAGGCTGAACGGCGCACCGCCGATCGGAGCGAGGCTGAGCCGTACCGGTGTCGTCGGGTCGGCCGTCGCGCTGCCGCCGGCGACGTCGTCGTCAGAGACGGCGGGAACCACCAGACGCTCGACTGCCGGGAGGATGTCGCGCAGCGGAAGATTTGCCGGCAGCGCTATTTCGGTCAGCCGACTGTCGGCGAGGATCGCGACCCGCACGATGGGTATCACGGCGCTGGACATCACTGGCTCCTCAAGCTTCTGCTCGACATTGCTTCTCTTTCTCTTGGTGAATCGCTGTTGTTCTGGGAGGGGTTAAACAGCTTGCGGGTTGGGCTGGGAACTGAAATCGCGGGACAGCCGGTTGCCCTCGAACCAGTGGCCGTCGGGCAGTTGTTCGGTCAGCTGTTCGACGGCGACGCCGATGGCGAACGGGGTTCCCGAGCTGAACGTCGAGATCCATTCACCATCGAACGCGCGGGACGGACTGACCAGCACCCGCCCAGCGGTGGTGTCGACGATGCTCACGCCCACTTCGGTGCTGGCGTGCCGCCCGTCGCGACTGCAGCCGGCAACGATCTCCACGTAGCTGCGCGGTCCGGTGAACACCGATTCCACCACGGGCCGAGCGGACTTCGGGATGCCCAGGTAGTCAAGCACTTCGGCCAGCGGCGCGCCATTACGCAGTCGCTCGTCGGCCCGTGCGCCGACCTGGGCAGGCAGGCCGAACTCGTCGAAACGCGCGGGTTGGCGTTGCGCCAGCCCGACGCCGAGCACAGGCACCAGCGCCCGGGCGTCGTGGATATCCATCACCGTGAACGTCACAAGCTGCGCGTTACGCAGGGCCACAACGGTTTTGCCGCCACGCCGGGCGATGATCCCGCGCAACATCTCGTTGCCGCCGCCCGCGGCGGCGGACCCCACGTAACGCAGATCCAGCCACCGCTCCGGGAAGCACACCACCCGGATCCAGTCGGCAACCGCCGAGTTGATGGCGCCGTCGGCCGAGATCATGCCCATTCGGGTCAGATCGGCGTGCTGGCGACCGAGGAATGCGCCCCGCTCGGCGGCATCACTGTATGGCGTGGTGATCGCCAAAACCCATGGGAACGTTCCCGCCCCGACGGTTTCAGCGATGTACCACGCCTGACCGACAGTGAGCTCGACGGCGTTGGGCTTGGCTGTCATCTACCTTGCGGACCCGCCCGTTACGTCGTGCGCCGTGATCCGCCCTGCAAGCCGTGCCGTGGCGCGGACTAGCCGCCCCATTTGGCGCCTTCGGCCTGGTCGCGGGCCAGCATCGAGGTGGTGTTGTTCTCGTGCGTGCCCGCCATCGCACGGTAGGACAGCACCAATTGCTCCATCGCCTGATTCCACTGCGCCTGCCACGCCTGATAACTCATCCCGGTGTCACCCTGCCAGCCGGCCTGCAACGCGGCCTGCTCACTGGAGATGTCGGCGCCCAGACTCTGCAGCGTTCCGGCGTAACCGGCCATATCGGCGGCATGCGCCATCATCGCCGGATAGTTGTACATGATCTGTGACATCACAAAACCTTTCGCTCAGACTCGGTCGGCTCAAAAGCCCGGGTAGCTGCTCGCCGCAGCACTGTCAGCAGCCACGTAGGTACCCGCGGCATCACCAAGGTTGACCTGCGCCATGTCCAGCAACGAATTCACCTTCGCCGCCGCCGCCACAAACCGGGCATGCGCAGCCTGAAACGCCGCCGCACCATCACCGGCGAAAAACGCCTGCGCCGACATCGCCTCCTGCTCAGCCTGACCGATCGTCGACCGCATCAGCCCCGCCTTGGCGTCAAACGCCGACTGCGACGCCACCAACTGCGGAATATGTGCATCCAACAAGCTCATCCCTGAAATCCTTTCGTTGATTGACTACCGTTGCGACTCGAACACACTCAGCTGTCGCCCCCCTCCCCTTCCGGCACGTCCGGGCCCCACGTGCCCGGCACCATCGGCATCGTCGGCCCGCCGCCAAAACCCTTGTCGTTCAGCGTCGCCAGCCCCGTTGCCGCAGCCGTGCTGTCTTTGTCCACCGTTCCGGCGAACCCCAACGGGCCCGCGCCGCGATCCGAGGCCACCGCCGCTGCGACCGGCTCCCGGTCACTCTGCGCGTTCCAGTCCGGGTTGACCTCGACGTTCATGTCGGCGAATTCGTCGGCGTGGTCGTGCATCTCGGACCGGCGGCGGCGCCGCGTCCGCGTCTTGTCGCGTCCCATCGCGCTGACCGCGGCCGCCCCGGGAACGAAGCTCGCCGGCGCCTTTGTCCCCTCGCGATCGATCAGTAGCGGGCCGGGACCGTCGTCCGGCCCGATGCTGCCCACGACGTAACCGAAGCCTGCGGTCGCCGGCGTGGCCGCCGGGGCCGCTCCGGCACCGGCCGTTCCCGCCGAAGCGGTAGGCGCAGCTGCCGCCGAAGTCGCGGGTGCCGGAGCCAATCCCACAACCGGCCGAGCCGGTTGAACCGACTGAGGGGCGCCGCCCGCCGGTGCTGGCAGCGTCGGCGGCACCGTATCCAGGTTCGCAAGTAGCTGTTGTGCCACGACCGGGAGGACGACCGCCAGGATGGCGCCGGCGATCAGCGACGGATATGTGATCGCCGCGGCGATGCTGGTCGATACCTCGTACGCGATGAAGAACAACAGTGGGAAATAGGTGCTGGGGTTGGCGATAATGGCGCTGAGGGTCCCGCTCGGATCTTGGATGAACTGGACCAACTGGTTGTAAATGTCGGTGAAGAAGTTCCCCGACGACGACGGGTCGGCGGCGGCCGCTAGCGCGTTGTTCGTTTTCAATATCGGCGGCGCTGGGCTGGTGCGCGGAGCCGACGCCAGCGCCGACGCGGACACCGCCTGATAGGCGGTCATCGTGGTCGCCGCCTGCACCCACATCCGCGCATAGTCGGCCTCGTTGAGCGCAATCGGAATCATGTTGATGCCAAAGAAATTCGTCGCCAACAGCACCCCGTGGATCGCGTGGTTGGCGACCAGCTCCGGCATCGTCGGCATCGCGGCCAGCGCCGTGGTGTAGGCAGCCGCCGCAACCTCATGCTGGGCGGCCACGTTTGCGCTGTTCTCGCTTGCTTCGGTCAGCCACGTCAGATACGGCGCATGTGCGCTGACATATTGTTCGGCGCTGGGACCTTGCCATGCGCCTGCCTGCACCGCGCCCAGCAGTGAGGTGAGTTCGCTTGCTGCCGAGGCGTAGTCAGCGCTCAGCAGCGTCCATGCCCCGGCAGCCGCCAACAGCGACCCGGGTCCAGGACCGCTGCTGAGGAGCACTGAATGCACCTCAGGCGGCGAAGCCATCCACACCGGCGCGGTCATTGTCAGTGGCCGGCCAAGTATGTCGCTGCGGCAGCCACGTCACCGGCCACGTAACTCACGCCGGACTCACCGACACCGATGCCGGCACGACCGAGCTCTTCGACGCCCTCGGCGGCCACCGCGGCATGCTCAGAGCCCTGCGCGCTGAAACCGGCCGCGGTCTGCAGCGACACCGGGTCGGCGGCCGACGGAACGACGGCAGTGATCGCCGGGGCCGCACCCGCCTGCGCGGCAGCCAACCGCGCGGTGATCGCGTCCACGGCGGCGCTGGCCGAGGCCAATCCTTCCGGAACAACTCGAAGTGTCATGACATATACCCCTTTCGGTGAAACTCAACGGCCATCGACAGCCACACCTTCGTCGACGAGCGGATTGACCAATTGCACGTAAGTCGGTGTGTCACTGTCGGTCAGCAGGATGCCCCGACCGGCAGGCAACCGGTCGAACCGCTGACCGCGGACCTTGCCGCCGTCGACCGGATTGCCCGACAACATCAGCGTCGTCGCCTGCAGGTCGTTGAAACGGCGCAGCAGCTGGCTCGTCATCAACGCGTGCGCGGCACCGGTCGCCCGTGCCGTGACGATGACCCGCAGTCCGAGGTCGCCGGCTTGGGCGAGCAACCCGACCAGCGGAGTCCACGGGCGCTGCCCGACGTAAGGACCCGTCATCGCCGGGGTGTCCGGGATCTGGTCGACGTCGTCGATGATCAGGTAGTGGGTGTGCCCCTCCAATGACCAGCCGCTCAGCTGGGCCGTCGTGAAACCCGCCGGCGGGCGCCGCTGTTCGATGAGCCCCGCGAGCCCGAGCATCGCCGGAGCCACCCGGTCGATGTTGGCGGTGTACTCGTTGTCGGGAAACAGCGGTTCGTCAACGAGATGCAGCCTGCGGTCCAGCACCGTGAAAGCGACCCGGTCGGGTGTCGAGTTGTCCCGGATGGTCCGGATGATGTGCCGCAGCAAGGTGGTCTTACCGGACCTGGTGTCGCCCAACACCAACAGCAACGGGTTCTCGGCGAAATTGAGTTCGACTGCGGCCAAGTCCTCTTCGCGCTGACCGATGACGATCCGATCGTCGCCGCCGTACACCGGGCCGAGTGCGGCCGGCGCCAGGTTGGTTGGCAGCAACCGCACCGGCGGAGCCGTGATCCCGGAATGGCGCTCGTTGATGGCCGGAATCTGGTTCAGCTCGGGAGCCGCGAACAGGAAGTGCTCGGCGGCCATGGTCAGGCCGCGACCCGGCTGGTCAGCGGGCACCGCCTCGGCCGGCCGGTGCAGTGCGCCGGCCACCCGGACGTTGCTGTCGCGTGCGTCGTGCAGCTTGAGCTCCAGCCGCAGCCCCAGGCCGTCGCGCATCGCCAGCGGGACCTCGATCCAGCTGGGGGTGGTGACGACGACGTGGATACCGTACGCCAGTCCGACATTCACCAGCTCAGTCACCTTGCTCAGCAAGGGATTCCGGGTGTTGTACTGGTCCGTGTTGTCCCGGCTGAACGCATAGAGGTTGTCGATGACCAAGAACACCTGACCCAGGCCGTCGTCCGGACCCTGCTTGTCGCGGAAGACCTCCCGCTGCTGACGCGACCGCAGCAGTTGTTCGAGCTCACCGAAGGTGCGCCGGATGCGTTCGGGCTCCAGTGATGACGCGACGCTGCCGACGTGCGCCAAGTCCTCCAGCGCACGCAGCTGCCCACCGCCGTAGTCCAGGCAGTAGAAGCTCACCTCACGCGGCGAGTGCAGGCTGGCCGCCGACAAGATAAACGTCTGCAGGGCAGTCGATTTTCCGGACTTCGCTCCACCGTGGATGACCAGGTTGCCGGCCGCCGACCTGGCGTCGAATACCAGCGCGTCGCGGCGCATTTGGAACGGCTTGTCGATCTCACCGAGCGGCCAACGCCATTCACCGCGCGGAACCGATGCGCGGGCCAGCGCTGCGGTCAGCGGAATCCGCTCGTCGAGCGGCGGCAGCCACAGCTCGGGCGCACGCGGGCCAAATCGCGCAAGCTGGTCGCCGATGGTGGCGATCAACTTGCGTGACGGCGCGACCGGCTCGTCGTGTCCGTTCTTGGCGATGATCGTGGTCTGGTCGGGCTCGACCCGACCGGCACTGAACAGCTTCGGCTCAGGAACCGATTGCACCACAAGTGTTTTCGGCACCTGTGGCGGATCGTAGATGCCGTCGACGTACGTGCTCCTGAACTTGATCGGGGCGGCACCGGGCGTGGGCACCAAGAACCCGATGCCTTTGTGCTCCTTGCCCGCCTCGACGTGATAGGCGTCCTCCACACCGATGATCGAGCGCGAGACCGCGGGGCTGGCCACCTTCAGACCGATCCGGTAGGAGGTGTTCTTGTCGATGTCCTTGATCTTCCCCACGTCCAAGGTCTGCGACGCGAAGAGAATGTGGATGCGGAACGAGCGGCCTTTACGTGCGACGTAGTCGAACAGCTCCGCGTACTCGGGGTGATCGGCCAGCATCAAGGTGAATTCGTCGGCGACGACGAACAGCGTCGGGATCGGTGCCAGGTCGTGCCCGGCGGCGATCGCGTTCTCGTACTCGGTGACCGAGTTGAACGCGCTGCCCTGGACCTTGCGTCCTGCGTCGCGCAGGATCGTTTCCCGGCGGGCGACCTCGCCGCGCAGCGTGTCGGCGAACCGATCGGCCAATGACTTCTTCTCGGCCATGTTCGAGATCACGGCGACGACCTGCGGGAAGTTGCGGAAGATGTCCGCGCCGGCCTCACCCTTGAAGTCCGCGTAGATCACGATCAGCCGTTCGGCTGAGTGAGTAGTCAACAGCGACAACAGGATCGACATAAGGGTCTGCGACTTGCCCGCACCCGTCATACCGATCATCAAGCCGTGCGGCCCCATCCCGCCTTCGGCTTCGTCCTTGAGGTCGAACATGAGCGGCTCACCGGTCGCGGTCACGCCGATCGGAACCCGCAACTCGTCGTCGCGACGCCGCGGCGCCCACAACGTCGGGACGTCGAGTCGCGACGCGTCCGGAATTCCCAGCAGCGTCGAGAACGTGGCGCCGCGGGTGGCGGTGGACTGCAGCCCACTGTGCGTCGGGTTGGAGTCCCATCGGGACAGCCGTCGCGCGAGGTGCACGGCCTCGTCGGCCCCGAACTGGTCAGCGCTGTCGATGTAGCGCTGCCAGCCGCCGGTCTGCCACCGGTCGATCGCACCGTCGTTGAGCCGCAAGATTGGCCGCTCGGGGTTGGAATACTGTTCGCGATGCGGCGGGGTGGCCGACCGGTAGATGACCGTGACTCCGGCCCGGCCAGCCGCCAGCGGCGAGGCGCCCAAGTCGAAATCCGGGTCGTCGATGACGATCACCAAGTGCCGCAACGCATCAGCTGATCCGCTGGCGAACGCCGGGCGATCGGTCAGTGCCGGCCCAAGCAGCGCGGCCAGTTCTTCGGGCTTGGTGGACAGATAGCGGGCCGGGCCGACACCGTCCATCTCGGCCGGGACGTCCACGTGCGGCAACCATTTCAGCCACGACCAATTCGGCGACTCGAGATCCGGGGTGGCCACCGCGACGCCGAGCACAGTCGGGTCGTGCCAGGTCACCGCCTGAGCGACCCAGGCGCGCAGGGCTGCGCGTACCTCGTCGTCATCGCCGAGCACCGTGATACGCGAAACCTTGGCCAGGTCAATCCCGGTCGGCACATCGTGAACGGTGCGCTGGGTGTCCAACAGGCTGCGTAATGCACTGTGCGACACCGGCTCCAGGTCGACCTCGTCAGCGGTGTCATTGACCCGGAGCGCGGTGTCCAGCGCCGCGGTGTGCACACCGGCGCGGACCACCAGAAAGTCGCCATCCCTGGGATCGCGCTCCCACTGACGTCGCGACCCGGGGATCGCGGCCAATTCCGACGGCTCCGGGTGCGACCATTCGGCCGCGGCGCGCTGTGCCGACGCCTGGGCACGGACGTTGTCCCGCACCACCGAGAGGTAACGCAGGTAGTCGGCGCGCTCGGCGTCGACTTCCTCGGTGCGCGACTTGTTATCTCCACGGAAGAACGCGGTGGCGGCAAGCAACAACACGAACGGGAAGAACAAAGTCTGCGGCGAGATGAGTCGCATCCCGGTGGCGACCATCGCAACGATCATTCCAACGATCAGCAAGACGATCACGACCGGCAGCGCCCGTTTCAGCAACGACGGCGGGATCACCCGCGGCAGTTCGGGCGGCGCTTCGATGCTGATGCTGCCCTTGCGGGTCACCGGAGAGGGCAGCCTGCGGCGGGCCTCGAAGATCAAGCGGCTCATCAGTTTTGTCCTTCGGCTGAGGTACGGCCAGGTCGAGAGTCAGGCGCCAGTCCGTCGTGAGCGAGCAGCGCGTCGGTCCGCGACAGCGTCGGCCCCGGGGCGTACAACGACAGGATGGACCACGGAGCCGGTGTCGGCGGTGCGTTCAAGCCAAGGGCCTCAGCGGTTTTCGACTGCCCGTCGGGGCCCACGTGTGCGCCTTCGTTGTCGATGCCGTACCGGACGCCGGTGTCGGAGATCCAGAACAGCGAACCGACGGCTGGTGACGACGGCCCCTGTCCGACGGTCTGGGCGAAGTACCCGGAGCCAGGCGCCATCGCGACCCGGCTGGCCGTACCGCCGCTGCCGGCGCCGACGAGGTCTTCGGTGTGCACCGCGTCCGGAATCGGAAGAGCCGAACCCGTCAGCAAGGCAAAAGAATTCGTGCTGGCACCGGCCACCTTGCTCCAGTGCGCGCAGGTGACCGGGTCACGCGAGGGGTCAACCAGACTGATCCGCTGCTCGGGGTAACGGCGAGTGTCCAACGCCTTCGACACCGGCAGCTTGGCAACCTTGTCGGCGCTCAGCCGGGGAGGCTGGTCCAGGCCATAAGAGTTCGCGTTACGCAATATCGCGGCCAAGATCGGCGAGATCGGCTGCAGGCCGTCGGGCAGCACCGCGTAGTAGAGCACGCTGGTACCGGAAGTGCTTTCCAGTCCGTGAGATTCGACCACCGCACCGATCGGCGCGGGCACCGGGAACGGCGGCGGCTTGCCGGCGTCCGCGATGACCGGCACAGCCAGCGGCGGCGCCTCGGGGATCGCGTTGAACAAGCCGACGGCAACGGGCCTCGGCGTGGGGATATCCGGACCCAGACCCAACGCACCTGTCACCGCGTGATCGGCGAGGTCGATCCGGCTGCGCCGGCCGTCCCACAGCAGCCAGGTGCTGGCGTGATTGCTGGCCAGAACCGCGCTCCCGCTGGCCAGCGCCTTGGCGCGAGCGCCGGTGCTGTCGGGGGCCCCGGCGATCACCGTGGTCCCGGCGGCCACACCAGACGCGGCGTCGCACACCGTCCAGTCGGCGTCTTTGCGGGTGTTCTGCACCATCCGCTGGGGCGCACCCGGGATGCCGATCAAATTGCCGAGCGGAAACTTGTCCAGCTCAGCGCTTTTCACTGTGGTTGGATTGACCGAGCGGCCGGCGATCAGCCGGGCCGAGGCCAGGTTGAGGACCGGGTGCAGCTGATCGCCCACCCGGACGTACAGCGCTGAGGTGGACCGATCGGCCAACACCGGGTTGTTGGCCGATGACCCATTCGGCCGGATCAGCGAGAAGACAAAGCAGCCCCCCAGCGCGGTGAGCAGCACGATCACGCCCATCAGCACCGCCCGCGTCTGCGTGCGTAGCGGGTCGACGAGCATCCGGGTGTCGTGTAGGGCGACACCGGAAGCGATGCGGCGCATGACAAATCGCCAACCAGTCACCTGGTGACGCGTGACGAACCCACGACGGTAGACGACCTTTTCGGGGTTGTCGTTGACCGGGGTGCGGGATGCGAACGAGCGCCGGTCTTCTCCGGACTCCGGGGCGGTCATGCCGGCATCTCCAGCCGCAAGCCTTCCAGCAGCGGCGGCACGGTGTTGGCGACGTCGGCGGCGGTGATCGTCATGAGCTCCTCGTCGGTGAATTCACCGGTTTGCGCATGTTCGGAGTGGTCCAACCGGAATTCACGTTCCTCTTCAGACTTTTCGACGACGTTACGAACAAACCGACCGTTACCGGCGATGTCCAGACCGCGGCGTTCCACGCCGGTGGAATCGGCCTTGGTCGTGCTGGCCAGGTGGGCGAACAGCGACTCCAGGTCGTTGAGTGCCGACTCCTCGAATGTGCTGTCGCGCCTGGTGGCCATGAAGTTGGCGATCTCGATCAGTTCGGGCGGCTGATACGACGGGAAATCGATGGTGCGGGTGAAACGCGATCGCAGACCTTGGTTGGTGTCCAGGAACCGATCGAGGTCGGCGCGGTAACCGGCGATGATGACCACCAACCGGTCACGGTCGTTTTCCATCCGGGCCAACAAGGTGTCGATGGCCACCAGACCGAAATCGTTCTTGGCCCCGGTGGCTACCAACGCATAGGCCTCGTCAAGGAACAGGACCCCGTCCAGTGCGCTGTCGATGATCGCGTTGGTCTTGGCTTCGGTCTCCCCGATGTGCTGACCGATCAGGTCGGCGCGGTGCACCTCTTTGATGTTCTCTTTCTTCAAAAGGCCGAGACCGCAATATATTTTGGCGACGACGCGGGCGATAGTGGTTTTGCCGGTTCCAGGCGGACCGGTGAACACCAGGTGGTGGGTGCGCTGGGCCACTTCCAGCCCGCGCTCCTTGCGGACCAGTTCCATCGCCACTGCGCTCTTGAGCCGGGCGACCTGGTCCTTGACTTTGTCCAGGCCGATGAACTCGTCGAGTTCACGCTCGGCTTCGGACAACAGCACGGCCTTGCGCTCCTGGGCGCCGGGGTCGACGAAATCGCCGGGTTTTGGTTCGGTCCTGCAATCCCACGGGTCGGTGCGGGCAGCGATGCGGTCCGCTGTGGTCGGCACGATTCCGAAGCTGGTGTCGGTCAGTGCCTCTTCGACCTGGGCGTTCTCCGGATTGGCCGCATACAGGTCCTGCAGCACCTCACGGGCGGTCTCGTCGTCGCCGTCCGCGCGCAGCGACAGCGCTCGAGCCAGCCCGCCGTCGACCGCGGCGACGGCGATAGGACCCTCAGATTCCTCGAGATGGGCCAGCGCTGCAGCAAACATACCGAGCCGGGCCAGCGAAACCCCGAGTGCGACCTTGACGGCGTGCGCGTAATGTTCGTCGAGGCCAGTGTCGTTGACGACTGGCGACAGCAACTTAACTACGTCCGCCCAGCGTTCGGCGCGGTAGTGCACGGTGGCCGCAACCCAGCGGGCCTCCCGCGAGCTCGGCCGGCGCCGGCGGACTTCGCTGACCAAGTCGTATGCCTCAGCAAACTCTCCGTCGGTGGCCAGGGCCGCGGCGTAGGCGAGATGGTAATCGTCGGGTTCAGTGGCGCGGAACCGCAGATACAGCCCGGTGTCGTAGTGGAATCCCAAGGCATCCGGCGCCAGTTCCACATGGCGCTGCAGCAGGCCGGCGGTCGCCGTATTGCGCGAAATCGCCTCCAGCACACGGCTCGACGTGTCGCCGGCGGCAGCCAGTCCGACCCAGACGTCGCACTGCTCGTGGGCGATGCGGACCAGGCCGGTGAACCCGGAACGGGCAGCAGTCAGATCTGCTGGACGGGTGCGCTCGTAGACGGTCAGCCCAAGCGCCCGGCAACACGTCGCGAATCGGCTTGCGACGTCGTCGTCCACCCGGACCGTGGTCGGCCGGGTGGCGATGGTGCCGGATTCAGCGATTTCCACGCCTCAGTCTCCCCTTCGAACGAAGTGTTGCCTAAGCTAACTTCGGGCGAAGTTAGCATTACACAGGCCCAGTGTCGAGACGCACGTAACGGCTGGATGCGCGGTCTCGATCAGGCGAGCGCGAAAGCCCCACCGTCGCAGGTCAGTCCGCATGGCAACCTCCCGATCGTGCCGTTTGGGCGACCGAGACAAATCGATCGCGAGTGCCTGCCACACGACAGCTTATTGAAAATGGATGTCGTTAACAGGTCACTGTACGGCATCGAGTTCTCACTTCTTTACCGCCCGGACCAAGGTGTTGCGGGCGATCATCGGCCCGGCCTCGGTATCCGGTCCGGGCACCGGACGCCCGACCTCGTGCAGGTAACCCGCCAATGGGGTCGCCACCGCCGTCCAGCCGTGCTCACCGAACCACTGCTCCGCCGGAGCGTGCCGCTCGTTGTACACCAACTGGAAGAACAACCGCTCGTCACCCTCTGCCTGCGCCGCACGCTCTGCCTCGACCGCCGCATTGAATGCGTCGGCAGGCATCGGCTCGCCATCTTCGACGGCGACATGACTGCCCGGACTCGCCAGCGAATCGATACCGGTGAACAACTGCTGCTGAGCGGCTGCGGGGAGGTAGATCAGCAGGCCCTCGGCGATCCATGCGGAGGGTTTCGTCGCGTCGAACCCGCTCTCGCGCAACGCTTGTGGCCAATCGTCACGCAGATCGACAGCGACCTCACGGCGTTCGGCATTGGGCTCGGCGCCCTGTTCGGCAAGCACCTCGCGCTTGAAGTCGAGCACCTGCGGACGGTCCAGCTCGAAGATCGTCGTCCCGTCCGGCCAGGCCAGCCGATACGCGCGGGAGTCCAAACCGGCGGCCAGGATGACCACTTGCCGGACCCCGGCGTCGGCGGCCCGCAGGAAGTAGTCGTCGAAGTACCTGGTCCGGGCGCCCTGGAAGTTGACGAAATGCTCGCCGAAATCGGATGTTTTGAGTTGATGTTCGGGGTCCTTGCCGTCCAGCACGTCGGCGGCGCTACCGCCGACCGCATGGCAGAAGATCTCGGCGAACGGGTCGTTTGCGAGCGGATCAGGCTTCTGCGCCTCCAAAGCTCGAGCAGTCGCCACGAATAACGCGGTCGAACCGACACTTGTAGTGATGTCCCAGTTGTCGTCGTCTGTACGCACGGAAACCGACCTTACGCCCGACCAGCAGCACGGATCGTCGTCGCCAGACGGCTGCATGGACGCGCGTGACGGGACACCGAAACTCCTTGAAGACCGCTCATCGGCCGACTGCCGTTCTGGACACGTCGGATTCAATACGACGTCGTGTCGTAGAACAAGACCCTGTCCGGGTATGGGGTATTCGCTTGCCCCGCTAGATCAGTGGGCGGCCCGCCTTGATTCGGCGGTCTAAATCCCACAGCAGCACATTGAACGGAAAACGCCGGATAAAACGGGGCATGAGGTTGTTGAACGTCCGCAGCACGGCGATCAACCGGTCGAATCGGCGCTGCCGGGAAGCGTCCCAGGCCAACTGCATCTCGTCGCGGAAGCGTTGCGGCAAAAAGCCGGTAGTGATCAGCAGGCCCAGACTTTCCGGCAGACGGCGAAACCAGGCCGGCGCCCGCAGCGCCTGTATCCGGCCCACCGCAATCGGATAGAGATACTCGCGGACGGCGTCGTCGATGTGGACCTTGTCGAGTTGCTCCTGCCAGTACCTGTCGAATGCGGCACGATCCGACGGCCACATCTCCGGCGGCACCTGCAGGGTGGTGCCGAGCACCATGCCCTCGCGATAGCGCTCGTCGGCGTCCTGCTCATCGATCTCGCCGACAAAGGTCCGATAGAAGTCGACGCCGCCCTTGTAGAGGCACGCGGCAACCCACAACTGAAGATGGGGGTCGAACGCGTTGTATTCGACCGGACTGTCCGCGGTTGAGTACACCTGGGCGTGCGCACGGTTGACCGCGCGCCGAAAGGCCGCCTTTTGCGTATCGGTCCCGGCCATCGCGACCGCGAGATAGGTGAACGTCGTGCGTGCCCGCTTGATCGGATGCAGGTCGATACGGCCGCTCTCGACGCGACTCTCCATCACTCCGTAGCCCACACCCGGCGTGGCCAACTGCATGATCACGTTGGCCGGGCCGAGTAGCAGCGCCATCCCCATCAGCTGATCGTCGAGTCGGGCCCCCGGCCGCGGCCGGCCGCGGATCAGCCGGGTTACCGGCGGATCGCTCAGCATGCGCTCGACATGGCTGATTGGCTCACTGACCGTCATCGCACACCTGCCCGCTGATTCTGAGAACGCTTGTTTCCTGATATTGCAGCGCACCGGGGACGGTGTCAAGATGGGCGTCATGGCCGGTGCCCAAACGACAAGCGCGCGGCCCTACGGCGGTGTCGATGCCGCCGACCGCTTAGCCGGTCGGCGGAACAGACTGTTGCAAGCCGGCCTCGATCTACTGGGAGCCGATCGGCCGGATGCCGCGGAGTTGACCGTGCGCGGCATCTGCAGGCAGGCCGGGGTGACCGCGCGCTACTTCTACGAAAGCTTCGCCGACAAGGACGAGTTCGTCGCGGCGGTGTTCGATTGGGTCATCGCCGAGCTGGCCACCACCACGCAGGCCGCGGTCGCCGCCGCACCGGCGGAAGAACAAACCCGTGCCGGTATGGCCAACATCGTGCGTGCCATCGGCGGCGATCCCCGGGTGGGGCGGCTGTTGTTCAGCGCGCATTTGGCCAACGCCGTGCTGATTCGTAAGCGGCTCGAATCCAGCGCGCTGTTCGCAATGCTGTCCGGCCAGCACGTCGAGAACGCACTGCATGTCCCGGCAAATGACCGGATCAAGGCCGCCGCGCATTTCGTGGTCGGTGGGGTGGGGCAGACGATCGGGGCTTGGCTGGCCGGCGAAGTGCGGCTCGATCCCGACCAGTTGGTGGATCAGCTCGCGTCTCTTCTCGACGGACTCGCCGACCCGAGCCTGTATCGCGACTGAGCCTGCGGCTAGTGCACGGCCGGACTGCAACGATCAGCCGACGTCCTCGGCACGGCCTGCGTGTCGCTCTTCCCGAATTCTTTTGTCCAGCAGGCAAACTCAAGGGTTATCCCGTCGGGATCCTGGAAGTAGAACGACCGCACGTAGACACCCGGATGCACTGCGGCTGCGACCTGCCGCTCGCTTTCGTCGTGGTTGAGCACCGGGCCGACCCGCACGCCCTTGTCCTTGAGTCGCTGACGGTAGGCGTCGAACTTCTCGGCAGGCACATGAAACGCCAAGTGGTTCATGGTGCTCACTGCGCTGGTGATCTCACCGATGCCCGGGATGGCGGCCGGCGACGACAGGCCGGGCACCCGGTCGGGTGCGTCGGCGAACCAGAAAAAGGCCACGCAATCCCCGTTGCCGGCGTCGAAGAAGAAGTGCTGCCCCGATCCCCCGGGAAGATCCAGCGATTTGATCAGCGGCATGCCGAGCACGGTGCTGTAGAAGTCCACCGTCCGGGCCATGTCCGAGCAGACCAGCGCGACATGGTTGATGCCGCCGAGTTCGAACTCGGCATTGAGATTGTGCGGCTTGATCATCCCCGGGCTCCCATTCCGTGGCGGAGATCAGAAACTGAATCTAACATCAGGTTCAGGTTCGCTGTAGAAAATGCCACGGGCGAAGGAGGCTCGCCGGTGTCCACCGTGTCCGATCAGCCCACCCGGCGGGCGCCGCTCCCTACGAACCGCGGCCGCCGAACCCAGGCCGCCATCGACACCGCAGCGCGGATCGTGATCGCCCGCAAAGGCATCCTGGCCGCCACCATCTCCGACATTGCCGCCGAGGCGGGCCGGTCGACGGCGTCGTTCTACAACTATTACGACTCCAAAGAGGCGATGGTTCGCGAGTGGGCGTTGCGGTTTCGCGACGAGGTAAGCAAGCGAGCGGAGAAAGTCACCCAGCACGGGCTGTCGAATCAGGAGCGCGTGCACCGGGCCGCCGCAGCTCATTGGCACACCTACAAACACCTGCTGGCGGAAATGATCAGCGTGTCGCAGCTGGCGATGATCAACGACGACTTCGCCGACTACTGGGCCGAAATCTGCGAGATCCCAACCTCATTCATCACCGAAATGGTGCGACGCGCTCAATCCGACGGGTACTGCGCCGACGACGATCCCCAACTGATCGCAGTGGCGATCGTGGCGATGCTCAACCAGTTCTGTTATCTGCAACTGACCGGCCCTGACGCGCCCGACGACGAGGCGTGCATCAGCACGTTGACCAACATCTTCTACCGAGCCGTTTACGACAAGGAGGGCCGCTGAGGTGAGTCGCGCCGCAGGTACGCCCGGGGTTATCCGCGAATTCCTCGGGCTCCCGTCGCCCACCGGGCGGCGCGCCGGCGCGGGCGGCCATCCGTGTCAGGGGCTGTATCACCGGGGCGTCGGGCGCAAACCCAAGGTCGCAGTCATCGCCACGCACTACCAGATCGACTTCTCCGAGCACTACCTCGCCGATTACCTCGCGACACGCGGCATCGGATTCCTGGGCTGGAACACCCGATTCCGCGGATTCGAGAACAGCTTCCTGCTCGACCATGCGCTGGTCGACATCGGCGTCGGGGTTCGCTGGCTTCGCGACACGCAAGCAGTGGAAACCGTTGTGTTGCTGGGAAATTCCGGAGGCGGCTCATTGATGGCCGCTTACCAGGCACAAGCGGTCGATCCGCACGTGACCGCGGTCGGCGGTATGCGGCCTGCGGCCGGGCTCACCGACCTGCCCCCCGCCGACGGCTACGTGGCCAGCGCAGCGCATCCGGGCCGCCCGGACGTGTTGACCGCCTGGATGGACGGTGCGGTCGTCGACGAGAACGATCCGGTCGTGTCCAATCCCGACCTCGACCTGTTCAACGAACACAACGGGCCCCCGTACTCGCCGGAATTCTTGACCCGATACCGGGCTGCGCAGGTGGTGCGGAACAACATCATCACCGATTGGGTCGAAACAGAACTGAAACGCGTTCGGGCAGCGGGCTTCTCAGATCGTCCATTCTCGGTCATGAGGACGTGGGCCGATCCGCGGATGGTCGATCCGAGCATCGAGCCCACCAGTCGCCAGCCGAATCTTTGTTACGCCGGCCTGCCTGCCAAAGCGAACCGTTCGGCACATGGCATCGCAGCGGCCTGCACTCTGCGTAGCTGGCTGGCGATGTGGAGCTTGCGAACGGCGCAGACCCGGGCAGAGCCACACTTGAACCGGATCACCTGTCCTGCGCTGGTGATCAACGCCGAAGCCGACACCGGTGTGTTCCCCTCTGATGCACGGCGCATCTACGATGCCCTGGCCAGTGCCGACAAGACGCTGTTGTCGATAAACACCGACCATTACTTCACCACCCCCGGTGCGCGGAGCGAGCAGGCTGACACAATCGGCAAATGGATTGCCAAACGGTGGCGCTGAGGGTCCTCGCCCACTTCGTACCCGGTCCTAAGGTGCTGGATTTTCTTGCAGCGGAGGCCGATTGGCTTGACATCCGCTGGTGCGCCGACGACGACTCGGCCGACTCGAAGGCCGCGTTCGACCAGGAATTACCCGACGCAGACGTCATTTGGCATGTGCTGCGCCCACTTTCCGGCGCCGATCTGTCCCGCGGCACTCGACTGCAGTTGGTGCACAAGTTCGGCGCCGGGGTGAACACCATCGACGTCGACGCTGCGACCGAGCGTGGCATCGCCGTTGCCAACATGCCCGGCGCCAACGCGCCGTCGGTGGCCGAGGGAACGGTGCTGCTGATGTTGGCCGCACTGCGCCGGCTGCCGACGCTGGACCGAGCCACCCGCGAAGGCCGCGGCTGGCCGTCCGACCCGCAGCTGGGCGAGACCGTCCGCGATATCGGCGCCTGCACGGTGGGACTGGTCGGCTACGGGAACATCGCGAAACAGGTCGCGAGCATCGTCGCCGCGATGGGCGCCACGGTGCTGCACACCAGCACGCGCGACGACGGTCTGCCCGGGTGGCGGCCACTGTGGGCACTGCTGTCCGACAGCGACATCGTGTCGCTGCACCTGCCGCTGACCGAGGAAACCGATGGGCTACTCGACGAGGCCGCACTGGCCGGCATGAAGCCCGGTGCGGTCCTCGTCAACACCTCACGTGGCGCGATTGTCGACGAAGACGCGCTGGCCGACGCACTCCGCGACGGCCGACTGGCCGCCGCGGGCCTCGATGTCTTCGACGTCGAACCGGTGCTGCCGGACAACCCGCTGCTCGGCCTGGACAACGTGGTGCTCACACCGCACGTCACCTGGTACACCGTCGACACCATGCGGCGCTATCTGGTCGAAGCGGTCGCCAATTGCCGCCGGCTGAAGGACGGCCAGCCGCTGGCCTATGTAGTCAATCAACCCACCGGTTATTAGATTGATGGGACTGAGTCGAAACTGGCTCGGGGGAATATCAAGGAAGGCGACCAATGCCGATCGCGATCACTTCTGAGCATCGAGACCTGGCCGACTCGGTTCGGTCCCTGGTGGCGCGGGTCGCGCCGTCGGAGGTACTGCACGCCGCGCTGGAAACACCGATCGTCAACCCGCCGCCGTATTGGCAGGCCGCAGCCGAACAAGGCTTACAGGGCGTGCACTTGGCCGAATCCATTGGCGGGCAGGGCTTCGGCATCCTCGAGCTTGCCGTCGTACTGGCTGAATTCGGCCGCGGCGCGGTGCCGGGCCCGTTTGTGCCCTCTGCCATCGCCAGTGCGCTGATCTCGGCACACGACCCGGACGCCAAGGTGCTCGCCGAGCTGGCATCGGGAGATGCTATTGCCGCCTATGCGCTGGACTCCGGGCTGACCGCGACGCGACAAGGTGAGGCCCTGGTGATCCGCGGTGAAGTCCGCGCGGTGCCCGCAGCGGGGGAGGCATCGCTGCTGGTGTTGCCGGTGGCGATCGACAGCGGCGAAGAGTGGCTCGTGTTGCGCGCCAATCAGGTCGAGATCGAGCCGGTCACCAGCGTCGATCCGCTGCGGCCCATCGCCCATGTGCGGGCGAACGCCATCGAGGTCGCAGACGACCTCCTGTTGAGCAACCTCAGCGCGGTGACAGCACGCGCGCTGATCTCCACCCTGCTGTCGGCCGAAGCGATCGGCGTCGCGCGGTGGGCCACCGACACCGCGGCCGACTACGCCAAGATCCGCGAACAGTTCGGCAGGCCGATCGGTCAATTCCAGGCGGTCAAGCACAAGTGCGCCGAGATGATCGCCGACACCGAACGGGCCACCGCCGCGGTGTGGGATGCGGCCCGGGCCATCGATGAGGCACGCGAAAACAACTGGGACATCAAAGGTTCCGCAGTCGAGTTCGCTGCGGCGGTAGCGGCCACACTTGCACCCGCCGCGGCCCAGCACTGCACGCAGGACTGCATCCAGGTGCACGGCGGCATCGGCTTCACCTGGGAGCACGACACACACGTCTATTACCGGCGCGCACTGATTCTGGCCGCCGGCTTCGGACGCGCCTCGGAATACCCGCAGAAGGTGGTGGATACGGCCACCACCACCGGGATGCGCACCATCGACATCGATCTGGACCCCGATACCGAAAAGCTCAGGGCCGAAGTCCGTTCCGAGGTCGACGCGCTCAAAGAGATGGACCGTGAAGAGCGCACAGTCGCGCTCGCCGAAGGCGGGTGGGTGCTGCCGCATTTGCCGACACCGTGGGGCCGGTCCTCCAGCCCGGTGGAGCAGATCATCATCGCCCAGGAATTCGCCGACGGACGGGTCAAGCGACCGCAGGTCGGTCTCGCGGCGTGGATCATCCCGTCAATCGTCGCCTTCGGCACCGAGGAGCAGAAGCAGCGGTTCTTGCCGCCGACATTGCGCGCCGAGATGATCTGGTGCCAGCTGTTTTCCGAGCCGGGCGCCGGTTCCGATCTCGCCGGTCTGAGCACGAAGGCCACCCGCGTCGACGGCGGCTGGCGGATCAGCGGGCAGAAGATCTGGACGACGGCCGCACAATTCTCCCAGTGGGGCGCGCTGCTGGCGAGAACGGACCCAAACGCTCCGAAGCACAGTGGCATCACCTACTTCCTGCTGGACATGAAGAGCGAAGGCGTGACGGTGAAACCGCTGCGCGAACTCACCGGCCAGGAGTTCTTCAACACCGTCTACATCGATGACGTGTTCGTGCCCGACGAGTACGTGCTCGGCGAGGTGAACCGCGGCTGGGAGGTCAGCCGCAACACCCTGACGGCGGAACGGGTTTCGATCGGCGGTAGCGATCTGAACTTCCTGGCCAGTCTGGCGCAACTCGTTGAGTTCGTGCGCGACGGCCAGTTCGACCAGGTTGCTCGACACCGGGCCGGCCAGTTGATCGCCGAAGGGCATGCGGCCAAACTGTTGAACCTGCGCTCGACGTTGTTGACGCTGGCGGGCGGTGACGCGATGCCGTCAGCGGCGATCTCCAAACTGCTGTCGATGCGGACCGGACAGGGCTACGCCGAGTTCGCGGTGTCCTCATTCGGCGCCGACGCGGCGATCGGTGATAAGAACACACCTTCCGGCAAGTGGGAAGACTTCCTGTTGTCCAGTCGCGCCACCACCATCTATGGCGGTACGTCGGAGGTTCAGCTCAACATCATCGCCGAGCGACTCCTCGGTCTTCCGCGCGATCCGTAGTCTGATGGCCGCATAAAAAATCCACGCCGACCTGGCAGGCTTTCAGGTCGGCGTGGATTGCTTGTGGAGGAGGGCGGCTAGCCCCGTCATGCGCAAGAGGCGGGGCTAGCCTGTCCCCCGGAGCGGGTCTATGTCACCGCCACCAGCCGTGGTTACCAAAGCCCCGGCCGAAGCCGTAGCCGCGACCAAAGCCGCCGTGGCCATAGCCCCCGCGACCAAAGCCGCCACGGTGACCCCAGAAGCCGCCGCGGTGGCCGAAGCCCCCGCGACCAAAGCCCCCGCGGCCGAATCCGCCGCGACCAAAGCCGCCGTGGCCATAGCCCCCGCGACCAAAGCCCCCGCGGCCGAATCCGCCGTGGCCATAGCCCCCGTGGCCGCCGCCGAAGCCCGGGCGATCAGGTAGAGGCGACCCGAATCCGGCGGGCGAGGCCGGCGCGACATGCGTGAAGGCCGGAGCGGCGTTCGCCGCGGGCGTGGCACCGAACAGCATTGCGCCGGCCACCGCGCTCGCGCCGACGGCGCCAGCGGCGATCCGGCGGGCTGAAGATAGTGAACTCAACATCGTAGTTGCTCCTTCGTCGTCCTCGTCGTCTGGTGACTGACACCAAGAACGTTAAATTACATTCCTTAGCAAATGCTATATCGCACCACCGATAATGGTAAGAATTTGAAATTCTTTTGGCGCAGCTATCGCGCGGACGTTAATGAAAAATACTGACATATCCAATTATCATTCACAGATTTTCACTGTCTCATTATGTTCACCGATACTGGAGTCAGGATTGGGATGCCACGATAAGGCCAGTTCAAAGCGGTTTCACGCATCTACTGACCTCAGTGCTTCAGCATCTACGCGGTTGAGGATTGGCGTAATTCTGAAGTGACTGATTTGCCTTCACTCGGCCGTTATTGCGAACCACACTAGTAGCACCTGATCGGGCGTCTTTGAGAACAATTCTGGCACCTCACAGCAATCAGCGGTTACCCGGGTTGTGGCGTCTTAGCACGCGTGCGCGAGACTCCGCGTCGACGGACATACTCCTGTCCTGATCTACTGAAAATGCGACAACCCCGAGAGGCGGTCGCCCAGCCGCATGGGAATCAGCTCGCCATCGTTCCGAGCCAGACTGGCCTCGCGCGAACACGAGCAGCGTCGAAGGCCGAGGAACATCGCGATGGTGCCGTGCAGATGCCCAGCGCGTGAACATCGACGAGGGCAGCGAGGTCATCTCGCCGGCCTTGACAGGCACCTGGGGCCGGCATCCCGCCGACCGGCACCGACGTCGGCGGGGTGCTGCGGTTGGCGCCCATAGGGGTGCCGGCGGCATCGCCGGCCAGGATGATGATCGACGAGTGCTTGCCGGCCCTGGGCCGGGCGAATGCTCGGGCCGCGCGCGTCTGCACACAAAAATCCACGCCGACCTGACGATTGTCAGATCGACGTGGATTTTCTCCAGGTGCCCAACGGGCCTCATCCGTCGCGAGACGGAGCTAGCCGCTGTGGACTACCGCGCGTACCACGCGGCTCAGGCCTACGCGATGTGGATGCCGCCGTGGCGGTGGGAGTGGTGGTGGTGGCCCCACCACACAGGAGCGACGTGGGAAGAGGCGCCCGAAGCGGCTGCAGGCGTCGGGGCGGGCGCCGAGGCAGCCTGCGCCATGGGGAGGGCGCCGAACAGCATCGCGCCAGCCACCGCGCCGGCGCCAACTGCGCCAACTGCCATGCGACGAGCCGAGAAAAGTGAGATCGACATATTGTTCGCTCCTTGGTCATGATTGGGTATTGACACAACAAGACGTTAAAGCGTCATCCTTAGCAAATGCTAAAATTGAGCAATAAAATGCCTGATATTTCCGTCTGCTTTTTCCATCTTTGTTGCAATTGATAGATCTTACTTTACTGAAAAAATTGCTCATACATTACTGCAACCATACCCCGTCTCCCGCGCCTACACATCGTTCCGTATCTACTGATCTTTGCATATGCGCAGTTCAAACTGATTTATCAAAATACTGAGATCCGTATCTCTGCGTTGTTTTACTTCATGAAAATTTTTCCTCACTGAGGGAGAAAACTCCGCATTTGCCCCTCGTTTTAGACAGCGACGCCCGTTAGACCGATCGAAATCTTTCAGACTCCACCTCGTAGTTATTCTGTATCCAGCAATCATGCTATTGTCAGATACGGACTACTTGAAGCGGCGGACGTGAAGGTCAATATCACATCCGTGTCGGACCTCGCCCCTCAAGGGCGACATCCGCGGCGCGGACACGCCGTACCGCCCGCAACCGATGCATGACACAGCTTCGTCGGACATACTTATGTCCTGATCTACTGAAAACCTGCGCGAATCGGAGGTCATCCACCCACATGGAATCCAGCTCGCCTTCGTTCAGGCCCAATCCGCCCGCTCGCGCCAACGCGTCGGCGCAGACCGAGCGGTTTTCGAGCATCCGGCAGAACTTCGACCGTCATCATCCGGAGAAGCCGGCCCGGAGCCAACGCACGAGGCGCACCGTCGACCTGTCCCCAGCCACTCACCGGGCCCTCGACATCTGGCAGCGAGAAGCCGCCGACCGGCTCGGGTTCGCCCGTGTCACTGGACAAGAAGTCATCTCCGCCCTCATCGAGTTGCTCTTGCGCGACCCGAAACTGTCGGCCGAAATCACCCGGAGCATCCGGGAAGGGCGTTAATCGCGCGGACAGCCCGCGATGCTAGCTTCGCGGTCATGCCAGAGACCCCGCGTCCAGACCGTCGTCACCAGCAGCCGGCACGGTGAGCGGGCCACCATGGAGGCTTTCCTCGACGACTATCGAGACGTCGTGCTCCGCAAAGTTTCCGGTCTCTCCGATGCCGATGCCCGCCGCCCGCTCGTCCCGTCGGGAACATCAGTGGGCGGGCTTCTCAAGCACCTGCGTTGGGTCGAGTACGGCTGGTTCGAACAGCTCTTGCAGGAACGCAGCGACAACAACCGTCGCTCGCCACGAGCGCTCATGGGAATTCGCTTTTTTCCCGGATGAGTCGCTGGCGACTCTGCTCAACGACTACCAAGCCCAGTGCGACCAGTCTCGAGGGATCGCCGCGCGATACCCGCTCGACCACGAGGTGCCGCACCATCGTTTCGGCTCGGTCTCGCTGCGCTGGATCTACGTGCACATGATCGAGGAGACCGCCCGGCACACCGGACAAATCGACATTCTGCGCGAACAACTCGATGGCGCAACCGGATTCGACGGGTAAGTAACCCGTCGGGCACGCCTAGTCGGCGTCGATCTCGCGCAACTCTCGCTTGAGAATCTTCCCCGTCGGATTGCGCGGCAACTCGTCGAGGAAGATCACTTCACGGGGCACCTTGTATTTGGCCAGTTGATCCTTGACGTGCTTTTTGATGGTGTCCTCGGTGATGTCCGCGTTGCCCTTCTTGACGACGAAGGCACGCAGCCGGTGGCCCCACTCCTTGTCCTCGACGCCGATTGCGGTGGCTTCCACCACATCAGGATGTCCGCTGATGCAGTCCTCGACCTCGGCCGGAAAGACGTTCTCGCCACCGGACACGATCATCTCGTCGTCGCGGCCACTGATGTAGAGCAGCCCGCGCTCGTCGAAGTACCCGACGTCGCCTGACGACAGCAGACCGTCGATGATCTGTTTGCCACCGCCGCCGGTGTAACCCTCGAACGGGAAGCTGGTGCCGACGAAGATCCGGCCGACGTCACCCTGGGGCAATTGCTTGCCGTTGTCGTCGTAAATCCTGATCTTCACCCCCTTGACCGGGGGCCCGGCCGTCGAGGAGTTGTACTCCAGGTGCTCGGGTCCGGCGATCGTGGCGAAGGCGATCTCGGTGGACCCGTACATGTTGTAGACCACCGGGCCGATGTCCTTCAGCGCCCGTTCTGCGACGTCGGCGCCCAAAGCCGAGCCCGACACGAAGATGATCCGCAGACTCGATAAGTCGGGTTTGGTGTCCAGCTTGTCCAGCGCGTCCAGCATCCGCGACAGCATCACCGGAACCACGACGACGGCGGTCACCTTGTGCTTCTCGATGTCTTCGAACACCTGATCCGGTTTGAACTTGCTGTGCAGCACCAGCGTCGAGCCCAGGAACATTCCGATGGTGGCGTGCAGGAAACCCAGGGCGTGGAACATCGGCGCCGGCAGCGACGTCACCTCGTTCGACTTGAACGGCACGTGCGAGAGGATGCCGCCGATCGGCGCCAGGGACGGCGGGGTGCTGCGGTTCGCGCCCTTCGGAGTGCCCGTGGTGCCGCTGGTCAGGATGATGATCGACGAACGCTTGCTGACTTTGGGAGCGGGCGATTTGCTGTTCGCCGCGACCAGGTTCGCCAGCGTCTCGTCGGTGCTGCCCGACGATTCGTCCGAGTCCGGTGTGGTGTCGAGTGCCCGCAGCTTTCCCAGCGGCGGTGTGGCTTTGCTGACGTCCTCGGTGTATTCGTCGTCGTAGATGATCAGCTTGGCACCCTCGCGGTCGGACACCTCTTTGATCTGCGGGCCGGAGAATGAGCTGTTGAGCAAGATGATGCGGGCACCGACCCGCGCGCAGCCGAACTGCGCCACGGCGAACCAGCGGTGGTTGCGCGCCAGGATCGCGACCCCGTCGCCGCCGCGGACGCCCTTGGCCAGCAGGGCGTGGGCGACCGCGTTCGCGGCCTCGTCGAGCTCCTTGTAGGTGAAGGAGCCTTCGTCGTCGATGATCGCCGCACGGTCGGGCGTGCGCCTGGCGTTGAACGCCGGCAGCATGCCGATCTCGCCCCATTTCCCGATATCGGCGGCCATCGCGGCGTAGTTCAGCGGGTTCTCCAACCGGAACGTGCCGGATTCGATGATTTTGCGCAGGTAGTGCAGTTCAGAAGCGCCGCGCTCGGCGTACTGCTGAACCTTGGCTACCGCCTGCCCGGGCAGGTCGAAGAGGTTAGGCATCTCTTCACCCTATGTGACGGACGTCGCACCGCGGCGCGGAAGTTGCACCGAATTACCATCGACCCATGAGGCCGGTATCACTGGAGGTGGGCGGTCGCGTGGTCGAAGTCACCCACCCGGACAAAGTGATCTTCCCCGGCCACGGCGCTGACACCGGGCACAGCGGCATCACCAAGCTCGACGTGGTCCGGTACTACCTGGCCGTCGCCGACGGCGCCCTGCGCGGTGTAGCCGGGCGTCCGATGATCCTGAAGCGCTTCGTCAAGGGCATCGAGCAGGAGGCGGTCTTCCAGAAACGTGCGCCGGAGAAGCGGCCCGACTGGGTCGAGGTCGCCGAACTGCGCTATGCCTCGGGCACGTCCGCCAAAGAGGCCGTCATCCGCGATGCCGCGGGCCTGGCCTGGGCGGTCAACCTGGGCTGCGTCGACTTGAATCCGCATCCGGTGCACGACGGCGATCTCGACCACCCCGACGAACTGCGCGTCGACCTGGACCCGATGCCCGGTGTCGCGTGGCACCAGATCCTGGACGTCGCCCAGGTGGCCCGCGAGGTGCTCGAGGATCACGGGCTGGCCGCGTGGCCCAAGACGTCCGGGTCGCGCGGATTCCATATCTATGCGCGGATCGAGCCGTACTGGTCGTTTCGGCAAATGCGGCTCGCAGCGCAGACGGTGGCGCGGGAGGTGGAGCGACGCGCGCCCGAGCTGGCCACCAGCCGTTGGTGGAAAGAGGAACGCGAAGGGGTGTTCGTCGACTTCAACCAGAACGCCAAAGACCGCACTGTCGCCTCGGCGTATTCGGTGCGCGCGACACCAGACGCCCGGGTCTCGACGCCGCTGCGATGGGATGAGGTCGCCGCCTGTGACCCCGCCGCGTTCACCGTGTCGACGGTGCCGCAGCGGTTCGCCGACATCGGCGACCCGTGGGAGGACATGGACGACACCCCCGGCGGGCTCGACCGGCTGCTCACCCTGGCCGAAGAGCTCGGCCCCGCGGACAAGGCGCCCAAGGGCGCACGTCGCGGCGCGAGCACGGGCCGCCGTCAGTCCGTGATGCCGCTGATCGAGATCGCCCGCACCAAAACCAAGGACGAGGCGATGGCCGCGCTGGACACCTGGCGCGAGCGCCATCCCACGGTGGCCGATCGACTGCAGCCGGCCGACATCCTGGTCGACGGGATGCGCGGACCGAGCTCGATCTGGTACCGCATCCGGATCAACCTGCAGCACGTGCCCGACGAGGAGCGGCCCGCGCAGGAGGAGCTGATCGCCGACTACAGCCCCTGGCCGACCCGCTGAACCCGCTACCCGAAAGCGCTACGCTCACGCGGTGGACCAGCAATGGAGTCGGCGAGGGTTCTTTCGCGCCGGCGCGGCGACGGGATTAACCGTGCTGGCGGCCTGCTCGTCGGGCAAAGCACCGACAGCCACCGGCCCCGGTGGATCGGTCACCATCACCCACGCTTTCGGCGAGACGACCATCCCCGGGCCGCCCAAGCGGGTGGTCAGCGCTGGGTTCACCGGGCAGGACGACCTGCTGGCCCTCGGCATCGTGCCGATCGCGGTGACCAACTGGTTCGGCGACCAGCCGTTCGGGGTGTGGCCGTGGGCCGCGGCCAAGCTCGGTACCGCCAAGCCCGTTGTATTGAACCTGGACAACGGAATCCAGGCTCAGCAGATCGCCGGTCTGAAACCGGATCTGATCGTCGCTACCGACGCCGGCCTCGACCAGGACACCTACCAGAAGTTGTCCGCGATCGCGCCGACCCTGCCGCAGTCCGGCGGCGACGCGTTCTTCGAGCCGTGGAAGGACCAAGCGACCGCGATCGGGCAAGCCGTTTTCCAGTCCGGTCAGATCAAGTCGCTGATCAGCGGTGTAGACAAGAGCTTCGCCGCCGTCGCCGACAAGTATCCGCAGTTCAAAAACAAGCGGGTGTTGTTGCTGCAAGGCAAGTTTCACGAAGACAACCTGGTCGCGACAGTCGGCTGGCGTGCCGAGTTTCTGACCCAGATGGGGCTGGCCATCCCGGAGAGCATCACGCCGATGGCCGACGACCAGGAGCGGGCGTTCATTCCGCACGACAAGATCGCATCGGTGCTCGAGGGCGCTGACGTGATGGTCTGGACGACCGAGGACGAGAAGGGCCAGGCGGCGCTGATGGCCAACCATGATGTGGCAGCGGCGCGGTCGCGCAGCGTGTTCACCACCAAGGAACAGGCCGGGGCCATCGCGTATGCGTCGCCGCTGAGCTACCCACTGGTGGCCGACCAACTGCCCCCACTGATCGCCAACATTTTGCATTAGCGCGCGACATGGCCGATACCGTCCTGGACTACGGCGATCGCGCGCTGCTGCTGCAATTCGACAGCACCGCTGAGGTATTGACGTGGGCGGCCGCGCTGCGGGACGCGGCGCTACCCGGCGTTGTCGACATCGTCCCGGCCGCCCGCACGGTGTTACTCACACTCGACGGCCCGAGCCGGCAGAGCACCATCCGCAGCCAACTCGGCGCGGTGGGTGTGGTTTCCGACCGGGCCTCGACCGTGCCGTCCGACCCGACGGTGATCGACGTCGTCTACGACGGCGCCGACCTTGCCGAGGTGGCGCAACGCACCGAGTTGACCACAGCGCAGGTCGTCGAAGCCCACACCGCCCGCCCGTGGCAGGTCGGATTCTGCGGTTTCGCACCGGGTTTCGCGTATCTGGTCGGTGACGACGCGCGACTGGCGGTGCCGCGACGGGCCGAGCCGCGGTCCGCCGTGCCGGCCGGTGCAGTCGGTCTGGCCGGCGAGTTCACCGGAATCTATCCGCGACGCTCCCCCGGTGGATGGCAACTGATCGGCCACACCGACGCGGTGCTGTGGGATATCGATCGGCCGAATCCGGCGCTGCTGACGCCGGGCATGACGGTTCAGTTCCGGGCGGTGGGGTCCACATGACGACACTCGAGATCCTGCACCCGGGGCCGCTGGCCCTCATCCAAGACCTCGGGCGGGCGGGGCTCGCCCACCTCGGCGTCACCCGCTCGGGGGCTGCCGACCGGCGTTCGCATGCGCTGGCCAACCGACTGGTGGCCAATCCCGACGTCCACGCCACCATCGAGGTGACCATGGGCGGGTTCTCCGCGCTGGTCGTCGGCGGCGATGTCGACATCGCGGTGACAGGCGCCGATCCGTCCCCTCGTGTCGATGGAACAGCGTTTGGCGCCAACAGTATTCAACATGTTCGCGGCGGGGAAGTGATCTCATTCGGGGTGCCGCGGTCCGGGCTGCGCAGCTATCTGGCCGTACGTGGCGGCGTCGACGTGCCGCCTGCGTTGGGCTCCCGCAGCTACGACGTGCTCTCAGCGATCGGTCCGTTGCCGCTCGAACCTGGCGACGTCGTGTCGATCGGCGAACCTGCCGACGAATACCCCGAAGTCGACCAGGCTCCGGTGGCGGCGATCTCCGACCTGCCGGTGGAGCTTCGGGTGGTGCCCGGCCCGCGTGACGACTGGCTCAGCGATCCCGAGGCCCTCGTGCACACCGTCTGGATGGCGTCCGACCGCAGCGACCGGGTCGGCATGCGATTGCAGGGAACCCCACTGCAACACCGCAGCCCAGACCGCCAACTTCCGAGTGAAGGCGCCACCCGCGGCGCTATCCAAGTGCCGCCCAACGGGTTACCGGTCATCCTCGGCCCCGATCACCCCGTGACCGGCGGCTATCCCGTGGTCGGCGTGATCGTCGACGACGACATCGACACGCTCGCCCAACTGCGACCCGGCCAGCAGGTACGGCTTTACTGGTCGCGGCCCAGGGACACGCCCGGACCTGTGTCCACTTAAGTAGCGAAGGACCGGCCCGCCTGGTAGACCGGCAGTGTGCACACCCAGGTACACACCGCCCGCCTGGTCCACACCGCCGATCTGGAAACCGACGCGCGTCAGCGCGCCCACGACATGGTCGACGTCGCATTCGACGGCGCCTTCGCCGCCACCGACTGGGACCATGCCCTAGGTGGGATGCACGCGCTGATCTGGCATCGCGGCGCGATCATCGCCCACGGCGCCGTCGTCCAGCGCCGCCTGCTCTACCACGGTGCCTCACTGCGCTGCGGCTACGTCGAAGCCGTTGCGGTACGAGAAGATTGGCGCGGCCAGGGCCTTGCGATCGCGGTACTCGACGCGTGCGAGCAAGTGATTCGCGGTAGCTGTCAGCTAGGGGCGCTCAGTTCGTCGGACCTGGGCCGACGGCTCTACACAATGCGCGGCTGGCTGCCGTGGGCCGGGCCGACGTCGGTGTTATCGCCCACCGGGCCCACCCGCACTCCGGACGCCGACGGCTCGGTATTCGTCTTTCCGCTCGGGCTCGACTTGGACGCGACGGCGGCGTTGACGTGCGATTGGCGCGACGGGGACGTCTGGTGACACCGGGTGGTATCTGACCGGGCAACGCCGCAGCAATTGGCCAGTAACTCCGTTGCAATCTGGCGGGCATAGAAATTTCATATGAATGGCCCGGCCGCACCGACGCTGTCGGGCTATCGGGTGGCCGTCACCTCGGCCCGGCGGGCCCGCGAACTATGCACATTGCTCGAGCGTCACGGTGCCGCCGTCGCCAGCGCCGCGGCCATCACCATGGTCGCGCTCCCCGACGACGACGAATTGCGCCGCAACACCGAAACATTGGTCAGCAATCCGCCGGACATCGTGATCGCGACGACCGGGATCGGATTTCGGGGGTGGGTCGACGCCGCCCGGGGTTGGGGATTGGCGGATCAACTGATCACCGCGTTGTCCCAGGCTCGGGTCGTGGCCCGTGGACCGAAAGCCACCGGCGCATTGCGCGCTGCGGGCCTCCGCGACGAGTGGTCCCCGCATTCCGAATCATCACGCGAGGTTTCGCAATATCTGCGGGAGTCCGGCATCGGCGGCTGTCGTATCGCCGTGCAGCTACACGGCGCTAGCGACAACTGGGATCCGTTCCCCGAGTTTCTCGACGAGCTCCGATCGGCCGGCGCCGAGATCATCCCGATCCGGGTGTACCGGTGGAAGCCCGCGCCTGCCGGGGGTGAGTTCGACCAGCTGATCAAACAGATCGCGCACCGAGAGTTCGACGCGGTGAGCTTCACGTCGGCGCCGGCGGTCGCGGCCACCCTGATGCGCGCCGCCGACCTCCGCATCTCCGGTCAGTTGCTCGACGCGCTCCGTTCGGGCGTCCACGCAATGTGCGTCGGCCCGGTCACCGCGCAACCGTTGGATCGCCTGGGGGTCCCGGCCACGTGGCCGCAGCGCATGCGGCTGGGCGCGCTGGCCCGCCACATCGTCGAGGAACTGCCGGTGCTTCGGGCGAGGACGATGCTCGCGGCGGGGCACCGACTTGAGATGCGCGGTTCCTGCGTGATGGTCGACGACACCGTGCAGCCGTTGTCGCCCGCAACCATGGCCATTCTGCGGGCATTGGCCCAGCACCCAGGCGCCGTAGTGGCCCGCAGCGAACTGCTCCGCGCCCTGCCGGGTGGCGCCAACGACCCGCACGCCGTGGATACCGCCGTGCTCCGGTTACGGAAAGCACTGGGCGACAGAAAGATTGTGGCAACGGTGGTCAAGCGCGGTTATCGGCTGGCGATCGACGAGAACTCGGAGGCAGGGTTCGCTCGCCGCGACCACTGACGCGATCTCGAGCGTCGGGCTCAC
Organism: uncultured Actinomycetota bacterium; assembly: GCA_963834615.1. GTDB lineage: Bacteria > Actinomycetota > Actinomycetes > Mycobacteriales > Mycobacteriaceae > Mycobacterium. The sequence continues at coordinate 431,424 of CAWICO010000020.1, forward strand.
GGCTCCACCGGAGTCGTGTTGTCATCAGGCGAACGCCCGCTCGGCGTCCACCCCGATGACGCGCAGCAGGTTTATGACTTTGCGGTCGAGCCCCTCACCGACTTTGGACACCTCGCCGATGCCGAGACTGCCGAATGCCGGACCGGGCTGGTCCATGGTGAAGATCGCGTCGCCCTCGCCGTCGGTGTAGACCAGCATCCGCAGCGGGGCGTACAACAACGCCTTTGCGTCGTGGCGGAACATCGTCTCAGCGATGACGTGATTGCCGATGAGGTATTCGACCGCCCGAGTGCGATGCCCTGCGAGACTGAACAATTCGGTCGCGTCGATCTTGGCGTAGACCATCAATTCGTTCGGCGCGTTCTTCGCCGCCGCCGCAAGAACGTCATCCCAGTCGCCGCCGGACTCCGCGATCTTGGCAAAGGCCGCCCGGTCGACCGGTGGTGCCGCCTTCTCCAACGCGTCGACGAATTGATCGAAGGGCATGCCGGTGGCGATGTCGACACGGGTCATCTCGTGCTGTTCACGGTGAAAGGACATCGGCTTCGCTTCCCGTAGGTTCATTGACCGAACTTTCAATGTCACAGTGTATGGTTCGGTGAACGAACCTGCAAGCGTAGGATGTGGCCGTGGCCCTGCCCCGCGAATACACCGCAGAGAGTTGCCCGATCGCCCGATCACTTGAGATCGTCGGCGAGCGGTGGACGCTGCTGGTGGTACGGGATGCCTTCTACGGCGTACGCCGGTTCAGTGACTTCCGCGCCCACCTCGGCATCCCGAAAGCGGTTCTCTCCGATAGGCTTTCCCTCTTGGTTGACGAGGGCGTGTTCGCTAAGGCGCCAGGCAGCGGCGGCCGCGATGAATACATGTTGACCCGCAAGGGCCGGCAGCTGTGGCCGACGATCTGGTCGCTGGTCAGTTGGGGCAACGAGAACTATGTCGACCAACCGCGCCGGCGCAGCTATCGACACGCGGACTGCGGCGGCACCATCGGGCTCGACCGGTCGTGCGCGGAGTGCGGGCAGTTTCCCGACGTCGCCGACCTTGTCGTGCACCCGCCACGGAGACCACGGGACCGCGGCGTGCGCGATGACACAGTCAGCTTGGTGCTGCGTCAGCCACACCGAATGCTGCAGCCGATTCACCGGTGCTAGCCACGTCCCGGAGTGATCTGTCTCACGCTGTCGCCGCGCGCCGGATAGTATTGGTGTCGTCCTGTGATCCACGACACCATCTCGGTAGGAGATCCGTTGTCCAGCACTACTGAACTCGCTGAGCTGCACGAGCTCATCGGTGGCCTGCGGCGGTGCGTGAGCTCGCTCAAAGCGCGCTACGGCGACAGCCCCGCTGTGCGCCGCGTCGTGATCGACGCCGACCGGATACTCGGTGACGTCGAATTACTTGACATCGATGTGTCCGAATTAGACCTAATGCGCGCTACGGTGCAGCAATCCGGCGAAAAGATCGTCATTCCCGACACCGATTACGACCGCGACTTTTGGCGTGACGTCGACCACGAAGGAGTCGGGGGTCACAGCAGGTCCTGACAAGTCAAGCCCCGCCGAGAATCTTTCGGGTAGCTCTGGGTACTCTTCGACCAACAGCCCGTTCGAAGAGGAACAATTGATGAGCGCACCAACGGCGAACCATCCTGAGTCCGGTGTCTTTTCACCTACGCGTGCCCAGATCCAGCAACGGACCCTGCGCACCGACCGGTGGTGGCTGTCACCTTTCCGGATCGATCTGGGCTTCGCCGCGTTCGTCATCTACGCGACGGTGCGCTCATTCCAGCAGGACGACTATTTCGTCGCGAAGTATCACTACCTGACGCCGTTCTATTCGCCGTGTGTCAGCCAGGGCTGCATCAAAGAGGCCAGCGACTTCTGGCCGCAGATCCTGCCCGATGTGTGGTGGCTGCCGTATGCGGCGCTGACGCTGCCGTTCCTGCTGCTGTTCCGGCTGACCTGCTACTACTATCGCGGCGCCTACTACCGCACGGTGTGGCAGTCGCCCACCGCGTGCAGCGTGGCCGAGCCCCGCGTCCATTACACCGGCGAGACCAAGTTCCCGCTGATCGTCCAGAACACCCACCGGTACTTCTTCTACGCCGCCGGCATCATCTCGGTGATCAACAGCTACGACGCGATCGTCGCGTTCCACTCCGACCACGGACCTGGTGGATTCGGCTTCGGACTGGGCAACATCATCTTGCTCGGCAACGTGATCATGCTGTGGATCTACACGTTGTCCTGCCACTCGTGCCGGCACATCACCGGCGGACGGCTCAAGCACTTCTCCAAACATCCTGTGCGGTATTGGATCTGGACTCAGGTAAGTCACCTCAACACCCGGCACAAGCTGTACGCCTGGATCACTTTGGGCACTTTGATGCTGACCGACGCTTACGTTGCGCTGGTCGCGAGCGGCACCATTTCCGACCTGAGATTTATTGGCTGAAAAGCCATTTCAGAATTACCGACATAGCTGAGCGAGGATTTCATGGCTGAGGTCGAACGGCACTCCTACGACGTCGTCGTCATCGGTGCCGGCGGCGCGGGTCTGCGCGCGGTCATCGAGGCGCGGGAACGCGGCCTGAAGGTTGCGGTGGTGTCCAAGTCACTGTTCGGTAAGGCGCACACGGTGATGGCCGAGGGCGGTTGCGCCGCGGCGATGGGTAACACCAACCCGAAAGACAACTGGAAGACCCACTTCGGCGACACCATGCGTGGTGGCAAGTTCCTCAACAACTGGCGGATGGCCGAGTTGCACGCCAAAGAGGCCCCGGACCGGGTGTGGGAGCTGGAGACCTACGGCGCGCTGTTCGACCGCCTAAAGGACGGCAAGATCAGTCAGCGCAATTTCGGCGGGCACACCTACCCGCGGCTGGCACACGTCGGCGACCGGACCGGCCTGGAATTGATCCGCACCATGCAGCAGAAGATCGTTTCGCTGCAGCAGGAGGATCACGCCGAGCTGGGTGACTACGAGGCCCGGATCAAGGTGTACGCCGAAACCACGATCACCGAGTTATTGAAAGACGGCTCCGAAGATGGGGGGCGGATCTCGGGTGCGTTCGGCTACATCCGCGACAGCGGCCAGTTCATCTTGTTCGAGGCCCCGGCGGTGGTGCTGGCCACCGGCGGAATCGGCAAGTCGTTCAAGGTCACCTCGAACTCCTGGGAGTACACCGGCGACGGCCACGCTCTGGCACTGCGCGCCGGCGCGAGCCTGATCAACATGGAATTCGTTCAGTTCCACCCGACCGGCATGGTCTGGCCGCCCAGTGTCAAGGGCATCCTGGTCACCGAGGGTGTGCGCGGTGATGGTGGGGTACTAAAAAATTCGGAGAACTCCCGCTTCATGTTCGGTTACATCCCGGCGGTGTTCAAAGGTCAGTACGCGGAAAGCGAGCAAGAGGCCGACGACTGGCTCAAGGACAACGACTCGGCCCGTCGTACCCCGGACCTGTTGCCCCGTGACGAGGTCGCCCGCGCGATCAACTCCGAAGTCAAAGCCGGCCGCGGGACCCCGCATGGCGGGGTTTACCTCGACATCGCCTCGCGACTGACACCCGAACAGATCAAGAAGCGGCTCCCGTCGATGTACCACCAGTTCAAAGAGTTGGCCGGGGTCGACATCACCAAGGAGCCGATGGAAGTCGGACCCACGTGCCACTACGTGATGGGCGGTGTCGAAGTGGACGCCGACACCGGTGCAGCCACCGTCCCCGGTCTGTTCGCCGCGGGCGAGTGCTCCGGCGGTATGCACGGCTCCAACCGTTTGGGCGGTAACTCGCTGAGCGACCTGCTGGTCTTCGGCCGCAGGGCGGGCCTCGGCGCCGCCGACTACGTGCGGGCGCTCGGTAGCCGTCCGGCAGTCGCCGAAGATGCCGTCGAGACCGCGGCGAAGCGGGCGTTGGCTCCGTTCGAGACGCCGACGAATGGCGCTGCCGCGGAGAACCCCTACACGCTGCAGCTGGAGTTACAGCAGTCGATGAACGACCTGGTCGGCATCATCCGCAAAGAGGACGAAATCACCGAGGCCCTCAGTCGGCTCGACCAGCTTCGCGAGCGGTTCAAGCACATCCACGTCGAGGGGCACCGGCAGTACAACCCCGGCTGGAACCTCGCCCTCGACCTGCGCAACCTGCTGCTGGTGAGCGAATGCGTCGCCAAAGCGGCGCTGGAGCGCACCGAAAGCCGAGGCGGCCACACCCGCGACGATCACCCGGGTATGGACTCGTCGTGGCGCAAGATATTGCTGGTCTGCACCGCCGCGGAGGGTGGCGACGAAATCGTCCCCGACATCTCCGTGACGCGCAAAGACCAGGTGCCGATGCGGGCCGACCTGCTCGACGCTTTCGAGATCTCTGAGCTGGAGAAGTACTACACCGACGACGAGCTGGCCGACCACCCAGGACGGAGAGGCTAATGACCTACAGCGCGACTTTGCGGGTATGGCGTGGTGACGAGGCCGGCGGTGATTTGCAGGACTACACCGTAGAGGTCAACGAGGGCGAGGTGGTGCTCGACATCATCCACCGCCTGCAGCAGACTCAGACGCCTGACTTGGCGGTCCGGTGGAACTGCAAGGCCGGTAAGTGCGGCTCGTGTTCTGCCGAGGTCAACGGCAAGCCACGGTTGATGTGCATGACGCGGATGTCGACCTTTGCCGAGGACGAAGTCGTCACCGTGACGCCGATCCGGACATTCCCGGTGATCCGCGACCTGGTGACCGACGTCTCGTTCAACTACCAGAAGGCCAGGGAGATCCCGTCGTTCGCGCCGCCGAAGGATCTGCAGCCCGGTGAGTACCGGATGGCGCAGCAGGATGTGGAGCGCTCCCAGGAATTCCGCAAGTGCATCGAATGCTTCCTGTGCAACAACGTCTGCCACGTGATCCGTGACCACGAGGAGAATAAAGAGGCGTTCGCCGGCCCGCGTTACCTGATGCGGATTGCCGAGCTGGAGATGCACCCACTGGACACCCGCGACCGGCGCGACGAGGCGCAGGAAGAGCACGGCCTGGGCTACTGCAACATCACCAAGTGCTGCACCGAAGTCTGCCCAGAAGGCATCAAGATCACCGACAACGCGCTGATCCCGATGAAGGAGCGCGTAGCCGACCGCAAGTACGACCCGGTTGTGTGGCTGGGTGACAAGCTTTTCCGTCGGTAGCCATTCGGCGTTGACGGCTCCGCTGATCCGGGTAATTTAGGGAACGGGTGGACAACCCATCCGTTCACTCACCCGGAGGCGGTGACCATGGCCATTCAACGACCTTTGAGCATCAACAACATTCGGACGGCGATCCGCGAACTCTCGACGCGTGCACGTCTCGCACACCGGGACGGTCGCGAACAGGACGCTGCCGAGATCGAACAGCGGGTCCAGGGCTACCGCGAGGAACTCGGCAGGCGTCCCTAGCCCGTCGCTAGACCCCGAGCCGCCGGAAGACGCTGCGGTGGAACACGATCGGCGCGACTTCCGCGTCGACCTGGATGTCGCTGACCCGCAACACCACGATCGTGTGATCGCCGGCCGGAATGAGTTGCTCGATCGCGGTTTCCATCCATACGCTGGTCCCCTGAATGAAGACCGCACCACTGGTGTAGGACACCGTTTCCAAATCAGCGAACCGATCGCCGGTCTTTGCAGCCAACGCCCGCGCGGCGTCGTCGTGCGACTCGCCCAACAGACTGATGCCGAGCGCGTGCACGTCCTTGAGCTTCGGCCACGTCGTCGAGGTGTTCTGCACGCAGAACGACACCAACGGCGGATCCAGCGACACCGGGACGAACGTGCTGGCCGCCAAACCCTCTCGGACACCGTCGATTTCGGCTGCGATCGCGATCACGCCGGAGGGGAAGTGGCCGAAGGCCTCACGGAGGGAAGTAGGCGTCAGATTCTCAGGTGTGTTCACCGGGCTTCATTCGCGTCGACGGGCTTTTTGGTAAATCGACCCTACTCGCCCGGCGTTACATCTTGCGCGACGCCCGTCACGTAACCGTGCGCGGCAGCGACGTCGGGATGGGCCCGCAGCCGGCTCTTCCAGGCGTTGCGTCCGTAGACCGAGAAGATCGGGTCAGCGGGGTCCGCGCGCAGGCCGGCGCGCTCCGCGAGTTCGGCCGGCAGCGTCAGGACAGGGAACTGGGCGTCTAGTCGGGGGTTGAAGAAGTAGGGCACTGAGATCCGATCAGCCGAACGCTGCAGATTCACCCGGTGCTCGGTGGCCCGCAGGTAGCCGTTGCTTGCCACTTCCAACAGCTCACCGATGTTGACGACGAACGCGCCATCGCGCCCAGGCACGTCGACCCAGCCGCCGTCCCGTGCGGCCCGGACCTGCAGGCCCTCGCTGCCCGACTCGGACAGCAGCAGCGTCAGCACCCCGGAATCCCGGTGCGCGCCCACGCCCTGCGAGCTGGCCGTGACTGGCGGATAGTGCACGATCTTGATCAGGGTGGCCGGCGCATCAGCGAATGCGGCGTCGAAGACATCCGCTGCACTGCCCAGCGAGACCGCCCAGTGGCGCAGCAGGCCGCGGGCTACCGCGGCGAGCGCGGCATCCCACTCCGCGACGATGCCCGGCAACTCCGGCACGCCGGACGGCCACTGATTAGGACCTTGCAGCCACAGATAGTCCGGCTCACCCGGTCCACCGATCGGGGCGCGCTCCGGTCCGACGTCGATCTGCTCGCGCCAATCCACCTCGCCCCGGGTCAACTCGCCGCCCAGCCGGGTGTAGCCGCGGAAATGCGGACTGCGGAGCATCGCCACGGCGTCTTTGTTCGCCTGCGGCAGTGCGAAAAGTCGCCGGGCCGCCGCGAGCACCCGTGCAGTGAGCGCCGCGGGCACGTTGTGTCCGATCAGGTAGAAGAAGCCGACCTCGTGGCCGGCCTCGCGCAGGCATCGCCGCAGTTGGCCAGGACTGTCGCGTAGGTCGACTACGGGCAGCGTCGTGACGCTTGACACAGTTGGCACCTATCCATCATCACCGCAGGTGAAGCAATACTCTAGGGTCCTGATCAGCGCGAATCCAACCGGTTGGTTGATTGGCCGATGAAATTTAGCTCACACTCGGTTGCGCGGGGTATCTCCTGGGTATAACTTAGGCGTGTTACTGGTGGGTAACTTAAGCCAAGTACCCAACCTTAAAGTGGCGTTCTCATCGAGGAGGAACCAGTGGGCCACTACAAGAGCAATGTCCGCGACCAGGTTTTCAACCTGTTTGAGGTCTTAGGCATTGACAAAGCATTCGGCGAAGGCGATTACACCGACCTAGACGCCGAGACCGCCCGCGAGATGCTGGTGGAAATGAGCCGGTTGGCCGAGGGTCCCGTAGCCGAGTCGTTCGCCGACACGGACCGCAACCCCCCGACGTTCGACCCTGCAACACACGCCGTGTCTCTGCCTGAGCCGTTCAAGAAGTCGGTTCGCGCGCTGCTCGAGGGTGGTTGGGACAAGATCGGCATCGACGAGGAGCTCGGCGGCATGCCGATGCCCAAGGCGATGGTCTGGTCGCTGCACGAACACATTCTTGGCGCCAACCCGGCGGTGTGGATGTATGGCGGTGGCGCAGGTTTCGCCCAGATTCTCTACCACCTCGGCACCGAAGAGCAGAAGAAGTGGGCCGTCATTGCCGCTGAGCGCGGCTGGGGTTCGACCATGGTGCTCACCGAGCCGGATGCCGGCTCAGATGTGGGCGCAGGTCGCACCAAGGCCGTCCAGCAGGACGATGGCTCGTGGCACATCGACGGGGTGAAGCGTTTCATCACCTCCGCTGACTCTGATGACTTGTTCGAGAACATCTTCCACTTGGTGCTGGCCCGCCCCGAGGGCGCCGGACCGGGCACTAAGGGACTGTCTTTGTTCTTCGTGCCCAAGTTCCTGTTCGACTTCGAGACCGGCGAGCCTGGCGACCGCAACGGCGTCTTCGTCACCAACGTCGAGCACAAGATGGGCTTGAAGGCCTCCGCCACCTGTGAGCTGTCGTTCGGTCAGCACGACGTTCCGGCCAAGGGTTGGCTGGTCGGCGAGGTGCACAACGGCATTGCGCAGATGTTCGAGGTGATCGAGCAGGCTCGGATGATGGTGGGCACCAAGGCGATTGCCACGCTGTCCACCGGTTATCTGAACGCCCTGGAGTACGCCAAGTCCCGGATTCAGGGCGCGGACCTGACTCAGATGACCGACAAGGCCGCACCGCGGGTGACTATCACCCACCACCCGGACGTGCGTCGCAGCCTGTTGACCCAGAAGGCGTACGCCGAGGGTCTGCGTGCGCTCTACACCTACACCGCGACCTACCAGGACGCGCCGGTGGCCAAGGCAGTGCACGGGGTCGACGAGGACCTTGCGCTCAAGGTCAACGACCTCCTGCTGCCCGTGGTCAAGGGTGTCGGCTCCGAGCAGGCTTACGCCAAGCTCACCGAGAGCTTGCAGACCTTCGGTGGTTCCGGCTTCTTGCAGGACTACCCGATCGAGCAGTACATCCGCGACGCCAAGATCGACTCGCTGTACGAGGGCACCACCGCCATCCAGGCACAGGACTTCTTCTTCCGGAAGATCGTGCGCGACAAGGGTGTGGCGCTGGCTCACGTATCGGGACAGATCGAGGAGTTCATCAAGAATGAGTCCGGCAACGGTCGGCTCAAGGCAGAGCGTGCGCTGCTGTCCACCGCCCTGGCTGATGTCCAGGCGATGGCGGCGACGCTGACCGGCTACCTGATGTCCGCGCAGGAAGAGATTTCCAGCATCTACAAGGTCGGCACGGGGTCGGTGCGCTTCCTGATGAGCGTCGGCGACCTGGTGATCGGCTGGCTGTTGCAGCGTCAGGCCGCCGTGGCCCTGGAGGCGCTCGACGCCGGTGGCGTGAGCGAGGCCGACCGGAATTTCTACGAGGGCAAGATCGCCGTGGCCTCGTTCTTCTCGAAGAACTTCCTGCCGCTGTTGACCAGCACCCGCCAGGTGTTGGAGAACATCGACAACGAGATCATGGAGCTCGACGAAGCAGCCTTCTGAGATCGATTGCTCAACAGCAAAATCCCCCGTTCTCCTCGGAGACGGGGGATTTCGCTGTTGGGGACTTAGAAGAAGGGGAGGGGCCGCCGCGAAATCCCCTCATTCCGTGGCGGCCCCGGTCTCGACTCGATACCTGTCCTCCAGGTCGAGGCCGATTTCGGGGGCGCTCCGCACCGCCATCGGATCGGGGGGTCTGGACGACAACACGGAGCTATCCAGGCAGATGGCTACCCGAGCGATTCGGTAGCTAAACGCTGGGCGTGAGCCCGCCCCGCGGGCTGTCTCATGCCTCCAGGATGGCGGCGACGCCCTGGCCGCCCGCGGCGCAGATGGAGATCAGGCCACGCACCGGCTTGCCGCCGTTCTGCGCCTTAGCCTCGTGCAGCTGCTTGGCCAGCTGAGCGAGGATTCGCCCGCCTGTCGCCGCGAACGGGTGGCCGGCGGCCAACGAGGAGCCGTTGACGTTCAGCTTGGCCCGGTCGATAGACCCCAGCGCGGCATCCAGTCCCAGGCGCTCCTTGCAGTACTCCTCCGACTCCCAGGCTTGCAGGTGCGCGAGCACCACCGACGCAAATGCCTCGTGGATCTCGTAGAAGTCGAAGTCCTGCAGGCTCAGCCCGTTTCGAGCCAGCAGGCGCGGCACCGCGTAGGTCGGCGCCATCAGCAGGCCGTCGGCGCCGTTGACGTAATCGACCGCGGCCGTCTCCGCGTCGACCAAGTAGGCCAATGGTGTCAGCGAGCGTCCGGCGGCCCATTCCTCGGTAGACAGCAGTGCCACCGAGGCGCCGTCGGTCAACGGTGTCGAGTTACCTGCCGTCATCGTGGCGTCGCCGGCCTTCACCCCGAACACGGGCTTGAGCTTGGCGAGCTTCTCCGCCGACGAGTCGGCGCGCAGGTTGTCGTCGCGGTAGAGGCCCAGGAACGGGGTGACCAGGTCGTCGAAGAAGCCGCGATCGTAGGCCGCCGCCATGTTGCGGTGGCTCGCGGCGGCGAGCTCATCCTGGTCGACGCGCTTGATACCCATCTCCTTGGCGGTGATGGCCTGGTGCTCACCCATCGACAATCCGGTACGCGGCTCGCTGTTCACCGGAATCTCCACCCCGAGGCTCGCGGGCAGTTTGCCGACCAGCTTGAGCCGGTCGACGTTGGACTTCGACCGGCGCAGCCCCAGCAGGGTGTGGCGCAGATTGTTGCCCAGCGCGATCGGCGCATCGGAGGTGGTGTCCACCCCGCCCGCCGCGGCGGCCTCGTAGCGGCCCGCGGCAATGCCATCGGCCGCGGCGATCGCTGCCTGCAGACCCGTGCCGCAGGCTTGCTGCAGGTCGAACGCCGGCGTGTAGGACGACAGCGCGGATCCGAGCACGCTTTCGCGCATCAGGTTGAAGTCGCGGCTGTGCTTGAGGACCGCGCCGCCGATGACCGCGCCAAGTCGCTCACCGGCGAGTCCGAACCGGTCGACCAGCCCACCCAGAGCCGCCGTGAACATGTCTTGGTTGGACGCCTCGGCGTACGCGCGGTCAGAACGCGCGAACGGGATTCGATTGCCGCCCAACACTGCGACGCGTCGTTTGGCGGCGGTCGCTTGTGAACTTGCAGATGCCACGCTTATCTCCGTCAGTTGATGGTTATCCACGGTTGGGAGCCATCCTACTCAGTGTTCTTACTCTGGAGTAAGTTAGCTCTCGACTACGGTACTGGTACCCCTCAGCATGGAAGGCAACTCAGTGGCACCCGATCTATTCTCCCAAGTCGTCAACTCCGGGCCCGGCTCGTTCCTCGCCAAGCAGCTTGGTGTTCCGCAGCCCGAGACGCTGCGGCGGTATCGGGCGGGCGACCCGCCGCTGGCCGGCTCGTTGCTGATCGGCGGCGAGGGCCGGGTGGTCGAGCCCCTCCGGGCGGCGCTGGCCGCGGACTACGACGTGGTGGGCGCCAATCTCGGCGGTCGCTGGGCGGACTCCTTCGGCGGTCTGGTGTTCGACGCCACCGGGATCACCACGCCGGCCGGGCTGACTGCCCTGCATGAATTCTTCACGCCACTGATGCGCAACATCGGGCATTCCGGCCGCCTGGTCGTCGTGGGCACTACTCCCGACGAGGCCAAGAGCTCCGACGAGCGGATCGCGCAGCGGGCGCTCGAAGGCTTCACCCGCTCGCTGGGCAAGGAGTTGCAGCACGGCGCGACCGCCGCACTGGTGTACGTGTCCCCCGACGCCAAGCCGGCTGCCACCGGCGCGGAGTCGACCCTGCGGTTCATCCTGTCGGCCAAGTCGGCCTACGTCGACGGACAGGTGTTCTACGTCGGCGCCGCGGACTCCACTCCGCCCGCAGACTGGGACAAGCCGCTGGACGGCAAGGTCGCCATCGTCACCGGTGCGGCACGAGGCATCGGCGCGACGATCGCCGAGGTGTTCGCCCGCGACGGGGCCCGCGTCGTGGCGATCGACGTGGAGTCCGCTGCCGAGCCGTTGGCCGAAACGGCCACCCGCGTCGGCGGGACGGCACTGACGCTCGACGTCACCGCCGACGATGCCGTCGACCAGATCACCGAGCATCTGCGCCAGCACTATGACGGCCGGGCCGACGTCCTGGTCAACAATGCCGGGATCACCCGCGACAAGCTGCTCGCGAACATGGATGATGCCCGCTGGAATTCCGTTCTGGCCGTCAACCTGCTTGCGCCGCAACGTCTTACCGAGGGTCTGGTCGAGAACGGCAGCATCGGCGAGGGCGGCCGGGTGATCGGCCTGTCGTCGATGGCCGGCATCTCGGGCAACCGTGGTCAGACCAATTACGCCACCACCAAGGCGGGAATGATCGGGCTGACGCAGGCGCTGGCGCCGCAACTCGCCGAGAAGGGCGTGACGATCAACGCCATCGCGCCGGGGTTCATCGAGACCAAGATGACGGCGGCCATCCCGTTGGCCACCCGCGAAGTGGGCCGTCGACTCAACTCGCTGTATCAAGGCGGGCAACCGGTCGACGTGGCCGAGGCGATCGCCTACTTCGCCAGCCCGGCGTCAAATGCGGTGACGGGTAACACTATCCGCGTCTGCGGCCAGGCCATGCTGGGCGCTTAGTCCGGCGACGATGCGGATCGAAACGATCCGAGAAGAAGCCGGACCATCGACTGAGGAGAACCAGTGACGCAACCAAGTGGTCTGAAGAACATGCTGCGCGCGGCGGCGGGGGCGTTGCCGTTCGTGCCACGCAGCGACAGTCTGCCCGCCAGGACCCTGAACGTCGACGAGTTACCGATCGACCGGGCCCACGTCGCCGAGTACGCCGAGGTCACCGGGCTGCGTTACGGCGATGCGGTGCCACTGACGTATCCGTTCGCGCTGACCTTTCCCTCGGTGATGTCGCTGGTGAGCGGTTTCGACTTCCCCTTTGCGGCTATGGGATCCGTGCATTTGGAGAACGAGATCACCCAGCACCGTCCGATCCGGGTGACCGACACGGTCAACATCGCGGTGCATGCCGAGAATCTTCGCGAACACCGCAAAGGGTTGCTGGTCGACGTGGTGACCGACGTCAGCGTCGGCAATGAGGTGGCCTGGCATCAGGTCACGACGTTCCTGCATCAGCAACGCACCAGCCTGTCCGACGAGCCCAAGCCGCCGCCGCAGAAGCAGTCGAAGTTGTCTGCACCCAAGGCGATTCTGCGGATCAGCCCCGGACAGATTCGTCGTTACGCCGCCGTGGGCGGTGACCACAACCCGATCCACACCAGCGCGGTCGGGGCCAAGCTGTTCGGATTCCCCACCTCGATTGCCCACGGAATGTTCAGCGCGGCAGCGGTGTTGGCGAATTTAGAAGCCGGCCTTCCCGACGCGGTGACCTATTCGGTCCGATTCGGCAAGCCCGTGCTGTTGCCGGCGAGTGCCGGACTTTACGTGAATCAGGTGCAGGACGGCTGGGACCTCAGCTTGCGCAATATCGCCAAGGGTTACCCGTACCTGACCGGCACGCTACGGGCGCAGTAGGGCGCGGCAGCGCTCAACGAAGAGCCCCAACCCGTAGGAGCTCAAGGCGGCGATAAGGAAAACCAGCAGCAGCCACAGCGGAGGCCGAGCGAGTTCCCAGACGAAGATCGCGGCCCAATACGGCGCGCGTTGCGTGACAGCCAACACACCTGCTGCACCGGCCATTGAGACTGCCGGAACATGATATTGGGTTCCTGCCACCGCGTTGATGATCAGCACCAACAGCGTGCCGGCTGCGGCACCAGTGGCCAGCGCGGGAGTGAGCATCCCGCCTCTCGCGCCGGCGCGCAAAAACACAGCCGTCAGCATGGGCTTCAAAACCAACACTATCGCTGCCGTTTCCAGGGTCATCCCGCCGGCGAGGGTTGCGGTCAGGATCGATTTGCCGTTGCCGGGCAGCTCAGGCCACCAGCGTGAGCAGACACCGATCAGCAATCCCGCTCCGGCAATCGCTGGGATCAGCAGCCACGATCGAGTCAGCGCGGCCTGACGTGCCGATGCCATGAGGCGGTTGAAGGCGAGTCCTATGACAAGGGTCAGCGGGGCCAATACAAGCGCATACCCGATCAGCCGATACGACACGTGCAGGTTGGGCCAGTTCAGGTTCGGCTGATCGTGGGTGACGAACGAGGCTACTGCGACCGCCAGGCTGGAAGTAATCAATGCGGCACCCAGCGCTCGGGGGTGCCAAGTTTTCAACATGATTCGCACGGTGAACAGCGCACCACCGAGCGGCACCGCGTACACCGCACCGAGTCCGGCGCCCGCCGCACAGGCCAGCAGGATCTCGCGATCCTCTGCCGACAGCCTTTTCAGCCATCTCGTGGCGGAATCCCCTAGTGCCACCGCGAATTGGCGAGGGGCCACTTCCCGGCCGAGCGATGCACCAGAGCCGACAACCAACACCTGCAGCGCGGCGTCGAAACCGAAAGGCAGCAGACGAATACGCGTCCGGTCCGCGATTGCATCGGACAACGGCGGTATATCGGCCCGCGATCGCAGCAGCCACCACCCCAGCCCTGCAAGCGCTCCGCCGGCCATCGGCCCAAGTGCTCGACGGACCGGGCTGCTGCCGGTCACCCCCTCCAACAATGATCCGAATGCGTAGTGATAAGCGAGATGTTCAAGTGCACGCAGTAGCAGCGTCGTCGCCAACCCCGCGGCCCCGGCCAGCAGTCCGACAATGACTACCGCACAGAAGAAGTCGATGTTGCGGCGGCCCATCACCCGTCAACCGGATTCGACAGAGTGTTCCGCCGCGTCTTTATCGACCGGCTTGCCCTTCAGGCCGCGCCAGAACAGATTGATCATCACTTCCGCGGCACCGTCGACGTCGGTGTCGCCGGTGCTGAGCCGCGTCGCGATCGCCTCACCGGCGCCCACCAGTGCGACCGCGATCATGTCGAAGTCGGTGTCGGGTTCGGGATTCCGGGTGCCCGCCTGCAGGACTCGCACGACCAGGGCGATGATTCGCTCGCGGCCCTCCCGCACGGTGTGGGCGAAGGCCTGCGAGTTGGTCGCCTGGGCGTACATCACGATCCAGGACGAGCGGTTGGCGTCGATGTAGCGCATGAACGCGACAATCGTGTTGTGCAGCAAGTCTCTCGGGCTCTGATTGAGATCGATCTCTTCACGCACACCGTCGACGAATCGCGCCAGCTCGCGATCCAGGCACGCGCCGAACAGTTCCTCCTTGGAGCCGTAGTACAGATACAGCATCGGCTTGGAGATCTCGGCCTTCGCGGCGATCGCATCCATCGAGGTGTCGTGATAGCCGTTGATCGAGAACATCTGAACCGCGGCATCCAGCATCTGCTGTTCACGGACTGCACGGGGTAACCGCTTGGTACCACCTGCCATGCTGTCCCCTGTCTAGCGGATTCCACAAAGAACGCCGCAGTTCAGCCTAAGCAATGCGCGGTCCCGACGCCTCGTTACGGGCCGCAGTCCGGCTTGTGCCCCTTGAACTTCGCGACCCGCAACACCGACGCGTCGACGTCGGGCATCTTCAACTCCCCTGCGGCCAAAGCCTTCTCCAGCCGATCCAGCACCGCGGGCACTTCATCGGTTGTCACCCACAGCGCGACATCGGTGCCGGCCTGCAGGGTGTGCAACACCGCCTCGGGCACTGTGTAGTGGTCCTTGATCGCTGCCATGCTGGATAGGTCGTCGCTGAACACGGGACCGTCGAAGGCGGGGGCCGTGTATCCGACGCCGGTGCGCAGCAACTGCACGGCAGCCCGGTTGACGCTGGCCGGTTCGTCGCCGGTGAGTCCCGGCACCTGCAGATGTCCGACCATCGCGCCCTGCGGGGTGACAGCGTTCAAGAGTGCCCGGTACGGGACCAAGTCATCGTTCTGCAGATCGGCCAGCGGCGGTGTGACGATGACGGATCCGGTGTGCGAGTCGCCGGATCCGTGGCCGTGGCCGGGGAAATGCTTGAGCACCGGGAGCAGCCCGGCGTCGTGCAAACCACGGGCGTACGCGCCGGCGAACTCAACGACTTTTTGCGGATCAGAACTGAACGACCGATCACCGATCACTGTGTCGTCAGGGGCGTCGGTGACGTCGACGTCGGGCGCGAAGTCGACCGTGATGCCGAGGCCCAGCATTTTGTGGCCTCGGTCGAGCGCCATGCCGTAGACCTGCTCGCGGGTGTACTTCGCGGCCAGTTCTCGCGCCGAGGGCGACGGTCCGATCAGCTTGGAAAGCCTGGCCACCCGGCCGCCTTCCTCGTCGACGCTGACTGCCACCGGCAGCGCAGTGGCGGTCGAGAGCTCCTTCACCAGGTTGGGTCCCAACATCTTCATGTCAGTCCAGCTGCCGATGAAGATTCCCCCGACGTGGAAGTTCGTCACCACAGCTTTGGCGTCGTCGCTGTCGCGGACGCCCACCATCAACAGCTGAGCCAACTTCTCCCGGGGGGGCAGGGCCGCCGGGTCTCCGCATGCAGATCGGGCCGGCGGAAGTGCTTTGACCGTTGACGACGTCGCCGGTGTCGGCGCGGGCTTCGAGGTGTGCCCACACCCCGCCAACAGCGCCGTCAGCGCGGCGACTACAGCGAGCATCCGTGGCAAACCCATCGGGCCATGCTGTCATGGGCTGCGCTGTCAGCGATTACCGGCCGCGACCTGTCCTCTGCGTTCTCTGCTAGTTTGCAGCTATGAATCGCTTCGTCGCGCCCGCCGCCGCCAGCGTCGTGGTCGGTCTGCTGCTGGGCGCCGCCGCGATTTTCGGGATCACCTTGATGGTGCAGCAGGACACCAAGCCGCCGCTGCCCGGTGGCGACCCGCAGTCGTCGGTGCTCAACCGGGTCGAGTACGGCAACCGCAGCTAGCCCGATTCAGCTCGCCGTGCGGGCCGAGCCGGCGCCCGTCGAGGTCATGCCGCTGAGGCGACGCTGGATGTGGTTGGTCTCGGCTATCGCACTGGCGCTGAGCCTCGCGTCGTCACCCGGCGAGATCTCGCCGGACACCAAGCTCGACCTCACGGTCAACCCGCTGCGCTTCCTGTCCCGGGCCACCAACTTGTGGAACAGCGAACTGCCGTTCGGGCAGGCGCAGAATCAGGCCTACGGCTACCTCTTCCCGCACGGCACCTTCTTCTTGGCGGGGCACCTGCTGGGACTGCCGGGCTGGCTCACCCAACGGCTGTGGTGGGCGCTGCTGTTGACCGTCGGCTTCTGGGGTCTGCTCCGGGTTGCCGAGGCGCTGGGCATCGGCAGTCCGACGTCGCGGGTGATCGCCGCGACGGCGTTTGCGCTGTCCCCGCGGGTGTTGACCACGTTGGGGTCGATCTCGTCGGAGACCTTGCCGATCATGCTGGCGCCGTGGGTGTTGCTGCCCACGATTCTGGCGTTGCGCAGCTGCGATCGGGACCAGAGGTCGGTCCGCCGGCTGGCCGGTCAGGCCGGCGTCGCGGTGGCGCTGATGGGGGCGGTCAATGCGATCGCGACGTTGGCCGGCTGCCTGCCCGCAGTGATCTGGTGGGCCTGCCATCGGCCGAACCGGCGTTGGTGGCGTTACACCGGATGGTGGTTGCTCGGCGTTGGCGCTGGCCATCACCTGGTGGGTGGTGGCGCTGGTCCTGATGGCGCAGATCAGCCCGCCGTTTCTGGATTTCATCGAATCCTCTGGCGTGACGACGCAATGGTCGTCGCTGGTCGAGGTGCTGCGCGGTACCGACAGCTGGACGCCGTTCGTCGCGCCCAACGCGACCGCGGGTGCGCCGCTGGTGACGGGGTCGGTCGCCATCCTGGCCACCTGTCTGGTGGCAGCGGCCGGGCTTGCCGGGCTTGCCGGAAGGTCTGGGGGCGGCATGCCTGCCCGGGGGCGGCTGGTGACGATGCTGCTGGTCGGCGTGGTGCTGCTGGGTGTGGGTTACAGCGGTGGGCTGGGCTCGCCGCTTGCCCACCAGGTGCAGGCGTTTCTGGACGCCGGCGGAGCGCCGCTGCGCAATGTGCACAAGCTCGAGTCGCTGATCCGCATCCCCGTCGTGTTGGGTCTGGCTGAACTGCTCGGCCGGATTCCACTACCGGGCAGCGTGCCGAAGTCGGTGTGGATCCACGCGTTCGCCCATCCCGAGCGCGACAGACGGGTCGCGGCCGGGATCGTCGTGCTGACCGCGCTGCTGGCCGCCACGTCGCTGGCCTGGAGCGGCCGGATCGCTCCGCCCGGCACGTTCAAGGAGATACCCCGGTATTGGCAGGAGACCGCCGATTGGCTCTCCGCACACAACACGGGAACGCCGACACCGGGTCGCGTGCTGGTGGTTCCCGGTGCGCCGTTCGCTACTCAACTGTGGGGCACCAGCCACGATGAACCGCTGCAGGTGCTAGGCGACAGCCCATGGGGTGTGCGCGACTCGATTCCGCTGACGCCGCCGCCGACCATTCGCGCGCTGGATTCGGTCCAGCGCTTGTTTGCGGCTGGACGTCCATCGGCTGGTCTCGCCGATACGCTTGCTCGCCAGGGCATTTCGTATGTCGTCGTGCGCAACGATCTGGATCCGGACTCCTCGCGATCGGCACGCCCGATCCTGGTGCACCGAGCGATAAGCGGATCGCCAAGACTGCAGAAAGTCGCCCAGTTCGGCGCGCCGGTCGGGCCGGGTCCGGTGGCGGGTTTCGTCACCGACAGCGGGTTGCGGCCCCGCTACCCCGCCGTCGAGATCTACCGCGTAGCCGCGAGCACCGGCAACCCCGCGGCGCCCTACCTCGCCGACATCGACCAGATGGTCCGCGTCGACGGCGGGCCCGAGGTGTTGTTGCGACTCGACGAACGACGCCGGCTGACCGGTCAGCCGCCGCTGGGCCCGGTGCTGCTGACGGCGGACGCCGTGCGCGCGGGCCTGCCGGTTCCGCTGGTGACGGTGACCGACACGCCGCTGGCCCGCGAGACCGACTATGGCCGCGTCGACGACCACTCGTCAGCGATCCGCGCCGACGGCGATGCCCGGCACACCTTCAACCGGGTGCCCGACTATCCAAGCCCGGGCGCGGACACCGTCTACGGCGGGTGGAGTGGCGGGCGGCTGACGGCGTCCAGTTCCTCCTCGGACTCCACGGTGCTGCCCGACGTCGCGACCGCCGCGTCGCCGGCCGCCGCGATCGACAGCGATTCGGCGACCGCATGGGTGTCCAACGGTCTGCAGTCCGCCGTCGGCCAGTGGCTGCGCATCGATTTCGACCATCCGGTGGCCAACAGCGTCATCACCATCACCCCCAGCGCCACCACCGTCGGCGCGCAGGTCCGTCGCGTCGAGGTCGAAACCGCTACCGGCACAACGACACTGCGATTCGACGAGGCCGGGAAACCTACCACCGCAGCATTGCCCTACGGCGAGACGCCGTGGGTACGGATCACCGCCATCGGCACCAGCGACGGCTCCCCCGGGGTGCAGTTCGCGATCACCGACCTCTCGATCACTCAGTACGACGCCGGCGGGTTCGCCCATCCGGTCGATCTGCGCCATACCGCGTTGGTCCCCGCGCCGCCACCGAAATCTGTTGTTGCACAGTGGAGTCTCGGCTCCGAGGCGCTGGACCGACCCGGTTGCGCAATGGGCCCGCCCACGTCGCGTGCGCGCCGTCGATGGCGCTGGCACCCGAAACGCCTGCCACGTTCAGCCGTACGCTCAGCGTGCCGCCGCCGACGCAGGTACAGCCGACGGTCTGGGTGCGGGCCCGCTCGGGACCCCAGCTGGCCGATCTGGTCGCCGAGCCGGGCGCCACCCGGGCCCACGGCGACTCCGATCTGGTCGACGTCCTCGGCGCGGCCTACGCCGCCACCGACGGCGACCCGGCGACCGCTTGGACGGCGCCGCAGCGGGTGGTGCAGCACAAGACGACCTCCGACGCTCACCCTCACCCTGCCCGAGCCCACCGAGGTGACCGGTCTGCGGCTGACGCCCAGCACGTCGGCGCTGCCGGTGCACCCGACCATGGTGGCCGTCGACCTCGGGGATGGCCCGCAGGTCGTCGCGTGGCCACCTCGGGCATGCAGAACCTGCCGCTGAAATCCCGCGTCACCGACACCGTCACGGTCAGCCTGCTCGATTGGGACGACGTCATCGACCGGACGGCGCTGGGCTTCGACCAACTCAAACCGCCGGGGCTTGCCGAGATCGCGGCGCTGGGCGTCGGCGGGACACCGATCGCTCCCGCCGATGCCGCCCGCAATCGGGCCCGCGACATCACCGTCGACTGCGAGCACGGGCCGGTCATCGCGATCGCCGGCCGGTTCGTGCACACGTCAATTCATGCGACGGTGGGCGCGCTGCTGGACGGCGCGC
This sequence comes from uncultured Actinomycetota bacterium, assembly GCA_963834615.1. Classification (GTDB taxonomy): domain Bacteria; phylum Actinomycetota; class Actinomycetes; order Mycobacteriales; family Mycobacteriaceae; genus Mycobacterium. The sequence continues at coordinate 451,219 of CAWICO010000020.1, forward strand.
CGGTGAACGCGGCACCGTGTGACTCGGAGCCGATCGTGTTGCCGACCGGCCAGCAGGAGTTATTGATCAGTCCTGGGCCACAATTCGTCGTCGACGGCGCGGAATTGTCCGCGCCCCAGCCGGTCCCGTCAGCCACCGCGTCGACCCCGGCATCCACCGGAGCGTGGGGTCCGGCCCGCCGCGAGGTGCGCGTCGCGGATTCGCGGGCGTCGCGGGTGGTGGTCGTGCCGGAAAGCATCAACGCGGGTTGGGTGGCGCGGACCAGCGCCGGGACTCGGTTGACCCCGATCGCGGTCAACGGATGGCAGCAGGGCTGGGTGGTGCCACCTGGAACGTCGGGCACCATCACGCTGACGTTCGCGCCGAACTCGCTGTACCGTGCCGGCCTGGCCGGCGGGCTGGCGCTGTTGCCGCTGGTGGCCTTGATGGCGTGGTGGCCGCGGCGACGCAAACCTTCTGACGATCCCCCGGCGCGGCCGTGGACGCCGGGGCGGTGGGCTGCCGTCGCGGTCCTGGCCGCCGCAGCGCTCACTGCCGGCGTCGCGGGCGCCGTCGTGTTCGGCGCCGCACTGGGCCTGCGGTGGGCGCTGCGCCACCGTCCACGACAGCTCGATGCGGTCACCCTGGGGCTCAGCGCCGGTGGTCTGATTCTGGCCGGCGCAGCGCTGGCCCGGCATCCCTGGCGGGCGGTCGACGGGTATGCCGGCCATTCGGCCTGGGTGCAACTGTTGGCGCTGATCTCACTTGCCGTGGTGGCAGCCTCGGTGCTGACACCCTCCGACCAGTCGAGTGCTGAGCGTTAAAGCCCAACTGTGCATGGGGATCCGGTCGAGAAGGCAACGGGTCGCCAGGTGAATTGCCCGGCCTCCGGGTCACTGTTACGGCTGACACATGTATCGAGTCGACTTGGCGGCGCTGGCCGCTTCAGCAGCACAGATCGCCGGGCTCGGCGAGGACGTGGCGAGCGCCCACCTAGCGTCGGACAACCGGATCGCTGCGGCCCAGTCGGGTTGGGTGGGCGTCTCTGCGATCGCACTGAATACCGCAGCGGCGGAATGGTTGCAGGCGTCGCGCCGGCTGCTCACCCGCCTCGGCGATCACGCGCTGGACTTGACCAACGATGGGATGCACTTCGCGGCAGCCGAATACGTGGGCGCCGAACAGCTGCGCGGACTGGGTTCGGTCTGACCCGTGGCCCTGACGGTGGCCGACATCGACGGGTGGAACGCCGACGCGGTGCGCGAGGTGTTCCTAGCGGCCGACGTGCGCGGCCGGGCGACCCTGGAGGTCGCTGATCAACTGAGCTCGGTGGCGCCCGACGACACCTGGGCAGGAGCCGAAGCTGAAGCCCGCCAGCAAAACTACGCGTCGATCCGCGACGACATCGATGCGCACGGCATGGAGTCGCTGGCGGTGGCGCGGGCAGCCGGCGCCGCAGCCGAGAGCATCGCGCAACTCCGGGTGAAGTTGGCCGCGTTGCGCCAGGACGCCGCCGAGTTGGATATGACGATCAACTCGCTGACCAACACAGTGCTGCCGATTTCGGTGCTCAGCGGCCGACTCTTTACCCAGAGCCAACTGCAATCCCGACTTGATGCGATTGTGGCAGAAGCGAACTCGACAGACAACGAGCTGGCGATCGCGATCAGCACGGCCGACGGCAGACCGCAGGACCGTCGACCGCAGATCCGTCGGGCGCTGTCCGCCCCGCTGCCCGACGACCCGAGCCAGTTCAACGAGCTGTGGAATCAGCTCACTCCGGACGAGAAGGACTGGTTTTTTCGCAGGGATCACAGCATCGGCAATCGGGCCGGGATGCCCTGGGATCCGCCGGACCACCTGGGCAAGGACCACTACAACCGGCTGCACCTCGTGGAACTCGAACCGCGCATTCAGTCAGACATCGACCGGATTGGCCACGGCATTGCCGAGTTGCTGACCGGACACAACGTCGACGACGGCATCCTCTACGCGCTGCAGTCGCAATTGGCAGCTGCCAGAACACAATTGCGGGGCTACCAGGCCGTCACAGCGCAGTTGAATTCCGACGACGGGCCGAAACACTACCTCGGCCTGCTCGACGAATTCGGCCGCGGCGCGGTCTCGATCGGCAATCCGGACACCGCCAGTCACAACGCGATCTTTCTCCCCGGCACCGGTCAAGACCTTTCCCGGCTGTCGTCCAGCGACGAGATCGCGACGGCCATGTACGCCTCCGCACTGACTGCCGACAGAGGGCTGAGATCGGAGGATGTCGCGGTCACGACGTGGATGGGCTACGACCGCCCGATGAATCTCAGCCAGGCGGCGTTGCCGGGGCCGGCCCAGCGTGGCGCGGACCGGTTGGACACGTTCGAGAACGGCCTGCGGGCATCGCATGTCGGCCGTCGATCGATCGACACCGTGATCGGCCACAGCTATGGCTCGACGGTGCTGGGCGCTGCCGCTTCCGGTGGCCACCACCTCGACGCCGACAATGTCATCGCGGTCGGAAGCCCCGGCATGCTGGTCGAACGTGCCGACCGGTTGAGCCTGGACAGCGGCGCCCATATCTATGCGATGCGGGCGGGCAACGACATCATCGGACTCAGTGGCGTCGTCACCGAGTGGACGTTGGGCGCCGAGCCGACCGCGCCGGGCTTCGGTGCAACCCGGTTGGCCGCCGATCCGGGTCCCGCCGGCCCACTCGGCCTGCCCAGTGTCGAGGCGCACAGCAGTTATTGGTCCGACGGCAACAGGGCGCTGCAGAACTTCGGCGCCGTCATCGCCGGCTTGCCGCCGCCATACATCGTCGGGCGGTGACGAGGCCTATCGCTCGGACAGAAGAAGCGGCGTCACAGGGTTTCGTCGAGCTCGCCGAGCCGATCGGTCAACCGCAGGTTTTCGGAGTAATCGACCGGGCAGCAGATCAGCGAGACCCCGTCGTCGTCGAGGGCAGCCTGCAGTGTCGGCAACAGCTCGTCGGCGCTGTTGATGCGATAGCCCTTGGCGCCAAAGCTTTCTGCGTACTTCACGATGTCGGGGTTACCGAACTTGACGTAGTGGTGTTCGCCGAGTTCGAGGTCCATCTTCCACTCGATGAGGCCGTATCCGCCGTCTTCCCAGATCAGCACGACCAGCGGGATCTTCTCGCGGACGGCGGTTTCGATCTCCTGCGAGTTCATCAGGAAGGCCCCATCACCGGCCACGGCCAACACCTTCGCGTCCGGTTTGGCCAACTTGACTCCGAGGGCACCAGGTAGCGCAAAGCTCATGGTGGACAGCCCATTTGAGATCAGGCAGGTGTTGGGTTCATAGGTCGGGTAGAGCCGGGCCATCCACATTTTGGTGGCACCGGTGTCGACCAGCACGATGTCGGCGCGGCCCAGCGCGGCCCTGGTGTCGGCGACGACGCGGGCCGGCGCCAGCGGGTATCGCGAATCCTGTTGTCCGCGTTCGAATTCTTCAGTGAGCAGACCAGACCCCGGGATTTCCGGATCTGCGACGAAGAGATGGTCGTCGAGCCCCTCAGCCAGCGCGTCCAAAGAGTCGCTGATGTCGCCGATGATCCCGACGTCGACCGAGTAGTGCGCGTCGACCTCGGCCGGGAACCGGTGAATATGGATGATCTTCTTGTCGGCTTTGGGATTGATCCGAACCGGGTCGAACTCCTGCAACTCATATCCCACCGCGATGACGGCGTCGGCGTTGTCGAATCCGAAGTTGACGTAGTCGTGCCGCATGAACCCCAGCGCCCCGATGCTGTTGGGGTGGTCGTCGGGCATGACGCCTTTGCCATGGAAGGTGTTGGCCACCGGAATGTTGAACTTCTCGGAGAACCGCACCAGCGCGTCGGTCGCGCCGGAACGGGCGGCGCCATGCCCGGCCAGCAGCACCGGGCGCTGTGTGTTGCGCAGGACGTCGATGGCGCGCGCCACCTGACGGACGGCCGGTGCGTCAGCCCGAACGACGTTGCGCGGCAAAGGGCCCAGGTCGTAGTCGGCTTCGTCGGCATCGATGTGTTCGGGCACAGCGAGATACACCGCGGCCGGGCGTTCGGTCTCGGCAAGCTTGAACGCTTTGCGGACCATCTCCGGTATCGCCTCCACGGTCGGGATACCGGCGGCCCACCGGGTGATCGGCGCGAACATCGACACCAGGTCGACATACTGGTGCGACTCCTTGTACTGCCGGTTCTGGCCGACCTGGGCCGAGATGGCGACCAACGGCGTGCTGTTGGTAGTGGCGTCGGCGACGCCCAGTTGCATGTTGATCGCGCCCGGGCCCAGCGTCGCGGAGACCACCGCAGCGCGCCCGGTGACCCGGCCGTACATCTCGGCCATGAACGACGCGGCCTGCTCGTGGCGGGTGAGCACGTATCGGATGTTGGACGAGGCCAGCGCCTGCACGAAGCGAATGTTCTCTTCGCCCGGCAGACCGAAGACCACGGCAACGCCCTCGTTCTCCAAGCACTTCACGATCAACTCGGCCGCTTTGCTCATCGGCACCTCCCTTTAGGGGAACGATAGTGGCAGGCTAGATGTTGAAACTTTCACCCGAACGAAGATGACTCCAGAAGGAGAGGCCACCGTGCCCATCGCGACCATCAACCCGGCCACCGGCGAGACAGTCAAAACCTTCACCGCCGCGACCGACAGCGACGTCGACGCAGCGATCGCCCGCGCCCACGAGCGCTTCCTGGACTACCACCGCTCCACCACGTTCGCCCAGCGCGCCGAGTGGGCCAACGCCACCGCCGACCTGCTGGAAAAGGAAGCCGACGAAGTCGGTGCCATGATGACCCTCGAGATGGGTAAGACCCTGAAGTCGGCGAAGGCCGAAGCGCTCAAGTGCGCCGCGGGCTTTCGTTACTACGCCGAGAACGCCGAGAAACTGCTGGCCGACGAGCCGGCGGAAGCGTCGAAGGTCGGAGCGAAAAAGGCCTACACCCGGTGGCAGCCGCTCGGCGTCGTGCTCGCCGTGATGCCGTGGAACTTTCCGCTCTGGCAGGCCGTCCGCTTCGCCGCGCCTGCGCTGATGGCCGGCAACGTGGGCCTGCTCAAGCACGCCTCCAACGTGCCGCAATCGGCGCTGTATCTCTCCGACGTCATCGCACGCGGCGGCTTTCCAGACGGCTGCTTCCAGACGCTGCTGGTGTCCTCCAGCGCCGTCGAAGCCATCCTGCGTGATCCCCGGGTCAAGGCGGCCACACTCACCGGAAGCGAGCCGGCCGGCCAGTCCGTCGCCGCGATCTGCGGTGACGAGATCAAACCCAGCGTGATGGAACTCGGTGGCAGCGACCCGTTCATCGTGATGCCGTCAGTCGACCTCGACGAGGCAGTCAAGACCGCGGTCAAGGCGAGGGTGCAGAACAACGGTCAGTCGTGTATCGCCGCCAAGCGGTTCATCGTGCACACCGACATCTACGACGCGTTCGTGGACAAGTTCGTCGAGACGATGCAGGCGCTCACAGTCGGCGACCCGACCGACCCGGACACCGACGTGGGTCCGCTGGCCACCGAGTCGGGCCGCGACGAAATCGCCAAGCAGGTCGAGGAAGCCGTCGCCGCGGGTGCGAAGGTCCGCCTCGGCGGCAAGGCTCCCGATCAGCCGGGCTGGTTCTACCCGCCGACGGTGGTCACCGACATCACCAAAGACATGGCGCTCTACACCGAAGAGGTCTTCGGGCCGGTCGCTTCCATGTACCGCGCCTCGGGGATCGACGAAGCCATCGAGATCGCCAACGCCACGACGTTCGGCCTGGGCTCCAACGCCTGGACCAACGACGAAGCGGAGCAAGAGCGCTTCATCGACGACATCGAGGCGGGACAGGTCTTCATCAACGGAATGACGGTGTCCTACCCCGAACTCGGGTTCGGCGGCGTCAAGCGATCCGGCTACGGTCGCGAACTCGCGAACCTCGGCATCCGCGCGTTCTGCAACGCGAAAACCGTCTGGGTCGGCTAGCTCTGACCTAAACGGCCACGCCGGCGAGGGCCTTCTCGTCCTCGTCGGCGAACGCGTCCTCCAACTGCACCGGCGAGTAGTCGAGGTCGATCTCGGCGAGCGGTCGCCCACGGGCGCTGCTGATCGTGCCGAACCGCCGCATCCCCTTGTCGGCCGCGTACTGCAGGAACTCGTCCGCCGATAGGTCGAACGGCATCGGATCGTAAAGGGCGAAGCCTTCCTCGGTGAGGCGCAGCGCCATCGGCATGAGCTCGTTCATCCGCGATTCGAAGACGTCCCAGTTGGCGTCGTCGGCGGCGACGTGGCGCCGGCAGGTGAAGGTGCCCCAGGCCATGTGGCGCCGCTCGTCGTCGCCGATGCGGCTGACCAACTCCTGCATGCCGGGAAGGATGCCGCGGTCCACGCAGATCTTGTGCCAGCCGAAGTAGCCGGTCAGCGCCAGCATGCCTTCGACGATGTGGTTATAGGTGACGGACGCGCGGATCTGCGCGGCCGGCGAGGCGTCGGTCTCGAGCGCGCTGAGGCTTTTGGGCAACTCCTCGTAGAAGATGGTGCGGTAAGTGGGCACGTCATCGAGATAGTGGTGCAGATCTTCAGTGACGCCGACTGCGTCGAGCCACATGCGGAACACCTGGACGTGCTTGGCCTCCTCGAAAGCGAACTGCGTCAGGTACATCTCGTCGCCGAGCCGTCCCTCGGCCCGCATCGCGGACATGAACGGTTGGATGTCCTGGGTCACTGATTCCTCGCCGGCGATGAACTCGGCGCACAGTCGGGTGGCGTAGTGGCGTTCGTTGTCGCTGAGCCGCTCCCAGTCGGCGCGGTCGCGGGAGAAGTCGATGTCGGCAGGATTCCAGAATTTCGCGTTGCCGCCGGCAAACAGCTTCAGCGGCAGGCTGTCCCAGTTGAGTCCTCCCGCGGCGAGCGAACCTAGCTGTGTCCGTGTCATGTGACCTCCTCAGATCGTTTGCGGCTGAATTGTTCTGCTGGCGAGCTGTTTTCGGACGAAGTTACTTCAGAGAACGCAGCGGCCAACACGGCAACCAGCCGGCGGACCGCCAACGCCGGCTGTTCCGGAGTGGGATCGTCGAGCCCGAGCACCGGGTCCAAGCCACGCATGTAAGGCGCCAGCGCCAGGTGCGGAAAGATCAAGATCAGCAACGACAACATCGCGTCGATGTCGGCGTCCTCGCGGAAGTCACCGCGGACCTGCGCATCGCGGACCAAGGGACGCAGTACTTCCAGATAATGACGATGGATGACGCTGCGCACGCTGACGCGGGCGTCGGTGTCGACCTCCAGGGTCGCCGCGGCGTGCAGTGCGCGCTCGTGCGGATGGTCAGCGAAGTAGGCCACCCACACGTCGAGCCAGTCGGTCAGGAAATCGAAGAACGGACGGCTCGGATCGAGTTGGTGGATGCGCTCTTCCATGTACACCCGTACCCGTTGGCTGGCTACGTCGGCGATGAAGCCGTACAAATCACGCTTATCCGCAAAGTATTGGAAGAGACTGCCTTTGGCGACGCCGGCGCGCCGCGCGATGACGTTCAGGCTGCCGCCCGAGAAGCCGTGCGCGCCGAACTCCGCCTCGGCGGCTTCAATCACCGCCGCGCGCCGCGCCGGGTCGACGCGAGCCCACGTCACCGTCGGCATCAGGCTCCCTCCGTTTGGATGACCACTGGTCACTCTACTGTGAGCCAAGTCACTTCTCAAGGGGTCGTGGATAAGAATTCTGATTCGACCCGTCTCCCCGAACCGGACACCTGACGCCGCCGGAGTCATAGCATCGGCTACGTGTCATTACTGAATTCCGCTCAGGGACCTATCAATACCGCTGACATCGGCGTCACGCTCATGCACGAGCACGTGTTCATCATGACCACCGAGATCGCTATGAACTACCCCGAAGCCTGGGGCGACGAAGACAAACGAGTGAACGATGCGATCGCCCGGCTCAACGAGCTGAAGTCGCGCGGCGTGGACACCATCGTCGACCTCACCGTGATCGGGTTGGGCCGCTACATCCCGCGCATCGCCCGTGTCGCCGCGGCCACTGAACTGAACATCGTCGTTGCGACCGGGCTGTACACCTACAACGACGTTCCATTCCGCTTCCACTACATGGGCCCGGGCGCCGAGCTCGGCGGACCGGAAATCATGACCGAGATGTTCGTCCGCGACATTGAGGAAGGCATCGCCGACACCGGCGTCAAGGCCGGCATCCTGAAGTGCGCCACCGACAAACCCGGCATCACCCCTGGTGTCGAGCGCGTTCTGCGCGCGGTCGCCCAGGCGCACAAGCAGACTGGGGTACCGATTTCCACACATACCCACGCGGGCCTGCGGCGCGGACTCGAACAGCAACGCATCTTCGAAGAAGAAGGCGTCGACCTGAGCCGGGTCATCATCGGGCACTCCGGCGACAGCACCGACGTCGGCTACCTCGAAGAGCTGATCGCCGCCGGCTCCTACCTCGGGATGGACCGATTCGGTATCGACACGATCCTGCCGTTCGAGGACCGCGTCGACATCGTGGCGAAGATGTGCGAGCGCGGCCACGCCGACAAGATGGTGTTGTCTCATGACGCCAACTGCTATTTCGACGCGTTGCCGGAAGAGCTGTTGCCGGTGGCCGCGCCCAACTGGAATTACCTGCACATCCACAACGACGTCATCCCCGCGCTGAAAAAACGCGGGGTCACCGACGAACAGTTGCACACCATGCTCGTCGACAATCCACGCCACATCTTCGAGCGACAGGGCAGCTACTCGTGACCCAGCCGGTGCCGCCGATCGGTGTCCAGATCTCCGCGCTGGCGGCGCACGCGCCCGACGAACCGGCCGTCACCTGCGACGGGCACACGCTGACGCGCGGCGAGCTCGACCGCTCGACAAACCGGTTGGCTCGCGCGTACGCCGAGCGGGGAGTCGGCGTCGGCGACTACGTGACGATGGTGCTGCCCAACGGGATCGAATGGATTCAGGCCGCGGTGGCCTGCTGGAAACTGGGCGCGGTGCCCCAGCCGCTGTCCGCACGCCTACCCGATGCCGAGCTGGCCGGTCTGCTCGCATTGCGGCCGCCGAAGCTGCTGGTAGGTCGTGCAGGCGATCACGCCGAAATAGCGAGTGTGCCAGCCGGTTTCGCTCCTGATCCGACGTTGTCAGATGCGCCGTTGCCGGAAGCGGTGTCACCGGTGTGGAAGGCGATGGGGTCGGGCGGCAGCACCGGTCGTCCGAAACTCATCGAATCCGGTGGCGACAGCCGAATTCCGGCGGCCATCGGCTATCCGCTCGGCGCTCAAGAGGGCGACATCACCTTGGTCCCGGTGCCGCTGTCGCACAACACCGGTTTCACCACCGCAACCATCGCGCTGCTGATGCGCCACCACCTGGTGCTGATGAGCCGGTTCGAGCCGGCGAAGTTCCTCCGGCTGATCAGCGACGTTCGTGTCACGTTCCTGACTACGGTGCCGACCATCATGCAGCGGTCGCTGCCTGTCTATCACGCCGATCCGGATTCCTATGACCTGTCGTCGATTCGGCGATTCTGGCACCTCGGCGCGCCGTGTCCACCCGCCGTCAAGCAAGCCTGGATCGACATCCTGGGTGCGGAGAAGGTCTGGGAACTCTACGGCGGCACCGAGTTACAGGCGTTGACGTTCATTTCTGGTGACCAGTGGCTGGCCCACCGCGGGTCTGTCGGGATTGTGGTGGCCGGCGAGATGAAGGTCCTCGACGACGATGGCGACACGTGCCCGCCGGGCGAGGTCGGTGAGATCTACATGCGGCCCAACCCGGGCAGTGCGCCAACGTATCGCTACGTCGGCGCCACCGCGAAGTCACGCGACGGCTGGGATTCACTGGGCGATCTGGGCTACTTCGACGCCGACGGGTTTCTGTACATTTCGGACCGCCGGGTGGACATGTTCACCATCGGTGGCCGCAACGTATACCCGGCCGAGATCGAGAGCGCCCTGGCTGAACATCCGGATGTGTTGTCCTGCTTGGTTGTCGGGGTGCCCCACGCGGATCTCGGACAGGTGCCCTACGCGTTGGTTCAGGCCGGCTCGCCGCTGGACGAGCAGACGGTCCAGGATTTTCTTCGCGACCGCATCGCCGGGTACAAGGTGCCGGCCACGGTCGAGTTCGTCGACATCCCGTTGCGCGACGACGCCGGCAAGGCGCGCCGCTCAGCCGTCCGCGCGGACGTCATGGCGCGATTGCATCTTCTTGACGCCGGCTGACAGAACCTTCACCGAGGGGCTGCTTTTTCTCGCGTTTCTCCCAGCGCCGCAGCGCGTCCCGGCATGGTGATTCGACGAGCGCGTAGCTCACCGCGGCGATGGCAATGCTGAACACCAATGTGAGCATCAGGACTTCGACCAGGTGTCCGCGGAAGGAGAACTGGCCGATCAACGGGAACACCATCGTCATCGCGGCCAGATGCCAGACGAAGATTCCGTAGGACCAACGACCCAGGGTCACCATCGGGGCGTTGCCCAACAGGCGATGGCGGTCGTCGCGGCGGTCCAACACCAACGGCGCCACCAGACCCACCGCCACCAAAGCACCCATCGCGGTCTTCACCGTGAACTGCGCGGCGCTGCTGGGAACCAGTCCGGGCGGCCCGGCCAGTGGTGAGGCTGCCACCAGATATGCCACCACCACGACGACAGCCATCAGCACCCGGTGTCGCGCCAACCGGTGCGGCCAGCCGAACGGGCTGTGCACCCACTCGGCGAGCAACATGCCCGCAGCGAACCAGGAGAAGAAGGCCGGCGGCCAGGTCAGCGGATTCAAACCGGGCGGCGCACCGAACGGAATCCAACCCCACAAGAAACTCGCGACAGCCAGCGATGCGATCGCAGGCACCCGGCCGCGCACCGGTAGCCGGACGGCCGCCATGGCCAGGATCGGCAGCGCCAGATAGAAACTCACCTCGACCGACAGGCTCCACATCTGCGTCAGGCCTGCGGTCAACGTCAGCGGTACGTACACCTGGGTGAGCGTCAGATTCGCCAGCCACACCGTCGGGCTCGCGTGATTGCCGTCGGGCAGCAGGGTCAGAATCACCACGACCGCCACCACGTAGGCCGGCATAATGCGCACCACCCGGGAGCGCAGATAGTGGCCGGTAGCCGGTCGCGGTGCCAGTCCGCGCGCCGCCGCCGCTTGGCTGCGCCACAACAAGAACCCCGACAGCGCGAAGAACACCGCGACGGCCAGATCGAACCGGCCGAACAACCTGCCGTCGATGCCGGCGGAGTGACCGGTCTCGAATGCGACGTGTGTGACAACGACGCCGACCGCCGCGCACGCCCGCATCCCTTCGACGGCGGGCAGGAAGCTGCGGGTGCCGCCCACCGCCTGCTCGACCGGACTTGTGGCGCCGCTTCTCCTCATCGCTTCGCTCTGCATCGTGGCCGGCGCATGCCCACAGTCTGCCCGCGACGGCTGGTCCGGCAAATGGGGTACGCCCGATTTACCGACCCGGGGAGATAAAACGCGACCTTAAATAATGCTGTTAGGGTCGAACGAGTTTTGCTTCGCTGCGGCAGCGTGGGCGGGTAGAACCCCAGGTCGCGGGTTCGGGGCGGAACGGGGTCAGTGCTCTGAGCCGAACGAGACCAGAAGGAGGTCACGGCAACGTGAACCGAGCAGTCATGTTGCGGATGGCCGCGTGCGGGATCATGGGACTCGGAGCCGCGTTGCTGATCGCCGCGCTGCTGTTGTGGACCTACACCGGCAGCAGGATCACCAAGATTCCACTCAATCTGGACGCCACATTGATCAGCGACGGCACCGGAACCGCGATGGACCCCGGCTCGATGAGCACCATGAAAATGGTCGTCGACAAAAACGTGCCGCTGGTGTCCCAGCAACAGATCGACGTCGAGTCCCCGGCCAACGCTGACGTCGTCACCCTCCAGGTGGGAACCTCAGTCCGGCGCAGCGACAAGCAGAAGGACTCCGGCCTGCTGACGGCACTGGTCGACACCGTCACCCTGAACCGCAAAACCGCGACCGCGGTCTCCGACGACACCCATCCGGGCGGCGCCGTGCAGAAGCCGCGCACGTTCAACGACGAAAACCCGGCGACCAACATTGCACTGCCACACGACGGGCTGTCGTACCGATTCCCGTTCCACACCGAGAAGCGCAGCTACCCGTACTTCGACGCGATCGCGCAAAAAGCCTTCGACGCCAACTACACCGGGGAAGAAGACGTCAACGGACTGACCGCATACAAGTTCACCCAGGACGTCGGTTACGACGCGGACGGCAAGCTGGCCGAACCGATCAGGTACCCGTCGCTGTACGCCAACGACGAGGACAGCAAGGTCACCGAGACCGCGTCGAAATGGGATGTGCCCGGAGATCCGGAAGAGAAGGTCACGATGACCCGCTACTACGCGGCGCAGCGGACCTTCTGGGTCGACCCGGAGTCGGGGACGATCGTCAAACAAGAAGAGCGGGTCAACCAGTACTTCGCCCGCGACGCGCTCAAGCCTGAGGTGACGGTGGTCGACTACAAGATCACCTCCAACGAAGAGACCGTCGAGTCACAGGTCAACGCGGCTCGCAACGAGCGCGACCGGTTGGCGCTGTGGTCCCGGGTGCTGCCGATCACCTTCACCGCGGCCGGCGTGATCGCGCTGATCGGCGGATTGCTGCTCGGCTCGTTCAGCCTGCGCACCGAGACGGCGTTGCTCGACCCGGGCTCAGACGACGCCGATCACGGTTTCTTCGGACGCGGCGAGCCGCCGGTCGAACGTGAGCGGGTGCCCGGCGCCGAAGCCGTCACCGAGAAACTTCCGACGCCGCCCAAGGACGTTCAGCGAGAGTCCGGTGAGGACTCGTCAGGCTCAGGCCCGTCGACGTCGAATCCTAGCTAGCCAGCCACGTGCGGGCCGTTCCGCACTGGATTCTGCGGTGGTCCCGCCCCGGCTATCCGCTGGCGCTGGCGCTGGTGGTGGTCGCGCCATTGCTGTCCCCCGGTTATCTGCTGCTGCGCGACGCGGTGTCTACACCGCGGTCCTACCTCTCCGATAGCGCCCTCGGGCTGCTGTCCCCTCCTCGGGCTACGCCTCAGGATTTCGCGGTCGCCGTGGCCTCACACTGCATCGACGGCGGCATCGTGGTGAAAGCGTTACTGGTCGCGGGACTGTGGCTGGCCGGTTGGGGTGCGGCCCGGCTGGTCGCGACAGCGTTACCGGAATCCGGCACGGGTGGTCAGTTCGTGGCAGCCACACTCGCGATCTGGAATCCCTATGTCGGTGAACGTCTGCTGCAAGGACATTGGAGCCTGCTGCTCGGCTACGGGTGCCTGCCGTGGGTGGCGACGACGATGCTGACACTCCGGTCAGCCGAAAGCGATTCTTGGCGAAGCCTTTTCGGTTTGTCCTTCTGGATCGCGCTGGCCGGACTGACCCCGACAGGACTACTGCTTGCTGTGACGGTTGCAGTCGTGTGCGTTTCCGTACCGGGTACCGGGCTGCCGCGCCGGGTGTGTGCCGCCGCCGCATCGGGTATCGCGGTGCTGGCGGCGCTGCCGTGGTTGACGTCGGCGATGCTGGGGTTGTCGTCGGTTGACCACATCTGGGCGCACGTTCCGGACGTCGCTGCATTCGCGGCCCGCGCCGAGCCCGGTCTGGGCACGCTGGGCAGTCTGGGCAGCCTGGGCGGCATCTGGAACGGTGATGCCGTCCTAGCCTCGCGGGCAACGCTGTTCGCAATCATGTCGGCCCTCGTGCTGTTGACATTGGTCGCTGTCGGCATTGCCTCGCTGGTGCATTGCCGGGCGGTCCTGCCGTTGTTGGTGTTGGCTGCCGTGTCGGTGGCGCTGACCGCTGCAACGGCCACCGGTCCGGGATTGGCGGTCCTGCATGCTGTGGTCGAGGCCGTGCCCGGCCTGGGTGTGCTGCGCGACGGGCAGAAGTGGGTCGCCTTGGCGATGCCCGGCTACACCCTGGCCGGCGCCGGTGCGGTGCTGACGTTACGACGCTGGTTGCGGCCCGCGGCAACAGCGTTGGTGGGCTGCGCCGCGTTGTTGCTGGCACTTCCCGACTTGGCCTGGGGCGCAGCGGGAAAGGTCGAATCGGTGCGCTACCCGCCGGACTGGGCGACCGTTGCGGCAGCGATCAATCACGAGCCCGCCGAGGTCGCGGTGTTGCCGGCCGACACCATGCGGCGCTTCGCCTGGTCCGGGCCGGCACCGGTGTTGGATCCGCTGCCGCGGTGGCTGCGCGCCGACGTGCTGGGCACCGGCGACCTGACGATTTCGGGAGCAATCGTCCTCGGCGAGGGAGGCCACGCCCGCGATGTCCAGCAATCGTTACTGGAAGGCACTGAGCCGCAGCAGCTTCGGCATGCGGGCGTGGGCTGGCTGGTGGTCGAATTGGGCACACCCGGCGACATGGGGCTATCGGCAAGGACATTGGACCGATTGCCGGTGACCTATCGCGGGCGTGATCTCGTACTGTATCGCGTGGGCGGTGCGACGGCCGGGGCGTCGGCCAGTCAGCGGCGGATCGCCGTCATCGCCCACCTGGTGTGGTTGACGATGCTGGTCGGCGGCGCCGGCGGCATGGCCGTCGCGGGTCTGCGCCGGTGCGATCAAACTTTGTCTGCGGACGGTGCCCATTCTGGTGAGCGGCCGAGATAGGCCACGATCCGGTCGAGGTCGTCGACCGACTGCGGCGCCGGGATAGCAGGCCCGAAGAAAGCATTCGCGGCGGTGCGGAAGTCTCCTTCGGGCACGACGAAGGCGATCGGTAGCACGGCGGCCACCACGTCACCCGGAAGCTCGAAGGGGTGACCCAGCGTGCGCGCGACGTCCCAGCCGTGCACGACGTAGTCCACGAAGTGAAAGCTGATCGCCACCGAACCCGGGAAGGTGGCCCCTGGCCCGAACTCGGGCAAGGCGAACATCGCCTCCAGCATGTCGGCACCGGCGAACGCGTCGATCACGTCGGCAGCAGCCGCCGAGTAGGTCGCGACGGGGTCGGATGCGACGGCGTCGGCGACGGTGGCGGGATCCCACACCGCCGGGTCGGCGCCCCGGCCCACTGCGGCGGCGGCAAATCCGCGGTGCTGCACCGTCATGTGGGCGAGCAGGTCGGCGAGATTCCAACCGGCGCACGGCGTCGGCCTCGACAGGTCGTCGGTCGTGACGGTGGAAACCACATCCACGGAAGCGAGTACGGCGATCCGGTGCATCGACCGGAGATCCAAGTTAGTATGCATCAACATATAATGTGCGTCCGCGTATTATATGTCAAGCACTACCATCACGACATGGCACGGAGGCCGAGGCGACCCGATCTCGCGGCGATGCTTGCTCAGTTGACCCGGGAAACTGTGGCGGCCGAGCAGCCGGTGCTGACAGCGCACGGCCTGACGATGTGGGCCTACATCGTGCTCAGCGCCCTCGACCAATCGGCGATCCGCACGCAGGCGACCCTCGCCGAATCGATCGGCGCCGATAAGACACGCATCATTCCGGTGCTCGACGAGTTGCAGAGACACGGCTACATCGAGCGGATTCCCGACCCCGAAGACCGCCGCGCGCGGCTGCTGGAAATCACCGAGTCCGGTCGTTCGATCAAGAACGCCACGCAGGCCGAGATTCAACGCGGCGAGGAGCACTGGCTCGCGCAGCTGTCGGCCGGCGACCGAGAGGTCTTTCTCCGTGTGCTGCAGCAGCTCACGTTCGGCTGACGTCGGTCGTGGGCGCGCTACACCACTCCGCTGACGTGGTCGCCGACCATGACCGATTCCAGGACCGACCGCATCGCGTCTGAACTCTGCCGCCAAGAGAATTCGGCACTACGCGCTTGCGCTTTGGCGCCGAGTTGATCGCGCAGCACCGGATCGGCCAGCAGCTGCTGTAGCCGATCCACCAGGTCGTCGCGGCCGTCGGCCAGCACGCCGGTTACCCCGTCGATGATCGAGTCCGCCAGCCCGCCCGAGGACCGGTAACCGATGGTCGGCACTGCGTGCTGCGCAGTCTCGACGACGGCCAGACCCCAGCCCTCTTTGCGCGATGGCAGAACGTGAACCCAAGACTGTTGAATGACTTGGTGTTTGGTCTCGTCATCGACATGACCATGAAAAGTCACCGCGTCGCTGATGCCCAGCCGCTCCACGTGGTCGACCAAGCGCTCAGACCACCATCCGCCGCCCACGACGTCCAGGTGCAGATCGGGAATCGCCGGCTGCAGCTGCGCCACCGCCGCCAGTGCGTCTTCGATCTGCTTGTGCGGCACCAGCCGGGACAGCACCAGCACCCGCGGCGAGGCCGCCCGCGGACCACTCAGCGACGGCACAGATACCTCGTCAAGACCATTGCGCACCACGGCAATTCGCCCGTTGTCGACACCGAGGCCGACCAGGTCACGGGCTGAGGGCAGTGACACGGTCACGTACTGGTTGCCGCGATGCAGCTTCGGCGACAACCAGGATTCGACGAACCAACCAACCCGGCTCAACACCCAGCCGGCGACCGGCCACTGCTCACGGTGGCAGTGGTGCACCAGCACGACGGCTCGCCTGCCGTAGATCAGCCGGGCCAGAAACGGAATGCCGTTCTGGGTGTCGACCACCACGTCCGGCCGGACGTCCCGCAGCGGTCCGAGACCCAGCCGAGCGGCCGCCATCGCCAGCATCGCCCACACATATACCGAGTAGTGCCCGCCCGCACGAATGATCCGCACGCCGT
The DNA here is from genome assembly GCA_963834615.1 of uncultured Actinomycetota bacterium. Taxonomy (GTDB): domain Bacteria; phylum Actinomycetota; class Actinomycetes; order Mycobacteriales; family Mycobacteriaceae; genus Mycobacterium. Next base: position 467,885 of record CAWICO010000020.1, read on the forward strand.
CGACGACCTCGCGGCGCGGCGCGCCACGGTAGCGCGCTGTACGCAATGTGACCGTGACGCCGGATGCGGCCAACTGGGCGCCGATGCGCTGCAGGTAGGTCTCGCTGCCGCCACCCTGCGGGTGGCCGGTGTCGCGCCAGCACAGCAGCAGCACCGAGCGCAGAGCAGGCATCGTGTCAGCCTAGCGATGCCCGGCTTTAGGGTTGGCCGGTGGCCGTGACGGGGGTGTTTGCGCAGCGGGCAACGCTGTCCCGTTCGTTGCGGTTGTTGTCGGAGTTCCGCTACGAACGACCCGATCCCGCCCGCTTCTACGGCGTGCTGGCGACCGATACCGCCGCGATGGTCAGCGACCTGTGGCGGGGAATGCATGGTGGCCCTGCGACGGGCCGGTCGTTGCTCGACATCGGCGGCGGGCCAGGCTACTTCGCGGCGGCCTTCGCCGAAGCCGGTATCCGCTACCTGGGGGTCGAACCAGACCCGACCGAGATGCACGGCGCGGGAACGATACTCGTCGAGCCATCCGGCACATTTGTTCGCGCCTCGGGGATGGCGTTGCCGTTCGCCGACGACTGCGTGGATATCTGCCTGTCCTCCAACGTCGTCGAGCATGTGCCTCGGCCCTGGCAACTGGGCGCGGAGATGTTGCGGGTGACGCGGCCGGGCGGTCTGGTGGTGTTGTCCTACACCGTCTGGCTGGGCCCGTTCGGTGGCCACGAGATGGGCCTGACGCACTACCTGGGCGGGGCCCGCGCCGCGCACCGCTATGCCCGCAAGCACGGCCATCGGGCCAAGAATGACTACGGTTCGTCGTTGTTTGCGGTGTCGGCGGCCGAGGGACTGGACTGGGCCGTCAGTACCGGCGCGCTGGTTGCCGCGTTCCCCCGCTACCACCCGCGATGGGCATGGTGGCTGACGTCAGTGCCGGTGCTACGCGAGTTCTTGGTGAGCAATTTGGTACTGGTGCTACGACCTTGATGCCTTCGCAACAGCTCTTGACTGAAACCTGTTCTCGTTTCGGATTGCCTTGGGTAGGGTGGCGGCCATGAGCGACGACGCCAAGACCGAATACGACAAACTTTTCATCGGCGGCAAGTGGACCGAGCCGTCGACGTCCGACGTCATCGAGGTGCACTGCCCGGCCACCGGCGAGTACGTCGGCAAGGTCCCACTGGCGGCGGCAGCCGACGTCGATGCCGCGGTCGCCGCGGCCCGTAACGCATTCGATCACGGCCCGTGGCCCTCGACACCGCCGAAGGAACGCGCGGCTGTCATCGGCAACGCGCTCAAGCTGCTGGAAGAGCGCAAGGACGCCTTCGTCAAGCTGCTCGGACTCGAGACCGGCCAGCCGCCGCTGAGCGTCGAGACGATGCAGTGGATGAGTGGAATCGGGTGCCTGAACTTCTTCGCCGGCCCTGCCGTCGATCAGGTCAAGTGGCACGAGATCCGCAACGGCGGCTACGGGCAGACCATCGTCCATCGTGAGCCGCTCGGTGTGGTCGGCGCGATCGTGGCCTGGAACGTGCCGCTGTTTTTGGCAATCAACAAGCTGGGCCCGGCGCTGCTGGCCGGCTGCACCGTCGTGCTCAAGCCGGCCGCCGAAACACCGCTCAGCGCAAACGCTTTGGCGGAGGCGTTCGCCGAAGCTGGTCTACCCGAAGGTGTGCTGTCGATTGTTCCGGGCGGAATCGAGACCGGACAGGCGCTGACGTCCAACCCTGACATCGACATCTTCTCGTTCACCGGCAGCTCGGCCGTCGGCAAGGAAATCGGCAAGCGCGCCGCGGACATGCTCAAGCCGTGCACCCTTGAGCTCGGCGGGAAATCGGCGGCCATTCTCCTTGACGACGTCGACCTGGCCGCCTCGATCCCGATGCTGGTCTTCTCCGGGATCATGAACACCGGGCAGGCCTGTGTGGCCCAGACCCGCATCCTGGCGCCACGCTCGCGCTATGACGAAATCGTCGATGCGATAAGCGCTTTCGCCCAGTCGCTACCGGTGGGACTGCCGTCCGACCCGGGCGCCCAGGTCGGGTCGCTGATCTCGGCGAAACAGCGGGAACGTGTCGAGGGCTACATCGCCAAGGGCATCGACGAGGGCGCGCGGCTGGTATGCGGCGGCGGACGCCCCGAGGGGCTGGACGACGGATTCTTCGTGCAGCCCACGGTTTTCGCCGACGTCGACAACAAGATGACGATCGCTCAAGAGGAGATCTTCGGCCCGGTGCTGAGCATCATCCCCTATGACACCGAAGCGGACGCCATCGAGATCGCCAACGATTCGGCGTATGGCCTGGCCGGCAGTGTGTGGACCGCCGACGTGCCGCGCGGCATCGCGGTCTCCGAGAAGATTCGCACCGGCACCTACGGCATCAACTGGTACGCCTTCGACCCGTGCTGTCCGTTCGGCGGCTACAAAAACTCCGGGATCGGCCGCGAGAACGGACCAGAAGGCGTCGAGCACTTCACCCAGCAGAAGAGCGTGCTGATGCCGATGGGCTACACGATCGACGCCTAAAGTGCTTGTGCCCGCGAGTGTGCGGCTGGCCGCGTCCTCGCGCTCGAGTGTGCGCCTGGCCGCACACTCGAGCTAGAACGCCCCTTCGCTCAGTTGCATGACCGCGAGATCGACATTCGCCGCGATCTCGCGTTCTGCGGTCAGCCGCGGCAGCACGTTCTTGACGAAAAAGTTTGCCGTAGCGACTTTGCCGGCATAGAACGCACCGTCCGCGGGCCCGGGATCACCGTCAAGCGCGGTCAGCGCGATCTCCGCCTGGCGAAGCAGCAGCCATCCGATCAGCAGGTCACCGACCGCGAGCAGGAATCGCACTGACTCCAGACCTACCCGGTACAGCTCCCGGGCGTCTTCCTGGGAGGCCATCAGGAAACCAGTCATGGTCGTGACCCAGCCTTGCATATCATCGACCGCCGCGGCGAGTTGCGTACGGGCGGCGGCGAGTTCGGGCCGGGCTTCGGCGCTGTCGAGGAATGTCTCGATCTGAGTGACGAGATGGTTCAGCGCGACACCATGGTCGCGGACAATCTTGCGAAAGAAGAAGTCCTGCGCCTGAATTGCGGTGGTGCCTTCGTAGAGGCTGTCGATCTTGGCGTCGCGAATGTACTGCTCCATGGGGTAGTCCTGCAGGAAGCCGGACCCACCGAGCGTCTGCAGCGACTCGGTCAAACACTGATAGGCCCGCTCGGAACCCACCCCCTTGACGATCGGCAACAGCAGATCGTTGACCCTGTCCGCCATTTCGGCGTCCGCACCGGATACGACGACAGCTACCGACGGGTCTTGGTGGGCCGCGGTGTAGAGATACAGCGCGCGTAACCCTTCGGCGTAGGCCTTCTGGGTCAGCAGTGCGCGACGCACATCGGGGTGGTGGATGATGGTCACCCGCGGCGCGGTCTTGTCGGTCATCTGGGCGAGGTCGGCGCCCTGGACGCGGGTCTTCGCGTAGTCCAACGCGTTCAGGTAGCCCGTCGATAGCGTCGCGATAGCCTTGGTGCCCACCATCATTCGCGCGTATTCGATGATCTTGAACATTTGCGCGATGCCGTTGTGGCGGTCGCCGACCAGCCAGCCCGTCGCCGGCACGCCATGCTGGCCGAACGTCAATTCACAAGTGGCGGAGACCTTCAGACCCATCTTGTGTTCCACGCCGGTGACGAACACCCCGTTGCGCTCACCGGGCTCACCGGTCTGCGGATCGAGCAAAAATTTGGGCACCAGGAAAAGACTCAGCCCCTTGGTGCCGGGCCCTGCGCCCTCGGGACGGGCCAGCACCAGGTGCAGGATGTTCTCGAACACGTCGTCGCTGTCGCCGCTGGTGATGAACCGCTTGACGCCGTCGATGTGCCATGTGCCGTCGCCTTGGGCGATCGCCTTGGTCCGGCCGGCGCCGACGTCGGACCCGGCGTCGGGTTCGGTGAGCACCATCGTGGCACCCCAGTTGCGGTCGATCGCCAGCGACGCCCAATGCTGTTGCTGCTCATTGCCGATGTCGTAGAGGATGTTCGCCATAAACGGCCCGGCCACGTACATGAAGACCGCGGGGTTGGCGCCGAGCACCAACTCGTTGACGGCCCACTGCACCATCGACGGCGCGGGCACACCGCCGACTGCTTCGGCGAGCCCAACGCGGAACCACTCGCCTTCCCGCCACGCGTGCAGCGACTTCTTGAACGGATCCGGCAGGGTCACGACGTGGGTGTCGGGGTCGAAGGTCGGCGGATGACGGTCGCTGTCGGCGAATGACTCGGCCACCGGCCCTTCGGCCAGCCGGGCGGCCTCGGACAGCATCTGCTGCACCGACTCGCCGTCCAGGTCGCCGAATGCCCCGTCTGCCAGCGCCTTGTCCAAAGCCAGCGCTTCGAACAGGTTGAACTCCAGATCGCGGACGTTGCTTTTGTAGTGGCCCATGGCTACACCTCCCGCACTGATCGGCTGCGCCGAGCCTAGTCCGACCAGGTGTTTGCCCACTGGGAATCGCACGCAGCAACACTCGGCGAACGCGCCGATACTGACTATGTAATAGGGCATAACCCAGATTCGGGCTGGCCGCGACCGCCTGCGGAAAACGACCAGCTGATGCGCGTAATGCTGTTGACGTGCCAAGATGCTCCAGGGGTTGCTTGCTAGACGCGAGTCTTATATGGTCCATTACATAGACATGTGTCGGCAAATCCGGCGCATGAGGGCACCGAGCCCCAGGAGAAGGCCATGCTGATCGTCGAACTCAATGTCGCCGGGTACCGGTTCAGCGGCCAGATGTTTGGCCTGCGCCGCAAGCCGCTGCGTTCCATGCGATTCAATCCGCGCGCGCTCCCATGGCGGAGTCCGCAGCTCCGCGACTCCCGCGCGGCCTGACACGCGCCCGGACGAATCTATGACGCTAGCGACGCATGTCCGCAAGAAGCGCGGCGACACCCGAACCAAGATGCTGGTCAGCGCCGCTGAGGTGATGCGGGAACGCGGCGCAGCCGGTGTGACCATCGACGAGGTGCTCACCCGCAGCGGCGCCCCGCGCGGCTCGGTCTACTACCACTTTCCCAACGGGCGCAACCAGATCCTCGCCGAAGCGCTGCACTACGCCGGCGACGCGATCACCGCCGACATAGACAACGCCGCTGGCCGGGGTGCGAAGGTGCTGGTGAGGCAGTTCGTCGAATTCTGGGAACAAGTGCTCGCCGACAGCGATTACAACGCCGGCTGCCCGGTGGTGGCCGCGGCGATCGGTTCGGCCGAAGATGAAGTCCCGCTGGCCGCTGAGGCGGCCCGGATCTTCGCGCACTGGCGCACCGCACTCACGTGGGCGTTCGTCGCAGACGGCTTTCCCGAGTCGGACGCTGAATCATTGGCGGTGATGTCGATCGCCGCCCTGGAAGGCGCCGTCGTATTGTGCCGGTCCAGCCGCAGCAGCGACCCGTTGCACAAGGTATACGAGCAGCTTGAATTCCTCGTCAAGGCAAGGGAATTCGTCCGTCGCAACGGACTGACAGGCTAGATCGACCTAGCTCAAGCTAGTCGCTGGCCGGCAGCGGCTTGGCCTCTTTGAGACTGAGCACGGCCTGGCCTACAGCCAATGTTCCGGCGCCGGCTTTGGTCACCAGCACCTCGGCACCCGTCTCGTCGACGTATCGCTTGCCCATCACGCTGCCCTCGGCGAAGGCCGGATCCAATTCACCTGAGCGCTCGGCGTTCAACTCCACCATCGGTGCGCCGCCGCAGCGCAGGTCGTCGAGGCTGTCCGCGCTCCGCACGACGATGACCTGGGTGTCACACACCTGGCTGGCCAGACGGGTTCCGTTCTTGATCATGGTTTCGATCCTCGGTTCGGTTACTGCTCGGCCGGTGCGGCGCGGAGCTCTTCGACGATGTCGCGGCGAAGCACTTTGCCCGTCGCGTTGGTGGGCAGCTCGTCGCGAAAGACTACCCGGTCAGGGGTGCGTGACCCGCGCAAACTCCTGCGGACGTAGTCGCGCAGTTCCTCGGGGTCGGGGTCGGCGCCGACGGCAGGAACCACCACCGCGACGATTGCCTGTCCCCACTGCGGATCCTCGACACCGACCACGACGACGTCACGCACATGCGGGTGCTCGACCAGCACGTCTTCCAGCTCGGCAGGTGCAATGTTCTCACCGCCGCGGATGATGGTGTCGTCGCTGCGCCCGCCGATGAACAGGTAGCCGCCCGCGTCGAGGGTGGCGATGTCCTTGGTCGGAAACCACCCTTCGGCGTCGAGCACCGAGCCGATTCCGGTGTAGCGGCCCGAGACCTGCTCGCCACGAACGAACAGCTCCCCGGTCTGCCCCGGCGGCAGGACAGTGCCGCTGTCGTCGCGGATCTGCACTTCGATGCTCGGCACCGGCTGACCGACCGACGCCAGCCGCCGGACTACGGCGGGATCCGCGGCGCCTTGCGCCTCCCGGTGGTCATCGGGCGTCAGCACGGCGATGGTCGAACTCGTCTCGGTCAGACCGTAGGCATTGACGAAACCGACATGCGGCAGCAACTCCAGGGCTGTGCGTACCAGCGGCAACGGCACCTTCGATCCGCCGTAGGCCAAGTTCCGCAGCGACGACAGCTGGTGACCACCCTGCTGCAAGACGGTGACGATGCGATCGAGCATGGTCGGCACCACGGTCGCGCTGGTGACGTGCTCGGCGTCGACCAGACCCACCCACTGTTCGGGGTCAAAGACCGGCAGGTACACCATCTTTCGTCCGGCGTAGAGGTTCGACAACGCCGCGCTGACTCCGGCGATGTGGTACGGCGGCACGCAGATCAGCGCCGCATCGGTCGGCTCGGCGGACCCGAACTCGACTGTGCCGGTGACGTAACTGGTCAAATTATTGTGGGTGAGCTCGACGGCCTTGGGTTGCGAGGTCGTGCCCGACGTGAACAGCACGATGCCGACCGAATCCGGGTCAGCGAATTCCGCGGCCGGTTCGGCGTCGCGAGCCTGAGCCAGAAAGTCGTCAGAGACGATGACCTGCGTGGTGCCGGCCAAGCCGTCCAGCTCGTCGAGGTAACGGCGGTCCACAACCACCAGCGGTTCGGGCAGCCGGGCGATCAACGTCGTGATGCCGTCGGCGGACAGCCGGTAGTTGATCGGCGTGAACGCCACCCCGGCCCGCGCCGACGCGAACATCAGTAGCGGCAGCATCGCGCCACCGAGTCCGACATATGCAACGTGCGATGCCCCTGAGCGCGCAATGATGCCGGCTCCGCCATCGGCGAGATCGCTGAGCTGCTGAGTCGACAGCCGGACATCTCCCGAGACGATGGCGGTCCGGCCGGGATCGCTCGACGTCGCCATCTCGAGCAGTAGCGAAATACTCACGCCGCACTTTCTGTGGTGTCAACACGTTACAAAGCTCGTCAAAAGTGTCATGCCGAGTTTAGATGACGCAACTGTGTCGCTGTCGGGGCGTGCCCTACGCCACACCGACAAAGGCGTTTACGTGCCATTCCATCGGTAACCCCGCTTCGAGGCCGCCAGAAGTAGCCCACACAACGACAACCAGTTCGGGGATCTAACGATGACGACCGTCGCAGCTGACATGCTGCCCAAACACAGCGTCCTGACCAGGCTTCGCGCCGGAGTAGCGGGCGCGATGCTGGCCGAGTTCTTCGGCACCTTCGTGCTGTTGCTGCTCGGCCTCGGCACGTGCGCGGTCAACACCGTCGGCCTGCCCGGCTCCGGTAGGCAGACCGTGCCGTTCGGCCCGGATAACTGGCTGATCAACATCTTCGGCTGGGCGTTCGCCGTGACACTCGCGGCCTACGTCTCGGGTGGTATCAGCGGTGCGCATTTCAATCCGGCGGTGACACTGGCCTTCGCCGTGGCACGAAAGTTCGAGTGGCGCAACGTACTTCCTTATTGGGTATCCCAGCTCGCCGGCGCCTTCTGCGCTGCCGCCGCGGTGTACGCCGTCTACCGGCCTGCGATAGACGGCTTCAACGCCACGAACCATCTGTCGCGAGCGGATTCGATGGACACCTACGGGATCTTCGCAACCTCCCCCGCCTCGTATTTCCACGGCGGTTACCTCGGACCGGTCGTCGACCAGCTTGTCGGGACAGCGATCCTCGTGTTGCTGATCGCGGCGTTGATCGACAACCGCAATCAGGCGCCGGCCGGCAACTTGGCTCCCTTGCTCATCGGTTTCATCATCGCGGTGATCGGGTGCTCCTACGGCACCAACGCCGGGTATGCGCTGAACCCGGCCCGCGAACTCGGTCCGCGTGTCTTCGCGTGGTTGGAGGGTTGGGGAAAGTTGGCGTTGCCCGGTAACTACGGGCAGACGACCAACTACTGGTGGATCCCGGTTTTCATCCCGCTGTTCGGCGCGGTCGCCGGCATCCTGCTGTACGACTTCTTCATCGGCAATGTGCTCGAAGCTCGCGCCACGATGATGCGCACCCCGGAGCCGGGTCTGGCGCCGGTACCCACCACCGACGCCGCGTCGGGGGTGGCCGGTCCGGTAACCGCCGAGGACAGCGCCGATGCGGAGGAACTCCAGGAGCAACGGGCGGCCTGAGCTCAGGTGCCGGTCCAGCGGGCGGGCCGCTTCTCGGCAAACGCGATCGCGCCTTCCTTGGCGTCGTTGGACGAGAACACCGGCATCAAGATGTTGTTCTGCTCAGCGAACTGGGTGTCAGGGCTCCAGCCGCGGGACTCGACGATGATCCGCTTGGTGGCGGCCACAGCAAGCGGACCGTTGACGGTGATCCGCTTGGCCAACTCGATCGCCGCGTCCAGTGCGCCGCCCGGCTCGGCCAGCACGTTGACCATGCCAAGCGCGTGCGCCCGCTCGGCGGTGAAGCTCTCGCCGGTCAGCGCCAACTCCATGGCGATCGCGGGGGGAATGCGCACGGGCAGCCGCAGCAGTCCACCGCCGCCTGCCACCAGCCCGCGCTTGACCTCGGGAATGCCGAACGATGCGTCCTTGGATGCCACGATCAGATCAGTGGCCAGCGCTAACTCGGTGCCGCCGGCCAGCGCGTAGCCCTCGACCGCAGCAATCAGCGGCTTGTCCGGCCCACGCTCGGTGAAGCCCATCCCACGGCCTTCGACGATGGGAACCTCGCCGCGGGCGAAAGCTTTGAGGTCCATGCCTGCGCAGAACGTTCCACCGGCCCCGGTCACGATGCCTACCGAGAGGCCCGGATCTGAATCGAGCTTGTCCACCGCGTCGGCCAAGCCATGGGCCACCGCGGAGTTGACCGCGTTCTTGGCCTTCGGCCGGTTGATGGTGATGATCAGAATCCGGTCCCGCTGCTCGACGAGGACTTCGGGTTCGCCGGCTTCTTCAGTGCTCACAGTGCTCATAGCGGTGTCGCACTCCCCTATTTGAATTTGGGAAAGATGTCTGTTGAGAGATGGTATCGAGGCGTTGTAGCTCGGCTAGCATCACAGCCAAATGGCTGCTAACGATATCGAACCCAGCGAGCTCTCCAAGTGGGATCCTGGGCTCACCGAACGTGTGATCGGCTGGCTACGCCCGCTGATCAAGGGCTACCACCGCGCCGAGGTGCGCGGGCTGGACTCCTTCCCCGCGGGCGGCGCGCTGGTGGTGTCCAACCACTCCGGTGGACTGTTCGCCATGGACGTCCCGGTGTTCGCCACCGGCTTCTACGAGACGTTTGGCTACGACCGTCCGGTCTACACGCTGAGCCATGACCTGATCTTCACCGGACCGACCGGCGAATTCTTCACTCGCACCGGCTTCATCCGCGCCAATCACGAAAATGCCGATGCGGCATTGCGTTCCGGCGGCGTGGTCGTGGTGTTCCCCGGCGGTGACTACGACGTGTACCGACCGACGCTGTCGGAGAGCTCGATCGACTTCGACGGCCGGACCGGATACGTGCGGGCGGCGATCAACGCCGGGGTTCCGATCGTGCCGGCCGTCGCCATCGGTGGTCAGGAGAGCCAGCTGTACTTGTCCCGCGGCATCGGACTGGCCAAAGCGTTGCGGCTGGACAAGCTGATGCGGGTGAAGATCCTGCCGATCTCGGTGGGTTTCCCCTTCGGCCTGTCCGCGGTCTTGCCGGTGAATGTGCCGCTGCCGACCAAGATCGTGATGCAGGTGCTCGAGCCGATCGACGTGACGGCGCAGTTCGGCGAGGAGCCCGACATCGGTGCGGTCGATGCCCATGTCCGTGGCGTCATGCAGAAAGCGCTCGATGCGTTGGCCAAGCAGCGCCGCCTACCGGTGATCGGCTAACCGCTCCGATGGCAGCGCTCGGTCTGCTCGGCACCATGATCCGCGCGGGAATCATCGCGCCGCTGCGACCCGACAAATACCTGCGGATCGCCGCAGTGGTCCGTCGCGAAGGTCTCTCGTTCACAATGGGGTTCGCCTTGGCGGCGCAGCGCTGCCCGAACCGTCCGGCGCTGATCGACGAACTCGGCACATTGACATTTCGTCAACTCGACCAACGCGCCGACGCCCTGGCCTCAGCACTGCAGAGTCTGCCCGGTGGCACCCCGCAAGTGGTGGCGATCATGTGCCGCAACCATCGCGGCTTCGTCGAGGCGTTGGTCGCCGTCAACCGGATCGGCGCCGACGTGTTGCTACTCAACACTTCTTTTGCCGGGCCTGCGTTGGCCGACGTGGTCGATCGCGAAGGCGCGGACGCGGTGATCTACGACGAGGAGTTCACCGAGTCGGTGGACCGCGCTCTTGCCGAGCGACCCGACACCGCCCGCGTCGTCGCATGGACCGACCATCCGGATCAGCACGACGCCACCGTGGAGAACCTGATCGCCAGCCATGTCGGTGAGCGACCCACCCGAACCGGACATAACGGCAGGCTCATTCTGCTGACGTCGGGGACTACCGGTAATCCCAAGGGCGCCAAACATTCCGGTGGTGGCTCAACCGAGCTCAAGGCGATCCTCGACCGTGTCCCGTGGCACACCGAGGAGACGACAGTGATCGTGGCGCCGATGTTTCACGCCTGGGGCTTTTCCCAGCTGGTGTTCGCTGCGTCGCTGGGCTGTACCGTGGCGACCCGGCGCAAGTTCGACCCGGAAGCGACCCTCGACCTCATCGACCGGCACCAGGCCACCGGGCTGTGCGTGGTGCCGGTGATGTTCGACCGAATCATGGATCTGCCCGACGACGTGCGTCGCCGCTACAGCGGTCGCTCGCTGAAGTTCGCCACCGCATCGGGATCCCGGATGCGCCCCGACGTCGTCACCCGGTTCATGGACGAATTCGGCGACATCCTCTACAACAACTACAACGCCACCGAGGCCGGCATGATCGCCACCGCGACCCCGGAAGACCTGCGCGCCGCGCCGGACACCGCCGGAAAACCGGCTGCTGGCACCGAAATTCGTATCCTGGACGCCGACCACCGCCCGGTGGCCACCGGTGAGGTCGGTCAGATCTTCGTGCGCAACTCCAACCGGTTCGACGGCTACACCTCAGGGGCGGGCAAGGACTTTCACGACGGCTTCATGGCGTCCGGTGACGTCGGTCGCCTCGACGAGGCAGGCCGGTTGTACGTCGTCGGGCGGGACGACGAGATGATCGTGTCCGGCGGCGAAAATGTCTACCCGATCGAGGTGGAGAAGACGCTGGCCTCGCACCCGGGCGTCACAGAGGCGACGGTGCTCGGCGTCGATGACGACCAGTACGGACAACGGTTGGCGGCTTTCGTCGTTCTGACGCAGGGTGATTCAGCCACGGTCGACGACCTCAAGCAGCACGTCCGGGACAACTTGGCCAACTACAAGGTGCCCCGTGAGATCGTCGTGCTCGACGAGTTGCCGCGTAGCAGCACCGGCAAGATTGCCCGCCGCGACTTGTTGAGTCACATCAATCCGCACCAGCCTGTGAGTTCGTCTACACGGTTTTTGCCCGCCTCACAGCGACACGCGGCCAGAGTCGCTCGGAGGCGGGCAACATCGGGTGTCCCGCAGGGCCAGTGATTACTGTGGCGGATGAGACGAATACCGGTCAAACCTGAGCCATCGCACCTTCGATGACCGTCAGCTTCTCGGAAAGTCCGGCAGCACGGCGTATTTCGATTAACTCGTCGACGATGGCGTCGGTGACCTCGTGTGGGTCGTCGACAGTGGCGCCGTCGGCGAGAACCGAAACATTGAGCTGGTCAACGTAACTCCACACGGTGATGTTCAGGCCGCTACCGGTCGTCAACGGTCCTACCGAATAGATTTCGGTGACCATCGCACCACCGACCCGTCCATGTTCGCGCGGACCCGGAACGTTGGAGATCGGTAGGTTGAGCACCTTGTTCTGACCGTCACGGCTGGCCAGCCAGCGGAACAGCGACTGCGAGGGCCCCGGTGGAAAGTAGGCGGCCCAGCGACTGACCAGCTCCGGCCCGAGGAGTTGGTGGCTCTCCTTCGCCTCGACCGCGTAATCATGCGTGCGCCGCACCCGCTCCAGCGGGTCGTCGACGTCAGCCGGCAACGCCACCATCATGCCGGTGAAGTAGTTGCCCGAAACCCGTTCCGGCGAAAAGTCGAAGCTCACCGGCACCGACGCCAGCAGCGGGTGATCGGCGACGCCGTCATAATGCAGCCGCAGTTTGCGCAACGCCCCCGCGGACAGCGCCAGCACCATGTCGTTGATCGTCGCGCCGAGAGCTTTGCCGGTCTCCTTGACATCGCTTAACGCCAGGGTCGCGGTCGCGAATCTGCGCTCGGGAGTGAGCATGTGATTCATGAAGGTCGGCGGCGGAGTGAACGGCATCGTCAACTCCGGTGAGAGCTTGCGCGTGCTGCGGCGGACCCGGTTGATGCCCTGCGCGGTGTAGCCGATGGTCCGCGGTATCCGCCGGATGTGGCGCAGGTGGTCAACGAACGCCGAGCGGACGAGCTCACCAGTCGACGGTGCCGGGTCCGGCGCATACCGAGCCTCGCCGGACTGCGGCCCGGGAGCCAGATCCATCCCGCGCGCGAGCAGATTCGCTGCGGCCACCCCGTCGGCCAGCGCGTGGTGGATCTTGCCGACCACCGCGATCCGGTTGTCGGCCAGCCCCTCGACGAAATACATCTCCCACAGCGGATGATCGCGGTCCAGCGGAGTGCTGGCGATCTCGCCGATCGCCTCGTCGAGCTCGCGGCGACCGCCCGGCGCGGACAGTCGCCACGGCCGTACGTGATACGTCAGGTCGACGTCGCAGTTCTCCCGCCACATCGGGTGGTGCATCTTGAGCGGAATGTCAACCAGCTCATAGCAAAACGGCTCCAGTTTGTAGAGCCGGCTGTGGATCACCCGGCGGAACGCCTCGATGTCGAAGTCACGCCGGTCGTCGTCCAGCTTGATGACAGCGACCTTGAGAGTGTGCATGTGCACATTCGGTGTTTCGCTGTACAGCAGTACCGCGTCCCAGCCGCTCAAACGCTTCATCTGAGTGCCTCCCTCGCAGGACTCATGGGAGGGACCCTACAGTCGGGACGCGGCTAAATAACCTGTTTGGCCGCGATCATCCGGTTGCGATAAATCTGGCCGAGGAACAGCCCGATCGCCGTCGACATCGCGCCGGTGCGCGCGCCGTCGGTGAGGTCGAATCCATGCCCGGCGCCGGGCAACTCCACGTAGCTGACCACCGAACGGGACACCGACCTGAGCCGCTCGACGAAGCTACGCGCCTGCCCGACCGGGATGACCTTGTCGCTGCTGCCGTGAATCACCAAAAATGGTGGGGCATCTGGGTTTACCCGCTCTGTTGGCGAGGCATCGCGGAAGATTTCGGGGTGGCGGCTAATTCGGCGTTTGACCACGACTCGCTCGAGGAAATCGACGAACTGCACCCGCTCCTCGGTCGACCGGTCCTGCCAGTCGTAGCGACCGTAGATGCCGACTACCGCATCAACGGAGGTGTCCGATCCTTCCGGCAGATCGGTCTGCATGTCGGGGTCATTGGGGGTGAGACCGGCCAGCGCGGACAGGTGCCCACCTGCCGAACAACCCGCGACTGCAATGAAATTGCGGTCGCCACCGAATTTGTCGACATTGGCCCGCGCCCACGCGATCGCGGTCTTGACGTCGGTGATGTGCGATGGCCAACGATTGTGCGGCGACACCCGGTACTGGACCGACAAACACACCCAGCCCATCTCGGCCAGGTGCGACATCAACGCATAGCCCTGCAGCTGACGGCCACCGTGCACCCAGGCGCCGCCGGGTACGAATATCAGCACCGGCGCCGGGCGGACCGGCAGATCCTTGCGACGCCACACGTCCAGCAGCTGTACCGGGTGCTTCCCGTAGCGCACCGACGTGCGATGCAGGTACCGACGGTGTTCCCGCGCTCGCCAGAACGGCGGAGTGCGTTCCGGAGCGGGCCACTCGATGTCGAGGTCTTCACCGGAGACGATGCCGCGCAGAGCGGCGTCCGACACGGTCCGGGTCAGGTCACGTTCAGCTCTCTTGAGCTCGCCGATGCCCGGGGTCAGCCACGATTTCGCCGACGACGAGACAAAACCCGGTGCCAGCCGAAAGCCCCAGACGCTCATCGCAGTCATTCCGCCCAGCGGTTCCAGGTGCCTGCCGACAATGGGCAGCGAAGCCATCGCGTCACTGGCGGCCAGCATGTAGTCACCCGGGCGGGCACGCAGCAACCACTTGGCTCGAGAAACCATCGTGCGTCCAGGCGAGCGTGGCGCCGGTCCTACCGTCATCGGCGCAGCGTACCCCGCAGGTCAGAGGTACAAACTGGAAATGCGTCGAGTTTGTCTCCTCACCAGCTGCGACGGCGAAGGACACTGGATATCCCCTGGCAAGGTACTGGCGTAACATTGGCAACATCGAGCAGCTCAATGCGAGCGAACATGCTCGACCGAAAAGGACAATGTGATGGCTTCACCGACGACACTCCGCTCGCCCTACATCCTCCGTCTCGAACTGGTCAGGGACACTCTGAAGTCGCACTCCAAGCTCGGAGAGAAGGAAGCCAGCGCATTGGCAGAACACGTTCTGCACGCGCTGAATTCGATTCCCGAAAAGATGCGCTGAGTACGGATCCGCGGGGGACCCGCATTTTTTGACCACACGGTTTCTGAATTCGTGTGCATTACCAGCGATTCGTCAAGGTGACGCATCCCTGTTCGTTGAGCTGGGCATCACTGTTCGTTGAGCGTGCTGTCCCCGAAACCTGCTGTGGCGGCGGTGCACAACAGTCGATGGCGCCGTGCGCCAGTGTTCGGACGTGAGCACCCGCTCCCCGACCGGTGTACCGTTGAAGGCGCTGAGACTCCCAGCCGTTACGGAATGGGTCTGGCCGTGATGCCGCCGGACTCGATGAGCGTTCGCTCGCGCCGCACACCCTGAATCAACCGATTGGGTCGGGCAAGCATGTCTCCTGGAAACGCCGGTCACGCAACCCACGACGCGCCGATCGGATGAGACGGCACGAAATCGTTTGAGGCCAAGACCAATGACCCTTTGAACGGCGACCGACCATCCTCCTACATATCCGCAGAAAATAGGTACATGCCATGATCGCTCTCGGAGTCGTTCTGGCGCTGCTTGGACGAGCGGGACACGCCGTCGGCGGCCGCCGGCACTACTACTGACAGCCCAATGACCCCCCGGCTCGGCCAGCAAAGCAATCAAGCGGCCGGGCCGGGTGCTTTCGTCGGCGATCAACGCCGGCACCCTGACCTACAACCGCGAAAGAGAGGCGGATCACTATGGCGATCACCGACGTTCCGGCCTTCGCCCACTTGACCGATGCCGACATCGACAACCTCGCCGTTGAACTGGACGCGATCAGGCTGGATATCGAGGATTCCCTCGGCGCGCGCGATGCGCGCTACATCCGTCACACCATCGCCGCGCAACGCGCTCTGGACATCGCTGGCCGGCTCATCCTGGCCGGTAGCTCGAAACGCTCCGCTCGATGGGCGGGAACAGTGACGCTGAGCCTGGCCAAGATCATCGAGAACATGGAGATCGGCCACAACGTCATGCACGGCCAGTGGGACTGGATGAACGACCCCGAGATTCATTCCTCGACGTGGGAATGGGACATGAGCGGGGTGTCGAAACACTGGAAAACCACTCATAACTTTCAGCATCACAAATACACCAACATCCTTGGCATGGACGACGACGTGGGTTACAGCACCCTGCGGGTCACCCGTGACCAGCCCTGGAAGGGCTACAACCTCGGTAACCTGCTCTTCAACGCCATTCTTGCGCTCGGCTTCGAGTGGGGTATTGCGTTGCAGCCCATCGAATTCGGCAAAGTTCTCGAGGACGGCCCGGACCGCGAGACAACCCTTCGGCAGATCCGCGAGTTCTCCACCAAGGCCGCACGGCAGTTGATCAAGGACTACGTCGCGTTCCCGGCGTTGACCTCGTTGTCACCGGCGGCGACCTTCACATCGACGCTGAAGGCCAACATCGTGGCCAACCTGATCCGCAACATCTGGACCGACGCCGTGATCTTCTGTGGGCATTTCCCCGATGGCGCTGAAAAGTTCACGAAGACCGACATGATCGGCGAAAGCCGGGGTCACTGGTACCTGCGCCAGATGCTGGGCAGTGCCAACTTCGAAGCCGGGCCGGCGATGCGGTTCATGAGCGGCAACCTGTGCTATCAGATCGAACATCATCTCTACCCCGACATACCGAGCAATCGGTTACACGAGATCTCGTTGCGCGTGCGCGCGGTATGCGACAAGTACGACTTGCCCTACACCACCGGGTCGTTCTTGGTGCAGAACGCCAAGACGTGGCGCACCATCGCCAAGCTGTCGCTGCCCGACCGCTACTTGCGCAGCACCGCCGACGACGCCCCGGAGACCCGCAGCGAGCGGATGTTCACCGAACTTCAGCTCGGCGTCATCGGGACCGACCTGGTGACGGGGCGCCGCCGCGGCCTCAAGACCGCAATCGCGGCGGTCCGGCAATGGCGTCACGACGAGCGCAGACAAGCAGGATCTACTGGCCAGTAACCTACGCAACCGTAGGTTAGGTTATAGTCGTCTGATAGCGGGCCGGATGCCAGACCACTCTTGGACGGAGGCCAGTGCACGTGACCGAGATGAGTTATCTCGAATTGCACGGTGAGCGGATTGCCTATCGGGACGCAGGTGCCGGTGAGGCGCTGCTGTTGATTCACGGCATGGCGGGAAGTTCAGCGACCTGGCGCGCGGTCATCCCTGAGTTGGCGAAACGATATCGAGTCGTCGCTCCGGACCTGCTCGGACACGGCGAATCGGACAAGCCGCGCGGCGACTATTCGTTGGGTGCGTTCGCGGCGTGGCTGCGTGATCTGCTCGATGAGCTAGGTATCAGCCGGGCGACGGTTATCGGTCAATCACTCGGCGGCGGTGTGGCCATGCAGTTCGCCTATCAACATCGCGACTACTGCCAGCGCCTGGTTCTCATCAGCAGCGGTGGCCTCGGCCCGGATCTGAATTGGATATTGCGGATTCTCTCGGCACCCGGAGCCGAGTTCGTGCTTCCGGTGGTTGCTCCGCAGCCGGTGTTGAACCTCGGCAACAAGCTGGGGTCGTGGCTCACGTCGGCCGGAATCCAGTCGCCGCGCGCCGGCGAGATGTGGAGCGCCTACTGCTCATTGGCGGATCGGCCGACTCGCCAAGCGTTCCTGCGTACGTTGCGCTCGGTGGTGGACTACCGCGGACAGGCGGTCAGCGCGCTCGGCAAGATCCATGTCAGCTATGGATTACCCACCTTGCTCATCTGGGGTGAACAGGACCGGATCATCCCCGTCGCGCATGGGTACGCCGCTCACGACGCTGTGCCGGGTAGCCGACTCGAGGTGCTCGCTGGTGTCGGACACTTCCCGCACGTCGAAGCCCCAACGGCGGTGATAGGCATTCTGGACGACTTCATCGCCACCACAGGTCAAGATGTCGATCTGACGATTCAACAACCTGATCGAAAGAGTCACCCAACGGGAACGACCGCCTCGGATTACTGACCGTCCGGCTTATCGCCCCGGTACGGGACGTGAATGGCACCGCCCCTTGTAGTCCGGGTAGCGGCCGCGCCGAATGAAGAAGACTTTCGCGATTATGCCTGTGCCCGCCAGTTGCCAGCGCCCTGGGCGGGCGGTGCGCGCAACGGCACCATCCGAATGTTCAAGAGCCACAACACTATTGCCGTGCCATCGCGACCGTGAGCCGGTCCTCGTCTGCGGTGTCGCCTCGATCTGTCCCTTCTCGAATGTCCGATTTTCCAGTGAACGGTGAGATATCAACGACAAGCATTGCCGGGCCTTAGAATTGGCACTCGCCGGCGGTGCCGCAAGGTCCGCTTCTGCGGCTCCCCTCGAATTGTTATTCGCCACAATGTCTTAGTTTGTTGTGCTTAGCTGAGCGGTATCAAAAGCGTTCGGGCAACAGATGAAAGAGAGCAAGCATGATGCTGTCAAAGCGTGCCACGCGTAGCGCACTGGTGGGAGCGATCGGCACGTCGGCGATGGCCGGTGCGATGCTGTTCGGGTGCGCCTCGTTAGCGTCTGCCGACCCCGCGCCCGAACCGCTACCCCCGGCTGCCCCTGCGCCTGGGTGCACGGCCGCAGACCTGGCGCAGGCCTCGGGCACAGTCGGGACGGCGATGGGCGGTTATCTGTTCAGCCACCCGGACGTCAACAACTTCTTCACCGGCCTTCGTGGGCTACCGAACGACGAGATCCACGGCGACGTCCAGAAATACATGGACGCCAACCCCGGGGTTGAGTCCGACATCAACGGGATCCGCCAACCCGTCACGGACCTGCAGAATCGCTGCGACTACCACCCTAATTCGGGTCAATAGGCCAGTCACACCGGTGAGGAGATAAGCACGATGAATCATTGGAAACGGTCATGGACTCTCACGGCGGTGACCGCGTTGACGTTCGCGGCCGTCCCGGGGGCGATCGTCACGATGCCCGGAGCCGGGGTCGCCCGCGCCGACGTCTGTGCAAGCGCCGGTCGGCGCGTATCGGTAAGTGGATGCGCGAATCTCGCCGACCCCATTGCGCCATACGTTCCGCCGCCGGCGTACTACGCGCCCATGCCGAACGACCCGCCGCCGCCGCCGAATGTCAACGCATGTGTGGGCTACAACGGTCGGTGGGTCAACGCCTCGAGGTGCAATTAAGTCCCGTCCCCAAGAGCCCGGGACGTCGGCCCGTTTGGCGTTGGGATACTGGACCGATGCCGACCACTGAGTTCCACCCTGACCTGAGCAGAGTCGCCCGCTTCGCGCCCCGGGCACTCGTCGGTCCGCGGACGTTGAAGCTCATCCGCACGATCTCCCCGGCGGCACAGCGCGGATCCAGTCGCGATGTCGAGGCGCTCATTCTGCGCTCGGGCGTCGGAGTGCGCCTGCACCGCCCGGTCGGCGTCGAGCAGCCAGGTCCCGCACTGTTGTGGATTCACGGTGGCGGCTACGTGATTGGCACTGCGCAACAGGACGATGAGCTGTGTCGCCGGTTCGCCCGCGAGTTGGGCGTCACCGTCGCGGCGGTCGACTACCGGCTGGCGCCCGAGCATCCCTACCCCGCGTCGCTGGAGGACTGCTATTCCGCGCTGAGCTGGTTGGCCAAGCTGCCCGCCGTCGACCCGGCCCGGGTCGCGATCGGTGGGGCCAGTGCCGGCGGTGGTCTGGCGGCAGCGCTCGCATTCCTGGCCCGTGACCGCGGCGAGGTGTCGCCGACCCTGCAACTGCTGGCCTACCCGATGCTCGACGACCGCAGCGGATCAACGGCGAAGAATCCGAATTACCGGCTGTGGGGCCCGAAGAGCAACCGCTTCGGCTGGGCCGCTTACCTCGGCAACGCCGATCCGCAGGTCGCGGTTCCGGCGCGCCGCGACGATCTGAGCGGACTGCCGCCGGCCTGGATCGGCGTCGGCAGTAACGACCTGTTCCACGACGAGGACGCCGCGTACGCCGAGCGTCTTAACGCGGCGGGCGTCCCGTGCCAGCTCGAGGTGGTCGACGGCGCATTCCACGGGTTCGATCTGGTGGTGCCGAAAGCTGGTGTGTCACGGTCGTTTTTCGCCAGCCAATGCGCGAGTCTGCGTGCCGCGCTGGTGGCGAAGGTCTGATCGGCAGCCATGCGCAGCAGCGCACCGTTCTCGACGACCGATGAGCAGCGAGCACTGCGCAAAGCGGTCGCCGCCGTCCTCACACGGTATTCGAACGAGGCGCAGGTGCGGGCGCTGATGGCGACCGACACGGGTTTCGACCCGGCGCTGTGGCGCGAACTGGCGACCATGGGTCTGACCGGTCTGCTGATCGCCGAGCAGTACGGCGGCTCCGGTGCGGGCCCGGTCGAGATGGGCATCGCCATGGAAGAGATGGGCCGAGCCCTGTTGGTCGGCCCGTTCCTGTCGACGGCGGTGCTGGTGCCGAGCCTGCTGGCCGAGGTTGGCGACGCCGCTGAATGTGCTGCAGTGCTGCCCCGAATCGCGGCCGGCGATGTGATCGCCACCGTCGCCTTCGCCGAGGATGGTTCCGCCCGGTTGCCTGCGACGATCGCGACATCGGCGGGTGCCATCAGTGGCGCCTGGCATATCACCGGTTACAAGCACTTCGTGCTTGATGGACAGTTGGCAAACCTGCTGTACGTGCTGGCAGACACCGACGCGGGGCCTGCCGTATTCGCAGTCGACGCGGGCGCCACCGGCCTGGACATCACGCCGCTGACCACCGTGGACCCGACCCGCAAGCAGTCCCGCCTGCAATTCGTCGATACTCCGGCGCGTCTGGTCGGGCGACTGGGTGCCGGCGTCGAGGCATTCACCGCCGCGCTGGACCGCGCCGCGGTGGCGCTGCTCAGCGAGCAGGCCGGCGGTGCACGGCGGGCGGTGGAGATGGCCACCGATTACGCCAAGACCCGCTATCAATTCGGTCGGGCGATCGGCAGCTTCCAGGCGGTCAAGCACATGTGCGCCGAGATGTTGCTGGAGGCGGAGTCGGCGGTATCAGCGGCACGCTTCGTCGCCGGATCATTCGCCGAGCAGTCCCCCTCGCTGATCGCGGATCTTGCTCTGGCACAAGCCTACTGCTCGGATGCCTTCGTCTCGGTGGCGGCGGACAATATCCAGGTACACGGCGGCATCGGCTTCACCTGGGAGCATCCGGCACACCTGTATTTGCGTCGGTCCCGTAGCGACGCCCAGCTGCTGGGCAGCCCGTCCTGGCACCGTGAACGCTATCTGCAGCAGGTCGAAGCGATGGGCTCATGACGGACGACGAGCTGCGCGACGAGGTGCGTAACTGGCTGGCGGCCAACTGGATTCCCGGCGGGGACCGCGCCGGCTGGGCCCAGACCGTCGGCGACGCCGGATGGGCGGTGCCCAGCTGGGAACCGCAGTGGTACGGTCGCGGCCTCTCGGATGCCCAATCCCGAATTGTTGCAGCAGAATTCGCCGCCGCTGGCGCACCGGGCACCGGTCATGACCGCGCGAACCTGTTCGCCTGCACGGTGCACGACGCCGGAACCGACGAGCAGAAGGCGCGGCTGCTTCCACCGTCGATCCGCGGCGAGAGCAAGTGGTGCCTGCTTTACAGCGAGCCAGGTGCCGGATCTGACCTGGCCGGCCTGCGCACTCGCGCCGAGCGCGACGGGGACGACTGGGTGATCAACGGCCAGAAGGTGTGGACGTCCTTCGCCGCGACCGCTGACTTCGGCATGCTGGTGGCCCGGACCGATTGGGACGTCCCTAAGCACCAAGGCATCAGCTTCTTCATGCTGCCGATGCGTCAGCCCGGCATCGAGATTCGGCCCATTCTCCAGATCACCGGCGAGTCGGAGTTCAACGAGATCTTCATCCAAGACGCCCGCGTGCCCGCCGATAACCTGATCGGCGAGCTGAACGGCGGCTGGTCGGTGCTGCAGACCGCGCTTGCCTACGAGCGCCGGTTCATGGGCGATCTGGCCCGCACCGCCAGGGACAGCAAGCGGCCGCGAGCCGAAAAAGCAAATGTGCTGGTCGAATTGGCACGCGACGCCGGCCGGCTCAGTGACCCCTACGTGCGTCAGCAGATTGCCCGTGTCGACGCGCTCACCGCGGTCAATCGGTGGAACACCCAGCGCTCGAGAGCCGCGGTCGATCGCGGCGAGGCGGCGACGTTGATGGCCCTCGGGAAGATCGCCATGTCGCGGATTCTGCATGAGACCGCCCGGGTGGAGACGGAGATCGTCGGCGCCGAAGCCATGCTGACCGGACCGGAGAATCCCGTCGGCGACGCGGTGACGTTCCGGACGATGAACGCGTACTTCACGTCGATCGGCGGAGGCACCGATCAGATTCAGCGCAACATCATCGGCGAGCGCGTGCTCGGCCTGCCGAAAGAGCCTGAGCCGTATCGCGACACACCGTTCCGCGACTTGCCGCACTGATTCGACCCGTGCCATCCTGGCAGCGTGGCGCCTCCCGACAATCCGTTTCGCGGGATTCTCGACCCGGTGGCGCGCAAGCTGCATCTGCCATTCGGCACGAGAGAGTTCATCGAGAAGATCGTCCGCGGCAGCGTCAACCAGGCCGGACGCCGAACGTTGTACATGCTGATCACCACCTGGGATGCCGCTGGAGGCGGGCCGTTCGCGGCCAGCGCGATCGCCACGGCGGGCTTGGCCAAGACGGTGGACATCGCGCAGGGCCTGTTCATCGGCCCGGTGTTCAACCCACTACTCAAGGCATTGGGTGCCGATCAAATCACGTTCCGCGCCTCGCTGTGTGCCTCTGCCGTGGTCGGCCTGGGCATCATGCGCTACGGGGTGCGGGTCGAGCCGATTCACTCGATGGACGTCGACACCCTGGTCAACGCGGTGGCGCCCACGTTGCAGCGCTACCTGATCGGTGACATCTCCTGATTCACCCTGTCGGGTAGGCGATTTCGCCACTGATCACAGTCGCAGCGACCATCTCGGCGTCCAACTCGGCCAACGCGGTGTCGGGTGGCACGTTCAGCACGCACAGGTCGGCAGGCTCGCCCACTGCGACGCTGCGTGGCCGGGTGGGTTGATCCGGCCGGCCGAGAAACATCATCAAAGCTGTTCGCGCCGAAACACATTCGCGTCTACCCAGGATGCGTCCGCTCGGCGTGGTGCGGTGTACAGCGGCGCGCATCACCGCCCACGGATCGCTGTCGCCGAACGGCATATCGGTGGACAGCGCCACCGGCACACCTGCCTGCAGCAGCGACGCCAGCCGCCAGAGCTGATCATGCTCGGCGACGGGAATCTCGTCGAGGTAGTGATCACCGCGCTCGGCAACGAAATTGGGTTGGGTGACGACGGTGACGGCGAGTTCGGCCAGGTCCGCCAGACAGTCTGCGGGCACGACGGCAGCGTGCTCGATGCGGTCGCCCGGGTGGGCACCGGCCTCGCGCAGGGCCGCGATCGTCACCAGCAGTTGCGCGGCCGTGACGCAGTGGACGGCGATCAGGCCGCCGTCGCGGTGCCGCTGCGCGATCCAGCCGGCGAGTTGCTCGAGGTCCAGGTCGTCGTCATGCAAGATCCGTTTGTCCGGTGCCAGGCAGTGCACGTGTTGGCGGAATTCGCCATGCCGGTGCAGCTCTTCGAGTCGAACGATATCGTTGATGCCGAGATCCGGTGTGGCGTCGGTGATTCCGATGATGCCGTAGCTGCTGAGGCGATCGCTCAAGGCTGTCAGGCTCGGCTCGTTGCGGATCAACGCATCCGACCAGGAGTCAGTGCTGCGCAGCCTGCCGTCCGGATGGTCGGTCAGACCGATGCGGGCCAGACCCGCCGAGTTGAGAGTCCACAGCACCCCGCTGCGGTGCTGGACGCGCAGCGGCGTTGCCGGGTCCACGCCGTCCAAGGCGTCCAGTGCGTCGCGATCCAAACGCCCGGCCACCGAATCGTGGTAGCCCACCGCGCGGATCCAGCCGTCGTCACCGGCTTCCGCGTTGCTCAGGGCGGCCGCCAGTCCGGCGTGATCGGCTACCTGCGGCGGTCCGACCCGAATCGAATGCTCAGCGGCCGCGGCGGAATGCAGGTGCACGTGGTGGTCGTGCAGGCCGGGCAGCACGGTCCCGCCCGCCGCGTCCAGCACGTCTTCACCGGGTCGGGCGGTCAGCGATGGGGCTACCTCGTCGATGTGCTCGCTCACCCGAAGGTCGACGACCGCACCGTCCAGCGTCGTGGCCCGCTGAATCAGCATGGCGTGCAGGACCTCTCCGCTACCAGTCGCTGTACGGCGGCGTTGTCCGCGCCGAGCGCCGACGCGGGCGGGACCGCTGACGGCGGCCGGGGCCGGTTGGCCGGTGCAGCGCCGTCTGTCGACTGCGGCAACGCCGCGTAGCGTGCGGCGACCTGGGCCAGCGACACGTCGATCACCTCGGCGCCGCCGCGGCGCAGCGATTCCCCCACCGCGCGTGCCGCCTCGAGCCCGCTCAGCGGGTCCGCGATCGCATCCCCGCAGAACACCGGTCCGTCGGCGGCGGTACCGACCAATCCGCCGGCGACCGCGGCGTCGTCACCGAATGCCGGTCGGTCTGGCTGGTTGCGATAGCCGTTGATCCGCAACCAGATACGTCCGGGCCGGGCAGGCACGTCGTCGGCGCCCAACTGTCTGCGTCGCAGGGCCGCAGGCCGGGAGCTCTCGATGACGATGTCGGCGGCAACCAGCAATCGGCGCAGCGCGTCGCCGTCACGGTCGAAATCAGCGGCATAGCAGAGCTTTCCGGAGTTCATCCAATCGAAGAAGGTCGGCTCTCCCCGTCGCGTGCCGTCAGGCCTACTGCGGCTCTCCACCTTGACAACGGTCGCACCCGCACGGGCCAGTAGCTGAGCGCACAATGGCCCAGCCCACAGCGACGACAAGTCCGCTACCAGCAATCCGCCGAAGCCCCGCGTCCCGGCGCCGCTGCCTCCGCCGGGACGAACCGCCGGCGGCGCGGCCGCTGCCTCCCCCAACGCCGCGGCGGCGACGTCGAGCAGCTGGGCGCGGGAGATGACGCTCTCCGTGGGACATGCTGCCGCCCAGCGGGTTAGCGCGATCCAGTGATCGCCGGCGAGCTCGTCAACTTCCATTAGTGCCGGCAGCGCCGCAACATCGTCGTCGCGCGGTAGCGCAACCGCACACCAGCCGTCCGCGGTACGCAGCAGGCGGGTGGCGCCACCCGCCGAGACGCGGCCGCGCGCCGTCAGGTTCATGATCGCCGCGCGGCCCGCCAGCGTCGTAGCGGCATCGACCTGGATACCGAGTAGCCCGCTGATGTCGGCGGCGACACGGCGGGCCTCGACCAGCACGGTGGCCCATTCCGACGTCGCAGTCACGTCCCCCATTGTGCGCGCCGCGCGTCAGCGACCTAGAACTGCAGCGCAGTGAAACGCCAATCGAGGACCTGGCGTGGCTCGTCTTGCGGGTCGCTGAACGCGTAGACCAGCGACCGCAGACCCAGCAGCCCGCCGTCTGTCGGTCGGCTCGGCGGAGTCGATGTGCAACTCGCTGTAGACGGTGTCGCCTTCGTACACCGGTCCGGTGTGATCACAGGACTGCCAGCCCAGCACCGTCGCCAGATTCGGCAGCAGCCGAGTGGCCTGCGCCAGCGCCAGTCCGATGGTGTGCCCGCCGTACACCAGGCGGCGTCCACCGATACGTGAATCATGGTGCACAGAGGCGATATTCAGCGTCAGGCGAGCCAGTTCCGGTGCACTGGTGACGACGTCGGCGCTGCTGTGCAGCATCGAACCCGCCAGCGCGGCATCGAAGTGCGGGCCGGGCACCCGTTCGCGGAACACCTCGCCGTTCCAGTCCGCGGCCGCCGACGGCGCTGCAACCAGGTCCGCCCCGATCGCCGACAGGTCGTCTGCGTGGTCGGCGGCATCGGGGTCGGCGCCGGGACTGAGCGGCAGCATCGCGCACCGGTAGAAGTCGAGGATCAGCCGATCTGCCTGGTCGATGGTGGTCATCCGCAGCGCCATCAGCCCGGTGGGCGCCCGGCCCGGTTTGGCGGTGTTCTTCTTCAGCCCGACAACCTCGGTGCGGGTGAACAGGGTGTCACCGATCGCCGGGAAGCGGAAGAACGCCAGCCCGCGGTAGAACAGGTTGGCCTTGACGTGCTGGGTGGCCAACGTCGATTGGCCGATGGCGACGTCGCAGACCAGACCCGGGTGTGCCAGCGGCGCGGGCAGCTGGGTGACCGCCGCGGACAGTTCGGCGTCCAGCGGCAACCGCAGTCGATCGCCCAGGATGCTTTGGTGCACGGCGGCCAATCCGGGTGTCAGCGTCATCGCCGGCGCACCGGCGAACACCTGCCCGGGGTGCACCTGGTCGAAGTAGGGGCCGACGGTCATCGTGTGCCGCCTTGCGCCCGTGCCACGATTGCGGCATGGCTACGAGGCTCAACGACGACGAGACGATGCTGGTCGCGACGGTGCGCGAATTCGTCGATAAAGAAGTCAGGCCGACGGTGCGTGAAGTCGAGCATGCCAACGAGTATCCCGAAGCGTGGATCGAGCAGATGAAGCGCATCGGCATCTACGGGCTGGCCATTCCGGAAGAGTACGGCGGTACGCCGGTGTCGATGCCGTGCTACGTGCTGGTCACCCAGGAGTTGGCCCGCGGCTGGATGAGCCTGGCCGGAGCGATGGGTGGCCACACCGTGGTGGCCAAGCTGCTGGCGCTGTTCGGCACCGATGAGCAGAAGCAGCGCTACCTGCCGCCGATGGCCACCGGTGAACTGCGCGCGACCATGGCACTGACCGAACCCGGCGGCGGCAGCGATCTGCAGAACATGTCGACCACCGCTGTGCCTTCTGGATCGGGCGGCTCAGAGCTGGTCGTCAACGGCTCCAAGACGTGGATCTCCAACGCACGCCGGTCCGGGCTGATCGCGCTGCTGTGCAAGACCGATCCGAAAGCGACGCCGCCCCATAAGGGCATCTCGATCCTGCTGGTCGAACACGGCCCCGGGCTGACGGTGTCGCGGGATCTGCCCAAGCTGGGCTACAAGGGCGTGGAGAGTTGCGAGTTGTCGTTCGACGGCTATCGCGCGCCGCGCGTCGTCGATTCTGGGCGGCGAAGCGGGCAAAGGCTTTTCGCAGATGATGAAAGGCCTCGAGACGGGCCGTATTCAGGTGGCGTCGCGCGCGCTGGGGGTTGCGACCGCGGCCTTTGACGACGCGCTAGCGTACGCGCAGCAGCGCGAGAGCTTTGGTCAGCCGATCTGGAAGCACCAGTCGGTCGGCAACTACCTCGCCGATATGGCGACCAAGCTGACCGCGGCCCGGCAGCTGACCCGCTATGCCGCTGAGCGCTATGACAGCGGTGAACGCTGCGACATGGAGGCCGGGATGGCCAAACTGTTCGCTTCCGAGGTGGCGATGGAGATCGCGCTTAACGCCGTCCGGATCCACGGCGGCTACGGGTATTCCACCGAATACGATGTCGAGCGGTACTTCCGCGACGCTCCACTGATGATCGTCGGCGAAGGCACCAACGAGATCCAGCGCAACGTCATCGCCGCGCAGTTGGTATCCCGCGGCGGCATCTGACGCCGACGTGCGGTAACTAGTCCCGCACCACGATCACGGTCTTACCCGGCCGCCGTCCTGGGTGCTGCCCGCTCTGGAATGCTTCGCGGCCCTGCGCGAGGGGAAATGTTGCACCGATCTCGACGCGCAGTTGACCGCCGTCGACCAGCGCGGCCAATTCCGCGAGTTGGCCTCGGTCCGGTGTCACTACAAAAAACGCGGCGGTGACACCGTACTGCTCGGCCACGTCTGCCGGCGGGGGCGCAGACAGTGTGACCAGTCGCCCGCCGCGACGAAGCACCCGAAACGACATGTCCAGAGTGTGTCCGCCGACGGTGTCGATAACGACGTCGTACGGCGTCGTACCGTCGTCGAACGAACCGGTGCGCACATCGATCACTTTGCGCGCACCGAGATTTCTGACGAACTCGACCGCGTCGCTGCGAATGGTGGTCGTGACGATGGCGCCGAATCTGGCGGCCAGTTGCACGGTCAGCCCACCGACTCCGCCGGTCCCGCCGGTCACAAGAACCTTGTCTCCGGCTTGCACGTGGGCGTGCTCGACGAGGGCTTGCAACGCGGTGAGTCCGGCGAGCGGCAGCGCCGCGGCGACCGTGTGCGACACAGTGGACGGCTTGGCGGCCAAGTCGTCGGCGGCCACCGCCACATAGTCGGCGGCGGCGCCGTCACGGTCGAATCTGATCAGGCCGTAGACCTGGTCACCAATCTTCAAAGTGGTTACCCCAAAACCAATATCGACGACAACGCCGGATACTTCGTGGGACGGGATGACCGGCCTGTGGCTAACGCGCGCCCACGTCTCCACCCAGGTCAGTTCGTCGAAGGTGATCGCCGCAGCGTGCACTGCGACCAAGACTTCCCCAGCAGCCGCCACCGGTATCGGTGCGGACTCCACAGCGAGCGCCTCTGGGCCACCGCGCCGGTGCGCTCGCAGCGCCGCCATCCGGGTCATTTCCTGCTCTGCTTCCCACCGGACGTCACCGGGGGCGCTGCCACTTCCGCGTCCGCGAATCGGCGCACATCGCCGTTGTCGGTGTCTCGCCGCGAGGCTGGCGTTCGGTATTGCCTTGTTTCTAAGAGCTTCTGAGCTTGGAAGCGATTCACCCGGCTAACACCGCATCGATCAGGCCCCACGCCAATGCGGTATCGGCGTCGAGGGTGCGGCCGCTCAGCACCAGATACGCTGTGCGCCAACGGCCGATCCGCCGGCTCACGCTGACGGTCCCGCCGGCGCCCGGGATCAAGCCTAGGTTCAACTCCGGCAAACCGAACACCGAATCCGGCGCAGCCTCGACCCACCCGCAGAAGGCCGCCATCTCCAACCCGCTGCCCACCACCTGGCCGTGCACATGAGCGCGGCAGGCCTTTCCGAGTCGCGCAGTCAGCGCGTCGAGCGCTAACGCCGGGCTGTGACGGGTGCGGGCCAGATGCGCGCTGGCCGGGTCGCGGAACGTGCCGAACTCCGCGAGGTCGCCGCCGCTGCAGAACGACGGGCCGTTCCCGGTCAGCACGACCTCGTCGACCGACGAATCAAGTTGCGCCACAGTCAACGCCTCGAGCAGCGCGGCACGGGCATCGGTGGAGAACGCGTTGTGACGTTGCGGTCGGTTGAACGCGATGCGCAACCTGTCGCCATGGCGGTCGGCCAGTACCGGGTCGGCGATGACAGGCATCGTGGCCGGGCCGCGTTCGGCCAACCAACGAGCGAACTCCGGACCGGCCTGCAGCGTGGAGTAGGCCAGCGACTCGGCGATCACGCCATGCCGTGTCGGACCGACCGGATCGACCGACCGCAGCACGTCGTCGCACACCGCCGCGGCGATCGGCCAGCGCTCTACTCGTGCGGTCAGGTCGTCGAGCGCAGCGTCGATCGACGCGACGTTGATCACCCGGCGATCGTCAGCATCGTCTTCGGTGAGCGTGAATGTTGCTCGCTGTAGCCAGAATTCGGACACCCGGGCAAGCGAACCGACGGCGACCAGCGGAACGTCGCACTCGTCGACATCGGACAGCGGGTCCGAGACGTCGACGATGCGCAGCGTCACAACGAATACTTCTTGACCAGCTCATGTTTGAACATCTTGCCGGTATCGGTGCGGGGCAACTGCGCTTCGAACGAGATCGACCGCGGACACTTGTAGTGCGCCAGGCGCTCTCGCAGCCAGGTGAGCAACTCGTCGCCGAACTCCTCGGTGGCGTCGGCCCGGTCGACGGTCTGCACCGCGGCCTTGACGCTTTGGCCCATGTCGTCATCGGGGATGCCGAACACCGCCGCGTCGAGCACTTTCGGATGAGTCACCAGCATGTTCTCGGCTTCCTGCGGATAGATGTTCACGCCGCCGGAAATGATCATGTGGTGGCGACGGTCGGTCAGGTACAGGTAGCCGTCTTCATCGACATAGCCGACATCGCCGACCGTCGTCCAACCGTGCGTGTCCCGGGACTTGGCAGTTTTCTCCGCATCGTTGAGGTACTCGAAGGAAAAGCCACCCTCGAAATAGATTTCACCGGGCTGGCCTGGCGGCACCTCGTTGCCGTCCTCGTCGAGAATGTGGATTTCACACGCCATCGGCTTGCCCACCGAGCCGGGATGGGCGAGCCATTCCTCGGCGCTGATCAACGTCGATCCGATCGCCTCCGAGGAGGCGTAGTACTCGTCGACGATCGGCCCCCACCAGTCGATCATCTGTTTCTTGATCTCGATCGGACACGGCGCAGCCGCGTGCATCACCCGCTGCAGGCTGGACAGGTCGTATGAAATACGGCTCGCTTCAGGCATTTTCAGCATCCGGGTGAACATGACCGGTACGAACTGACCGTGCGTCACCCGGTGACGCTGGATGGCCTCAAGACAGCTATCCGGTTCGAACTTCTCCAGGACGACCGTGGTGATACCGCCGGCCTGCACGCTCATCGACCACACCGACGGCGCGGTGTGATACAGCGGCGCCGGGCTCAGATACACCGCGTCCGGGTGCATCCAGAACCCGACCAGCGCCGACATCATGCCCGGCGCATCGGCGGGCAGGACATGCGGCAGATCGCGTTTGATGCCCTTGGGCCGACCGGTCGTGCCCGAGGAATACTGCAGCAGGTCACCTTCACGCTCGTCATTGATCGGCGTATCCGGCTGACCGGCAACGCATTCGGGGTAACGCCGCCAACCGTCGAGATCGGCCTCCCCTTCATCGCAGGCGATCAGCAGCAGACCCGGCAGGCCGCCGGGCAGGTGTTCGCCGAGGTTCTCACACGTTGTGCGCAGCGCGGCCGACCCGATGATCGCCTTGGCCGCGCTGTTGTCGACGATGTAGGCCGCCTCCGGCGCGGTCAGGTGCGTGTTGATCGGCACGTAGTACAAACCGCTGCGCCGGGCCGCCCACATGACCGCGTGGATGTGCTCGTTGTTTTCCAGCAGGATCGCGACGACGTCGCCTTCCACCAGACCGGCCGCGCGGAAGTAGTGCGCCAGCCGATTGGCGCGGGCTTCCAGTTCGTCGAAGCTGATCACCGTGCCGGACGGATGAAGGATGATTGCGGGCTTGTTGGCTCCACCCTGTCCGGAGGTGTGCTCGCGAATCTGCATGGGCAGACTTTACCGCCGCTAAAATTGACAGCTGTCAAGAGGGCGTGATCCCGCTGTGCCCTACGGCGAATGCACCTCTTCGGGCTGCGGGTGCCCACCGTGACGCTTGGCTCGACCGGCGAACGGCGCCGCCAACGTGGGCAGCACCTCGCGCCGATGACGCACCACGGCCACCACCGCGATCACCGCATACACCCCGCTGAGCGCCAATCGCCCCTCGGTTGAGGTGAGCGGGAACTGCACAACGAACAAGCCGAGCAGCGTCCACGCGGTCCAGCGCTGGAACCGAAGGCCGAGCAACAGCGTCACGCCCATCAACGTCTGCGCGGCGGTCAGCACGATCTCCTCGATCTGGCGGCCGTCCAAATGCATTGCCGCGCTTCCCCCGCCGAGGATGTACGCCACCGGCAACGATCCGACGAGCAGTGTCCACTGGTTGACCTTCGCCGAGATCAGCATCGCGATAGCTATCCCGCCCTTGCCGCGGGCGGCGAGGATGGTCGCAATGATGAACTCCGGTGCCTCCGAGGCCAGCGGGGCGAGCCACTGGACCAGCAGGAAACGGTCGATACCCAGCTTCGTTCCGGCGCCGATCAGGTTGTCGGCGAAAGGTTTTGCGCACGTCAGGATCACCGCGGCGGCGAAGACGAACAGCATCGACACCGCGATGCGGCGCGATCGGTCGGGCAGGCCGCCCAGCGCCGCGGCGGTGCCGATGAGCTCGGGTTCCTCGACGTCGCCACGGGTCAGCTTGAACAGGTAGTAACCGAACCAGCCCAGCAGTCCCACCCCGAGCGCGATGTGGATACGGCCAGTCGCGGGAATGACGAAAGCGACGACCCCGGCGATCATCAGGAAGCCGATCTCCACCCGGTTGCTCGCCTCGAGTTTCAGTCCGTCGATTTTGCGTCCAGAGGTCCGGCGCGCAACGAGCACGCTAACCAGGACGACGACCGGCCAGCCGAGTCCCATGAGTAGCCGGTTCGAACCCGTCATGTTCGCCGCCGCGTACTGGGTGTACTCGGGTACGTGGCCGGCGGTGTAGGCGTAGTAGAGATCGACCGCGTATTCCGGCAGTACGGCGATCACGGCGAGTACCGCCACCGCCAGGCTGCCGGACACGTCGACCTGGGCGGCTTCGGCGGCCCAGGCAAGCACGAAGCTGGCTCCGACCACCGCGCCTCCGTAGGCGAGCAGGCCGACAATGGGATCAACCTGGATGCCGAGGATGCGCAGCGCCAAGGCGGGGCAGATGACGCCGGCAACAATCGCCAATGAGCGGATCAATGTGTGCGACGGCGCGGCTGACCTGGCTGCGTCGCGGGCGGCAGCCGACACCGACACCTCGTCCCCTGTCGAAGAGAGGCCTGCGGCGACCTCCGTCGCTTAAGGTACCCGCCGGGCACGCACCCAGCAACGTAGACTCGCTGCCAGACGTGCACCAGCCACGTGTCGAATTTGCAGCTCAGCATGGTCAGACAGCAGAGTTCGACAAACCGATACTTCGAATGTGGCTACCCTGCTGCCGACGCGGAGGAAGGGGCTAGTCGGCCTCGGCCAGTCGCTGCTTGAGCGCCTCGAACTCGTCCTTGACGCCGGTGGGCAGTTTGTCACCGACGAACTCGAACCACTCTTCGATCAGGGGCAGCTCTGCGCGCCATTCATCGGCGCTGACCGCAAGCGCCTGATTCACGTCAGCGGCATCGATGTCGAGCTCGGCCAAGTCAAGGTCGTCCGCGCTGGGAACGACGCCGATGGGGGTCTCGTGGCCGCCGGCTTTGTGCTCGATGCGGTCGACGACCCACTTCAGCACCCGGCTGTTCTCGCCGAAGCCCGGCCACAGAAACTTGCCGCCGTCGCCGCGACGGAACCAGTTGACGAAGAAGATCTTCGGCAGCTTGGACTCGTCGGCGTTCTTGCCAAGGTCGATCCAGTGCTGGAAGTAGTCACCGACGTTGTAGCCGAGGAACGGCAGCATGGCCATCGGGTCGCGGCGCACGTCGCCGACCTTGCCCTCGGCGGCCGCGGTCTGCTCGCTGCCCATGGTGGCTCCCATGAACACGCCGTGCTGCCAGTCACGCGCCTCGGTCACCAGCGGCACTGTGGTCTTGCGGCGAGCACCGAACAGGATGCCCGAGATCGGCACGCCCTGTGGGTCATCCCATTCCGGCGCCAAGATGGGGCACTGCGACATCGGTGTGCAGTAACGCGAGTTCGGGTGCGCGGCTTTGGTCTCCGTCTCACGAAGCTCCCAGTCGTTACCCTTCCAGTCGATCAGGTGGTCAGGCTCGCCCTCCAGACCCTCCCACCACACATCGCCGTCGTCGGTCAGCGCGACGTTGGTGAAGACGGTGTTGCCGCCTTCGATCGTGCGCATCGCGTTCGGGTTGGACTTCCAGTTGGTGCCGGGCGCGACCCCGAAGAAGCCGAATTCCGGGTTGACGGCGTACAACTGGCCGTCCTTGCCGAACCGCATCCAGGCAATGTCATCACCGAGGGTTTCGGCGCGCCATCCCGGAATCGTGGGCTGCAGCATCGCCAGGTTCGTCTTGCCGCAGGCCGACGGGAACGCCGCGGCGAAGTAATACGCCTTGTTCTCGGGCGAGATCAGCTTCAGGATCAGCATGTGCTCGGCGAGCCAGCCCTCGTCGTGGGCCATCGCCGACGCGATCCGCAGTGAATAACACTTCTTGCCCAGCAGCGCATTACCGCCGTAGCCGGATCCGTAGCTCCAGATTTCCCGGGTCTCCGGAAAGTGGGTGATGTATTTGGTGTCATTGCACGGCCAGGGCACGTCTTTTTGCCCAGGCTCGAGCGGTGCGCCGACCGAGTGCAATGCCTTGACGAAAAAGCCGTCGTCGCCGATCTTGTCCAGCGCGGCCTTGCCCATTCGGGTCATCACCTTCATCGAGGCGACGACGTATTCGGAGTCGGTGATCTCCACGCCGAGCTTGGGGTCATCCGCGCCGAGCGGGCCCATGCAGAACGGGACCACCCACATGGTGCGTCCGCGCATGCAGCCGCGGTACAGCTCCGTCATGGTGGACCGCATCTCGGCCGGGTCCATCCAGTTGTTGGTCGGACCGGCGTCGACCTCCCGCTCGGAGCAGATGTAGGTCCGCGACTCGACCCGCGCCACGTCGGAGGGATCCGACAGCGCCAGGTAGGAGTTCTTGTGCTTCTTCTCGTTCAGCTTCGTGAACGTGCCGGCCGCGACGAGTTGGTCGGCGAGCCGCTGGTACTCCTCCTCGGAGCCGTCGGCGAAAACCACCCGGTCGGGCTGAGTGAGCTCGGCGACCTCCTCGATCCAGGACAACAGACCCTGGTGCTTTGTCGGGGCAGTATCCAAACCAGGAATCGTCGCTGAAGTCATCAAAATCTCCTGCTGTCGCGTTGCACGTGATGCGCGGCTAGTTTGCGGCGGCTTTCATAACAGGTTATCGCGAGCTGTATACCCATAAAAAGTCGAGGGTGTATCGGCTAACTCACAAGAACGATTCAGAACACGTTATCGGCGGTGTTCGTCGACGAGTTTTCGTCAATTTCCTCGTCCTCGGCGTCCGCCGGCGCCGAGGTGTCGGACAAGACACCCGCGGCGCCGGACGCAGTATCTGGCGCCTGGTCGTCTTGGGACGGCGGATCGCCGAGCTCGGCGCGCACCGCATCGAGGGCAGCCAGCAGCGTCGGCATCTCACGTCCCCGCAGCGCCGCGGCACGCGCCCCCACCACGGAGTGCTCGCGCAGCTCGGTGTCGATCGCGCCGACCTGCTCGGCGACCCGGCTGCTCTCGTCTTCGTCCTGCTCACCCAGAGCCGCGGTCAGCGCCGACTCAGCCGACAACACCCGAGTCGCGACCAGCTGCTCGGCCGCGGATTGCGCCAGTCCGCTCGCCTCGCCGACCCAACGGTCCAGCAACCCGCGATCGCGGAGCAGCCCGCGGGTTCCAACGACCCACACGGTGAGTCCGAGCCCGATGGCCGCGCACGCGACGGCTCCGGCGACCGTCAGTCCGGGTGCCAGGTTGGTCAACAGCCGGCTGAGCGTCAACGCCACTCCCAGGCCGAAGCCGGCGCCCACCAGCATCATCAGCCGGGATTCCAGCTTTCTCGACTTCAACTGCGGCGCAGGAGGGTCGATCCTGGGCAGCGGCGCGGAAACCGGCGTCTCGATGGTCAAGCCCAGGCCCTGCGCGACGTCGGCCAGATGGGTGGTCGTGCCGTTGTCGACCTCGGCAACCACCTCGTTGAGGCGGACACCGGCATAAGACACGAACTCGGGCAGCTTGGCCCGAGTCAAGCCGGCCGCATCCTCCTGCAGCTCGGAGCGCACCGAGGCGCAGCGGTTGCGCGCGAAGTACGACAGCTGTACCCGGGCCTGCTGGGTCTGGCTGCGCAACGCGATCGTGCGCTCAGATTTGGCGAGCCGTCGCTGCCGCAGAATGGCACTGCGCTCCTCACGTAGCGCTTCCACTCGCGCGCGCCGCCCGGCGCCGTCGGCGTCGCGGTCGTATCGGTCGGCAGCGGTCTGCAGCCGGAATTCCCACGCGCGCAACCTGTTTCGTTGCGCCAATTCGTCGCTGGCAAGTCGGCCGGACACCGCAGCGATCAGGTCGTCGACCTGAGGTTCACCCTGCTCAGGTGCGGCGGCGGCGCCCACCCACGGCACAGCCCGGTACCGCGGCGCGTGGGCTGCCAACACGTCGCGGTTGGCCGCCAGAACCTCGTCCCAGTTGCGGTGCACATCGATCTTGGACACCACACCGATCACCGCATCCGTTTCGGAGACCGCCGCGTCCAGCAATGCGCAGTCCGATTCGGTCAACGCAGCTGCCGCCGAGACGACGAACAACACCAACGTCGGTGCCTCGCCGGCCGCCAGGTCCGCCGACTCGATGAAGCGCTGCTCAGGTATCCGTTCGGTCAGGGCGGCGGCGACGCCGGTCACCCCGGACAGCCACGGACCCGTCACCAGGACCGCGTCCAAGCGGTTGATCATCGGAACACCGAGCTTGGCGCCGACGGAGGCCACCATGGCATCGACACCGGCGATCGCGCCATCGTCCGGTTGGTCGGTCACGCCGCACCTCCGGCCGCGGCCCACAGCCGCAGCGAGCCCCTGACGATGTCGGCGCCGCAGACACGGTGCACCTCCGCGACTGGTCGGTCGCTCCGCCAGTCCAGCGCGCGACGTAGATGCCGGTCGGCGGTGTCACCCCGATCGACGGTCATGCCGGCCGCCTCGACGACGTCCACCGCGGCCATCATCCGGGCGACCACCGTGTCGTCGTGGGACAGGAATTCACTGATCCGCGGGTCGGTGACGGCCAACGCCTCCAGGTCGGCGACCGCGTCCAGCACACGCTGGTAGCGCGTCTGCGCGCCAAGCCTTTCGATCGCGTCGACAACATCGTCGATGCGGCTCAGCCGCCGCAGCAGGGCGACGGCCTCAGCGCGTGTGGCGCCGACCCTGATCGCGGCAACCGCCTGCGCGATGCCGAACGCGTCGAGAATGTCGACGAGCCGTCGCCGCACCGGCGCAGCGACGAGGTCCCCGGCAGCCAGTCCCTGCAGCCCAGTCCACAACGTGGCACCCACCAGATCGTCGAGTGCGGCGACGGCGAGGATGCCCACCAGCGGTTCGATGGACAGTCCGGTGCGGGCAGACAGCTGCCGGCAACGAGCGGCGGCCGCGCTGGTCGGACCAAGCGGGTAGCGACCAGCTTCGGTCGTGGCGATCAGATCCGCCTTGGTCAAAACCGTCAGCACCGGCCGGTCGGTGGCCCCGATCGCGGCCAGGTCCTCCGGTTTGACCACCTCGGCGAGAAGGTAGACATGCAGGTCAGCGTCCGATGACGGGGATATCAGCGTGATGGTGCCGCGCAATTCCCCGACGCGCGCCAGCGCACGCGCGGCGGTGCTGCGACCGACGCCGGCACGTCCAGTCACCGCCACCCGCAGCGGGGTGGCGAGCCGCTCGGCGATCGCGGCGCAGCGCGGATCGCGAACGTCGGCCGCGAACCGCTCCAACTCATCGACGAAAATCGGATTTGCCCCTATCCGCTCATGCTCGCCTAAAGGTGCTGCAACGCTCCATTCTTGCTGAGCAACTGCCGATAATTACGCAGCACCACGGGTTTGTCGGTCGAATGGTGACATCTGCACCGCCTCGAAGCGAGTCACTCGCTACCAGTCGAACGCATCTGTTGGGTATCAATCTGGCCCGCGGGCGGCGACATCATGGGTTCATGGGTAACGATGAACGGATGCGCGCGCAGCCCTCGGTGGACGCGGCCTCACCGCCGACGCCTTCGCCGACCCTGCCTGCCGACCGACTGAGCGGCTACCGCCGCAACACCAGCTTCCGCTCGCGTCGTTCTCAGTTGTCGCACGCTCAGCAACGGACCTGGGAGCGGCTGTGGCCGGAGCTCGGCTACGTCGCGAGGCCGCCAGGCGACCCAGAAGCTGCGGTCGATCCGCTGGACACCCAAGCCTGGTTCAGTCGCGACGCACCGCTGGTTCTTGAAATTGGCTGTGGCACCGGGACTTCGACGATCGCGATGGCGCGGTCCGAGCCGAACGTCGATGTCATCGCCGTCGAGGTCTACCGTCGCGGGCTGGCGCAGCTGCTGTCGGCGATCGACCGCGAAGACGCCACCAACATCCGGTTGATCCGCGGCGATGCCGTCGACGTGCTGGAACAACTGCTCGGGACCGCCTCGCTGAGCGGGGTTCGGGTGTTCTTCCCCGATCCCTGGCCCAAGGCCCGCCACCACAAACGCCGGCTGTTACAGCCGGAAACGGTGGCGCTGATCGCCGACCGGTTGCGTCCCGGCGGGATTCTGCATGCCGCCACCGACCACCCCGGCTACGCCGAGCAGATCGCCGAGGTCGGCGACGCCGAACCGCTGCTGGCCAGGCTGGATGTCGACGCGGAACCCGCGATCTCCGTGGTCCGGCCCACCACCAAATACGAGAACAAGGCGCAAGACGCCGGCAGCGCCGTCACCGAATTGCTCTGGGAAAGAACCCGGCCATGAGCCTGACCGATCAGAAAACCGCGCTGGTCGGCGCACCGGTGGGCCTACCCGGCGACCCGGCGGCCGATATCGCGCCCACAATCCAGCGCGTGCTGCTGGTCTGGGACGCACCGAACCTGGACATGGGCCTCGGATCGATCCTGGGCCGTAGGCCGACCGCCCTGGAACGCCCGCGCTTCGACGCGCTCGGCCGCTGGTTGCTGGCGCGCACCGCCGAAGTGGCGGCCAATCGGGACGACGTTTCCGCTGAACCTGAGGCCACAGTGTTCACCAACATCGCCACGGGCAGCGCCGACGTTGTCCGTCCCTGGGTGGACGCCCTCCGCAACGTCGGGTTCGCGGTTTTCGCGAAGCCGAAGCTCGACGAGGACAGCGATGTCGACAGCGACATGCTCGAGCACATCGCGCGCCGCTCTCAGGGGGGATTGGCGGCGTTGATGGTGGCGTCCGCCGACGGCCAGGCTTTCCGTATACCGTTGGAGGAAATCGCCCGCAGCGGGGTACCCGTGCAGGTGCTTGGATTTCGTGAACATGCCAGTTGGGCGCTAGCGTCGGATACCTTGGCGTTTGTCGATCTGGAGGACATAGCGGGTGTTTTCCGGGAGCCGCTGCCGCGGATCGGCCTCGATTCGCTGCCTGAGAAGGGGGCGTGGCTCCAACCGTTCCGGCCGTTGTCTTCGTTGCTGACCTCGCGTGTGGCGACAACTTAAAAACTATGCGCGGGTCGTTGCAGATCCAGTAAGGAGCTTACGTGTTCGCCTGGTGGGGTCGAACTGTATATCGCTTCCGATACATCGTCATCGGTGTCACGGTGGCGCTGAGTCTGCTCGGCGGCGTCTTCGGGATAAGTCTCGGCAAGCATGTGACGCAGAGCGGTTTTTACGACGAAGGCAGCCAGTCGGTTAAGGCATCCGTCGTCGGCGACAACACCTACGGCCGCGACCGAACCAGCCACATCGTCGCCACCTTCACCGCACCCAAGTCCGTGAACGACCCCACGTGGCAGCACCAGATGGTCGACCAACTCAACGCTTTCAAGAAAGACCACCCCGATCAGGTCGTGGGATGGGCCGGTTGGCTGGCAGCACCCACCAGCACCGACCCGATCATCAAGGGGATGGCCAGCGAGGACGGCAAGCACACGTTTGTCAGCATCCCGCTGAAGGGCGACGACGACGACACGATCCTCACCAACTACAAGGCCATCGAGCCGAATCTCTACAAACTCAATGGCGGCAACGTCCAACTCGCCGGCCTGGAGCCGATCGCCAGCGCGCTGACCGGCACCATCGCCACCGACCAGAAACGCATGGAAGTGTTGGCGTTGCCGTTGGTCGCGGTAGTGCTCTTCCTGGTGTTCGGCGGTGTGATCGCGGCCTCCCTTCCGGTGATCGTGGGCGGCCTGAGTATCGCCGGGTCGCTGGGCATCCTGCGTTTCATCACGATGTTCGGGCCCCTGAGTTTCTTCGCCCAGCCAGTCGTGTCCATGATGGGTTTCGGTATCGCGATCGACTACGGACTGTTCGTAGTCAGTCGTTTCCGTGAAGAGATCGCCGAAGGCTATGACACCGAGGCCGCGGTACGCCGCACGGTGATGACGGCCGGTCGCACGGTGGTGTTCTCGGCGGTCCTGATCGCGGTGTCTGCGGCAAGCCTCTTCTTGTTGCCGCAGGGCTTCGTGAAGTCGCTGACGTACGCGGTGATCATCTCGGTGACGTTGGCCGCGGTGCTGTCGATCACGCTGTTGCCGGCCTGCCTGGCAGTGCTGGGTCGCAACGTCGACGCATGGGGCGTGCGGACCCTGTTCCGCATTCCCTTCCTGGCCAACTGGAAGCCGTCGCGCGTCTACCTGAACTGGTTGGCGGACCGGCTGCAGAAGACGAAGACCCGCGAAGAGGTCGAAGCCGGGTTCTGGGGCAAGTTGGTCAACGTCGTGATGAAACGACCGCTGATCTTCGCCATTCCCATCGTCATCGGGATGATCGCGCTGGTCATCCCGCTGCACAACCTCTCCTTCGGCGGCATGAGCGAGAAGTATCTGCCGCCGGACAACTCGATCCGCTTGGCGCAAGAAAACTTCGACAAGCTGTTTCCCGGTTACCGGACCAACCAGTTGACGCTGGTCATCGAGAGCAATAACGGCGGCAAGGTCACCGATCAGCAGATCGCCGAGATCCGCAATGACGCCGCATCGATCAACGGCTTCACCGACAAGACCTGGCAAGAGCGGGCCTGCCCCTCGCTCGAGGGCAACCCGTGTGTGCCGGGACCGAATGGGACCACCAAACCCAAGAACGATTCGGTCCGGGTGATCCAGAACGGTCTGTCCCATGCCGGCGACGCGGGCAAGAAGCTCACCGAACTGCGGTCGATCACGCCGCCGAAGGGATTGACCGTTTTGGTCGGCGGCGTGCCCGCCCTCGAGCAGGACAGTATTCACAGCCTGTTCGACAAGGCTCCGCTGATGTTGGTGGTGCTGCTCACCACGACGATGCTGTTGATGTTCCTGGCGTTCGGATCGGTGGTACTGCCGATCAAGGCCGCGGTGATGAGCGCGCTGACCCTGGGCTCCACGCTGGGGATCCTGACGTGGATCTTTGTCGACGGCCATTTCTCCAAGCTGCTGAATTTCACGCCGACACCGCTGATGGTCGTCCTCATCGCCTTGGTCATCGCGGTCGGATTCGGCCTGGCCACCGACTATGAGGTCTTCCTGGTGTCGCGAATGGTGGAAGCGCGGGCACGTGGCATGTCCACTGCCGAAGCGATCCGGATCGGAACGGCGACCACGGGTCGTCTCATCACCGCCGCGGCGCTGGTGCTGGCCGTGGTGGCCGGGTCATTCGTGTTCTCCGACCTGGTGATGATGAAATACCTGGCGTTCGGTTTGATGGCGGCACTTTTGTTGGACGCCACCGTCGTGCGAATGTTCCTGGTCCCGTCGGTGATGAAGCTGCTCGGCGACGACTGCTGGTGGGCTCCGCATTGGATGAAGCGCCTGCAGAACCGGTTGGGGCTCGGCGAGATTCACCTACCCGACGAGCGCAAGAAGCCGGCCCCCCGCGCCCGCGCCGATCGTCCCGCGATCGCCGCGCGTACCGCCACCGCCACCGCCACCGCCACCAAATCACGTCCGCACGACCCCACCCATCCCGGCGTGGATGGTCCGCCGCGGCCCAGCAGACCTGCCGGGCCCCCGCCGCGGCCCGAATCCCGGCCCCCAGCGCAGGAAACTCCGTCGACCGCCGGCACGACGAAAATTCCGACCCCTGGTCGAGCCGCACCCAAAGAGCCACCCACGACCCGCTTTTCGGCACAGCCGAACGCGTCGGCGGCACCTGCCCCGGGGCGCGAACGGCCAGCCACGCCGCCCCCGCCGCAGCAACGTGACGACCGCGAGATCGAGTCCTGGCTCAGCGATCTGCGCGGATCCGGGACCGGCGATCCGCGTGGCGCCGCGCCCGCCCCGCCAACGCAGCCTTCCGCAGATCAAACCCAGGCGATGCCGGTCCCTGGGGAACAGCCGTCGCCCCCATCGTCCATTGAGCCAGAGGACGCCACCACGGCGATCCCCACTCCGCCGCGGGAGGAGAAGGATTCCGATGCGGCCACCGAGAAGCTGAACGCTCGGGGCGAGAACCCACCGCGTCGCCGCGGCGGCGGACTCAGCGCTGCGGATCTGCTTCGCCGCGAAGGGCGCATGTAGCCGGTTGCCGGTTAGCCGCGAATTTGACTGCGGCTAAGGCTAATTGCCCGGCTCGTCCCCTCACCGCTCCGCGGCCGGGAGGTACCCCCACCTCGTCGCTTCGCTCTGTATCGTCGCCAGGCTGGGGTCAATTGCCCGGCTACGAGCGTGTGGACTCCAGCTCGTCCGGCTCGACCTGCATGAGCGAGCCCTCGTCGTCCTCGGTTTCCTCGACCGCGGCCTCGGGATCCCGGGCCAGGAGCACCTTGAACGCGTTGTTGAAGAACGCGACCGTCGGGACCGCCAACAAGGCACCGACGATCCCGGCCAGCACACTGCCAGCCGAAATGGCGACGACGACTCCCAGCGGATGAATCGACACCGCCCGACCCATCACCAACGGCTGCAGAATGTGGGCTTCGAGTTGGTTCACCCCGATGAGCACGCCGAGGGTGATGAGCGCGTAGACGAAGCCCTTGGCGAGCAGCGCGACGATCACCGCGACGAACCCGCTGAGCACGGCACCGATCAGCGGGACGAACGCCCCGAGGAACACCAGTGACGCCAGTGGTAGCGCCAGTGGCACGCTCATGATCACCAACCCGGTGCCGACTCCCGCCGCGTCGACGAGCGCGACCAGGAAGGTGGCTCGGATGTAGCCGGTCAGCGAGTGGTAGCCGGTGGCGCCGGCGGCGCGGACCCGGTCCCGAACGTCGGTCGGGAAGATCTTGGTGACGTACTGCCAGATGTTGCGGCCGCCGTAGAGGAAAAAGATCAGCGTGAAGAACATCAACAGTGCCGCGGTGATGATCTCGGTGATGGTGGCCGCGGTGGCGAGCGCGCCGCTGGTCAGCTTCTCCTCATTGTTCTGCAGCGCCTGAACGGCCGAGTTGCCGGCGTGGTCGATCTGCTGGCGGCTCAGGTGCAGTGGACCGTCGATCAGCCACTTTTTGGCCGAGTCGATGCTGCGCTCGACCTGGTTGGCCAGATCCGGCACACCGACCACGAACTGGCTGACGACGAAGGTCATGATGCCGCCCAGAATCGCGAAGCCGCCCAGAATCACCAGCGCGACGGCGCCGCCGCGCGGTGCGCCGCGGCGGTCCAGCCAGTCCACGATCGGAACCAGCAGCGCGCTCAACATCAACGCGAGAAGCAATGGGACGACAATGATTTCGAGTCGCTTGATGACCAACAGCAACGCGACCAGCGCCGTCAGGATCACCAGTAACCGCCAGGCCCAGGCTGCGGTCTTGCGAACGATCGGTTCTACCGACTCGGCATAATCGGCCCTGGCCTGCGATGACATAGCGCCAGCCTAGCCGTCGCCACCCCGGCGGCCGTCGGGAAAAACAATGGCGGACACCGGCGTAGCGCAACGATCCGCGCGGGACCTGCGCGGTTACCCTGAAGGCGTGTCGCACGACGCCGCGGTCAGCCACGTCGACGGGACGCACGAAGAGCGCGCCCGCGGCACATACTGGTGGTTGCGCTGGGTCGCGTTGGCCGTCGT
This sequence comes from uncultured Actinomycetota bacterium, assembly GCA_963834615.1. Classification (GTDB taxonomy): domain Bacteria; phylum Actinomycetota; class Actinomycetes; order Mycobacteriales; family Mycobacteriaceae; genus Mycobacterium. The sequence continues at coordinate 511,186 of CAWICO010000020.1, forward strand.
GACGATCGTGCTGGCCGTCGAAGTGGCACTGGCGTGGGACCAATTGGCCAAGGCCGCCCGAAGCCTGTACACCGCAAAATGGTGGTGGCTGCTGGCCGCCGCGCTGGCGGCCGTGCTGTTGATGCACAGCTTCGCCGAGGTGCAACGGACTCTCTTGGCGTCGGCCGGAGTGCGGGTGAAGGAACTACGGTCCGAGGCTGCCTATTACGCGGCCAATGCGCTGAGCACCACCCTGCCCGGCGGTCCGGTGCTGGCCGCGACGTTTCTGCTTCGGCAGCAACGGGTTTGGGGCGCGTCGACGCTAGTGGCGTCGTGGCAGCTGGTGATGTCGGGTGTGCTGCAGGCCGTGGGCCTGGCACTGCTCGGGCTGGGCGGCGCGTTCTTCCTCGGGGCCAGGAACAATCCGTTCTCGCTGGTGTTCACCCTCGGCGGCTTCGTCGCGTTGCTATTGCTGGCCCAGGCAGTCGCGTCGCGCCCCGAACTGATCGACGGCATCGGAGGCCGGGTGCTGGCGACATTCAACTCGCTTCGCGGCAAGCCGGCCGCTACCGGCCTGGCGAAATGGCGGGAGATGCTCTGCCAACTCGAATCGGTCAGCCTGAGCCGGCGCGACATGGCGACCGCCTTCAGTTGGTCGCTGGTCAACCGGTTCGCCGACGTCGCCTGCCTGGGCTTCGCCGCCTATGCGGCCGGTGCGCATGCCTCGTTGGGTGGATTGACGGTCGCCTGTGCGGCCGCCCGCGCGGTCGGCACGATCCCGCTGATGCCCGGCGGCCTGTTAGTGGTGGAGGCGGTGCTGGTACCCGGCCTGGTGTCGAGCGGGATGTCGTTGCCCGGCGCCGTCTCGACGATGCTGATCTACCGGCTGATCAGCTGGCTACTGCTGGCCGCGGTCGGCTGGGTGGTGTTCTTCTTCATGTTCCGCACCGAGAACGAACTCGACCCCGACGATCTCGACGTGCCGGCGACCGGGTCCGCGAACGGAACGATCGCCGAACCCGATGACGCACCTTTGCAGAGCGAGTTACCGCCCGCCGAGGACGAACGGCCTACTTGACAACGCCCAGAACCGGCGCCTCCGCCGCGCGTTGCGGCAGCGCGCCCTGACCACCGGAGACGACCGGCGCCGTGCCCTGACCACCGGAGACGGCCGGCGCCGTGCCCTGCGCAGACTGCGAGAAGCCGAGCGCCTGGGGGAGGCTGATCGGCGGCGTCTGGCACCTGCTCGACAGGCCCGCCAGCGGCAACGCGATGGTTTGCAAGTCGCTGGCAGCCTTCGGATTCGCAGCGAAATAGGCTCTCAGCGAGTCGAGCGACTGTGGTCCGGCCGACTGCTGCAGGGCGGAGGTCATCGCCTGGTTGGTCTCCGGATGCCCGTCCAGGTAATCCCCTGCAGAGCGGGCCACATTGCTGATCGCTCTGGCCATCTCACTGGCGGCACAGGGATCGGCCGCACCGACCGCCGCGGGCGCCGACAACAGCACCGCCGCCGTGGCTCCGGCCAGACCAGTAGCAGTCAGGACGCCAAGTAGCCGACGGCGCAACGTCGTTTTACTCCCAGTCAGGGAAGTCATAGATAACTCCTTGTGGCTTGCGAGCAGCGATTCGACTCGCATCCGCCTTAGCTGCAGACCGGCCCGCATCGGGGACAGCCCGCTGGTCATCCTGCCATCGATTCCGGCGCTGCCGCCAACCCCGCCACTGGGAAACCGGTCACACCGCCCGGGAATCGACATCGTGGCCGAGTTGTTGCAGCTCAGCGACTCGTAAGCAACATTGACACATAGGTTGCTGGGGTACGCTCGCGTGCACGCAACGCTTCACAGCGATTGGAAGTGCGGCGAAGGTTATTGCAGCGGGTTGCCGCGCAAAAATCGATTGCGGGGAGATCGAAATCCAGCACTTCATGATGCGCCTTAGCGGCAACCTGCGCAGGTTCCGCTGGCTGGTGTTCTCGGGCTGGTTTCTCGCGCTGATTCCTGCCGTCTACCTGGTGGCGTCCCAGTCGGGTCACCTGACCGGTGGCGGTTTCGAGGTGCCCGGATCCCAGTCGCTACGAGTCCACGACCAGCTCGAAGCCCACTATCCCGACCAGGGTTCGTCGCCGCTGGCCCTGGTGGCTGCCCCGCGGGCCGATGCCGGCTACCAGGACATGAACTCCGCGGCAGGCTTCCTGCAAGATGTGGCCAAGCAGGTCCCCGACGTGGCAGTGGTGACCAACCCGGCCCAGCCGTCACCGCAGCCCGACCGGCCGTACGTGGTGTCGCTGCGGTTGGACTCCACCAACAACGCCAGCGCCAGCGATGCGGCCAAGAAGTTACGGGTCAAGATCGGTGTCCAGGGCGACCGGCCGGGACAGATGGCAGACGGTCGGGTCCGGCTGTACGTCATCGGACAGGGCGCACTCAGCACGGCCGCGGCGGCCAACACCAAGCACGACATCGCCAAAGCCGAGCAGTGGAACTTTCCGATCATCTTGATCGTGTTGCTCGCGGTTTTCGGCTCGCTAGCCGCCGCCGCGATCCCGCTGGCATTGGGCATCTGCACTGTCGCCATCACGATGGGCCTGGTCTATCTGCTGTCGAACTACACCACGATGTCGGTCTTCGTCACCTCGACGGTGTCGATGTTCGGCATCGCGCTGGCGGTGGACTATTCGTTGTTCATCTTGATGCGGTTCCGCGAGGAACTGCGCGCCGGGCGCCAGCCGCAAGAGGCGGTCGACGCGGCGATGGCGACGTCGGGTCTGGCCGTGGCACTGTCCGGGATGACCGTCGTGGCGTCGCTGACCGGCATCTACCTGATCGACACCCCGGCTTTGGCGTCGATGGCCACCGGCGCCATCCTCGCGGTCGCGGTGGCGATGTTGACGTCGACGACGATGACGCCCGCGGTGCTGGCGACGTTCGGGCGGTCCGCCGCCAAGCGGTCGGCGGCGCTGCACTGGTCGCGGCGCCCGGAGACGACGCAGTCACGGTTCTGGAGCCAATGGATCGGCTCGGTGATGCGCCGGCCCTGGGCGTCGGCGGTGGCGGCGTCAACGGTGCTGATCGTGATGGCGGTGCCGGCGCTGTCGATGGTGCTGGGCAACAGTCTGCTGCGCCAATTCAGCTCGTCACATGAGATCCGCGCCGGGGTGTCGGCGGCCGCGGAGGCGCTCGGCCCGGGTGCGCTGGGGCCGGTGCAGGTGCTGGTGACCTTCCCCGACAGCGACGCGTCCTCGCCGTCGAACGCCCAAATTCTCGACGCGGTACGGCACGAAATCGGCCAGGCCCCCAACCTGATCTCGGTGTCCCCGCCGGCGCTCGCCGACAACAACAGCAGCGCCATGTTCGCCGGAGTGCTGTCGGTGGACCCCGAAGACCTCGGCGCCCGCCAGACCGTCGGATGGCTGCGCAGCCACCTCCCCCAAGCCGGCGGCGGGTCGGCACAGGTGTCCGTCGGTGGACCGACTGCGCTGATCAAAGACTTCGACGATCAGGTGTCCACGACCGAGCCTTGGGTGTTGCTGTTCGTCGCTCTGATCGCCTTCGTCATGCTGCTGCTCTCGATTCAGTCGGTGTTCCTGGCATTCAAGGGAGTGCTGATGACGCTGTTGTCGGTCGCCGCCGCCTACGGCAGCCTGGTGATGGTCTTCCAGTGGGGCTGGCTGGAAAAGCTCGGGTTCGGCCAGATCAGCTCCATCGACAGCACGGTTCCGCCGCTGGTACTGGCGATGACGTTCGGTTTGTCGATGGACTACGAGATCTTCCTGCTGACCCGCATCCGCGAGCGGTTCCTGCAGTCGGGCAGCACCCATGACGCAGTGGCCTACGGCGTCAGCACCAGTGCGCGCACCATCACCAGCGCCGCACTGATCATGATCGCCGTTTTCGTCGGCTTCGCGTTCGCCGGCATGCCGTTGGTGGCAGAGATCGGGGTGGCGTGCGCGGTCGCGATCGCGGTGGACGCCACCGTGGTGCGCCTGGTGATGGTGCCTGCCCTGATGGCGATGTTCGCCCAGTGGAACTGGTGGCTACCCGCCTGGCTGGAACGCATCCTGCCGTCGGTTGACTTCGAAAAGCCTTTGCCTGCAGTGGATCTCGGCGACATCCTGATGATTCCCGATGACATCTCGGCACCGGCGGTGCCCGGCGCAGATCTGCGGATCGTGCTCAAGTCCGCGGCTCGGCTCAAGAATCTGGCGCCCGATGCGATCACCGTGGCCGACCCGTTGGCCTTCACCGGCTGTGGACGCAGCAGCGAGCCGCGCAGACGGATCAAGGGCAGCGAGTACGTCGCCAGTTCGACCACTCGTCAGCTGGCCGTGATCGGGACGCCGACCGGCAGCGGTACCACCAGCGGCCATTCGGCCGCACGGAAGTTCGTCGGCGGGCGGTCGCACCGGAACGGCGGCGGCGCAGACCGTGCGACGCCGCGCGCGGTGCGGCCGGTGCACCCGGTCACGTTGTGGCGCGGCCGGCTCTCGGTCGCGCTGGACGCGCTGGACGACCGAAGCCCGGATCGACGACCCGGAGTTCGAGCGCAGCAGTCCGGTGGAAACCACCCATGTCCAGTTGCCCACCGGTGACCGGCTACAGATCCCGACCGGCGCCGAGACGCTGCGACTCAAGGGCTACCTGATCATGAGCCGCAACAGCAGCCGGGACTACGCGGATTTCGCCGACCTGGTCGACACTATGGAAGCCGAGACTGCCGCAGTAGTGCTGGCCGGCATGGACAGGTATTACGCTTGTCAAGCACCCAGGCAGCAGTGGATCGCGAGCCAGTTGGTCCGGCGATTAGCCGACCCGCATCCGGCGGATCTTGAGAACAACGGTTGGCCCGAGCCCGATACACAGGCAGACTGGGAGAAGGTCAGGCAACGCTGCCTGTCCGTAGCGGTGGCGATGCTGGAGGAGGCGAGGTGACGTTGGCAGCGGATCGACGCCATGGATCGGCGCCGCACCGGACGCCCGCGCGTCCCCGCAACGGCGAACGGCCGGTCGAGGTCTGGCCCACTTCAGCGATTCGCTCGGCGCTGGAGAGCGGCGACATCGCCACCTGGAAGCAGATCGCGGTCGCGATCAAACGCGACCCGTTCGGGCGCACCGCCCGCCAGGTCGAAGAGGTACTGGAGACCTCGCGCCCGTACGGCATCTCCAAGGCCCTGGCCGAAGTGCTGGACCGGGCCCGCGCCCACCTCGAAGCCAACGAACGCAACGAGGTGGCCCGCCACGTAAAGGTGCTGATCGAACGGTCGGGGCTGAAGCTGCCCGAATTCGCCTCCCGGATCGGGGTGCCCGCCGACGAGCTGCGCAGCCTACCTTGACGCCACTACCAGCCCTTCGGCGTCGTTGATGATCCGGATGCGCCGGCTGTCGGACCGCTTCGCCAAAGCCCGGTCTCATCAGCCACCGCAGGAGCCGCCCCGGCGCGCTGCGCAACGGCCGCCTCGCGGCTATTGATGGCCGGTCGTTCCGACGATCTGACACTGCGACGAATTTTGGCCGAGACCCGCACCATCGCCGTGGTCGGCGCGTCGCAGAACCCGGCCCGGCCCAGCCACGAGATCTATTCGTACCTGCTGTCAACCGGCGAATACCAGGTGTATCCGGTGAACCCGACGATCACCGAGATCGACGGCGCTCAGGTGTATCCGCGGCTGGCTGATCTGCCGGTGGTGCCGGACATGGTCGACGTGTTTCGTCGGCTCGACGAGCTGCCGTCGGTGCTGACCGAGACACTCGCCCTTAAGCAACGTCCGAAAACCCTGTGGCTGCAACAGGGGTTGTGGCACGAGCAAGTCGGTCGCGACGCTGAAGCGGCCGGCATGCAGGTGGTGATGGACCGCTGCCTGATGGTCGACCACGCCCGTCTGCGCTGAGGGCGGTCAGCGGGGGTTGAGCGGCGACACTCCCAGCACCAGCCAGTGGTCGCTCTGCTTGGTCAGCGTCACACGCAGCGCCAGCACCGCGTTGTTGGCCGGCTGACCCGGTTCGTTCTGGGTGGCGCGCAAGATCACCGCTACCGATAGCCGCGGCGGGCCCGATCGCCTCGAGGCCCGCCTCCATCGTCGAGGCATTGGCGGTGACATTGCGATGCGCCAGATCTGTTGTGGCCTTACCGAATTGATCCCTGAACGTGGTTGCCTGTTCAGGCACCATCAGAGCCGCGGCGCGGTCGATGGCGGCCATCGGTTCCTGTGGCGAGAAGGTTGCCGTCGCCTCGGCCATGCCGACCGCGATTCGAACCACTTCTGCCGAGTCGACTTTCAGGTCGTGGTCCGGCCGGGCCCAGTGCGTGTAGCCGGTCAGCACCGCCGCGACGACCGCCACCGCGCACAGTGCGACCACCGCCAGACGCAGCGCGGGCGCCTCGTCGTCGGTGCCGACCGTGACCGAATCACGCCGCAACAGCCAGACATTGACCGCCACGCCTTCGACGATCAGCAGGATCAGCACCGAAGACAACGACACCCACCACAGCGGCCAGGTGAGCACGTAGCCGATCGCGAGCAGGGCGGCGATCGCGGCCAGCGGCGCCGCGACGTCGAACGCCAGCAACCTGAAAGCGTTCCTCATCGAATCGACTCGAGCCGCGAGATCATCAGCTTGCCGTCGACGTCGGAGATCGCCGAGCCGCAGGTTCCAGTGCACGGTCTGCGGATTGCCGCCGGAATTCTCGGTGACCGACGTGGCGACCACCATGACGGTGTCGGTGCGACGGGCGATGGAGGCCGGCAGTTGCTCGGCCGGCGCGGGCCGACCCGGCTGGGCGTCCAGATCGTGATGCACTGTCTCGAACGCCACCGCCTCGACCTCGCCTCGGCTGCGCGACTGCAACCGCTGCACGACCTGCTGATAGGGCTGGATTGCGGAGTCGAAATCGGCGTTGAGTTCGCCGATCGTCCCATCGTGCAACCGCTGCAGACTGGCCTGGACGTTGTCGGTGTTCATGTTGATCAGCACGCCGGTCCAGTCGGCGGCGGCCTGCATGGCCCGGCTCTGGTAGCCCCGTTCGTCGACGTCGCTGCGGTGGGCCGACCAGATGAACCAGCCCAGCACGATCGCGGCCACCGACAACACTCCCAACGCCGCCGAGGCGACGCCGTAGGCCGAGATGGCCGGGCCGTCGGTTCGTTCGGGCTCTTTCGGCGTCGATTCGGACGAAGGCTCGTCGGCCGAAGGCTCGTCGGCCGCAGGCTCGGCTTGCTCGTCGTCGGGCATGGGCGTGAGCGTACAAGGTAAACGGCCGCGCCAGATGGAAGGATGGTGGCGTGACGGTAGAAGCTATCCGCTCAGGACTCGACCTGAGCAATGTCGACGCTGGTGCCCGCCCTCAAGACGACCTGTTCGGCCATGTCAACGGCCGCTGGCTGGCGGACCATCAGATGCCCGCCGACCGCGCCACCGACGGCGCGTTCCGGCTGCTCGCCGACCGCGCCGAAGAGCAGGTGCGCGACATCATCATCGAGGCCGCCGCGTCGAAAGCCGCCGAGGGCACCGACCCCCAGCGCATCGGCGACCTCTACGCCAGCTTCATGGACACCGAGACCATCGCGCGCCTCGGCGTGCGCCCGCTGCTCGACGAGCTCGCGGGCGTCGACGCGGCGCTGACGCCCACCGACCTGGCGGCTGAGCTCGGCAGGCTCCAGCGCACGGGCATCGGCGGCGGCACCGGCGTGTACGTCGACACCGACTCGAAGGACTCCACCCGCTACCTGCTGCACCTGTCGCAGTCGGGGCTCGGATTGCCCGACGAGTCGTACTACCGCGACCCGCAGCACGCGACGATCCTCGCGGAGTACCCGAAGCACATCGCCCGGATGTTCGCACTCGTCTACGGCGGCAGGACGCGGACTGGGACGCGACCGCCGCGCAGATCGTCGCGCTGGAGACCAAGATCGCGGCCGCGCACTGGGATGTGGTGAAGCGACGCGACGCCGACCTGACCTACAACCTGCGCACTTTCGCCGAATTGAACTCGGAGGCAACCGGTTTCGACTGGTCGGTGTGGCTGCACGCATTGGGTGCCTCGACGGATCAGGCCGCTGAGATCGTCGTCCGTCAGCCTGATGCGTTGACCGTATTCGCCGCGCTGTGGGCGAACGAGGACCTCGAGGACTGGAAGCGCTGGCTGCGCTGGCGAGTGATCAGCGGGCGGGCTTCGCTGCTCAACGACGACCTCGTCGAGGAGAACTTCGCGTTCTACGGCCGCACGCTGTCGGGCACCGAGCAGCTTCGTGACCGGTGGAAGCGCGGCGTCGGTCTGGTCGAGAGCCTGATGGGCGACGCCGTGGGCCGGCTCTACGTCGAGCGGCACTTTCCGCCGGACGCCAAGGCGCGGATGGACGAACTGGTGGCCAATCTGCGGGAGGCCTACCGCGTCAGCATCACCGACCTGGAGTGGATGACGCCGGAGACCAGGCAGCGGGCGCTGGAGAAACTCGACAAGTTCACGCCGAAGATCGGCTACCCCGCGAAGTGGCGCGACTACTCGGCGCTCGTCATCGCCCGTGACGACCTGTACGGCAACTACCAGCGCGGCTACGCGCTGGAGTACGAGCGCGATCTGGCCAAGCTCGGCGGTCCCGTCGACCGCGACGAGTGGTTCATGACGCCGCAGACCGTCAACGCCTACTACAACCCCGGAATGAACGAGATCGTCTTTCCCGCGGCGATCCTGCAGCCGCCGTTCTTCGACGCCGAGGCCGACGACGCCGCCAACTACGGCGGCATCGGGGCGGTCATCGGCCATGAGATCGGCCACGGTTTCGACGACCAGGGTGCCAAATATGACGGCGACGGCAACCTGATCGACTGGTGGACCGACGATGACCGCGCCGAATTCGGCGTTCGCACAAAGGCGTTGATCGAGCAGTACGACGGGTTCACGCCCCGCGGGCTGGACGGCCTCCCACCACGTCAACGGTGCGTTCACCGTCGGAGAGAACATCGGCGATCTGGGCGGGCTGTCGATCGCGCTGCTCGCCTACCAGCTGTCGTTGAAAGGCGAGAGCGCCCCGGAGATCGACGGCCTGACCGGCGTCCAGCGGGTGTTCTTCGGCTGGGCGCAGGTGTGGCGCACCAAGTCACGCGACGCCGAGGCGATCCGCCGACTGGCAATCGACCCGCACTCGCCGCCGGAGTTCCGGTGCAACGGGGTCATCCGCAACATCGACGTGTTCTACGACGCCTTCGACGTCAGCCAGAACGACGAGCTGTACCTGGACCCGCAGCGCCGGGTTCGGATCTGGAACTAGGTCCCATTGCCCGATTTCTCAGCGTGCCTTGCCGGCACCATCGTCGTCCTGCTAAAGCTGCCAGTCGTTCGAGCCGTCGTTCTTGCTGTACGTCCCGGTCGGAGTTCTTCACGACGATGGGGTCACCGGCGCCGAAGTTGTCGAAGAACCACTGCGCGTTGGTCGGGCTGATGTTGATGCAGCCGTGGCTGACGTCGCGCTTGCCCTGGTCGGCCACCGACCACGGCGCGCTGTGCACGTAGTCGCCGCTGTTGTCGAACTGCACCGCGTTCTGGACGTCCACCTTGTAGCCGTAGGCCGAGTTGACCGGTACGCCGTAGGTCGACGAATCCATCACGACCTTGGCCTTCTTGTCGAGCACGTAGTAGGTGCCGTTCGGCGTCTGGTGACCGCCCGCGGCCATCCCCATCGACATCGGGAAGGTCTGCACCACAGTTCCGTTGCGGGTGACGGTCAGTTGGTGGGTGGCGTCGTCGGCGGTAGCCACTAGCGAATCACCGGTGACGAAGTTTTCCTGGGTACCGGCCGCGTCGACGTGCACCGCGGTGTGTGCCGGCCAGAAGCTCAGCGGGCGCCAGCGCACCTGGCTGGGGGTCAGCCAGTAGAACTTGCCGGACACCGGCGGGGTCGACGACACGTGGATGGCCTGCTCGGCCATCGTACGGTCGGCGATCGGCCGCGCGAAGTTGATGATGATCGGCTCCCCGACGCCCACTGTCGACCCGTTGACCGGGTTGAACGTCGGTGGCACGAACGGCGGCGAGCCGGTGAACGGCGACGGGTTCTGCCCGATACCGGGCCGGTCGGCGCGCTGGCCGGGACTGCCGCCGGCGGTGCGAGCGGGTCGCCAGGGGGCGGCACGGGCGGAACGGGTTGGGCAGCGCCGGGGGTGCGAACGGGTTGGGCAGCAGCCGGTGCGGCCACCGGGTCGCCGGGCGGCGGCAGTGGCGCGGGGGCGTCTACGCCGGGCGGCGGCGGTGGCGCCGGCTCCGGGTCGGCCAGTGCCGAACCGGCGCCCAGCGTCAGCACAGCGGACAAACCCACAGCGCTGAGTGCAGCGGCCAAAGGACCCTTGGTCCATCGCGACATTTCGTATCCCTCCAAGTCACGGTCTCAACCCAGTATGCAGTAGCGAAGGGCCCGTCCTTGAATTCAGCGATTGCCGCGCCGTCAATAACTTCACGGGCCAGGCCTCTGAGCTGCGGTTTTATCTCAGGCGACGATGATGGGAACGTCGAACAACTGCCGCTTGGCGGTCATCCCGGCTGCCCCGATGCCGATCAGGACCACCGAAGCGGCCAACATCACCAGCACTCCGTGCTCATAGAACAGTCCGCCGACGAACGACCCGGCCATGATGCCGACCTGGAATGCCGCCATGTACAGCCCGGACGCACCGTCGGGGTCGTCTCTTCCGGCACGCATCGCCGCAGACTGCAGCATCGGCGACACCGCGTTGGCGGCGGCACCCCAGAGCGCGATGGCGATGATCCCGATCAGGGTGGTCGCGGTGGGAGGCAACCGGTGGAAGGCCAGGCCGGTCAGCACCAGCAACGTCAACCACAGCGCGACCATGCAGATGACGATCGCGGTTCTGGGTCGATGATCCATCGGCCGGGCGACCAGCGGCATCACCACCAGGCCGGCGACGCCGTAGGTGGCCAACAGCCACGCGATATCCGGTCCCCGCACCCCGACGACGTCGCGAATGATCACCGCGACGAAGGTGAACGAGATGAAGTGCCCGGTCACCGCGACCATGGTGAACACGCTGACGATGACCAGCCGCGGATTGCGGTGGTGCCGCGCCCCCGAGCCGACGGCGGCGCGCTGGTCGTCGGTCAACGCCAGGACCGGCAGCACAATCCAGGCCGCCAGCGTCACCGCGGCGGCCACGACCGTCACCGCGGCGACAGCGACGCGCCAGTTCCACTCCAGGCTCATTGCCGCCGTTGCCGGGCTGCCCACCACGACGGCCAAACTGGTGCCGACGTAGATCGTCGTCGTCGCGCGGCCGGAGTGGCTGGCCGGCACCAGGCGGGTGGCGACCGGCGCGATGACCGACAACATCAGGCCGTGGGTGACTGCCGAGAGCGCTCGGCCGCAGGCCAGCACGACGAAGTTGGGCGCCAGCGCCGAGATCAGCTGGGAGACGGTCAGGCACGCCAGCGACAGCAGAAGGGCCCGGCGGCGCGGCCAGTGCGCCGTCCAGCGGACCAGCGGGATCGTCGTCACCGCCGCGACCAGCGCGTACCAGGCCAGCAGGGTTCCGACTACGGGAATGCTGACGTGCAGGTCCCGGGCGATCGCGGGAAGTGCGCCGACCGGTAACAATTCAGCGGTGACGTAGGTGAAGGCCGCGGCGGCCAGCACTGCCAACTGCACCTTGATTCGGGGTGTCCACGGCCCGCTGGCGACGCGTGTTCGCGTTGCTTCGTCGGCACGGGATGGCCCCACGGCCACTACTCAACCACGCATCGGGGCAAAACGTCAACCATCAGGAACGGACGAGTCGCGCGATGGCCGCCGAGGCCTCGGCGAGCTTCTGGTCTGCCTCCGAGCCGCCCTCGGCGACCGCGCGGGTGACGCAGTGCCCGAGATGCTCGTCGAGCAGATTGAGCGCCACCGAGCGTAAAGCGTTGGTGGCGGCGCTGATCTGAGTGAGCACGTCGATGCAGTACTTGTCGTCATCGATCATGTTCGCGATACCGCGCACCTGGCCCTCGATCCGCCGCAGCCTTTTGGCGTAGTTGTCTTTCTGCGACGAGTATCCGTGTTCGGGTGCCATGTAACCCTCCAACATCTGATCTGATCGTGCTCGGGCCTTTGCGACGGCACCGGCGTTGTCACTATTGTCGTTGTCGGCCCGGGCCGTCGCCACGCCGCCCTGGTGAATCGGCGTTTCTCGTTCGGCGGGCCATACCCCACGGGGGTATCTTAATGATTTTGGCCGGAATGCTGCCACGCGCATAATTGACCGTGCCTCAAACCATGCCTGCAGAACCAGTCCGCCATCGACATCAAGCCCCGCAGCCGTGAGGTCACCGACGGCCTGGAGAAGGCCGCGTCACGGGGGATGCTGCGGGCGGTAGGCATGGACGACGACGACTTCGCCAAGCCGCAGATCGGCGTCGCCTCGTCGTGGAACGAGATCACGCCCTGCAACCTGTCGCTGGACCGGTTGGCAAAGTCGGTCAAGGAGGGCGTGTTCGCCGCCGGCGGCTACCCACTGGAATTCGGCACGATCTCGGTGTCCGACGGCATCTCGATGGGCCACGAGGGCATGCACTTCTCGTTGGTGTCGCGCGAAGTGATCGCCGACAGTGTGGAAGTCGTCATGCAGGCCGAACGCCTGGACGCGTCGGTGTTGTTGGCCGGCTGCGACAAGTCGCTGCCCGGAATGCTGATGGCTGCGGCCCGACTGGATCTGGCCTCGGTCTTTCTCTACGCGGGCTCGATCCTGCCGGGGCGGGCGAAGCTGTCCGACGGCACCGAGCGCGACGTCACGATCATCGACGCCTTCGAAGCGGTGGGCGCCTGTGCCGCGCGGATTGATGTCACGGGAGGACGTCGACATCATCGAACGGGCCATCTGCCCCGGCGAGGGCGCGTGCGGCGGCATGTTCACCGCCAACACCATGGCCAGCGCGGCCGAGGCAATGGGTATGTCGCTGCCGGGCAGCGCGGCGCCGCCGGCCACCGACCGTCGTCGCGACGGGTTCGCCCGGCGCAGTGGCGAGGCCGTCGTCGGCTTGTTGCGGCGCGGGATCACCGCCCGCGACATCCTGACCAAGGAAGCGTTCGAGAACGCGATCGCGGTGGTGATGGCATTCGGCGGCTCGACCAATGCGGTGCTGCATCTGTTGGCGATCGCCCACGAGGCCGACGTCAAGCTGTCGCTGGAAGATTTCCGCCGCGTCGGGGCGAAGGTGCCACATCTGGCCGACGTCAAGCCGTTCGGTCGGCATGTGATGTTCGACGTCGACCGGATCGGCGGCGTTCCCGTCATCATGAAAGCCCTGCTGGACGCCGGCTTGCTGCACGGGGATTGTCTGACGGTGACCGGCAAGACGATGGCGGAGAATCTCGCGCACATCGCGCCGCCCGACCCGGACGGCAAGGTGCTGCGGGCGCTGGACAACCCGATCCACCCCACCGGCGGTATCACGATCCTCGGCGGATCGCTGGCGCCCGACGGCGCGGTGGTGAAGTCGGCCGGTTTCGACTCCGACGTGTTCGAGGGCACCGCAAGGGTTTTCGAGCGCGAGCGGGCGGCGCTGGACGCCCTCGAAGACGGCACCATCACCCACGGTGACGCGGTCGTCATCCGCTACGAAGGCCCCAAGGGCGGGCCCGGGATGCGCGAAATGCTCGCCATCACCGGAGCGATCAAGGGCGCCGGCCTCGGCAAGGACGTGCTGCTGTTGACCGACGGCCGGTTCTCCGGGGGCACCACCGGGCTGTGCGTCGGGCACATCGCGCCCGAGGCCGTCGACGGTGGACCGATCGCGTTCCTGCGCGACGGCGACCGGATCCGGCTCGACGTTGCCAACGCGACACTGGACGTGCTGGTCGACGCCGAGCGAGTTCGCTTCCCGCCGTGAGGCTTTCACTCCCCTGCCGCCGCGTTACACCACGGGAGTGCTGGCCAAGTACGTCAAGCTGGTCGGGTCGGCAGCGACCGGCGCGGTCTGCGGGTAGGCCGGGACTAGCTCACCACCGCGAACGCGAAGCCATCCCAGTGCTTGGCGCCCACTGTCTGCAGCACTGCGGTGTCGAGCTTGGGATGCTCACCCAAGATCTCCAGCGCCCGCCGCGCCCCGCGCACCACCTCGTCGCCGGGTTCGGGGGACAGGATCGAGCCTTCGCGAATCACGTTATCCACGATGATGACTGAGCCCGGCCGGGTCAGTTTCACGGCCCACTCCAGATAGCCGGGGTTGTTTTCCTTGTCGGCGTCGATGAACACCAGGTCGAACGGGCCGCCAGTCACTTTCGGCAGCGAATCCAGGGCGGCGCCGACCAGTATCTCCACCCGGTCGCCGACCCCGGCGCGGTCCAGGTTGGCCCGGGCGACTTCGGCGTGCTTGGGCTCGTATTCCAACGTGACCACCCGACCGTCAGGACCGGCGCCCCGAGCCAGCCAGATTGTGCTGAAGCCGCCGAGGGTGCCGATCTCCAGGATGCGTCGGGCCCCGACCGCACCGGCCAGCAGGCTCAGGAACTTGCCCTGTTGCGCCGAGACGGCGATCTTCGGCAGCCCCGCGGCGTCACTGGCCTCGAGGGCGGCAGACAATGCGGGATCGTCGTCCAACACGGTGCTGTCCAGGAAATCGTCGACGTCGGCAGGATTCGGCTTTGAGGTCATGAGCCAACGCTAACGCGCTGCCTTGGCCGGCCGCCACTGCTTTTCGCCATCCTTGCCAGATACCCCCTAGGGGTATAGGTTGGATGGACATCATCCCAGGCGACCAGAGGTGGAAATCATGTCGAATGAAGCGGGAACACTGCTGAGCTGCGGCCACGACGGCTGCGGTTGTCGAGTGCGCATCGAGGTGGCATGTCATTGCTCGGGCGATCAGGCGTACGTGTGCAAGTGCGGCGACGAGATGGTCGTCGTTAGCTGACCCGGCCAGCTAGCGCACTCCCTCTTTCGCGTACACCACCCTCAGCACATGGCCGAGCTCTGGTCCCATGACCAGCTCGGCCAGTGTGCACAGCGTGGCGACGTAGTGCGATCCGTGCGGCGGCGACGCGTCGCACAGGTGGTGAGCGACTTCGTGCAGCACCACCAGTTCACGCATCGCCCAGTCGGCGGTAGCCAGATCGGGAACCGCGATAACGCCGGCCCCGTCGCGGTTTTCGTAGTGCGCCGCACTCGCGGCCCGTCGCGCCCGCACCGTCAGGGGCGCCACCTTCGGCCATTCGAGTCGCACCGCAGGCAATGCCAGCACGTCGTCGACATACCGCTGCACCGAGGCCACCGAGGCGAACCGGGCCTCAGGCGGGAGCGTCAACTGCGCGCCGAAGAACTCGATGCTGCGATATCCGTGTTCGGCGGCGCGGTCGAACAATGTTCGGACGAATTCTTCTGCGGCATAGACCTTTGCGCGCTGCCAGTCCCGGTCAGGCGATTCCTTGGCGCTCACCGGTCCAGCGCGGTCCGCGCCCCCGAAAGTTCTGAGGCGGACCCCAGCTTGGCCCGCCTACCCGCCCGGTCGCCGGCTCGCCGGGCCGACGATGAATATCCCGCGGTGGCCCGGCTGGCTTGCCAGGTACCCCGCGCCTTGGACGCGGTCGCGATAATAGTCACGGAGCTCAAGTTCCTTGTTCCGCAACGCGATAGCGGTTCCAGGTGGCCGCCTACGGTCTTTCTTCGCTTCACGCTGGGTCTGGTCACGGGCCTCGGCGAGCCGCTGGCCGACCCGTGCGCCGAAGGCCAGCTGGAAGTTCAGCCGTGCGGTGATCGTCGACGTCGGCCGGTGCGCGCCCGAGGAGATGTAGGAATCGGACGCGCGGACCATCTGTACCACCAGACTGGCGTACAGGGCATGGGTGGCGTCGATGTCTTCGGTGAATCCGTAGGCGTAGACGAACGTCGAGTTGGACGCGACGTCGCAGCGCACGTCGTTGGCCGCGGCGATGACCACGAACAGCTGCACATACGTCCGTAATCCCTTGGTACCGGCCGCGCCGATGGTGATGGTGCGCTGGATCGGTGTCTGTGCGGGCGTGCGCTTGTCGGCGTGCGACCGGGCGACTGCCAGGTCGATGGACGTCGCCGTGGCCAGCCGTTGCGCCGCCGACATGAATGCTTCGGCCTCATGCGCGTTGTCAGTCCCTTCGGCCTGACGCAACAGGGCGGCGATCCGCGCCAGCATCTTGTCGTCACTCATGCGACCAAACTATGCGAAACCTACGACGCCCCGAGCGCAGCCATTCACAGCCGCGTGTTGATCCAGGACACAACGTCGTCGAGCACCTGTTCTTGCTCCGGTTCGTTGAACACCTCGTGATACAGGCCCGGGTAGACCTTCAGTTCGACGTCGGAACTGCCGACCGCGTCGACTAATTGGTGGCTGCCGATCTCGGGGATCAACCGGTCCTCTGATCCGTGCACCACCAGCAGCGGTGCGGCCAGCGAGGCGGCCCGCTGCGGCATCGTCTCACCGACCAGCATCAGCACGCGGGCGATGCCGCCGGGGACCTTGCCGTGGTAGACCAGCGGGTCGGTGTTGTAGGCATCCACCACAGCCGGGTCGCGGGAGACCGCGCCGGCATCCAGTTGCTGCAACGGCAAACCCGGCGCGATCGCCCCGATCGTCTTGGCGAGCCAGGCCAGCAGCGGCGAGACGGCGGTCTGGGCCGCCACCGCCGGTCCGGACAGCACCATCAGGTCGTAGTTGTCGGGATGTTCGACGCCGTAGGCGAACACGATCCCGCCGCCCATGCTGTGGCCGAGCACGATGCGCGGAATGCCGGGATGCTCTTGAGTCGCAATGCCGACCAGGGTGTCGAAGTCGCCGGTGAACTCGGAGATGTCCTTGACCAGGACCCGCTTGCCCCCCGAACGGCCATGTCCGCGGTGGTCCAGCGCGTAGGTCAGCAACCCGTCCCGGCCGAACCGCTCGGCGACATGGTCGTAGCGGCGGGCATGTTCGCCGAACCCATGCGAAAGGATCACCACCGCACGCGGTGTCGCGTCGGGAGTCCACACGTCGTAGACAATGCGCACATCGCCGACGCCGTCGAAGGCATGCTCGGTACGCGTGGTTGTCATCAGGGGCAGCGTAGACCCAACTGCGTAAGCTCGGTCGGTGTGAGCGTGCTCGCCCGGGAGTGGCCCGGCGAGGCTGCGCGAACGTGAAGTTGCTTTCACGCTGGCGCCCGCTCGTGAAGGTGTCTTCACGTTCGACCCGCATAACTGGCCACTCGCGCAGGAAGGTCTAGAACAGTCGGCTGTCGGGCGATGGGCGGGGCACCGAGCGGACCAATCCGATACCGGTGACCAATGGCAGATCCAGTGCAGACAACAGACCCGGTTGCGCCTGGCAGACCGCCGGGATGACGTTGACCATCCGGGAGGCGCCGGCTATCCGGGCTCCGAGGTCGTGATCATGGTCATCGGCCATCTCGAATTCGCAGCGCATGCTCGGTGATCCGTCGATCTCCACTCGGTAGAGCCCGCGCCCGGACGCCAGGCCGTAACCCAGATCGCGCGGAGGTATTGAGATGTGCGGTTGCGGCCAGTCCGGAGCGAGGTCGTCGCGCATGCGGCTGACGTGATCGATGACGAAAGTTGGCTTGCCGTGGACGTATCCGGTCAACGTCGAGCGCATCGCCCCGACGGTCCCGGCCTCGATGTGCCCGGTCGGGGTGTCGAATGACTCCTCGGCGACGACCCGTTCGACGTTCTCATCCAGGGTGTCGATCTTGACGCCCAGCCCGGCGGCGAGCTGATGCAGCACGGGGCCCCAGCCGAAGGTGAAGACCCCCGGCGCCGCGGCGAACGCGGTGGCTTCCGGCGGCTTGCCGAACCCCAGGATCTCGTAAACCGCGTCTTTGTCCGGGTAGGTCGCATAGTTGAACATCTCGGTCACCCGAATCGACTCGATCACCCGGGATACTCCGGTAAGCGCAAGCGGCAGAACATCATTGGCGAAACCAGAATCGATCCCAGTGGTGAAAAACGATGCGCCACCGGCGACCGCGGCCTCCCGCAGCGGCTCGGTGAACGCCGCATCGACGCCGTCGGGGTACACCAGCGGCACCACCGAACACGACACCACGTTCTTGCCGGCCCGAAGGATCGACACCATGTCGTCGATGGCGTCCGCGGGCCGTAGGTTGGCCGCTGCCGCGTACACCACCACGTCGGCCCCACCGGCCAGGAGCGCCGCCGGATCCTGCGTCGCGGTCACCCCGACCGGAGCGATCCCGCACAACTCGCCCGCGTCGCGACCAGCCTTGGCGTCGCTGTGCACGACGAGATCGACCAGTTGCAGTTGCGGATGATCGATCACCCCGCGCAGGGCGATGACGCCCATCGAGCCCGGCCCCCACACGCCCACGCTGTACATGTTTCTCCTAATATTAGGACCGTTTAATTGAACTTTCGGACGGATGGTAGGAAGGTCGCCATGGCTTCGTCAACGCCCACGCAGACCGGGACGGCGGCGCCGAAATCGCCGCCCACCGGCAGGGTGATAAATGTGCTTGGGGCACTGTCGGATTCACCTGGCGGTCGAACATCGGCCGAGCTGGCGAAAAGCTGCGGCATCAGCACCTCGACGTGCGCGCTGGTGCTGGCCGAACTCGAAGAACGCGCTTGGGTGATCCGGCGCGCCGATCGCCGCTACACGTTGGGCAGCGGCTTGTTCGGACTGGTGCACCGGCTGCGAGCACAGTTCCCACTGCTGGATCGCGGCCGCGACGCGCTCAGCTTCCTGCACACCACACTCGGCGCCGGCTGCTCGATGTCCAAAATCGGCAAGACGCACCTGAGCACCGTCGACGCCGTCGGGCACGGCACCGATGGCGCGCACGCTGTCGGCCAACGTTTCCCCATCGGGCCGCCGTTCGGATTGGTGGCGATGGCCTGGCGTGACGAGGACGCGATCGGCGGATGGCTGCGGCGGGTCACCCCGCGACTGACCGATACCGACATCGCCGCGCACCGGCAGGTGCTCGCCGAGATTCGTGACCGCGGCTATGGGGCGTGGCGGTTCGACGCTGCGCACACGTCGCTGCATGACCGGCTTGCCGCGGTACTCGCGTCACTGGAGCCAACTGCCCAGGTGACCCGCGAGCTCAACACCCTGATGACCATCGTCACGTTGCAATCCGTGACCCGCGTCCTCGAATCCGAATTGGCATCAACGGAATTCGTGGTACTGCCGATCTTCGGGCGCGACGGCCAGCCCGAGTATCAGATCGAGATCCACCTGGGCGGACGCGACGAATTGGCCCTTGCTGACCTCGATGCCGCGCTTCGGCACGCCCAGGCGATGCTGAGTACAGGAGCGGGTTCGCTATCCGTTTAAGTGCCATTAACCTTGCAGCACTGTTCATTCCGATCACGACGATCTTGATGCTTCTGCGCAGACGACTTCGCTGCATACCGTGCACGGGTGGCGACGAGCGTCGGGAGCATTCCGGCCCAAATACCCCGAGTAGCGCCGGCGACGTTCAGGCAGGCGCTCTTCGTCGCGGTGACCGCCGGATTGGGCTACGGCTTCGACTCCTACGCCGTCAACATCTACGGCCTCGTACTGCCCGAGATCAAAAAGACGCTGCACATCAACGAAGCCCAAGCGGGTTACATCGGCTCCATCTTTCTTCTCGGCTACACCATCGGCACCGTCGGCTTCGGGCTCGCCGCTGACCGGTGGGGACGCAAGAACACGCTCGGGGCGTCGATCCTGCTGTACGGCGTGACGACGTCGTTGGCCGGCCTCACGCACAACATCGCCGCGTTCACCGGACTGCGATTCCTGACCGGCGTCGGAGGTGCCGGAGAACTCGCGGTCGGGGCGCCCTACACAGCAGAGGTGTGGCCGGCCAAGACCCGCGCTATCGGTGTCGGCGGCGTGATCTTCTCGCTGTTCTCGCTCGGCTACGTGCTCGCCGCCGGTGTCGCGCTGGCGCTGGTGCCCCGCTTCGGTTGGCAGTCGGCTTTCCTGGTCGCGATTGTCCCCGCCATCGTGTTGTTCCTCATTCGGCGCGGTATCACCGAGTCGCATCGCTACGTCGCGGTCCAGACCAGTGGGGCCGGCAAGCCACGGCTCTGGCAGGTGGCCGGCGTGCGCCGACGCCTTGTCGTGGGCTGGCTGATCTATACCGCCAATGCCGTCGGCTACTGGGGTATGACGCTGTTTCTGACCACCACCATCGTCAAGAGGTTCCACGCCGCACCGATCGAGGCGATCCGCTATGCCTTGGTGTTCTTTCTGTTGCAAGCCGTCTTCGCATTCCTGGGGACTGCGCTCGCCGACTGGATCGGCCGACGGCCATCAGCGATTCTCGCCGCACTCATCGAGATCGTTTCGACGGTCTTGGCGGCCACCTCCGACTCGCTCACCCACTACCGGGTTTTCGGCGCCATCTCGATAGCCACACTCGGTTGGCTGTGGGGCGTCGGCGACACCTACATCTCCGAGCTCTTCCCAACAGTTCTGCGCGGCACCGGCTTTGGAATTGCCGTCGGTGGTGGCCGCGTCGTGTCTATCGCGGCGCCGACCGTCATCGGCTGGGCGATCATGCACTACGGGCTGCAGACGCCGTACCTGGCGCTCGGCGGTCTATGGGTTCTGACGGTGATCGGCTACCTGCTCGGACCGGAGACGAAAGGTAAAGAGCTCGAAGCTCTTACCGACGAGGCTTTCGCCGACGATCGCAAACCGGGCAGCCGCTGAAGCCCCGCGGGTAGCCTGACGGCTGTGTCCACCACCGTTCAGATTCGGCGAGCCGCGGACCGGGAGGTCACGACGACGCCGTGGCTGACGTCGCGGCATTCGTTCTCGTTCGGCGACCACTACGACCCGTCCAACACCCACTATGGGCTGCTGCTCGTCAGCAATGACGACGTGGTGGCGCCGGCGACCGGCTTTGATACCCACCCGCACCGCGACATGGAGATCGTGACGTGGGTGCTGGACGGGTCGCTGGAGCATCGCGACTCCGAAGGCAATAGCGGTGTGGTGTATCCCGGCCTCGCGCAACGAATGTCAGCTGGCACCGGGATCTTTCACTCCGAGAAGAATGCATCGAGTATCGAACCGGTGCGCTTCGTGCAGATGTGGGTGCAGCCGGATGAGTCTGGCATCGATCCGAGTTATCAGCACCACGAAATCGGCGCCGACGAGCTCGATGGTCGACTGGTTGCGGTCGCCTCGGGAATGCCCGGTCGCGACGCCGCGATCAGCATCCACAACCGTTCGACCACCTTGCATGTCGCGCGGTTACGGCCTGGTCACGAGCTCGCCCTGCCGTCAGCGCCTTATCTGCATCTTTTCGTTGCGCGCGGACAGCTGACCATCGGCGCGGCCGACCTGGCCGAGGGTGACACCGTTCGAATGACCGCGTCGACCGGCGCGCAGGTCGTGGCGCGCGAGTCCGCGGAAATACTGGTCTGGGAGATGCACGCGGCGCTCGGCGACTAGGGTGGGCGCGGACGAACAGGAGCCGCAATGTCCGAACCACGAACCCGTCACGCCGCGTCCGATGATGCCTCCGGCTCCAGCCTTGCCAACCCGAAAGCGACGCGGACGGTGCTGTTCTGGACGCTTCCTGTCGTGATCACGTTGGCTGTGCTGGGAGCGCTGGCATCCTTCTATCTCGGCGGAATTCTTCGTCCGATGACCAACCTGCGGCACTTTCCTGTCGCCATTTTGAACGAGGACGCCGGCCCGACTGGCGCACAGGTCGTCAAAGGCATGCTGTCCGGTTTCGACACCGACGCCTACGACGTCCGTCTGTTGAACCACGATCAGGCCAAGCAGCAGATGGACGATGCTCAGCTCTACGGCGTCGCGGTGATACCGCCTAACTTCTCTTCCAAGCTGCAGGCCTACGCGAAAAGCGCATTGACGCCCGGACGAGTCGAGCGGCCGATCATCATCATCTCGACGAATCCACGGGCGGGCGCACTCGGTGCCAGCATCGCCGGTCAGACGCTGCAACGCGCCGTCGCGATGGTCGATCACCGCGTGGGAGAGAGGCTTTCGCAGGAGGTAGCGCACCAGACGGGTCAAAAGCCGGAGTCGGGTGCCGCGACGCTGCTGTTAGCCAACCCGATCGAGGCCAAGTCGACCGTGCACAATGCCTTACCGGACGGCACCGGTAACGGGTTGTCGGCGTCCTACTATGCGCTGTTGCTTCTGCTCGCCGGGTTCGTCGGCAGCCTCGTGATCGGCATGACGGTGAACTCGATGCTCGGCCTCAAAACGGCCGCGATCATCCCGATTCATCAGTCCACCGAGGTCGGCCAGATCTCCCGGTTTCGCACATTGTTGATCAAATGGGCGATGACCGTCGCGCTGGCGCTGCTGACGTCGGCCGGCTACATCCTGATTGCGACGAAGCTGGGTATGCCGGTCCAAAATAGCTTGGCGCTTTGGCTTTTCGGGGTGCTCGTGATCGCCGCGGTAGGCATCACATCCACGTCGCTGATCGCGGCGCTGGGCGGGATCGGCGTGCTGGTCAGCCTGTTCCTGTTCGTGGTGCTCGGGCTGCCGACGGCGGGTGAAACCGTGCCCGTCGAAGCCACCCCGGCATTCTTCGGCTGGCTGTCGAAGTTCGACCCGATGCACCAAACATTCTTGGGCGCAAGAGCTTTGCTGTATCTCGATGGGCGTGCGGATGCGGGTTTGTCGCACTCACTGGTGCTGACCGCAATCGGACTGGTGATCGGACTCCTGTTCGGCGTCATCGTCACTCGCCTGTACGACCGTCGCAACGGGCACCGGTTTCCCGCGGTTGCTCCCACCCCGGCCGCACCCGCCGCTGTCAGCGAACCGGACGCGCCGACTGCGGCGCCGGAGACGTCGGCGGCCCCGGCTGAGATCTACCCGGAGCCCTAAACCCCCTCCGCTGAAACGTCATCCGACCGTTATCGAAGTTTGCTGTGTATTTCCTGTGATTGATGTTGTGCTGGTTGCACCGATGTCGCGCCGAAAGGGCAACCGTGCCGTCTCTCACCACCGCCTTCCGGCGCATCGCCGCCTGCTGCGCCGGAACAACACTGTGCCTGGCCCTGGCTACCAGCACAGGTCAGCCCGTCGCGCGCGCCGAGTCGCGTGAACTGCTGGCCAGCGCCATCGCCAATACCCAGGGCTCCTACCTGGTGTACAACTTCGGCGGCGGCCATCCGGCACCGCTGCTGAATGCCGCCGGCCGCTGGTATGACGGCGCCAGCGGCGGTCACTTGATGATCATCAAAGCGGCATCCCAACGGCTGCAGCCGCATCTGCTCGTCGACAGCCATCACGGCTATCAGGCTCGCTGCGAGCGTGATGCGCGGGCCCGCACCGGCGACGGACTCGTGCAAGCGTCGGAAACGTACACGGCGGTGCAGGCCTGGCAGGCGCTGGGCCAGCCGACGATCGCGATCAACGCGAACTTCTTCGACATCCGCGGGCAGAAGGGCGGCTCGTGGCGGTCCACCGGTTGCAGCTCACCACTGGGCACTTACGTCGACAACACCCACGGTCAGGGCCGGGCCAATCAGGCTGTTACCGGCACTATTCCGTATGCGGGTAAGCAAGGACTCTCCGGCGGCAATGAGAACTGGAGTGCGTTGGCGACGATGATTCTGCCGTCACGTGGTGCGCCGTCGGTGCTGTGGCCACGAGGCGGCCGCGACGGTCACGATTACGACTCCGCCACGTCAGCGGTCACCGGCCTGGTCGACCGCGGCGAACAGTTCGTCGCCGTCAGCGGACTCGGCTTGCTATCACCCGGAAACGGAGGCCAACTCAACGACGGCGGCCCGAGCGCAGCCCGCACGGCGTTGGCCTATTCCAAGCCTCGCGACGAGATGTATGTGTTCCAGGGCGGCAGCTACACACCGGACAACATCCAGGATCTGTTCCGCGGCTTGGGCAGCGACACCGCCGTCCTCCTCGATGGCGGCACGTCGTCAGCGATCGTGCTGCGCCGCGACACCGGCGGCATGTGGGCGGGAGCCGGTGTGCCCAAGGGCAATTGCGACAATCGCGAAGTCCTTTGCGATTCGCACGAGCGCTCCCTACCGGGCTGGCTCGCGTTCAACTAGCCGCTTAGAACTTGGGCGTCAGGTCCAGCGAGGTCACGGTCGTCATCTTGGTGACCAGCCAGTGGCCGTGATTGCGTTGCATGGCAAGGCGATACGACAGGTACTTCAGCGAGGGAACATCTTTGGTCGCCGGACTGGTCGACGTCGTGTTGGTGTAGACGATCGCCGTGGCGTCCGATCCGTTCAGCGATTCCACCGCCGCACCGGTGACCTGAGTGTTGTTGGTGATCTGGGCCTGCTTGTTGGGAGCGGCGATCGCATCGATGTATTTGCGGTACGAGGCCTCGAAATCGCCGCTGAGATACTGCGACGCACGGTCAGCCAACTTGTCGATGTTCGCGGGCGTGTAGGTCCACAACGTGGTGATCGCGTTGGCTGCGGTGCGCGCGACGCGCTGCTTGATCTCCACGGTGGCTCGGTCGATCAGATACGGCTGCATGGTCGCGCCGGCAAAAGCGGTGGAGCCGACGAACAGCACGGCCGCCACAGCCGCCGCGATCAGCGACCACTTGCCCGCCGGCCGCCGTTCACGGACGCCGAGGACAGGCTCCTCGGCTTCGGTTGTGTCCTCGACGTTCTCGTCGTCGGCCGGCTGGTCGCCGGATTCGGAGTCGGATTCCGAGTCGCGAGTTTCCGCTGCTTCTGTCTCCGGGGTGTCTGTCTCGACGACGTCTTCCGATTCGATGTCGGCAGACTCGTCGGTCAGATCACCTGCTGCATGCTGCTGATCTTCCACTGATTGCCTTCCCGCTGGGCGGTGACCACCCAACGATTTGTGTTATCGAACTTCTGCTTCCCGTCGGGAGATTTGAACGTGACGTCGGTGGCCACCATGACATTGGCACTGCCGTCGTCGTTCCAGCGCTCCACTCCGACGGCCAGGGTGTTGCCTTTGGTCGGCTCGGCCTTGGCGATCTGGACGAGGATCTCGTTTTGCTTGTCGTGATACTGCTTGGCGAAATCGCCTGTCGCATGGGCCATGACCCGGTCGAAGTAGGCATTGGCGTGGAACGGGTCCAGCGTCGTGAAGCCGGTCATGAACGCTTTGACGAAATCGAGCACATCGGCTTGCTTCATCGTCACGTCGTGCTGCGACCGGTGCTCGACCAGGACGAGCGACGTCGTTGTGACGGCACCGGTGGCGAGCAGCACGGCAGCGGCCGCGACCGAGGGCACCGCCCATTTCCGAGACGGCTTCCACCACTGTCGCGGTGGCGACGGCAGCCGCGACCACAGCGTCGTCTTCGGCAGCTGCTCGATGTACAGCGGCTCTTCGCCGGGCGGAATCTGTCGACGAGGGCTCATCTTTTCCCCTGAGCCGGTTTGGGTTTCGTGACTACACTCAGCTCGTCGACGAGCCAATTACCGTTCTTGCCTTTGACGAAAGACACCTGCACGGTGGCCGTGATGAACCGTTGCTGGTCGCCCCCGCCGCGATGGCCCTGCATGAACAACAGCATGGTCGCCTGATTCCGAGTTGCCGACAGCACGGTGCTGTCGGTCACCCAGTACTCGTTGACGCCGGGATGACCCTTCTGCACCGACTCCTGCTGCTTCACCAGCTCTGGTCGATATGTGTCGGACGTCAACGATTGAGCACGGGCGAAGTCATCTTTGAGTGACTTGGCGTCATACGTCAGGATCTGCGCGACGATCTTGGGTCCCTGCGCGTTGACCGCATCGCGGGTCTGCTCGGCTGCGCGATCGGGCAGAAAGATCGACAGGATGCTCATCCCGGCGCCGGCGACGCACAGCAACACCGCAGCCGACACCACACGTGCGGCGCTGCGCTGAACATCCGGGGGACGTCGATCTTGCTGCGCCCAGCGCACTTCGGTCCGTACCAGCAAGTCGGCGAAGGTACGCCGACGCGGATCCCACAACGGCCACAGCCATCCGACGAACACCGACAATGTGTCGAGCAGATGCGCGAATTCCCGGGCCATCAGCCGCCCGACCGCGGCCGGCGACCCATTCGGTTCGACGACCTCGATCCCGAACAAGGCCCGTCCCAAGCTCCACCCGATGACCGCCGGAAACACCACCCGGTTGGCCATGGTCAACAGCGCGGCGCCGATCAGGATCGACAGCGATACCCACCACCACATGCTGCGCGGCGGCACCGCCAGCCAGACCAGAGCCATCGTTGCTACCACGGCCACGCCGGGCAGTACGTCAACGGCGAAGGCGGCCGCACGAATATGCCACGGCGCCACATTAATCGGCGCTGCTTCTTCGACTACCGCTGCGGCTTCGGTCTTTTCGACCAGCAACGTCACCTCGCCACCTGGTCGAGCTTGGAAATCCGGTACTGGCCTTCATCGAGCACCATCGTCACCCGCAAGCGGTAACCCGCCTCCTGGTTCTGCGTCTCGCTATTGGTCACCTTGACCCGCATCGGCACCAGAACCTCGACCGAACCGTCAGGGTTGTTGCGTTCTACTGCCGCACGGAGATCCGAGACCTCGACGTGCGCGTTCGCGGCTTGATAGGCCTCGACCAGCAGGCTGCTGTACAGGATCGCCTGCGATCGGAACGCTCCCGCGCCACACTCGATGATCTTCTGGGCGCTGGCGGCCATCGTTGCCGTGTCAGGCGCCTGGGTGGCCGCGACACAGGTCTTCGCGGCTTCCACCGCCGCGACATCGTGACGCGCGATCGTCCGACTGTCCTGGTGAGAACGCAGGGCCAGATAGCCGCCCGCCCCGATGCCACCGGCGAGCACGACAAGCGCCGCAGCGATGCCGATCAGCCAGCCGCGGCCCAGACGTGATGCGCCACGCGGGTCGTCTGCCTGCTCGCCCAACTCGTCGGCATCCGACTCGGTGAGTTCGTCGACGACCGGATCCTCGGATTCCGCTGAATCCTCGGCTGTCGCTTCGTGTTCGGCATCGACCGGAGAGTGCGCCGAATCCTCGGCCGTCACCTCGGAAGACGATGAATCGTCTGGGTCGTTCGGGGTCAGCCGGCTGGCGCCAGCATCTCCTTCCATCCGTCATCTCCTGTATCGCGTGAGTTGTTGACGGAGTATTTAGAACCGTCGGGACCCGTTACCTCGCCACTCATCGGACTATAGACGGCTGCTGGAGGCCCGCCCGGAGTGTAGATGCAGGGGTTTGGTTGCTGTCCGTTGCACTGGACGGAGCCGGAGCCTGGTCGCTGCAGCGGATCACTGGTCGGCGGCGGCGTTTGGCCGCCCGGCGGGAGACGATCGGCGGGCAGCGGATTCAGCCCGTTGTTGACCGACGGCGCCGGGATCACAAAGCCCGGCTTCACCGCCTGGTTGCAGCGCCCCCCGGGCGCCGGGCAGTTCAGGATCTGGTTGGGGTCGCCGAACCACGGGTTGGTCCCGAGTGGCTCATATGGCTTTCCGCTACGGCAGTCTTCCGGCGTCGCCGCACGCCTACCTGGGACATCCATGCACGGCAGGTTGCGCGCGCCGCGCACCGCGTTGGCCTGAAAATCCTGCGGGATCCGGCAGTAATTCTTGTCCCGCAGCGGCGCGATGCTGATGTCCGAGGGCGACCGCCACTCCGGCGCAGGACGGAACCCGGTCAAACAGGGCGCTGGGTAGTTGATCGCCAGCGTGAGGTCCAGCGCCGCCATCCGGTCCTTTTCGTACGGTGCGGAGATCGCCTGCACGATCGACCCGAGCTGCGGCAGCATCACCAATGTCTGCTCCAGGCCGGGGTGGTAGCGCTTGAGCATGTCGACGATGATCTCGGTGTTGGCCAGCGTCTGCGGCAGCGACTCGCGGACATCGGTGAACACCGAAGCGACTTGGTCGGCGGTCGGGGCCGCTTGCGTCAGAATGCTCTTCAGGTGCGAGTCCTGCTGAGCGGTCTGCGCACCCAAGATGTTGAGGTTGTGCGCCCATCGTTCGATCGCGTTACTCGAGACGGCCTGGCTGTCCAGGATCGGCGCCGAATTCTGGATGACGTCGTCGACCTGGTTGATGTTGGTCTTGAAGTCACTGACGATCGCCTGGGTCGAGTCAACCAGTCGCTGCAACGCCGGACCCAGGCCGCCGACTGCGTCGGCCGTCTCGTCCAGCAGCTGGCTGATCTTCTCCTTCGGCAGCACCGACAGCCCCCGGTTGGCGGTGTCCAGAGCCGGGCCGATTTCGCTCGGCACCGTGCCCTTGGTGATGGTCTGCCCGGGCGAAAACACTCCGCGCGCTTTGCCGTCCGACACCAGGTCCAAATACTGCTCGCCCACTGCGGACACCGAGTGCACATTGGCCACCGAGTCAAGAGGGATCTTGAACTTGCTGGAGATGCTCATCGTCGCCTCGGCGCCCTTCTCGGTGGGCTCGACGGCGGTGACCTTGCCGATCGTGATTCCGCGATACGTCACGTTGGCTGTCTGGTACAGACCGCCGGAGGCCGGCAATTCGGCCTTCAGCTCGTATTGTCCGACCCCCAGCATCTTCGGGATCTGCAGGTAGTAGATGCCCAACACCAACAAGGCCACCGCAGTCAGGATGCCGAAGATGACCAGCTGCCGCTTGATCAAACGAGTCAGCATTGCCGGTCCGCCCTCTCCACCAATGGCCCGCCCGGCGCGTCGTTCGGGTTCGGCGTGAATCGCACGTCCGGAATCATCGTCGCGGGATCCCGACCGTAAGACTGCTCCAAGGCCCGCAACGCGCCGGAGAACCCGGTCCCGGTGAGGAACGCGTTGTCGACTGCGGACAGCGTCGTGTCGACCTCGAGGGAGGAGTTCATGAAGTCACCGCGGATCAGCTTC
The DNA here is from genome assembly GCA_963834615.1 of uncultured Actinomycetota bacterium. Taxonomy (GTDB): domain Bacteria; phylum Actinomycetota; class Actinomycetes; order Mycobacteriales; family Mycobacteriaceae; genus Mycobacterium. The sequence goes on from CAWICO010000020.1 coordinate 539,952, forward strand.
GGCGCAGTGTCGAGGTCGAACGGCGCGGTGAAGAGCAGCTTCAAAGCGCCGAGGAGGTAAGGCGAGGCTTTGCCCAGCTCCTTCAGCGGGCACTGCAGCGACTGCAGGTCCTGATGCAGCGGACCGCGCGCCTCGCCCAGGTACTGGGCGGCGGCCTGGCTGAGCGCACCCACCGATTCGGCCGCGTTGACCAGGTGCTTCTGGTACTCGGGATCCGCCAAGAACTTGATCAGCGGTGGGAATTCGGTCAGCGTGCGATCCAGCACATCCGACCGGTTGCCGACATATTCCAAAAGCCGGTTGGTCGAATCGATCGCGTGGGTGATGTCGTCGCGCTGCTCGTTGAGCTGTCGGGTGAAAGTGTCCAGTTTGCCGAGGAACGCGCGGATCTGCGGGCCCCGGCCGGTCAGGATCTTGCTGACCTCGTTCTGCAGGACTTCGAGATTCGGCAGTCCGCCGCCGCGCACGACCATCGCCACGCTGGCCAACGTCTGCTCGGTACTGGGAAAGGCCGACGAGTGCTTCAGCGGGATGGTGTCGCCGTTCTTCAACATCTGGGACGACGGGTCGGGCGGCGAAGCCAGCTCGATGTGCTGTGAGCCCAACAGGCTGGTCTGGCCGATCTTGGCAGTGGCGTTCTTCGGCAGCTTGACGTTCTTTTCCAACCCCAACGTGAGAGTGGCCACCCAGTTCTTCAGCTCGATCTTGCGGATCGAGCCGACGAAGACATCGGCCACCATGACCCTGCTGTTGCCGTCGATGGCCAGGGTGTCCGGCATCTGCACGTAGACGGTGTAGGCCCCGCTGCTGTCGCCCGGGCCGCCCGGCAGCGAGACGTTCGAGATGCCGTGCCAGCCGCAGGAGCTCAACACCACTGTGGTTACCAGCAACACCAGACCCTGCCAGGCCCGGTGCCTGACCTGACTCGTCATGCGCATCACCGGCTGTTGGTTCGACTTATTCCTCGCGCGAATCGCGCTCGTCATGCGCATCACTGACCCCCTGCCGGTGCGGATGCCGCCTCAGCGGGCAGCGGAGCTCCGACTGCTGCTGGCGCCGGCGGCCCGGGTGCGGGTGCCGGCGCGACTGGACCGGGAATCACATTGGGTCCCGGTGGCGGCGGCGCGATCGGGGCTGGGTTGCCGGGCAATCCGATGTAGGGCGCCGGCCCGAGAGGCTGCTCGTCGTAAGCATTCTGGTATCCCGGCGGGGTTTGGAGGTTGGACTGCACCGGTGCGATGTCGGGCCCGCCCATCAGTTCAGCGAGCGAGTCGGGGGTCAACAGGCCCGCGGTGACCGCTCCGACCTTGACGCCCTGCATGCCGGGCGCGGTGATCCAGCCGTGCTGGGTGTTGCGGTGCGAGGTGGGTGTGTCCGGAACCCAGATACCTGGCACGGTGGTGTCCTTGTAGCCATTCGGCGGATGCAGCCGATCCTCGGAGTACGCAACTTCCTTCGGCAGCGTCGCGGCCAGACTGAACGGGTTGAGGCCGAACGGCAGGTAGTTGAATTTGATCGCATCGAGAATCGGCGCCAGGTACTGCGCACAGAGCTCGGCGGATTCCTGGTAGCCCAGCCGGCTGCCGGCCTGGATGGCGCTGCACAGGAATTCCATCGGGTTCGCGAAGCCCATCGTGCCGACCGTCCCGGCCGGCTGGCCGACGATGGCGCTGTGTGCCGGGTGGTAGATGAGGTTGGCGTTCGCCAACGCCGTCGGCAGGATGTGCAGGGCGGTCTCCAACCCGGTCAAAGGCTCGGGCTGAACCAGCGAGTTGGTGGTGTCGGCGAGGTTGTTGATGTCGTGGGTCAGCACCTCTCGGTTCTTGTCCAGGAACGGCCGCACCGTGGTCAGCAAACCGTCGAACTGCTGCAACGCGTTGGCCAGATCGCGATCGGAGCCGGTCAGACTGCTGGTGAACTGCGCCAGATTCTTGTTCAACGCCACGAACTTCTGATCGTCGGCGTGCAACGCGTTGACGAACAGCGCCAAGCTGCGCACTACCGCGAAGAAATCACCCCGGCCCTTGTTCAGCGCGGTCAGTGCCCGCGACAAGTCATTGAACGTGGTGTTGATCTGCTTGCCCTTGCCGGAAAGCCCGTCAGCGAAGGATTCGATGACATCACCGAACGGGCCCTTGGGCTGTTCTTTTGTCGGCCCCAACTTGGAGATGACGTGGGTGACCGCATTGCGCAGCTCGTCATACTCGGTGGGCACCTGCGTGCGCTCTTCCGGGATCACGGCATTGTCGGCCAGCACCGGCCCGCCCTTATAGGGCGGCTCCAGCTGCACCAGCCGGGATGCGACCAGGGTCGGGTTGAGGATCACCGCTTGGGCGTCGGCGGGCACCTTGTACTTGTTCGCGTAGTGAAAGGTCACCTTCATCTTGTCGCCGGCCGGCTCGACCTTGTCGATCGCTCCGACCTTGACGCCCATGATCTCGACCCTGTCGCCGTTGTAGAGGGCGTTTGCGACCGGGAAATAGGCCACCACAGTGTTGTTCGTCAGCTTTGTGTAGAGCTCGATCCCCAAGAACCCCAGCACGATCACCGCCACCAACACCAGCGCGCCGATGATCAGCGAACCCCGCGACAACTTCGGCAGCCGCAGGTTGCGGATATCAAAGACGGTGCTCAATTGTTGCTACCTCCTTGCGCACCGCTGCCGCCGGCTCCGCCGGTGTTACCGATGTATGGCACGGGCACCTGCGGGCCGGGTCCCGGCGGGGCGGGGGGTCCAGCAGGCAATGGCCCTGGTGGTGGTGCCGCACCGGGATTCGCCGGAAGCGGGCCGGGTAGCGGTCCGAGCGGCTCGGTGCGACCTCCGGGCGGTCCGGGTGCGATCGGCACCGGTGTGCCCGGCAGGTTGGGTTGGACCTGCCCGGGGAGCCCGGCGATCGGGATTCCCGGGGTCGGGGGCAGACCGGCAGGGTTCGGCGGCGAGGAGGCCACATTGGGCAACGCCGGATATGGCCCGTTCGGCCCGAACGGTCCCTCGTTCTGATCGATGCCTGCACAGGGCATCGGATTGCCCGGCCGCGGCAGCAGCTCCGGCGTCGGGGTGTAGGAGCACGGTGACCCCGGCGCGACCGCCGGGAACGGATGGTCCGGCGTGCCTTCCAACACCGGCGGCGCAGGCGGCGGCGCACCGTTGGGGAACCGCGTGCCGTTCGGGTCGGGGAACCGGAACGCAGGCAAGCCGGCGCTGCGCCAGAAGTTCTCCGGGTCGATACTGCGCTTCTTGAATGCGGCGTCGACGAACGGCTGCAAGATCCAGTACGGCAGCAGGTTCACCAGCTGCACCTTGAAGTACGGACCCGACGACACGGTTTCGTTGAGGTTCGTAGAAGTCTTGCCGAATATCTTGAGGATGCTGGCCAGGTCGTCTTTGCGGGCGTCCAAGAGGTCGCTGACGGTGCGCAACTGCTCTAGGACGTGGTTGAGGTTCGGGTTGTCGTTGATCAGGTTCTGCACCTGGGCCGAGAACGTGGCCACGTTGCTCAGTAGCGCGCTGATCGCCCGGCTGCGCTGGTTGAAAGCGGCCAGCAGGCTGTTGGCGTTGACGAACAGCCGGTCGACCTGCTGGCTTCGGTCGCCCAAGATGCTGGCGATTTTGTTGGCTTGCTCGAGTAGATGCGTCACCTGCTCGTCGCGCTTGCCGATGGTGTCGGAGAACTTGGCCACCCCATCAAGAGCCGCGCTCAGATGCGGAGCCGTTTGATCGATGGTCTCCGACAACACATTCAGCGACTCTTTGACGGTGTCGATATTCCAGTTGGCTGCGGCTTTGGTGACGTCGAAGAATGCGTCGTAAATCTGGTAGGGCGTCGTGCTTTGCCCCAGCGGCAGCGTGCCGTTGGGCTGCAACATCTGGTTGCCCCGCGGGTCGATCTCGAGCACCTTCTTACCCAGGATGGTGTCGGTCTTGATCGCCAACCGGCTCTCGGTGCCGATGGTGTTGCCCCCGGTCGAGAACTTCATCACGACGTGGTCGCCGTCGATCTTGATGGCCTCGACATCGCCGACGTCCACCCCGGCGATACGCACTTTGTCGCCCTTGTTCAGCTGACCTGAGTCGGTGAACTCCCCGAAGAAGGTGGGCTGGGCGAACAACTGTGGGGTGCTGGTCAGGGTCTGACCGACGCCGACGACCATCACAGTGACGACCAGGCCCATCAGCCCGATCCGCTTCCGGTTAGCGGGTTCCAGCGTTCTCATTGCGGCGTGCACCTACCTGACGGTTGCGACCAGATCCTGACGGTGCGGACCGGGCCGCCGGCCTGCAGTCCGTTGGTCTTCAGCGTGAGGTCGCACAAGTAGAAGTTGACCCAGTCGCCGTAGTTGCCGACAGCGTTGCCCACGATGTTCATCCCGATCGGCGTCCGCTTGAGCTGGTCGTCGTACAGGTCGCGCTGGTCGATGATCGGCTGCTGAATGGGCTCGAGGTAGTTCAGCGTCTTGTGCAGCAGAGTCCGGTTATCGGCCAGCAGATCGCCGACCGTCCCGGTCCCGTTGCTGATGTTCGCGATACCGGCGGCGAAGGAATCGGCATGGTCGTTCAGGCCGCTGATCAGCTTCTCGAAGTTGTCGACGGTCTGGTCGAAGTCTTTGCGGTGCTTGACCGTGGTGTCCAGCACGATGTTGAGGTTTTTGATCACCTCGCCGATCGCCTCGTCGCGCTCGGCGATGTGGGACGTCAGTTGCGCCGTCTGGTCGAGAATGTCATTGATGGTGCCGCCTTGACCCTGAAAGACGGTGATGATGGCCGTCGCGATGTTGTTGATCTTGTCCGGATCCAGCGCCCGGAACAGCGGCTTGAATCCGCCGATCAGCGCGTCCAGGTCCAGTGCAGGCAAGGTGTGCGAGAGCGGGATGAAGCCGTGCGCCGGGAGCACCCGGTCGGCACCTTCGCCGGCGCCCCGCTTGATCTCGAGGTAGCGGTCACCGATCAGGTTGAGATATCGGATCTGAGCGGTCGTGGACTGATACAGCGGGACGGAATGGTCAACGTTGAAGTCGACCAGCACCCGATGGCCACCGTCGACCAGCTGGATGTCTTTGACCTTGCCGATCTCGACACCCGAGGCCCGTACGAACTGGCCTGCCCGGAGCCCGCTGATGTTGTTGAACTCCGCGGAATAGGTGGTGGTCCGGTCGAAGCGCATCTGCCCGAACACGACGGTGATCAGCGCGGTGAATGAGATCAGCACCAGCGAGACGATGCCGAGCTTGACGAGGGTTCCGGTCATTTTCATGGGTTGATCGTGTGGTCCCCCACTTGGCGGCCCCAGACGTACTCGACTGCGTACGGGGAGCCGGTATCGACATGGTTGTACGGAGCGAGGCTGTTACCGGTGTCCATGATCAGCGTGGGCGCGGGCCACAGCTCGCGGGTGATTTTCTGCCAGCAACCAGGTGCACCGCCCGGGCCGCCGTGCCCATTGATACGGGGCAGGTTCTCCGGGTAAATGTACGGGTTGGGTGCTCCACCGATCAGGCCGGTCAGCGCTGAGAGGCCCAGCGTCGCCGCCGTGATGCCGAGCCCTGGGAGGCTCAGAGCCAGCCCCAGGCCGGAGAAGATCTCGGTTTCCGACCGCAGCGAATACGGGCTGGTGAAGGCGGCAACCTTCGGTTCGGAGTCGTGCAAATTGCGTATAGCGCAGAACAATTCGGGGCTGTAGGTGTCCAGCAACTTCGTTGTCGGCACCAGATCCTTGCTCGCCCGCGCGAAATACGGGCCGCCCTTGTTGAAGATCTCGGCACCGGTCGCGCCGAATCCGGTTGCCGCCAGCAGCGCTCGGTCCAGATCCTTCTCTTGCGCGTGAATCGTGTGGGCCGTCGTCGAGGCGTTGTTGAGGAAATCGAACAAGTCGGGTGCGGCGTTGGCGAAGGTGTCGCCCAATGTCGCAAGTTGTTGAATGTCGTGGCGAATGATCGGCATCCGAGGGTTGACCTCGTCGAGCGCGGCACTGCCATTGATGATCGACTGTCCGAACTTGTCACCCAACCCGCTCAGCGCCTGGGCCGCAGCGCTCAGCGTCAGGTTGACCCTGACCGGATCGACCTTCTCGGCGATCGAGGTGATCGTTTCGAACAACGTGTTGATCTCTGTCGTCACCGACCGGGCGTCGATCACATTCTTCGGCGTGATGCGTTGTGGCAGCGGGTGTTCCGGCGCAGTCATCGACACGTACTTCTCACCGAACACGGTGGTGGCCACGATTTTCGCGTCCACGTTCGCCGGGATCAGGTGCATGTACTTCGGATACACGTCCAGGGTGAACTTGACCGCAGGCTTGCCGTCGCGTTCGACCTCGTCGATGTCGGCCACCCGGCCGATCTGCACGCCGTTGTAGGTGACCTTCGAGCCGGGGTCCATCACCAGGCCGGCCCGGTCGGACAGCATCGTCAGCTTGGTCTTGTCGACGAAATCACCGCTGTATTGCAGGTAGACCAACCACAGCACGAGCGCCGCAATGAGAAAGACGACGATGCCGGCGATCCGGAAGGGCTGGCGCGGCAACTTGTTGATTTTCCCGCGTGGATGCGTCTGCGTCATAGCCCGCCGCCTACACCGTGAAGTTGAAGTTGGGATTGACGCCGTAGAGCGCCATTTCGGCCAACAGGATGACGACCGGGCTGGCGACCAGTGAAAAACGCATCGACCGGCCGACCGCCTCACCGACGCCGACCGGGCCGCCGCTGGCGTTGTATCCGTAGTAGCAATGCGACAGCATCACGACCGCGGCGATGATGATGACGTCGACGAACGACCAGAACACGTCATCCGGGCGCAGAAACGTTCGGAAGTAGTGCTCGTAGGTGCCGGACGTCTGTCCGTAGAGGACTGTCGTGACGATCTGCGGCGAGAGGAAAGACAGAATCAACCCGACCGAGTACAGCGGGATGATCACCACCAGACCGGCCAGCATCCGGGTCGACACCAGGTACGCGTTGGATTTGACGCCCATCACCTCCAGAGCGTCGATCTCCTCGCTGATCCGCATGGCGCCCAGCTCGGCGGTGGCGCCGGCGCCGACCGTGGCTGCCAACGCGATACCGGTGACGATGGGGGCGACGAGGCGCACGTTGATAAATGCGGAGACGAACCCGAGCAGGGTCTCAAGTCCGACGTGGCCCAACGACGCGAGGCCCTGAATGGCCACGAGTGAACCGGCAGAGAGAGTGACGAAACCGATGATGACCGCGGTGCCGCCGATCACGGCCATGGCGCCGGTGCCCATGCCGACCTCAGCGATCAGCCGCAGAATTTCCTTGCGGTAACGGGTCACTGCCCACGCCATGTCGCGGACACCGAGAATCGTGAACCAACCCAGCTTTCCAGCTTCGTCGAGCGGTTTGGTCGCGGCGCCACCGAACCGACGAATGTCGCCGGCCAACCGCGGGAAGCGGGAGCGTATTACCTGGGCAGTCGACATCTCAGCGTCCCGTCCCGAATCGCACACCGATGGTGGTCAGCACCACGTTGACCGCGAAAAGCGCCACGACGCAGAGCACCACGGTCTCGTTGACGGCGGTGCCCAGACCCTTGGAACCGCCGCTGACCGTCAGGCCGCGGTAGCAGCCGACCAGACCGGCGATCATTCCGAAGGACAGCGCTTTGATCGTCGCAATCACGACTTCAGGCAGCCCGGTGAGCTGAGTCAGCGTCGCCAGGTAGGCGCCCGCCGACACGTGCTGAAGATAGACACCGAAGATGAACCCACCGACCAGACCGACCATGCTCACCAACGCATTGAGCAGCATCCCGACCAGGGAGCAGGCCAGCACGCGCGGCACCACAAGTCGGTGAATGGGGTCGATGCCGAGCACCTCCATCGCGTCGATTTCCTCGCGGATGGTGCGCGCGCCGAGGTCGGCGCAGATGGCTGTCGATGCCGCACCGGCAATCACCAGCACGGTGTTCAGCGGGCCGATCTGCGTGATGACCGCGATACCGGCCCCGGCGCCGGAGAGATCAGCGGCCCCGACCTGGATCAGCAGGATGTTGAACGTGAAAATGAAGAGGGCCGTGATGGGGACGGAGATCGCCATGGTCGGCAGAATGGCGACCCGCAAGATGAACCAGCACTGGATGATGAATTCTTTCCACTGGAACGGCGTGCGGAACAACGCTTTTCCGGTCAGCACGCACATCCGGAAAAAGCCCCCGACGAGCACCAGGGGCGGACCCACTTGGTCGCGGATGTAGTCGGTGACTCGTGGCTGCGTCGTTGTCACTTGCACCCCCTCCTGGCACATCCCTGCGCTTCACGCAGGAGCGGCGAATGGTCTCGCACAACTCCTCCTTGCCCCGCCCCTAGGGCTGTGACCGTCGTCTCACTACCGGTTAGTAGTAAGGCGGACCACAGGACTGTACCCGATGGCCTCGGGGACGTGCATAGCATCGGCGTTATTGACCTTTCGTCAATTTGACCTGCGGGTTCTTCGTTATGTCAGCTCCGGTGGTTGGTCTTTAGATCTGTTGACGCATAGGAACTTTAAGGGACGTCCGCGGCGGTCGGCGGGGCTCCATAGCGGCTCCGTAACTCGGTTTTCAGCACCTTGCCGGCGGGGTTACGCGGCAGCGCATCGACGATCTCCAGACCCTTGGGGTGCTTGTAGCGCGCCAACCGCTCACCGAGGAACTCGCCGAGATCCTCGATGCGCAGTTCGCCTTGCGTCACGGCGGCCACCGCGATCGGCACTTCGCCCCATTTTTCGTGCGGGCGACCGATGACCGCGACCTCGACGATCGACGGGTGGCCGGCGAGGACGTTCTCGACCTCGGCGCAGTAGATGTTCTCCCCGCCCGAGATGATCATGTCCTTCTTGCGGTCGACGACCCAGACGTAGCCTTCCTCATCCATCCGGACCAGGTCGCCGGAGTGAAACCAGCCCCCGGCGAACGCCTCCGCTGTCGCCTCCGGGTTGTTCCAGTAGCCGCTCATCAACGTAGGTGCGCGATAGACGATTTCACCGACCTCGCCGATGGGCACGTCGTTCATGTTTTCGTCGACCACGCGAGCGGTCACGGTCGGGATCACCTTGCCGACCGAGCCCAGCTTCCTGAGCGCGTCGTCACCGAGCAGCATGCAGGTGACCGGCGACATCTCCGTCTGGCCGAATGCGGCCAGGATCTGCGCTCCCGGAAAGGTTTTCGCCATCTGCCGCAGCAGGGTGTCCGATGCGGGCGCGGCGCCCCAGGAGATGACCCGTAACTTCACCTCGCGCGGATTCGCCTGCTGCGCACTGCATACCGCCTGCCATTGGGCGGGAACCAGGAAGATCCCCGTGACCTGTTCGGCGGCCAGCACATCGAGAAGATGTCCGGGATCGAATGCGCCCAGCAGATGAATCACTGTGGGCAACCCCATCAAGAGTCCGGTCAGTAGGTTGCCTATTCCGGCGATATGGAAGAAGGGGACCCCGATGAATCCGACGTCGTGGGCGTCGACGCCGTGGGTGAACAGGTTCGACATCGTCTGCCCGGCGAGGTTGGCGTGCGTCAGCACCGCGCCCTTGGGCCTGCCGGTGGTGCCTGAGGTGTACATGATCAGCGCAGGCGAATCGTTGGACACATCGATTAACTGAGCGGGCTCACCCGGCTCGTTCACCAGATCCTCGTAGCTCAGCAGACCGTCCTCGCCGGCGTCGCCGGCGACCACAATGGTCTTCAACACCGGGGTGACGCTGCGGACGCCGGCGGCCACCGGAGCCAGGACCGATTCGGTGATCATCACCCGCGCTTCGCAGTCCTCGACCAGAAAGGCGATCTCGGGTGGGGTGAGCCGGAAGTTGATCGGAACCCCGATGGCCCCGATCATGTTGGCCGCCAGCACCGACTCGACGAACTCGGTCCGGTTCAGCATCAGAATCATCACCCGGTCACCAGAGCGGACCCCTCGGCGGCTCAAGGCCCCGGCGATCGCCGAGACGCGGCGGCGGAGGTCGGCCCAGGTGTAGGTGTGGCCCAGAAATCTGAGCGCGGTCGCGCCCGGCTGCATCAAGGCGTGGCGTTCGAGTTGGTTGACCCAGTTCTGTCGTCGAGCCAGATACGGCTGTGTCAACTGCGCGGTCAACTGGTCGCTTCCCTTCTCGTGGCTAACTCTCGCCTCAAGTTGATATTTGATAAAACGTGGTGTTGTCTGGGTCACACTATGGTCTCGACAGCACGAAGACAACCCCGGTGACGTCGCTCAGCCCCCCGCCGGTTACGTCCCTTTCCGCGCAGCGGGACGGCCGTCTTCCGCTACGCCGGGCACAGCTGTCCGACGAGGTCGCGGGGCATTTGCGGGCCTCGATCATGTCGGGCGCGCTGCGGCCGGGCACCTACATCCGGCTCGACGAGACCGCGGCCAAACTCGGCGTCAGCGCGACCCCGGTGCGCGAGGCGCTGCTGAAACTGCGCGGCGAAGGCATGGTGCAACTCGAACCCCACCGCGGCCACGTCGTCTTGCCTCTGAGCCGACACGACATCGACGACGTCTTCTGGGTGCAGGCCACCATCGCCAGGGAGCTTGCCGCCACCGCGGCCGAGAACATCACCGACGCCGAGATCGGCGAACTCGAACACATCACCGATGTGATGGCCGCTGCCGTCGCCGCCTCGGACACCGAAGCGATCGCAGCTACCGAATTCGCCTTCCACCGTGCCTTCAACCACGCGACCGGGCGCATCAAGCTGGCGTGGTTCCTGCTGCACGTGGCGCGCTACATGCCGCTGATGGTCTATGCCGTGGACCCGGACTGGGGCGCAGCCGCCGTCGCCAATCACCGCGAGCTGATCGCGGCATTGCGCTGCCGCGACACCGCCACCGTCGTCGAGCTTACGAATTGGCAGTTCTGCGATGGCGCCCGCCGGCTCATCGAGAAGCTGAACGGCAGCGGCATCTGGGACTAGCCCGCAGTCGATCAGGCGAATAGGTCTTCGGCGCGCTTCTTCAAATTCTCGGCGAGATAATCCAAGACGTTGTTGGCCAACTGTTTGACCATCGGCGCCGGGATCGGCAGCGAGGGCTCGACGTCCAGGTCCACCGTCAGCAGCGACGACGTACCGGTGTCGACCACGCTGAACAACTGCTCCTGCTTCTTGAACAGATTGCCCTGCTGCAGCACGGTCTGAATCTGATTCGGGTTGGGGTAGTAGACCGCCTGGATCAAGGAGTCCTCGATGGACTCGAACTTCGCATCGAGACGGAGCTGGCTGGGGCGTCCGTCGTCGTAGCGGGCCAGTACCCATAGCCCCTTCACCCCGTCGTTCCACTGCGGGTAGGCCTCGAAGTCGGCGACGATGGCCAGGATCGCGGCGGCGTCGGCGGAAACCTCAACGGTCTTGCTCACGAATGGCATTGGGCGAGCATAACGAGAACGGGATCGCTCACTGACTGACGCACGCGCTCGACAGCAGCGAGCGGATGGCGTCGGGAATCGGCACCGGCCGGCGGGTGGTGCTGTCCACGTAGACGTGCACCCAATGACCGACCGCCGCGACCGGCTGCGGCTCGTCGGCGCCGCGGAAGATGCCGAGTCGATAAGTGCAGCTGCTGTTGCCGAGTCGAGTCACCGAGACACCGACGGCGAGCCGTTCCGGAAAATGCAATTCGGAGAAGTAGCGGCAACCCGATTCGGCGACGATGCCCTGGGCCGACGTCGTCACCGGGTCGAGGGTGACGTTGGTTTGGATCCAGCCGTTGATCGCGGTGTCGAAGAGTTGGTAGTAGACCGCGTTGTTGAGGTGGCCGAACATGTCGTTGTCGGCCCACCTGGTCAGCACCGGCCAATGCACCGGAAAGTCTTGGCTGGTGAGCCCGTCGGAGTGCGGCGGTACCGCAGAAAACCCAGTCATGGTTGTATTCGACCATGACGCAAATCCGGGGCGCCGTGCTGGAGCACATCGGAGCGTCTCGGCCGTTTGCGGAGTCTCGGCCCATCACCATCGCCGACATCGAGCTGGCACCACCGAGTCCCGGTGAGCTGTTGGTGCGCATCGAAGCCGCGGGTGTGTGTCACTCCGATCTGTCGGTGGTCGACGGAAACCGAGTGCGGCCCACGCCAATGCTGCTCGGGCACGAGGCCGCCGGCATCGTCGAGCGGGTCGGCGAAGGGGTCATCGACGTGGCTGTCGGTCAACGCGTGGTGATGACGTTTCTGCCGCGTTGCGGACAGTGCGCCGCGTGCGTCACCGACGGACTGACGCCGTGCCGGCCGGGCAGCGCGGCCAACAATGCCGGGACCCTGCTCGACGGCGGAATCAGACTCAGCCGCGGCCCCACCGATGCAGACAAGGTCTATCACCACCTGGGCGTGTCCGGCTTTGCGACTTACGCCGTGGTGCACCGGGCCAGCGTCGTACCAGTGGACAGCGACGTACCGCCGACGGTCGCCGCGCTGCTGGGATGCGCGATGCTCACCGGCGGCGGCGCGGTGCTCAATGTGGGCCGGCCGCAACCGGGACAGACGGTAGCCGTCGTCGGGCTCGGCGGGGTCGGGATGGCCGCGGTGATGACGGCACTGTCCTATGCCGGCGTGCATGTGGTGGGCATCGACCAGTTGGATGACAAGCTCACGGCTGCAGGCAATCTCGGTGCCCACGAGGCGTACTCACCGCAGGTCGCCGTCGAACGCGGCGTCAAGGCCGCGGTGGTGATCGAGGCGGCTGGTCATCCCGGCGCGCTGGAGACCGCGATAAGCCTGACCGCCGCCGGTGGCCGCACCATCACGGTCGGTCTACCGCCGCCGGATGCCCGGATCAGCGTGTCGCCGTTGGGTTTTGTCGCCGAGGGCCGGTCGCTGATCGGCAGCTACCTGGGATCCGCGGTGCCGGCCCGTGACATTCCGCGGTTTGTGGAGCTGTGGCGGTCGGGCCGGCTGCCGGTGGAATCGTTGGTGTCCTCGACGATCACGCTCGAGGGTATCAACGCTGCGATGGATCAGCTGGCCGACGGTCTCGCCGTGCGCCAAGTGATGTCATTCGACAGCGCTTGAGCTGTAGCTCCTGTCGCATCAGTCCCATGAGTCTCCATGGGCGGGGGCACGCGTTGACTCACTAAAAGTGCCCGGTTAACCCCTTCGTTGCCTCATATGTAAATGCCCGCCTGCGGCGTGTCGATTGGGGCCTTGGAGGTGCGGGCTGGGCTAACGCCGGATGATGGAGTTGACGTTGGCGCAGCGCACTGCCGTGACGAGGGTGATTGCGGTCCGCTACCGGCGGGCGAGCAACGCCGAGAAGGCAAAAATTCTTGACGAGCTGTGCGCTACCACGGGGTGGCATCGTGATCATGCGCGCAAGGCGTTGCGCCTCGCGCGGCGCCCACAGCTGGTCAATACGCGGCGGCCGCATCCACCGAAGTATGGGCCCAAAGCGGTTGCCGCGCTGGTGTTGTGCTGGTCGGTGCTGGGCATGCCGGCAGGTAAGCGGCTGGCGCCGATGTTGGGTGAGTTGGTGTCGGTGCTGCGCCGCTACGGTGAGTTGGACATCGACGAGGACACCGCGAAGCTGCTGGCACAAATGTCGGCGGCCACCATCGATCGCCGGTTGGCCCCCGAGCGCAAGAAGTACCTCACCAGGGGACGCTCACGCACCAAGCCCGGCACCCTGCTCAAGAGTCAGATCCCGGTGCGCACGTGGGCCGACTGGGACGATGCGGTCCCGGGTTTCGTCGAGATCGACCTGGTCAGCCACGACGGCGGGCACGCCGTGGGTGAGCATGCCTGGACACTAACGGTCACCGACATTGCCACGGGCTGGACCGAAAACCGCAGCGTGCCCACCAAGGCCCGCAAATGGGTGATGACCGCCCTCGATGACATCACCGCGGTGCTGCCGTTCCCGATCCGCGGTATCGATTCTGACAACGGTTCGGAATTCATCAACTTCCATCTGCTGGACTGGTGCGACAAGCACCAGATCACCTTCACCCGCTCGCGCGTTGGCAACAAGAACGACGGCTGCCACGTCGAGCAGAAGAACTGGGCCGCCGTGCGCACCCTGGTCGGCTACCACCGCTACGACACGCCCGCAGAACTGTTGCTACTGAACAAGATCTGGACGTTGCAGGCCTTACTGAGCAACATCTTCTACCCCCAGCAGAAACTCGTTTACAAAGCCCGTGATGGCGCGAAGATTGTTAAAAAGCACGACACCGCAGCCACCCCGAACCAGCGGGCACAAACACACCCGAACCTTCCGACGACCGCTAAAGCAGACCTGACGCGCACGTACCTCGAGACCAATCCTGCTGCCTTGCAACGCCACATTCAGGCCCTCATGAACGAACTACTCACCTTGGCCATCACCAAGACCGGACCCAAGCGCAAAGCCCCACCCAAGAAGGCGCCAGCAAACGAAGCGACGAATCCGCTGACCCGGGCATCCGGCATTTGAGGCAACGAATACCATCGCGGGCATATTGACATGAGGCAACAGGGGCATCCGGTGTGCCCGCCTCATAGCGACAAAAGTCATGTTTGCCGCGATTGTCGCTGTGAGGTGGGCACATCTGCTGCGCTCACGCACCGTAGAAAGCTCGCCGCAGCGCGCGGCCCTGCAGGATGAACAGCTGCTCGGCGACCTCCCAGTCGGGCAGCAGCGAGTCGAACCCGTGGCAGGTGCCGGCGAAGACATGCAGTTCGGTCGCGACACTCGCCCGCAGCAGCCGCGTTGCGTAGTCGAGCGCTTCGTCGCGGAGCGGGTCGATGTCCGAGCAGCTGATGAATGCCGTTGGCAAACCTTGTAATCGGTGACGCCGGGCGGGCGCGGAATCTGCCGACGGTGCGGTCGAACCCAGATAGTGCCGCCACATCTGTTCTGCGGCGGGACCGTCGAACGCCGGCGTGTCGGCGAACTCCGTCTTCGACCCGGTGGCCCGGTCGTCGAGTACCGGCTGATGCAGCATCTGAAACACCACCGCGGGCAGTGACCCGTCCGCCGAGCGTTGCGCGAGACAGGCCGCCAGCGCTCCGCCGGCACTGCTGCCGGCCACCGCGATGCGGGACGCGTCGACGTCCAGCTCATCGGCGTTGCCGCCGACCCAGTTCAGCACCGCGATCGCGTCGTCGAGCGCGGCCGGATAGGGATGTTCGGGCGCCAGCCGGTAATCCAACGACACGACCGAACACCGCCCACGGCGGGCCAATTCGACGCATTGCCGGTGATCAATGTCCAGGTTGCCGAACATGAATGCTCCTGCATGGCAATAGATGACAGTGGGAGCCGGCGTCGGCGCGCCGTGGTAAATGCGCACCCGGACACCCGGCGCGGTCGCCTCGCGGATCACCACGCCGGAGCTGTCGGTGTCCGCGATTGCCGCGCGACGACGTTCGTCGATGGACTCACGGAGGACTCTGTACAGCGACAGATCGGTGCGCGTGATCGCCACCGCACGCAGCGCGGGATCGAGTCGTTGGTCCACCGTCAGATCTGCAGGCATTGTCCGCCGTCGACGACGAGTTCCGCGCCGGTGATGAACGACGCCTTCTCGGAGACCAGAAAAGCGACGGCGTCCGCGACTTCGGCCGGCAGCCCGATCCGGCCGAACGACGACGTCGCGGCAAGCCGGGCCTGAGTGTCGTCGTCGAGCATCGGCGTGGCGATCGGCCCGGGCAACACCGCGTTGACCCGGATGCCCGACGTGGCGAGTTCAGCCGCGGCAACCTGGGTGAAGCCGCGGAGCGCCCATTTCGCCGAACCGTAGGCGCTGTGCCGCGGAAACGGGCGGATCGCACCGGTGCTGCACGTGTTCACGACGGCCGCGCCGTCGGCGGCGCGCAGCAGGTCGAGTGTCGCCTGGATGCCCAGGAACGCACCCAGACAGTTGACCCGCCAGGCCTTTTCAAACCCCTCGATCGACTCTTCCTCGATCGAGGCGCGGTGCAGCAAACCGGCATTGTTCACCAGCGCGGTCAACGACCCGAATCTCTCGACGGTGGTCGCCACGGCCTGCTGCCACTCCCACTCCAATGTCACATCCAGCGGAATCCCGACGACCGCGTCATCGCCCAGGTCGTCGACCGCCTCGCGTAGCCCGGCCGCATCGACGTCGCAGGCCGCCACCGAAAACCCATCGGCACGTAGCCGTTGCACGATGGCCAGGCCCTGGCCCCGAGCGGCGCCGGTCACCAGCGCGACCCGGTTGGTCACCGGTGGCCCCTCGCTTCGTCGAGACCCGCGGCGGCTCCGCGCCGCAACGCCTGAGATTCCGAGGCCAACGTGATCATCTGAAAACCCAACTCCGCCATGGCATATCCGGCCTTTCCGTTTCCGGCATGGATCCGGCGCTCGATCCCGTCCCGAGGACGATCGTCTCGTGCAGATAGAGCAGCGTGTGGCTGTGGTACTTGCACATCAGCCGACTGGGATCAACTCGGAACCGACCGGGAGCGAGGCCTTCATGTCACTGAGCAGCGTCTCGGTCGGGCCGACGGTTCCCGGAATGCCTGCGGCGGCCAGGGCGTGCCGTTTGAAGGCGCGCGCGGCGTCGCTGAGCACGTGCTGAACCGGCGTCGTCCGATGCCCGACGACAAGTGGCCAATCATCGTGCCAAAGCGTGACTTCGGTCATCCAACGATCAAGGGCGCAGAGCACCGCCTGCCTGATTCGCTCGTCGGCAGCGAACATGTCCGCGCTGACCGCCAGTCCGCGGGCCGCGCATTCGGTGCTCGCGGGCAGGGCCTGCGCGTCGAGGTCGGCGGCCTGCATGCCGAGGATCTGCAGCGGGCGACTGTCGCAGTGCGGCGGCAACAGCACGGTGACCTCCCAGCCGGCCCGCACCCGGTCGTAGAGCCAGCCGCCGACGGAGAAGACCACGTCTGCGGGGCTGGAGGCGATGACATCGAGCCGGTATTTGACCGATCCACCGTCGCTGCGCGGTGCGCGCGGCCGCCGTTTGTCGAAGTCCACCTCGAAGGTACCCATCGCATTCCTTAGCAGATCGAACGTCACCCGTCGCCAATGCCCCGGCCGACCCAGCGTGACATTTTTACATCAATCTGTAAAGTTTCGATTAAGTCAAGACTCGCGGCGTGCCTTGAGCTCAGCAAGGATTTCGCCGGTGTGCTGGCCGAGTTCCGGTGCGGTCGAGCGCGGTGCCCACGGCGTGCCGTGGAAGTCCGCCGGCGTCGCGACCATCGGCACACTCGTGGATCCGTCGGGCACGTCGACCATGCCGCCGGCGGCGTGGAACTGCTCATCGGCCAGCACATCCTCGATGGAGTTGACCGGCGACCAGAAGAAGTCCGGCTCGCGGGCGAAGATCTCCGCCCAGTCGTCGAGCGGCTTGGTGGCGAAGATCTGATCCAATTCACCGATCAGCTCGACCGCGTTCACCGCGCGCGACCGCGCGTCCGAGAAGCGCGGATCGGTCAACCAGTCGGCGTGGTCGATGGCGCGACACAGCGCCGGCCAGTGCCGGTCGGCCTGCAGCCCGACGATCCAGAACCGCCGACCGTCGCCGGCGGCATAGTTGTTCATGCACGGGTTGCCCATCGTCTCCCGCTGCCCGATCGCGATGGGCTGCCCCGACATCAGGTAGGTGTTCAGATCGAAGCTGATCGTGTACGCGCCCTGCCGATACAGCGACGTCGACACCAGCTGGCCGGATCCGGTCCGGTCGCGGGCCACCAGCGCGGCGCAGATGGCCGCCGTCAGACTCATGCCGGCCATGTGATCGCCCATGCCGCCGCGCTGAAACGGCGGTGTCTCACCAGGACGGGTCAGCAGCGACGCCACCCCGCTGCGCGACCAGAACGCCGCGACGTCGTAGGCCGCCCGGTCGGCGTCGGGCCCCGTCTCGCCGTAACCGGTGATCAGCCCGTAGACCAGTCGCGGGTTGTCCGGTGCCACCGACTCGAAGTCGAGCCCGAGGCGCCGCAGCGCTCCGGGCCGGACATTGGTGACGAATACGTCTGCCACGCCGATCAATTCGAGGGCGGTGCTGAGGCCGTCGTCGGTCGTCAGGTCGAGGACCAGGCTGCGTTTGGACCGGTTGTCCATCTCGAACGGCGGGCTGGCGTCAATGTCGAGCCCGAGCATCCGCCCGAACAGCCGGCCCGGGTCGCCGGTCGGCGGCTCGATCTTGATCACGTCCGCGCCCCAGTCGGCGAGTATGCCGCCGGTCGCAGGCCCGGCCACCCAGACCCCGAGCTCTACGACGTTGATGCCCTGCATCGGTCCGGCCATGCCACACACCATGCCACGGTTGGTCTCCCGCGACCCTGGAGTGGTCACACCTCACCCGCGTACGCTCAGGCTCCATGAGCATGGTCACCGGGCACGGGCCGCTGAGCAGTGCTCCGGCCGGCTGGTTTTCGCCGACAGTGCCCGCCGGCGTGGTCTATGCCGAGCCGCATCCCCGGCGCGTCCAGGCGGTGAAAGACGGCCGCACCGTGATCGACACCGAGCGTGCGTTGCTGGTGCACCGGCCAGATCGCCCGCTCAGCTTCGCCTTTCCCGTCGAAGAGGCACACGGTCTACCCAGCGCGCCGGTGGCCGAGGCACCGGGATACGTGGACGTGCCGTGGGACGCCGTCGACATGTGGGTCGAAGAGGGACGCACGCTGGTGCACTACCCGCCGAATCCGTACCACCGCGTCGACTGCCGGCCCACCCGACGGCATCTCCGTGTCACGGCGGCCGGGACCACACTGGTGGACACCGACGACACCGTGATCGTGTTCGAGACGGCGCTCTTGCCCCGCCTCTACGTCGATCCGTCCCAGGTGCGCACTGATGTTCTGCGACAATCGAATACGTCGTCGTACTGCAATTACAAAGGCCTCGCCACCTATTGGTCAGCGGTCGTGGGCGACGCGATAGTCGAGGATGTGGCGTGGAGTTATTCGGACCCGCCGCCGGAAAGCCTGCCCATCAAGGGATTTCTCAGTTTTGACGCTGCCCGCGCCGACGTTGTCGCCGAGTTGCCGGATTCTCAGGTCCTCGGCGGCGAATAGTTGGGCCGGCCCAGGCCAAGAGCATGCTGGGCGATCATGTTGCGGAACACCTCCAGCGTGCCGCCATAGATTCCGACCGGTGAGGCAAGTCGGAAGATGTATTCGGCGCCACCGTTGTCAACGGCCCCGCTGGTTTCGATCGGCAGTGCCGAGGCGCTGCCCAGTAGGTCCATCAGGTCGGGTGCGACGTCACGCATGGTCTGCGCGTTGGCAACCCGGCCGAACATCCCCGGTGTACTCAAGGCGGCCTCGGTGCGAGCAACGCTGCGGCCCAACCGGTACGCGACCGATGTGTCGTCGATAAGCCGGCGGCCGTCGGCGCCCTGTTGCGTGGCCAGCGCCGCGATCGCGTCGATGGCCTCGGCCATCAGCGTCAGATGCTCGCTCATCACCGCGACTCGTTGCAGACCGTCATCTTCGGCTTTGACGGTGCCGTGTTCGACGTCGAGCGCACCCCGCAACACTCCCCAGCCGCCGTTGACAGCGCCGATCCGGTATCGGTCGTCGACGCGCACGTCGCTGTAGAAGACGATGTTGGTGCGATCGCCGTCGATGGTGCGAATTGCTTGGATGTCGACACCGGGCGAGTCCAGCGGCACCAGAAACATGGTCAGGTTCTTGTGTTTTGGCGCGTCCGGATCGGTATTGGTCAGCAGGAAGACGTACTGGGCGTTGTGGGCGTTGGACGTGAACATCTTGGAGCCGTTAATGATCCAGGTGTCGCCGTCGCGAACCGCGCGGGTTTTACACGTCGCCACATCGGAGCCGCCCTCGGGCTCGGTGTAGCCCAGGCACAGCCGGGTGTCACCGGACAGCACGCCGGGCAGCACCTCGTCGGTGAGTTCCGCCCGCCCGAACTGGCGCACCATCTTCGCGACCACGGCGGTGGTGCCCCAGTGAAACCACGGCGTGTGGGCCCGGCCGATCTCCAGATCCCAGATGCGGCGGCGCAGTGCGCTGAACCCGCCGTCGGATTCGTCGTTCCAGTCAGCGGCCAGATACCCCTTGGCGCCCAGCGCCAGGTGGACGGCCTCGTCGAAGTTCTCCCCGGTCTCGCGGTCGCGTCGGCGCACCTCATCGGTGACGATGTCGGCCAGGAACGCCCGCAATTCGTCACGAAATCCGGTGTCCTCCGGTGACAGTTCGATGCTGGCGAAGTCCACGAGTGTTACAGCCGCGCTTGGGTTTTGATCGTGTTGTCACTGGTGCGCAGCGGACGGATCAGCGCATCCTGCGCGAACGACGCGATCAGCTCACCCTCTTCGGTGTGCACGGCGCCGCGGACGTACGACATGCCCGCGCCGACCTGGGTGCTCTCGTGCGTGTAGAGCAGCCAGCCGGTCCACGACACCGGCTCGTGAAAGCTGACCGCGATCGTCATCGGCGCAGTGGACACCGTCAGGTGTGACTGGGCGGTGCCGATGCCCTGGTGCGCGCGCATCGTCGTCGAAATGCCCAGGTGGCCGGTGAAATACGCGACCAATGCTTTGGCCAGATCGTCGCGGGCCGGGATCGGGTCGTAGTGCAGCCAGGCGTACAACTCCGGCGGACCGACTTCGTCGGGGCTGTTCACGTCGATCACGTCCACCAGACGCAGTTCGCGACCGGCCATCGGCATCGCCCCGTCGTTGGCCTCGGCGGGCGCGGTGACCTGGGGACGGGCCAGGTGGTGGCGGATGACGTCGTCGGACGGCACGTCCAGCAGCGTGGTGACCGTGATGGCGCGGCGGCCGTTCTGCGTCACGCTCACCACCGCGGTCGCCGTCGAACGTCCCTCGGCCACCACGTCGATGTCGAACTCGACTTGCGGCCCGACCACCACGGCGCGGGCGAACACCGCATGCGCCGAGCGGACCGACTTCTCCGGGAACCGTTTGGCCACCGCGACAATCACCTGAGCGAGCACCTGGGTGCCCTCGACCACCTGGCGTTCGTCCTCGGCGGCGATACCGGTATCGGCGACGAACCGGTTGTCTCCGTCCGGGCGTGCGTCGAACAAATCCAGAAGGCCGGCGACCGACCAGTGCGCCTGCTCAGATTCCGTTGTCACCTAGCGAGAATGACATTCTCGCTAAAACTTGTAAAGCCTTGCGCTCCTCACGCGGCGTCGACCACCAGGGTCTTGAACCGGTCTATCACTTCCAGGGCATGCGTCAGACTGTCGCCGGGCAGCCCCACCTGCACCCAGTTCACTCCCAGCTTGGCCAGGCGTTCCAGGCCGGCCAGGTACGCGTCGGCGTTGAAGTCGTCGTCGGCCGGGCTGCCGCCGTCGAAGTTACTGAAGACGATGTCGATCGTTGAGGCGTCCCGGTCGGCCTTGTCGAGCCGTCGCCGCAGATCCTCGATGCCGTCGGCAAGGGCTTCCATGGAATCCATCGACGCCGTGCGCGCGGTTTGGGCCAGCGCGGGTGGCGCGGCGAACGGGCACCATCCGTCGCCTTTCTCGGCGACCCGGCGCCGGGCGGCACCGGTGTTGCCGCCGATCCAGATCGGCGGATGCGGATCGCTCACCGGTCGTGGATGCGCGGTGATACCGCGCGCGCTGAAGTGGGCGCCCTCGAAGGTGATGTCGTCGTTGGTCCAAATGGCCCGGATCACGTCGAGCGACTCGTCGAACAGTGCGGCGCGCTCCTCGAAGTCGACACCGAGCGCGGCGAACTCGCGCTTGAGATAGCCGACCCCGACGGCAAGGGTGAATCTGCCGCCGGACAGCAGGTCCAGCGTTGCGCCGGACTTGGCCACCACGAACGGATTTCGGTACGGCAGTACCACGATGTTCGGTATCAGTCGCAGCGTGGTGGTGCGGGCCGCGGCGTACCCCATCGCGACGAACGGATCCAGCGCGTCGTGGCCGCCGGCTTCGAGCCAGCGCTGACTGGGCGCCGGGTGATCGGTGAACCCGAAGCCATGGATGCCGGCGGCTTCGGCGGCGGCGGCCACCGCGGCGATGCCGTGGCCCCCGACCAATTCCGGGTTGTAGGGATGGCTGTGCATCGGGTGGGTGATGGTGAAATGCATCTGCCGCTTTCCTTAGCTGAGCGCCGATGAAGTCCCTGCAAGATACCGCGTGACATTTGTACGATAATCTGTAAAGCCAGCCGGGCGACCGCGCTGGTCAGTTTGCACGAGAATTGGATGCACTCGATGACAGCAATGGTTGACGGGCTGACGCCGCTGGCGACCGGCTTCTGTTTCGGCGAGGGCCCGCGCTGGTTCGAGGGGCTGCTGTGGTTCTCCGACATGCTCGGCGAAGCCGTGCACACCGTCACCGTGGGCGGAGCGATGACCACCTTGGCGGTGCCCGGGCACGCTCCGTCTGGCCTGGGTTTCCGGCCGGACGGCTCGTTGCTGATCGCGTCCACCGAACGCCGCGAATTGCTGCGCTACGACGGCGAAACCGTGGAGACCATAGCCGATCTGAGTCACGTGGCGCCTGCTGACCTGGGCGACATGGTCATCGACAACCACGGGCGTGCCTACATCGGGTCGCAGGCTTTCCAGGGTGGTGTCATCATCCGCGTCGACCCGGACAACACCGTGACCATCGCGGCAGCGGATCTAGACTTCCCGAACGGCATGGCGATCACGTCCGACCATCAGACGTTGATCGTCGCCGAGTCGATCGGCCGGCGCCTGACCGCGTTCACCATCGGCGCGGACGGCGAACTGTCGGATCGACGTGTCTTCGCCGACGGGCTGGACGGGCCGCCGGACGGTATCTGCCTCGACGCCGAGGGCGGGGTGTGGACCGCGATGACGCTGGCGCACCAGTTCCAACGCATTGTGGCCGATGGTGGCAAAGGGCATGTGACCCACCGCATCGACATCGGCGATCGGGCCGCGATCGCCTGCATGCTCGGCGGACCTGCGAACCGCACGCTGTTCATGCTGTCGAGCACCGACGCCTATCCCCAGCGCCTGGTGGGCACCCGGCTGTCCCGGGTCGACGCGGTGATCGTGGACACGCCCGGCGCCGGTCTGCCATGAGAGCCCGACGTTGACCGACTCCTACTACGAGCTGATCGACGCCGCCGATCGGTTGGGCGAAAAGTTCAGTGCCACAGACTTGGTCAGGAGTACGTGGACGGCGGCCATCCAGCATGCCGCGCCGGTGTCGGCGTTGTTGGTTCGCGCGCTCGAACGATGCGCCCCCCGCGACGACACCCGGCTGAGCCGGGTCGCCGTCGACCTGCTGGGCCCGGTGCCGGCCGACGGCGAGATGTGGGTCCGCTCGAAGGTCGAACGACCCGGTAAGCAGATCGAGTTGATCAGCGCCGAGACGCTGGCACTGGGTCCCGACGGTCAGCCCCGGCCGACGGCACGGGCCAGCGGTTGGCGGCTACAGAAACTCGACACGGCCGACTTGGCGCACGCTTGCGCTCCGCTGCCGCGTCCTCTCAGTGAGGCCCGCAGCCGCGATCTCGCCAACGACTTCGACCGTAACTACGTGCACAGCCTGGACTGGCGCTGGCTGACCAGTCCGCTCAACGAGGGTCCCGGTGAGTCGTGGATCAAGCCGACCACGAACCTGGTCGACGGCGAGACGATGACGCCGATGGAGCGGCTGTTCGCCGTTGCCGACTGCGCCAACGGCATCGGCTCCAGAATCGATATCACCAAGTGGACGTTCTTGAACAACGATCTCGTCGTCCATGTGCACCGCATCCCCGATGGCGAGTGGGTCGGCATCCGGGCGGAGACGAACTATGGGCCAGACGGCATCGGCACCACGGTGGGCACCCTGTTCGACGAGAACGGCGCGGTGGGCAGTATCCAGCAGTCGGTCTTGGTGCGGCGTAGGCCCGGGGTTTAGTCGAGCAGCTCGCAGACGCCGTGTCTGGTGCACCTGTCGACGTCGACTTCGAGTCTCATCGAAGCGGACGATCCTGGGCCAGCGTCGGCGCGGGAACCGGCGGGATGATATCGACGACACGCAGGTGCATCCGCGCCGACGAGCTGACCGCCGCCGCGATCAGGCAGCTGACGTCGTCCGGCGGCACCCGCCCGGTCGACCGCACTATCGAGGCTCGGACGCCGGTCCCAATGAACTCGACGTCCAGACCGCGCGCCCACGCCTCGAGCATCCGCCGCCCGCCGGGCGGTGAACAACCGATCAACTCCGGGCTGAGCAACACCACATCGCCGCGCCGGTTGTCGATCATCGGCGGAACTAGTTGTGCGACAAGGTGTTGCGCACCCGTCCACGAGCCGTCAGCTAAACCCGCAGCACTCACCAGGACGTCGGGGATACCGACCAGGTACTCAGCAGCTTCGATGAACCGGTCGACCGAGGGCAGGTCAGCCAGGTCCAAGTGGGCGGCAAACACCGCGGCGCCACCAGACCGAAGACGGGCGGCGAACTCCTCGCACAGCTGGGTGCGGCGACTCCCCAGCAGCACCAGATCTCCGCCTGCCGACAACCGCGCCGCGGTCGCCAGTGCGACAGGCGATGACGCTTCGGTGATGACGACCGTCCGGGACTGGGTCACGACGGGCACCGATAGATCGCCATCCGCTGGTCATGCCCGGCTAAGCTCTGGTGGTCAACTACCTCGGGTGGGGCCGAACGAAACCCGGCCGGGGAACATGGCAGTGGCACGAAAACAGCGTGACACTTCGGTCTAATTTTGTAAAGTTCAGGTATGGAGCAGACGCCGACCATCGAAGGCGACACCTCGACGCAGCAGCGGATCCTTGCTGCCACCGCTGAGGTGCTCGGCCGCAACGGCAAGCGCAAGCTCAGCCTGTCCGACGTCGCCGTTCAGGCCGGGGTGTCGAGGCCGACGCTGTACCGCTGGTTCGCCTCGAAAGAGGAATTGCTTTCGGCGTTCTCCCGGTACGAACGGCACACCTTCGAAAGCGGAATGGTCCGAGCGACCGTCGGGCTCAAAGGTGCCGACAAGCTCGATGCGGCGTTGCGGTTCATCGTGGACTACCAGCACTCCTACACAGGCGTGCGCATGGTCGATATCGAGCCTGAGCATGTCATCAGCCAGTTCTCCAAAGTCATCCCGCAGATGCGGGAAGGGCTGCAGCGGCTGATACCCGGTCCCAACGCCGCGGTGAAGGCCGCTACCGCGATCCGAGTAGCGTTCTCGCACTACATGATTCGTAGCGACGACGGAGAAGAATTCTTGGCTCAGCTGCGCCACGCGGTCGGCATCAAAAGCCCGAGCTGACATCGTCACTCCTTGTCAGTCGAACAACACCGCGGCATTGAGGTAGCCGGTCGGATCGAAGGCCGTCTTCAGCGTTCGCATGGCCGCGACGTCGGCGTCCCCGCGTGACATCACGACGTAGCGGCGTTTGCGGCTACCGACCCCGTGTTCCGAGCTGACGTTGCCGCCGGACTCCGCGATCAGTTCCATCATCGCCGCGTACAGATCGCGTTCCTGTTCCTCGTCGCAGCGCAACACATTCAGGTGCAGGTTGCCCTCACCGATGTGCCCGAATAGCACGCCGATCGCGTCGGGTGCGTGCCGTTGCACCAGCGCCCTCGCATCGCGGGCGAACACAACCACCGCGGACAACGGCAGCGACACGTCGAACTTCAACGGCGGCCCGAACAAGCCGACCACCTCGGCCAGCGACTCGCGGACACGCCAAAGACGTTGTTGAGCGGCAAGATCGATACCTACCGCGGGCTCACCGCTCGTTCGTACACCGTCCAGCGCATCGGCCAGCCGTTCGGTTTGATCGTGATCGGACGCCAACTCCACCAACAGCAGCCAGTCAGCCTGCACCGGAGGCGGCGCCCCCAGGTGTTCGTCGGCCAGCGCGCCGGCCATCCCGTCGACCAGTTCCAAGGCCGCGATGCCATCCATGTCGCGGAACAAACGGCCGGCGTCGATCAAGGCGCCGAGGTCGTCGAAGCCGCAGACAGCCGTCACCCGATACGCCGGATCCGGGTGCAGTCGAAGATCGAGCGCGGTGATCACGCCCAGCGTTCCCTCGGCGCCGACAAACAACGCGGGCAGGTCGTAGCCGGTGTTGTCGGCCCGGACTCGAGAGTGCCGTCGTAGCACCGACCCATCGGGCAGTGCGACGTCGAGACCGACCACCTGGCTGCCCATGTTGCCGTACCGGACGGTGCGCAATCCACCGGCGTTCGTCGAGGCCATTCCGCCAACGGTCGCGGTGTCGCGTGCGGCCAGATCGACGCCGAACACCAGACCAGCACCGGCCGCGGCACGCTGCACCGCAGCCAGCGTGGCCCCTGCTCCGGCCTCGATGCGTAGTTCGGCGGTGTCGACTTCGCCTATGGCGCAGAGTCTTTCAGTCGACAACAGGATGTCGTCGTGTTCGGGTACAGTGCCGGCCACCAGCGAAGTGCGGCCGCCCTGGACGGTCACATGGGTCCCGGCGTCGCGGCACAACCGCAGTACCTCGGCCACTTCGTCGGCCGAACCGGGGCGGACGAGGGCGCTGGCCCGGCCGCGATAACGACCGGTGTGGTCGACACTGCGGCCGGCCAGCACGTCTGGATCGGTGCTGACATGATTCGACCCCACCAGCGACGACACCTGCCGCAGCACAGTCGGGGTCATGGCCTGGGTCTACCACACGCTCGCGACCGCCATCAGATCGGTCCGCAAGCCTCGCGACTGATGCAGGATGAGTGTCGTGAGCACCCAACGTGAAGATGTCTGGTTCAACTCCGGCAGTGATCGGATCAGCGCGTGGTTGTATCGGCCCGCGGCAGACGGACGTGACGATGATGCCCCGCTGTTGGTCATGGCGCACGGGCTCGGCGCGGTGCGCACCATGCGACTGGACGCCTACGCCGAACGGTTCTGCGCCGCAGGCTACGCCTGCCTGGTCTTCGACTATCGCAACTTCGGCGACAGCGAAGGGGCACCGCGCCAACTGCTCGACATCCGGATGCAACTGCAGGACTGGACGGTCGCTGTTGCCTATGCCCGCACCCTGCCGGGCATCGATCCGGATCGAATCGGCTTGTGGGGCACCTCTTTCAGTGGCGGTCACGTAATCGCCACCGCGGCACGGCTACCGGGCATCGCGGCTGTCGTCTCGCAGTGCCCGTTCACCGACAGCATCGCCTCACTGGCCACGCTGAGCCCGCTGGTCAGCGCCCGTATTACCGCCAAGGCAACGCGTGATCTGGTCGGCGCACGCTTCGGTGCGTCGCCGGTGATGGTGCCGACGGCGGGCAACCCGGGCGAGGTCGCGCTGATGAACGCACCGGATGTATACGGCGGTTTCCTGAAGCTGGTGCCGGACGGCACCAAGCTACGCAACGAGGTGGCCGCGCGGATCGGCGTCACAATCCTGCCCTACCGTCCGGGTCGGCTCGCGGCGAAGGTGCCCTGCCCGATCCTGTTCTGCGTCTGCGAAAACGACTCGGTCGCACCGTCGGGGCCGACCCGTCGCTACGCCGCAACGGCGCCGCGCGGCGAGGTGAAGCTCTACCCGGAAGGGCATTTCGAGATCTACGTCGGCGACGCCTTCGAGCGCGTCATCGCCGATCAACTCGAATTCCTGAGCCGCCACTTAGCCACCGGCGACGATGCAGCGGGGGTACCTCCAGCCGCGCAGCGGTGAGGGGGACGCGCAGCGCGATGAAGAGAAGCCGGGCAGTCAGACTCACCGAATGACGCTGACGCCGCCGTCGACCGGGATCACCGCACCGGTGATGTAGCTGCTGGCCCGGCTGGTCAGAAAGACCGCGATGCCGGCCATGTCATCAGGTCGGCCGATGCGGCCGAGCGGGAAGCCCGCGCCGACCGCGTCGGGGCCGCCCGCCAACAGTTCCTTGGTCATCCGGGATTCGAAAAGCCCTGGCGCAATCGCGTTGACCAGAATCCGCGGTGCCAGCTCGCCGGCCAGGTGCTGAGTCAGCATGTGCACGGCGGCCTTGCTGGCGCTGTAGGAGAAGTTGTTTCTGCCACGCCCGGGCGCGACGATCCCGTCGATGCTGCCGGTGTTGATGACGCGCGCGGGGTCGTCGTCGGTCGCAGCAGCCGACAGCATCGGCACCAACGCGCGGGTGAGCAGGAAGACACCTTTGACGTTGACGTCGTAGACCTTGTCGAAGCCGGATTCTGGAAACTCACCGAGCGGCGCACCCCATGCCGCTCCGGCGTTGTTGAACAGCGCGTGGATCTTGTCCTCCCGCTCGGCGAGGGCACCGGCCAACGTCTCCACACCCTCCACGGTGCCCAGATCGGCGGGAACCGCCGACACCGATCCGTGCGCCGACAACTCAGCGACAGCCGCGTCCAACTCGGCTTTCTTGCGGCTGGACAGATACACCGTCGCCCCCGCTTCCAGTAGTCCGCGCGCGATCATCGCGCCGATGCCGCGGCCACCGCCGGTTACCACGGCGACCTTCCCGTCGAGGCGGAATAAGTCAGTCATGGCCATCAGTGTGGATGGCCAGTGAGCGAGCCCTTGCACCGGGACAGCATGTACACGGCAGAGTGGGTGGTCGTGAGTAATCGCTACGGTGACTCCACTCGGAGCCTCAAAGCAGTGCGTTCCCCGGCTGTCCCCGGACGGCCGGTGGCGCCGCAGCCGGTGCTGGCCTCTACCTATCACCTGGGGGCTGACGAAGCGGAGGGCTTGGATACCTACGGGCGCAGCTCCAATCCGACCTGGCGGCAACTGGAATCGGGCCTCGCCGAACTCGAGGGCGCGACCACCGCGCTGGTGTACAGCTCCGGGATGGCCGCCATCGGTGCCGCTCTGCGCGCGCTGGCCCGGCCCGGATCGGTGGTGGTCGTACCCGCCGACGGCTACTACCAGGTACGTCGGTTCGCCGCCGAATGCCTGAATCCCTTCGGTGTGAACATCATTGCGGCAGACACCGCACACATCTACGAAGCGGCCGCTGGTGCCGACGTCGTGCTGGCCGAGACACCCAGCAATCCGGGATTGGACGTGGTCGATCTGCACCGGCTGTCCACCATTTGCCACGCGCACCACGCGCGCCTGATCGTGGACAACACCGCTGCCACCCCGCTGGGTCAGCTACCGCTGTCGCTGGGCGCTGACCTGGTGGTGGCCAGCGCCACCAAAATGCTGTCCGGTCACAGCGACTTGTTGGCCGGATACGTGGCAACCAACCACAACGAGTTGGCCACCGCGGTGGAACGCGAACGGTTACTGGCCGGGGCGATCCTCGGGGGCTTCGAAGCCTGGCTGCTGGTCCGGAGCCTGGGCAGCGCAGGACTGCGATTCGAACGGCAATGCCTCAACGCACAGGCCCTCGCGACGATGCTGTCCAACCATCCAGCGGTGAAGGCCGTGCGTTATCCCGGGCTGCCCGACGACCCCGCACACCCCGTCGCCGCGACCCAGATGCGCCGGTTCGGCACCCTGATCGCGGTCGAGCTTGCCGACGCCGCGGCGGTGAACGCACTGCTGCAGCACAGCGATTTGCTGACCGCATCGACCAGCTTCGGCAGCATCCACACCTTGCTGGACCGTCGTGCCCGCTGGGGCGATCCCGTCCCCGAGGGCTTCGCGCGCATCTCGGTGGGCATCGAAGACACCGACGACCTCGTCGCCGATATCCAGCGTGCACTCGACGCGGCCTACTAAGCGAAAGTGCGAGCCGTCATCCCGGTCATCGCGAATTACGGCCTGCTGTACCGATTTCGGTTCTGACGCCCAGCGGTGACTCCACCCGGACCGCTTCGTCGCGGATCAAGCCCCGCAGCAGCGCGGTGCTGAACTCGGCGGCGATCTCCTTGGCGCTGCGGCGTCCGCTCGGCCGCAGCCAGCGGTAGGCGCCCAGCGTCATGCCGATGTAGCCGAGCGCCAGCACGTGTGAGTCGCACTCGTAGAACTCGCCGCTGGTGATGCCGCGGTCGATGAGCCCGTGCACATGCTCGTAAACCTGCGATTCCTTCTCGCGGATCTCCTCGACCTGCTCGTCGGTGAACCACTCGGTGATGTAGGGCTGCTCCTGGAAGTACACCGCCGCGCCTTCGGGATTGGCCGCGATCTGATTGAGCAGTCGCACGGTGTACTGATACAGCGCCTCGCGCGCCGACATCGTCGGGTCGTCGTGCACAGCGGCCAACGTGCGTTCGGCGGCCTGCTGGTAGATGTCGTAGAGGATCAACGATTTGCTGGCGTAGTAGTGGTAGACGGTGGCTTTGTTCAGCCCGACCACGTCAGCGACGTCGTCCATCCGGGTGCCGTGATAGCCGCGGGCGGCGAACAACTTGGTCGCCACGGCCAGCAACTCCTCGCGGCGGGTGAGCCCGTTCTCGGATGGCATGTCAACTCTCTATCGGTCACGATCGGCAGGCCAGGGCACGGCCGGTGTCAATCAACTAGTTGGGTAGTCTAGGCAACACGGCTGTTCACTGTTGCGTGTTGCCCGGCGAGACTAGACTCCTGCAAGACGCGTACCGACTCGAGAGGTAGTCACGTGAATCCGAATCCAGATCCGAATACCAGCTACGACGTTTCCGACGAATTCGAATACTTCTTCAGGTACCTGCCGTTTGGCTTGCGCGGCGTCACCGACGGCCAGGGTTACCCGCCGCCGGCGTACCCGCCCGTCTAAAGCGCCTTCAGCTCCTCGGCGACCGCGGTCACCGACTTCTTCGCATCCCCGAACAACATCGTGGTGCCCTCGCCGTAGAACAGTGGGTTGTCGATACCCGCGAATCCAGAGTTCATCGACCGCTTGAGCACGATCACCGACTTGGCCTTGTCCACGTTGAGAATCGGCATGCCGAAGATCGGGCTGGACGAGTCGTTGCGGGCCGCCGGGTTGGTGACGTCGTTGGCGCCGATGACGATCGCGACGTCGGTCCGGCCGAACTCGTCGTTGATGTCGTCCATGTCCTTCATCGCGTCGTAGTCGACCTCGGCCTCGGCCAGCAACACGTTCATGTGTCCTGGCATCCGGCCGGCCACCGGGTGAATCGCGTACTTCACCTCCACGCCCTTGCTCTCCAGCAGCGCCGCCATGTCCTTGACGGCGTGCTGAGCCTGCGCGACGGCAAGCCCGTAGCCGGGGACCACGATCACCTGGTTGGCGTAGGCCATCTGGATCGCGGCGTCGGCCGCCGAAGTCGCCTTGACGGTCTTGTCGCCGGCGTCACCGCCGCCGCCGACCGCTACTCCCCCGCCGCCGAAGCCACCGGCGACGATCGCCGGGATGGAGCGGTTCATCGCCTTGGCCATCAAGTTGGTCAGGATCGAACCCGAGGCGCCCACGATCATGCCCGCGACGATCATCGCGGTGTTGTTCAGCGCCAGGCCCGCCGCGGCCGCCGAAAGACCGGTCATCGCGTTGAGCAGAGAAATCACCACCGGCATGTCGGCGCCACCGATCGGCAGCACCACCATCAGGCCCAGCACGCCGGCGGCGGCCAACAGGCCGACCATCCACCACAGCGACACCCCGCCGCTGCCCGGATGCGCGTCCAGGCCGATGACCACCGCGGCCGCGACGGCTGCGACGAGCAGCAGCAGGTTGACCGGCTGCTGAAGCCTCCCGAAGCCGATCGGCGAGCCGGAGATGATCTCCTGCAGCTTGCCGAACGCGATGATCGAGCCCCAGAACGAGATCGACCCGATGATCGCGGCGAACAACGACGCGACCACGATGTGCACCGTCGGCGACTCATGATGCTGGAACGCCGAAAAGCCTTGCGTGTCCATGAATTCCGCGAGCGCGATGAGCGCGACGGTGCCACCACCGACCCCGTTGAAGAACGCCACCAACTGCGGCATCGCGGTCATCTTGGTGAGCCGTGCCGGCGGGACACCGAGCACGATGCCGACCACCAGCCCGGCGATGATCAACGGCCACTGGTCGGTATGCCGGATCTTCACCAACGTCGCGCCGACCGCGATGGTCATACCCACGGCCGCGATCAGGTTCCCGCGCACCGCGGTCTTGGGCCCGGTCAGCCCCATCAGGCCGTAGATGAACAGCGCGAACGAAAAGATGTAGAGACCGATCACCAGGTAATTCATTTGGTCGCCGGCTCCTCAGCTTTGACGGGGCTCGATGGTCCAGCTCCTCCTCGGGCCGCTGCACGGCCCACATCGTCGCCGGACGGAGCCTTCTTCTTGCCCTTGAACATGCCCAGCATCCGGTCGGTGACGATGAAACCGCCGATGACGTTCAGCGTGCCGAAGACGACGGCGACGAACAGGATGATCTGCACCGCCAGCGACGGGTGCTCGACCTCCCCGAACACCAGCACTGCACCCAGCACGACGATGCCGTGGATGGCGTTGGTCCCCGACATCAGCGGCGTGTGCAGCGTGTTGGGCACTTTGGAGATGACCGCGAAGCCGACGAACCCGGACAGCACCAGGATCGCCAGGTTGGCAAGTAGTTCGTTGTACATCTAGGCCTCCGCCTTGTCGCGAGTAACGCACGAGTCCGCGATGACTTGGTCGTCGAAGTCCGGTGCCAACGCGCCGTCTTTGATCAGCAGGTCCAGTAGCGCGGTGATGTTCTTGCTGTACAGCTCGCTGGCGTGTTCGGGCATGGTGGCCGGCAGGTTCAGCGGCGAGGCGATCGTGACGGCGTGTTTGACGACGACCTTCCCCGGCTCGGTCAATTCGCAGTTACCTCCGGTCTCCCCCGCGAGGTCGATGACGACGCTGCCGGGCTTCATCGCCTCGACCGCGGCGGCCGTCACCAGCTTGGGCGCCGGCCGGCCCGGGACCAGCGCCGTGGTGATGACCACGTCGAATCCGCTGATCGCTTCTTCGAGCGCCTTCTGCTGCTGGGCCCGCTCCTCGTCGGTGAGCTCGCGGGCGTATCCACCCTCGCCCGCCGCAGCCAAATCTTCCTCGCCGAGCTTCAACCATTGAGCACCCACCGAGCGGACCTGGTCGGCCACCTCGGGGCGCACGTCGTAGCCGGTGGTGCGGGCGCCCAGTCGTTTTGCCGTCGCCAATGCCTGCAGACCCGCCACTCCGACGCCGAGCACCAGCACGGTCGCCGGCTTCACGGTGCCCGCCGCGGTGGTGAGCATCGGGAAGAACCGGGTGGACTCCGAAGCGGCCAGCAACACGGCCTTGTATCCGGCGACGTTGCCCTGCGACGACAGCGCGTCCATCGCCTGCGCTCGCGAGATGCGCGGAATGGCCTCCAGCGCGAAGGCCTGCACGCCGGCCTGCGTGAGGGCGCCGATCGCGTTCTCGGCGTTGCGCGGAGCCAGGAAGCCGATCAGGGTCTGGCCGCTGTGCAGCTTGCCGACCTCCTCGGCGGTCGGCGGTGCGACCTTGACTACCACGTCGGCCGCCCAGGCATCGCCGATCGTTGCGCCGGCCTGTGTGTAGAGCGCGTCGGGCAGCAGGGCGCGCTCGCCGGCACCCGACTCCACTACGACCGCGATCCCGCTTTTTACCAGCGGCGCGATTGCCTTAGGCACCAGTGCGACCCGTCGCTCGTCGGCCCCCGACTCGGCGACCACCCCCACCGTCGTCTGCGTATCTGTCATGGCGTTCGCATCTACTTCCCTGTACTCCCAACCCCGCTAGATCGGCAACAACCCTAACCCGATGGTCCTGCCGGTCACCAAAGCGGAAAGTCTCGGCCGTGCTCTTCGGGCTCCCGCGGACCGAAGTAGCGCCGTTGGGACTCCTCGATGGCGACGTCGTTGATGCTGGCTTCGCGCCGGGCCATCAGACCAGCCTCGTCGAACTCCCACAATTCGTTTCCGTAGCTACGCCACCACTGGCCGGAGGAGTCGCGGCTTTCGTATTGGAAGCGCACGGCGATGTGGTTGTCGTCAAAGCTCCACAGGCCTTTACGCAGGACGTAGTCGTGCTCGCGCTGCCATTTCCGGGTCAGAAAGGCCACGATGTCGTCGCGGCCGACGACGTGCTCACCGCGATTCCGCCACTGCGAATCGACGGTATAGGCACGGCTGACACGTGCGGGGTCGCGGGTGTTCCACGCGTCCTCCGCGGCTTGCACCTTCTGGAACGCCGTCGCCAACGTGAACGGCGGCAGCGGCGGGTTGGTGTCGGTCACGACGTTCATCTTGCGCCCCTGGTGTGGTCGTGTTCCGGGTGGCTTATCGTGGCGGTCATGGACTTCGCGATGTCAGCCAAAGCCGGCGACTACCACAAGCGGCTGACCGAATTCATGACCGACTACGTCTTTCCGGCCGAAGCCGACTACGACAAGTACCGCGAGGAGGCCGGCCCGCACGATCACACGGTTCCGCCGGTCATCGAAGGACTGAAGGTCAAGGCCAAAGCCGCGGGGCTGTGGAACCTGTTCCTGCCGGCGGAGTCTGGGCTGACCAACCTGGAGTACGCGCCGCTGGCCGAGCTGACCGGGTGGTGTCTGGAAATCGCACCCGAGGCCTTGAACTGCGCGGCACCGGACACCGGGAACATGGAGACGCTGCACCTGTTCGCCACCGAGGAGCAGCGAACGCAGTGGCTGGAGCCATTGCTGGCCGGCGAGATTCGCAGCGCGTTCTCGATGACCGAACCGGCGGTCGCCAGCAGCGACGCCCGCAACATCGAGACCTCGATCGTTCGTGACGGCGGCGATTACGTGATCAACGGCCGTAAGTGGTGGACGTCGGGGGCGGCGGACCCGCGCTGCAGAGTCTTGATCGTGATGGGGCGTACCAACCCGGAAGCGGCCAACCACCAACAGCAGTCGATGGTGTTGGTGCCAATCGACACACCGGGCGTCACCGTCGTGCGCTCCACGTCGGTCTTCGGTTACCAGGACCAGCCCGGGCACTGCGAAATCATCTACGACAACGTCCGGGTGCCGGTGACCAACCTGCTCGGCGAAGAGGGCTCCGGTTTCGCGATCGCTCAGGCCCGCCTCGGACCGGGCCGCATCCATCACTGCATGCGGGCACTGGGCGGCGCAGAGCGTGCGCTGGCCCTGATGGTGAACCGGGCCAACACCCGTATCGCGTTCGGCAGGCCGTTGGCCGACCAAGGCCTCGTGCAGCAGGCAATTGCCAAGTCACGCAACGAAATCGACCAGGCCAGGCTGTTGTGCGAGAAGGCGGCGTGGACCATCGACCAGCACGGCAACAGGGCCGCGCACCTGCTCGTTTCGCAGATCAAGGCGGTGGCCCCGCAAATCGCATGCGATGTCATCGACCGCGCCATCCAGGTGCACGGCGCCGCGGGCGTCAGCGAGGACACCGCACTGGCCCGCATGTACGCGTGGCATCGCGCCATGCGTATCTTCGACGGACCCGACGAGGTGCACATGCGCTCCATCGCGCGCGCCGAGATCGGCCGGGAGAAAAGCGCCTTCGCTGTGGCGGTCACCTAAAGTGGCCACTGAGTTACGGGAATTGCAGGGCGCCTGGAACTTTCGCGATGTCGCCGACACCACCGGCGTGCTGCGGCCCGGCCGGCTGTTCCGCTCCGGCGAGCTGAGCGAGCTGGCCGACGAGGGCCGAGATGAGTTGCGCCGCTTGGGTATCACCGACGTCGCCGATCTGCGGTCGCGTCGCGAAGTCGACCGGCACGGCCCCAGCCTGGTTCCCGACGGTGTAGACATCCACCTGCTGCCGATCCCGGACCTCGAACCCGACGAGGACAATCCAGACGGCGAAGCGCCCCACGAACACGCATTCCGTCGACTGTTCGAAGACAAGCCCGACGATGAGTCGGTCAGCGTGGCGGCCAGCCGCTTCATGGGCGACGAGTACGCCAGATTCCCCACCTACCCCGGCGCCCCGGAGGCACTGCACCGCCTGGTGACGCTGCTCGCCGGCGGACGCACGGTGCTCGCGCACTGCTTCGCCGGCAAGGACCGCACCGGCTTCACCGTGGCGCTGGTGCTGGAGGCCGCCGGTGTCTCGCGCGACGCGATCGAGGCCGACTTCCTGACCAGCAACCAGGCCGTCCCGCTGCTACGGGAGCGCATCCTCGACACGATCCGGCAGCGCGCCGACATCGACATGACACCGGAGTTGCTCTCGACCACTGAGGCGCGGCTGTCCGAAGAGGTGCTCGGCGTTCGCGCGGAATACCTCGACGCCGCGCGGCGAACTATCGACGACAACTTCGGCTCGCTTGACGGTTATTTGCGCAGCGCGAGCATCACCGAGGCTGATGTAGCTCGGCTGCGCGAGACGCTGCTCGGTTAGTCACACCAGCACCCAGCGCTGACCACACGTCCTTCTCAAAAACGGTCGCGCATGCGATATCCCGGACCGCCGACTTTCGGCTGTCCAATCCGTCCCAGCGGTAGTTCTGGCAGGAAAACTAATTTCGCCAACGAAAACCTGTGTGTTTCTCAGACAAAGCTCGACAAGAGGCGTAGAACGTATGTCGAATACCTGCGCCGCTGGGGCCGCATCCGTGCCCAGACGACCGCACCTCCCAAGTCCCGAAAGGTTGCACATGTCAGGTCGCACGCTCCGAATAATGGGTCTGGGAATGGTTGCGACGGCCGGTGCCGGCCTCCTCGGCCTGGCCGCGATGACGCAATCGACGACTGCACACGCCGACGACATCGGACTGGTCCTCGGCGGCAGTGGCACGCCGATCCCGGGGCCCGAGTATGTGGAATCCGCCGCCCTGCACTACCTCGAGCCGACTTACGGTGCGAACATCAGCTTCTACCAGCCAACCGCGGAAAGCCCCGTCTACGGCAACGGGCTGTACACCCCGGAGGGCCTGTACCCCCTGACCGGTGTGCACACCCTGCCGCTCAACTATCCCGCGGGCTCAGACGGCTTCCCCGCGGACCCCGGCACCTCGGTGGGGCAGGGCGACACCATCTTGACCCAGACGATCGAGTCCGAACTTCACGGCGGCAACACCGCGACCGTGTTCGGTTACTCCCAAAGCGCTGGGATCTCCAGCTACGTGGAGCAGCAGCTGGCCGACGCCGGCATTCCGAAGAACGACGTGAACTTCCTGCTGGTCGGTGACGTGAGCGCTCCCAACGGTGGACTGCTGTCGCGCTTCGACGGTTTTACGACCACCTCGGGCACCGTGGTGTCGGACCCGCTGAACCTGCCAAGCCTGGGCGTGTCATTCGACGGCGTCACTCCCGCCAACGAGTACGCCACGTCGGTTTACTCGATCGAATACGACGGCTTCACCGACTTCCCGAAGTACCCGCTCAACTTCCTGGCCGACCTCAACGCGTTCCTGGGCATCGAGACGCTCCACGGCACCTATCTGAACGGCGGGGACGGTACCGGCGGACTTGGCACCGGGCCGTCCGAGGCTGACATTCTCAACGCGACACGGCTACCCGTCTCCAGCACAGACACCCTTGACCACTACTACATGATCACCACGCTCGACGGAGGAAACACCACTGCGGGAGATCCGATCACCGCGCCGCTGGTGGCGTTGCTGCCGAAGCCATTGCAGGAGTTGCTCGGCCCGGATCTTACTTACCTGATCAACCTGGGCTACGGCGACGGCAGCGAGGGCTACTCGGCCGGCGACGCCGACGTGAACAGCCCGTTCGGCCTGGCGCCCGACGTCAGCCCGAGCCAGGTTTTCAGCACCCTGGCCGCCGATACGCAGCAAGGCATCCAGTACTTGAGCAGCGACACGGACCCCTACGCGTCGGCTACAGCATCGACGGGGCAAAGCATGGCCGAGGTGATGGCAGCACTGCACACCGACCTCGCTGACCCGTCAGCGACGATCACCGAGCTTGTCAACGCTCTCACGACAGCGTCTTCGGCGGCATACTCCACGCTGCTGCCGACGGCAGACATCATCAACGCTTTGGTGACCAGCACGCCCGCGTACGACCTCTCGCTGTTCTCGGCGAACATCGCGACCGGCGACCTGGCCGATGCATTCGGCCTGCCGCTGGCGGCGGACACTGCGCTGGTCACCCTGGCGGCCGGCTTCGAGGTCGAGGTTATCCAGAATGCGGCCTCGGAAATATCGGCCGCTTTCTCGGGTCTGTTCTAGCAAACGCCAGAAGAAAGGCGCCGCAATCCAGTGAGGGGTGCGGCGCCTTTCTTGCGGGCATGTTTTAGGGCTTTCAGGCGATCTCGACTAGCGGATAGAGAAGTCCGCCTGCTTCGCAGCCGACAAGTCGTCGATCTCGCCCCAGTGCGACGCAATGTCGTCGACCGTCGGCGGTGTCTTGAAGGTGATGCCCTCGTTCTGGAACAGCGCGGTGCGCTGCACCTTGCCGCCGCCGACGATGAAGATCGAGCCGGTGTCGGGCACCTCCTCGGTGACCAGGTAGGCGACCACCGGCGCGACGAATTCCGGGGTCAGGTTCTTCAGCACCTCCGGCGGCAGAATGTCCTCGGTCATCCGGGTGGCGGCGATCGGCGCCAGCGCGTTGGCCTTGATGTTGTACTTGGCGCCTTCCTGAGCCAGCGTGTTGATCAACCCGACCAGGCCCAGCTTGGCCGCGCCGTAGTTGGCCTGACCGAAGTTACCGAACAGCCCACTGGTGGACGTGGCGACCAGCACACGCCCGTAGCTCTGCTCGCGGAAGTGCGGCCATGCGGCGCGCACCACGTTGTATCCGCCGTAGAGGTGCACCTTGAGCACGGAATCCCAGTTCTCAAAAGACATCTTGTGGAACGTGCCGTCGCGCAGGATTCCGGCGTTGCTCACGACGCCGTCGATCTTGCCGAACTCGTCTATGGCGGTCTTGATGATGTTCTCGGCGCCTTCGGACTCAGCGACGCTGTCGTAGTTGGCGACCGCACGACCGCCGGCGTCCTTGATCTCCTTGACGACCTCGTCGGCCATGTTGTGTCCGGAACCGCTACCGTCGCGCGAACCGCCGAGGTCGTTCACCACGACGCTGGCGCCTTCTTTAGCGAGGGTCAAGGCGTATTCGCGGCCCAGGCCGCCGCCCGCTCCCGTGACGACAATGACGCGATCCTGCACTCCGGGCATGACGTTCCTATCTCTCAGTGACCAACGGTGTGAAGCAGACCGGCGAACGCTAGAACAGCCGGCGTGCCAATTTCCACGCCTTCTCTGTATACGGCGGGTAGATGAAGCTGGCGATGTCGGGTCGGGTCGGCTTGGTCAGCACCGATTTGCGGTGGCTGAACTCCTCGAAGCCGAACTTGCCGTGGTAGGCACCCATACCGGACGGGCCGACGCCGCCGAACGGCAGTTTGTGGGTGGCGAAATGGAATAGCAGATGGTTGATCAACATGCCGCCCGCCGGCACTTCCCTGATCACTCGTTCGCGCACGGACTTGGCCTTGGTGAACAGATAGGCGGCCAGCGGCTTGGGCCGTGCGTTCACGAAGTCGATTGCCTCGTCGAGGTCTCGAACGGTCACCACCGGGAGAATCGGGCCGAAGATCTCGTCGGTCATCAACGGCTCGTCGGTCGCGGGATCCACGACCACCGTCGCCTGGATATTCAGGGTCGACGCGTCCGAGCCGCCGCCGATGACGACCGCGCCCTGGGTCGCGGCGAGTGCGGTGGTGAGCCGGTTGAAGTGTCGCTCGTTGACGATCCGCTTCCCGCCGGTGGCGTTCTCCGCCTCGAACTCGGTGACCGCCTTGTGGATCTCGTCGATCAACTGATCACGGACCGGCTCCTCGACCAGGACATAGTCGGGCGCGATGCAAATCTGGCCGGAGTTGATGAGCTTGGTCCACGCGATCCGCTTCGCGGCGACTTTGACGTCGGCGTCTGCCGACACGATGACCGGGCTTTTGCCGCCGAGCTCGAGCGTGACCGGCGTCAGGTGCGCCGCCGCACCCTCGTAGACCTTGCGCCCGATTTCGGTGCCGCCGGTGAACAGCAGGTGGTCGAAGCCCTGCGCGATGAGCTCTTGGCTGACGCCGCCGTCGCCCTCGATGACGGCGATCGCGTCGTTGTCGAGGTAGCGCGGCACCAACTCGACCATCAGCGCCGACGAGGCGGACGCCACCTCAGACGGTTTGAGTA
Organism: uncultured Actinomycetota bacterium; assembly: GCA_963834615.1. Taxonomy (GTDB): domain Bacteria; phylum Actinomycetota; class Actinomycetes; order Mycobacteriales; family Mycobacteriaceae; genus Mycobacterium. The sequence continues at coordinate 579,747 of CAWICO010000020.1, forward strand.
GGACGGTGTTGCCTGCGGCGATCGCACCGACGGCGGGACCCAGCGTCAGCGCGAAGGGAAAGTTCCATGCGCCGATGATCAGCACGGTGCCGTAGGGCTCGTACTCGACCCAGCCGCGGCCGGGCAGCTGCGACATCTCGAGCCGATGGTGGCGGCGCTTGGCCCACTTACCCACGCTCTTCGCCGCGTACGCGGCCTCGCCGCTGGTGCTGGCGACGTCGGCGAGCCAGGCCTCGAACGGCGAACGCCCCAGGTCCTTGTCCAGGGCGTCGGCGATCTTGGTCTCGTTCTCGACCATCAGCCGGTTGAGCGCGCGCAACTGCTCCTTACGCCACTCCAGACTGCGGGTGCGACCGGTGGCAAACGTCTTACGAAGCCGAGCGACGGTCTTGGCGACGTCGGAGCCGGCAGCCGGAGCCGTTGCTGCGGCTGGTGCGGTGGTGTCGGTGACGCGAGTAGCTTCGGTGGTCATCGGGATTCCCTTCCTCGACCGGCGAAAGTTCAATCCTAATCAAGCGGCCGGTTGGGCAACAGGTCCCCTCAGCTGACGGCGGCGCGCACCATCACGGCTTTTCGGCGGTCACGAATTCGGAGAATGCGTCCTTGTCGTCCGCCATCGGCACGCCCTCGACCCAGCGATCCAGCCGGCGCATCTCGTCGCCCGAATTCTGTCCCGCGGCCCGCCAGCCGTGCGCGTTGAGCCAGTCGACGAGGTCGGCCCGATCGTCGTCGTGGTAGATCAGCTCCTGGATGTCGACGGTCCGCTCGATGCCGAGTTGCGCGATGATCCGGTCGAATCGGTCCCGCATCGCTTGGCGGCGCTCGTCGGCGTGGCTGGCCGCGGTTTCGGCCGCGATCCGGCTGCCCGGCGCGCTCAGCTCGGTGATCTGGGCGAACAGTCGGTCCTGGGCATCGGCGGGCAGGTACATCAGCAACCCCTCGGCCAGCCAGGCCGTCGGCGCCTTCGGATCGAAGCCCTCGGCGATCAGCGCTGCCGGCCAATCCTGCCGCAAGTCGATCGGCACTTCATGACGGTCGGCCGACGGTGTCGCACCGTGCGAGGCCAGCGTCTCCGATTTGTAGGCGAGCACCTTGGGTTGGTCGATTTCGTAGACAGTGGTTCCGGTCGGCCAGTCCAGTCGGTAGGCCCGCGAGTCCAGCCCCGAAGCCAGGATCACCACCTGCCGGATGCCTGCCGCCACTGCCCCGGCGAAGTGGGCGTCGAAGAAGTGCGTCCGCACCGCCTGATAGCTCCGCATGTGCTGGAAGATCGCGCCGGCCTCCGCGTCGAAGGCTTGCACCTTCTCGACCAGGGTGTCGTCGAGCATGCTCTCCCACACCCCGGCGCCCGCCTGGGTGACCAGCAGCTTGGCGTAGGGGTCACGAATCAGGGGATCCGGCCGGTCGGTTTCGACCGCCCGCGCGGCAGCGACCATCACGGCCGTGGTGCCGACGCTGGTGGCGATGTCCCAGGTGTCGTCGTGAGTGCGCAAGCCGCTCATCGTTGTGCTCCTAGCTAATGCGAATGTGTTTGTGGCTCAAATAGTTTGGCCGCGCCGCGCGCGCAGCAGCCTAGTGGTGAAGGCCTCGTCGGCCAGGTCCGCCGGGATCGGCCGGCCCAATCGCGCCATCTCGTCGGTGTTGCTGACCGCGCTGACCCGCCAACCGTTCTCGGTCAGCCAATCGGCGGCATCCGCCCGGTCGCTTTCCTGATACGTCAGCGTCTCGACGTTGATGTCGAGGCCCAGGCGTTCGCGCATCCGCTCGAAGCGTGCCCCTCGTGCCGCGCGGCGCCGGTCATTGTCGGCCGCGCCCAGACTGAACGCTTCGACGGCGACCTGGCTGCCAGGGGCGCTCAGCGATGTCAGGATCTCGAACAGCCGGTCCTGAGCTTCGGCGGGCAGGTACGGCAGCAGGCCTTCGGCCAGCCAGGCTGTCGGTTGACTCGGGTTGAAACCTGCGGCCGTCAACGCCGCAGCCCAGTCGTCGCGGAGGTCGACGGAAACCGTCCGCCGGTCAGCGGTGGGAGCGGCTCCCGCTGATTCCAGAGTGCTCGTCTTGTAGCTGACCACCTGTGGTTGATCGATCTCATAGACGGTGGTCCCGGCGGGCCAGTCCAGGCGGAACGCCCGCGAGTCCAGGCCTGCGGCCAGGATCACCACCTGCCGGACGCCTGCGTCGACGGCGTCGGCGAAGTAGGTGTCGAAGTAGTGCGTGCGCACCGCTTGGTAGTCGACCGCCAGCCGGTGCGTGCGGCGCCCGTGCTCGTCGTCGCCGATCCATTCCAGGTCGCGGGCCAGCCGCGCCCACGGCCGCCCCGCCGACGAGACCAACAAGTAGGCGAATTGGTCGCGGATCAGCGGCTCAGTTGCGGCCGTCTCGACGGCGCGGGCCGCGGCGACGCTCAAAGCAGTGGCGCCGACACTTTCGGTGATGCGCCAGCTGTCGCCGTCGGAGCGTACGGAGGCCGCGTTCTGTACATCAGTCATAGCGGTGCCCATGCTACCCACTACTTAGGTTAGCTATCTGGTTCTGTGCGCTACGTCACTACGCTTATCCGTGCTGGTGACTGAGACTGCTGGCCAGCAACTGTTTGAGTTGGTCAGTGATCTTGTCGAATTCGTGCCCGGTGCTCACATAACCGGCGTAGAAACCGACGCCGAGTAACACCGAGAGCAGCACCGCGGCCAGCGCAGCGGCATCGGTGTCCGGCTTCAACTCTCCTCGTTCAATGCCGTCGTCGATCGCCCACACCAAGAATTCCCGCGTGGCGCGCACCGGGTCGGCATGCGGCCGGCTAATTTCTGGATGGCGCTGCGCCTCCAGCGTTGCGGTGATCAGAAACGCCGCCGCCGTGGGGTTTTTGATCTCGGCTTCTCTCGTGCCCTCGATGAATGCGGAGACCCGCCCCGCCAGTGTCGGTTCGCGCCGTGCCCGCTGAGTGCTGGTGGCGATGACAGCGTCGGTCGTCTCTTCCAGTACCTGCCAATACAACACGCGCTTGTTGGCAAAGTAGTGATTGATGGCGGGCCGAGTCAGGTCGGCGCGGACTGCGATTGCCTGGAAAGTCGCTGCGCCATAACCACGTTCGCTGAAAACCTCTCGCGCCGCACGCAGGATGCGCTGGCGCGTCTCAGCCGCTTTCGCTGCGGGGGGACGACCGGGGCCCCGGCTCACGGGCTGAACCACAAGTGGATTGTGCCACAGATCACATCCGCGAAACCCGTACTCGCTTAACCGGTTGTCAGCCAGCAGTCGGCGACGTCACGCGGTGCGGCATCAACCCATTGGGTGGGACGTTGCCAAACTTGCCTGCCCGGAAATCTTCTAGCGCCTGGACCAACTCGGCTTTGGTATTCATCACGAAGGGCCCGTAGTGAACCACCGGCTCCCGGATCGGTTCACCGCCAAGGATCAACACTTCCATTGCGGGCATCCGCGATTCCTGAGTCGACTCGGCACTCACCGTGATTCGGTCGCCCGGGCCAAAGACCGCCAACTGACGTGGGCGGATCGGGTGCGCCACCGGACCGACCGACCCACGTCCGGCAAGAACGTAGACCAACGCGTTGTAGTCACGGTTCCACGGGATGTTGAGCCGTGCGCCGGGCTGAATTGTGGCGTGCACCATTGTGATTGGGGTGTGCGTGACACCAGGCCCGTGATGGCCGTCGAGCTGCCCCGCGATGATGCGGATGAGCGCGCCGCCGTCGTCGGACGACAGCAAGGCAACGTCTGCGCCCTCGATGGCCTGGTACCGGGGAGTAGCGAATTTGTCCTTTTTCGGAAGGTTCACCCACAACTGGATGCCGTGGAACATTCCGCCGCTCTTCACGAGTTCGACTGGCGGAGTCTCGATGTGCAGGATGCCTGCGCCGGCGGTCATCCACTGGGTCGCGCCATCTCCGATGAGCCCACCGCCCCCGTGTGAGTCCTGATGCTGGAACCGTCCATCGATCATGTAAGTGACCGTCTCGAATCCACGGTGTGGGTGCCAGTCGGTGCCCCTGGGTTCGCCGGGCTGGTATTCCACCTCACCCATCTGGTCCATGTGCACGAACGGATCCAGCGCCGCGGTGCTGACGCCGGCGAACGCGCGGACCACGGGGAATCCTTCACCCTCGTGGCCGCGCGGACCGGTCGTCACCGAACGGATCGGACGTTCCGTGTCGGCCGGCTGCGCCGCGGACATTCGCGGCAAGGACATTGTGTCTGCGGTGATTGCGGGCATCGTGCGCCTCCTTGAAACTGTGGGTTACCCGATATAACCGGACCGCGGTCCGATTATTCCTGAGCGGGATTCCCACGGCACCAAGAGGCGCAGTGAACTCAGCTTTCTACTTCGCGGCCTTCGCTGCGCCCTGTTCGCTGGACGAGCCCTCGTGGGACAGCTGCCCGCCGGCGTTCTCCAGGTGTGCCCGCACGAACCACTGAAATTTCTCCAGCTCTGCGGCGTGGGAGATCAAAATGTCCTGGGTAACCGGATCGAGCTTCTCGGTCTCGTCGATTCCCTTGCGGGTGTCTTCGACGACGCCGTTGTAGACCAGGTCCAGCGCGGCAAGATGGGCCTGGACGGTGTTGCGGCCGACCGAATAGTCGTCCCAGGTACGGTCTTTCAGAATCGCGCCCGGCGTGCCTTGCGGCGACCCACCCAGGGTGGCGATTCGCTCGGCCACCTCGTCTGCGTACCCGCGAACCAGTTCCACCTGGGGGTCGATCATTTCGTGAACGCCAATGAAGTTGGGTCCGACCACATTCCAGTGGACATGCTTCAGCGTCAGGTGAAGGTCGTTGTAGGTGCTCAGCTGCTTCTGCAGCAGGTCGACGATCTTGGTTCCCTGCTGGTCGGTCAAGCCCGGAACGGTGAACTGCGTCATAACTATCTCCCTGAGGTCTCCCGCGGGTCTCTCACGCGGACAGATTCCCACATACCCGATGACCACCGCTCGTAACCTCGGTCGATCAGAGCGAACGGATGTCCTGTAGCGGCAGCCGCGCGCCGCGCCGCGGCTCGTAGGCCAGTCCGCTGGCTTCCAGCAACCGGACCACCCGGTGCCGGTGCGGCCGCACCGGTTCGAGGAGCTCGACCATCTCGGCGTCGTCGATCGGTCGTCCCAGCAACGTCCACCCGATCATCTTCGGGACGTGGTAGTCGCCCACCGACAGCGCGTCGGGATCGCCGAAAGCGCGTTGCGCCGTCTCGGCCGCCGTCCATATTCCGACTCCGGGCAGTGACATCAACGCCTCGCGGGCCTGTTCGGCCGGCCGTGCCGTGAGCCGTTCCAACGAGGCCGCCCGCTGAGCACAATTGACGACGGTGCGGGCACGTCCCGGATCCACGTTGGCGCGGTGAAACTCCCACGACGGGATGTATCGCCACACCTCGGCAGCGGGCAGCACCCGCATCCGGTCGGGTGCCGGTCCCGGTGCCGGCGTGCCGAATTTGGTCACCAGCAGACGCCAGGCCCGGAACGCGTCTTTTCCCGGCACCCGCTGCTCGAGGATCGCCGGAATCAGCGCCTCCAGCACTTGCCCGGTGCGTCCGAGTCGCAGGTGCGGGACCCGCCGATGCGCATCGGCGACGATCGGATTGGCCGGCGCGAAATCCGACGGATCATCGTCTGCGCCGAGCATCACCGGAAGGGCGTCCAGGAATTCGGCGGCGCCGCTGCCCCATGCCGTGCACGCCACCGCGTTGGCCGCCGCGCGGGTCAGGCGCGCCGTCACCGATCCGCTGCCCAGCAGGCTCGTTCGCCAGATGGCACCGTCACCGCCGACCTGAAAACACGGGTCACCAGGGCCTCGTCGCAACGGGAACAAGGTGGTCCTGGGACTGACCACGCTCGGGAACGTCACCGTGCGAGCGCTACTCACCATCTGCTCCCGCCGGATGCCGCGACTGCTCGATACCGATCGATCATAGGTCGGGCTCTGGCCGCACATGTTTGTCCGCGCATGATTGACCGCCGGTGGCTTCCGGGGTCAGGATGGCGTGATGAACACGCCGTTCGACGACCCGCAGGCCGAGCTGGCGTGGATGTTTCTGCAGTGCCTGTCCGACGGCGGAGACGTCGACGAATGCTTCGGGTTGCTGCGCGACGACTTCACCTACTGGAGCATCGTCACGCGCAATCCGATCGACAAGACAACGTTGCGCGATGAATTCGAGCGTCGCAAAACCCGGATGGAGCTGAACCTGCATTTCATCCAGTGCTTCAACAACGGCGAGTGCGTGGTGATCGAGGCCGAGACCGACGGCGAAACCGCCGACGGCCTGCGCTACAACAGTCCCGCCGTCTTCATCTTCGAAACAAGGGACGGGCTGATCACGTCGTTGCGGGAGTACAGCGACACCCTGCTCGCCGCCAAGGTGTTCGGCCCGGCGATTGCCTAATCGCGGTCGACGCTGACGTCAACCTTGTCCGGATAGAACGCGACATGGCCGGCAATCGCGGCCACCGCGGGGTACGGCTTCTCATAGGTCCAGATCGCGTCGTCGACGGTGTCGCCGGCAGCAGTCGTCACGCTGTAATAGCCGGCATCGCCCTTATAGGGGCAATACGTGCTGGTGTCGGTGCGGGCGAGGCGGTCTTGCACGACATCCTTGAGCGGAATGTACTGCACGGCAGGGTAAGTGGATTCTTGTAACTGCAGCGCGTCGCGGGTGTCGGCGACGACTTCGCCGTTGACCCGTACTACGACCCGCGCTCCGGTCGGGTTGATCGTGATCGGATGCTCGACGGTGGGTTCCAGAACAGGCCGGCTGGTCATAGTCAGATCTCCTTGAGTGGCGATAGCAGGTTCAACACCCGGGAGCCTGCAAGATTCCCGCGGGGATCGGCGGCGGCGCCGTTAATCAGCAGGAGCGGCCTTGCTGTTGCGCTTGGCGTTCTTCAGGTCGGCCCAGAACCGCGCGGCCTCGCGAATCGACTCTTCGACGGGCCTTGGCTGCCAATCCAATTCGCGCACGGCCTTGCTGTGATCGACCGGTGCCTCGGCGCGCATCATCCGCACCGACTGCATGCTGAGCTCGGCGTCTTTGCCTGTCAGCCGCGCGCGCAAGCTTCCCAGCGCCCCCATCCCGTACAGCACCGGTACCGAGATCGCCCGCTGCGGCGCAGGCACACCGGCCTCGTCGGCTGCAATCTTGACGACCTCCTTCAGCGGGATCATCCGCTCCGAGATCAGATAGCGCTCGCCGATACGGCCACGCTCAGCCGCCTGCAGCATCGCCTTGGCCGCGTCGTCGACCCCGACGACCTCCAACTGAATGCCGTTCATCAGAAACGGCAGCTTCCCGTAGACCGCGCCGGCGATGAAAGCGCCGTGCGGGGTGCGGCCCCAGTCGCCGCTGCCGTAGGTGGTCGAGACACACATCGCGACGGCGGGCAGGCCCTTGTCGGCGGCATAGCGCAACACCATGTCCTCGGCCTGCACCCTCGACTCGACATACGGCGTGAGACCGTGGCGGTCGATCTGGTCGTCCTCGCTCGCGACATGCCCGTGACGGCGGCCCACAGTCGCATAGCTGCTGGTGAACACGAACCGCTTCAGCGTCGCGGCAACCGGTTCCGCCACCGCGACATCGAGAACACTGCGCAACCCCTCGACATTGGTGCGATATAGCGGCGACGGGTCCTGCAGCCACGCCCGGGTGTCGACCACGCAGTAGTACACCTGGTCGCAGCCGTCCATGGCCTCGCGCACGGTGGCGGTGTCGAAGACGTCACCGTGAAAGCGGGTGACATCGAGATCGTCGATGCTTCGGGTATTGGCGGTCGGGCGCACCATCGCGCGCACGTCGGCGCCGGTGGCGACGAGTTGACGGGTGACGTGCGAGCCCAGGAATCCGTTGGCTCCGATCACCAGCTTGGGCGCGCTCACTTCGCACCGCCATACGTCTTCATCCAGCGGCCGGCCTCGTCGTCGAGGGTTCCCAACGCCTCGGCTTTCTTGCACCACTTGATGGCCGCCTGCAGGAAACGCAGCGGGTTGTAGATGTCTTCTTGCCGGGACCACTGGCCGTCGCCGGCGTAGGTGATGATCGAGATGTTCGTGGCGCTGATGATGGTGCCGTCGCCGGGGTCGAGCATCGGGTTGTCGAGTTCGCAGATGATCCGCCCGCCCGCTTCGTCGATGACGGACCACAGGGAGGGGAACGCGGTCATGTGGCTGCCCGGGAACGTCGTCATCGTCTGGTGGATCCAGCTGCGCACCTCGTCGCGGCCCTTCATGGTGCCGGCGGCGTGCTCGATGTAGTCGACGTCCGGGGTGTAGTGCTGCACCCAGTCGTCCCAGTTCTTGGCCTGCGCGGCCTTATCGACGGTCTGCTCGAAACGCTCGAACGCCGCAGCGAGTTCGTCGCGGGTAAAAGCCTGCTTCACGCAGGAAACTAGAACACGTTCTACTGCGGTTTGTCGAGGAAGTGGATAATCGAGAAGATGACGGACTACAAGAAGGCAATACTGGCCGGCGGCTGCTTCTGGGGTATGCAGGACCTGATCCGCAAACAGCCCGGGGTGGTGGCGACCAGGGTCGGTTACACCGGCGATCCGAGCGTCCCCAACGCGACCTACCGCAATCACGGCACCCACGCTGAGGCCATCGAGATCGTCTACGACCCGGCGATCACCGACTACCGGACCATGCTGGAGTTCTTCTTCCAGATCCACGACCCGACCACGAAGAACCGGCAGGGCAACGACCGCGGTCCCAGCTACCGTTCGGCGATCTTCTACCTCGACGACGACCAGAAGCAGGTTGCGGAGGACACCATCGCCGACGTCGAGGCCTCCGGCCTATGGCCCGGCACAGTGGTGACCGAAGTCAGCCCTGCTGGTGACTTCTGGGAAGCCGAACCCGAGCATCAGGACTACCTCCTGAATTACCCCAGCGGCTACACCTGCCACTTCATCAGGCCGGGCTGGAAGTTGCCACGACGGGCTGCAGCCGACCACGGGTAACACCGCGAGATAGCTACTTTCCGATCGCGCGCAGCTGATACAGGCCGCGGGTGGTGGCGACCGTCTGTCCGTCGACATCGGTCACCACGGCCTCGAGTGTGAAGTCGGACTTGCCTCGCTCGGCCGCTTCGGCTTCGACGCGCGCGATCGTCTCGTCGTCAAGGCTGGCCTGCGCCCTCAATTCCGACCGGGCCATCCCGACGAACGAGATGTCGATATTCTTGACCAGCGGGAAATACTTCGCGCTGTCGAAGGTGCTCAAAGCGATGATGCCGCCGAGGATTTCGGCCACGGTGAACTGGACGCCGGCATAGATGACGCCGAAGTGGTTGCCGTTGCCCTCGACCGGAACCGTGGTTGCGGCGAAGCCGCGACGCGCCTCCACGACTCGCACACCCATGTTGTGCGCGGTCGGGATCGTCGATCCCAAGGCGCCGTTCATCAGATCGACGAGCTGATTGTCTGCATTGGCCACGAGCATGAACCCTAACGCCGACGGGCCACGATCTTTCCGCCGTCCTTCGGGGTGTAGGCGACACCGCGGGAGTGGAACTTCTCGCCCGGAGCATCTGTGGTTTCGATAGTGAAGTGGCGCAACACCGTTCGCAGCACCACATCCATTTCCATGTTGGCGAACACAGCGCCCACGCAGCGCCGGGCGCCGCCGCCGTACGGAAGCCAGCCGAAGCTGGGCGGCTTGGCTCCGACAAAGCGCTGCGGATCGAAGCGGTCCGGATCAGGAAACAATTCCGGGTCGGCGTGCAGCCGGGAAATGCTGACGATGACGGTGTGCCCACGCGGGACGGACCATTCGCCGAGTTCGAAATTCGGTGCGTAGACGTGTCGGCCGGCGGCATCGATGACCGTTCGGTGTCGCTGCACCTCGAGGATCGTCGCCTGACGTAATTCGTTGTCGTCGGTTTCGGCCTCGGCCACCAGCGCGGTCAGTACCTCGGGGTGCCGACTGAGCCGTTCGAATGTCCAGCCGAGCGCGGACGCGGTGGTCTCGTGTCCGGCCGCGAGCAAGGTGAGCAGCTCGTCGCCGATGTCCTTGCGCGACATCGCCGAACCATCCTCGTAGGTGCTGCGTAGCATCAGCGCGAGCACGTCCGTCCGCTGCTCGAAGTTGGGGTCTGACCGTTCGCCGTCGATGAGCTTGTCGACGACCGTCTCGTAACGTCGCCGGTACTCCGCGAGCCGCCCCCACGGTGAGTAGCGGCCATAGGTCCGAGAAGGATTGGGCAGCATCGCCATTCGCGAGCCCAGCGTGACCCAGGGCGGCAAGATGGTGCGCAGCTCGTCGAACTCGGCGCCCGCGGCGCCGAAGACCGCGCGCAGGATGGCGTTGAGGGTGATGCGCATCGTCGACGGCAGCGTGGGAAACGCCGCTCCCTGCGGCCACTCGGCGATCTCGCGCAGCGTCTCCTCTTCGATGATCGACTCGTAGTTCGTGATGCTCTTGCCGTGGAAGGGCGGGGCGAGCAGCCTGCGCCGCTGCCGATGATCGTCGTTGTCCAGCGCGAAAACTGAACCGGATCCGAGCAGCCTGCTCAGGTTCGGCTGAATGTTGCCGAGCGTGTCTGGAGCGGCGGTGAAGACCTGCTTGGCCAACTTCGGGCTGGCCACCACGACCATCGGGCCGTAGATCGGCACGTGGAGAGAAAACGCGTCGCCGTAGCGGTCCGCCAACCCGTGCATGAACCGTCGCCTGCCGAACGCGAAGGCAAATCCCTGCAACGCTTTTGGAATCCGAGGTCCCGGGGGCAACGCGATGGCGGGCGTCGCGGATGCTGCGGGCGTTTCGACCGTGCTCATGTGCGCTCCCGATATCGATGCGGTACTGCGCCGTACCGCGACTCATTTCGGTACGGTACCGTGTGGTACCAATCGCTGGCAAGGGTCGGATCGAAGGAGGCGCCGTGGCGACCACCGTCGCTGACGATGCGGCTCCGGCCGGGGCTTCGAACACGCCCGCCGACAACGACCCCTTTCGGCAGCGACTACTCGACGGCTTGGCGGCGTCGATCACCGAGCGGGGTTACCGCGCCAGCACCGTCGCCGACATCGTCCGGCACGCCCGCACCTCCAAGCGCACGTTCTACGACCAGTTCCCCACCAAGGAACAGTGCTTCCTCGAGTTGCTGCATGCCGACGTCGGCAAGCTGGCCGAGCACATTCGTGACGCCGTCGATCGAGACGGCGACTGGCAGAACCAGATTCGTCAGGCTGTCGAGGCCTACGTCGACCACATCGACGCCCAGCCTGCACTGACATTGAGTTGGATCCGCGAGTTGCCGTCGCTGGACGCCGCCGCGCGGCCGTTCCAACGTCGCGGCATGCAACTACTGACCAGCCTGCTGATGAATCTCAGTGACAACCCGGGGTTTCAGAAGGCCGGCCTGCCGCCGCTGATCCGGCCGAAAGCGGTGATCCTGGTGGGCGGTCTGCGCGAATTGACGGCCCTGGCAGTCGAAGACGGTCACAGCGTGCGCGAGATCGTCGAGCCCGCGGTGGAGGCGTCGGTGGCGATACTCGGCTATCGCCACTAGAGCTTCAGGAACGCCCGCAGCCGGTCCAGCACCAGATCGGGACGCTGTTCGACGATCCAGTGACCGACACCGTCGACCAGCTCGACCTCGAAATCGATGATGTGCCTGGCGTATCCGTCCAGTAGATCCGGCGTGATCACCGGATCTTGTGTGCCGCTGAGCCATCGCACCGGCACCTCGACGTGGGTGTCATCGAACTCGCCACGCATCCAGCGCAGCGACTCCGTGGTCTGAAACGACCGGTACCACCGCGAGCCGGCGACGGCGTGGCCAGGCTGGCGCATGCAGTCGATGTACAGCGCCACGTCGTCGTCGGGTAGTCGGAATCCGCCACCGACCCATGACGCGAGGAGCCGGAAGAACCGCCCCTTGCGGTCGCCGATGATCCTCGGCCCGATCACCGGCAGCGCCATCGGGATCTGGTACCAGAACCGCCAGAGATTGCGCAGAGACGCCACGTCGCGTTTCACATAAGGCGCAACGGTATTGGCGCCGAAAAAGCCGGTCACCTTCGCCGGGTGGCGCAGCATCATGATGAACGCGACGGGGCCACCCCAGTCGTGCGCAACCAGTTTCACCGGTCCGATGCTCAGCCTGTCCAGCACGGCCGCCAGGTCGTCGGCCATCTCGTTCTTCAGGTACCGGGAGTCTGGCGCCGAACTCCATCCCGCACCGCGCAGATCCGGGCACAGCACGCGGTAACCGTCGGCGGCCAGTGGGCCGATCAATTCGCGCCACTCCCACCAGTTCTCCGGGAAGCCGTGCACCAACATCACCGGCGGTCCGTCGGCGGGCCCGGCATCGGCGACGTGGATCGTCACACCGCCGCCGAGATCGACGAACCTGTGATCGACACCGGGCAGGACGGGCAGGAGAACCATGGCTTGCAAGCTAGCCGATCAACACATCGGACCGGAACCACCTGTGCGACGGCTCCGGTCCGTGTGTGGTGCTTACGCGGCGACGAGCTCGCGTTCTTTCGGCTTGGTGTCGCTGCGATCCTTCGACGGCAGGGCCAGCCTGACGATCTTGCGCACGACGGTTCCGAACTGCTTCGGCAACGAGCCCGAGTTGTACGGGACGCCGTAGCGTCGGCAGATCTCGCGAACTTCGTCCGCGATCTCGGTGTAACGCCGGGCCGGGATGTCCGGGAAGAGGTGGTGCTCGATCTGGTGCGACAGATTGCCCGACAGCAAGTGAAAAAGCTTGCCGCCGGTCAGGTTTGCCGACCCGAGGACCTGCCGGAAGTACCACATGCCACGCGACTCGCCCTGCGTCTCCTCGACGGTGAATACCTGTGTGCCATCGGGGAAGTGGCCGCAGAAAATGATCATGTACGACCACACGTTGCGGATCAGGTTGGCCGACAGGTTGCCGGCGAAGACGAACGGGGCAAACGGTCCGGCCAACAGCGGAAAGGCGACGTAGTCCTTGAGCATCTGCTTGCGGGTCTTGCCCCAGATCTCCTGCAGGATCTCTTTTTTGTCAGCCAGCCGGATCTCGCCGGAGGTGATGCGCTCGGTTTCCATTTCGTGCAGCGCGACGCCGTACTGGAACAGGACCATCAGCAGGAACGCATAGAGCGGGTTGCCCAGGAAGTACGGCTTCCACGGCTGATCCTCGCTCATCCGCAGGATGCCGTAGCCGATGTCGCGGTCCATGCCCACGATGTTGGTGTGGGTGTGGTGCATGTAGTTGTGCGAGTGCCGCCATTGGTCGGCTGGGCAGGCGGTGTCCCATTCGAAGTCGCCACCGCGGATCGTCGGGTCACGCATCCAGTCGTACTGGCCATGCATGATGTTGTGGCCGATCTCCATGTTGTCCAGGATCTTTGCGATCCCAAGCATCGCGGTGCCCGCCAACCAGGCCGGCGGGAAAATCCCGGCGAACAGCAGCGCACGACCGCTCACTTCGAGAGTGCGCTGCGTCTTGATCACGCGACGGATGTAGTCGGCGTCGATTTGGCCGAGGTCGGCCATCACACGTTCCTTGATGCCATCGAGTTCGCGGCCGAACGCATCGGCTTGCTCAGGCGTCAGGGTGGGGTTGGGCTGCGTCATGGTGAAGCCTCCGAGTCTCTCGAGGGGTTGAGGGCCTACAGGGCGATGTCGACGTCGCCGACGGGAATGGACACGCAGATCTGCACGTCCTCGTCGGGGGCCGTCGACACCGCGCCGGTGGTCAGATTGCGCACGACACCGCTGGTTTTGCGACGTGTGCAGGTGTGGCAGATGCCCATCCGGCATCCGCTCTGCGGGTTGAGGCCCGCCGCTTCGGCTTGCTCGAGCAGCGGACGGCCATCGTCAACGACGTCGATGCTGCTGTCCGCGAACGTCACTCGCCCACCGGACGGCTCGGTCGGCAGGTCCAAGGTCGGAGCCACGAAGCTTTCCGAGTACACATTTTCGCAGTGCTCGCGGACCGCGTCGACCAGCGCCGTGGGGCCACAGACGAACACGGCGTCGGGAGCCGGCATCGCGGCGGCCAGGTGCTCGGGGCCGAACCGGCCGTCGAGGTCGCCGCCCGTTGACCGGGTATAGCCGTGCAGCACGCGCACGCCGGACATCCCGGCGAGTTCGTCGCGGTAGGGCGCTTCGGCGCGGTTGCGTGCGTAGTGCACGAAGGCGATCTGACCGTCGTGACCCTGGTGAACAAGTGTTCGCAACATTGCCATGACGGGCGTGATCCCGCTGCCGCCGGAGACGAACAGGATCCGCCGCGGACGTTGTGCCGGCAAGGTGAAGTCGCCGCCGACAGTGCCGAGGCCGACCACCATGCCGCGCCGCGCCCGCTCGTAGAGGAATGTCGAGACCAGCCCGCCGTCGTGATGTCCGATCGTCAGCTCGAGGTGCGCGTCGCCCTCCACGTTGGCCGGCGAGAAGCACCGGGTGTGGCGGCGCCCGTCGATCTCAACGCTGAGGTTGACGTATTGCCCGGCACGAAGTGTGTTGGCGAACGCCTCGTTGGGCGCCAGCACGAGCGTGACGCTGCGAGGGGTGCTGCGTCGGACGTCGACGACCTTCGCGCGGCCTTCGGTGAGCGTCCAGGTCGGAGCGAGGAGCTCGGTGTACCGGTCGACGCCATGCGGACCCGTCAGCAGGTTAACCAGGTCGGAGCCGAGCACCCGTTGTTTGAAGGTTTCGGTGAACATGTGTACACCGTCCTCTGTTCAAGCCCTGCTCGTCAAGGGTTTTTGCTGGCCTGTGATAGCGTTCACACCGTGAACAGTCGTACGCCTGGCTCACGTACGCCCAGCTCACGCACGCACCGAACGGGACGCATCCGCAGGAGCGAGGGTCCGTCCCGCGAGGAACGCAAAGAGGTCACCCGGCGGGCCATTGTCGCGGCGGCACTCAAGCTGCTCGACGAGCACAGTTTCAGTGCTTTGAGCCTGCGTGAGGTGACCCGGGAAGCCGGCATCGTCCCAGCTGCGTTCTACCGCCACTTCGAGTCGATGGAGGCCCTCGGGCTGGTACTCATCGACGAGTCGTTTCGCACCTTGCGCGACATGTTGCGTGGCGCGCGCGCCGGCAAGCTCGACCCGAACCGGGTGATCGAGTCGTCGGTCGAGATCGTCGTCGCCAGCGTCACCGAAGGCCGCGAGCATTGGCTGTTCATCGGACGCGAGCGCTCCAGCGGTGTCACCGTGCTGCGCTACGCCATCCGCACCGAGTTCCGCCTGCTCACCTCGGAGCTGGCCACCGACCTCGCCCGCTTCCCGGGTTTGCACGCGTGGAGCACCGACGACCTCAACGTGCTGGCGGCCTTATTCGTCAACTCGATGATCGTCATCGCCGAGGCACTCGAAGACGTCCAAAGCGCCGAGGCGATCGAAGACATCCGTCGTACCGCGGTCAGGCAACTGCGGATGATCGTGATCGGCGTCAACGGCTGGCGCAGCAACCCTTAACTCTCAGCGCTTTCCAGATTCTCAGCGCAATTGGTCAGGATCTTGGCGGCGCTTCGCCGGTCGCGCGGCGAAATCCCCTGCAGCATCGCGGCTTCGACGCCGAATACCGCGTCGTGAGCAGTGCCGAGCCGAAGCGATCCAAGGCGTGTCAGCGCCAGCGATCGAGATCGTCCGCGCGAGGGCGCGTCGGCATTCGCGATCAAGGCGTCAGCCCGCAGGTCAGCCAACACGTCCTGCAGCGACTGCCTCGTCACGAAGCACAGTCGTGCCAGTTCCGCCGCCGAGGCTTCGGGATGTTCATGCAGCGCCCGCAACGTCGAGTACTGCGCCATGGACAGGCCGGTCGGCTTCAGCGCGCTGTCACATCGGCGCCGCAGGCCCTGCTGCACCCGTTTGACCAGATACCCGACTGAGCGTTCGGCCTCGGACTCTTGCATGACAGGAACCTTACATCAATGCTACGGTTACGTCAGGAACCTGACAAAGGAGAAAGCCATGACGACCATCTCCGCACATGCCGACCACGCGACCCTGATCAACGTGTTCACCGTCCAACCCGAGCGGGCCCGAGAGCTCGCCGACCTTCTGACAGCGGCCACCGAGGACGTCATGCAGCACCTCGACGGCTTCATCTCGGCGAATATTCACCTCAGCACCGATGGCACCCGCGTCGTCAACTACGCGCAATGGCGCAGCGCCGAGACCATGCAGGCGATGCAGCAGGATCCCACGGCACGCCAACACATGGCACAGGCCGCCGACCTGGCCGATGGGTTCGAACCTCACCTCTACGCCGTC
Organism: uncultured Actinomycetota bacterium; assembly: GCA_963834615.1. GTDB lineage: Bacteria > Actinomycetota > Actinomycetes > Mycobacteriales > Mycobacteriaceae > Mycobacterium. Next base: position 595,967 of record CAWICO010000020.1, read on the forward strand.
GAGTCGGTGCATTCCGCGCCATGATGGTGGGATGGCCACCAAAATGCGTGAGTTGTTCGGCGGCGCGCTGACAGCGTTGCGGTACGAGGCATGCGAGAAACGCCTTCGGGTCGACCTGGACGGCGAGCCGGTCGCCGACACCGTCGACGGCCTGCTGGTCTGGGAGCCGCGGCGGCTGGTCCCGACCTACGCGGTGCGGGAATCCGACATCGCGGCCCGACTGGAATCGGCTGGCCGGTTCGACGATCTCGACGACGAGTCCGTTCTCGTCCCGACCAACCCATTCAAGGTGCACAGCTGCACTGGCGAAACGTTTGACGTGATCGTCGGGGAGGTGCGATGCCCGTCGGCCGCTTTCCGTCCGGACGATCCCGACCTGGCCAATTATCTGACGTTCGATTTCAGCGCGTTCCGGTGGCGCGAAGAAGACGAGACGATCGTCGCTCACCCCCATGACCCGTTCAAACGCGTCGACATCCTGGCCAGCACCCGGCAGGTGAGCGTCGAGTGGGAGGGCCGACTGCTGGCCGAGTCGTCACGGCCGCTGTTGTTGTTCGAGACCTTGCTGCCGATGCGGTTCTACCTTCCGCGTGCCGACCTCGTCGCCGAACTGAAGCCGAGCGACACCATCAGTTACTGCGCATACAAGGGCCAGGCATCGTATCTGTCTATGCCGGATGGGCCCGCGGACGTGGCGTGGACCTATCCCGAGCCACTGCGCGAAGCCGAACCCGTACGGGACTACGTGGCGTTCTTCAACGAGCGGGTCGACATCGTCGTCGACGGCCAACGCCGGGCGCGGCCCGTCACGCACTGGTCGGACTGACGGTAGTGGCCGACACGCGCCGCAGCACGGGCAAGCTGGTCGACATCACCGGTCCCGGTATCACCGATCGGTGGGGTGCGACCTGCACCGACCTGGGCGCATCGGTAGTCGCGCCGAACGGGACGCTGGTATCGGTGTTCGGAGACACCTTCTCGGGCAACAGCGCCGGGGAGGGCGACTGGAGATCGCCGGTGATCCTGATCGGCACTGGGGACGCCGACCGAGCGATCAGCTACCACCGTGCCGGTGGCCCCGATCCTGCGTATGCGCAACAACTTTGGCGTTACACGCGCCGAACCGGGTCGTCGGGCAGACCTCGTCGCGAGGTCAGCACGGTGATCCCGTCCGACCTCCTGCGGGTGGGTGACATGCTCTACCTGCACGTCATCGTCAACCGGGGCCTCGGCAACGTGGTCTGGACCGAGATCTGGAAATCCGACGACTCCGGCGTCTCCTGGCGCCACCTGGGCGGCGACACGAAATTCTCGGCCGGACTGCACAACGGCCACGCGCAATGCTGGTCTTGGGATTACGATCCGTCCGATGGCTGGGTTTACGTGGTCTCCACCGGCTTTCAGCGCGACAAGGGAATCATCCTGCGGCGGGTCCGCCCCGAAAACATCGGCAACCGTCGCAAATATGTCGGCTGGGGACGCGCCGGCGGTGGCTGGTCCTGGGGCAAGGCGCCCACACCGCTGACGCCCGAGGGCGAGACGTGGGGGGAACTGTCGCTGCGACGCCTTGCTGCGGACACTTGGATTTTGGGCGGGTTCGTCGCGTCCGACTACGCCCTTGGGTATCGAGTCATGAAATCCCCTACCGCAGTGCGCGATTCACCATTGCAGAAACCGGTCATCGGATCCGCCTGGGACGCCGAAGATCACGCGAACAGCCGCGTCGCGCAGCTGTACGGCGGCTACGTCCTGCCCGGCTCGACGCTCGACGCCGTCGGGGGTGTCGGTCTGGTGGTGTCGCAGTGGCACACCGAAAACGGATGGCCCTACCGGGCAATGCAATTCCGCGCGACACTGCGCGACACCACGTCACCTGTCAACGTTGAATAGCGAGTCGCCATCTTCGGGAGCTCCGTCGATCTGTCCACGGTGGACGCGGGCCGGCCGCTCTGCAGCAGGCCCTGGTTCGGGCACTACGTCGGGTTCCTCGGCGCTCAGTTTGTAGTCGAGAGATTCACCTTCAAGCTCTTCACGCTCCGTCATCCCGAACTTGTTGGCCTCGCTCCAGTCGTCGGGCGGGTCGACCACGATGTCGCCGTCGTCGTTGCGCACCTCGTCAGAATCGGTCGACTCGCTCGGGCTCAGGGTGTCATCGTCAGGCATAGCGCTTCGGTTGCCCTCGGGCTGGTGCCGTTAAACACCGGCAGCCTGCAATACGGGGTGTTTTCCCGATGTGCCGGGTCCGTCTGCGGGCGCAGTCTGAAAGCGATCGCGGATCACCCGGCCGGTGTATGCCACCGATCGCCTTCATGTGTCCCTGAGCGATTCGGTCAGCGGGCCCGCCGCCACATCGGCCACAGCGTCGGACCACCGGGAACGACGAGCTCGCCGGTGACCTCGAAACCAAACCGTTGGTAGTACGGCACGTTCTCTGCCTTGCTGGATTCCAGATACGCGGGGGCGTGCTCGGCGTCGACGCGATCGAGGCGTGAGTGCATCAGCGCTTGGCCGTAACCTCTGCCGCGCAACGACGGGTCGCTGCCGATCACTGCGAGATACCAGTGCGGTTCCTCCGGGTGATTGTGCTTCATCTGATCGAGCAGTTGGCCGAGTTTGCGTCCCGTCGACACACTCAAACCGAATCCGAAAATGAACGACGGCAACATCATCAGTTGTTCGCGGCCCGACTGCTTCCAGCGACCCGGCGGATCCCACAGCGCCGCCGCACCGATGGCGGACCCGTCGCTGGCTACCTCCACGCCACCGCCGGCGAGGTGGTGGTGTCGGGCGACGGCCGCGAAGAATTTTCGCTGACGGGCCGCCCGGGCTTTGTCGTCAGGCATGATCCAGACCGACACCGGGTCGTCGTAGAACGCGCGACCGAGGGCGCGCGACAACTCGTTGACGTCGGCTTTGCGCGCCGGACGCGTATTGATGGTCATCGACCGCCAGAGTAGTAGCGTCGGACATCGTGTGGGACTTCGAAACAGACCCCGAGTACCAGCAGAAGCTGGACTGGGTCGAAGAGTTCATGGTCAACGAGCTCGAGCCGCTCGACCTGGTGGCGCTTGACCCGTACGACAAGAAGAACGCGGAGACCATGGCGGTCCTGCGGCCCCTGCAGCAGCAGGTGAAAGACCACGGGCTGTGGGCGGCGCACCTCAAACCAGATCTTGGCGGCCAAGGCTACGGTCAGGTCAAACTGGCACTGCTCAATGAAATACTCGGCCGGTCGCGGTGGGCCCCGTCGGTGTTCGGTTCGCAGGCACCCGACTCCGGCAACGCTGAAATTCTGGCGCTGTTCGGGACCGATGACCAGAAAACACGCTACTTACAGCCACTGCTCGACGGCGAGATCACCTCGTGTTACTCCATGACCGAGCCGCAGGGCGGTTCCGATCCGGGCCTGTTCGTGACCAGCGCGGTGCGTGACGGCGACTCGTGGGTGATCAACGGCGAGAAGTGGTTTTCCACCAACGCCCGGCACGCCTCGTTCTTCATCGTCATGGCGGTCACCAACCTCGAAGCGCGCACCCGCGACAAGATGTCGTTGTTCATCGTTCCCGCCGACACACCGGGCCTGGAGATCATCCGCAACGTGGGTGTCGGCACGGAGTCCCATGCCACCCACGGCTACGTGCGCTACGCCGACGTTCGGGTGCCGGCCGACCACATCCTCGGCGGCGAGGGCCAGGCCTTCGCGATCGCGCAGACCCGGCTGGGTGGCGGACGCATCCACCACGCGATGCGCACGATCGCGTTGGCGCGCCACGCATTCGACATGATGTGCGAGCGGGCGGTGTCCCGCCAGACCCGGATGGGCCCGCTGTCGAATTTTCAGATGACCCAAGAAAAGATCGCCGACAGCTGGATTCAGATCGAGCAGTTCCGGCTGCTGGTGCTGCGCACCGCTTGGCTGATCGACAAGCATCACGACTATCAGAAGGTGCGTCGGGACATCGCCGCGGTCAAGGTGGCGATGCCACAGGTGCTGCACGACGTGGCGCAGCGCGCCCTGCACCTGCACGGCGCACTCGGTGTCTCCAACGAGATGCCGTTCATCAAAATGATGATCGCCGCGGAATCGCTGGGCATCGCCGACGGCGCCACCGAGCTGCACAAGATGACCGTCGCTCGTCGCACCCTGCGCGAATATGAGCCGGTGTCAACGCCTTTCCCATCGCAGCACCTACCCACTCGGCGCGCCGCGGCGCAGGCGCGGCTGGCCGAGCGCTTGGAGCACGCGGTCGCCGAGTTCTAGCCGCCCGCGCTGACGCGGTCGATGTGGGCGAGAAAGTGGGTCAGCACCTCATCGGGTGCTTCGAGTTGCGGCCAGTGCCCGATGTCGTCGGCCAACATCACCACATCGGCGTCGGGAATGACCTCGGCGTATCGGCGGGCCATGTGCGCACCGGAGTTGGGGTCGATCGGGCCGTCGATCAACCGCATCGAAACCGACGTCTCCCGCATCGCCCGCACCCATCGATTGCGATGGGTGTGGCGGTCATTGATGAACCGGCCGACCTTGTGCAACACCCGGCGGCCGCCGTTGTAATCCAGGATCTGGTTGAACACGTCCATCATGTGCTGTGTCGGCTTGGTGTTCGGGCCGAACATCTCCCGCAGCGTCGGTTCCATCAGCCGGCGAGATAACGGGCTGCCCTGCACGTGACTGAGGATGTCGCCCAACGGGGTTCGGGAGAGCAGCTTCTGCGCCGCCCGGGGCGTGTAGGTCTCGACGAACATGCCGCCGTTGAGCCAGGTGATCGAGTCGATATCCAGCGCTCCGTAGGCGCGCTGGCCAAACTCGTGGCGCGCCAACAGTTCCTGCCCCACCGAATCACCGAGATCGTGGGCCAAAATGTGCGCATTGCCGATGCCGAGATGATCCAGCAATGCCTCATGCATGTCGGCATGGTCGTGCACCGAGTATTCGTAGGCGACCGGTTTTGCGGAGAAGCCCATCCCCATCATGTCCGGTGCGATGACGGTGAACCGCTGCGCCAACGTCGGCCAGATCGGTGCCCAGTCAAAGGAATTGAACGGATACCCGTGAATCAGCAGCAGCGGAGGACCGCTGCCTTCCACCCGGTAGAAGATCTCGAAACCGAGGTAGTCGAAGTATTGTCCGGCGTCGCGCCAGGATGCCAGTTCAGCGTCCATGACCCGGGCCTAGGAGATGTAGCGAACGACGCTCTCGGCCACACACGCCGGTTTGTCCGAGCCCTCGACCTCCACGGTGGTCGACACCGTGGCCTGTGCCGCCCCGTTGCCGAGGTCCTCGACGTTGACCAACGAGCTCTTCGCGCGCACCCGGGAGCCGACCGGCACCGGGGCGGGGAAACGAACCTTGTTGAGGCCGTAGTTGATTGCCAGCTTGATCCCATTGACGGTGTACATCTGGTGCTGGAGCCGCGGCAGCAGCGCCAACGTCATGAAGCCGTGCGCGATCGTCTTGCCAAAAGGACCCTTGGCCGCCCGCTCGGGGTCGACGTGGATCCACTGGTGGTCACCCGTTGCGTCGGCGAACAGGTTGACGTCGTCCTGGCTGATCGTCACCCAGTCGCTCTCTCCGATACTCTCCCCTTGGATCGCGGCGAGGTCGGCGACTGATTCGAAGGTGCGCATAGCGTTGTCTCCTTTGTACCGGCCCGACGGCGATGGGGGCCGCGCTGCTAAGCATCGTGCCACTGCGTCGTCGCGGCTTCGCCACCGGGATGTTTCGCCTGGAATCCCGGCCGGGTAATAATCCCGAACTGATCAATGGCAACGGAAGGAGCCGGTCATGGCTGACCCGAAGGGCCGAAGTAGCGGCGCGTGAGGTTGCTACTCATCGCCGACACGCACGTTCCGCGACGCGCTCGAGATTTACCCGCGCGGGTCTGGGACGAGGTCGCCCTCGCCGATGTCGTGCTGCACGCCGGCGACTGGGTGGTACCGGCGTTGCTCGACGAGCTCACGGCCAGGTCCAAGCGACTGGTGGCCTGCTGGGGCAACAACGACGGGCCCGAGTTGCGCTCGCGGCTCCCGGAACGTGCCGATGTGGTTCTGGGCGGGCTGCGCTTCACCGTTGTTCACGAGACGGGCGCATCGGGTGGCCGGGAAGCCCGGATGTCGCTTTCCTACCCCGACTCTGACGTCTTGGTGTTCGGTCACAGTCACATCCCGTGGGACACCACGACCGGCACCGGGCTGCGGTTGCTGAACCCCGGCTCGCCGACCGATCGCCGCAGGCAACCCTTCTGCACATACATGACGGCGCGTGTCGAGGACAGCGCGCTGACCGACGTCGTCCTTCACCGCCTGCGGAAGTAGCTCGCTGCTAGCTCAGACATAGCGTCCGCACATTCTTAGCTCGTAAACAGAGACATGTGGACATCCTCATCGACCCCGTCACCGAGTTGTCCCGTGTCGTCGGCAGATTCCGCCGGCAACTCCGCCGGTCGGCCGAGCGTGGTTTCGACGCCGCACGGCTCACCGAATCTCAATCGGAGTTGCTATGGCTGGTCGGCCGCCAACCCGGCATCTCGGTCAGCGCCGCCGCCGCGGAACTGGGGCTGGTAGCCAACACCGCCTCAACCCTGGTCTCCAAGCTGGTGGCCAAGGGTTTACTGATCAGGACCGCAAGCGAGACCGACCGGCGTGTCGGACGACTACGGCTGGCCGGAACTGCCCAGCAGGTCGTCGATTCGTCTCGAACGGCTCGGCGAGCGGTACTGGCCGAGGTGCTCAGAGAGCTCGACGACGATCAAATCCATTCTTTGGCAAAGGGTTTGACAGTCCTCGACACAATGACCCAACGATTACAGGAGCGACGACAATGAGCGGATCACTGCCGATGGTGGTCGACGGCCGGAACCTGACGCATCGTTACGGCCAGTTCGTGGCCGTCGATGACGTGACGTTGCAGGTGCGGCCGGGCGAGACGATGGGTCTGCTCGGACCCAACGGCGCAGGCAAGACGACGGTTGTGCGGATGCTGACCACGCTCACGCCGGTGCAGCACGGCGAGCTTCACATCTTCGGCCTGGACGCCCGAGACCAGACGGTCGACATCCGTTGCAATATCGGCTACGTCCCCCAACAGCTTTCGATTGAGCCCGCCTTGACCGGCCGACAGAATGTGGCCTGGTTCGCGCGGTTGTACGGCGTTGCGCGCAGCCAGCGATCGGAGCGGGTGGACGAAGCCCTCGACGCGATGGAGTTACTCGACGCCGCCGACCGGCTGGCCGGCACCTACTCCGGCGGGATGGTGCGTCGCCTGGAAGTGGCGCAGGCGCTGGTGAATCGCCCGTCGCTGCTGGTTCTCGACGAACCGACGGTGGGGCTGGACCCGATCGCGCGCGACCGCGTCTGGACGCACGTGCTGAAGATGCAGGCCCAGTTCGGTATGACGGTGCTGCTGACCACCCATTACATGGAGGAGGCTGACGCGCTGTGCGACCGTGTCGCGCTGATGCATCACGGCAAGCTACGCGCAGTCGGAACACCCGCGAAGCTGAAGTCGACGGTGTCGGCGTGCGCGACGCTCGAAGACGTGTTCCGGCACTACACCTCGTCCGACCTGGCAGATCAGGCCGAGGCGCCTGGATCGTTCCGTGAAATCCGTTCCAGCAGAAAGGTTGCCAGCCGTGTCGGTTGATAGCGCCGTCGAATCAACAGCAGCTACCCTGTCCCGTGCCCCGCGCGGGTGGCAACGGGTCTACGCAATATCGGGCCGGGCCAGTGCGTTCGCGATCGTCGAACTGCAGAAGCTGCGACACGACCGCACCGAACTCGTCACCCGGATGGTGCAGCCGGCGTTGTGGCTGTTGATCTTCGGCACCACATTCAGCAAGCTGCACGTCATCAATACCGGATCGGTGTCCTACCTGGCCTTTCTGGCTCCGGGGATCATCGCCCAGTCCGCGTTGTTCATCTCGATCTTCTACGGCATCCAGATCATCTGGGACCGCGACGCCGGCGTGCTGGCGAAGCTGATGGTGACACCCGCACCCGCCTCGGCCCTGATCTCCGGCAAGGCATTCGCCGCGGGGGTCCGATCGGTGGCCCAGGTCGTCGGCGTGCTGGCCTTGGCCTACGTCATGGGTATCGGCATGACGGTCAACCCGCTGCGAATCGTGGCCGCCATGGCGGTCGTGATGCTCGGATCGGCGTTCTTCGCCTGCCTGTCGATGACGCTGGCGGGATTGGTGCGTAGCCGCGACCGGCTGATGGGCATCGGTCAGGCCATCACTATGCCGTTGTTCTTCGCCTCCAATGCGCTGTATCCGGTCGATGTGATGCCGTCCTGGCTGCATGTGCTGAGCACCGTCAATCCGCTGAGCTACGAGGTCCACGCGCTGCGGGCGCTGCTGATCGGCACGCCGTTCCACTTTCCGGATATCGTGGTGCTGCTGGTGGCAGCGGTCCTTGGAATAGTCACTGCCTCAACGCTTTTGCGACGTCTGGTCGCCTAAATCACGAATTGATAACGCCCCCTGCTGAATTCGCCTCAGCAGGGGGCGTTTTCCTGGTGTCGGTGGCACCGAGTCGTATTCGTTATCGACGGGTAACGCTCCGAGCCCGAATCGTTAGCGAACCGCGATCCCACACCCCGAGGCGAACCACAAGCGTGTGACTCGTTCCGTGTTTGACTGCCTCAGACAGCTATTCGACCGCACTGTGCGGCAGATGAAAGTTGGGAAGTGTAGGAGATATGAAGTTCGTTGAGAAGTTCCGCGGTACGGCAGGTCGTTTGCCGCGCCGGTTGGCAATTGCGATCACAGGGGCAGCGCTGCTGGCCGGCCTGGTCGGTGCTATCGGGGGTTCGGCGACGGCGGGGGCGTTCTCCAAAAAAGGCCTGCCGGTCGAGTACCTGAATGTCCCGTCCGCAGCGATGGGCCACGACATCAAGGTGCAGTTCCAGGGTGGCGGACCACACGCGGTCTACCTGCTCGACGGGTTGCGCGCACAAGACGACTTCAACGGCTGGGACATCAACACTCCGGCGTTCGAGGAGTACTACCAGTCCGGGCTGTCGGTCATCATGCCGGTCGGCGGACAGTCCAGCTTTTACAGCGACTGGTATCAGCCGGCGTGCGGCAAGAGCGGTTGCCAGACCTACAAGTGGGAAACCTTCGTGACCAGGGAGCTGCCCACCTACCTGCAAGCCAACCGGGGCATCTCGCCCAATGGTAATGCCGCGGTGGGTCTTTCGATGTCCGGCGGTTCCGCGATGGTCCTGGCTGCGTACTACCCGCAGCAGTTCTCCTACGCGGCGTCACTGTCTGGCTTCTTGAACCCCTCCGAGGGCTGGTGGCCGACGCTGATCGGCCTGTCGATGGGCGATGCCGGCGGATACAACGCCAGCAACATGTGGGGCCCGACCAGCGACCCAGCGTGGAAGCGCAACGACGCGATGGTCCAGATCCCCCGCCTGGTGCAGAACAACACCCGCGTCTGGGTTTACTGCGGCAACGGCACTCCGAACGAACTCGGCGGCGACAGCATGCCGGCGAAGTTCCTGGAGCAGTTCACGCTGCGCACCAACGAGCAGTTCCGCGACAACTACACCGCCGCGGGCGGCAGGAACGGCACGTTCAACTTCCCGCCCAACGGAACGCATGACTGGGGTTACTGGAACCAGCAACTGGTCGCCATGAAGCCCGACATTCAGCGGACCTTGAGCGCTGCTCAAGGCGCCACCTGATAGATCCCGCCAAGGCATCGGCAGCAGCGCACCCCCAGCGCTGCTGCCGATGTTCTTGTGTGGGCGGCTAGTTCAACAACGCACGGCGGTCCTGGTGGAAGTACGTGTACCCGGTTGTCAACGCGCACACCGCAGAAGCGACGACCAACATGCCAGTGCCGTTGACGACCAGGCTGATGCCACCACCCGCCGTGGCACCCAGGATGAAGCTGGCGAACAGCAGAAAGTGGCCGAGCCAGTCCGACAGGTGTCCGCCGGCGATATGGCGTTCGATGCCCTGACCCATTTTCACCAGCGTGCCGGTGACGTAGCTCAGCGGTACCGAAGTTTCGCCGTCCTTGACGAACGAGGTGTTCAGCGCACCAATACCGAAGGCCAGCAGAAAGATCGGCGGGAAGTCCAACTCATTCTGGTCCCAGCCCAAGTCGAAGATGTCGACCACCGTGGCGGCGAACAGACTGAGGGTGGTCAGCACGGTCGGCCCGTGCGGATGAGCCACCCAGAAGTGCCGCCTGCACACTGACGACACCACCACACCCGAGACGAAGGCGACGATCAGCAGACCGGCGCTTATCGACAGCACCACGTCGTCGCGGAAGTATCCCAGCACCGCACGTTGCGCATTGCCGGTCATGAACGTGACGAAATAGCCTGCCGAATGGGTGAAAGCGGTCGCCCCCAAGACACCGGCCAAGGCCGCCAGCACGTATGACAACCGGGCTTCACTGTCGAATGTCTCCCGGAACATGGATCAATGCTTTCACCGCAGGAAAGCACACGGCAGCGCGGGGACGGTGATTCAGGCGAGACTCACATCAATTTGCTATCAACTTGGCGATCGACCGCAGCGGAATGGGCAACCAGCCAGGCCGGTGCCGAGACTCGTAGCCGGCCTCATAGACCGCCTTGTCCAATTCGTAGGCCCCCAAGATCAGCGCCGAATCGCGCGGATCGACGCCGGCGACCGACGCGTAGCCGTCGCAGAACGCGGTTCGGTTGCGCAGCACCCACTCTCGGGCGCGCGCAGCGAGTTGCTTGTCTTTGGACTGATCGACCAACGGCCCGTAGGCAGCGTATTCGAATGACCGCAGCACGCCCGCGACGTCGCGCAGCGGCGAATCCGGCGCCCGGCGCTCCTCGAGTGGCTGACCGGGCTCGCCCTCGAAGTCGATCAGCAGCCAGGTCTCCGGCGTGCGCAACACTTGACCTAAGTGCAGATCGCCGTGGACTCGCTGCACGGTGATGGTCTGCTCCGCCAGCTTTTGAAAGCGCTGCTTGATGGACGCCGTGTACTGCTCGAGCTCGCCAACCGCGCCGGCCGCCGCCGACAACCGCGCCAGCATCGTGTCGACCGGGAAGGGCGCCTGCGACGTGCCGAGGGCTTCGGCGAGCCCGGCATGCACGGACGCGACGGCCTCCCCCAACCGCTGGGACTCCCCGGCGAAGTCGCCGCCGACCTCATAGGCGTACAGATCGCCCTCCGCGAACAGGTCACGCACGCTGGCGGTGGCCATTGCCCAGCCTTCGGCCGCGTTGGACTCGTATGCGGTCGCCATGCCGAGCGGGCTGCTGACGCCGTCGCCGGTGGTCAGCTCATAGCTACCGAGCAGCGGCGCCACATTCTGGTTTCCGGCCCGGCCCAGCACCCGGTTGAGCTCGATGTCCGGGTTGATACCGGGGCTGACCCGGCGAAAGATCTTCAGGATGGCGTCGCGCTCGAAGATCACGCTGGTGTTGCTCTGCTCGGCATCCGACACCCGCGGATAGGCGTCCGCCGGCAGCCTCACGCCCGGCTCTTTGACGAACGACACGTCGCCACGCGACGCCGAGGAGTCGAGCAGCGACATCAGGAAACCGGCCGCGGCCGGATCGTAGAGCGCGTCATAGCCGACGCGGTCGCCATCGGCGCCGATGGTCGCGATGGTGCTGTACTCGGGCGGCGGCTCCGAATCCCAGCCGACCAGCACCTGGTATCGCTCCGCTGAGCCGTCGGTGTAGGTGACATCGACCAGGACCAGATCCAGACCGTCGCGCAGGGTAACGACATGACCCGTCTCGGCGCTAGCCAGCTTGCGGCTGCGCCCGGCATACCAGCGCTGCTGGGGCAGCCATTGCGACCACGGCAAGTTCATTGCGACTCCTCAGACCCGCACAGCTGGAACCAGTAGAACCCATGCCCCGGGAGGGTCAGCAGGTAGGGCAGATGTCCGATGGGGGGAAATCTCACCCGACCGGTCAACTCGACCGGTATGTAGCCGTTCCAGTGCTGCAGGTTCAACTCGATGGGCTGCGGAAAGCGCGACAGGTTGTTGACGCAGACCACCACGTCCTCGTCCGACACCCGGGCGTAGGCCAACACCGACGGGTTCGTTCCACCCAGCTCTTGGAATGACCCGATCGCGAACGCATCGTGTCGCCTGCGGACCATCAACATGGTGCGGGTCCAGTTCAGCAGCGACGTCGAGGTGTCGCGTTGCGCCTCGACGTTGACGGCCTGGTACCCGTAGACGGAATCCTGGCTGGCCGGCAGGTACAGCCGACCGGGATTCGCCTTGGAGAACCCGGCGTTGCGGTCCGGTGTCCACTGCATCGGGGTGCGCACGCCGTCGCGGTCACCCAACCAGATGACATCGCCCATGCCGATCTCGTCGCCGTAGTAGAGACATGGCGAGCCGGGCAGCGACAGCAGCAGCGCGGTGAACAACTCGATCTGGTTGCGGTCGTTGTCCAGTAGCGGAGCCAGCCGGCGGCGGATCCCGACGTTGGCCTTCATTCGCGGGTCTTTGGCGTACTCGGAGTACATGTAATCGCGCTCTTCGTCGCTGACCATCTCCAGCGTCAGCTCGTCGTGATTGCGCAGAAAGATCCCCCACTGCGCCAGGTCCGGGATCTCGGGCGTCTGCCCCAAAATCTCCGAGATAGGAAAACGCGACTCTCGACGGACCGCCATGAAGATGCGTGGCATCAGCGGGAAATGGAACGCCATATGACACTCGTCGCCGCCGGTGCTGGCATCGCCGAAATATTCGACGACATCCGCCGGCCACTGGTTGGCCTCGGCCAGCAGCACCCGGCCCGGGAACTCGTCATCGACGACTTTGCGGACACGCTTGAGGAAGGCGTGCGTCTCGGGCAGGTTCTCGCAATTGGTGCCCTCGCGCTCGAACAGGTACGGCACCGCGTCCAGCCGGAAACCGTCGATCCCGAGATCGAGCCAGAAGCGCAGAACGTCGATCATCGCTTCCTGCACGACCGGGTTGTCGTAGTTCAGGTCCGGTTGATGGGAGAAGAACCGGTGCCAGTAAAACTGCTTGCGTACCGAATCGAAGGTCCAATTCGACTCTTCGGTGTCGATGAAGATGATCCGCGCATCGGTGTATTTCTCGCTGGTGTCGCTCCATACGTAGTAATCGCCGTACGGGCCTTCGGGGTCGTGCCGTGACTCCTGAAACCACGGATGCGAATCCGACGTGTGGTTCATGACGAGGTCGGTGATGACCCGGATCCCCCGCTCATGCGCCGCGTTGAGCAATACCACGAAATCCTCGACCGTCCCGAATTCGGGAAGCACTTTGTAGAAGTCGCGGATGTCGTAGCCACCGTCGCGCAGCGGTGAGTCGTAGAACGGCGGCAGCCAGATGCAGTCGACGCCGAGCCACTGCAGATAGTCCAGGCGCTCCATGAGCCCCCGCAGATCTCCCGATCCGTCCGCGTTGCCGTCCACAAACGCCCGGACGAGGACCTCGTAGAAGACCGCGTGTTTGAACCACGTCGGATCCGCGGGCAACGACTTGGCGTCGCCAAACTCGTCTGCGCTGGGATGTTCGACCACGCCGGCCTCGACGTGACTTCCCTCGGCTGGATTGTGCGCAACGGTGTCGTTTCTGTCGCTCGTCAAGTCCACGATGTTACCCGTACCCGAGGTGCGTAATCGAAAACCTTGCACGCCAAACGAATTGGTTACAGCCTCGCTAGCTGCGACGTTGGGATCAGCCCGGAGGGCCGTCCGCCAATGTGACATTCGCGTTGCGTCCGTGCAACCCCACGTCGATCCCGTCGCCGGGGTGGTGCTGATCGAGGATGTTGGTCAACGCGGTGGCCGAATTGACCGGCTGGCCGTTGATCGAAGTGATCACGTCGTCGGGGTTGATGCCGGCGCCGGCCGCGGGGCCGCCCGGAATCACCTGGCGGACGACTGCCCCGCCGGGCGCGTCGTTCACACCGACGCCGAGGAACGCGGTCGGGCCGATGTGCACGGTCGGCGACGAGGCACCGGACCGAATCTGCCCGGCGATGGCCATCGCCTGGTTGATCGGGATCGCGAAGCCTTGCCCGCGGCCGAGGTGGTAATTCTGCGAGGCGGCGGTGTTCATGCCGATCACCTGGTTGGCCGAGTTGACGGTCGGCCCGCCGGAGTCGCCGGGACGGATGCCCGCGTCCACCTGGATCAGCCCGTTCAGCGTCTCGGTGCTGCCGGTCAGCGCATCGTTGGCCGACACCGTCTGGTTCAGGGCGGAGACAGTGCCCACTTCCGCAGCCGGCGCTCCGCCGGCGCCTCCGGCATTACCCAGCGAGACGATCGGCTCGCCGACCCGCACGGTGTCCGAGTTCCCGATATTGGCACTGGGCAGCCCGCCGCCGGCGAGTTGCAATACCGCGACGTCATGTTGACGGTCGTAACCGATCACCGTGGCGGGGTAGGTCTGTCCGTTACCGATGGACCTCGCGGTGAGGTTGGTGGCTCCGGCGACCACGTGATTGTTCGTCAGAACCACGCCGCCGCCATCGATCACGATGCCGGTTCCCGCACCGAGCGCGCTCTGGTATCCCAGTCTGGCGTCGATGTCGACGATCTGCGGGCCTACTTGCGCGGAGGCCGACGCGGCGTCCCGCGGCGCCGGCGGTGTCAGCGGCGACGCGTGCGCTGGCGCCGTTGCCAGGCCCAGGCCCAGCACTGTCAGCACACTGAGCAAGCGCAGCGACCCCCGCGGTTCACGGCGGTGCGATCCGCTCATCCCATTACCTCCCCAATAGGTTCCGTCTCGAATCGAGCCGGAATTGCCACAACATTTCGATATCGACGCGGCACAACTTTGTCTATCTAACCGTAGCTTGCATTGTCGCAGGAGGCATATCAACGTTGGCTTCCGCCAAACGGTAGCTTCATAGCTTCTGGCCAGACAGCAAGTCGACAGCAAAGGTAGCGATCGCATGGGTGTGCTCGATTCGTTCCGGCTGGACGACAAAGTTGTGCTGGTCACCGGTGCCTCGTCGGGGCTGGGCGTGTCGTTCGCCGAAGCGTTCGCCGAAGCCGGTGCCGACGTCGTGCTGGGAGCACGCCGCGTCGAAAGACTGGCCGAGACCGCTGCGCTCGTAAAGGCCGCCGGCCGGCAAGCGGTGACAGTCGCCACCGACGTGGCGGTGCCCGAGCAGTGCCAGGCCCTGGTGGATTCCGCGATGCAGACGTTCGGCCGGGTCGACGTGCTGATCAATAACGCCGGAGTGGGCACGGCCCACCCGGCGACCCGGGAGACGCCCGAGCAGTTCCGCTCGGTGATCGATGTCAACCTCAACGGTGCCTATTGGGTGGCGCAAGCCAGCGGACGCGTCATGGAGCCCGGCAGTTCGATCATCAACATCGCCAGCGTCCTGGGCATCACCACCGCCGGCCTGCCGCAAGCGGCGTACAGCGCGAGCAAAGCCGCGATCATCGGGCTCACCCGAGACCTCGCCCAACAGTGGGGCTCGCGGAAAGGCATCCGGGTCAACGCATTAGCGCCGGGTTTCTTCAAGACCGAGATGACCGACGAATACCCGCCCGAATATCTCGATAGCCAGGCGCACCGCCTGATCCTCGGACGGCTCGGCGACGCACGTGAACTCGCGGCGACCGCGGTCTGGTTGGCGTCGGCGGCCGGTGGCTACGTCACCGGCCAGACGATCACCGTCGATGGCGGCTTCACCATCACGTAAGTCTTTAGGCTGCAGTGATGGTCGACTCCGACGTTGCGGCCCGCTTCGCGCAGGCACCGGTGGCCCGGTTGGCGACCGTCGCTCCCGGCGGCGGCCCGCACCTGGTGCCGGTGGTATTCGCGCTGCACGACGGCGTCGTCTACACGGCCGTGGACGCCAAACCCAAAACCACCCGGCGGCTGCGCCGGCTGGCGAACATCGAAGCCAATCCGCAGGTGAGTCTGCTGGTCGACCACTACGACCAGGACTGGACGCAGTTGTGGTGGGTCCGGGTCGACGGCATCGCCGAGGTCCATCACGACGGCGACGCCGTGCACACCGGGCGCGATCTGCTCCGGGCGAAATATCCTCAGTACCAATCAGTTTCGTTGAACGGCGCCGTCATCGCGATCGTGGTCCGGCGCTGGAGCAGCTGGCACGCCTGAGACGGCAGAGCCCGCGGCCGACGCGCGCTGATTACGCTTGCCAAATCGGGCTCGACGCGAAGAGTTCGAGATCACGGCCGCGCCGGTATTATGGCGCCTACCAGCGAAAGTGACCTTCACTTCGCCGAACTCAGCACGACTTACGCATTATCAAGTCTGTTTGCTGAGAGCCGGATAGGGTACATATTAGGGAAATGGAATGTGAGCGCTTACGGCTCGCATCATCTCGGAGGGTGGGACATCGTGGGCAAAGCGATGCGATGTGTGGGCCTCACGGTATTGGTCGCCGTGTTGGCCATGGCGGGATCCGGCGCCCCTGGCATGGCAGCCATCGCACCCCCGACCCCGGCCGACGGCGTCGCCTCGATTCAGCCGGCTGACGGCGCCGTTGTCGGCGTAGCCCACCCGGCGATCGTCACGTTCAACGCGCCGGTGACCAACCGGCCAGCCGCCGAACGGGCGATCAAGATCGCCGCACCTGAACACGTCACCGGGCACTTCAGTTGGGTCGACAACAGCACCGTGCAATGGCAGCCGGACGGCTACTGGCCCGCCCACAGCCATGTCGGCGTTCAGATACACGCCCTGTCAACAGGTTTCGAAACCGGCGATGCGGTCGTCGGCGTTGCCAGCATTTCCCAGCACACCTTCACGGTCAGCGTCAACGGCGAGGTGCTGCGCACCATGCCCGCGTCGATGGGTAAGCCGACACGCCCGACGCCGATCGGCAACTACTCCGCGTTGTCCAAAGAGCGAACCGTCGTCATGGATTCGCGAACCATCGGCATCCCACTCGAGTCCTCAGAGGGATACAAGATCACCGCGCAATATGCCGTCCGGGTGACATGGGGCGGCGTGTACGTGCACTCGGCTCCCTGGTCGGTGGACTCACAGGGTTATGCGAACGTCAGCCATGGCTGCATCAATCTCAGCCCGGATAACGCCGCGTGGTACTTCGACTCCGTCCACCTCGGCGATCCCATCAACGTGGTGGCCTGACCTGACCCGGTGAGCTTTGCGGGGCTGTGATGACGGTCACACCGGCCGGGCGGAAGAGATCGGTGCGCGGCCGAGTTTGCTCCTCAGTATGGCCGCGCCACACTCGGCGGGCCAAAGCGGTTGCAGACGAGGATAATTCCGGATAGGCAGGTCCCCATGGCGGCAGTCAAGGCGGTTCGTTTCGATCGTTACGGCGATCGCGACGTGTTGTACGTAGCCGATGTCGACAAACCGGTGCCGGGCGCCGGCGAGGTAGTCGTCGAGGTTCGCGCCGCCGGGATCAACCCCGGTGAGGTGGGCATCCGCAGCGGTGCGCTGCACGAGCGATTCCCCGCCACCTTCCCCTCGGGTGAGGGCAGCGATCTGGCCGGTGTCGTCGTCGAGGTCGGTGACGGTGTCAGTGAATTCGCCGTCGGTGACGAGGTGCTCGGGTTCAGCTTCGAGCGATCCAGCCACGCGACCCACATGAAAGTCCCGGCCGATCAGCTGATTCCCAAGCCGGCCGAGCTGAGCTGGGAAATCGCCGGCTCGCTCTACGTGGTCGGTGCCACGGCATACGCCGCCGTTCGCGCTGTAGATCCGCAGCCGGGCGACACCGTCGCAGTGTCCGCGGCCGCCGGCGGGGTCGGCAGTCTGGTCGTACAGTTGCTGGCCCTACGCGACGTGCGGGTCCTGGGCATTGCCTCGACGGGCAACGCCGACTGGCTGCGCGCCCACGGTGTCGTACCGGTCGAATACGGTAATGGGCTCGCTGGGCTGGCCGATCGCCTACGGCAGGCAGCACCCGATGGGATCGACGCTTTCATCGACTTGTTCGGGCCGGACTACGTGCAGCTCGCGATCGACCTCGGTGTGGCGCCTCAGCGGATCGACACCATCATTTCGTTCGAGAAAGCCGTAGAAGTCGGCGCGAAGACAGAAGGCAGCGCCGAGGCCTCGACGACAGGGGTGCTCAGTGAAATAGCTGGGCTGATCACCTCCGGCGCAGTCGATTTCGATGTTGCGGCCACCTATCCGCTGGACCGGGTCGCCGACGCGTTCGAGGAGCTCGAACGGCGACATACCCACGGCAAGATCGTTCTGCTGCCGTAGCGGGCTGGACGAGGGGAGTGCCCGCTGGCGTTCTGTAACGCCTAGGCTCGAGAGCATGCCTATCACCCTGCAAGAACCCCGAGTCGCCGAAGTCCTGGACCGGATGTACACCGAGTCGCGCGAGCAGATGTCGCAGCTGCGCGAGAGACGCCCCGACATGTCTCCGGAGCGGACCGTCGAGGAGCGCGCCGACGCGATGAGCGATTTCTACATCCCGGTGACACCGGAGGCCGGCCGACTGCTCTATTCGCTGGTGCGGGCGACCCGGCCCGAGACCATCGTCGAATTCGGTATGTCCTTTGGCATTTCAGCCCTGCACCTGGCCTCAGCGGTCCGCGACAACGGCACCGGCCGGGTGGTGACCACCGAGATCAACGAGCCCAAGATCGCCGCCGCCAAGCAGACGTTCAGTAAGACCGGGCTGGACGACCTGATCACCGTGCTCGAAGGGGATGCGCTCGCCACGCTGGCGAGCCTGGACGGGCCGGTCGATTTCGTGCTGCTCGACGGCTGGAAAGAGCTGTATCTGCCGGTGATCGAGCTCCTCGAGGGGCGTCTGTCACCCGGCGCTCTCGTCGTCGCCGACAACACCGAGAGCGCGGACGTCAAGTCCTACCTCGACCACGTCCGCAAGATCGAGAACGGCTATGTGAGCTCCAATTTCGCCGTCCGGGAGAGTGACAGCATGGAGATCAGCAGCTACGCCGGCAGCTGATCACCGCCTGCGCAGCGACTGCTCGAGCCACGGGGTCAACCACTTCACACCGTCGTCGGTGAGGTGGACGCCGTCGCTGCGGACCGGGATGTCATTGACCTTGGCGGTGTAGAGACCGTCAGGACACAGCTTCTTCTTGAGATCCAATACTTTGACATCCGGCCGGTTCCCAACAGTCTTGGCCAGCAGAGTGTTCCACTCGTCCACCCGGCGTGGGTCGTCCTCTGGGTACAGGCTGCCGTCGGGTCGTTCACCGCGCCTGCTGTACGGCAGATTGGTGAGGGTCACCGGCGCACCGCCGAAGCCGAGGATGTCCACCGCCCGCCGCAGTTCACCGGCGATGTAGGAATCGAAGGCTGGGTCGCCGATGTGGGTCCACCGTCCTTCGTTGACCCGATCCACGGTTTCCCAACGGCCGATGACCAGCAGCACGGCGTCGGGCTGGTCAAGAGACACCTGGGATGTCCATCTGCCCGGCCATGTTTCACATTCGCTTTTCTGATCCAAGGTCTCGTCGAGGTAGTGGTACGGGCCGCCGCGCACCAGGCTGCAGCCGATGACGGTGTGGTCGATGAACTGAAACCCTGGCGTCGCCGGCAGAAAGTGCATCCACGTCCAGCCGATCGAGTCACCGAATACCGATACGGTGAAGGGCCGGTTCGGGTCTCGTGGTCCGAGCGCCCCGGCGGATCTGAATCCAGCCGGAGGAGATGGCGACACGACCGCAACCGGTGACACACCGGGAGGCAGGCTGGCGGCGAGCGGCCCGGTGCCGAGTCGGGGCGTGACCGGCACGACCAGCAGCGTCACTGCGGCGGCGGTCGCCGCGGTCGCACCGGCAAGCGGCAGCAGCGGCACTCGTACCGGTTGCCATTTGCGGATCGGCTGCTCGATCGCCCACCACGACACCGTTGACACCGCCAGCGTGGCGGCGCACCGAACGGCGAACAACGACATTCCTGACCAGCCGGTCCGTTGGCCGTTGAGCACCAGGAAGATCGGCCAGTGCCACAGATAGACGCCATAGGAGATGGTGCCCAGCCATGCCAGGGGACCCCAGGCCAGCACGGCCGCGACCGGACCGCGCTGGTGCAGCGCCACCGGGGCGATCACCAACGCCGCCGCGATCGCGACCGCGATCAGCAGGCCACCGCGGAATTCACGGGCGGTGCCGGAGGCGTAATGGACGGCCGCCCCCAACAGTGCCAGCCCGATCACCGGCAGCAGTCGAGCGATCCATTTCCCCGTCCGGGATCGGATGAGCGACCATCCGCGGTTCAGCGACGACCAATCGCCCACCAGTAACGCCGACGCCGCGGCACCGACCAACAGGGCCTGTGCCCGGGTGTCGGTGCCGAAGTAGACGCGGTCCCGAGTGGCGTCGGACGCGAGCAGGATGGCCGCCGCGGCGGAGCCCAACGCCCCGATCGTGGCCAGCAGGAAGACCGTCAACCGGACGCCGCCCAGCGTGGCTCGACTGCCGCGCCGGCGTGCTCGCACCGCCAGACCCACCGCGACCGCGATGAGTACGAGCGGCCAGACCAGGTAGTACTGCTCCTCCACGCCGAGCGACCAGGCGTGCTGCAGCGGCGACGGCGGAGCGCCGCGGGTGAAGTAGTCGGTCTTGTCGGCCACGAACATCCAGTTGGCCACCCAGAAGAATGCGGCGACGGCATCATCCCGCAACCGGGCGACGGCCTCGGGCGAGAAGAACTGCCGCCCAATGGCCACGGTCAGCACCATCAAGACCAATGCGGGCAGCAGTCGCCGCGCGCGTCGAATCCAGAAGTGGGGCAGGTCGATACGGCCGGTCCGGCCCAATTCGTCGAGCAGCAGCGAGGTGATCAAGAACCCGCTGAGCACGAAAAACACGTCGACCCCGAGGAATCCGCCTGCCATCCCGGGTATGCCGCCGTGATCGGCGAGTACCAGCGCGACCGCCAGCGCACGCACGCCATCGAGGGCGCGAATACCTGGACGGCGCGATGAGCGGTCACCATCGTTGCCCGCTCTGCGTGAGATCGACCGGCTTGTCGGCAGCGGCGCAACCCACCGCGGTCGCCGAGCAGACGGGACCGGCGCGGGGGACGCCCCGGCCGGTTGACTGCTCACCTCTCCAGCGTTCCGGCCAATGTCCTGGTCGGCGCCTTTTTTGCCGGCGATGCTTCGGTGCCCCTCCCTGCGCGATTCACGCGTCAGTTTAGGGGCGCACCGACCTCATCAGCGGCAGACACGGCGCGGCGCCGACCGAAAGAAGCTGCCGGCCCGGCACTCCGACAGGCCTCGCGAAGCCGTGCTATGCCGACCCGTGAGCGGCTGCCGCCTGCGCCTCGGCGCCGATGCCGAGTTCTCCGAGCACCTCGGCGGTGTCGGCGCCCAGCTTCGGAGCGGGACCGGCGACTCGGCCCGCCGTCCGGGAAAACCAGGTCGGCACGCCGGGGAAACGAACCGGCCCGTGCTCGGTGTCCAGCGTCTCGAAGAACCCGACGGCGTTCAGATGCGGATCGTCGAACAGCTCAGAAGGGGTTTGCAGCGGCGCGGCGGGTATCTGCAGCTCACGAAACAGCGCCAACCATTCGTCGGTTGTCCGCTCCTTGATCGTCTCCGCGAGCAGCGCGTACACCGTGTCGATCTGTCGCGCCCGCCGCTCGAGTGTGGCGTACAGGTCACTCGCCCATGGCGGATTAACGGCGTTGACGAAGGCTGACCAATGCCTGTCGTTGTAGATCAGTGCGGCGATGAATCCGTCGCTGGTGCGGTATGGCTTGCGGTTGGGCGCGACCGTGCGTGGGTAGACCGCGGGCCCCAGCGGAGGGTCGAACATGGCGCCGTTGGCATGCTCGACCAGCATGAACGATGCCATGGTTTCGAACATCGCGACCTCAACTTCTTGACCTTCGCCAGTCCGCTCCCGGTGGAACAACGCCATCATGGTGGCGTAAACGGCGGTAAGACCTGCGACTTTGTCCGCGATGATGGTGCCGACGTAATTGGCTTCGCCGGTTAGCAGTTCCTGCACGGCGGGCAGGCCGCACTCGGCCTGGATGGTGTCGTCGTAAGCCGGCCGATCGCGATCGGGCCCGCGCCGGCCGTAGCCGTAGCAGTTGGTGTAGACGACCGCCGGGTTGATCGCAGCGACTTCGTCGTATCCGAATCCGAGCCGGGCGATCGCCTTGGCCCGCATCGAATGAATGAACACGTCGGCGGTCTCGATCAGCGATCGCAGTGCGGCCTTGCCTGCATCGGAGCGCAGGTCCAGGACAACGCTGCGCTTGCCCCGGTTGACATTCACGAACACACCGCTCATCCCGGCGGTCGGCCCGACTGAGATGTAGCGGGTGTCGTCGCCTTCGGGAGCCTCGATCTTGATCACGTCGGCGCCCATGTCGGCCATGATCTGTGTGCAGTACGGCCCCATCACCATCGCGGTGAGGTCGACGACCCGCACCCCCGCCAGCGGGCCCGAGTGACCATGCGAGTTGGTCTCAACGCCGTTGACCATCTCCGACTCCTTCCCGCTCGACTATCGAAAAGCTGTAGCGTAAGTGTTCGGCATGACCGTCCGGCACTGTGGGAAAGACCAACGGCGCGTTGATATCCCGGATCGACTCGAGACTCTCGCCGACCTGCTCGATGGACCATGACGGACGAAACACTCCTGGTGACTCGGCCACCACGACGCGGGCTACCCGTCCCGCGACGGCGACCAGGATCTCCCCGGTGATCGAGCACGACTGGTGACTCAACCACCCCACCACCGGTGCCACCTGTTCGGGGCACATCGGGGGATACGCGGAAACATCCAGGCCTTCAGCCATTCTGGTGACAGCCGATGGAACGATGACATTGCACTTCACGTCATGAGCAGCGCCTTCGAGCGCGGCCACGTTGGACAACCCGATGACGCCGGCCTTGGCCGCGGCGTAGTTGGCGACGCCGTGGTTGCCGTACAGCCCGCCGATCGACGACGTGAGCACGATACGTCCGTAGTGGCTGGAGCACATCGACGCGAATGCCGGTCGTACCACGTGGAACGCTCCGCGAAGATGAACGTCGAGCACCGCGTCGAAATCTTCGTAGCTCATGTCCGCCAGTGGCGCGCGACGAACGGTGCCTGCGTTGTGCACCAGGATGTCCACTGTGCCGTAGTGGTCGAGCGCGGTCTGAATAATCGCTTGGCCACCAGGGGCTGTCGCAACGGACTCGGCGCACGCCACGGCTTGGCCGCCGGCGGCTTCGATCTCGCGGACCACCTCGTCGGCGGGTCCTGCATCGGCACCGTCACCGGTCAGGCTCGCACCGTTGTCGTTGACGATCACCTTGGCTCCCCGCGACGCCAGCAGTAGCGCGTAGGAGCGGCCGAGTCCCCGGCCCGCGCCGGTGACGATGGCGACCCGATCGTCGAATCTCAGTTCACTCATTCATGCCCTAGCACGAGCCCATCCAGGTCGCCCTTGGCGCGCCATCCGGCCAACAGATCACCGAACGCGTAGAAGCCGGGCGCGTACGGCTCGCCCAGGTGCGACCGGATACCCTCTCCCCCGCCACCACCTTCGTTGTTGTAATACCCGGGCGTGCACTGGGCGTCGAAAGCCGAGTTGTCGATCGCGTTGTCCCGGATCGCTTTCCCCCAGTCATCCTGTGCATGCTGACTTGGTTCGACGGTTGTCGCACCGCGGGCCATGGCCTCGGCGATGATGTAAGCGATGTGTTCGCCCTGCAACTCGTAGTTGGCCGCGATGTTCGCCGAGATGCCCACCTGGGTGAAGCCGGTGAAGAACTGATTGGGAAAGCCGCGGGTAGTCATCCCGTGCAGCGTCTGATAGCCGTCGGCCCAGTAGTCGAACAACGCGAGTTCACCGCGACCCTCGATGGCGTCGATGGAGTAGCGCCGGCTGAGTTCGGTGGTGATCTCGAAGCCACTGGCGTAGATGATGCAGTCGACTTCGTACTCAATGTCGTTGGCGACCAATCCCTTTTCGGTCGCCCTTTGAACACCCTTGGTCGCGGAGACGTCGATGAGCGAAACGTTGGGCCGGTTGAACATGGTCAGGTACTCGTCGTTGGACAACGGTCGCTTGCACAGGAACCGGTAATAGGGCTTGAGGACCTCCGCGGTGTCCTTATCGTCCACGACGCCTTCAACGCGGCGCCGCAGTCGTTCCATCACTTTGTAGTCTTCTTCTTCGCGGATCGCCATGAACTCTTCCGGACTCAGCGAGGCGGGATCGTCGAGCGCGAGGACCCGGGCCGCGGTGTTGCGGCCGAGTTCGGTCCAGAAGTCGCAGACCAGGTCCGGCTGACCCAGCGCCATCCCTTCGAACGTCCACGAATGGAAGTTGCGTTGCCGCTCTTTCTGCCAGCCCGGCTGCAGCGACTTCACCCACTCGGGATCAGTCGGGGTGTTGTTCCGCACGTCGACCGACGATGGCGTGCGCTGAAATATGTAGAGGTGCTTGGCATGACGGGCGATGTATGGCGTTACCTGGATGCCGGTCGCTCCGGTGCCGACCAGCGCGACCCGCTTGTCGCTCAGCTTGTCCAGCCCGCCGGTGCTATCCCCGCCGGTGTAGTCGTAGTCCCAGCGCGATGTGTGGAAACTGTGCCCTTTGAAGTCCTTGAGGCCGGGAATGCCCGGCAGCTTGGGCCGGTGGAACGGGCCCGACGCCATGACGACGAACCGCGCCCGGATGTCGTCGTCACGATCGGTGCTGATCCGCCAACGCTTGATCGCGTCGTCCCACCGCAGATCGCGGACCTGCGTCGAGAAGATCGCCGAATCGTACAGCCCGAAATGCTTGCCGATCCGCCGGCAGTGCTCGTAGATCTCCGCGCCGTCGGCGAACTTCTTGCTGGGCATGAAGTCCAGCTCTTCGAGCAACGGTATGTAGCAATACGATTCGTTGTCACACTGAATACCCGGGTAGCGGTTCCAATACCACACACCGCCGAAATCGCCGCCCAGCTCGATGATCCGGACATCCTCGACGCCGGCCTTCTTCAACTCGGCACCACACAGCAGACCGGCGAATCCACCGCCGATGACCGCGACGTCGATATCCTCGACGATTGGGTTGCGAACCAACGGCGGGGAGTACGGGTCCGTCTCGTAGTACCCCGCGAAGGCTCCCTCGAGCTCTACATACTGTTTGGATCCCTCAGTCCGCAGCCGCTTTTCGCGCTCCTGCCGATACTTCTCGCGCAGTGCGGGGATGTCGACGTCGTCGGGCGTGTCGGTCGGTTGCTCGCACGTCATATGGCGCCGCTCCTCTGCATCGTCGCGGGACGGGCTGCTCATGCCAGCGCGGTCTCCGGAAGTGCCGCGCGGTGCAGCGGAGCCGCCATCTTCTGCACGGCCGGCAGCACCTCCTTGGCGAACAGTTCGGTGCTCGCTATCGCTTCCTCGACCGGCATGGTGCCGAACTGCGGGACGATGGTGAGTTCTTGGAACGAGCAGGCTTCCTGCGCGGCCTCGATCCGGTTGAAGATCTCCTCCGGCGTACCGATCAGCAGGTTGGACGCGTGGTAGCCGGGGGTCTTCGGCTTGCCCTTGTCATCAGCAGTCACCGAGGACGCCAACACCGCCGTCGCGGTGGCTTCCCGCGAGGCGTAGGCCTCATAGCCCTTGACGCCCTTGAAATTCGACGCGTCGGCGAATCCGTAGTGGACGTTGACGTCGCGGTTGGCCGTCCAGATCCACTCCTCGCTCTTGGCGGCGCCGTCGGCGTCAGGAGTGCAGTACATGAACATGACGTTCTTCGGCTGACAGGGCGGCAAACCCTCTTCTTGACGGAACGTATTGACCTTCTGCACTTCCCGGCCGGCGTCCTCGATCGGCTTGTTGCCGACGAACAGCGGAACCATACCGCGGCGAGCGAGGATCTCCAGCGACTCGGCGGTCGACGATGAGCTGTAGATACGGGAGAACAAGTCGCTGCTTTGCGGTTCAGGACGCAGCGACATCTCCGGGACCTTGAAAATCTCGCCGTCGTAGGAGAACCGCTTTCCGGAGAACGCCAATTCCAGGATGTCCAGCGTCTCGTTGAACCGCTGGCGGCTTTCCTCCCGCGGCACCCCGACGGCGTCGAACTCGCCTTTGGATACCCCGCGTCCGATGCCGATCGTGGTGTAGCGACCGTTGGAAATGATGTCCAGGTAGGCGATCTGATGAGCGAGCCGGATCGGATGCCACCATGGCGCCACGGCGACGAACGTACCGAGCCCAACTCGTTCGGTCCGACCAGCGAAGTAGCTCAAGGCCTGAATTGGGTTGGGCGTCATACCATACGGAGTTCCGCAGTGTTCCGGCATCCAGATGCCGTCGAATCCAAGTGGCTCGGCCAGGTCGGCGATGGCGAGCATGCCCTGGACGCACTCCCAGTCCGGGGTTGCCGGCGGCTGGCTGAAATCCTCGGCCAGCACGCGATCCCAGTCACGCGAGTTGTGAGCTCCGAAACCAAGATTGACCTTCATCGTTGCGACTCCTTCGTTAAGTCCCGCGGTGCACCAGTGCCCATGTATTCGGCGAGATTGCGGTGCAGATTGACGGTGCTGCGCTCCATGTAGGGATTGGGCTTGGTGCCCGAGAAGCCCAGAGATTTCATACCCTGCTGTACTGCGGCCATGTTGGAGAAGTCCTGCGGAAACACCGTGCGCCAATTGGGATCGTTCGCTTCCAAGTGTTCCCATTCCGTCTGCGGCTCTTGCCCTTCGGGGTAGAGCTCGTAGCAGGCCGCCTCGAAGATACAGCTGTCTGGGTCATACCCGTTGGGTCGGGCGCTGTAGCACAACGCCGTCGTCAGGCCCTGTCCGATCTGGAAGTTCGGGAAGATTTGCCAGGCGGTGCCGCTCTTGGCCAAGTGCTCGGGGTCGATGACCGGCCAGACCACACCACGGGCCGCGTCGTCGCTACGCGCCGAGGACAGCCAGTGGCTGAGTACCTGATCCGGCGGGGTGCCCTCGGGGAGTTCCTCGGCCAGTCGCTTCGCCGCGTCCACCAGAGTCTTCGTCGTGGTGGCGTTGGTCTCTTCCAACGTGTAGATCTGCATCTCGGCCGTCGAGATGCGTGGATCGCCGGTCCCGAGTCGGATCTTCGACCTCGTTTCGGTGAGATCTTTCGGCGCGTCGTAGCCGATATTGCTGTGCTTGCCCTGCGCTTTCGCCCAGCCGCGGAACGTGCCGAACTTGTTGAACTGCGGGTGGGTGGTGGCCACGTGGTAGGTCTCGTTGAACGCTTCTATCGCCACTTTCCAATTGCATTGGAAGGTGAGCCATTTCCGCCACTTGACCCGCATGTTCTGCAAGCCGAACGGATCGAGCATCGTGGCGGCCGGCTCGAGATAGTCGCGCAGCGACTCGCAGTACGGGTCCAGGTTGATCCAGACCCAGCCGCCCCAAGTATCGACATGGACCGGGGCCAGGTGGGTATTCTGCGGCGTCAAAGCATCCTGCCAGTCCTGCTGCTCGGGAACGTGCGTGCAGTTGCCGTCCAGGCCGTACGTCCAGCCGTGAAATCCGCATACGAACGACTTCTTTTGGCCGCAAATGTTTTTCGCGTGATCCGGGACGTCAATCAGACGACGGCCACGGTGTACACATACGTTGTGATGGGCCTTGAACGTGTCCGGACCTGTGCGCACGACGATCACCGAGTCGTCGAGGATGTCATAGGTCAGGAAGCTGCCGACCTTCGGCAGGTCCTCGACCCGGCCGACTTGCTGCCATACTTTGCGCCACAGCCTGTCCCGCTCGGCGCGGGCGTAGTCCTCGGATAAATATGCCTCGACGCCGATCGTCGCTGGAGCGGAAAGCTGCTCGGCGACTTCGACCGCTTCGACTGCTTCAATTTCTATGTCGGGCATCACGGTCTCCTTATCGCCGCTCGGAAGGAGTCGTCCTTGAGAAATAGCGAGGTGTTGTCGGCGTCCAAATGCGTCCACTTGAGATCCAGGCCACCGTCCACCAACAGGGTTTGACCGGTGATGTAGCTGGACAGGTCCGACAGCAGAAACAGTATGGTGCCGGCGATCTCCTCCGGCCGGCCACGTCGACCCATCGCGATGGCTCGACGATCGCGCTCGGCGTCGTCGCCGACGTAGGTGAGCGATGCCGGTGTCGCGGTCACTCCGGGCGCGACGGCGTTGACCCGTATCTCGTCTAGCGCCAGTTCGACGGCCATCGTGCGCGTCATCGCCGCGACCGCCGCCTTGGCTGTGCCGTAGGCGATGTGGAACGGCGCGGTGTTCATCCCGCTGATCGAGGAGATCGACACGATCGACCCGTGCCGTTTGTGCGCTTTCAATTCTGCGGCGACGGCCTGGCTCATGAAGAACGCGGTGTCCAGGTTGTGAACGAACAGGTCGTGCCAGTCGCTGCGGGTCACCCGGGTCGACGGCATCCAGGTTTCCGGTGCCGCCCCGCCGGCCACATTGACCAGACCGTGCAGGTCGCCGTCGGCCCGTTGCGCCTGCTCGATCGCGGCGGCCACACCATCCTCGGTCGCAACGTCGGCGGCCACCGGGACAATCGACAGTCCGCGCTCGACCAACGGCACGATGTGGTCGTCGAGGTTTTCTTTGGACCGGCTCACCGCGATGACCGTCGCGCCGGCCTCGGCAACCATTCGTGTCACAGTGGTACCGATACCGCCGCCCGCGGCGCCGGCCACCACGACCACGCGCCGCTCGAGACTGAGCAGGTTATCGACCACTGGGATTTTCTAGCCCTTTTTGTCCGGACAATATATCGCGGTGCGCATAATTGAGAATATGATTCTCTGCAAATGGTCAAGCGTCAAGTGTTAGCCGCCGAGGCTTGTTTGCCTATTGTCTGGACCAGACTCGGTTGCTAACGTCACCGGCGACGTATAGGCCCCGGAGGTCGACACCGATGTTGCTGCACGAAGGGCGCGCAGGCGCGACTGGGTCGCCGGCCCTCGCGGAGGGTTGGCACATGGAGCGGCTCACCCCGCCCAGCCGGCTGTTCGGCGCCAACGGGTTGCGCACCGGACCCGACGGCCTGGTCTACATCGCGCAGGTGACCGGCAGCCAAATCAGCGCGCTCGATGTCGGCAGCGGCCGGCTGGAAACCGTCAGTCCTAAAGGCGGTGACATCATCGCGCCCGACGACGTAGCTTTCGGTCCGACCGGTGACCTCTACGCCACCGAGGTGATGGACGGCCGGGTCAGCGTGCGCGGCGCCGACGGCCACACCCGGGTACTGCGCGGTGACGTTCCGTCCGCCAACGGCATCACGGTCCACCAGGGTCGGTTGTTCATCGGCGAATGCCGAGAAGGCGGCAGACTTCTCGAGCTCGACCTGAACGGCGGCGAGCCGCGAGTTCTGCTGGCCAACGTGCCGTCGCCCAACGCGATGGAGGTCGGACCGGACGGCTTGCTGTATTTCCCGGTGATGGGCGCCAACGAAATTTGGCGCATCGGCCTCGACGGTGGCGTGCCCGAGACGGTCGCCTCTGGTCTCGGCGTGCCCGACTCGGTGAAGTTCGATTCGGCCGGCCGCATTGTCTCGACCCAGGTGCACAGCGGACAGGTGTTGCGCATCGATCCGCGCACCGGCGAGCATACGGTCCTGGCCGATCTTCAAGCGGGCCTGGACAACTGCACCTTCGTCGGCGACCGGTTGTTCGTGTCGAACTTCACCGGAGAGATCACCGAGATCCTCGGCGACGGGGCGACCCGGGCCGTGTTGCCGGGCGGGCTGAACTGGCCGCTGGACCTTGCCGTCGGCGCTGACGGCAACCTCTACGTCGCCGACGGAACGTACTTCTACGTTCTGCGTCCCGGCCGCACGCTGCAGACCGTAGGCATGCTGTTCACCCCCGGCTACCCGGGATTTCTGCGCGGGCTGGCTACCGCCGGCCCGGGCGAATTCGTCGTCACCACCTCGGGCGGACAGGTGTCGCGCTATCGGCCGGCCGATTGCGAAAGCGTGGTTCTGGCAGACGGATTGGACCAGCTTTACGGCGTGGCCATCGCCGGCGATGGCACCATCGCCGCCGCTGAACTCGGTACGGGACGGGTGATCTCGATCCGGCACGGGCAGGTCGAGGTACTCGCATCAGGTCTGAATGATCCGGTTGGCGTGGCGGTCGCTCCCGACGGTGGCTGGCTGGTCTCGGAGGCGGGCGCGGGCCGGGTGGTCAAGCTCGTAGGTTCCGGCGTCGACACCGTGGCCGAGTTGAGCCGCCCGCACGGCATTCTGGTCGACGGGCGGCAGGTGTATGTCGTCGACGCGGACGCCAAAGCGCTGATCGCGATCGATCTGGAGGACGGCACCACAAGCACCATCGCGACCGGGTTGCCGGTCGGCACTCCGCCCGGTGTCATCCCCAAACCGTTGAAAGGCATGCCGCCGTTCTCCGGGCCGCAGGGCCCGTTCGCCGGTATCGCCGCCGGGCCGGACGGCACTCTGTACGTGTCAGCCGACTCGGACGGCAGCGTGCTCGCGTTTCGACAGGACGGCCGTCATGACTGAAGCTCCGCCCGCCGACCACCGCTACCTGCAGGTCGCACGGGCACTACGCAAAGAGATCGTCGACGGGGTGTATCCGGTCGGATCGCAACTGCCCACCGAACATCAACTCTGTGAGCGCTTTTCGGTCAGTCGATACACCATCCGGGAAGCGTTGCGGCGACTACGGGACGACAACCTGGTCGCCTCGCGGCCGCGCGCCGGCACGCTGGTGGTGCCCCGACCGTCGTCGGACTCCTACGTGCAGGACGTGGTGTCGATCAACGATCTGCTGGCCTTCGCGACCGGCGCGCAATTCGCGATCGAATCCACCGGGATGGTTCGCATCACCAATGACCTGGCAGCCCGGACCGGCCTGGGTAGCGGCGAAGAATGGTTGGCGGTCAAAGGGTTTCGCCGTATCGAAGGCGCAGAGTTCCCGGTCTGCCGCACCGAGTACTACATCAACCGGGCTTTCGCGGCGGTCGGCAGGTTACTGCCCCGCCACACCGGTCCGATCTTCCCGCTGATCGAAGACCTCTTCGGGTTGAGCATCGTCGGAGTGCGCCAGGAGATCGCGGCTGTGTTGGTCTCACCGGAACTGGCCGACCAACTCAGCGTCGACGCAGGGAGCCCCGCGCTCGAAGTACACCGGACCTACAGCACCTCGGACTGCGAAGTCGCCCAGGTCACGATCAATACGCATCCCGCGGCACGTTTTCGTCACTCCATGACGATGCGCCGTGTCCGCGGCTAATCTCAGGATGAGATAGGCCGCGAGAAAGCATGCATATCAAACTGATCGGTGGACGAATGGTCCGCTGGCACGACGAGCGGGCCACCGAGGCCTACGCCCGTGGCTGGTGGGTGCGTGGCACGTTGGTTGATTCGCTGGCCGAGGCCGCGCTCGACACCCCGCAGCGAACTGTGCTGATCGACGGCGAGCACCACATCGACTGTCAAGGCCTCTACACGCAGGCGACGGCGCTGGCACAGGCAATGCGCAAGCGCATGCCCCCCGGTAGCGTGGTGTCGTTCATGCTGCCCAATTGGCATGAGGCGGTGCGTCGTTTACCTCGCGGCGACGATCGCCGGCATGGTGGTGAACCCGATCCTGCCCTCGTTGCGAGACCGCGAGCTGCTGTTCATCCTCGACGACGCGAACACTCGGATGGTCTTCTTACCATCGGTTTTCGGGCGTCACGATTATGCGGCGATGTTGACCCGGGTCGTGGCCGAGCTGGATTCCCCTCCCGAGGTTGTCATCGTGCGCGGTGACGCGTCGGCGAGCCAGACACCCTTCGAGTCGCTACTGCACGACCACCATCCCCCGACCGAACTTCCGACACTGGACGCGGATGCGATTCGGATGATCCTGTACACCTCGGGGACCACCGGACGTCCTAAAGGCGTTCTGCACAGCCATAATTCCTTGCATGCGCTGATCTCTCAGCTCCGCGACCACTGGCAGGTACAGCCCGGCGACCGGTTCCTGGTCCCGTCACCGATCGCGCACATCGGCGGCTCCATCTACGCGTTCGAGTGCCCGCTGTTGCTCGGCACGTCCGCGGTGTTGATGGATCGCTGGAACGCCGACGAGGCCGTCCAGCTCATCCGGACTCATCACTGCACTCACATCGCCGGGGCAACACCGTTTCTCGAGCAATTGCTGGCGGCGGCCGAACGTGCCGGCACGCGATTGCCGGAGCTCAAGCTGTTCGTTTGCGGTGGCGCTTCGGTGTCGCCATCGCTGATCCGTCGGGCCGCAGATTATTTCGAGCGCGCCGCGGTGACACGGGTATACGGCTCGACGGAAGTTCCGGTGACGACGGTCGGTGCTCCACTCGACCCCGACCACGCCGCCGACACCGACGGGCGGGCCGGATTCGCACAGATCGCGCTGCGCGGCGCAACCGGCGAAATCCACACCCGCGGACCACAGATGCTGGTCGGCTACCTACATTCCGACGACGAAAGCGGATCGTTCGACGCCGACGGATACTTCCGCACCGGTGATCTGGCCCGCTGGATCGACGACGACTATCTCGTCGTCACCGGGCGAGCCAAAGACGTCATCATCCGCAACGGCGAGAACATCGCTCCCAAAGAGGTCGAAGACATTTTGATCGGCCACCCCGGTGTCGCGGAGATCGCCATCGTCGGTCTGCCTGATGATCGCACCGGAGAGCGGGCCTGCGCCGTCGTGGTGCCCACCGAGCAGGCGCATCCCGACGTCGTGAGCCTGCGCACCTTCTTGCAAGCCCACGGCGTCGCCACATTCAAGGCGCCGGAGCAAGTAGTCATCTGGGCGGCGCTTCCCCGAAACGACGCCGGCAAGGTGCTCAAGCATCAGATTCAATCGGCCCTGACGAAGGCGGACGAGTGACATGCAGGTAGCGATCGTGACTGGTGCAAGTGGTGGTATCGGATTCGGATGCGCGACCAAACTCGCCGAAGCAGGCATGGCGGTGCTGGCCACCGGCCGCAATGACGATCGACTGACCGAGTTAGCCTCTGCCATCGGCGATCCCGACCGCGTCGCGACGATCGCCGTCGACGTCACCGACGACGACGGGCCTGCGCGCATCGTGTCGGCCGCGGTCGAGCGGTGGGGCCGGGTCGACTTCCTGATCAACAACGCCGGGGTGGGCAATCCGACCCCGCTGCACGACACCGACGACGAGACGTTGGACTACTTCCTCGACGTGATGCTGCGCGCACCCTTTCGGTTGGCGCGAGAGGTCCTGCCACACATGCAGGCCGGCTCGGCCATCATCAACATCACGTCCACCTTCGCCGTCGTGGGCGGGCTGCGCGGCGGTCCGTACTCGGCAGCAAAAGGCGGCTTGACGGCGCTGACCACCCACATCGCTTGCCAGTACGGCTCGCACGGCATCCGCTGCAACGCGGTCGCGCCCGGCGTGATCCAAACGCCGATGACCGAAAAGCGACTGCAGGATCCAGCGATTTCGCCGGATGCAGATCGAGATGACTCCGCATCAACGGCTGGGCACGGTCGACGACGTCGCTAGCACCGTCGCATTCTTGTGTTCACCGGGTGGCAGTTTCATCAACGGTCAAACCATCGTGGTCGACGGCGGTTGGAGTTCGACGAAGTATCTGTCGAAGTTCGCATTGACGTCGGAGTGGACGGCCACGTGAATCTGTTCGCGCTGCTCGACCAGGCCGCGCAGCGGTTTCCCGATCGCGGTGCGGTGTTTCACGGCCAGAGTCGCTGCAGCACCTGGTCTGAACTGCGGGATCGTGCGCTGCGACTGGCGGGCGCACTCCGCGAGCGATACCCGGCGGGCGCACGCATTGCGATCGCCAGCGAGAACCGACCGGAGATCATTGAATTGCTGTTCGGGATTTGGGCGGCGGAATGCGTCGGCGTGCCGATCAACTACAAGCTGCATCCCCGCGAGATGTCGCAGATCCTCGACGACGCCGATGTGTCGCACGTGTTCGCGTCACAGGCGATCGCGCCGAGCTGGCGGCGGACTGCGACATCCGGTGGAAAACATTGAGGGAGAGCATATTCGCGGTGGCTGACCGCCGATCCGCTGACGCCGCCGATCCACCGAGCCGTCGACGCTGGCTTGGCTGTTCTACACCAGCGGCACGACCGGCCGGTCGAAGGGCGCCATGCTCACGCACCGCAACCTGATGGCGATGACGCGTCGCTCATCTCGCCGACATCGACGCACCCGACGAGGGATGCAGCCTGCTGCACGCCGCGCCGATGTCGCACGGCTCGGGCCTGTACATCCCGGCGTATGTGCTGCGCGGCGCCCGCCAGGTGATGCCCGAACCCGGCGGGTTCGATCCCGACGAGTTCCTCGACCTGTGCGACCATCATCCCGGCTGCAGCGCCTTCCTGGCGCCGACGATGGTGCAGCGCCTCGTCGAGACGGGACGCGCCGTCCGAGCGATCTGCGGACCATCATCTACGGCGGCGGCCCGATGTACGTCGACAGCATCAAGAAGGCGCTGGCGGCGTTCGGTCCGGTTTTCGCCCAGATCTACGGCCAGGGCGAGTCGCCGATGACGATCACCGGTCTGCGCCGCGCCGATCATGACGCCGCCGACGACGCGATCCTCGGGTCGGTCGGGCTCGCGCGCTCGGGCATGGAAGTCGCGGTGCTGCGCGGCGACGGCACAGCCGGCCGGCGTCGGCGAGATCGGTGAGATCGTCTGTCGCGGCGACGTTGTCATGTCCGGCTACTGGCGCAACCCGGCGGCCACCGCCGAGACAATGCGGAACGGCTGGCTGCAGACCGGCGACATGGGTTCGCTTCGACGCCGCGGCTATCTGACGCTGCGCGACCGTTCGAAGGACGTGGTGATCAGCGGCGGCAGCAACATCTATCCGCGCGAGGTCGAGGAGGCGCTGCTCGAACACCCGGGAGTGTCGGAAGCTGCGTGGTCGGGGCACCGGACGCCGAGTGGGGCGAGATCGTCGTCGCCTTCATCGTCGGCACAGCCGATCCCGCTGAGCTCGATGCGCATCTGCTGCAACGAATCGCCCGGTTCAAACGCCCGAAGCGGTATCTGCGCCGTCGACGAGTTACCGAAGAACAGTTACGGCAAAGTGCAGCAATACCTACTAACAGCATTCGCAACGATCGCACCACCACGCATGGTCCGAGGATTCCTGTTCACCGCGCCAGATTTGTGGCCATCTCGTCTCCAACATGAAAAGGAATTGGAACAGGAAGTACTAAAACATCTCGACGAACAACTCGGCGCTGAAAAGCACGAAGCAATCTTCGGCGTGGGTGAAGTCTGGCAGACTCTGTCTGGGTTCATCGGCGAAAATGACATTGATCTGCTCGTGATCGGCACTGGTGGCCGCGCGGGCGCGCGGAAGTTGCTGATGGGCTCCATCGCGGAGAGAATATTTCGTCAGGCCACTTGTCCAGTTCTCAGCATCGGACCGAACGTGGGCTCTAAGTCGCGAGGATGAAAATACAATCCGCAATATCTTGTTAGCGACAGATTTTGGCGCAGAGTCCTTCGGCTTCCTTACCGTTCGCTTTCTCGTTGGCCGAGGAAATTCAGGCGCGACTGACGTTGCTTCATGTCATCGACCAACCTGCAGCAGGCATAATTGATCTGGAAGTGGCCACGGCGTCCGTTTGGCATCGATTGAATCAGCTGATTCCTCCTGATGCCGAGGCGTGGTGCCATGTCGAAATGCAGGGTCGGATTTGGCCAGGAGTCGCTCTACCCGCGCAACGGATTCTGGAAATCGCCAACGATAGAGATGATAAGGTAGCCGACTTGATTATTCTGGGCGTGCGTCCGACGCATCGCTCGGTGAGCGCCGTTACCCATTTGGGCCACACTACAGCCCAACACATCGTAGCGCATGCTACGTGTCCGGTACTTACCGTTCGCGGTTAACAACGCCGGGGGATGTTGTCTCCGCAACGCAACATTCGATGGCAGAACTCATCTCTGATGAGTTGAAGAGATTACGGAACGATTAATCGCTGCCTCTGCCATCCGAATTTCGAGCTACATCTTTCTTGTATATGCCTTGACACGTATATACGTGTTGGCGTATATTAGCCTCATGGAAAACGCCTTCGAAATCGTCGCCGAGCCCAACCGCCGCGCCATCCTCAGCCTCCTCGCCTCCTCCGAACAGTCCGTAGGCGAAATCGAGCGCCAGTCGGCATGTCCCAGCCGGCCGTCTCCAAGCACCTCCGCGTCCTTCGCGACGCCGGCTTCGTCGAATCCACTGTCGACGCGCAGCGCCGCCTCTACCGGCTCAAGTCCGGACCATTTCAAGAGCTCGATGCCTGGCTCGAACAGTTCCGTCGGTTCTGGTCGGTCCACATCGATGCTCTCGAACGCCATCTCGATCGCATCGGGCGCTCCACGCGCGAAATCAACCCCGACGAAAAAGAACACAAGGAAACCAACGCAAACGCGATGATGAAGGAGAAACAAAATGAAAATCAAAGTCACCAGCATCTTTGTGGACGATCAGGACAAAGCCCTGCGCTTCTACACAGAAGTCCTCGGCTTCGCCAAGAAGAACGATTTCAGTCAGGGTCCATATCGGTGGCTCACGGTCGCGCCATCCGACGATCCGAACGGCATCGAGCT
This sequence comes from uncultured Actinomycetota bacterium, assembly GCA_963834615.1. Classification (GTDB taxonomy): domain Bacteria; phylum Actinomycetota; class Actinomycetes; order Mycobacteriales; family Mycobacteriaceae; genus Mycobacterium. The sequence continues at coordinate 632,448 of CAWICO010000020.1, forward strand.
CCAACTCGCGCTCAACACCAATCCGGCCGCCAAAACCTATCAGGAAGCAATCTTTCAGCAGAGCCAGCCCGCCATCATGTTCTTCACCGATGACATCAAAAGCGATTACGAGCGGATCAAGTCCAAGGGCGCCGAGTTCACCATGCCGCCGACCGACGTCACAGGCTCGACCATCGCGATGCTCAAAGACACCTGCGGTAACATCGTCCAGCTCACACAGCTGAAGCGCTGGTAAGCACGCAGATAAGCAAGCGAGGAAGAAGAAGATGACCGATCGCGAGCAGTACACACCGGGCCCGGCCAACGGTGCGCAGATACAAAAGGAGCTGGACAGAGGCGAAGAGAAGTGGACGCTCATTCTCGTCAGAGAACTGCGCCACCCGCCGGAAAAAGTCTGGCAGGCGATAACCGACCCGGCGCATCTGCGCGAGTGGGCTCCCTTCGACGCCGATGGGAGCCTGGGCACGGCTGGAGCCACAGTGAAGCTCACCACGGTGGGAGCGCCCACGCCGCACATTACCGAAACAACAGTGACGCGAGCCGACGCTCCCGAGCTGCTTGAGTACAAGTGGGGCGACTTCGATATGCGTTGGGAACTCGAAGCCACTGGTGACGGCACGCGTCTGACGCTGTGGACTAACATCGGTCACCGCTTCATCGCAATGGGTGCTGCCGGTTGGCACATCTGTTTCGATGTGCTGGATCACCTGCTCAGCGGAGCTCCGCATCGGCCGCATCGTTGGCCCTGACGCCATGAAGTTCGGCGGCTGGCAGCGGTTGAATGCGGAGTACGCCAGGCAGTTCGGTATTGAATCGCCCAACTGGCCGCCTAATCCGGCGCAAAAGTCATGAATCGAGGATGGATCACAAAATGATCAGCAGAGCCACCCAACGTTCGATTTTTCGCTGGATTCACATCTTCTTTGGCATTCCGATACTCGGTTACATTTATATTCGCATTCGCAAACTCCCAACTATGCTCACAGCGTCCGGTATGGCTTTCTTCCTGTAATGCTGCTTTCAGGGCTTTGGATGTGGAAAGGCCATGTCGTTCGCCGGCTTATTTCGAGGAGACCGGCGTAACCCAACAGTGGCGCCAGCCGGTGGGGACGCGGTTCAACGAGTTACTAACTTAATATCCCTACCCCCACCCCCCCTCCCCCCTCTATCTTAGGGATCATCGAGTTAGCACGAAATTGTCGGCAAAATTCGTGCTCTAAAGGGCTTAGGGGCTAAAATTCGTGAAACAGAGGACTTACAACCTAATTCTCCGCCCCGGATCGCTTTGCCGCTCTGGCTCGATTTACTGCCCTTGCATGGGCAAGCATGAGCGAATCGAAAGCTGAACGCAAGGTCAGACGTCACAAGGCGGTTGTGCTTTTTTATGTTGATGTTTCGTCCAAAAAAATAGCGAACGTTCTGTCTCCTCCCCAAATTTCTTCGGTCCGCGAATTTGCGTCGATGATTCGGAACGCATCAGGATGTTTCCGGAACCGGCGAGATTGTGAGACGATCTCGGTTTGAAGTATCAGAGACGCAGGTCTGGAGAATTTATGGCAAAGGACATCATTCGAACGCCGAATGCTCCATCTCCGCCGCCGGCCTACAGCCAGGCCGTGCGAGCAGCGGGTCTTGTGTTCGTCTCGGGAACCGGACCATACCATCCGGTAACGGGACAGGTCGTGGGTGATACTATCCAGCAGCAAACCAGACAATGCCTGCAGAATGTGTCCGCCATCCTCGAAGCCGCAGGCACTTCTCTGGACCGTGTTGTGAGTGCCACGGTCATCCTTCTTGAGGAGACAGACTTCGCCGGAATGAATGAGGAGTGGGTGAAGTGGTTTCCCGCTGATCCGCCTGCGAGACAAGGCGCAAGGCTACCCGTTCGTATCCCTGGCATGAAAGTGTCGATCGCCGTCATTGCCGAGGCTTGAGCGGGCTCGTCGATTTGTGGGCGGTCAAAGCAGTTTGAAAAAGTATTTCCTCAGCGGCTAAAGCCGGCATTTAAAACATGGCAGTTATCGCAGCGGTGAACCGCTGCGCCATCCAAAGGCTGCGCCACCCAAAGGGCTGCGCTACCCAAAAGCCAGACGTCTGTGATGGCGAATGAATAAGGAGTTGAGGTCCGTGGTGCCCACTCGCCGAAGTGCGCGACGAGTGGGGCAGCCTCTTCGGTGGTAGCGCATTGGTGCGCGGGGCGCTACTTGCAGTCGATCTTGTTGTCCTGTGCGGCGACGATCTGCCATTTGCCATTGCGCTTCAACCAGGTATCGGTCCAGACCTGGCACTGTTTCGCGTCCGGATGCGTTTTGTCTTTACCGATGGCGTGCTCGCTGCCGTAGATGAGGGCCACGTCTTCGTCCGAGGAGAGAGAGAAGAAGCGCACCTTGGCATCGTCGAGTGCGCAGTCGTGCGCGGAGTGTGGGCCTTTTTCGTCGCGTAGTTCGTCTTCTTTGTTGTAGCGCTCGCCGCGGGTGCTGGTGCCCTGGAAATCGTCGGCCAAGAGCTCGGAGACGACTCCATTATTTGTGCAGACGCCTTCGGCCCACTTGCGCTCCATGTCGATCATGAACTTCGCGGTTTTGTCGCCGGGCGCGGCCCAGTGGCTTTGCTGGGCATGAGCGGCGGTTGTAAGGACTACGACGCAGATCGAGTACAGAATTCGGTGACGCATTATCCCTCCACTGTTTGACTCACTATACAGGGCGTACTAACGAGACAGTTCACGCAGCGTCGCTATCACTTTGCATTGTAGGTTGATCGGTAACTGCTGATCGGTAATCGCTGATCGTTGATTTTTAGTCGTTGATCGTTAACCGGCAGCCTTGCGCCATTTTTTCGAATCGTCATCCACTCGCGGAGGTTGCAGGTTCTGCCGAGCGCAGCTACATTGGTCCGAGAGTTGGGAGCTATCTATGAAAAGATCTGTTCCGGTGCTATCTGCCTCTGCATTCGTCTCTGCTTCCGCATTGATCGATGACAAGATCAAGCAACTTTCTTCCGGACCCGGGGGCGAGTGGCGCGGGAAAATGCTCGCGAGAGTGCGCACGATCATACACGAGGCAGACCCTGAGATCGTCGAGGAATGGAAGTGGATGGGGAGCCCGGTGTGGTCGCACGACGGCATTATCGCGGTGGGCAACGGCCATAAAGATAAGGTGAAGCTTACGTTCGCCCACGGGGCGAGCCTGCGTGATCCTGAGAAGCTGTTCAACGCAGGACTCGGAGGCAACATGTGGCGAGCGATCGATTTGTTCGAGGGCGATAAGATTAACGAGCGCGCATTGAAGAATCTGATCCGTGCCGCCGTTGACTACAATCAGAGCAAGTTGAAGAAGAAAGCGCCGGCGGGTAGACGAGCGAAAGGACGCAGGGCTTAGAGCAACTGCGTCGCGCTCTGCAACGCCGGGTGTCTCAGAACTGGCACGTTCTGCATCTGCTGCATATGACGCGGCTTTTATTTGAGAACGCAGGTGGGAACTGCACAGTCAGGCGAATTTTTGCTAGGTGAGCCGCGGCACTCCCTTGCCCCATGTCTCTGGAGGCGCGAGTTCGCGTCGAATCGGGGGCGATGTCATATCGCGCAGGTCAGAATTGAAGATCCGAGTTCCCTGCGAGATCAGATAGTCGGCAGTTCTCGCCGCCAGGGCCTGGATCGTAAGTCCCGGATTGGCCGAGCCTTGCGTGGGCATGATGCTGCCATCGCACACAAAGAGATTGGCGATGTCATGCGTGCGGCCGAATTTATCCACTACGGAGGTCTTGGGGTCCGAACCCATGCGTGCAGCGCCCACAAGATGGGCATAGCGGGCCTCCTGCACAACCTCGGTTGCGCCGGCGGCGTGCATCACTTCCATGGTCTTTTCTTTTGCAAATTTGATCAGCTTCTTGTCGTTGTCGTGCAGGTTGAAACTGACGTGAGCGACGGGCAGGCCGAAGCGATCTTTTTCGTTCGCGAGGGTCACGCGATTGTCAGCCCAAGGAAGAATTTCGCCGAGCAGACCGAAGGCAGCCCAGTGGTTGTAATCCATCATTTCGCGACGCAGGCCCCAACCCCACGCTTTCTTCGCCGCCAGCATCTGCTTGCCGAAAGCGATGGGCAAAGGACCGACGGTCTGAATGGCGAATCCGCGCGCGAAATCATGCTTTGGATCAGTCTCGTAAAATTCCTCGGTCAGGGCATGCGCGGGCGGTGCTTTATACATTCGCACGGGCTGGTCGAAACGCCCGAGGACGACGTTGCCTGCCTGCGCCATCAAATAGCGGCCTACCGTGCCGCTGGAGTTCGCGAGGCCGTTTTCGAATCCCGGGCAAGCGGAGTTCAGCAGCAATCGCGGCGTCTCAATCGCATAGCCAGAAACGATGACGGCTTTCGCTCTCTGGAAATGCGCGTGCCCATCGTTGTCGAAGTAGTGCACGCCGGTCACGCGGCCATCTTTGCCCAGCTCGATGCGGGACACCATGCAGCGATCGCGGATCTCCGCGCCCTTTTTCAGAGCGTCGGGAACATGGGTGATCAGCGTGCTGGCCTTCGCGCCGACCTTGCAGCCCTGAATGCAGAATCCGCGATAGATGCAGTGCGGCCGGTCGCCGTGAGAACCGGAGAGAATGGCAACCGGGCCGCCGATCGACACCGGAATGTTCAGCGCGGAGCACCCGCGAATCAGCGCATTGCCAACGCCGCCCATGGGATGCGGACCATAGGCATATCCATGCGGATGTCCCCACGGATAGTAGGCCGGGCCTGCGACCGGCATTTCCAATTCGAGTTGCTCGTAATAGGGGAGAAGCTCTTCATAAGTGATTGGCCAGTCGGCGCCGACACCGTCGCGCGTATAAACCTCGAAGTCGGAAGGATGCAGCCGCGGAGTGAAGGCCGCCCAATGCACCGAACCTCCGCCCACGCCTTTGCCGCAATTATTCGCGCCCAGCGCCAAGCGGATCGGTGCCGCCGGTGACGCGCGGATCTTCCCAGTAGAGTTCGTGCGAGCCCGCTTCATCGCTCACCCAATCGCGCTCCGTATCCCAGAAGGGGCCGGCCTCGAGGCCGACGACGTTGAAGCCGGCGCGCGCCAGCCGCTGCAGAAGGACTCCGCCGGCCGCGCCGACGCCGACAATCAATAATCGACTTCGTCTTTCTCATCGAACCTCCGCATCGGCACATGCAATGTACTGCAGCGACCCCAGCATGTGCTTGCCGGTTCGCGGCGGCTCGAACGCTCCGAGAATTGGCTGTTTCACTGGTCCTCAATCGTTCAGGACTTATGCTGCTCGGCTTCGGTATGGTGATGCGCTGCGGACTCGACTTCGCCGGAGACCGCGGCCTCGGGAGCGAGCCATTCATAGCGCTCCTCTTCCACCTCCCATGGCTCCGGCTCGCCACGTTCCAGTCGCGTGTATGCCCGCGGATAAGCGGGGCCGCCAAAACCAATCTCATCCCACGCCCACGGGTGCGCATAATAGGCGTCGATCGCATCGCCCATGATCAACTGCCAGAAGCGATGCACCGACATCTTCTTCCAGATGTCCGCAGCGGCTTGCGGCTCGCCATCGTGAATCGCTTTCAGAACCATATCCTGCTGCGCGATACGGCAAAGCAGAAAATCGTCCGCCGTAGCGATGCTTTGCCTCTTCATTGATCGCCTCACGGCCCAAGCCGATAGGCCTCGCGATCCTGCGGCATGTTCTCGAACCGATATCCGACGGTCTGATTGATGCACAGCCGATGGTCGAGCGGAGCGACCAATCGGAATCTGCCGGTCAGGAGTGCGGTCAGTCTGCGGAATCAGATGGGCGAAGACCGCCGTCCAGAAATTCCATTCTTCCGCGGAAAAAAATTGCTGAAGGCGGGAGTTCACTCGCTCGCTAACAACTGCGCGTGGTCGCGTCATCCCAGAAGGGACTCTGCGAAAGCGTGCTGAAGCCGGGATAGTAGCCAGGCTGCGCGTCGCGGTGCCAGCGGCTCTGCCGGCTTGAGATCGCGCGGCAGCAGTGCGGAATCGACGATGGCTCGTTCTTGGCGTTCTATGGTCTGCGTCCTCCGGCGCAGCAGGCTTGCCAGCACGCCTAGCATTCCCGCGGCGCCAAACAGCAGCGGCGCAAAGATCGGCGGCCCATACATGATGTTGTAAAGAAGATGCTTTCGTGCCGCCCGGCCGGCGAAGCACGCCACGGCCATGGTAGTAGAAGCCAACGGCGGCATCTGCGGAAGCGAGGATGGAAAGCGCCGGAAGCGCCGTGGTGGCGAATCCGCCGGCTCTTCACCGATGCGAACGCCGCCGCGGCGAGAGCGGGGCGAGGATGATCGGAGTCCACTGCGCCTCGTAGCGAAAGTTGTTTTTGTAATGCGAATAGAAAGCTTCGAAGCCACTGAGCAGAGCGCTGACGCCGGTGACGATCGCAACCTGCCGTTGAAAGCGTCCTTCGCGAATATCCTGTTCCGCGGAAAGCAATCTTCGGCTTTCGCGCGATGGCAGCAGCCGCGCGAGGAATGTGTCTTTCCCTGATCGTGGATGTCGTCCGAGGCTTCTTCGCGTTGCAGAAAAGAGGCGATCAGGCCAAGATAAGCGCTGGTTCCGAAGAGCAGCGGCGCAAAGATCGGCGGTCCCATGATCATGTTCGTCATCGGCAACCGCCATCCGCCGGGCTTTCGCTTAATGCCGCGAACGTGGAAGTAAAATCCGACTGCGGCATCAGCGAGAGTTACCGCCGAAACGAAACGAAGCACGGTCCGCGCTGCGCTCCGGCTGAAGAAGCCCGCGAATCCTGCGATGCCAGCACGCACGCTCATGATCACAGGCGTGTACATCACACGCCGGCTGTAGCTTCCGCGATAGTGTTCGTAAGCGACTTCGAGTCCACTCACAATGCTGGTCCCGGCGGTCAGCAGAGAGAGACTGCGCTGGAAACGTCCCTCCCGGATGTGGTTCGCAGACGATCTCCCGATCCTGGCGCGGATGCGCGATGGAGACGAGCGCGACTGATTGCATCCGGCCATCGCGCTAGATCACCTCGCGCACTTCGTCGAAGAGCAATCGTCTTGATGATCTTCATCGCGTCCTTCTGTCCACGGACTAGCGCCTTGGCGAAATGGAGTGCCTGTTCCGTGTCGCTTTCCCGGGCATCGGCGGCTCATTCGGATCCACCACTGCCTGCACCACGGTTGGTCCTTTGTGGCTTAGCGCCTCGCGCAGAATCATGCTCGGCATCTTCAGGCCGTTCGAGGGTGAAGCCCGCGAGCGCCGCAGGCCTCCGCGACCTTGGCGAAGTCGATCGGCTGCAGTTCCACGCCAAACTCAGGATTTCCCTCGAGAATCATCTGCTCCCACTTGATCTGTCCCAGCACATTGTTCTTGATCACGATGACCGTCACCTGCAGGTTGTATTTCACCAGCGTGGCGAGCTCGCCCATCAGCATGGTCAAGCCGCCATCGCCAACCACGCACACAACCTGCCGTCCGGGATAGGCGACCGCAGCGCCGATGCTGTAGGGCAAGCCATTGGCCATGGTGGCCAGCGAACCGGAGAGCGAGAACTGCATGCTGCCGCGAATCTCCACATAGCGTGCCGTCCAGGTCGCGATGGTTCCGCTGTCAGAGGAGACGATGGCGTCGTCCTTCAAGAGCTTATTCAGAGTGTGGGTGACAACTTGCGGCTTCATCGGCATGTCTTTGCGCGTGCCCCGTTCCTCCATGAGCTCGTTCCAGTCCTTCATGCGCTCCTGCGACTTTCTTCAGGAACTCATTCTTCTTCGCGCTGGAGAAGAGGCAGCAGCGCGGTGAGAATGGTCTTTGCGTCACCCACCAGACCTACATCCACCGGATGACGCAGCCCGATGCGCGTGGGGTCGATATCGATCTGCACGCACTTCGCCTGCCCCGGCTTGGGCAGAAATTCCATGTAGGGGTAGCTGGTGCCGATCATGATCAGCGTGTCGCACTCATTCATAGCGTCCACTGATGGCGCGGTGCCGAGCAGCCCGATGCCCCCCGTCGTGTAGGGGCTGCGGTCGGGAAGAACAGCCTTGCCGAGAGAGGCTTTGACGACTGGGCCGCCGACGATCTCCGCCAGCTGCGTGACTTCTTCCCGGCAGCCGAGCGCGCCGCGTCCGGCAAAGATAGCGACCTTCGATCCAGCGTTGATGATGTCGGCGGCTTGCTGCAGAAGCGGGTCGCCGGTTTCGCAGTCGAAGGAACACTCCAGTCGCCGCTGTGGTGCGCGACGTTGGCGCTGCTGCGGTGCTTGTCCGAGACCTCCCACTCCTGAATGTCTTTCGGAATGCAGATGTGGGAAACCCCGCGGCGAGCGTAGGCGGTGCGCACCGCCATGTCCACAACATTCACGGCATGCGCTGGTCCCATCACTCGCTCGTTGAATACCGAGACATCCATGTAATAGCTTGTCGAGATCAACATCCTGCTGGTAGTCCATGCCAATCAGGTCGTGAAAGGTATGTCCGGTGATGGCGAGCACAGGCTGCAGATCGCATTTCGCGTCATACAGCCCGTTGAGAAGATGCACGCCGCCCGGACCGGAGGTCGCGCAACAGACGCCGATGCGGCCGGTATATTTGGCATAGCCAACCGCGGCGAAAGCAGCCGCCTCCTCATGCCGCACCTGGATGAATTTCAGCTTGTCTTTATGGGTACGGAGGGACTTCGAAGAATCCGTCGACTCCATCCCCGGGAAAACCGAAAGATGGTGTCCACTCCCCATTCAATCAACCGTTCAACAATCAGATCGGAAACTTGCTTCGCCATACATTCATTCCTTCCCTGTAATTCGCTGACGCGGCTAGCGTGTATCGTCTCAATCTGCAGTTAGACTTCGCTGAGTGCCGCGAGAATCATCAAACCTGATAAGCGGCTGCATCTTTCTCCTTCAATTCAAGACCATGACCCGGCCGCGAAAGATCGGGCTTCATGACTCCGTTTTGCGGTTCGCAGAAGCCGTCGAAAAACATTCGTTCAATCCGGGCATGATCATGAAAAAACTCCATGTGAATCGCTCGCGGCACCGCACAGCAGACATGAAGATGCATACTCGGGCCGCAGTGCGACGAGAGAGGAACATTCGCCGCCCAGCAAAGCGCGGCCACATCGAGAAATCCGCTGATGCCCCCGCAACGCGTTGCATCAGCCTGCAGAACGGTCACGGCTTCGGCATCGATCATCCGGCGGAAATACCAGGCGGTGTAGCCGTATTCTCCGGCGGCGACGTCCATGCCGATGGGCGCGCGCGCCCGCACTTCGCTGCAGGCCCAGCGAGATTGTCGGAACTCACTGGCTCTTCAAGCCACCGCACTCCGTTGCTCTGCGAAATCGTGCGCGAGGCGAAGCGCCTGCGTGACTGTGTAAGCCCCGTTGGCGTCAACAAAAAGCTCGCAGTCTATCTCCGATGGCGTTGCGCGCGACTTCAACCCGCCGCGGATCGTCTGTCGGGATTGCGTTCCCACTTTCATCTTCACCATGCGAGAAGCCCTGCTGCTGCCCAGCCCCCAAGTTGGTCTCGAGTTGCTCGTCGTCGTAGGAGGTGAAGCCTCCGCTTCCATATACAGGAATGCCGTCGCGCACCATTCCGAGCAGGCTGACAAGCGGCACATCAAGAAGGCGCGCGCGAAGATCCCACAATCGCATTGTCGATGGCGGCGGCTGCCATCCTGCGTGATGCCGGTTTCGCCGGAGATTTCGCACGTGGCGGTAAATATGCCTGGAGGATCGCTGCCGTGAGCGAAAGACATCACGGCCTGCGACTACCTTTTCAAGCAGCGTCTGCGCCAGCTTCGCCGTCGAGTCGTCCGCATACGTGTAGCCGAGACCGGTCTTCCCGCCTGCTTCAAGCTGCACCAGCACCATCGTCGTGCTGTCCCAGGCGCAGGTGCCGTCCGCTTCCGGCGCGTCGGTGGGAACGGTGAATACCTTCACCTCGCTTCCCGTAATTTTCGTGTCTTTCTCGATCGAGCAAATCAGCCTCAGAAGTCGGTGAAAACGTCGCGCCGTCGCACGTGACAGCGACCACGTCGCAATGCCGCATTCCACCATAGCCGTCGAAGTACGCTGCCGGCTCGACGTTGAAAGTCATTCCCTCTTCAAGAACATCGGGAGACTTCGGATGGATTCGTGGCAACCCGTTCGGATTTGCCGCGGCAAAGCCGACACCATGCCCCGTGGCATGTTTGAACGCATCTGCCAAAGCCATGATCGCGCCATCACTCGCGTGCTGCACGGTCCACTTTGCGAGCCGCGATGCCGGGACGAATGGCGGCGAGTGCTGCTTCGCGCGCCTCATCGATCGCGGCGCGCATCGCATCGTGCCGCTGTAAGGGGCTTGCCCGCTGTATACGTTCGCGTGATGTCGGTCCAATAAGCCATCGGCGCAAGTGTTGGCGTGGATCATGACCAGGTCTCCGTCTTCGATCTGACGCTGCCGCGTGCGCGCGTAAGCGGCCGAAGCAGTGGCAGAGTTCGGTCCAGACATACAAAAGAAAAAGCCGTAACTGCGTTCTACCGCCTGAGCTTTTGTGCGAAGCCTGGAAAGCGGCCTTGCAAGGCAGCCGCGACTTCTGCCTCCCGTCTTCCCCACTTGTATGGCCTCGGCCGCGTGTTCAAATCCCGCTGCCGCGATATCGGACGCCCGTTTTATACCCTCTAGTTCTTTCGCAGTCTTGCGGGCTTCCATCTGTTCGAGATGCGTTGTCGCAACTTCGGTAATTCGCCTTCGGGAGCAATCGCTGAAGCAAGATCATAGAGAGAAGATCGAAAGTGCTACGGAGGAAGCATAGCTAGCGGTTTGCATTCCTTCATCCACATCGAAGGCCGATTGCCGCGTTGCTCAGCCTAAGCTTCGTCACTGGCCCCGCAACGGATCTCGCTAGCGCGTCAATCGGAGAGGTCAGGGCTGCCAAGGTTGACGGCTGATAAGGAATTAAAGACGCATCCGAAGTTCGCTCGGCAAGATCGACTTCGTCCTCCGGCAGGACCACGTGGACCTCGCCGTCTTTGGTGAAGACGACAACACTCGCTCCCATTACTGGCCAGTATCCGGTCAGAAGCAGCACCGCACTCGCTGAATTGCAAATCATCGCGTCCAGAAGCGACTCCGCTAAAAGCTTCAGTCACTCGGTCTTTTCTTTCGCTATCAATCACATCAGGAGTCGGAGGCAAGATTCTGGGCGGGAGCCTTGCGGTGTAGGAAACATTACTGAGCAATGGGTAAAAACAAAGAGAGCCAACTGAACACAATAGCGCTCGTCAGCTTCTGAGGATGCACACCATTTCGAGCCATATCCCTGGGCACTCCACTTTTATGATTCCGCCAGCCTCGCCTGGGTTTGCGTAATTATTTCCCGCCGCTGAATTCGATTGAACGTTTCGCTGTGCGCATCGTGAAACCTGCACAGGAACGCCTTCAGAACAACTGGACTTGCCCTAATCGCTGCCCTAGAGCAGCACTCCGGCAGGTACTTTCCATGACCGAGGCCAGACTATCCCCACGAATCTCGGCAGTGGTTGAGTACGTGAAGCTCCGAATGCTTTGTAGCCGGCCCGATTTAACGCGAAGCCGGTGGATTGAAGAAAACCCTGTCCTCGGGAAAGGGCTCTAATCTATATCTCGCAGCGCAGTTCGAGCTTTCGCGCATAAGGTTTGCGTGTTTGGTCTCGCGCGCACAGGAGTCTATTCGTGAAAAACGAGGTTGTGGTAGTTACGGGCGCTTCTGCCGGATTAGGTCGTGCGATCGCTCGCCATTTTGGAAGCCATGGAGCGAGTGTCGGCTTGCTGGCAAGGGGAGTCGATGGTCTCGAGGGTGCGAAGCGGGAGATTGAAGCTAGTGGCGGCAAGGCTTTAGTCTTGCCGACCGACGTAGAGTGGTTCAGACGCCGTAGAGCAGGCGGCCGGGGGCTGTTGAGCGCGAGTTCGGCCCCATTCATATTTGGGTGAATAACGCGATGGCTTCGGTGTTCTCTCCGGTCAAGGAAATGGAGCCGAAGGAATACAAGCGCGTCACGGAAAGCGGGCTCCACTCCCTGCGTCGTTTACGGAACGCTCTGCGCGTTGAAGAGCATGTTGCCGCGCGACGAAGGGACTATCGTGCAAGTCGGTTCGGCGCTTGCCTATCGCAGCATTCCACTGCAATCCGCTTACTGCGCCGCAAAACATGCAATCGCCGGGTTTACTGACTCGCCTCGGGCCGTGAACTGATTCATGACCACAGCAAAATTCGCCTTACCATGGTGCAGATGCCGGCA
>CAWICO010000021.1:0-253969 GCA_963834615.1 uncultured Actinomycetota bacterium
CTGATTTCGCCCGGCTGGCCGACGCGTCCACCGCCGTCGAAGGCGCCGACTGGCTACACATCGACGTCATGGATGCGCATTTCGTGCCGAATCTCACCATCGGGCTGCCGGTAGTGGAAAGCCTGCTGGCCGCCAGCGACATTCCGATGGATTGCCACCTGATGATCGACGACCCCGACCGTTGGGCGCCGCCGTACGCCGAGGCCGGCGCCCACAACGTGACGTTTCACGCCGAGGCGACCGAGAACCCGGTCAGCGTGGCCCGCGACATCCGCGCCGCCGGGGCGAAAGCGGGGTTGAGCATCAAGCCCGGCACCCCACTGGAGCCGTACCTGGACATCCTGAAGGACTTCGACACTTTTCTGGTCATGTCGGTCGAGCCTGGGTTCGGCGGCCAGAAATTCATTCCCGAAGTCCTGAGCAAAGTGCGTGCGGTGCGCAAACTGGTCGACTCCGGCGAGTTGACGATCCTGGTCGAGATCGACGGCGGCATCAACGCCGACACCATCGAGCAGGCCGCCGAGGCCGGCGTCGACTGCTTCGTCGCCGGTTCGGCCGTCTACGGCGCGGACGACCCGGCGGCCGCTGTCGAGGCATTGCGGCGGCAGGCCGGCGCCGTCTCACCGCACCTGCGCCGGTGAGTAACGACGGCAAAGAAGGGGCCCTCAGCTACGACGCCGCCATGCAATTAGCCGTTGAGCAAGCCGATCTCGTCAAAGGACAGACCTATCCGAACCCTCCCGTCGGCGCCGTCATCCTGGACCGCGACGGTGAAGTCGTCGCGGTCGGCGGCACCCAGCGTCCAGGCAGCGCACACGCCGAGGTGGTCGCGCTGCGCCGCGCGGGCCGGCTCGCCAACGGCGGCACCGCGGTGGTCACCCTGGAGCCCTGCAATCACCACGGCAAGACCCCGCCCTGCGTGGACGCGCTCATCGAGGCCGGCGTCGCGACCGTGGTGTACGCCGTCGCTGACCCCAACCCGACCGCGGCAGGCGGTGCTGCTCGGCTGGCCGCCGCCGGTGTTCATGTCGTCAGCGATGTGCACAGCGATGCGGTCGTGACCGGACCGCTGCGCGAATGGCTGCACAAGCAGCGCACCGGCTTGCCGCATGTGACGTGGAAGTACGCCGCCAGCATCGACGGGCGCAGCGCGGCCGCCGACGGTTCCAGCCAGTGGATCACCAGCGAGGCCGCGCGCGCCGACGTACACCGGCGCCGGGCGACCGCCGAGGCGATCGTGGTGGGGACCGGCACGGTGCTCGCCGACGACCCGACCTTGACCGCCAGGCTGACCGACGGAAGCCTGGCGGACCGCCAGCCATTGCGCGTGGTGGTCGGCAAACGCGAGATACCCTCGGAAGCGAAGGTTCTCAACGACGATTCGCGCACGATGGTGATCCGGACGCGTGAGCCCGCCGAGGTGCTACAAGCGCTGGCGGATCGCACCGATGTCCTGCTGGAGGGCGGGCCGACGCTGGCCGGAGCCTTCCTGCGTGCCGGGGCGATCGACCGCATCCTCGCTTACATCGCGCCGATTCTGCTGGGCGGACCCATCGTCGCGGTCGACGACGTCGGGGTGTCGAGTATCAGCCGCGCGCTGCGCTGGCGCTACGACGGCATCGAGCCCGTCGGCCCCGATCTGGTGCTGAGTCTGGTACCGCGTGAGCCAGCGCCCGGTTCGATCAGGAGCGACCGCCCAGGCCCGGACCGAACGGGCTAGACCTGAGGCCCGACCGGCTGCTCCTCACGCAGTTCAAGCTCATCGGCATGCACGTGCCGACTGCCGATCAGCAGTCCGAACAGCGCACCCACCAAACAGATCACCACCGTGGCGGTGAAGATGCCGCCATACATTTCGGCGAACGCTTTGCGGTAATTGTTCGCTTGACTGAGGACCCGCTCCGCGAGGCTGGCGTCAGCCGGAACCTGCGACGAAAATTTCGCGACCAAATGCGGAAGCTGATAAAAGCCCCATGCACTCAGCGATGCGACCCCGATCAACATGCCGGTCATCCGCGCCACCACTACGGCCGCCGAAGCGATGCCGTGCTGCGCCGAAGGCACCACGCGCAAGCTGGCAGAAGTCAGCGGTCCGATCACCAGACCGAGACCCAGGCCGGCCACTACGAGTTCGGGTAGTGCGACGACGCCAAAAACGTGCGGCCGCTCGGACAGCAGGTCGATGCGCCACGTCGAGATCACCCAGAAGCCGCCGGCCGCAACGACTAGCCCGATAAACGTCATCGCGCGGTCGCCGATCTTGGTCGCCGTCCAGCCTCCCAGCACCGCGCCGACCGGTAGGGCGCCGAGGAACCACAGCAGAAACAGGGCGGCGGCGTCTTGGTCTTTGCCGAGAACGCCCTGGGCGAAGAGCTCCACGTCGACCAGCGTGACCATCAGCGCTGCACCGGCGCACAGGGACGCGGCGAGAGCAGACAGGAATGGCAGAAAGTGCACGCCGGTGGGTTCGATCAGCTTGGTCCGCGAGAACCGTTCCCAGACAAAGAAAATCACCGCGAAGACGACCGCTGCGACGATCAGTGGCGGGCCGTAGCTGGGCAGGGCGTGCTTGCCGTCAGGATTTGCGTTGTACAGCCCGATGACCGCTGAGCCCAAGGTGATCGCCAGCAGCAGTCCACCGATCACGTCGATCTTCTCCGGCTCGGCAGCACGCCCTCGGGCCGGCAGGCTGAACTGGATCATCACCATCGCAGCCAGCGCCAACGGCACGTTGATCCAGAACACGTCTTGCCATCGACTGGTCAGCCAGACGATGAAGATTCCGTAGAGCGGGCCGAGCACGCTGCCCAATTCCTGCGCGGCCCCGATCCCGCCGAGCACGCCGGCGCGGTTGCGCTGGGCCCACAGGTCGGCGCCCAGCGCCAGTGTCACCGGCAGCAGTGCGCCGCTGGCCACGCCCTGGATGGTTCGGCCGACCACCAGCACGTCCAGATCGGTGGACAGCGCCGTGATCACCGAGCCGATCAGGAAGGTGGCCAGGCTGACCTGCAGCAGCAGCTTGCGGCCGAATCTGTCAGAAGCGCGGCCCAGCAATGGCATCGCCGCGATGTAGCCCAGCAGGTACCAGGTGATGATCGGCGTGATGCGTTGCAGGTGATTGATCGGGATGCCGATGGTGCTGATGATGTCGCGCATGATGGTGACCACGACGTAGGTGTCGAGGGCGCCCAGCAATACGGCGAGGCTGCCGGCGCTGATCGCAATTCCGCGCCCGGCGTGCGGCGTCGCCATCACGCCACCGGGGGCTTGGTGACCTGAACCGGTGCGTTCCAGTTGGAGAGCGTCATCTGCACCGAGTTGCCCGGGGTCTGCTCGAGTTGGACCTGGACCAATTGGTGGTCACCGTTCTCCTCGATCCACACCGTCGTGACTGCCGGCTGCGTCGCCTTCATCTGCGGGGCAAGGCCGTTCACCGCGTCGGCGGAAGTAGTCCCGGTGATCTTGACGGTGCTCTGTCCGTTGATCGTTTCCCGCGACTGCGACTTCGGGTTGCTGATGTTGTTCAACACGTTGGCCAGGCCGGTGTCCGGCTTCAGGATCGACGACGGGTCGTAGATCGACGCTGCCGGACCGAAGTTCTCCCACTGACCGGGGCTGAGCGTCGCGTACAAGGTTCCGTTGTCCACGACGAACTGGGCGTCGATGTCCGAGCCGCCGAACGTGATGTTGGCGTTGCCTTGGGCGGCCGTGGCCGGGGCAGTGGTCAGATCGCCGGTCAGGTTCTTGATCGGCAGGTGCTTGATCTTGCCGTTGACCGACAGCGCCAGGTGCACGCTCTTGACGTTCTTGGTGGTCTGCGCGGACTCCTTGATCAGGGTCGCCGCATCTGGCAGTGCTCCGCCGGATGGTTTGGACGACGACGAGCAGCCGCTGATGAGAGCGGCGGCGATCGAGAGTGCGGCGAGAACGGCGAGGATAGGCCTGACTGGGCGCGACGTCTGCATAGTGTGCATCGTAGAGGGTCCGAATGACCCGGCTGTGAAGCGCAAGGTGGCAGGGACGTCGCGCACCAGAGCACGACTCATTAGCCTGAGGCTTGTGTTCACCGGAATCGTCGAGGAATTGGGCGAGGTCGTCGGCAAAGACGATCTTGGCGATTCCGCACGCTTCACCATCCAGGGACCCGTGGTTACCGCCGACGCCGGGCATGGCGACTCGATCGCCGTCAACGGCGTGTGCCTGACGGTCGTCGAGTTGTTGCCGGAAGGCCGGTTCACCGCCGACGTGATGGGCGAGACGCTGAGCCGGTCCAGTCTGGGACGGCTGGTTGCGGGCAGCACGGTCAACCTCGAGCGGGCGGCGGCGGTGAACAGCCGACTGGGCGGGCACATCGTGCAAGGACATGTCGACGGCACCGGGCAGATCCTGACCCGTTCGCCCGTCGAGAACTGGGAAGTGGTCCGGATCGGCATGCCCGTCGGACTGGCCCGCTACGTCGTCGAAAAGGGCTCCATCACCGTTGACGGCATTTCACTGACGGTCTCTGGGCTCGGGGACGACTGGTTTGAGGTGTCGTTGATCCCGACCACGCTGGAGCTGACCACGCTGGGTCACGCGGTCCCGGGGACGGCGGTCAACCTTGAAGTCGACGTGATCGCGAAATACGTCGAGCGGCTGATGTCGGCGAAGTAGGCCGCAAACCTGCTAGGGCTGCGCGACCGGAGGCGTCTCGGGTGAGGGCGGCGGCGGAGCGGGTTCTTGATGGCGGTGATTGCGGGCGTTCTGCTGCCCGTCAATATCCTGAACCGGTGGCTGAGGCGGCGGCAGCGGCGCGGCGTGCGCCGGCGGGACCGGGCCGGCCAGCACGAGCGCCGCAGTCAGGATCGTTGCCACCCTCCAACTGCGGCGATGGAGGACGCGGTTATCCATGCCCGCCAGCGTAGGTCCGCACCACGGCGGGTGGTTGAGGCTCGCAGGCGTCTTTATGGAATTCGACCGCGACGAGCAACGCCCGCTCCGCCGATCGGCGAAGCGGGCGTCTCGCGAGGTGAGTCCTTACAGCGGGATCCAGACTCCGAAGAAGTCGAAGCCCCACTGGTTGAACCCCGGGTTCCAGCTCGGGTTCTCGTTGTAGCCGTAGTAGTTGATCGGTCCGTCGTTCCAACGCCCTCCTGGTGGGGGAAGCGGCCTGCCCCAGTTGGGACGGGGCGGCTCGCCGGCACCCCACGGCGCAGGTCCGTTGCCCCACGGAGCTCCGTGGAAGTACCCGCGGTTGTCGTCGCCGTGCCACGGGCCACCGGGCCCGCCGGGGCCGTGATCACCAGGTCCGCCAGGTCCGTGCATTCCGGGACCACCCGGCCCACCATGATCACCAGGTCCGCCGGGGCCATGATCACCAGGTCCGCCGGGGCCGTGATCACCAGGTCCGCTCGGTCCTGGACCACCTGGGCCGTGACCACCGGGAGCACCAGGTCCTGAGCCGCCTGGCCCGGGGCCACCAGGCCCAGCTGGCCCGTGGCCTCCTCCGCCACCGCCCGGATCCTGGTGCGCAGGTCCGCTAACCGCGGGCGGGGCGCCGTGGCCGTCGCCGGGTCCGGGGCCCGGAGCGGCGCTGGCCGCGCCGGCACCGACGCCCAACGCGGCTGCCCCGAGGGCGCCGGCGATGGTCGCTCCGGCCATCAGTTGCTTCAGTTTCATCGTCCTTCACCTGTCTCTTGGGTTGCAGTGGACATTTGCTCCCGACGAACTGAACGTTAATTAGCCTTGCTATGAGTCGGCTATGCGGGGGCCGTGGGAATCTCCTGCGACTTTGGTCGCGGCGGGTGAACTCGGCGAACGTGTCCGGTCAGTAAGACGTGGCAATAAGAACGGCTAAATGGTGGTTCATACTGGACGTGACACCTGAGGGCTTCAGGTGGATCCTTCTACGAGGTGGCATCGATGACGAGGTTGGACTCGGTCGAGCGTGCGATCGCTGACATCGCGGCCGGCAAGGCCGTCGTCGTGGTCGACGACGAAGACCGGGAAAACGAGGGGGACCTCATTTTTGCGGCCGAGAAGGCCACCCCGGAGTTAGTGGCGTTCATGGTGCGGTACACGTCGGGTTACCTCTGCGTGCCGCTGGACGGGGACATCTGCGACCTGCTGAATCTTTTGCCGATGTATGCGGTCAACCAGGACAAGCACGGTACCGCCTACACCGTCACTGTCGACGCGAAATATGGTGTGGGAACTGGTATCTCGGCGTCCGATCGCGCAACGACGATGAAGTTGCTGGCCGACCCGGCCAGTGTTGCCGAGGATTTCACCCGGCCCGGGCACGTAGTTCCGTTGCGCGCCAAGGACGGTGGTGTATTGCGGCGGCCCGGTCACACCGAAGCCGCTGTCGACCTGGCCCGGATGGCCGGCCTGTCGCCGGCGGGCGCGATCTGCGAGATCGTCAGCCAGAAGGACGAAGGCGCGATGGCGCAGACCGACGAGCTGCGGGTCTTCGCCGACGAACACGATCTGGCTCTGATCGCCATCGCTGACCTGATTGAATACCGCCGCAAGCACGAGAAGCACATCGAGAGGATCGCCGAGGCGCGCATCCCGACTCGTCACGGCGAATTCCGCGCGGTCGGATACAGCAGCATCTACGAGGACGTCGAGCACGTGGCGTTGGTCCGCGGCGAGATTGCCGGACCCACTTACGACGGTGACGACGTTCTGGTCCGCGTGCACTCCGAATGCCTGACCGGCGACGTGTTCGGTTCTCGTCGCTGTGACTGCGGTCCGCAATTGGACGCCGCCATGGCTATGGTCGCCCGCGAAGGCCGGGGCGTGGTGCTTTACATGCGCGGCCACGAAGGCCGCGGCATCGGCTTGATGCACAAGTTGCAGGCCTATCAGTTGCAGGACGCCGGCGACGACACCGTCGATGCCAACCTCAAGCTCGGATTGCCCGCCGATGCAAGGGATTACGGCACTGGGGCGCAGATCCTCGTAGACCTCGGGGTGCGCTCGATGCGACTGTTGACCAATAACCCCGCCAAGCGCGTCGGGTTGGACGGTTACGGGCTGCACATCATCGAGCGGGTCCCGCTTCCGGTGCGGGCCAATGCGGAGAACATCCGGTACCTGATGACCAAGCGCGACCGGATGGGTCACGACCTCGCCGGACTAGACGACTATCACGAATCCATCCATCTGCCAGGCGAATTCGGGGGAGCGCTATGACCGTCGGCGCGGATTCGGCCCGCAGCAACGCTGAGGACCGGCGCCGGTGAGCGGTGCCGGCGTGCCCGACATCGCAGCACTGGACGCCTCCACCCTGACGTTGGCGATCGTGGCGAGCACCTGGCACGACGAGATCTGCGCCGCATTGTTGGCAGGTGCCAACAGAATCGCTGACGAGTGGGGTGTGAAGAGCCCGACGATCATTCGGGTTCGTGGCGCGATCGAGATTCCGGTGGTGGCGCAGGCGGTAGCCCGCAGCCATGACGCCGTCGTGGCGCTCGGCGTGGTAATCCGCGGTCAGACACCGCATTTCGACTACGTCTGCGACGCCGTCACGCAAGGGCTGACCCGCGTCTCGCTGGACGAGTCGACTCCGGTCGCCAACGGTGTGCTGACCACGAACAACGAGCAGCAGGCGCTCGATCGCGCCGGCCTTCCGGAATCGGCGGAGGACAATGGCGCCCAGGCGACGGCGGCGGCACTCAGCACCGCGCTGACCCTGCGGGACCTGCGTGGGCTGTCGTGACTGTGAAGACCGAGAGTGGCTGGGATGCGCAACTGCGACCCCATCTGACGCCCTACTTCGCGTACGCCGGAGCCTTTGTCCTTGCCGCGGCTCACGTGGTGCTGGGTCTGCTGCTCAAGATCAAGTCCAGTGGTGTCGTCTTCCAGACCGCCGACCAGGTGGCGATGGCAGGCTTGGGTTTCGTCCTCGCCGGACTCGTGCTGCTGTTCGCCCGGCCACGGCTCCTGGTCGGCCCCGCAGGCCTGTCGGTGCGCAATCTGCTCGGTGACCGCTTGGTGCCATGGTCCGACATCGTCGATGTGTCATTCCCCGTCGGTGCACGCTGGGCCCGAATCGATCTGCCCGACGACGAGTACATCCCCCTGATGGCGATCCAGTCCGTCGACAAGGAGCGTGCCGTCGACGCGATGGACACCGTGCGCAGTCTGTTGAGCCGCTACCGGCCGGACCTGCCGGCGCGCTGAAGTGTTCGGCGTCGCTTCGGTTATCCACAACCGTCGACGGCGCTTCGAGCATGTGGCCTGAGATTGGCCTATCATCGAACACATGTTCGAATACTGGTACGCCTCGCGACCCACGCAAGAGTCCACAGCGCTGCTGGATCGAGTTCGCGAGGCGGGTCGGTCGGAATCTAAGGCTGCCGCACGACGGCTGGTAGCCGTTGGCGAGTTGTTCGTGTTGCGTTGCCGCGACTCGGGGGAGCAGGCCGACTGCGCCATGGACACTTGGGAGGCAGTGGCAGCGCAGGTGGCCGCCGCGCTGGAGTGCAGCATCGCGATGGGTTCGAGCTACGTGCGTTACGCGATGGCGTTGCGAGACCGGCTACCCGAGGTCGGTAAGGCATTTCAGGCCGGCGATATCGATTACCGTGCCTTCCAGACCGTCGTGTTTCGGACGGAATTGATCACCGACGCCGATGCGCTTGCACGCGTGGATGCGCGACTAGCGGTTCGGCTCTCGCGATGTCCGTCGTTGACGCGCGGCCGTCTGGCCGCCGAGGTCGACCGGGTAGTGGCCGCAGTCGATCGAGACGCCGTGCGGCGGGCACGCGAGGCAGTCAAGGACCGGTTTGTCGAGGTTGACAACACTGACGCGCATATGGCGTTTGTGACGGGAACCGTGCTGGCCACCGCTGGACAGGCCTTCGACCGTCGGCTGAATGAGTTGGCGGCAACAGTGTGCGAGGCGGATCCGCGAACTCGCGAGCAGCGCCGGGCCGACGCCCTTGGTGCGCTGGCCGCCGGCTCCGATCGGCTGGTGTGTGGCTGTCAATATTCCAGTTGCGCTGCCGCGCCGCGCGCATGCAGTGGCAACGTGGTAATTCACGTCGTTGCCGAGCAGGCCACCGTCGACGGCAGTGGGACAACCCCCGGCGTAGTGCCCGGGGCCGAGGGCCTGATCCCGGCGCAGATGGTTGCCGAGATAGCCAAGTACGCACGGCTGCGGCCCTTGATTCCACCGGGCGATACGCCTGAGCCGCGCTACATCCCATCTGCCGGACTTGCCGATTTCGTGCGGTGTCGCGACCTTACTTGTCGCGCGCCGGGCTGTGATCGCCCGGCGACCGCCTGCGACTTGGACCACACTGTCGCCTTCTGCGATGGTGGCTGGACGCATGCGTCGAACCTGAAGGCGCTTTGCCGAAAACATCACTTGCTCAAGACTTTCGGCGGCTGGCGCGACAAGCAACTGCCCGACGGCACCGTGGTCTGGCTTCTTCCCGACGGCCAGTTCTATGTGACCAGGCCGGGCAGCGTAATGCTGTTCCCGAATCTCTGTGCGTCGACCACCGACCTGCCCGCACCGCTAGCAGACCGAGCTAATGACTACTGCGGCGACCGCACCGTGATGATGCCCAAACGCCGCCGCACTCGCGCACAGAACCGCGCCGATCGCATAGCCGCCGAACGCCGGGAGAACCATCGTGCCCGCGCCGGCCAGACCGCTGCCTACGCGGGACCAATTCAGCCGGAGACCGATCACGACCCACCGCCGTTCTGAATCGGACGGTCCCCATTCGGTGCACGAGCGTGACGCCCGGCGCCTGAACCACTACGCGTTCAAGCCGTCGGCCCACGCGACTAGCCTGGAACCCGTGCCCGATCCCGCAACGTATCGCCCCGCGCCCGGGTCCATCCCGGTCGAGCCCGGCGTCTACCGCTTTCGGGACCAGCACGGACGTGTGATCTACGTCGGCAAGGCGAAGAGCCTGCGCAGCCGCTTGACGTCGTATTTCGCCGATCTCGCGGGCCTGCATCCGCGCACCCGGCAGATGGTGACGACCGCCGCCAAGGTCGAGTGGACGGTGGTCAACACCGAGGTCGAAGCGCTGCAGCTGGAATACAACTGGATCAAAGAGTTCGACCCGCGGTTCAACGTCCGCTATCGCGACGACAAGTCCTATCCGGTGCTGGCGGTCACACTCAACGAGGAATTCCCCCGGCTGATGGTGTATCGGGGTCCGCGGAAAAAAGGTGTCCGTTATTTCGGCCCGTATTCGCATGCCTGGGCTATCCGCGAGACGCTCGACCTGCTGACCCGCGTCTTCCCGGCCCGCACCTGCTCAGCAGGAGTATTCAAGCGGCACAACCAAATCGGCCGTCCGTGCCTGCTCGGTTACATTGACAAGTGTTCGGCGCCGTGCATTGGGCGGGTCAGCGCCGAGCAGCATCGCCAGATCGTGATGAACTTCTGCGACTTCTTGTCCGGCAAGACCGACCGGTTCGCTCGTGAGTTGGAACAGCAGATGCACGTCGCGTCCGACGAACTGAGTTTCGAGCGCGCCGCACGCCTGCGTGACGATCTCGGTGCGCTGAAACGCGCTATGGAGAAGCAGGCGGTGGTGCTCGGTGACGGTACTGACGCCGACGTGATGGCATTCGCTGAGGACGACCTGGAAGCGGCGGTGCAGGTCTTCCATGTGCGCGGGGGGCGGGTCCGCGGCCAGCGTGGTTGGATCGTCGAAAAGTCCGCGGAGGCAGGTGACTCCGGCGCCGAACAGCTGGTCGAGCAGTTTCTCACCCAGTTCTACGGCGACCAGGCCGAACTCGGCGGTGCGGCCGACGAATCCACCAACGCGGTGCCGCGCGAGGTGCTGGTGCCATGTCTGCCGTCCAATCATGATGAGCTGGCGAGCTGGCTGGCCGGTCTGCGTGGTTCACGGGTGACGTTGCGAGTGCCGCGCCGCGGCGACAAGCGTGCGCTGGCCGATACCGTGCAACGCAACGCCAAAGATGCTCTGCAGCAGCACAAGCTCAAGCGGGCGGGCGACTTCACCGCCAGATCCGCTGCGCTACAGAATATTCAGGAAGTTCTGGGCTTGGCCGACGCGCCGCTGCGGATCGAATGTGTAGACATCAGCCATGTCCAGGGGACTGATGTGGTGGGCTCGCTGGTGGTGTTCGAGGACGGACTGCCACGCAAATCGGACTACCGGCACTTCGGCATTCGGGAAGCTGCCGGCGGCGGTCGGTCCGATGACGTCGCCTCGATCGCCGAGGTGACGCGCCGGCGCTTCCTGCGGCATGTGCAAGACCAGGAAGACCCGAAAATCTTGTCGCCGGAAGGAAAATCACGGCGCTTTGCCTATCCGCCCAACCTGTATGTCGTCGACGGCGGTGCTCCGCAGGTCAACGCCGCAAGTGCAGTCCTGGAAGAACTGGGCGTGACCGATGTCGCGGTGATCGGACTGGCGAAGCGGCTCGAGGAAGTGTGGGTGCCGTCGGAGCCCGATCCGATCATCTTGCCGCGCAACAGCGAAGGCCTGTACCTGCTTCAGCGCGTGCGCGACGAGGCTCACCGTTTCGCGATCAACTATCACCGCAGCAAGCGGTCCAAACGGATGACAGCATCAGCGCTGGATGCGGTCCCAGGGTTGGGCGAGCATCGCCGCAAAGCTCTGGTTACTCATTTTGGATCACTGGCCCGCCTCAAAGAGGCTACGGTCGACGAGATCACGTCCGTTCCAGGTATCGGGGTTGCGACCGCGACCGCAGTGCTCGACGCGCTGCGGGGTGGCGCCGCCGGATCGGACGAGCAGGAGCAGGACCGGGTCGCTGAGCGGGCATCAGGATGACGGACGAGGGGATGGACGGGACCGAAAGCCGCAGCGGCTCAAACGGATCCGGTATCGAGGTGGTATTGGTTACCGGCCTGTCGGGTGCTGGGCGCGGCACAGCCGCCAAGGTGCTCGAAGATCTCGGCTGGTACGTCGCCGACAACTTGCCGCCACCGCTGATCAGCCGGATGGTCGACTTCGGGTTGGACGCCGGCTCGCGGATCACGCAGTTGGCTGTGGTGATGGATGTGCGTTCCCGGGGGTTCACCGGCGACTTGAACTGGGTGCGCTACGACCTGGCTACCCGCGGAATCACCCCGCAAGTGTTGTTCATGGAGGCCTCGAACGACATGCTGGTGCGCCGCTACGAGCAGAATCGCCGAAGTCATCCGCTGCAAGGGGAGCAGACGTTGGCCGAGGGCATCGTCGCCGAGCGCGAGATGCTGGCCGCAGTTCGCGCGACCGCCGATCTGATCATCGACACCTCCACGCTGTCGGTGCGCGAGCTGCGGGAAGGCATCGAGCGGGCTTTCGGCGGCGAAACCGTCGCGCAGACCAGCGTCACCGTCGAATCGTTCGGCTTCAAGTACGGCCTGCCGATGGACGCCGACACGGTGATGGATGTGCGGTTCCTGCCCAATCCGCACTGGATCGACGAGTTGCGTCCCTATACCGGGCAGCATCCCGCGGTTCGTGACTATGTGCTCAGCCAGAAGGGCGCGGCGGAGTTCCTGGAGACCTACCATCGGTTGCTGTCGCTGATTGTCGACGGCTACCACCGGGAGGGGAAGCGCTATATGACTGTGGCGATCGGGTGCACCGGCGGTAAGCACCGCAGTGTCGCCATCGCCGAGGCATTAGCGGGGCTGCTCGAGTCCGACGAGCAGCTGACGGTGCGGGTCCTGCACCGGGATCTGGGCCGCGAATGAGCCCACGGATTGTCGCCTTGGGTGGCGGG
The DNA here is from genome assembly GCA_963834615.1 of uncultured Actinomycetota bacterium. Classification (GTDB taxonomy): domain Bacteria; phylum Actinomycetota; class Actinomycetes; order Mycobacteriales; family Mycobacteriaceae; genus Mycobacterium. The sequence continues at coordinate 12,721 of CAWICO010000021.1, forward strand.
CACGGCTTGTATGCGACGCTGTCGGCTGCCCGGCGGCTCACCCCGCACGTCACCGCCGTTGTCACCGTCGCCGACGACGGCGGCTCATCTGGACGGTTACGCAGCGAACTCGACGTCGTGCCGCCGGGCGATTTGCGAATGGCGTTGGCGGCGTTGGCTTCTGATAGTCCTCAAGGCCGTCTGTGGGCGACGATCATGCAGCATCGGTTCGGTGGCAACGGGGCGCTGTCGGGCCACCCCATCGGCAATCTGCTGCTGGCCGGCCTCAGCGAGGTGCTCGCCGATCCGGTCGCCGCCCTCGATGAAGTCGGCCGCATCCTCGGGGTGCGGGGTCGGGTGCTGCCGATGTGCCCGATTGCGCTGCAGATCGAGGCCGACGTATCCGGGTTGGAAGCCGATCCGCGGATGTTCCGACAGATCCGCGGTCAAGTGGCGATCGCCACCACGCCGGGAAAGGTGCGCCGGGTCCGGCTGCTGCCCAGCAATCCGCCCGCCACCCGTCAGGCCGTCGACGCGATCATGGCCGCCGATCTGGTGGTGCTGGGACCCGGCTCGTGGTTCACCAGCGTGATCCCGCACGTATTGGTGCCCGGCCTGGCCGCTGCGCTGCAGGCGACCTCCGCCCGCCGCGCGCTGGTGCTCAACCTGATGGCCGAGCCAGGGGAAACTGCCGGTTTTTCGGTGGAACGCCATCTGCATGTGCTCGCGCAGCACGCGCCGGACTTCACCGTGCATGACGTGATCATCGATGCTGATCGGGTGCCGAGCGAGCGAGAGCGTGAGCAGCTGCGGCGCACCGCGACTCTGCTTCATGCCGAGGTTCAGTTCGCAGACGTGGCCAGGACTGGTACACCTTTACATGACCCGGGCAAGTTGGCAGCGGCGCTAGATGGGGTTGGTGTCCGCGACACCGGTCGGCCGCTGTCGGCGATAGACACCGGCGCGTTGGCGGTCGAGCAGGATCGTCAGCAAACCGGAGCAGATGGATCGGGTTGCAACGGACCAAGGGGTGACGACGCGTGGCGATGACGGCCGAAGTCAAGGACGAGCTGAGCCGCCTTATGGTGAGTTCGCAGACCGCGAAGCGCGCCGAGGTGACTGCCCTGTTGCGGTTCGCCGGCGGGCTACACATCGTGGCGGGCCGGGTCGTCGTCGAAGCCGAGGTGGATTTAGGCAGCATCGCCCGGCGCCTGCGTAAGGATATCTTCGACCTGTACGGCTACAGCGCTGTCGTGCATGTGTTGTCCGCCAGTGGAATTCGCAAGACGACGCGTTACGTGCTGCGCGTGGCCAACGACGGCGAGGCGCTGGCCCGTCAGACCGGTCTGCTCGATCTTCGCGGGCGCCCGGTGCGCGGCTTGCCCGCCCAGGTGGTCGGCGGCAGCGTCGGCGACGCCGAAGCTGCGTGGCGCGGTGCGTTCTTGGCGCACGGTTCATTGACCGAGCCCGGTCGCTCGTCGGCGCTGGAAGTCAGCTGCCCTGGTCCGGAGGCGGCGCTGGCGTTGGTCGGGGCGGCGCGCCGGCTCGGCATCAGTGCCAAAGCCCGCGAGGTGCGCGGCGCCGACCGGGTGGTGGTGCGCGACGGCGAGGCCATCGGCGCGCTGTTGACCCGGATGGGCGCCCAAGACACCCGGCTGGTCTGGGAGGAGCGGCGGATGCGTCGCGAGGTCCGGGCGACGGCGAACCGGCTGGCGAATTTCGACGACGCCAACCTGCGGCGCTCGGCTCGCGCCGCGGTGGCGGCTGCGGCCCGGGTGGAACGGGCGCTGGAAATCCTGGGCGATACCGTTCCTGACCATCTTTCGACAGCGGGCAAGCTTCGTGTCGAACACCGGCAGGCCTCGCTGGAGGAGCTGGGCCGGCTGGCCGATCCGCCGATGACGAAAGATGCTGTGGCCGGCCGTATTCGGCGACTTCTATCGATGGCCGATCGCAAGGCGAAGGTCGACGGTATTCCGGACACCGAATCGGCAGTGACCCCAGACCTGTTGGAAGACGCCTGATCCAGGGACTAAAGGCAATGATTGAATTGCGCGCACACTCATAGCGTCTTCAAGCTCGGCCCGCCGACTCCGGTGATACCGCTAGATTGTTCTCGCCAACGGTGGCAGACCCTGAAACGAGGCCGTCATGGGATTCATTACCCCAGACCTTCCTGACGTCGACCCTGAGACCTGGCACGAGTTGCCGGCGGGATCCAGGTTGCAAGTGGTGACCCGGCACTGGGTCGAACACGGATTCGGCACCCCGTCGGCAATCTATCTGCTCTACGTATTCAAGATGGCCGCCTATGTCGCAGGTGCCGCCGCCGCTATCTCACTGACCCCGAGCTTGGGCGGGCTGGGACATATCGCGGTCTGGTGGACGCAGCCGATCGTGTACCAGAAGGTCGTCGTTTTCACCCTGCTATTCGAGGTACTGGGGCTGGGTTGCGGATCAGGCCCACTGACCGCGCGATTCTGGCCACCGATCGGTGGTTTTCTGTATTGGTTGCGGCCGAAGACGATTCGCCTTCCGCCGTGGCCCCGCGAGGTTCCGTTCACCGGCGGCGATACCCGCACCGTATTCGATGTGAGCCTGTACGCGATCGTCCTGGGGTCCGGCGTCTGGTTGCTGCTGTCGCCGGGCCACGGCGGATCAGTCACCGGGGCAGACGATGTCGGTCTGATCGATCCCGTCCGGGTGGTGCCGACGATCGTTGCGCTGGCGGTGTTGGGTCTGCGCGACAAGACGATCTTTTTAGCGGCGCGCGGTGAGCATTACTGGCTGAAGCTGTTCGTGTTCTTTTTCCCGTTCGCCGACCAGATCGCCGCATTCAAGATCGTCATGCTCGGACTGTGGTGGGGCGCGGCGACTTCCAAGCTGAACCACCATTTCCCGTATGTCGTGGCGGCAATGACCAGCAACAACCCACTGCTGCGTGGCAGGCCGTTCAACTGGTTGAAGCGCAAGCTTTACCGCGATCCGGTCAACGACATCCGCCCCAGCTGGATTCCAAAAGTGATGGCGCATGTCGGTGGAACCACGGCGGAACTCATCGTTCCCGCGGTGTTGGTCTTTGCCGCAGGCAGTCACCCGTGGCGGTGGGCCCTGATCGCGTTCATGGTGATCTTCCACCTCAACATCATCTCCAACCTCCCGATGGGTGTTCCGTTGGAGTGGAACGTCTTTTTCATCTTCTCGCTCTTCTATCTGTTCGGGCACTACGGCGATATCACGATCTACGACCTGAGTTCACCGCTGCTGCTGGCAATGTTGCTGGCCGCGTTACTTGTGCTGCCAATCGTGGGAAATATGTTCCCGCAACAGATTTCGTTCTTGCCGGCGCTGCGCTACTACGCAGGCAACTGGGCGTCCAGCGTGTGGTGCTTCCGTGACGGCGTCGAAGACAAGATCGAGGCCGATGTCGTGAAAAGCTCGGCGTTGACCGTTAAACAACTCGCCAGACTGTACGACCCGGCAACCGCGGAAATCATCAGCGACAAAGCCCGGGCTTTCCGGGCCATGCATGTCCACGGTCGTGCGCTCAACGGACTACTGCCACGCGCGCTGGACAACGAAGCGGACTACGCGCTGCGTGAGGGGGAGACCGTTGCCGGGGCGCTGATCGGCTGGAATTTCGGTGAAGGACACCTGCACAACGAGCAATTGGTGGAAGCGGTGCAAAGACGCTGCCAGTTCGACGAGGGCGATCTGCGGGTGATCGTCCTGGAAGGGCAACCGATCCACGTCCAGAAGCAGTGGTATCGCATCGTCGACGCAAAGACCGGGCTCATCGAGGAGGGCTTCGTGGCGGTCAAGGACATGCTGGCCCGCCAGCCATGGCCTGAACCCGGCGACGAGCTGCCCGTCCACCCGGTGACGGTCGTCACCCCACCGGCTCAGAGCGGCCCTTGACCTCTGTTTCATCAGCGTGTACCGCCGCGATTCGCGACGCATTCCCGCAGCTACTAGGCTGGCAACGAGCATTTCGTCAGCCACGAAGGAGAGACACGTGACGGTCCGGGTAGGCATCAACGGCTTCGGTCGAATCGGGCGTAACTTCTACCGGGCGCTGCTGCTGCAGCAGGCCGCGGGCGCCGACACCGACATCGAGTTAGTCGCGGCAAACGACCTGACCGACAACGCCACGCTGGCGCATCTGCTGAAATTCGACTCGATCTTGGGCCGGTTGCCCTACGACGTCAGCCTCGAAGGCGAGGACACCATCGTCGTCGGTGACAAGAAGATCAAGGCGCTGGAGGTCAAAGAAGGACCAGCGGCCCTTCCCTGGGGTGATCTTGGCGTCGACGTCGTCGTCGAGTCCACCGGCATCTTCACCAACGCCGCGAAGGCCAAGGGCCACTTGGACGCTGGCGCCAAGAAGGTCATCATCTCCGCCCCGGCCACCGATGAGGACATCACCATCGTGCTGGGCGTCAACGACGACAAGTACGACGGCAGCCAGAACATCATCTCCAACGCATCGTGTACGACGAACTGCCTCGGTCCGGTAGCCAAGGTCCTCAACGACGAATTCGGCATCGTCAAGGGTCTGATGACCACTATCCACGCCTACACGCAAGACCAGAATCTGCAGGACGGTCCGCACAAGGACCTGCGCCGGGCCCGGGCCGCGGCGCTGAACATCGTGCCGACCTCCACCGGTGCGGCCAAGGCGATCGGTCTGGTGCTGCCCGAGCTCAAGGGCAAGCTGGACGGGTACGCGCTGAGGGTTCCGATCCCGACCGGCTCGGTCACCGACCTCACCGTCGAACTGGCCAAGTCGGGCACTGCCGCCGAGATCAACGCCGCGATGAAGGCCGCCGCTGACGGTCCGATGAAGGGCATCCTCAAGTACTACGACGCCCCGATCGTGTCCAGCGACATTGTCACCGACCCGCACAGCTCGATTTTCGATTCCGGGCTGACCAAGGTGATCGACAACCAGGCCAAGATCGTGTCCTGGTACGACAACGAGTGGGGTTACTCTAACCGTCTCGTCGACCTGGTCGCGCTAGTCGGCAAGTCGCTGTAGCCGTGGCCCTCCCGAATCTGTCCGACCTTCTCGCGCAGGGAGTTTCGGGCCGCGGAGTGCTGGTTCGTTCCGACCTGAACGTACCGCTCAGCGACGACGGGGCTATCACCGATCCCGGACGGATCATTGCATCAGTGCCCACCATTAAGGCGCTTGCCGACGCCGGCGCCAAGGTCGTGGTGACCGCGCATCTGGGACGGCCGAAGGGCGAACCCGACCTGAAACTGTCGCTCGCGCCGGTCGCCGCGGCACTCGGTGAGCAGTTGGGCAAGGACGTCCAGTTGGCCGATGACGTCGTGGGCCGCGATGCACGAACCCGCGCCGAGCGCCTGACCGACGGAGATGTCCTGCTACTGGAGAACATTCGTTTCGACCCGCGGGAGACCAGCAAGGACGACGCGGAGCGCCTGGCATTGGCCCGCGAACTCGCCGAACTGGTCGGTTCCACAGGCGCTTTCGTGTCTGACGGTTTCGGTGTGGTGCACCGCAAGCAGGCTTCGGTCTACGACATAGCTACGCTGCTGCCGCACTTCGCGGGCACGCTGGTCGCCGAAGAGGTCAGCGTGCTGGAGCGGCTGACCAGTTCGACGAAGCGGCCCTATGCGGTAGTACTCGGCGGTTCGAAAGTTTCGGACAAGCTCGGCGTCATCGAACAGCTGGCGACCAGAGCCGACAGCATTGTGATCGGCGGCGGGATGTGCTTCACATTCCTTGCCGCGAACGGTTATTCAGTGGGCACATCGCTGCTCCAGGAAGAGATGATCGATACCTGCCGTCAACTGCTCGACACCTACGCTGACGTCATCCGGCTGCCGGTCGACATCGTGGTGGCCGACAAGTTCTCCGCCGACTCGACGCCGGAAATTGTTGGTGCCGAAGCGATTCCGGACGGCAAGATGGGATTGGACATCGGACCGGGGTCGGTTAAGCGGTTCACCCGCTTGTTGGGCAATGCCGAGACCATCTTTTGGAACGGTCCGATGGGCGTCTTCGAGTTTCCCGCGTTCGCTGCGGGTACCAAGGGTGTCGCTGAGGTGATCGCCGCCGCGACGGCCAAGGGCGCGTTCAGCGTGGTCGGTGGCGGGGACTCCGCAGCCGCCGTGCGCGCGCTGGGACTGCCCGAGGATGCCTTCTCGCACATTTCGACCGGCGGCGGGGCGTCGCTGGAATATCTTGAGGGCAAATCGCTGCCCGGCTTGGAAGTATTGGGCAGTGTCAGCACCTGAGTAAGGAAGTCGATGAGTCGTAAGCCGCTGATAGCCGGCAACTGGAAGATGAACCTCAACCACTTCGAAGCGATCGCGCTGGTGCAGAAGATCGCTTTCTCGTTGCCGGACAAGTACTTCGACAAGGTCGACGTCGCGGTCATTCCGCCGTTCACCGATCTGCGCAGCGTGCAGACCCTGGTCGACGGCGACAAATTGCGGCTCACCTACGGCGCCCAGGATCTGTCGCAGCACGATTCCGGTGCCTACACCGGTGAGATCAGCGGCGCTTTCCTGGCCAAGCTGGGTTGCCACGTATGTGGTCGTCGGCCACTCAGAGCGGCGTACGTATCACGACGAGGACGACGCGCTGGTCGCGTCGAAGACTGCAGCGGCGCTCAAGTACGAACTGACACCGATCGTCTGCATCGGTGAGCACTTGGAAGTACGTGAGGCCGGCGATCATGTCAGCCACTGCCAGGCCCAACTGCGTGGATCGTTGGCCGGGCTCTCGGCGGAGCAGATCGAAAAGGTGGTCATCGCGTACGAGCCGGTGTGGGCGATCGGGACCGGACGGGTGGCCAGTTCCGCCGACGCCCAGGAGGTCTGTAAGGCGGTCCGCGGCGAACTCGGCACGCTGGCATCGTCGCAGATCGCAGACACTGTTCGGGTGCTCTACGGCGGCTCGGTGAATGCCAAGAACATTGGCGACCTCGTCGCGCAGGACGACGTTGACGGCGCTCTGGTCGGTGGCGCGTCCCTGGATGGCGAGCAGTTCGCGACGCTGTCCGCCATCGCCGCCGGCGGACCGCTGCCATAGGCGTCGGTGCGCACGGGTTGCGGTCTCGCCCAGGCCACGTTTAGCTTAAGGAAACCTGAAAGAAACACAGGGTCGTTAAGTTGTGCTGGGCTGGTATAGGTCCGGCACGTCCTCGGGGAGGGATCTGAATGGCTGGTCGCGAAAGCGCCAAGTACTCACGCAACGCGAAGGCGCGCCGGTGTGGGGTGGTCATGGGCGGTGCTCTCAGCGCTTTTGTCGCTGCTGCCGCGATGGCGACCGGCTCGGCAGCACCCGCCAAGGCCGACTTCGAGGACCTGCTGGATCCGATCATTCAGCCGCTGTTGACATCGTTCACCGATTCGATCGCCGCTTTCGACCCCGCTGCGGCTGTGGACATCACTAGCTGGACCGACAGCCTGCTCAGCAGCCTGAACTCGATCGATGTGGCGGCTCCGGCGGCGGCGGAATCTGCGGCGGCGAGTGCGGCGTCAGCCGAGCCCGCCGCGCGTCGACAGCGGGTACCTACGACCTTCCGCTCGCCATTCCGAGGACACCGAGCCGACGGTGCATGCCACGTTGACGGCGTCGGGCACGACGGTGCTCGTCGACACCGGCTCCAGCGGCCTGGTCGTTCCGATCTGCGCAACTCGATTCTGGCTCCACCAAGCTCTCGGAGCTCGAGACCTGTCAGCCTAGGCTTACCCAGCAGCATCGGCGAGAGCGGCTTCAGCGGTGGCGTGGACTACACTACCTGACGTACGACAACGAGACGGTCGATTACGCCGCGGTGCCTCACCACGTCGGACACAAGCGTCCCGTCGAGGTGGAGGTTTACTCGTACGACCCGGGCGGACTTCTCGAGCTTTTTCACCAATGACGCCTTCCAGGGCTTCCTCAGCGACAACGACGTGAGCGGCATCCTGGGCATCGGGGACAACGCCAGTGGTAGCGCAGGCGAAAGCCCGATTGAAGCGGCTGGCTTACGGAGGAGTGACGGTCAACGAGAACGTGGCCGGCAGCGATGGCGATTTGATCGTCGAGCAGTACCCCGGATACGACTGCGCATCCCGCTGACGGCCACTGGCTCAACCGTCAGCGGCCTCACCGAGAACCGTCAACGGACGGCAGCACCGTCGTCGGTACCGGCACGGTCTCCGACGACCTCGACTCCGGTGGTGTCTACGGCACCATTCCGTCGACCATCGACTCCACTACCGGTGCCGGCGGGCGACACGATCACGGTCTCCGACGATGGCACGACGCTGTACTCGTACATCGTGGGCAGCGACAGCGATCCGGCTACCGGACGAGGCGCCGACGGTGGTCTCCGGAACCTCGATCGACAGTGGCTGACATGCCATTCAGCAGCTATCCGGTATCCATCGACTACACCACCACACGTTGTACCTCGACAAGTAGCCGTCGTAATGCCGGTCTGAGCCGGCCAACCGCAGGCCGGTAAGGTGTGGGCCATGGAATTGGCCCTGCAGATCACCCTGGTGGTCACCAGCGTCCTGACGGTCCTTCTGGTGCTGTTGCACCGCGCCAAGGGTGGCGGCCTGTCGACACTGTTCGGTGGTGGCGTGCAGTCCAGCCTCTCCGGGTCGACAGTGGTGGAGAAGAACCTTGACCGGCTGACGTTGTTCGTCGTCGGCATCTGGCTGGTAGCCATCGTCGGCGTGGCACTGCGCATCAAATACAACGCCTGACCCACGAACGGCGAAGACGGCCACCGACCCTGATACTGGGTGTATGGCTGACGCACCCGATTCGCTCGAGCCCTTCGGCGCGGTACAGCGCACCAAGACAGGGCGCGAAGCCACCGAGCCGATGCGCGACGACATTCGGCTACTCGGTTCGATTCTCGGCGACACCGTGCGCGAGCAGAACGGCGACGAGGTCTTTGATCTGGTTGAACGGGCCCGCACCGCATCGTTCCGGGTGCGTCGCTCAGAGATCGAGCGCGCCGAGGTCGCAGAGATGTTCGCCGACATCGATGTCCGCCAAGCGGTTCCGGTAATCCGGGCGTTCAGCCATTTCGCGCTGCTGGCCAATGTGGCCGAAGACATCCACCGCGAACGCCGCCGCGCCATCCACATCGAAGCCGGCGACCCGCCGCAGGACAGCACCCTCGCCGCTACCTATCTGAAGCTGGACGCGGCCGACCTGGATTCGGCGACCGTCGCCGAGGCGCTGACCGGCGCGCTCGTTTCGCCGGTCATCACTGCACATCCGACCGAGACCCGTCGTCGTACTGTCTTCGATACCCAGCACCGCATCACCCAGCTGATGCGGCTGCACGCGCAGGGCCACACCGAGACAGATGACGGCGTCGACATCGAAACCGAGCTGCGCCGACGGGTGCTGATGTTGTGGCAGACGGCGTTGGTGCGGCTGTCCCGACTGCAGATCACCGACGAAATCGCCGTCGGCTTGCGCTATTACTCGGCAGCATTTTTCGATGTGGTGCCAAGGGTCAATGCCGCAGTCCGCGATGCGCTGCGCAGCCGGTGGCCCGACGCGGATCTGCTTCCCGAACCGATCTTGCGGCCGGGCTCGTGGATCGGCGGTGACCGCGACGGCAATCCGAATGTCACTGCGGACGTGGTGCGACTGGCTACCGGCAGTGCGGCCTACACCGCGCTGAATCACTACACCGCCGAGCTGAGTGCGCTGGAGCAGGAACTGTCGATGTCGTCGCGGCTCGTCGCCGTCACCGACGACCTGAACAAGCTGGCCGAGGACTGCGACGAGCCGGCCCGCGCCGACGAGCCGTACCGCCGCGCATTGCGCGTCATCCATGCCCGGCTGACCGCGACTGCCGCGCAGATTCTCGACGAACAGCCGGACAACCTGCTCGACCTCGGCTTGCCGCCGTACTCGGCGCCGGGGGAGATGCTGGCCGACCTCGACACCGTGGATGCTTCACTGCGCGATCACGGCAGTACGCTACTGGCCGACGACCGGCTGGCTCGATTACGAGAAGCCGTGCGCGTCTTCGGGTTTCACCTATCCGGCCTGGACATGCGGCAGAACTCCGATGTCCACGAAGAAGTGGTTGCGGAGTTACTCGCCTGGGCCGGGGTGCATCCCGACTACTGTTCGCTGAGCGAAGACGAACGGGTCAACATCCTCGCCGAGGAGCTGGGCACCCGGCGGCCGTTGATCGGCGATCGCAAGCAGTTGTCCGAGCTGGCTCAAAAAGAACTCGCGATCGTCGCGGCGGCTGCACGGGCGGTCGAGATCTACGGTCCAGCCGCGGTGCCGAACTACATCATCTCGATGTGTCGTTCCGTCTCCGACCTTCTCGAAGCAGGCATTCTGCTGAAAGAATCCGGCCTGGTTGACGCCGCTGCCGACGAGCCGTACTGCCCGGTGGGCATCGTGCCGCTGTTCGAGACGATCGATGACCTTCAGCATGGTGCATCGATTCTTGAAGCGGCACTTGATCTTCCGGTCTACCGAAGCCTGGTCCGCGCCCGCAGCGACAGTCAGGAGGTCATGCTCGGCTACTCCGACTCCAACAAGGACGGCGGCTATCTGACCGCCAACTGGGCGCTGTACCGGGCCGAGCTCGATCTCGTCGAATCGGCACGTAAGACCGGTATTCGGTTGCGGCTCTTCCATGGTCGCGGCGGCACGGTGGGCCGCGGTGGCGGACCGAGCTATCAGGCCATTCTCGCTCAACCGCCGGGTGCGGTAAACGGTTCGCTACGGCTGACCGAGCAGGGCGAGGTGATCGCCGCCAAATACGCGGAACCGATCATCGCCCAGCGCAACTTGGAAACCTTGCTCGCGGCGACTCTCGAGTCGACCCTCCTCGACGTTGAAGGACTGGGCGACGCGGCCGGCCCCGCGTACGACATTCTCGACGAGCTGGCCTCCCGGGCGCAGAGCGCCTACTCCGAATTAGTGCACGAGACAGAAGGTTTCGTGGAGTACTTCCTGCAGTCCACCCCGGTCAGCGAGATCGGGTCGCTGAATGTCGGTAGCCGGCCGACGTCGCGCAAACCGACGTCGTCGATCTCGGACCTGCGTGCGATTCCCTGGGTGATGGCCTGGAGTCAGTCGCGGGTGATGCTGCCGGGCTGGTACGGAACCGGCTCGGCAGTCGAGAGCTGGATCGCCGAGGACGATGGCCGCCTCGAGCTCCTGCGTGACCTGTACCAGAAGTGGCCGTTCTTCCAGACCGTGCTGTCGAACATGGCCCAGGTGCTCGCCAAGACGGATCTGGGGCTGGCCGCCCGGTACGCCGAGTTGGTCGACGACGAGTCGCTCCGGAAGCGGGTCTTCGACAAGATCGCCGCTGAGCATCGGCGAAGTATCAACGCGCACAAGCTGATCACCGGCCAGGACAATCTACTCGCCGACAACCCGTCACTGGCGCGCTCGGTGTTCAACCGGTTCCCGTACCTGGAGCCACTGAATCACCTTCAGGTCGAGCTGTTGCGCCGCTACCGCTCCGGAGACGATGACGAGCTCGTGCAACGCGGAATCCTGCTGACGATGAACGGGCTTGCCAGCGCACTGCGCAACAGCGGCTAAAGTACGCGTCAGAACATGTCGTTGACTCCTGAACTCGATGCCCTTCGGCTGGAGCTTGCCGCAGAGTGCTTCGACGCTGTCGCAAAGCAATTCGCGCATTTCGCCAAGTTCGGCCAATCCGAAGGAATCGCCGATGAGGACGAGGCTCGGTTTCGGACTGCCTCGGCCGTGATCGGCTGGGTTGGCGAGGAATACCGCAGGTGCGCGATCAAGATACGTGCCACCGAAGAGATGGTTGCCGCGCCGTTTCTCAATCAGCCGGCGGTGCCCAACGACCCGTCGGCTTTCGAAGCGTCGATGAGCAGACCGCCACCGCCACCGCTGCCGGATCAGCCGGCCTGCATCGGCTCTGCTCTTCTCGACCAGGCGCGCGAGCGGATTGCCGAGGCGCGCGACGCCCTCAGCCACGGAACCAGCCCAACTCTTGGCGCCGCCACTCAAACGGCAGCGCTGCTGCATACCTGGTGTGGCGGTTAGTTATTAACAGTTGGCCGCTGATGCACAGGCGGTGCTTGGTGCCGTGCGCTTTCGGTGAGATTGTCGGTCCGATTCGTAACCTCGAAGTATGAGTCCAGCGATCGGCGCCGAGCAGGCACGGGAGCGGATCACTGCCGCTTTCGATGCGATCGACGCTGCCCACGACGTGCTGCACGGCACGCCGTCGGACTTGCTGGGCAACAAGGTTCGCGTCGATATCGCCGAACGGCTGGAAGACCAGGACCGCGTCAACCGCGGGCTGATGTATCGGATCTTCGCCGAGATCGCCGACCCACCAGACGAGTCCAGTTCGGTAGCTCTGATGCGATCCACGTTGTGGGCGCGCCTGCGGATCACCCCGAATGAGATCACTCGCCGGTTCAAACTCGCCGTTCGGATTCGGCCGCGCCGGTCGCTCACCGGACCAACCCTCCCGCCGGAACTGCCCGGGTTGGCCGCCGCCGTGGAAGCGGGATCTGTTGGCGAAGAGCACATCCGAGCGGTCTGCCGAGCGATCGATGTGCTGCCCGCCTGCGTATCCCCGGGCGACGCGGCAATCGCCGAGCGCACACTCGTCGAGCAGGCGACCAAAGTCGATGCCGGCATCGTGGTCAAACTCGGCCAACGCATCGCCGACTACCTCAACCCCGACGGACTGTTCAGCGACGACGACCGGGCCCGACGCCGCGGAGTGCAGTTAGGTCCGCAGGGGCCCGACGGCATGTCAAGGCTCACCGGTGTGCTCGACCCACAGGCGCGCGCGTACTTCGAGGCCATCGAAGCCGCGGTGCGGCCCGGCCGTCACCAACCTCATGAAGGACCTGACGCGCGCAGCGCGGCCCAGCGCTGCCACGACGCGTTGAAACTCGGACTGGAAACTGCCCTCGCATCCGGCGGTCTCGGTGTTCACCGCGGTCACCCCGTCACCGTGGTCGTCACCACGACACTGACCGAACTCGACCAGGCAGCCCGCGCCGCGGGCGATCCGTCGACACCGATGCCGGCCGCGGCACGGACCGGCGGCGGCTCCCGGCTGCCGATGCGGGATCTGATCGCCATGGCCGCCAAAGCAATCCACTACCTCGCGGTGTTCGACGAGCACACCGAGCGGCCCCTGTATCTGGGGCGGCAGAACCGAACTGCCACCGCCGACCAACGGCTGATCTGCTACGCCCGCGACCGCGGCTGCACACGCCCGGGCTGTCTGGAATCGGGCTACCGCTGCGAGGTCCACCATGCGCCGGACTGGGCGCGCGGCGGTAGCACCGACGCGGACAAACTGTTCTTCGCCTGCAGCGCCGATCACGGCATGGCGAGCCGCAGCGAGCTGCGCACCCGGGTTATCAACGGCCGGCTGGGTTGGACCAACGGCACCGGACCGCCCGAGATCAACCACACCCACCACCCCGACGAACTGCTGCGCGGCGATCCAGACCCACCCGCGAAGAAGAAGACTGCCTAGACCAGCACGCTCTGGATGGCCGGTGCGACCATCGCCACCAGCGTTTCGGTATCCGCTTCCGCCAGAATGGGAACTCCGACGAGTCGTCGGCCCACGATGATGCCGACCAGCATGGACGAGGCCAGTCCCGCGCGCAGCGCCGCGTCGGGGGCGTTGCTCCGTCCCCCTCCCATGGCGTCGAGCAGCCGCGCCTGGATGAACTCCCGCAGTTGTGATCCCGCCTGTTCGTTGGTGATCGCGCCCCGCAGCATCGCCATCATCGGCTCCGAATCTTCCGGAGCTCCTTCCCATACTTCGAGATGAGCACGGACCACTCGTTCGCCCAGATGCTCGTCCGGACCGTCGAAGACAGTACTGATGCGCGCCAACGACTTTGGCGAGATCGACATGACCGCGGCGAACAGCTCCTCCTTCGAGTTGAAGAACTGCATCACCAGCGACGGATTGACCCCGGCGTCGGCCGCGATTCGCCTGATCGTCGTCGCGGCGAAACCGTCAGCCGCGAACCGGGCCCTGGCCGCATCGAGGATCGCCTGACGTGTCGTGTTGACGCCGGGCCGCCGCCCGCGGCGGACCTCGACGGCGGGCTTGCTCTTTGCGGTCACGGACGTCGAACTTATCGCGGACACCAAGAATATAAACAGCTGTTGAGTTAATTCGTTTGGACGTCTACGGTCGAAGTAGACGGACTGAGTTCACTAAAGATGGAGGCGGCAATGACCGAGGTAGAGAAAGTGTTCACGCCGTCACATCCCTTGGAGCCGGGTGACAGGTACGGGGTGCTGAGCGGGTTCGATCCGGGGACACGCACGCTGGCGGCGGGCTTCCGCCTCGCGCCGGCGTTCAAGGCTCTGCCGGTCGACATCGTGCTCGACAAGGACGTCAGCGTCACCATGCGTGACGGTGTGACGACCTATATCGATATCTTGCGGCCGGCGGGCGCCGAGAAGGTGCCGGTCATCGTGGCGTGGAGCCCGTATGGCAAGGGTCAGGGGAGCTCCCCGGCCGCGATGGGGGTGTTCGGACTGGTCGGACTGGACAACGGGATCGTGTCGGGTCTGCACAAGTTCGAGGGGCCCGACCCGGCGTATTGGTGCGCCCAGGGTTATGCGATCTGTAACCCGGATGTCCGAGGTGTGTCAGATTCGCAGGGTGACAGCGTTTTATGGGATCGCCAAGAAGGCCAGGACTGTCATGATCTGATCGAGTGGCTGGCCGCTCAGGACTGGTGTACGGGCAAGGTCGCGATGAGCGGGACCTCCTATCTCGCAGTCGCGCAATGGTTCGCTGCCGCCGAACAGCCGCCACACCTCACGGCGATCAATCCGTGGGAGGGCGTCAGCGACGTCTACCGCGATCTCGTGATGCGCGGCGGCATGCCCGACACCGGGTTCGCCCGACAGCTGCAAGACAACAGCTATTGGGGCAAGGGCCGCAAAGAGGACATCCTCGCCGAGGCAGAGTGCTACCCCCTCATGAATGTTCTGTGGCGCAACAAGATTCCGCACTTCGACCAGATCAACGTGCCGGCGTACGTGGTGGCCAGCTATTCCAATTCATTGCACACAGCGGGCACGTTCCGTGCTTGGCGACGGATGGGTTCGGAAGAGAAGTGGCTGCGCATTCACAACAGCCAGGAGTGGCCCGACTACTACGACGAGGCGAATAGGGAAGATCTGCGCCGGTTCTTCGACCACTTCCTGAAGGACGAGGACAACGGCTGGGAGCAGACCCCGCGCGTCCGGTACGCCCTTCTTGACCTCGAGGGCGGAGACCGGGTCAATCTGCCCGCCGACCAGTTCCCCCCGCACGGCGTCGCCTCCACGAAGTACTACCTCGACGGCCGCTCGCGCACGCTGCGCACGGAGGCGCCCGCGGAGGAGATGGCCACGACGTATGACGCGGAATCCAACCCGGGGCTGGTCTCGTTCATCGCTCGCTTCGACGAGGAGACCACCGTGGTCGGCTATCCCAAGGTGCGGCTATGGGTCGAAGCACAGGGCGCCGACGACATGGACCTGTTCGTCTTCGCGCAGAAGTTGAATGCGCAAGGGACGCCTCTGCAGGAGTTCACCGTGCCCAACCACGGCGCGATGATTCACGACGTCACCGAGCGGGGGGCATCAATCCTGCGGTACAAGGGCTCCACCGGCCGTCTGCGCGTGTCGATGCGACACCTGGATGAGACGCTGTCGACCGACGAAGTCCCTGTCCATAGCTTCGACCGGGTTGAGAAACTCACGCCCGGTGCGGTCGTCGAGGTCGAAATCGATCTGCTGCCAGTGGGTCTGGTGTTCCATCCCGGCGAGCAGCTTCGGCTGGTCATCAGTGCGCAGAATCTGTTCGGCCAATGGATGCCCGCACTGCGCGAATACGTACCGCAGAACAGCGGCCGCCATGTGGTCCACTCCGGAGGATCCAGAGCCTCCTATCTGCAGCTGCCTGTTCAGACCGCCGTATAGCTCAGCGAACAGGGGCCGTCCGCCCTTGCCACGCCGCCGATCTGAGCCGGGATCGGTTGCGGATGCGTCGTCCAGCCCGGTGTCATCTGATAGCGACCCAGCAAGTGGGTCATCGTCGCCGTCATGGCCGCGAGTGAAAACGGTTGCGCCGGGCAGGAATGCCGCCCGTGGCCGAACGCCGTCACCAGCATCGGCGAGGGCAACGACTTCTCGTCGGCCAGCCGGTGTCGTGTCCACCGATCCGGATCCCAGTGCTCGAGTCCTGTTGCGGCCGTAGTGTTGAGTAGCGGCAACAGTGTTGCGATCGTCCAGCCGGGCGGCACGTGGTAACTGACGTCGCCGGTATCGAGTTCGACCGGCGACAACACCGAGCGCGACATGATCGAGCGCTGAGCCAGGCGAATCGATTCCAGCGCGCAGCGCTGCGCCAGGTTCGCATCCCCGGCGACGACCCGCGCTGAATACGTCGGGTGCTCGATCACATCGACCAATGCCCACCCCAGTGCGGCAGCCAGATTGGACATCGAGGCGATGTGAATCAACGCGACGTCGAGTGCGATGCCGCGGAGTCGGTTGTTGCCAGATTCATCACGCCAGGCATCGACAATCCTGTCGAACAGGCTCTGATCGTCGGCGCCGTCCTTGCAGCTCTGCAGAGTGTCGGCGACGATCTCGACCACCTCGTCAAGGGCAGCACGCTCGGCCCGCTTGTCCGACGCGGCGACCGCCGCCATCGCGGCCGGGTGCACGAATGCGTCGGCGCCGTCGAGGATGTCGAAGGCCCGCGCCAATCGCTCGAAGGCTTCGCCGCGCGACGATCCGGGACCGGCCCACGAGGCCAGGCCCATCCGATGACCCAGCCGGCGGGTCAGGTCGAACACGTCGACCGATCCCGACGACCCCAGCTCCGCGGTGGTCTCGTCGAGCGCCCGATCCAGGTTGGCCAGATAACCGGCGACATCGTCGCGGCGGAACAGCGTGCCCGGCAGGATGCGGCGACCGTCGAAAATCTCGTCGGGAAGTTTGCGGCGCAGCATCAGGTAATCGGCGACGCCCTTGCTCGCTTTGTCCTCGGGCAGGCCGTAGAACGATTCGACGCCGGTCGGGGAGAACGTGAACAGATAGCGGTCGGATCCGCTGTGCACGGCGAACGTGTCGCCGTGGCGGGCGCGAGCCGACCCGATCGCGGCGACGGCGTCGGTGACCGAGACATCCCACGGCAAACCGGTGCCCTCGGCGTAAGGCGGATCGGGAACCGGCTGGCTCGGCACGGCGTAGTGCTAACGCGTGGCGCGATTACGTAAAGCATTGAACGCGTTGCGAAGTGCGTGCTCGGTGACCGACAGCGGTGACATCACCGTCTCACCGACACCCACCATGTAGTCGATGCGCTCGACGACGGCCTCGACCGGAGCTACCAGTGTGACCAATCGGCCCATCAGGTCATCGATTCTGCTCAGGGTGGCCTCGAAGTGGTCCAAGCCGCCGTTGAGGCGGTCGACTGCGGTGTTCAGGTTGGTGAGCGTTTTGTTGAGGTCGGTCAGGCTGTCGCCCAGTCCGTCCAGCACGTCGTCCAGCTGCTCGACGGTGACATCGGCGTTCAGTGCCGCATGGGCGAGGGCCTTGATGCGCTGTCGCGGCGGGCGGTTGCCGTCGCTTTTGTCTGCCATGCCGCTCATTATGGCGGGCGGGGCCCAGCCTTCGGCCTACTCGCCACGAATCCGTTCAATCGGTGGCGTACTCGAATCCCGATAATTTACGGCGACAGTTGCCGCGCGACATTCCCCGTCGAGGAACCGCGGGCGCAACCTCAGAGTCCAAATTGACGTGCAACCGCGAATCTGCCACAGCCACCCGTGCCCGCTTTCTCCTGGGCACGCCGCTGGGCACGAGACCAACAGAGAGCTCGAAGAATATGCGCGGGGCCACGCCGATGCGCAGGCCGAGCGGCGGTCGGACTAAGCGGGCAGCTCGCTGGCGGCTCCGGAATCGAGGAACCAGACGGTGTGCTCGCGGCCGATCGCCCGGCCGCCGGAATCGATACCGGGTCGGCGCCACCATCCGCAGGCGGCGACCGTCTCGGATCCGACGGGGCGTCTGTCGGCTGGAACGCCCCTACGGGCAGGGGCCTTGCAGAACTGCCACTTCCGGGTTGTCAGGAGGACATTTCGGCGGCCGCGGGGGCTGCGTCGGCACCGCAACGTACTTGTAGTCCGACCAGGCGCCGCAATCGTCGGAGCCGGCCGCGTGTTTGCGGCAGCCCTGAATGGAAAAAGTGAATTCTTTATGCACGTTCACGACTGATTGGATCTCGACCGTCGTGACGTCGATGTTGTTGTTGCACCCTTTCCCGATCTCGCGCTGAGGCTGGGTATTGAACCTGACGTGCACAACGTCGCCGGCCTCATTGTCGTGCACGCGCGGACAGCCTGACACGTGGCATACGGCCTGTTCGCCCTTCGTCTCACAGTTCACGCCATAGCCATTCGGGAGAATCTCCGCATTGGCGACCGGCGCCATCCACGGCGTTGCGGAGACGGTCACGAGCACTCCGGTCGCGATCGCCAACGTCGTGCACAATGCCGGCGCTGGCTTTCTCATGACGGTCCCTCCGGGGGTGCGCGAGCATACTAAGACCCACTGAACTTGCGCAGCTTACGGCCGCCCGAGAGGGCATGACAATTAGGGATTTCCCTATAGTGTCGATGATTCGCCTCAGACTTGAGCCGTAGTCAGGCGGGCAGCTCGCTGGCGGCCCTGGAATCGAGGAACCAGACGGTGTGCTCGCGGCCGATCGCACCCGCCGCGGGGATCGATATCGGATCGGCACCACCGACCGCGGCGGCGACGGCTTCGGCCTTCTCCTCGCCCGCGGCCAGCAGCCAGACCTCGCGAGATCGCTGGATCGCAGGCAGCGTCAATGTGATACGCAACGGGGGAGGCTTCGGCGAGTCCTCGACATCGACCACCTGCCGGGTTGTCTCACGCACGGCAGGGGTGTCCGGGAACAGGGAGTTGATGTGGCCTTCAGGGCCCACGCCAAGGAGGTGAACGTCGAAATTCGGCGCGGGATCACCCGGCTCGGCGTGCGCTGCCAGCAGCTGCTCGTAGGCCAGCGCGGCGGCAGCGATGTCGTCGCCGAACTCACCGTCGGCGGCGGGCATGGTGTGCACGTTGCGCGTCGGGATGTCGACGTGATCGAGCAGAGCCTCGCGAGCCTGCTTGTCGTTGCGCTCGTCGTCATCTTCACCGACGTAGCGTTCGTCGCCCCAGAACAGATGGACCTTGTCCCAGTCGATCCGCTCGGACTGCGCAGCCAGGAACCGCAACAGCTTGTTGCCGTTACCACCCCCGGTCAACACGATCAGCGCTCGACCACGCGCGGCAATCGCCTGGTCGACGGCGCCGATCAATCGCTCGCCGGCCGCGGAAACCAGCTCGTCGCTGTCGCTGAACGTCTCGACACTAGTGCTCATGTGCGCCGCTCCTCTTGGCCCTTTCGGATCGCACTGGTCTCTTGGTCGTCGCCGGCGCGGCCGCTGCTCATACGTACTCCACCCGGTCGATACCCTCCAACGCCGACAAGTAGATCGCATCGGCATCCAGTCGCCGCAGGTCCTCGGCCAGACACTCCCGAGTTTCTCTGCGCGGCAAGGGAACAAGCGCTTCGGGTTTGGCGGTCCGGTTCAGCGTCGCAGTCAAACCGTCTTGCGGCCGGCTCAGCGTCACCGTCTCGCTGTTGCGTTCGAGTTCGACTTTGAGTTCGCCGACCGCGCGACGCACCGGCCCGTCGATGCGGCTGGCCAGCCAGCCCGCGAGAACATCCAGCGCGGGTTCCGCCTTCAGCCCGGACACCAGCGCGGACTTGATCGGCTCGTGCGGGGGCTGGTCCATCGCCGAGGTGAGCAGCGCCCTCCAGTAGGTGATGCGGCTCCACGCCAGGTCGGTGTCGCCCGGGCTGTAGCCGGGCAGTCTGCTCTTGATCGCAGCGAGCGGATCAGCCCCGTTGGTCGCGTCGGTGATCCGCCGGAGAGCCAATTGGCCCAACGGGTCCTGGGCGGGCACGGCCGGTGCCACGTCCGGCCACCACACCACCACCGGGATGTCGGGGAGCAGAAACGGTATGACGACGCTGCCCTGGTGTCCGGCCAGCGGACCCGAGAGTCGCAGCACCACGACCTCACCCGCACCGCTGTCAGCGCCGACCCGCAGTTGCGCGTCCAGTCGCGGCTCGGCGGCGTCGGCGTCCCCGGTCGTCACCACGATCACCCTGCTGGGGTGCTCGTGGCTGGCCGCGTTGGCAGCCTCGATGGATTCTTCGAGCAGCGCGTCGCTGTCCGGCGCGATAACCAACGTCAACACCCGGCCGAGGTTGACCGCACCGGACTCCTCGCGCAACACACCGAGCTTTTTGTTGATCTCGGTGGTGCTGGTCTCAGGCAGATCGAGTATCACGGTCGCCGCCATTCACGCCCGGTGCGGCGGAGCATCTCGAACGCCGAGTCCGGACCCCAGGTGCCTGCTTCGTACGGGTCGGGCTTACCGTGCTCGGCCCAGTAATCGAGCGCGGGATCCAATAAATCCCAGGCCAATTCGACTTCGTCGTTGACCGGGAACAGTGATGGTTCACCGAGCAACACGTCGAGGATCAGGCGTTCGTAGGCCTCGGGAGATTCCTCAGTGAATGCGGATCCGTACGAGAAGTCCATGTTGACATCGCGGACCTCCATGCTGCCTGGCACTTTGGACCCGAACCGCAACGTCACACCTTCGTCCGGCTGCACCCGGATCACGAGTGCGTTGGCGCCTAATTCGTCGGTCATCGTCGCGTCGAACGGAAGATGCGGAGCCCGTTTGAAAACCAGGGCAATCTCAGTCACCCTGCGGCCCAGGCGCTTTCCAGTGCGCAGGTAAAAAGGTACACCGGCCCATCGGCGGGTATCGACTTCCACGGTGATCGCAGCGAACGTCTCGGTGATCGAGTCTTTCGAGAATCCCTCCTCGTCGAGCAGCCCGACCACATGCTCACCACCCTGCCAACCGGCGGTGTACTGGCCGCGAGACGTGGTCTCGTCCAGCGGCTCAGCAAGTTTGACCGCCGAGAGCACCTTGATCTTCTCGGTCTGCAATTCCGACGGGTGAAAGCTGACCGGCTCTTCCATCGCCGTGAGCGCGAGCAGCTGCATCAGATGGTTCTGGATCACGTCGCGCGCCGCGCCGATACCGTCGTAATAGCCACCGCGCCCACCCAATCCGATGTCCTCGGCCATGGTGATCTGCACGTGGTCCACGTAGTGCGCGTTCCAGATCGGGTCGAACAGCTGATTGGCGAATCGCATCGCCAGGATGTTCTGCACCGTCTCCTTGCCCAGGTAATGGTCGATGCGGAACACCGATTCCTCGGGGAAGACGCCGTTGACCACCTTGTTCAGCTCGCGGGCACTGTCCAGATCGTGGCCGAAGGGCTTTTCGATCACGACTCGCCGCCAGCTGCCATCCTGCGGTTTCGCCAACCCTGCGTTGTACAACTGCTCACACACCGCGGGGAAACTCTTCGGTGGGATCGCCAGGTAGAAGCCGTGATTGCCGCCGGTGCCGCGTTCTGCGTCCAGCTTGTCCAACGTCTCCGCCAGCCGAGCGAACGCCTCGTCGTCGTCGAAGGCTCCTTGCACGAAGCGGCATCCCTCGGCCAACCGGTCCCAGATCACCTGGCGAAAAGGGGTGCGGGAGTGATCTTTTACGAGCTGGTGGACCTCATTGCTGAAAGCCTCGTCGTCCCAATCCCGGCGGCCGAAACCGACCAGGGAAAAAGTCGGAGGCAGCAGGCCACGGTTCGCCAGGTCGTAGATCGCCGGTACGACTTTCTTGCGCGCCAAATCGCCGGTCACACCAAAGATGACCACCGCGCACGGACCGGCGATCCGGGGGAGGCGCTTATCGCGCTTGTCCCGCAGCGGGTTCTGCCAAGTATCGGTGCTCGTCCGCTTGGTGGCAGGGCTCATTTGTCGGCGGAGTGAAGCTGCTTTTCAGTCTCCTCGAGCAGCTCGGTCCAAGACTCCTCGAATTTCTGCACGCCTTCGTTCTCCAGCACCAGGAAAACATCGGTCAGGTCGATACCGACCGCCTCGAGCTTGTCGAAGACGTCCTGCGCAGCCGATGCGGTGCCGGTCACCGTATCGCCAGTGACGACGCCGTGATCGGCTACGGCGTCAATCGTCTTCTCTGGCATCGTGTTCACGGTGTTCGGGGCGACGAGCTCAGTGACGTAAAGCGTGTCGGAGTAGTCGGTGTTCTTGACGCCGGTCGAGGCCCACAGCGGCCGCTGCACCCGCGCTCCATCGGCCTCCAGCGCCGCGAAGCGCTCGCCACCCACGAACACTTCCTGGTAAGCCGCATACGCCAGACGGGCGTTGGCAACGGCGGCTTTGCCGAGCAATGCCTTCGCGTCGTCGGAGCCGATCTCTTCCAAACGTTTGTCGATCTCGGTGTCCACCCGGGATACGAAAAACGATGCCACGGAGTGGATCTTGGAGAGATCGTGTCCAGCTTTCTTGGCTTGCTCCAGTCCCTCCAGATAGGCATCGATCACCGCGCGGTGACGCTCGACGGAGAAGATCAGCGTGACGTTGACTGAAATGCCTTCTGCCAGGGTGGCGGTGATGGCGGGCAGCCCGTCCTCGGTCGCTGGGATCTTGATGAAGAGGTTTGGCCGGTCGACGATCTTCCACAACTCGATGGCTTGCTTGGCGGTCTTGTCGGCGTCGTGCGCCATCCGCGGGTCAACCTCGATCGAGACTCGACCGTCAACCCCGTCGGAGGCCTCCCACTGCGGTGTCAGAACGTCGCAGGCGTTACGGACGTCGTCGGTGGTCACCGTGCGGATGGTCGCGTCCACGTCGGCGCCACGCTCGGCGAGCTCTGCCACCTGACCCTCGTAGGCGTCGCCCTCCGCGAGCGCCTTCTGGAAGATCGATGGGTTGGTCGTCACGCCGACGATGCTTCTGGTGTCGATCAGCTCTTGCAGGTTGCCGGACTGCAAACGCTGCCGGGACAGGTCGTCCAGCCAGACGGATACGCCTGCGGCGGATAGCGCGGCGAGGTTGGCATTCTGAGTCATCGGATTTCCTTAGTTGTCTATTGTTCGTTCGGCGGCGTCGACCACGGCTTCCGGGGTGAACCCGAACTCGCGGAACAAAGTCTTGTCATCAGCGGATTCCCCGTAGTGCTCGATCGAAACGATCTCGCCCGTATCGCCGACCAGCTTGTGCCAACTCTGAGCAATACCTGCCTCGACGGCGACGCGGGCGGACACCGACGGGGGCAGCACGCTGTCGCGGTACTCCTCAGGCTGGGACTCGAACCATTCGACGCAGGGCATCGACACCACGCGCGCCACGATGTCTTTGTCGGCCAACAACTTCTGCGCTTCGACAGCGAGCTGGACCTCAGATCCAGTCGCGATCAGCACAACTTCTGGCTCGGAGCCGCCGTCATCTCCCAAGATGTACCCGCCCTTGGCCACACCGTCGGCGTCGGTTCCTTCCAATACCGGCACGCCTTGACGAGTCAGGATCAACCCGACCGGCCCGCTGCCGTTGCCGCGTGCCAGGACCGTGCGCCAGGCGTAGGCCGTTTCGTTGGCGTCGGCCGGGCGCACCACCGACAGGTGGGGAATCGCCCGCAGCGCCGCCAGATGCTCGATCGGCTGATGCGTCGGACCGTCTTCGCCCAGACCGATCGAGTCATGGGTCCACACATAGATGGTGTCGATGTCCATCAACGACGCCAGTCGCACGGCGGGGCGCATGTAGTCGGAGAACTGCAGGAAGGTCGCGCCGTAGGCGCGGGTCGGCCCATGCAGCACGATGCCGGACAGGATCGAGCCCATCGCGTGTTCGCGAACCCCGAAATGCAGTGTGCGGCCGTACCAGTGCGCCGTGTAGTCCTTGGTCGAAATCGACGGCGGGCCAAAAGAATCAGCGCCCTTGATGGTGGTGTTTGTGCTGCCGGCCAAGTCGGCCGAGCCGCCCCACAGCTCAGGCAGTTTCGGCCCCACCGCGTCCAGCACCTGGTTGGATGCTTTTCGAGTGGCTATCGCATCGGACCCGGGTTCCCAGTGCGGCAGGTCCGCGTCCCAGCCATCAGGCAACTCCTCGGCGGTCAACCGGTCCAGCAGCGCTTTGCGCTCAGGTTCGCGTTCCGCCCAGGCGTCGAACTCGGGTTGCCACTTGTCGTGCGCTTCCTTGCCGCGCTGCACCAGCTCGCGGGTGTGAGTGAGCACCTCGTCGCGGACCTCGAACTTCTTGTCCGGATCGAAGTCGAGGATCTTCTTGACGGCTGCGACTTCCTCGTCGCCGAGGGCAGCGCCGTGCGCCTTGCCGGTGTTCATCAACTTCGGCGCCGGATATCCGATGATGGTCCGCAGTGAGATGAACGACGGCTTGTCGGTCACGGCCTTGGCGTTGGCGATGGCCTCCTCGATACCGACCACGTTCTCGCCGCCCTCGACGCGCTGCACGTGCCAGCCATAGGCCTCGTAGCGGGCAGCGGTGTCTTCGGAGAGTGCGATGTTGGTGTCGTCCTCGATGGAGATCTGGTTGTGGTCGTAGAACACGATGAGGTTGCCCAGCTCCTGTACCGCCGCCAGCGACGAGGCCTCCGACGTCACGCCCTCTTCGATGTCGCCGTCAGAGGCGATCACGTAGATGAAGTGGTCGAATGGGCTGGTTCCCGGCGCGGCGTCGGGGTCGAACAGGCCCCGTTCATAGCGTGCCGCGAACGCCATCCCCACCGACGACGCCAGGCCTTGGCCAAGCGGGCCGGTGGTGATCTCTACGCCGTCGGTGTGCCGGAATTCCGGGTGTCCAGGGGTCTTAGAGCCCCAAGTGCGCAGTGACTCGATGTCGGCGAGCTCGAGGCCGAAACCGCCCAAATAGAGCTGAAGGTAAAGAGTCAGACTGCTGTGGCCGGCCGAAAGAATGAAGCGGTCGCGACCCAGCCAATGGACGTCGCTGGGGTCATGGCGCATCGTGCGCTGAAACAGGGTGTAGGCCAGCGGAGCAAGGCTCATCGCTGTGCCAGGATGGCCGTTTCCGACTTTCTGAACCGCGTCGGCGGCCAGCACGCGGACGGTGTCGACCGCGGCCGAATCGACCTCGGTCCAGTCATCCGGGTGGTGCGGTTGGGTCAGTGTCGAAATTTCTTCAAGTGTGGTCACGTACTGAAGTCCTTGGGTCGGCAGGTTGATCCTCCGTCTACCCTAATGCCGGAACGTTTCGCGTGGGTCAATCGATTTTCAAGTCCCGACAATTCAGGTGCCGGCAATCGTGCGTTGCGCGGCGAGGTGACGCCGATTGGCTGCGGATAGCCCCTGCAGTGCATGCTGAGCGAGTCGTTCCGTCTACCATCGTGCGTAGTAGATGCTGCGCGCTGCTGCGACCCGAGGAGTTACTGCGTGAGCGTTCGCGGCCGCGTCGCGCCGAGTCGAGTCCGAGAGACTTTGCTCGCTTATTTGGCGCTGACCAAGCCGCGGGTCATCGAGCTACTGCTGGTCACGGCGATTCCGGCGATGCTGCTGGCCCACCGCGGCAGCGTGAATCCACTGCTCATCTTTGACACCTTGGTCGGCGGGATGCTGGCTGCCGGCGGTGCGAACACACTGAATTGTGTTGCCGACGCCGACATCGACAAAAAGATGAAACGGACCGCGCGACGCCCGCTCGCTCGGGCGGCCGTACCGAAGCGCAACGCGCTGGTGTTCGGGCTGGTGTTGAGCGTCGCGTCCTTCGTCTGGCTGTATTGGACGACCAACCTGCTGTCGGGCCTGCTGGCGGTGGGAACGATCGCGTTCTACGTGTTCATCTACACGCTCTTGCTCAAACGCCGCACCTCGCAGAACGTGGTGTGGGGCGGTGCAGCCGGTTGTATGCCAGTGATGATCGCGTGGTCGGCCGTCACCGGCACGATCGGCTGGCCCGCGTTGGTGATGTTCGCGATCATCTTCTTCTGGACACCGCCGCACACCTGGGCTCTGGCGATGCGGTACAAGGAGGACTACCAGGCAGCCGGGGTGCCGATGCTGCCTGCCGTCGCGACCGAGCGCGAGGTCACCAAGCAGATCGTGATCTACACCTGGTTGACGGTGGCGGCGACGCTGGCACTCTCGCTGGCCGCCGGGTGGCTCTACACCGCGGTCGCCGCGGTGGCTGGGGTGTGGTTCCTGGCAATGGCGCATCAGCTTTACGCGGGTGTGCGCCGCGGTGAGCCGGTCAAACCGTTGCGGTTGTTCTTGCAGTCGAACAACTACCTCGCGATGGTGTTCTGTGCGCTGGCGCTGGATTCGGCACTGGCTCTGCCAACGCTGCTGCACGTCTGACCTTTAGCTGCAGGTCTTTGACCTGCGAATACCCCCTACCCGTAACGAGTCTTGTACTACGACGCAGTGTCGTATGTACTTCCGTGGTGATTTCGCTGGTCGGGATGGGTGGCCGATGACGGCACCGGTCTGGATGGCGTCTCCACCCGAGGTGCATTCGGCGCTGCTCAGCGCCGGACCGGGACCCGGGTCTCTTCTCGCCGCGGCATCGGCGTGGAGTTCGTTGAGCAGTGAATACGCGCAGGTCGCAGCGGAACTCAGCGACGTGCTAGCGGCGGTGCAGGCCGGGCCGTGGCAGGGTCCGAGCGCCGAACGCTACGTGGCGGCCCACGTGCCGTATTTGGCGTGGCTGATGCAGGCGAGCGCCAACAGCGCGACCGAAGCGGTTCAGCACGAGACCGCGGCAGCGGCGTACACGACGGCGGTGGCCGCGATGCCGACCCTGCCGGAACTGTCGGTCAATCACGTGGTCCACGGCGTGTTGTTGGCGACCAACTTCTTCGGAATCAATGCGATTCCGATCGCACTCAACGAGGCCGACTACGTCCGGATGTGGATCCAGGCGGCGACCACCATGACGGCGTATCAAACGGTTTCCACAGTGGCGTTGGCGGCGACGCCGCAGACCAGTCCAGCGCCACAGATCGTCAATTCGCCCAGTGCGCGGCCCGCCGACGGTGAATTCGGCGGCAACGGTGACAGCAGCGGGGATAGCTCGATATTGCCGATCATCGATAACGACTCCGGCAACCCGTACGACTTGAGTTGGTATATCAACCGATTCCTCGAAATTCCGCAGACACTGTCCCGGGACATCGCGCTGATCGAGCAGAATCCGGTCCAGGGTTTGACGCAGCTGTCGGCCGATGTCGGGGGACTGATCTCAGACGAGGTAGGTCACGTCGGCGAATTCCTCAGTGCCTTCCCGGAGGTGTACGCGCTGCCGTTGATCGCACCAATTGCGTTGACAGGCGGCGTCGCCGGCCTAGGTGGCTTGGCCGCGATCCAGCCGGAGGCCGTGCCGACTCCTGTCGATGCGCCCGCGCCGACGCCGCACACAGTGCTGCCCGCGGCTGCCGGTAGCCCGGTCGCGGTGGGTGCCCCGGGAGCAGCGCCCACCTCTGCGCCGGTCTCCGCGCCCGCGTCCCCAGTGACAGCCATCGAGAGTTCCATACCGGCATCGCCGCCTCCACCGCCGGCCGGCCCGGGTTTCGTCCCGCCCTACGCGGTCGGGCCGCCCGGTTTCGGGCTGGGGTCGGGGATGAGCAGCAGCGCGAGTGCAGGCGACAAGGAAAAAGCCGGGGAGCCATACGCCGCCGCGGCAACGGCGGCGGCCGCGGCGCGGGACCTGCACCGGTCGCGGCGACAGCGCCGAGCGGGTGTGCGCGGGTACGCTCACGAGTTTATGGAAATGAATATCAATGTCGATCCAGAGTGGAGCGTCCCGGCATCGACCGCATCGCACCGCGGAGCCGGGCCGCTGGGATTCGCTGGCACAGTGCGGAAAACCTCGTTGGCCGCAGCGGGTTTGGCCACTCTCAAGGACGATGATTTCGGCGGTGGCCCCATCGTGCCGATGGTGCCGGCCAGCTGGAATGTCGACCACGACGTCGAGGCGGAAGAAGGCGGAGAACGTCGCTGATGCGGCGACGCTCGCCTCGCGTTGACGCCGAGCTATCGCTGTCGTGGCTCCTAGAGCCGCTGCCCGTCGAGACATTTCTCGACGACATCTGGGCGAAGAATCACCACCACATCACTCGCGACAGCCCCGATTATTTCGGTGCGCTACTGCCCGGACCGTCGATCGTCGACGAAATGCTGGAGGCGTTTCGGCACGAGCCATCGGCGGTACGGATGTCGCGCGGCAAAGACAAGAAGGGCCCCGACAACTACCGGCTGACAGACGGCAGCCTCGATCTCGACAGCATCCGCGACGACTTCGCCGCCGGCTACACCATCGTCCTGGACGGCGTCGAGCAATACCTGCGCACGGTCGGGACGCTGGCCCGTTCCCTCGAGGTCGCGCTGAACTTTCCGGTCCAGGTGAACGCCTACGTCACGCCACCGCAATCAAGCGGATTGATTCCGCACTACGACGACCACGATGTGCTGATTCTGCAGATCCAAGGAACCAAGACCTGGCATCTATATGTCGGCGCCGACCGGCCGCCACGAGAGATTCAGCGCGACGAGGACAAAGCGGTCGACCCCGCCGGTCTGCCCACGCCGACCGACTTACGACTCGACGCCGGCGACGTGCTGTATGTGCCTCGTGGTCGCGTGCACGCGGCTGAGGCGAACGCGGAGCCGTCCATCCATCTGACCGTCGGAATTCACGCACCCACCGTGCTGATGCTGGCCATCGGTGCGCTGTACTCGCAGAGTTTCCGCGACGACCGCCTGAACGCCCGTCTGCCGGTACGCCACCTCGACGATGCCGAACTCGGTGCGACTGTGCGGACCTTGGTGCGGGAAGCTGTTGGCGTAGCTCATGATTCAGCGGCGATGAGCGACGGTCTGGGTTTGTTGGCAGATGTCTTGGTTCGCCGCGGTACATGCCCACCGGTTGGACAGATCGCGGACGCCAAGGCAATCGACGAACGGACGCGGGTGGCGAAGTACCAACCGCTGTATTCGCGCGTCCGGATTGCCGACAACGGCGTCACCCTGGAGTTCGCCAGCCTGTCCATCAGCGCCGGGTCCGACCACGATGCTGCACTGCGGTTCGTGTCCAGCAGTACCGGGCCATTTCGCGTCGGCGATCTGCCGGGCTTGCACGCCAGACAACGGACGGATCTGGCCCGCACTCTGATCGTGAGTGGCTTCCTGGTCCGCTTGCCCGAGGGAGGCGCGGATGGTAGGGACGGCTGATGCGGCACCGCGAACTGTCACTGGGCTGGTTGCTGGCGCCGCTGACGATTGACAGCTTCCTCGGCGATATCTGGGGGACGACCCATTGTCACGTAAGTCGAAACCGCCCAGAATATTTCGACACCCTGCTCGACGGTTCGGCGGACGTTGACGAGGTGGTCGGGTTGTTCCGGCCTGATCTGTCGTTGGTCAGCATGGTCAAAGAAAACGACACGAAGAAGTCCTATCTCTATCGCCGTGCCGACGGTGGCTTCGACGCCGATGGAGTCGGCAGGGACTTCGCCGCCGGCTACACGATCGTGCTGGAGAGTGTTCAACGATACGTCCGCGCGCTGGCGGCCTTGCTGCACTCGATCGAGATCGAGCTGAACTATGCGGCTCAGGTGAACGCCTACATCACCCGACCCGAATCTCAAGGCTTCGTATG
Organism: uncultured Actinomycetota bacterium; assembly: GCA_963834615.1. Taxonomy (GTDB): domain Bacteria; phylum Actinomycetota; class Actinomycetes; order Mycobacteriales; family Mycobacteriaceae; genus Mycobacterium. The sequence goes on from CAWICO010000021.1 coordinate 42,343, forward strand.
CCATTACGACGATCATGACGCGTTGATCCTGCAGATCCGGGGATCGAAAATGTGGCACATCTACGACGGCGCCGACGTCACGCCGCACCAAATGACGCGTCACGATGCGGTCGACGCGTCCGCACTGCCGCCACCCACCGATGTGCTGCTCGAAACCGGCGACCTGCTGTACATACCGCGCGGGCGGGTCCACGCAGCCGAAGCGACCGCCGAAGTATCCGTTCACCTGACGCTCGGCCTGCAAGCGCCCACGCTGCTGATGCTCGTCACCCGGGCGCTGAATGCACTGAGCTACGCCGACGACCGCGTCCACGCCCAGTTGCCCCCGCGATACCTCAACGACGCCGATATCCGGTCCGGCCTGGGTGCCCTCGTGCACGGCATCGCCGAAGCTCTCGAAGAGCCGGCCACCATCGCTGCGGGTCTCGATTCGCTGGACGATGACCTCGTCCGGCGTGGGCTGAGCCCGTCCGTCGGGCAGACGTTCTCGGACGCGGTCGGGATCGACGGCCGCAGCCGCGTGATGAAGTACCAACCGCTGTATTCGCGGGTGACCGAGATGCCCGACGGCATTACCCTGCATTTTGCGCAATTGACAGTCAAAACCACTCCCGATCACAAGGACGCACTGCAGTTCGTCTCGAAAAGCACTGAGCCCTTTGATGTCTGCGACCTGCCCGGACTCTCTGCGGCGCAACAAACGGAGCTGGCGCGGGCACTGATCGTCAACGGTTTCCTGGTCCGGCTGCCCGACTGATGGAACTCGCCGACCTCGCGCGTTGGACGCCCATCAGATTCGACTTCTCCGGTACCGCTCCGGCGGTCGACTGGGCCGACCTGTCCGAAGAACGGTTCGTCGAGCCGTTCTTCGATCAGACCGTCGTCCAATGGGCATCCGGGCCACGCTCCAAGCAGCTCGTCAGGACCGGGTTGGAAGCGCTGGTCGCGCTGGACGCCGAACCGTCGCTCGAGCCGGGCGGCATGATCTTCCACCTGTCGCGGTGCGGTTCGACACTTGTCTCCAGGCTGTTGGGCACGCTTCCCGGCGTTGTTGTCATCGCCGAACCGTCGCCGCTGAACGCCCTGCTCGGGCTCAACCCGGACCAAGTCGACCGGACCGCATTGATTCAGGTGGTGCGGCTGTTGGTGCGCGCGCTGGGTCGACGGCGACACGGAGACGAGCAGCAGCTGGTGCTCAAATGCACGAGCTGGAATATCCGGCAACAGAGCATCCTTGCCGCCGCTTTTCCGGACACGCCGTGGATCTGGGTTCAACGCGACCCGGAGCGCGTCCTGGCGTCACTTCTCGCTGAACCGCCCGGCTGGCTGCGGTTGCAGGACTGGCCCCAGGGCGCGAAGCAGCGGTTCGGCATTGATCCCGCGACGGTGCCGGCCATGACCCGCATCGAGTTCGCCGCTCACGCGCTTGGTGCGATGTTGGGAGCGGCCGCCGCAACCGATCCGACCGGGCGGCTGTGTGTGGACCACGCTGAGTTGCCCGACGCGATATGGCAGCGCGTGGCCCCGCATTTCGGGCTCGACGCCGACGATGCGGACGTGGCACGTATGACCGAGGAATCCCGCTACTACTCCAAAGATTCAGTGCCTCGAGTCTTCGACGGCGACGCCCCGGGGCAGCGCGCGGTGACCGAAGAGATCCGCCAGGCGGCGCGGCAGGTCGCCGAGCATGGCTACCGCTTGCTCGCATCCGACGCCTGACGCGCAGACCCCCACCGGTCGGCAACGGCGACAAGCAGTTTCGCTCAGGTCGGACACTCCCCGGAAAACTCCGGCCGTCAAGTTTCCAAGTCGGCCCATGTGTGGTCTAATCGTTAATGAAAATCATATTCATCTAGTTAGGGAGTGCCTGCCATGGCGTTGCGCGTCGTTCCCGAAGGTCTTGCGGCTGCCAGTGCGAGCATTGCGGCGCTGACGTCACGGATGGCCGGAGCACACGCCGCGGCCATGCCACTGATCAGCGCCGTAGCGCCACCCGCGGCGGACGCGGTGTCTGTGCAGTGCGCGGCGGGGTTCAGCGTTCGCGGTAGTGAGCACGCGGCGATGGCCGCCGAGGGAACCGAGGAACTCGGTCGCGCCGGCGTCGGCGTCGGGGAGTCGGGTGTCAGCTACACCAGCCGTGACGCGGCGGCCGCGGCGGCGTATCACGTTCTGGGCTACTGACTATGTCGGCGCCCGTCTGGATGGCCGCACCGCCTGAGGTGCATTCGACGTTGTTGAGCAGTGGTCCCGGGCCCGGTTCGTTGTTGGCGGCAGCGGGGGCGTGGGATTCATTGAGCGCCGAATACACCGAAATTGCCGAGGAACTCAGCACAGTGCTGTCCGAGGTGCAGACCGGCGCATGGCAGGGGCCGAGTGCGGAGGAATTCGTCGCCGCGTTCGTGCCGTACCTCGCGTGGTTGACGCAGTCCAGCGCCGATAGCGCCACGGCGGCCGCGCAAAACGAGACCGCTGCATCCGCGTATACCGCCGCACTGGCCGCGATGCCGACGTTGCCGGAACTGGCCACCAACCATGTGGTGCACGGTGTCTTGCTGGGGACGAATTTCTTTGGTATCAACACGATTCCGATTGCGGTCAACGAGGCCGACTATGCGCGGATGTGGATCCAGGCCGCCACCACGATGGGCACTTATCAGGTCGTCGCCGACACGGCACTCGCCGCGACACCGACGACCGATGCGGCACCGCCGATCCTGAAATCGAACGGCACCGCACAGGCCGCCGAGAGTGGCGATCCCTACAGCGGACTCAACGGCGACAACCCGTTGGGCGTCCCGCAGTGGCTGCAGCAGTTCTTGGAGCAGTTCGGGATCGGCAACAGCCAACTCGCGCACGACCCGATGATCGATACGCCGTTCGACAATCTGATCGCGCAGTGGCTGCAGAATTTCGGCTACAACTGGCAACCCGCCGCGGGCACGCTGAACGGCGCTACCTACGACTCGTACGTCAACCCCGCCCAAGCCGCTTTCTGGGTCGCTCGGACACTCGAACTCACCGAGGACTTCCAGAATTTCGGGCAGCTTCTCGTGACCAACCCGGTGCAGGCCTTCCAATGGTTGATCAGCTGGGAGCTGTTCGACTTCCCCATCCACATCGAAGAAGTCGCGATCTTCCTGTCCCAGAATCCGGCGATCTTCGCACTCGCCGTGCCGGCGATCGCACCGGTCGCGGCGGGCGGCGCGGGGCTGGCCGGCCTGGCCGCCCTGGCGCAGCCGCCGCTGGTGCTGCCGGTCGAATCCCTGGCTGCGCCCGCGCTGTTTCCGGTCGCCGCGCCGGCCCCTGTCGTCCTGGCGTCGTCGGTGGCGCCCAGCGCGCCGGCACCGCCACCCGCGCCGTCGACCGCCGCGAGCGCGCCTGCCCCTCCGCCGCCACCGACAACGCCGTCGCCGACTCTCGCGGGCCCAGGTTTCACACCTCCGTACATTGTGGGCGGTCCGACGATGGAGTCGTGGATGAGCTCGCAGGCCAAAGCGCGCGAGCCGACCTCACGTGGCGCGTCCAAGGCACCTGAGGCCGCCGCGGCGGCGGCTGGGGCCGCGGCGAAGGATCGGACCCGGAAGCGGCGGCCTCGGCGGGCCGAGATACACGACCACGCCGATGAATTCGCCGACATGAACGTCGGCGTGAACCCGGATCGGGGCGCGGCGACGGCGTCGGACCGGGGTGCGGGGCCGTTGGGGTTCGCCGGCACGGTCTCGAAAGGCAGTGAGCCGGCAACCGGATTGGCTACGCTTACTGATGACGGATTCGGAAGTGGACCAAGCATGCCGATGCTGCCCAACACGTGGACGCCTGAAGGGGAGCGTGATGACAGCTGAGTGTGCTTGTGTGACAACGGTTTCAATGAGTGAAGGGATCCAGGGATGAGCTTGTTGGATGCACATATTCCGCAGTTGGTGGCCTCGCAGTCGGCGTTTGACGCCAAGGCGGGGCTGATGCGGTCGACGATCGGTCAGGCTGAGCAGGAGGCGATGTCGGCGCAGGCGTTTTTCGCCGGTGATGGTGCGGCGGCGTTTCAGGCTGCGCATGCCCGGTTTGTGGCGGCGGCGGCGAAGGTGAATTCGTTGCTGGACATGGCGCAGGTCAACCTCGGTGATGCCGCGGGTACCTACGTGGCTGCTGACAGTGCTGCGGCGAGCAGCTACCCGGGCTTTTGAGCCGACCGAGTCTGAGCGAAAGGTTTTGTGATGTCACAGATCATGTACAACTATCCGGCGATGATGGCGCATGCCGCCGATATGGCCGGTTACGCCGGAACGCTGCAGAGTCTGGGCGCCGACATCTCCAGTGAGCAGGCCGCGTTGCAGGCCGGCTGGCAGGGTGACACCGGGATGAGTTATCAGGCGTGGCAGGCGCAGTGGAATCAGGCGATGGAGCAATTGGTGCTGTCCTACCGTGCGATGGCGGGCACGCACGAGAACAACACCACCTCGATGCTGGCCCGCGACCAGGCCGAAGGCGCCAAATGGGGCGGCTAACCGCTACGGCGTGAGCACGATCGAGCCGACCGTCTGACGGCCCTGCAAATCGCTGTGTGCCTGGGTGGCGTCGGACAACGGGTATTGCCGGCTCACCGCGACCTCGACCTTTCCCTCGGCGATCGCATCGAACAATTCGCCTGAGCGCCAGGCGAATTCCTCGCCAGTTCGGGTGAAATTGACCAGCGTCGGCCGCGTCAGGTACACCGATCCGGCCGCATTGAGCCGTTGCGGGTCGACAGGTGGCACCGGACCGCTCGATGCGCCGAACAGAGCAAGAGTTCCCCGCACGGCGAGGCTGGCCAGGCTGGCGTCGAACGTGGTTGCCCCGACGCCGTCGTACACCGCCGCCACACCGGCGCCCGCGGTCAGATCGCGGATGCGGCTGCCGAACTCCTGCGGATCGTCACCCGGATAGTCCAGCACGTCGGTGGCGCCGGCTTGCCGTGACAGCTCAGCCTTCGCCGGAGTCGACACGGTCGTGATGACCCGGACCCCGAGGCTCGTCGCCCACTGGGTCAGGATGTGCCCCACCCCGCCTGCTCCGGCATGGACCAGAACAACATCACCGGACTGCACCGGATACACCGACTTGATCAGGTAGTGCGCTGTCATGCCCTTCAGCAACGCTGACGCGGCCACGTCAAACCCGACTGCTGACGGCACATGGGCGACCAAATGCGCTGGCGCTGTGCTCAATTCGGCGTAAGCACCTGATGCCGCAGCGGTCGCCACCCGGTCGTCGACGTTCAGCCCTGTCACGCCGTCGCCGACGGCTGCCACTGTCCCGGCGACCTCGGTACCCAGTACGAAGGGCAGCTCGCGAGGATAGGAACCGGAGCGGAAATAGGTGTCGATGAAATTCACGCCGATCGCTTCGGCACTGATCAGAACCTCACCGGGACCCGGGGACGGCTGCGGCTTCTCGACGTAGTTCAGGACTTCTGGACCACCGGTTTCGGCGACTTCGATTGCGTGCATAGTGACTATCATCCGCATTCATGGAGTCCGCATGAAGTTGGCCCGCCCTGACATTCGCCATCCAAGGATCGTGCTGGCCGGCTCGCCGGACGGCGACGACGCGGACCTGGTGGCCGCGCTGCGGAAGCGCGGCATGCATGCCCGGTGGCTGGCCTGGACCGACCCGGCCACCCTCGATGCCGATCTGGTGATCCTGCGGACCGACAGCAGCAGTCGCGCCGAGTTTTTGCCGTGGACCCAGCGAGTGCGTCAACCTGTTGAACGCGCCCGAGGTGGTGGCCTGGAATACCGGTCGGCGTCATCGGCGCGACCTTCGCGATGCCGGCTTGCCGGTGCTGGGCCACCGTCCTCCGGGCGCCGCGATCCGCACGGCGTTGGTGTTTCTCGGCGGCATCCAGTCACATGCGTTCGTCGAGAAGTCCGCGGTGGAGGCCGATTTCGAATTGTGGGATCTCGGCCTTGCCGGCGTGCAGGCGGCCTCGGACCAGCTGGGCATCGCCGTCGGCGAGCTGCTGTATGCCCGCGTCGATGTGATCGGTGAGCCCGGCAGCGCGGAGTTGGCGGAGCTGAACCTGGTTGCCCCGTCGCTGGGGTGGCGGCTGCTCGAGGGCGACGCTCGCGACGACGCGCAACGTCGGTTCGCGCTGTGCGTCGAGTCAGCCCTCGACCGGTTGGGGCTGGGCCCGCTCTCGCATCGAGGCCCATAGCGCCGCGGTGGCTGCCGTGCACATCGCCGCTCCCGCGACGTGCACCGCGACCAGTACCGCGGGAACCCCGGTGAAGAACTGCACGGTCCCGACCGCGGCCTGCCCGAGCACTGCGACCAGCAGAACGCCAAGGCGGACCAGCACTGGGCGCGGCGCGCGCACGGCCAGCAGCCCGAACCCGAGTCCGACCAGCAACGCCAGGTAGGCCACCAGCAGCGATGAGTGCGCGTGTACCAACGTGGTGATCTCGATGCGCAGCCGCGGCACGGTCCGGTCGGGGCTGGTGTCGCCGGCGTGGGGGCCCGCCGCCGTGACCAGAGTCCCGGCCACCAGCACCGCGGCCAGCGTCAGCGCAATCAGGGCGGTAAGCAGTCGCAGCGGCTTGACGACTCGATTGCGGACCTCTCCGTTGTCGGGCTCGCCGACCTTGACGTAGAGCAACACCGCCAGCCAGACCATCGTCATCGAGGTCAGCAGGTGGATGGCCACCGTCCACCACAGCAGCCCGGTGCGCACGGTGATGCCGCCGATCACCGCCTGCAACACCGTCGACGCCGGCATCAGCCAGGCGTAGAGCAACACTTCGCGGCGGCGGTGGGCGCGGATGACTGCCACGACCGCCAATGCCGCGGTGAGCACCACGGCGAACGTGATCATGCGATTACCGAATTCAACGGCCTGGTGGATCCGGGGGACGGCGGAGACGGCAACCGGAGTGAAGCTGCCCGGGAAGCACTGCGGCCAGGTCGGGCAGCCGAGTCCCGAGGCGGTGACGCGGACGATCGCACCGGTGACCGCGATGCCGCCCTGGCTCACGATCACCGCCGCCGCGATGGTCCGCTGTACGCGAAGGCTGGGCCGCGAGAGACGCCGCAATGATTGCCCGACAGGCATCGCCCGATCGTAGGGCAACGGCAACTACGTCGCGTAGTAGGGCTGGGTTCGTGCACTGTTCTCGCGAGCGTGGAGCCAGTTTCACGCCGGGCGCCGAACGTGACGCTGGTTTCACGCTCGGGCTCCGCCGGCTCAGATGAACCGGGGCTCAGGTGAACCGGAACCATCGCAGCGCGGCCAGGCCGGCCAGCGTGCCCCAGGCAGCCAGGACGACGATGCCGAACCAGTCCACCGATACGGTCATCGCTTGCGACAACGACTCGGCGAGCGCTCCGGCCGGGGTCAGCCGTGCCGCCCACCTGACGGGTGAACCGACCATCCCGGATTCGATGGTCAGGGCCCCGAGTGCGGCGAAGACGAACCACAACAGGTTGGCCACCGCCAGCACGATCTCGGCACGCAGAGTGCCGCCGAGCAGCAGACCCAACGCCGCGAATACCGCGGTGCCCAGCGCGATCACCACCGCGCCCAACAGCAGGCCGGCAATGGCGGGCCGCCAGCCGAGTGCAAAACCGATGGCGCCCAGAATGATGGACTGCAAGAACACGACGGTCACCACAGCCGCGGACTTGCCGGCGATGATGCCCCACACCGGCAGCGCCGTCGCACCCAACCGTTTCAGAGCGCCGTACCGGCGGTCGAAGGCGACCGCAATGGCCTGACCGGTGAAGGCGGTCGAGATCACCGCCAGCGCCATGATCACCGGAACGAAGGTGGCGGCGCGGTGATCGCCGAACGACCCCAGCGGCAACAACGTCAAACCGACCAGCAAGGTGATCGGGATGAACATTGTCAGCAGCAGTTGTTCGCCGTTGCGCAGCAGCAGTTTCAGCTCCAGTGAGAACTGGGCGGCCAGCATCTTGGGCACCGCCGCCGGGCGCGGATTCGGCGTGAATGTTCCTGCGGGAAAAGGACTTTGGGTCATTGCGCCGCTTCTCCTGGTCCTTTCGGATCGCAGTGTCCTGCGGATCGTCGCCGGCGCGGGGTCACGATCGCAACTCCCGGCCAGTCAGCTCCAAGAACACGTCTTCCAGGCTGCGCTGCTCCACCCGCACATTGGTCGCCAGCACGTCGATCTGGGCCGCCCACGCGGTCACTGTCGCGAGCACCTGCGGGTCGACAGCGCCTTCCACCAGGTACTCACCCGGCGCCGACTCCGATACCCGGTAATCCTCCGGCAAAGCCGACATCAGCAACGCAAGGTCAAGGTGCGGCGGGGCGGTGAACCGTAGCTGGCCCTTGGCGCCGCTGCGGGTCAGCTCGGCCGGAGTGCCGGCCGCGACTGTCACACCGCGGTCGATGATGACGAGTCGGTCGGCGAGTTCTTCGGCCTCCTTGAGTTGGTGCGTGGTCAGCACCACGGTCACGCCGTCGCGGCGCAGCGCATCGATCAACTCCCACACCAGAATCCGGGCCTGCGCGTCCATGCCCGCGGTCGGCTCGTCGAGGAAGACCAGTTCGGGTCGACCGACCAGTGCGCAGGCCAGCGCGAGCCGCTGCTGCTGTCCGCCCGAGAGCCGCCGGTAGGTGGTGCGGGCCGCGTCGGTCAGGCCCAGCGTGCTCAGCAGCCACTGCGGATCCAGCGGCTTGTCGGCATAGGAGGCCACCAGGTTGAGCATCTCGCCGGCCCGGGCCGCGGGATACCCGCCGCCGCCCTGCAGCATCACGCCGATACGCTCGCGAAGTCGGGCGTTGTCGGCGATCGGGTCCAGCCCGAGCACCTCGATGGTGCCTGCGTCGGGGCGGACGAAGCCCTCGCACATCTCCACCGTGGTCGTCTTGCCTGCCCCGTTGGGGCCCAGCAACGCGAACACCTCAGCGGTGTGCACCTCGAGGTCGAGGTCGGACACGGCGGTGGTGGAGCCGTACTGCTTGCACACCCCGCGCAGGCGCACGGTGACGTCCGAGGCTGGGCTCACGAAGATTCAGCGTAAGCGCCGGGCCGCGAAGCGGGCTGCGGGGTCTGGCCGGTGGGCGACGGATCCTGGTCCGCCGCGTCGGATTTGGGCTCCTCAGGCGGCAGCGGCCGCCACGGCAACTGGTGGTAGGTCGCCGCTATGAGCAGGAGGACGATCACCGTGCTGGCCACCGTCGCGTCCACGATCTGGAACAGTGCGAAGCGGTCCCCGTTGGCCGTGGGGCCGAAGATGCCGACGACGATCGTCACCACGATCACCGCAACGCGGAAACCCTGCCGCGTCGCCCAGGCCGCCAGCGGGATGATCGCCCACAGCAGGTACCAGGGCTGCACCACCGGAAATAACAGGACCGTGCCGCCCAGCGCCACGCCCAGCCCGCCCACTGGATGCAGCCGGCCACGCAGCACCGCCATCAGCAGCCAGGCGACCAGCACCGCGATGATCAGCACGCCGATGCCTCGGGTCAGCGACAGCACGGCGGTGGTGTGATCGCCCAGGCCCAGCAGAATCCCCACCTGGCCGGTGCCCAGCGCGATCAGCGTGGGCGGCGACATCCAGCTGCGCACCACGTTGGCGGTGCCGAGCGTGTAGATCCAGCCGAAACCGAGCCGGCTGGCCGATCCGACAGCGGCCATCACCGCCAGCGACAGTCCGGTCATCAGGGCACCGCTCAGCAGGAGCGCCCGCAGGGTTCCGCCGTAACGCTGGGCCAATGCCGTCGTCACGAATCCCAGAGCCAGCAGTGACGGCAGCTTGATCTGCGAGGACAGCACGATCAGCACCCCGCCGGTCAGCAGCATGCCCAGCGGCGCCCAATCGGCCCAGTGGCCGCTGGCTCTCGGCCACGGTCGCGGCCACAGCGGGCGCGTGGCATCGACACCGCGCAGCGCGAACTCGGTCCCGGTCAGCATCAGCCCGAGCATCGGCGCCTCGTTGTGGATGCCGGCGACCAGATGCATGAAGAGCAGCGGATTGGCCGCCCCCAGCCACAGTGCGCTGACCTCGGCCACTCCGCAGCGGCGGGCCAACCGGGGTGTCGCCCAGACGATCAGGCCCACACCGAACAGCACGACCAGCCGATGGCAGAGCACCGCGGCGACGATGTTTTCCCCGGTCAACGCCGAAATTCCGCGGCCGATCCATAAGAACAGCGGTCCGTAAGGCGCCGGGGTCTCCCGCCACAGGCTCGGCACCGACAGGGTGAAGACGTGGCCGAGGCCCAGGCCGGTCGCGGGCCCCACCCGATACGGGTCGAGTCCCAGCCGGCAGATCTGGCTCTGCGCCAGGTAGGAGTAGACGTCCTTGCTGTACATCGGGGGCGCCACCAGCAGCGGCAGGGTCCACAGCAACAGCGTGCGGTCCAGATCGCCGCGGGACATCCGTCGCTTGCCCAGTGCGAAGCGGCCCAGCATCAGCCAGGCCAGGGCCATCATCACCGCGCCCGTGGTCGTCATCGTCAACGACACCGTCTGGATCCGCGACGGCAGATTGAGCAACCGGACCCCGAAAGTCGGATCCTGGACCACCGGCCGGGCTCCTGCTCCCAGCGCGCCGATGCCCATCAACACGGTGCCGGTGGCGCCGAACACCCGGGTCCGGCGAAGCGCAACCAATTCGGGGCCGATGAGCGGCTGGCCCACCACCCGTTCGTCACCGTGCAAGCTGGCGATCGACGAACTCAGCGTGTGGTGGCGGGCTGCCATCACTGCAGCGTAACTGTCACCCTGGCGTGGACCGATCCCGTAGGTGTGACCAGCGCGACCCCGACAGAGGGTAGCCTTCCTGGACCCGCCCGCGGAATTGCGTCACACTGGTGTTGTGAAATTCACGCCATCCGCCACGGGCGCCGAAGCCGCAGCAGCGGCCGCGACCCACGACGGCCAGACCCGCAGCGCCGTCGTGCGACTGCTGCTGGAGTCCGGGTCCATCACCGCAGGGCAGATCGGTGAACGGCTGGGTCTATCGGCGGCAGGCGTGCGACGTCACCTCGACGCGCTGATCGACATGGGTGAGGCCGAATCGGTCCCCGGCGCGCCGTGGCAGCAAGCGGGGCGGGGACGGCCTGCCAAGCGCTACCGGCTGACCGCGACGGGCCGCGCGAAACTGGACCACAGCTACGACGACCTGGCGTCGGCGGCGATGCGTCAACTCCGCGAGATCGGCGGCGAAGACGCGGTTCGCAAATTCGCCCGCCAGCGCATCGACGCGATTCTGTCCGGCGTCCAGGCGGCCGACTCCGATACCGACGAGGAAATCGAGGCCGCCGCCGGGCGCATCGCCGGCGCTCTGTCCAAAGCCGGCTACGTCGCAACCACCACCCAGGTCGGCGGACCGATCCACGGTGTGCAAATCTGCCAACACCACTGCCCGGTCTCGCACGTCGCCGAGGAGTTCCCGGAGTTGTGTGAAACCGAACAGCAGGCCATGGCCGAAGTACTCGGGACCCATGTGCAGCGGCTGGCGACCATCGTCAACGGCGACTGCGCCTGCACCACGCACGTGCCACTCGCCGCCGGCGAAGCCAACCCGCCTGTCCTTCGGCGCGCAGCCCGCGCCGGAGTCACCACGAGCATCGACATCAAAGGAGCGTCACTATGACCCTCACCCCGGAGGCCACCAAGACGGATGCGGCCGCGACGCCGCTGACCCAGGAGCAGGCCATCGCCTCGCTGGGCCGTTACGGCTACGGCTGGTCGGATTCCGACGTGGCCGGTGCCAGCGCGCAGCGTGGGCTGTCAGAGGCGGTCGTGCGTGACATCTCGGCGAAGAAGAGTGAGCCGGAGTGGATGCTGGAGCACCGACTCAAGGCATTGCGCATCTTCGACCGCAAGCCGATGCCGAACTGGGGCTCTGACCTACACGGCATCGACTTCGACAACATCAAGTACTTCGTGCGCTCCAGCGAGAAGCAGGCGGCGACGTGGGATGACCTTCCGGCGGACATCAAGAACACCTACGACAAGCTGGGCATCCCCGAGGCCGAGAAGCAGCGGCTGGTGTCCGGCGTCGCGGCCCAGTACGAGTCGGAGGTCGTCTACCACTCCATCCGCGAGGACCTCGAGGCCGAGGGTGTCATCTTCCTGGACACCGACTCGGGCCTTCGCGACAAGCCGGAGTTGTTCAAGCAGTACTTCGGCACGGTGATCCCGGCCGGTGACAACAAGTTCTCCGCGCTGAATTCCGCGGTGTGGTCGGGCGGATCGTTCATCTACGTCCCCAAGGGCGTCCACGTCGACATCCCGCTGCAGGCTTACTTCCGGATCAACACCGAGAACATGGGCCAGTTCGAGCGGACGCTGATCATCGTCGACGAGGACGCCTACGTGCATTACGTCGAGGGCTGTACTGCGCCGATCTACAAGTCTGACTCGCTGCACTCCGCGGTCGTCGAGATCATCGTGAAGCCGGGTGGCCGTTGCCGGTACACCACCATCCAGAACTGGTCCAACAACGTCTACAACCTGGTGACCAAGCGGGCAAGGGCCGAGGCAGGCGCCACCATGGAGTGGGTCGACGGCAACATCGGCTCCAAGGTCACCATGAAGTACCCCGCCGTCTGGATGACGGGCGAGCATGCCAAGGGCGAGGTGCTCTCCGTCGCCTTCGCCGGCGAAGGTCAGCATCAGGACACCGGCGCCAAGATGCTGCACCTCGCGCCCAACACGTCGAGCAACATCGTCTCCAAGTCGGTTGCCCGCGGCGGTGGTCGCGCGTCCTACCGCGGCCTGGTTCAGATCAACAAGGGTTCGCACGGTTCCAAGTCCAGCGTGAAGTGCGATGCGCTGCTTGTCGATTCGATCAGCCGCAGCGATACCTATCCGTACGTCGACATCCGCGAGGATGACGTCACGATGGGTCACGAGGCCACTGTCTCCAAGGTCAGCGCGGATCAACTCTTCTATCTGATGAGTCGCGGCATGACCGAGGACGAGGCCATGGCGATGGTGGTGCGCGGCTTCGTCGAGCCGATCGCCAAAGAGCTGCCGATGGAGTACGCGCTCGAACTCAACCGGCTCATCGAACTCCAGATGGAAGGTTCAGTCGGCTAGTGACGTCCAATCTCACACAGGCTGTCGAAGGCACCAACAAAGGGGAGCTGTTCGCGTCGTTCGACGTCGACGCTTTCGAGGTGCCCGGCGGCCGTGACGAACTGTGGCGGTTCACCCCGCTGAAGCGGCTGCGCGGCCTGCACGACGGGTCCGCCCCGGCGACCGGACAGGCGGTCATCGAGGTCACCGAGCGCCCCGGCGTAACCGTGGAGACCGTCCGGCGCGGCGACGATCGCCTCGGGCAGGGTGGTGTGCCCGCCGATCGGGTTGCCGCGCAAGCTTTCTCGTCATTCAATCAGGCGACCATCGTCACCGTGGCGCGCGACACCGAGGTGGCCGAACCCATCGAGATCGTCGTCACCGGTCCCGGCGTCGGTGCGACGGCGTACGGACACCTGCAGATCCGCGTCGAGGAGCTTTCCCGGGCCATCGTCGTGGTCGATCTGCGCGGCAGCGGAACGTACGCCGACAACGTGGAGATCATCGTCGGTGATTCGGCAGGCGTCGGCGTCATCTGGATCGCCGACTGGGCCGACGACACAGTGCATGTCAGCGCTCATCATGCACGGCTGGGCAAGGACGCCGTCCTGGGGCACGTCGCGGTCACGCTCGGCGGCGACGTCGTGCGAACTTCGGCGACAGTGCGATTCACCGCCCCCGGCGGCGACGCGCAGATGTTGGGCACCTACTTCGCCGACGACGGACAGCACTTCGAGTCGCGGCTGCTCATCGACCACGCGCAGCCCAACTGCAAGTCCGACGTGCTGTACAAGGGTGCACTGCAAGGCGATCCGGACTCGTCCAAGCCCGACGCGCACACCGTGTGGATCGGCGATGTGCTGATCCGCGCCGAAGCCACCGGCACCGACACCTTCGAAGTCAACCGCAACCTGGTGCTCACCGACGGTGCCCGCGCCGATTCGGTACCCAATCTGGAGATCGAGACGGGCGAGATCGCCGGCGCCGGGCACGCGAGCGCCACGGGACGTTTCGACGACGAGCAGTTGTTCTACCTGCGTGCCCGCGGTATTCCAGAGGACCAGGCGCGACGCCTCGTGGTGCGTGGCTTCTTCGGCGAGATCATCGCCAAGATCGCCGTTCCCGCGGTGCGCGAGCGTCTCACCGAAGCCATTGAGACGAGAACTAGCGATCACCGCTGGGCTCAACTAAAAGACGAGAGAAGTAGCTGAAGATGACCACACTCGAAGTCAACGACCTGCACGTCTCGGTCGACAATGCCGACAGCGGGCCCGAAGCGCCTGCCATCGAGATCCTCAAGGGCGTCAACCTGATCGTGAAATCGGGGGAGACGCACGCGGTCATGGGGCCCAACGGTTCCGGAAAGTCGACGCTGTCCTACGCGATCGCCGGCCACCCCAAGTACACCGTCACCTCGGGTTCGATCACGCTCGACGGCCAAGACGTGCTCGCGATGACCGTCGATGAACGCGCCCGCGCCGGATTGTTCCTGGCGATGCAGTACCCCATCGAGGTGCCCGGCGTGTCGATGTCGAACTTCCTGCGCACCGCCGCCACCGCGGTCCGCGGCGAGGCGCCCAAGCTGCGGCAGTGGGTCAAGGAAGTCAAAGCGGCGATGCAAGATCTCGACATCGACCCGGCGTTCGGAGAACGCAGCGTCAACGAGGGCTTCTCCGGCGGTGAGAAGAAGCGCCACGAGATCCTGCAGCTGGGACTGCTCAAGCCGAAGATCGCGATTCTCGACGAGACCGACTCCGGCCTGGACGTCGACGCGCTGCGGGTGGTCAGTGAAGGCGTCAACCGATACGCCGAGGCCGAGCAAGGCGGCGTCGTTCTCATCACGCACTACACCCGCATCCTGCGGTACATCCGTCCGCAGTTCGTACACGTCTTCATCGGCGGCCGCATCATCCAATCAGGCGGACCGGAGCTGGCCGACGAGCTCGAAGAAAACGGGTACGAGCGCTTCGCTCAGACCGACGGCGGCGACCCGCTGCGCCCGGCTTCGCCGCGCTTGCGATCGCCGCAGACGGCCCCTTCGGGGGTCTGACATGACCGTCTCGGTCACTCGTCCCACGGCGTTGGACCTTGTGGCGATCCGGGCTGACTTCCCGATCCTGAGCCGTGTCATGCGGGGCGGAAATCAGTTGGCCTACTTGGATTCCGGTGCGACGTCGCAGCGTCCGGTACAGGTGCTGGACGCCGAACGCGAATTCCTCATCACCTCCAACGGCGGCGTGCACCGAGGGGCGCATCAGCTGATGGAAGAGGCCACCGACGCGTACGAGGATGGCCGCGCCGCCATCGGCGACTTCGTCGGTGCGGGTGTCGACGAGCTGGTGTTCACCAAGAACGCCACCGAATCGCTCAACCTGTTGTCGTATGTACTGGGAGACAACCGTTTCGAACGGGCCATTGGGCCCGGCGACGTCATCGTCGCCACCGAGCTGGAGCACCACGCCAATCTCGTCCCGTGGCAAGAGCTGGCCCGGCGCACCGGTGCCACACTGCGCTGGTACGGCGTGACCGACGACGGTCGCATCGACCTGGACTCTCTGCAGCTCGACAAGAACGTCAAAGTCGTTACCTTCAGTCATCATTCGAATGTGACCGGTGCGATCGCCCCCGTCGCGGAGCTGGTCGACCGGGCCAAAGCTGTCGGTGCGTTGACCGTGCTGGACGCCTGCCAGTCGGTGCCCCATCAGCCGGTCGACTTCCGCGCGCTCGACGTCGATTTCGCTGCGTTCTCCGGGCATAAGATGCTGGGCCCCAACGGGATCGGCGTGCTCTACGGCCGCAGCGAGTTGCTCAACGCGATGCCGCCGTTCATCACCGGCGGCTCGATGATCGAGACGGTGACCATGGAAGCCACCACGTACGCTGCGCCGCCGCAGCGTTTCGAAGCCGGCACCCCGATGACCTCCCAGGTCGTCGGACTGGCCGCGGCGGCCCGTTATCTGAGTGCTCTCGGCATGGATGCCGTTGAAGCCCACGAGCGTGACCTGGTTGCCGCCGCGATCGACGGCTTGTCCGGTATCGACGCCGTTCGTATCGTCGGTCCCACCAACATGGAGGACCGCGGCTCGCCAGTGTCGTTCGTGGTCGACGGCGTGCATGCGCACGATGTCGGTCAGGTGCTCGACGACGACGGTGTCGCGGTCCGGGTCGGTCATCACTGCGCGCTGCCACTGCACCGCCGCTTCGATGTCGCTGCCACTGCGCGTGCATCGTTCGCGGTCTACAACACCCACGACGAGGTCGACCGGTTGGTCGCCGGCGTTCGACATGCCATCGATTTCTTCGGTGGGGAGTGAAGCTGTCGTGCGCCTCGAGCAGATCTACCAGGATGTGATCCTCGATCACTACAAGCATCCGCAGCATCGCGGCTTGCGTGAGCCCTTCGGCGCGGAGGTCTATCACAAGAACCCGGTATGCGGCGACGAGATCACGCTGCGGGTGGCGCTCTCGGATGACGGCGAGGAGATCGCCGACGTCTCCTACGACGGCCAAGGGTGTTCGATCAGCCAGGCGGCCACCTCGGTGCTTACCGAACAGGTGATCGGGCAGAGCGTCGGGCACGCGTTGAAAACGGTCACCGCGTTCACCGAGATGGTGTCCTCGCGCGGAAACATCGTCGGCGACGAGGACGTAATAGGTGACGGCATCGCGTTCGCCGGTGTCTCCAAGTACCCCGCGCGGGTCAAATGCGCACTGCTTGGCTGGATGGCTTTCAAGGATGCGCTGGCTCAAGCTTCACACGACGTCGAGGAGGTCACGGGATGAGTGAGATCGCAACGCCGGACAACGAACTGCTGGGCGACATCGAGGAGGCGATGCGCGATGTCGTCGATCCCGAACTGGGCATCAACGTCGTCGACCTCGGACTGGTCTACGGAGTGAATACCGAAGAGGCGGAGGAAGGCACTGTCGCGCTGATCGACATGACGCTGACGTCGCCGGCCTGCCCGCTGACCGATGTCATCGAAGACCAATCCCGCAACGCGCTGATCGGCGCCGGTCTGGTCGATGAACTGCGGATCAACTGGGTGTGGAATCCGCCGTGGGGCCCGGACAAGATCACCGACGATGGCCGCGATCAGCTCCGCGCGCTGGGCTTCACCGTCTGAACTGCTGTAAACGTCGTGTTAAGCCATCGGCTGTCGCTGGCGTACGTGTCGCGCGAGCCGGAGATCTCCCGCAGAATTTGACCACCCGACAGAGTGGAGTGGAGATCGCATGTTGAAGAAACTGGTGCTTACCGCGGCCTGCGCAGCTACCGTGCTGCTGGGTGCTGGGATAGCCAGCGCAGACCCTGCCCCGGCACCCGGACCTGACCCGAAAGCACCGAAGTGCGCGGGGTACGGCGGCGATGACGGTACAAAGTTTCAGGTCACGCCCTGCGGCTGGCGGTACGGGGACGAGCGAGGCTGGTACCAGGTTCCCCCTGACGGCCCGCAGGTCATTGACGGTCAGTGACGGAGGCCACGGGGCCAACCAGGACCCGCCGGGCGCGTTGGTACGCAATATTCACGCCGTGCAGGGTGTGAATCCGGCGGGCCTTGGTTACCATCGGTTTCGTGACGGATGCCACGAAAGCCAAGGGGTCGAAGAAACATAAGAACGGCGCGGCACCGCACGTCATCGTGATGTTCGGGGCCACAGGGGATCTGGCGCGCCGCAAACTGTTGCCAGGTTTGCTTCATCTGTCCTGCTCGCACCTCACTCCCGAGATCCGCATCATCGGGACGTCGCTCGACGAACTCGACAACGATTCTTTCCGTGAGCTGGCCGCCAAGGCCTTCGACGAGTTCTCCAACCACAAGGTCTCCAAAGACCTCGCCGACGAGTTCATCGCCAATTTGACCTTTGTGCAACAGCAAGAGGGCCCGGAGGCGCTGGCAAAAGCAGTCGCAGAGCAGCGCGAGGTCCTCGGTGGCGAGGCCGGTCTCCTGCACTACCTGAGCGTGCCGCCGTCGGCGGTGATGCCCGTGATGGAGATGCTGCACAAAGCGGACTTGGCGGAGCACTCCCGGGTCATCATGGAAAAGCCGTTCGGCGTCGACTTCGCCAGTGCGCGGAAGCTGAACAAGGACATCCACGAGCGGTTCGAGGAAGAGCAGATCTTCCGGATCGACCATTTTTTGGGCAAGGAAGCGGCCCAGAACATTCTCGCGTTCCGATTCGCCAACGGGCTGTTCGAGCCGATCTGGAACCGGAATTTCATCGACCACATCCAGATCGACGTGCCGGAACGTCTCACCTGTGAGAACCGCGCCCAGTTCTACGAATCCGTGGGTGCGTTCAAGGACATGGTGGTCACCCACCTGTTCCAGATTCTGGCGTTCGTCGCGATGGAACCGCCCACTGAGCTGGCGTCCGACGCGATCAGCAGCGAGAAGAACAAGGTGTTCCGCTCGATGCGGCCGCTTGATCCAGATCAGGTCGTGCGCGGGCAATACCGCGGCTACCGCGAAGAGTCCGGAGTGTCCCCGGAATCCGACACCGAGACGTTCGTGGCGCTCAAATGCGAAATCGACAACTGGCGTTGGGCAGGCGTCCCGTTCTTCCTGCGCACGGGCAAAGGTCTGGCAGAGGGACAACGCATCATCTCGATCGCATTCCACGAGCCGCCGAGGAGCATGTTCCCGGCCGGATCCGGTGTGGGACAGAAGGGTCCGGATCACCTGACTTTCGACCTTGCCGACGTAACGAAGATGTCGCTGTCGTTTTACGGCAAGCGGCCGGGGCCGGGAATGAAGCTGGACAAGCTCAGTCTGCAGTTCACCATGGAAGAGACCGGCCATGCCGACGACGTGCTCGAGGCCTACGAGCGTCTGATTCTCGACGCGATGCGTGGCGACCGCACGCTGTACAACACCGCGGAGGGTATCGAGCGGCTCTGGGAGGTCTCGGCACCGTTGCTCGAGGATCAGCCACCGGTACGTAGTTACGACATCGATTCATGGGGACCCAACGCGGTCCATCCGCTGATCGCCCCACGCTCATGGCGGCTGCCATTCGAACGAGCCTGGCGCGGCAAGAAATAACGTCCGCACCGCGCGCCAAGGTCGCTCGGGACTGCCTCGGTCGTACTAGTGCCGGTGACGGTGCTCGCCACCCGGCTCCGGGCACTGGCCGTTGTCTGCCTGCTGGACGGTGATCGCCGTCGCCTGCAGTGCACCGCCGCCGTCCTTGCTGCCATGTGCCACAATGCATTTCCCCTGCGCGATTGCCTGAGCGTCGGTGGCCGTTTTCTTCGTGTACTTGGTCGTGTCGGTGACCGCCACGGTGGTTTGCGACGCGTTGCCGCTCGGGTCGGTGCTATTCACGGTGATCGTGTTGCCCGCGACGGAGGCCACTTGGCCACTCGTTTGGTGATGCCGGGCGGGAGCCCCTGGCGGAGGGGTCTCGGCGCCGGCCGACTGATTGGGGTCGGGGCATTTGCCGTCGACGGCGCTGCTGATCCCTACCGATCGCGCGGTGATCGCGGCGCCGCCGGGGGAGTTGCTATGGCGGTCCGGGTGCACACTGACGCAGCTGCCGGTGGTGATGTCGGTCAATTGAGCGGAGGCAAGCTCAGCAACCTTCGTCGACGGCGTGAAGTCGACGGTGGCGGACCCTGATCGCTGGCTGACCTGGATCGTGCTGCCCGACACCGAGTCGATCAGCCCCTTGACCCAGTCCTTCCCCTCGCTCTTCGCTGACGGCGTCGACGAGGAAGTGGGAGCGGAGCTGGTCGGGCTCGCCGAATTCGGCTTGGCATCGTTCGAGCTGCCGCATGCGGCGAGGGACAGCGCCGTGGCCCCGGTGACCGCGAGGATGGCCAAGCGAGGCAGTCGGCTTGAGATGGTGGCGGGCATCGAAGTCCTTTCGATCGTCGGTCGCGGTGTGCAGACCGACTCTGGCAACGATTTTCACGATGGGTGCCGCCGCTCAGTGCAGGCTTGTGGCCGACTAAGTGTGCGCTGTGAATACCGCGATGAAGCGGGACGTCTAGAAGGACTGCCAGCCTAGAAATTTGCCCCTAAAAGTGGTGGAGGTGGGGTAGACGGGGGAAGTGGAAATGGTGACGTGGGCGGCCCATCGGCGGGCACGGTTCGAGATCGATTGTCGACGCTTGCAGAACGCCGCTGTTGTCCGTCCCCTGCGCCGCCATGCACTTGCCCTGCTGAATCGCCTGAGCGTTGGTGACCGCATGCTTGGTGTAGACGGTCCTGTCGTCGACGGTCGTATCGGTATGGGTGGTCTTGCCGGTTGGATCGATGCCGGTTATGTCGATGGTGTTGCCAGTGACCGCAGCGACAGTGCCGTAAACGCGGGGATTGCCCGCGGGCTCAGCGGATGGCGGTGCAGCAGGTGGTGTGCCGGCCGAACCCGAGGCAGGTTGCATCGCCTGCGGGCACCTGCCGGCGACAGCCGGGCTGATCGTCACACTGTGCGCGGTGATCGCACCGCCGGGAGAGCTGTTCGGGCTGGCTTCCACGTCGACGCAGCTGTCGACAGTAACGTCGGGCAGTTTTGCCTGGGTGAGTTCGGTGACCATTGTTTGCGGCGTGAAATCGACGGTGGCCGCGGTCCGGTTCCGCTGCGTGAGGTGGATCGAGTTGCCTGAGACGGAATTGACCAAGCCCTCGATGTGGTCATTGCCCATTGAGGGCACCGGCGGTGGCTTAGGCGCGGCGGTCGTCGGGCTTGTTGATGTATTGCGTTTCCCGGCCTGCTCATTCGCTGATGTGTCACAGGCGACGGCCGACGCAGTAATGGCCCCGATGAGCAAAAGAATCGCCGCCCACGTCCGTCGAGGCGTAGGCGAGGTGGTAGACATCAGCGTTCTCCTATGAGGGGAAAGGCCAGTGCGAGCGGTTACCCGCTATGCCGCGGGATCTCACAAGCACCGGTAGATCTAGCGCACCAGCTCGGGCGCGGGCGGACGACACGTTGCCTGGCTCCGCGGTGACTACGACCACCCGACCTGATCGTCAAGGGAACACTGCGCCGGCACACCGCGTTGAAAATCCCATGACTACCCAAGACCTCACCGCCGCGGAGTTCAACGACACCGTCAACGGCAACGATGTTGTGCTCGTCGACTTCTGGGCGTCCTGGTGCGGCCCGTGTCGGCAGTTCGCACCCACCTTCGCCGCGTCCGCGGACAAGCACCCCGAAGTCGTGCACGCCAAGGTGGATACCGAAGCCGAGCAAGAGCTCGCCGCGGCCGCGCAGATCCGTTCCATCCCCACACTGATGGCCTTCAAGAAGGGCAAGCTGGTGTTCAATCAGGCCGGTGCGCTGCCGCCCGCCGCGCTGGAGGATCTGGTTCAGCAGATCAAGAGCTTCGACGTCGACGAGGCGATCGCTGCACACGACGACCAGGCCTAAGCCTTTCGTCAGCGGGCGGGTTACCGTTCAACGGTGAGTTTGGTCCTCGTCGAACACCCACGTCCCCAGGTCGCGCTGATCACCCTCAACCGGCCGGAGCGGATGAACTCCATGGCGTTCGACGTCATGGTGCCGCTCAAAGAGGCACTGGAGACCATCACCTACGACAACTCGGTTCGCGTCGTGGTCTTGACCGGGGCCGGCAGAGGGTTCTCGTCAGGCGCAGACCACAAGTCGGCCGGTGACGTTCCACACATCCAGGGCCTGACCCGGCCCAGCTACGCACTGCGCTCCATGCAGATTCTCGACGATGTCATCCTGGCGTTGCGACGGCTGCACCAGCCGGTCATCGCCGCGGTCAACGGCGCCGCCATCGGTGGTGGGCTGTGCCTGGCGTTGGCCGCCGACATCCGGGTCGCTGCCAGCGGAGCGTATTTCCGGGCTGCGGGCATCAACAACGGGCTCACCGCCAGCGAGCTGGGCCTGAGCTATCTGTTGCCGCGGGCCATCGGATCCTCACGGGCATTCGAGATCATGCTGACCGGGCGCGACATCGACGCTGACGAAGCCGAGCGGATCGGGCTGGTCTCCCGGCAAGTCCCGGAAGACCAGCTGTTGGACGCCTGCTATGCGATGGCTGAGCGGATCGCGGCGTTCTCGCGGCCGGGTGTCGAGTTGACCAAGCGCACACTGTGGAGTGGACTAGACGCCACTAGCCTGGAAGGGCACATGCAGGCCGAGGGTCTAGGACAGCTCTTCGTCCGTCTGCTCACCACTAACTTCGAAGAGGCTGTCATCGCGCGCGCCGAACAGCGTCCGCCGGTGTTCACCGACGATAAGTAGCAAATAAGGAGAGCGACCGTGATCACGGCTACGGACCTCGAGGTCCGCGCTGGCGCGCGCACGTTGCTCTTCGCTGACGGCCCGGCTCTGCGTATCCAGCCCGGCGACCGTATCGGCCTGGTGGGGCGCAACGGTGCCGGAAAAACCACCACCATGCGCATCCTCGCCGGCGAGGGGGAGCCGTACGCGGGATCGGTCGTACGCATCGGCGAGGTCGGTTACCTGCCGCAGGATCCGAAAGAGGGCGACCTTGACATGCTCGCCCGCGACCGGGTGCTCTCCGCGCGGGGCTTGGACACGCTGCTCACCGACCTGGAAAAGCAGCAAGCGCTGATGGCCGAAGTCGCCGACGACGCCGCCCGCGACCGTGCGATCCGTCGCTACGGCCAACTCGAGGAACGCTTTTCCGCGTTGGGCGGCTACGGTGCCGAGAGCGAAGCGGGCCGCATCTGCGCGAGTCTCGGGCTACCCGACCGCGTACTGACCCAGCAGCTGCGCACCCTGTCCGGCGGTCAACGCCGTCGCGTCGAACTTGCGCGAATCCTGTTCGCCGCCAGTGATACCGGCGCCGGCTCGGCCACCACACTGCTGCTCGACGAGCCGACCAACCACCTCGACGCCGATTCGCTGACCTGGCTCAGGGATTTCCTGCGCAGCCACACCGGAGGACTCGTCGTCATCAGCCACAACGTCGAGTTGCTGGCCGAGGTCGTCAACCGGGTCTGGTTCCTCGACGCCGTGCGCGGCGAAGTCGACGTGTACAACATGGGCTGGCAGAAGTACCTCGACGCCCGCGCCACCGACGAGCAGCGCCGTCGCCGGGAGCGCAGCAACGCCGAACGCAAGGCCACTGCGCTGCGCACCCAAGCCGCCAAGCTCGGCGCAAAAGCCACCAAAGCCGTTGCGGCACAGAATATGTTGCGTCGAGCCGACCGGATGATGGCCGCCCTCGACGAAGAGCGGGTCGCTGACAAGGTGGCCCGCATCAAGTTCCCCAGTCCCGCGTCGTGCGGACGCACACCGTTGATGGCTTCAAATCTGACGAAGACCTACGGTTCGCTGGAGATTTTCACTGGAGTGGATCTGGCCATCGACCGCGGCTCGCGGGTGGTGGTGCTCGGACTCAACGGCGCGGGCAAGACGACGCTGCTGCGGCTGCTGGCCGGCGTCGAGCAACCCGACGCCGGGGCGATGGAGCCCGGATATGGTTTGAAAGTCGGGTATTTCGCCCAAGAGCACGACACCCTCGACGACGGAGCGACGGTGTGGGAAAACATCCGGCACGCCGCACCCGATTCCGGTGAGCAGGACCTGCGCGGGCTGCTCGGAGCGTTCATGTTCAGCGGTCCTCAACTCGAGCAGCCAGCCGGCACCCTGTCCGGCGGCGAGAAGACCCGGCTGGCGCTCGCCGGCTTGGTGGCCTCCACGGCGAATGTGTTGCTGCTCGACGAGCCGACGAACAACCTCGACCCGGCGTCGCGCGAACAGGTGCTCGACGCGTTGCGCAGTTATGCCGGAGCGGTGGTGCTGGTCACCCACGATCCGGGTGCCGCCGAGGCGCTCGACCCGCAACGCGTTGTGCTGCTGCCCGACGGAACCGAAGATCACTGGTCCGAGGAATACCGAGACCTCATCGAATTGGCCTGACCGCCCCGATGAGTGTTTTACCGCTGTCGCAGGGGATTCGGTCAAAAGCTGCCCGCCGACTGACCCGGCTTCTTACTCTTTGTGCTTTGGGGAGTCTGTTCCCGCGGGGAGGGGCCGATGAGGAAATCGAAAAAACCGCGCGACCAAGTGCTGCGCGAACTTCGTCACGCCTACGAAGGCGGCGCCAGCATTCGCACGTTGGTCGCGTCGACCGGCAGGTCGTACGGATCGATCCATAGCATGCTGCGCGAATCCGGCACGACGATGCGCAGCCGTGGCGGTCCGAATCACCGCACCCGCGTGGGCTAGCCTCGCGGCCGATTACCGCTGTCGCACCGAATTCTCGACCAGGTCAAGCACCGCGGTAAGCAGCTGAGTGTCTTCACCGGAGGCCACCTTGGCGACCAACCCGTCGAGAACCAGGTCCAGGTAGCACTGCAGCACGTCACTGGGAATGTCGTCGCGCACCCGTCCGGCCTGTTTCTGTCGGCGCAACCGATCAATCGTCGCCGCCGTCAGCTCTTCTGACCGCTTCGTCCACTCCTTGTTGAATGCCGGGTCGTGGCGCAGCTTCCGGGCGATCTCCAATCTCGTAGCCAGCCAGTCGAACTGGTCGGGCGCCGCCAGCATGTCGCGCATCACCTGGACCAGACCTTCGCGGGAGGCGACGTCGGCCATCCGCTCGGCATCCTCGTGCGCCAACTCGAAGAACAGCGTGTCCTTGTCGCGGAAGTGGTGAAAAATCGCCCCCCGCGACAAGCCGATCGCCTGCTCGAGGCGGCGCACGGTGGCCCCGTCGTAGCCGAACTCGGCGAAGCAGCCGCGGGCGCCGTCAAGAATCTGACGGCGCCGGGCCTCCAGATGGTCCTGGCTGACCTTCGGCAACGGTGCTGCGCTCCCGCGCTAACTCGTCGGGTGGCGACCCGCGGCGCGCGGCTGCGCCGCCCTTGCGATCGTCACTAGCTAGCCTTGAGCATGTTGCGCAACACGTACTGCAAGATGCCGCCGTTTCGGTAGTAGTCCGCTTCACCGGGGGTGTCGATGCGCACCACCGCGTCGAACTCGATATCGTCGGTGCCCTCTTTGGCGGCCTTGACGTGCACCGTCTTCGGCGTCTTGCCGTTGTTGAGTTCCTTGATCCCGGTGATGTCGAACACCTCGGTGCCGTCCAGGCCCAAGGACTCCGCCGACTCGCCCTCTGGGAACTGCAACGGGATCACGCCCATGCCGATCAGGTTGGACCGGTGGATGCGCTCGAACGATTCGGTGATCACCGCGCGGACTCCCAGCAGTGACGTACCCTTGGCCGCCCAGTCTCGCGACGAGCCCGAGCCGTACTCTTTTCCGCCGAGCACCACCAGCGGAATGTCTTGTGCCGCATAGTTCTGCGCCGCGTCATAGATGAATGCCTGCGGCGCTTGCCCATCTTCGGCGGATTGGGTGAAGTCGCGGGTGTAACCACCCGAGACGCCATCGAGCAGCAGATTGCGCAACCTGATGTTGGCGAACGTGCCGCGGATCATCACCTCGTGGTTACCGCGCCGCGAACCGAAGGAGTTGTAGTCCTTGCGCTCGACGCCGTGCTCGTCAAGGTATTGCGCGGCAGGCGTTCCCGGCTTGATGCTGCTGGCGGGCGAGATGTGGTCGGTGGTCACCGAGTCACCGAGCAGGGCGAGCACCCGCGCACCGGTGATGTCGCCGACCGCCTCCGGCTCGGCGGGCATGCCCTCGAAGTACGGAGGTTTGCGCACGTACGTCGAATCGGAGCCCCACTCAAAGGTGTTGCCGCTCGGAGTCGGAAGGTTGCGCCACCGCTCGTCGCCCTTGAACACGTCGGCGTAGTTGTCGACGAACATCTCCTGGTTGATCGACGAGGCGATGACGTCCGAGACGTCCTTCTGCGACGGCCAGATGTCTTTGAGGAAGACGTCATTGCCGTCGTTGTCGGTGCCCAGCGGGTCGGAGTCGAAATCGAAATCGAGCGAGCCGGCCAGTGCGTAGGCGACTACCAGTGGCGGCGAGGCCAGGTAGTTCATCTTCACGTCCGGGCTGATCCGGCCCTCGAAGTTCCGGTTACCCGACAACACCGCGGTCACGGTGAGGTCGTTGTCGTTGATCGCCTTAGAGATTTCCTCGGGCAACGGGCCCGAGTTGCCGATGCAGGTGGTGCAGCCGTAACCGACCAGGTAGAAGCCCAGCTTCTCCAAATACGGCCACAGTCCGGCCTTTTCGTAGTACGCGGTGACGACCTGCGAGCCCGGCGCCATCGAGGTTTTCACCCAGGGCTTCGACGTCAGGCCCTTCTCCACGGCGTTACGGGCCAGTAGCGCTGCGCCGAGCATCACCTCGGGGTTGGAGGTGTTGGTGCAGGATGTGATCGCAGCGATCACCACTGCGCCGTGGTCGAGCACGAATTCGCCACGCTCGTCGGACTTGATGGACACCGGATTGGTCACCCGGCCGTCGGCATTCTTGGCAGCCGAATGCACGGGGGTGTCGGCGTGGTCGTCGGCGTGACCGTTCGTCGGCTGACCCGGATCGCTGGCGGGGAACGTCTCGTCGATCGTCTCGTCGAGCTTGGAGTAGTCCTTCTCACCGGAGCCGTCTCCGACGTAGTCGGGGATCTGCTTGCGGAAGGTGGATTTGGCTTCCGTCAACACGATCCGGTCCTGTGGCCGTTTCGGACCGGCGATCGAAGGCACCACCTCGGACAGGTCGAGCTCGAGGTATTCGGAGAACGTCGGCTCGTGTTCCGGGTCGTGCCACAGACCCTGTTCTTTGGCGTAGGCCTCGACCAGGGCAACCTGCTCCGGCTTGCGGCCGGTGAACTTGAGGTAGTCGATGGTCTCGTGATCGATCGGGAAAATTGCTGCAGTAGAACCGAACTCGGGGCTCATGTTGCCCAGAGTGGCGCGGTTGGCCAGCGGCACCTCGGCCACTCCCTCGCCGTAGAACTCGACGAACTTGCCGACGACGCCGTGTTTGCGCAGTTTTTCGGTGACGGTGAGCACCACGTCTGTGGCGGTGACGCCCGGCTTGATCTCACCGGTCAGCTTGAAGCCGACGACGCGGGGGATGAGCATCGACACCGGCTGACCGAGCATGGCGGCTTCGGCCTCGATGCCGCCGACTCCCCACCCCAGCACGCCGAGGCCGTTGACCATCGTGGTGTGCGAGTCGGTGCCGACGCAGGTGTCGGGGTACGCCAGACCGTCGCGTGCCATCACGACGCTGGCCAGGTATTCGATGTTGACCTGGTGCACGATGCCGGTTCCCGGCGGCACCACCTTGAAGTCGTCGAATGCACCCTGACCCCATCGCAAGAACTGGTAGCGCTCGCCGTTGCGCTGGTATTCGATCTCGACATTGCGCTCGAATGCGTCGGCGCTGCCGAACAAGTCGATGATTACCGAGTGGTCGATCACCAGGTCGGCGGGAGCCAACGGGTTGACCTTGTCGGGATCGCCACCCAGATCGGCGACCGCTTCACGCATGGTGGCGAGGTCGACGATGCACGGCACACCAGTGAAGTCCTGCATGACGACGCGAGCGGGCGTGTACTGGATTTCGATGCTGGGCTCAGCTTTGGGATCCCACTGGGCGATCGCCTCGATGTGGTCCTTGGTGATGTTGCTGCCGTCTTCGTTGCGCAGCAAGTTCTCGGCGAGCACCTTCAAGCTGTAAGGAAGCTTCTCGGTGCCCGGAACGGCGTCTAACCGAAAAATCTGGTAACTGTCGCCGCCAACCTCCAAGGTGTCGCGGGCTCCGAATGAATTCACCGAATCTTTGCTGCTCACATCAACTCCCGAGATCTCCTTGTCGGCGGCGACCCGCCGTGCCCGGCTCGGACACGGCTGCCGCATCCGCGACAGCGCCGCTCGTTCTGCGCACCGACGGGCCGTGTCGACGCGCGCTGCCGAGTCTAACAGTACGCTTGTCCTGCATTCGGCAGGATCCCAAAACTGCGATTTCATCCGGGCGGCCACCTGCCGTAACGCGGCGGTCGCCGGGCGGATTAAAGTCGTCAACCGTGACCACCCCGCGCCCGCCGCTCTATATACCTGGCGAGATCTGCGGCACTGTCGGTGCCGACCCGGCGAGCAATCCAGACCAATGCCTGGCGATCGTGCAGCAACAGGTGACCGCAGGCAACGTCAGCGCGCCGTCGGCGGTCACGCCGGCGCTGCTGCAGGTGATCAACCAAGCTCACAGTGACGGCATCGACCTCAAGATCGTCGTGTTGGACCACAATCCGCAGAGTGACACCCCGCTGCGCGATATCGCGACGGTTGTCGGCGCCCAGCATCCCGACGCGACCGTGCTGGTCCTCAGCCCGAACTTCGTCGGCACGTACAGCACGCACTTTCCGCGCGCGACGCTGGAGATCGGCGAAGACAACGCCAAGAGCGGCAACACCGTTGTCTCGGCACAGAATTTTCTGCACCAGCTCGAGACGTCGCAGTTTCCCTGGCCCGCATTCACGATCGTGCTGTTGATCGGGGTAGTGGGAGCCGTGATCGGAACGCGTTTACTGCAATTGCGTGCGCGGCGGTCAGCAATGACACGGCCAAAGGTGGCCGAGACCGCAGAAGGCGCCGAGCAGAGCGTTTAACTCGCAGTATTCATCGTGTGTCGCATAGCGTCGACGCTGCGCCACTGACGTGGGCAAATACGTAATGTCACCGTTCGGTCACAGTTGTCGGACGAACAGACGCGTAATTCGTGACTAAAGTTTCCATTGGTTCAGATGTGACTTACGGTGCAAGAGATGTTTTTGGTCTAAATCGTGCTTCCAGTGATTACGGGGGGCCGACGCCGTCCGCTCGCGTTGAGCCAAGGAGATCCGAGTCGAATGAGACGCAACTGCCGCGGCTCGTCTTTCCGATTGGCGATTGAGTTCACCCGCCGGATGAGCCCAGCGATGCTCAGTGTCGCCGTACTGCTGTGCACCCCCGGCCTGGCCGAAGCGGATCCGGCTGCCGGACCCGACACGATGGCCAAGCTGATCGCCGAAGTCGCGCAGGCCAATCAGCAACTGCAGGACCTCAACGCTCAGATCGAGTCGCAGCAAGAGGGTGTCAACAAGGCTGTCGTCGACGTCGAAACCGCGCGGGACAATGCTGCAACCGCACAACATGATGTCGAGGCCAGCCAGCAGTCGGTCAAAGATGCCGACGTCGCAATCTCTGCGGCACAGAAGCGGTTCGACCGTTTCGCGGTTTCCAGCTACGTCAACGGCCCGTCGGACGGCTACCTCACGGCGACCAGCCCCGACGAGATGATCGCGAACGCGGCCGCCGGTCAGACCTTGGCGTCCAGTTCGCGGCACGTCATCGACAATCTGCTGCGGGCTCGAACGGAGCAACTGAATAAGGACTCGGCGGTGCGGTCGGCGAAGCAGAAAGCCGATAAAACCGTTGTCGACGCCCAGTCCAGCCAGAACGCGGCGGTGCTGGCGCTGGCCGACGCCCACCGCAAGTTCGGCGAACAGCAGCAAGAGGTTAATCGCCAGGCCGATGAGCGAAACGCGGCCCAGGCCAGACTCGACGCCGCCCGCAACTGGTCGGCACCCGCGGGCGGACCGGGTGGTAGGGGCCAGGCGGCCTCAACATCAGGGTCCTCCGGCGACCGTTGGGATCCTGCGGCGCCGGGGTCTCCCAAGGCGCCGACGGGTAACAACGGCCGATGGGACGGCGCATGGGACCCGACGCTGCCTCAGGTGCCCAGTGCCAACGTGCCCGGTGACCCCGTCGCGATTCTCAACAAGGTCCTCGGGACGATGTCGACCTCGTCGGAAGTCACGTCCAACATGGGGCGCGGCTTTCTGCAGCAGCTGGGCCTGGCTCCCACGCCGAACGGATTCACCAACGGCAAGATCCCCCGGGTCTACGGCCGGCAGGCCTCTGAATACGTCATTCGCCGCGGTATGTCGCAGATCGGTGTGCCCTATTCGTGGGGTGGTGGCACCGCCGCCGGGCCAGGCAAGGGCATCGACTCGGGATCGGGCACCACCGGCTTCGACTGTTCTGGCCTGGTGCTGTACTCCTTCGCGGGGGTGGGTATCAAGCTGCCGCACTACTCGGGTGCGCAGTACGGCCTGGGCCGAAAGGTCCCGGCCTCCCAGATGCGCCGCGGCGACGTGATCTTCTACGGCCCCGGCGGTAGCCAGCACGTGACGATCTATCTGGGTCAGGGGCAGATGCTCGAGGCGCCCGACGTCGGTCTGAAGGTTCGCGTTGCGCCTGTCCGCACCAGCGGTATGACGCCTTACGTGATCCGTTACATCGAATACTGACGCATGAAAGGTGTTATGCGCCACTGGTTTACAGACGGCAGGTGGTTGCGCTGGACCAGACCGGTCTGGCCGGTGCTTGCTGTCCTCGGTCTGCTGATCGGCCTGGCTGTCCCCGCAGTCGCCGAGGACGGTGCTTGGGATCCGACTTTGCCGCCGGTGATCAGCGCCGGCGCCCCGGGTGACCCGCTCGCCGTCGCCAACCAGTCGCTGCAGGCCACCGCGAGCGCCACCCAGACGACGCTGGATCTCGGCCGCCAGTTCCTCGGCGGGCTGGGAATCAATCTGGGTGGCAGTGACGGCGGCGGCACCAGTCCCAGCAAGATCCCCAGGGCGAACGGACGCCAGGCGATCGAATACGTGATCCGTCGGGCCGCCTCGCAGATGGGTGTGCCGTACTCGTGGGGTGGCGGGACGCTCGACGGACCGAGCAAGGGGATCGACTCCGGTGCCAACACCGTCGGATTCGACTGCTCGGGTCTGGTCCGGTACGCCTTTGCCGGGGTTGGTGTGCTGATCCCGAGATTCTCCGGTGACCAATGGAAGTCCGGGCGACACATTCAGCCTTCGCAGGCCAGGCGCGGCGACCTCCTCTTCTACGGCCCGGGCGGCGGTCAGCACGTCACCATCTACCTGGGCAACGGGCAGATGCTGGAGGCCTCCGGCAGCGCGGCCAAGGTTACTGTCAGCGCGGTCCGGAAGTCGGGTATGACGCCGACGTTGACCCGGATCATCGAGTACTGATGCTGCTGTCCGGTGTCCACCGGACGTCGTCTGGTAGTCCGGTTCGCCCCTCGCCGCTCCGCGCCTGCATCGTCGCCGGACGGGCCACGTCGACGGATCCCCGGTCGCCTGGAATAGTTGGACAAAGGGCACGCCGCTGCCCCGCGACTTTCGTCGTGCGAGCATTCGTGTCTGATTGATCTTTGGAAGGTTTTAGCCGTGGAGGGTGAGCAATGACATCAGCAGGCGGGCAGCCCCCGGGCGCCGGCAGTTACCAGGGTCCGGGCGGCGCCCCGACGGCCCCCGCTCACGCGCCGCCGTCCGGCGGCGGCAACGGGCTGGCTGCCGAGGTGCACACCCTGGAGCGCGCCATCTTCGAGGTCAAGCGCATCATCGTGGGCCAGGACCAGCTCGTCGAGCGGATGCTTGTCGGCCTGTTGTCCAAGGGCCACGTGCTTCTTGAGGGTGTGCCCGGCGTAGCCAAGACGCTGGCCGTCGAAACCTTCGCGAAGGTGGTCGGCGGGACGTTCGCACGTATCCAGTTCACCCCCGACCTGGTGCCCACCGACATCATCGGTACCCGGATCTACCGGCAGGGTAAGGAGGAGTTCGACACCGAGCTGGGTCCCGTGGTGGCCAATTTCCTGCTCGCCGACGAGATCAACCGTGCACCGGCGAAGGTGCAGTCGGCCCTGCTGGAGGTCATGCAGGAGCGTCAGGTGTCGATCGGCGGCAAGCGGTTCCCGTTGCCCAATCCGTTCCTGGTGATGGCCACCCAGAACCCCATCGAGCACGAGGGCGTGTACCCACTGCCCGAGGCGCAGCGGGACCGCTTCCTGTTCAAGATCAACGTCAGCTACCCCTCGCCGGAGGAAGAGCGCGAGATCATCTACCGGATGGGCGTCAGGCCCCCAGAGCCCAAGCAGATCCTAGAAACCGGTGACCTGCTGCGGCTGCAGGACCTCGCTGCGAACAATTTCGTGCACCACGCGCTGGTCGACTACGTGGTGCGCGTCGTCACCGCCACCCGCCACCCCGAGCAGCTCGGCATGAACGACGTCAAGAGCTGGATCTCCTTCGGCGCATCGCCGCGTGCCTCGCTGGGCATCATCGCCGCCTCGCGCTCGCTGGCGCTGGTGCGTGGACGCGACTACGTGATCCCGCAGGACATCGTCGAGGTGATCCCGGATGTGCTCCGGCATCGTTTGGTGCTCACCTACGACGCGCTTGCCGACGAGATCTCCTCGGAGATCGTGATCAACCGGGTGCTGCAGACCATTGGCATGCCGCAGGTGAACGCCGTTCCGCAACAGGGTCATTCGGTGCCTCCGGCGATGCAGGCCGCGGGTGCGGCTAGCGGTCGGTGACCGAACCGAACCCCGCCGCGGACCGGTCTGCGGCGACCCGTCCGCCGTCGATGCAGCGCGGGCAGATCGACAACCCCAAGTTGGCGGCGGCACTGCGGACACTCGAGCTCACGGTCAGACGCAAGCTCGACGGCATGCTGCACGGCGACCACCTCGGCCTGATCCCGGGGCCGGGCTCGGAACCGGGGGAGTCGCGGGAATACCAGCCCGGCGACGACGTGCGCCGGATGGACTGGGCGGTCACCGCGCGTACCTCCCACCCACACGTCCGGCAGATGATCGCCGACCGCGAATTGGAAACCTGGTTGGTGGTCGACCTGTCGGCCAGTCTGGACTTCGGCACCGCGGTCTGCGAGAAGCGTGACCTGGCGGTCGCCGCCGCAGCCGCGATCGCCTTCCTCAACAGCGGTGGAGGAAACCGGCTCGGTGCGCTAATCGCCAATGGCGAGAAGATAACTCGGGTGCCGGCCCGTTCGGGACGTCAGCACGAGCAGACGTTGCTGCGCACCATCGCCACGATGCCGAAGGCTCCGGTCGGCGTTCGTGGGGATCTGTCTGTGGCGATCGACGCGTTGCGCCGCCCGGAACGCCGTCGCGGGATGGCGGTGGTCATCAGCGACTTCCTCGGCCCGATCAACTGGATGCGGCCGCTGCGTGCGATCGGCGCCCGCCACGAGTTGCTCGGCATCGAGGTGCTCGACCCCCGTGACGTCGAGCTGCCCGACATCGGCGATGTGATCCTGCAGGACGCCGAATCCGGCCGCACCCGCGAATTCACCATCGACGAGCAGTTGCGCGACGACTTTGCGAAGGCGGCTGCGGCGCATCGCGCCGATGTGGTGCGCACACTGCGCACCTGTGGGGCGCCGCTGCTATCGCTGCGCACCGACCGCGATTGGATCGCCGACATCGTCCGTTTCGTCGAATCCCGCCGACGCGGGGCACTGGCGGGGCGCCAGTGACGCGCGCTTTCCATTCGCCAGCACAGACGGGTCTCTCATGACACTGCCGCTGCTCGGGCCGATGACGCTGTCCGGTTTCGCCCACGCATGGTTCTTCTTGTTCCTGCTGCTCATCCTCGGACTGGTTGCGCTCTACATCATCGCCCAGTTGGCCCGGCACCGCCGGATGCTGCGCTTCGCCAACATGGAACTGCTGGAAAGCGTTGCGCCCAAACAACCCACCCGGTGGCGGCACCTGTCGGCCATCCTGCTGGTGGCGGCGCTGCTGCTGTTCACGATCGCGATGGCCGGGCCGACTCACGACGTACGCATTCCGCGTAACCGCGCGGTCGTCATGCTCGTCATCGACGTCTCGCAGTCCATGCGCGCGACCGACGTCGAGCCCAACCGGATGGCCGCCGCTGAAGTGGCCGCCAAAGAGTTCGCCGGCGAACTGACCCCCGGTATCAACCTCGGGCTGATCGCCTACGCCGGGACGTCGACCGTTCTGGTGCAACCGACCACCAATCGGGACTCGACCAAAGCCGCACTGGACAAGCTGCAATTCGCTGACCGAACAGCGACCGGTGAGGGTATCTTCACCGCGTTGCAGGCCATCGCCACCGTCGGCGCCGTGATCGGTGGTGGGGATACCCCGCCGCCCGCGCGCATCGTGTTGTTCTCCGACGGTAAGGAGACGATGCCGACCAACCCGGACAACCCCAAAGGCGCGTTCACCGCGGCCCGCACCGCCAAGGACCAGGGCGTACCGATCTCGACGATCTCGTTCGGCACCCCGTACGGCTTCGTCGAGATCAACGGCCAACGTCAGCCGGTGCCCGTCGACGACACCACGATGAAAAAGGTCGCCGAACTCTCCGGGGGCAACCACTTCGACGCATCCAATCTGCAGGAGCTCAAGCAGGTTTACGCCTCGCTGCAGGAACAGATCGGCTACGAGACGATCAGGGGCGACGCCAGCGTGGGCTGGCTGCGGCTGGGTTCGCTGGTGCTGGCGCTGGCTGCGCTGGCCGCCCTGGTGATCAACCGACGGTTGCCGGCTTAGCGCTGTTGCGCACAAGGCCGGGCGATTTCGGCGTTGCCGACGTGACGCGTTAGGTTGTCGGGGTGACTGACGTTGCTGCCGAGAACGTTGCCGAGACCCCGACGGACACCGCCGGAGAGACCGTCTCGGTCAAACCGGCATTCGTTTCCCGGTCGGTGTTGGTGACCGGAGGCAACCGGGGCATCGGGCTGGCGATCGCACAACGGCTGGCCGCCGACGGCCACAAGGTGGCCGTGACACACCGCGGATCCGGCGCTCCGGACGGGCTTTTCGGTGTCGAGTGTGACGTCACCGACAACGCGGCCGTCGACCGGGCGTTCACAGCGGTCGAGGAGCACCAGGGCCCGGTCGAGGTGGTCGTGTCCAACGCCGGTGTTTCCGCGGACGCGTTCCTCATCCGGATGACCGAGGAACGATTCGAAAAGGTCATCAACGCAAACCTCACCGGGGCATTCCGGGTGGTGCAGCGCGCATCGCGCAGCATGCAGCGCAAGCGATTCGGCCGATTGATATTCATCGGTTCGGTGTCCGGCACCTGGGGTATCGGCAACCAGGCCAACTACGCAGCGTCCAAGGCCGGCGTGATCGGCATGGCCCGCTCGATCGCGCGCGAACTGTCCAAGGCCGGGGTGACGGCGAATGTGGTGGCCCCCGGCTACATCGACACCGACATGACCCGCTCGCTGGATGAACGAATTCAGGAGGGGGCACTGGACTTCATCCCGGCCAAGCGCGTCGGCACCGCCGCCGAGGTCGCCGGTGTGGTCAGCTTTCTGGCATCTGAAGATGCGAGTTACATCTCAGGTGCCGTGATCCCGGTCGACGGCGGCATGGGCATGGGTCACTGACGACTGCACGACGTAAAGGACGGACATGGCAGGACTGCTCGAAGGCAAACGGATCCTGGTCAGCGGGATCATCACCGACGCGTCGATCGCGTTCCATATCGCCCGCGTGGCTCAGGAACAGGGCGCGCAACTGGTGCTGACCGGATTCGATCGGCTGCGGCTGATCCAGCGCATCGCCGACCGGCTGCCGGAGAAGGCTCCACTGATCGAACTCGACGTTCAGAACCAAGAACACCTGGACAGTTTGGCCGAGCGGGTGACCGCCGAGATCGGCGAGGGCAACAAGCTTGACGGCGTGGTGCACTCGATCGGTTTCATGCCGCAGACCGGGATGGGGATCAACCCGTTCTTCGACGCGCCCTACGAGGACGTCGCCAAAGGCATTCACATCTCGGCGTATTCGTACGCGTCGCTGGCCAAGGCACTGTTGCCGATCATCAATCCGGGCGGTTCCATCGTCGGGATGGACTTCGACCCGACCCGGGCGATGCCGGCCTACAACTGGATGACGGTCGCCAAGAGCGCGCTGGAATCGGTCAATCGGTTCGTGGCGCGCGAGGCGGGCAAGCACGGTGTGCGATCGAATCTGGTTGCTGCCGGACCGATCCGGACGTTAGCCATGAGTGCGATCGTCGGCGGCGCACTCGGCGACGAGGCCGGAGCACAGATGCAGCTACTCGAACAGGGTTGGGACCAGCGGGCGCCTATCGGGTGGAACATGAAGGACCCGACGCCGGTCGCCAAGACGGTGTGCGCCCTGCTCTCTGAGTGGTTGCCGGCGACCACCGGAACCATCGTCTACGCCGATGGCGGCGCGAGCACGCAATTACTGTAAAGCGGATTGCTATGGGCGCTAATGGATTTTGACGCCGTCCTGCTGCTGTCTTTCGGTGGGCCGGAAGGGCCGGAGCAGGTACGGCCGTTCCTGGAGAATGTCACCCGCGGTCGCAATATACCGCCGGAACGTCTTGACGATGTGGCCGAGCACTACCTGCACTTCGGCGGGGTGTCGCCGATCAACCAGATCAACCGCGCACTCGTCGACCAGATACGTGCGGAACTCGGCGAGCGTGGCGCGGACCTTCCGGTCTATTTCGGCAACCGCAACTGGAACCCCTATGTCGAGGACACCGTCGCAACAATGCGGGACAACGGTATTCGTCGCGCGGCAGTATTCACCACATCGGCGTGGAGCGGTTATTCCAGCTGCACCCAATATGTCGAGGACATCGCCCGCGCGCGTGAGGCGGCCGGCCCGGACGCCCCGGAGTTGGTGAAATTACGGCCGTACTTCGACCATCCGCTGCTCGTGGAGATCTTTGCCGACAACGTGGCCGCGGCGGCCGCTGAGTTGTCCGGCGACGGGCGGCTGATCTTCACCGCACATTCGGTTCCGGTCGCTGCCGACGAGCGATGCGGCCCGCAGCTCTACAGCCGCCAGGTCGCCTACGCTGCGAGCCTGGTCGCCGCGGCCGCCGGCTATGCCGATTACGACATCACCTGGCAGTCCCGTTCGGGACCGCCGCGGGTGCCGTGGCTGGAACCCGATGTCTGCGATCATGTTTCGGCGTTGGCCGCGACGGGGATCAAGGCTGTCATCGTCTGCCCGATCGGATTTGTCGCCGACCATATCGAGGTGATCTGGGACCTCGACGAGGAGCTGCGGAGTCAGACCGATGCGACAGGAGTCGCGTTGGCACGCGTATCCACCCCGAACGCCGATCCGCGGTTCGCCCGGCTGGCAGTGGATTTGATCGACGAACTTCGCAACGGTGGGGCGCCCAGTCGGGTGACGGGACCGAATCGAGTGCGCGGTTGCGCGGCCAGCATCAACGGCTCGCCGTGCCGGTCACCGCACTGCGTCGCGCAGGACCCTGCCGACTAGCGACCGGTCAGCCCTGCCATGCAGCGTGCAGAATCGCGTTCAGCGCAGCCATTCTCGCCGATCGCACCACCGCGGCCAGCGGCCGCAACGCATCGGTGGCGATTTGTGCCTCGGACAGCGACTGCGTGCCGATGCGGCTCAGCCCGGCGCTGACGGTGATGATCGCATCCACGTGCGCTGCATTCTCCAGCACACGCAGGGCGCGCGACGGGGCCGGCTCGGGAACCTGGTGATGCCGGGTGGATTCCAGCAACTGCTCCACCAGCCCGCGCGGATCGTCGACGTCGACCCCTGCCGAACCCAGCCCGATGGTGGTGAGCGCGTCGGCGGCGGACCGAACCGCCAGCCGCAACGCATATTCGGCCTCGCCGAGTTCGGTCCGGTCAAAAGCCGGGGCAGAGCGCAGCGAGTAGACAGTCCACGACAGCGCGCACAACTCGGGGATCAGTAGTTCGTCGTCGGCCTCGTCGTACCTGAATTCCGGCACCAATCCCACAGCCACATTGGGGTCGTCAGGATGAATGACGATCACCGCCTCACCGGCGGCCAGCGCGTCGCGCTCGAATTGCGTTCCGGGGGCCAACCCGCGGACATCGCCGGGAACCGGCAGCACGACCTTGATCGACGGGGTGCCCGTCATCGCCCGCCCCGCGGCGGTGCGGACCGTCTGCAGCAGCGACACCGCACCGGCGTCATGCACGTCCGGCCACGGCAGCCCGGTATGACCGGCCGCGACGGAGTCATATGCGGTCACGGAATGCGTTGGCGCCCAACAAGACAACGCGTCAAGAACGTCGTCGGGCGCGGCCTTGCCGGCAAGCCAGGCATTGGCCCAGACCGAGAGCGTCGCACTGGGGCACCACATGGTTTCGCAGTCTAGTTGTTCGCCGTGGACAAGGCGGATCTCGCGTTATCCTGACGGCATGCCTGCGGCCGTGATCTGGCTGATCGTCGCGTTTGGGTTGGCCGGCGCGGAGGCGCTGACCGGCGACTTGTCGTTGCTGATGCTGAGCGGCGGGGCGCTGGCGACGGCCGGCTCGAGCTGGCTGAATGCGCCGATCTGGGCCGACGGTGCGGTCTTCCTCGTTGTTTCCGTGCTGCTGCTGGTGCTGGTCCGGCCCCCGCTGCGGCGGCGGCTGACCCCGGCGGAGAGCCTTCGTACGGGCTTTAAGGCGCTGGAGGGGAAAACCGCCCTGGTGCTCGATCGTGTAGCCCGCGACGAGGGGCAGGTCAGAGTTGACGGCCAAGTGTGGACCGCGAGGCCATTGAACGACGGTGATGTGTTCGAACCCGGCGAACTGGTGACCGTGATGAATATCAACGGCGCCACAGCAATGGTCTGGAAGAATCCATAACCCTTACGAGCAATAGGAGAAAGTCTGATGGCTTTCCTGGCACTTTTCGCCGTTCTGGTGGTCTTCGCCGTCATTGTGGTGGCCAAGTCCATCGCGCTGGTTCCGCAGGCTGAGGCCGCGGTCATCGAACGGCTCGGCCGCTACAGCCGCACCATCAGCGGGCAGCTGACGCTGCTGGTGCCCTTCATCGACCGGGTCCGGGCCCGGGTCGATCTGCGCGAACGGGTGGTGTCGTTTCCGCCGCAGCCGGTGATCACCGAAGACAACCTGACGCTCAACATCGACACCGTCGTCTACTTCCAGGTCAGTAACCCACAGGCCGCGGTCTACGAGATCAGCAACTACATCGTCGGCGTCGAGCAACTGACCACCACGACACTGCGCAACGTGGTCGGCGGCATGACACTGGAGCAGACGCTGACCTCGCGTGACCAGATCAACGGGCAACTACGCGGTGTGCTCGACGAGGCCACCGGTCGCTGGGGGTTGCGGGTGGCGCGAGTCGAACTGCGCAGCATCGACCCGCCGCCGTCGATCCAGGCGTCGATGGAGAAGCAGATGAAGGCCGACCGGGAGAAGCGCGCGGTGATTTTGACGGCCGAAGGAATGCGGCAGGCCGCGATCACGCAGGCCGAGGGGGAGAAGCAGTCGCAGATCCTGGCCGCCGAAGGCGCCAAGCAAGCGGCGATCCTGGCCGCCGAAGCCGACCGGCAGTCCCGCATGCTGCGTGCGCAGGGCGAGCGGGCGGCGGCCTACTTTCAGGCGCAAGGCCAGGCCAAAGCGATCGAGAAGACCTTCGCGGCCATCAAGGCCGGCCGGCCGACCCCGGAGATGCTGGCCTACCAGTATCTGCAAATTCTGCCGAAAATCGCACAGGGCGATGCCAACAAGGTATGGGTGGTGCCGAGTGACTTCGGCACGGCGTTGCAGGGCTTCACCAAGCTGCTCGGGGCGCCGGGCGACGACGGCGTGTTCCGCTTCGCGCCGTCTCCCGCGGATGAGGCACCCGCGGGCTCACAGCACGATGACGAGGATACGGCGGGCTGGTTCTCCACCGAGACCGATCCCGCAATAGTCCAGGCGGTGGCCAAGGCAGAAGCGGACGCCCGTACGCCGGTCGAGGGCACTCTGCCGCCCCAGCACGAGCTGAGGCAGTGACGTGAGCGCGTGGGCGTCGCCGAAAACCTACACGGCGCTGGCCGCATTTCAGGCCGTCGATGCGGTCGCGTGCGCGATCCCGGTGGCACCGATCGCAAAAACCCTTGACGCTCTTGGCGTTCCGCAAGAGATCCGGTGGATACTCCCGGCGTCGAAGGCGGCCTCGGCGATCGGATTGCAGTCGGCAAGCCGGTTCCCGGCGCTGGCGCGGCTGACTACAGCGATGCTGACGCTGTACTTCGTGCTCGCCGTCGGCGCACACATCCGCGTCCGCGACAGCATCGTGAATGCCATTCCAGCAACATCGTTTCTGGCCATCTATGCGGCGCTGACTCTGAAAGGACCCGACCGGGGTTGACCCGAGCGACCGCTTCGGACGCCGCCTCTTGCTGTCGGGGGTCGTCTTCACTCACCTATTCAGCAGCGGCGTTGATCACTGTCGCGTTCAATCCCGCAGCTAATGGGTATTTGGTCACGCGATGAACACCGCACGCCGGTCGACCGGTTCACGCCGGCGCAGGTGGACCCGCGACCAGATCCAGGTCAGCGACCCCGCGATGACACGTCAGTCGATTAAAGGCGCCTCGATTGGCAACTTCATGGAGTGGTACGACTTCGGCGTCTACGGCTATATCGCCACCACGATCGCGCAAGTGTTCTACCCCGGCAACAGCGTCAGCACGGTCCACCTGCTTGCCACCTTCACCACGCTGGCGGCGGCGTTCGTCGTGCGTCCGATCGGCGGGTTGATTTTCGGACCGCTCGGCGATCGCATCGGCCGCAAGCGGGTGCTGGTGATCACGATCGTGCTGATGACGATAGGCACGACTGGGACCGGACTGCTGCCGGGCTACAGTGCCATCGGCATCTGGGCGCCGATCCTGCTCGTCGTCGCGCGCGTTTTCCAAGGTCTGTCCACCGGCGGCGAATACGTCGGGGCAATGACCTATGTCGTCGAGCAGGCTCCGGATCGCAAACGCGGGATGGTCGTCGGCTTTTTGCCGCTGGGTAACCTCGGCGGGTTCATCGCCGCAGGCTTGCTGGTAACCGTGTTGCAGGCATGGATGTCCCATGACGACTGGCTCACGTGGGGATGGCGGGTGCCGTTACTGCTGAGCGCGCCGCTGGGCGCGGTTGCGGTGTACATGCGGATGCGGCTGGCGGAGTCGCCTGCCTACCAGCAAGCCCATCAGGACTCGGATGCCAGTGGTGAGGATCCACAGTCGCTGGGACGGATGGTCGCCGAGCACTGGAAACCCATGCTGATCTGCGCGGCTCTGGTCTATACGTCTAATGCCGCTGATTACATGCTCACCGGCTATCTTCCGACTTACCTCAAAATCTTCGTCCACCTCAGCCATACCGCCGGGCTGGTGATGATCACGGGTACGTTGACGATCCTTGCGATGCTGCTGGTGTTCGTCGCAGCGCTATCCGACCGCATCGGCGTCAAACCGATCATGTGGACGGGTTGCGGGCTCCTGGTCGCGGCGTCAGTCCCGGCTTTCCTGCTCATCCGGCACGGGAGCGGGTACGCGCTGATCTTCATCGGCGTGCTGCTGATCGGGTTGATGGAGCTGTGCTTCGACAGCACGTCACCCGCGACGATGCCTGCGCTGTTTCCCACCGATATCCGGTACGGAGCGCTGGCGATCGCCTACAACATCTCCATATCGGCGCTCGGCGGAACGACTCCGCTGATCGCGCAAGCGCTGGTGTCAGGCACCGGCAATCTCATGGCGCCGGCCTACATGCTGATCGTCGCGGGACTGGTCGGTGCGGTGACGCTGGTGTTCACTCCCGAAGTCGCAGGCAAGCGACTACCAGGATCACCACCGACAGTCGAAACGGAGCAAGAGGCCCGCGAGTTGGTCGAGGGCTTCGACTGAGCCGCTACTGACGAGAACGCGAATAGCGATCAGTCAGAGCATCTTTCGTGATTACGATCCGGGTGCCTTGGTCTGGTTCTGGCCACCGTGCGCTCCGCCGGGCCCCACGCCAGGACGGGGAATGTTTGTCGTCGCCGGCGCGGCTGTGCCCGGCGCCATCCCCGGTCCGACCGGAGCAGGGGACGGGGGCGGGTCCAGTGGAACCGCGCTGACTGGTCCGATGCCGAATGTGAACGCTGCTATGCCGACGCCGGCAGCGATGGACGCCGCCCTGGCCATACGCGAAATACCCATGGTTTCGTTCCTCTGCGATTTGCTGTGTGTCGCGCTGATCGGCAGCCTCAGGAGCGATGCCGAACTCGCCCTCGCAACGCCGCGCAGGCACGCTGTGAAAACTAATACCCAATTTGACGGCAGTACTCACCTGTTGCGCGGTAGGAAAAATTTGCCCAACGATGGCGGCAGCTATCGGTCGGCTGAGCCGACCGACGTCTCTTTAGGTACGGCCGGGGCACGGCGGCAAATAGCCCGGCACCCCACCGCCGCCTCGAGGGCTTCCACCCCCGGAGCGGCCATACCTCCAGCATTTTTCGGCTGGAATGCCCGGCGGCGGCCCAACAGGATCCTCATGGAAGGACGGGGATGCCGGGGATGGGGTCGGCGGGGCGGCGTTGACAAGCCCTACCCCGGTCGTCAGTCCTGATATACCGACGCCGGCGGCGATCGCCGCCGCGGCGGCCAGGCGCTTTACCATCATAGTGGGTGTGCCTCCCCAAACCTTCACCGCGCTGGTTGCTAGCTGACTAGCCGCCACGCGGAAATACCAACGGCGAACAACAAGTCGCCATCTTGCCTTTGAAAATCGAGCATCAGGCTTAATTCTATATCTGACAAGCATCTATTGCGAGGATCGCGCGCAGGGAATGCTCGAACTCGGTCAGTTTGGCGGCGGCGCGGATACCTTGCACTGCGGCAGGTATCCCGGCACCCCGCCGCCGCCCAAGGGGCTTCCTGGCCCGACGCGCCCATACGCCCAGCATTTTGCGGCTGGAATGCCCCACGCACCATCCGAATCCTGTTGACAGGTCGGGCAATTCGGGGGCGGGCCCAATGGCGCGGCCCGGACCGGCCCGGGCCCGATCGTCAGTGCTGATATGCCGACGCCGGCGGCGATCGCCGCCACGGCGGCCAAGCGCGTCAGGTACATGTTGCGTGCCTCCCCAGACTTTCACCACGCTGGTACTAGCTGCCTAGTCGGCTACGCGGAAACCACCAACGGCGAACCCGATGCCCCACCGTCTTGCCTTGACGAATCGTTCAGAACCCGAATTGTATATGTCGCGCAGCGAAAACGCGCAGATCCGCGGGCGAAGCCGACCGAAATGGTTCAGCCGTTCAATGCGGTCTCGGTGGCAGCATCGCTATTTGTCACCGCTGCGTTGTGATGCCGACGGTGCAGGCGAATCTCAGACGCCAACAACATGATTCCAACGAGGCCTGTGCACAGCGACACCAGGAACAGCAGTGGGCTGACGTGTCCGGTGAGCGCGTCGCCGAGGATTACCACCGCTGCCGTCCCGGGCAGCACTCCCGCCATGGTTGCCAGCGTGTAGGGCAGCGCCCGGACTGCGGACGCCCCGACGGCGTAGTTCAGCGGCGCGAACGGCACCGCGGGAATCAGTCGCAGCGACAGGACCGCAATCCATCCACGGTCGCGCAACCGGGCGTCGGCAATCTCGATGGCCCGGTGGCGGACCAACCGGCCGAGTTGCCAGCCTGCCGCCCGGACCAACTCCAGCGCGATCACCGCGCTGGCCGTACTGGCGACCACCGCCAGCGTCACCCCGAGCACCGGCCCGAACAGCAGCCCGGCGGCCAACGTGAACACGGTCCGGGGAAATGGCAACACGGTCACCACAATGTGGGCGATCAGAAAAGCCACCGGCAACCACGGGCCCATCGATATCGACCAGTCGCGTAACTGCATAGCTGATGGGAGCCGGACACAAAGCGCTACCGCGACCAGGATGGCTATCACCGCGCCCGTCGACACCAATCGTCGGGTGGACACCTGCCGCACCGTGGCGACGACCGCGGCGCCCGCAGGTCGCAGCGCGGCGGCGATGTTGCTGATGGCTGGCCGCG
This sequence comes from uncultured Actinomycetota bacterium, assembly GCA_963834615.1. Lineage (GTDB taxonomy): Bacteria > Actinomycetota > Actinomycetes > Mycobacteriales > Mycobacteriaceae > Mycobacterium. The sequence continues at coordinate 85,912 of CAWICO010000021.1, forward strand.
TCACGGATTCAGCGTACGGGCCTACATGCAGTGCGGCGTCAGCGGACAAACAACGAGAGCAATTTTCGGCCCAATGGCACTGCGACGGAATCGTTTCCGGCATGTACCGTCACGTTGCGGCCCGACCGTCGGCGTAGCTCGCGCTGCAACTTGTCGTGCAAGGTGGCGGCGGCCGCCGGGCAGCCGTGGCACGCACCGAACAATCGCACGTTCACGCTGTCGCGATCGACCGACACCAATTCGATCGCCCCGCCGTGGGATTCGGCGAGTTCGCCGATCGGACCGGCGAGCAACTCGGCGGCGATCGCGGACAGCCGGCCGGCGTCATCGAGTGCGCTTTGCACCTGCCAGCCCGCCGGTTGCAGCAATGCGTCGCAGAGTGCCTCACGGACGTCGTCGCCCAGCTCGCGCCAACTGTTTTCTGCTCGCAGCGTGATCAGCACATCGGTTGTGCGGATCTCGATCTCGTCGATCGCCCCATCGTCCAGCAGCACGCCGAGACGCCCGGGGGCCGCGCGGACCGTGCCGGCCGCCGGCAATCGGTCGGCCGCGACAACCCAGCGGAGCTGTTGCGGGTTCGCGGTGGCGGTGGCGTGGATCGGAATCATCCGCCCAGACCCAACGCAATCGATCGCGCGGCGAACGCCATCGCCCAGGCGAGAACGAACATGTAGGTGAACGCGAAGGCGGGCCAGCGCCAAGTATTGGTTTCGCGGCGCATCACCGCGATCGTGGACATGCACTGCAATGCGAACATGAAATACACCATCAAGGCGATGACCGTGGGCGTTGTGAACACCTTGTGGCCGTGGTCATCGGTCATGGTGGCCAATGCATCGCGTGGATTCACGGGATCCGTCGCCGCGGCCACCTGGCCCAGCGTCGAGACGAATACTTCGCGCGCCGACAGCGAGCCGACCAGGGCGATGTCGGTCCGCCAGTCGAAGCCCAGCGGCGAGAACACCGGCTCGACGGCGCGGCCCACATCGGCTGCGAAACTGTGGTTCATCACGTACGCCGTGGCGTCGGTCGCCGGCAGTCCATGGGTCTGCGCCTCGCGGACCGGAAGATTGAGCAGCGCCCACAGCACCAACGAGGTGCCAAGGATGATCGTGCCCGCTTTACGCAGAAACATGCTGGCCGCACTCCACATCGCGGCCAGCATCGTCTGCGGGGACGGTAGTCGGTACGGCGGAAGCTCCATGGTGAACGGCAGCAGATCGCCGCGCAGGATTGTCGACTTGACCACCAGAGCGGCGATCAGCGCGGAGAGCCCGCCACCTAGGTAGAGCAGGAACATCGTGACGCCCTGCGCACTGAATCCCCACCAGTGCGTTTGCGGCGCGACCAGCAGTCCGACCAGCAGCGTGTAGACCGGCAGCCGCGCCGAGCAGGTCATCAGCGGCGCCGTGACGATGGTGGCGATCCGGTCTTTCGACGACGGCAGCGTCCGGGTCGCCATGATCCCCGGGATCGCGCAGGCGTACGACGACAACATCGCGACGAAGGCGCGTCCCTCCAGCCCGGTCTTGGCCATCACGCGGTCCATCAAGAATGCGGCCCGCGACATGTAGCCGACGTTCTCCAGGAATGCGAGCAGGCAGAACAACAACACAATCTGCGGAATGAACTGCAGCACGGTGCCGACCCCGCCGATGATGCCCTGGCTGAGCAGACCACGGACTATCGCATTGCCGACGTGATCGGCGACCTGAACACCCAGCCAGGTCAGTGCGTGGCCGATGCCGTCGCGTAACGGCGTGGCGGCGGTGAACAGGACCTGAAAGAACCAGAACATGACCGCGAAGAAGATGACAGTGCCCCACAGCGGGTGCAACAACACCCGGTCGATCCGACGGGTGCGCTGATCCGCTTGTGGCGCAACGTAATCAGCAGCATCGAGCACTGACTGGCCCCAGCCGTCGATGGCCTGCGCGCCCGGCGGCGGAAGGATCGGCGGTCGTTGCCACCGTTCGAAGGACGCCAGCTGGGCCCGCAGCCCATCGATGCCCGACCCGCGATGCGCGACGACTGCGGTCACCGGAATGCCCAGCGCCGTCGACAACGCCTCGACGTCAATGCGGCCGCCTCGGACGGTCAGCTCGTCGCCCATCGTCAGCGCCAGCAGGCACGGCAGATCGAGCCGCAGCACCTGGCCGATCAGCAGGATCGAGCGACGCAGTGTGGTGACGTCGGCGACCAGCACCACCGCATCGGGCCGATCGATGTCGGCGTAGTTGCCGGCCAGCAGGTCGGTCACCACCCGCTCATCCGGACTGATCGGATCCAGGCTGTAGGTGCCGGGCAGATCTTCCACGGCGATCGGCACGCCGTCCACGCTGGTGGTGCCGACGCTGCGGCCGACCGTGACGCCCGGGTAGTTGCCGGTCTTGGCCCGCAATCCGGTCAAATGGTTGAAGACGCTGGTCTTACCGGCGTTGGGGCTGCCGACCAACGCCACGCGACGGATGCCGGCGAGGGCAACCGAAGCACCCGTGACGTCGTGGCACGCCGTCATTCGTTCGCTTCCGGGGCGACTTCGATCAGTTCCGCCTCGCGACGGCGCAGGCATAGCTCGGTGTCCTGAATCCGGTAGACGGTTGGGTCGCCAAGCGGTGCGCGACGGATCACGTCGACGCGGGCACGTGCACGAAAGCCGAGCTGCCCCAGACGATGTGCCACCGCCGGGTTGGCCCGCGAGACAGTGCCGATGATTGTGGCGTGCCGTCCGGGCGCCAACTCGGCAAGCACCATCACCGAGCCGGATTGATCGCGTGTGCTCTGCGGCCGCGTACGCATGATCGCCCTAACGTCTGCTGTCCTATTTTAGTAAGGTACTCCTGACTTGGACGAGGCTCTCGCCGCTGGTCAAGCCTGCGGGCCGCGGGGTGTTCGGTGAGCTGGCACGGGATCATTTAGCCTGATGGTTGGGTGACAGACCAGCGTCGGGCTGTCACGTTGGGACGAGGGAGCCGCCGGTGTCAGTCGATGTGTCCGCCGAGTCTGCCGACCTGACGCAGGCTCGCGCGCGGTGGCGCACGGCGGTGGCCGGAGTCCTGGCCAAGAGCACGAAGGGAGACGCCGGCGAAGTAGAGGCACTGGGTCCAGAACCTGAGGTAATGCTGGAGACCTCGACCTACGAGGGTTTCGCGATCCGGGCGCTCTACACCGCACTCGACGAGCTGCCGGAGCCCCCGCTGCCGGGTGAGTGGCCCTATCTGCGTGGCGGCGACGCGCTGCGCGACGTCAAGTCCGGATGGAAGGTCGCCGAGGCCATTCCGGCCGGCCGGGTCGCGGGGGTCGCGGCCGAGGAGGTCAATACCGCGGTGCTGGCCGCCCTCGCGGAAGGGGTCAGCGCGCTGCTGATCCGGGTGGGGGAGTCGGGTGTTGCGCCGCAGCAACTCGGGAAGGTGCTCGAAGGCGTCTATTTGAGCATGGCACCGGTCGTCGTCGACGCCGGCGCCGAATACCGCGCGGCGTTCGAAGTCCTGCAGGAGTTGGTGGCCGAGGTCGAACCCGACCAACGCGCAACGCTGTCGGTCGACCTGGGAGCCGATCCGCTCACCGCGTCACTCAGCGACCGCCCCACCCCGCCCATCGAGGAGGTCGTCGCCGTCGCCAAGCAGCTGGCCGGCGAGCAGGGTGTTCGGGCGATCACCATCGACGGTCCCGCGTTGCACAACCTGGGCGCCAACGCGACGTGGGAGTTGGCAGGCAGCATCGCGGCCGCGGTGTCCTATTTACGGGTGCTCACCGAAGCCGGTCTCTCGGTCGGCGATGCGCTGAGCCAGATCAGCTTCCGGCTGGCCGCCGACGACGACCAGTTCCTCAACATCGCCAAGATGCGTGCGTTGCGCCAACTCTGGGCCCGAGTGGCCGAGGTCGTCGGCGAGCCGGACGGCGGCGCGGCCGTTCTGCATGCCGAGACCTCACTGCCGATGATGACCCAGCGCGATCCATGGGTGAACATGCTGCGCACCACGCTGGCCGCGTTCGGCGCGGGCGTGGGCGGTGCCGACACCGTGCTGGTGCACCCGTTCGACGTCGCGATACCCGGTGGTTTTCCGGGCATGGCAACCAGCTTTGCGCGCCGGATGGCCCGCAACGTGCAACTTCTCCTACTGGAGGAATCACACGTCGGTCGCGTCTTGGATCCGGCAGGGGGGTCGTGGTTCGTCGAGGATCTCACCGCCCAGCTGGCACAGCAGGCTTGGGAGCGGTTCCAGGCCGTCGAGCAGCACGGCGGGTTCATCGAGGCCCAGGACTTCGTCGCCGCACAGATCGGCGACGTAGCAGCTCGGCGCATCGACGACGTTGCGCATCGCCGGACTGCCGTCACCGGTGTCAGCGAGTATCCGAATCTGGGTGAACCGGCTCTACCGCAGAACGATTCGCTGCACTCGCCACTGGCGGCCGGCAAGCTGGTGCGCTATGCGACTGAGTTCGAAGCGCTGCGAGACCGATCCGATGTCTATCTCGATCGCACCGGAGCCCGACCGCAAGTGTTGCTGTTGCCGTTGGGTCCGCTGGCCGAACACAACATCCGGACATCCTTCGCCGCGAACCTGTTGGCGTCCGGCGGGATCGAGGCGGTCAACCCGGGGACGGTAGACGCCGACGGCGTCGAAAAAGCGGTCGACGATGCTGGATCGCCGGTAGTCGCGGTGATCTGTGGGACCGACAGCCGCTATGGCAGTGAGGCGGCAGCGGTCGTCGAAGCGGCTCGCCGTGCGGGTGTCGACCACGTCTGCCTGGCCGGTCCCCACAAATCAGTGGCCGCTGCCGAACACCAGCCCGATGAGTTTCTGACCGCGAAGATCAATGCGGTGGAAGCGCTTTCGGGCCTGCTGAGCAGGTTGGGGGCATAGCGACGATGACGACCACCACCCCTGTCGTTGGCAGCTTCTCCGATATTCCGCTGCGCAGCGACCGCGATGTGCCGATCCCCACCGAGGGTGCGGTCGAAGAGCACGTTTCTGCGGCAGCGGCCGCGCACTGGTACAGCCCCGACCAGTTGGTATGGCACACACCAGAAGACATCGACGTCAAACCGGTGTACATCGCCGCCGACCGCGCCGCCGCGGAGGCTGACGGCTACCCGTTGAACAGCTTCCCGGGGGAGCCACCCTTTGTCCGCGGGCCTTACCCGACGATGTACGTCAATCAGCCCTGGACGATCCGCCAGTACGCCGGGTTCTCCACAGCCGCGGAGTCCAATGCGTTCTACCGGCGCAACCTCGCCGCCGGACAGAAGGGCCTGTCGGTGGCCTTCGACCTGGCCACCCACCGCGGCTACGACTCGGACCACCCCCGCGTTTCAGGTGACGTCGGAATGGCCGGCGTGGCGATCGATTCCATACTGGACATGCGCCAACTGTTTGACGGCATCGATTTGTCGACGGTGTCGGTCTCGATGACGATGAACGGCGCCGTGCTGCCCATCCTGGCGTTGTACGTGGTGGCCGCCGAGGAGCAAGGGGTACCGCCGGAGAAGCTGGCCGGGACCATCCAGAACGACATCCTCAAAGAATTCATGGTGCGCAACACCTACATCTATCCACCCACGCCGTCGATGCGCATCATCTCCGACATCTTCGCCTACAGCAGCGCCAAGATGCCGAAGTTCAACTCGATATCGATCTCCGGCTACCACATCCAAGAGGCCGGTGCCACAGCGGATTTGGAGCTCGCCTACACGCTTGCCGACGGTGTCGACTACATCAAGGCGGGTCTGGCAGCCGACCTGGACATCGACAAGTTCGCCCCCCGGTTGTCCTTCTTCTGGGGTATCGGCATGAACTTCTTCATGGAGGTGGCCAAGCTCCGGGCCGGCCGATTGCTGTGGAGCGAGCTGGTCGCACAGTTCGACCCGAAGAGCGCCAAATCGCTGTCGCTGCGCACACATTCGCAGACGTCGGGTTGGTCGCTGACTGCCCAGGACGCCTTCAACAATGTCGCGCGCACCTGCATCGAGGCGATGGCCGCAACTCAGGGTCACACTCAGTCACTGCACACCAACGCCCTCGACGAGGCGCTCGCGCTACCTACCGACTTCTCCGCCCGCATCGCCCGCAACACCCAGCTGTTGCTTCAGCAGGAGTCCGGCACGACCAGGCCGATCGACCCCTGGGCGGGTTCCTACTACGTGGAATGGCTGACTTATCAACTGGCGCAGCGGGCGCGGGCACACATCGAGGAGGTTGCCGAGCACGGCGGCATGGCGCAAGCCATCAGCGACGGTATTCCGAAGCTTCGCATCGAAGAAGCGGCCGCCCGGACGCAGGCGCGTATCGATTCCGGCATCCAGCCTGTGGTCGGGATCAACAAGTACCAGGTGGTAGAGGATCAGGAGGTCGAGGTCCTCAAGGTCGAGAACAGCCGGGTGCGGACCGAGCAGCTGGCCAAACTCGAACAGCTGCGGGCTGACCGGGATCAGGCCGCCTGCGATGCCGCCTTGGCCGAACTGTCACGGGCTGCGGAGGTCGTGAGCCCGGCCGGTGGCCGGGCTGATCGGGACGGGCTGGGCAACAATCTGCTGGCATTGGCCATCGACGCGGCGCGCGCCAAAGCCACCGTGGGCGAGATCTCCGACGCGCTGGAACGGGTGTACGGACGCCACCAGGCGGAGATCCGCACCATCGCAGGCGTTTACCGCGACGAGGCTGGAAAGGCCGAAAACATGGCATCCGCGACCGAACTCGTCGGACACTTCGCTGAGGCGGAAGGCCGGCGGCCGCGAATCCTGGTGGCCAAGATGGGGCAGGACGGCCATGATCGCGGGCAGAAGGTGATCGCAACAGCGTTCGCCGACATCGGATTCGACGTCGACGTCGGCTCGCTGTTCTCCACGCCGGAGGAGGTGGCGCTGCAGGCCGCCGACAACGACGTGCACGTGGTCGGGGTGTCGTCGCTGGCGGCCGGCCACCTGACGCTGGTGCCGGCACTGCGGGATGCGCTGGCCGAAGTGGGACGACCCGACATCATGGTCGTCGTCGGCGGGGTGATCCCGCCGGGTGACTTCGACGAGCTGTATGCCGCCGGAGCCACCGCGATCTTCCCGCCCGGCACGGTCATCGCCGATGCCGCCATCGACCTGGTGCACAAACTGGCCGAACGCCTCGGGCACACCCTCTAGCCAGATGGCAACCGAAAACGGCGACGGCATAGACGAACTCGCCGCGGCGGTGCGCGGTGGCGACCGGGCGGCCTTACCGCGGGCGATCACGCTGGTCGAGTCCACCCGCGCCGACCATCGCGACCGGGCGCAGGAGTTGCTGCTCGCGTTGATGCCGGCGGCAGGCAGCGCCCTGCATGTGGGCATCACCGGCGTGCCCGGAGTCGGCAAGTCGACGGCCATCGAGGCGCTCGGTATCTATCTGATCGAGCGTGGACATCGGGTGGCGGTGCTCGCCGTCGATCCGTCCTCGACTCGCACCGGCGGTTCGATTCTCGGCGACAAGACACGGATGCCGCGGCTGGCCGTGCATCCGGACGCTTATATTCGCCCGTCGCCGACATCGGGCACGCTCGGCGGCGTGGCCAGGGCCACCCGCGAAACCATCGTGCTATTGGAGGCCGCCGGTTTCGACGTGACTCTGGTGGAGACCGTCGGTGTCGGCCAGTCGGAGGTCGCGGTGGCCAATATGGTCGACACCTTCGTCTTCCTGACCCTGGCGCGCACCGGCGATCAGCTGCAGGGCATCAAGAAGGGCGTGCTGGAACTGGCCGACATCGTTGTGGTCAACAAGGCCGACGGCAACCACCTGCAGGAGGCGCGCAAAGCCGCCCGTGAGCTGTCGGGCGCGATCCGGCTCATCTACCCGCGCGAAACCCTGTGGCGGCCGCCCGTTCTCACGATGAGCGCGTTGGAGGGCACCGGCCTTGACGAGCTCTGGGAGACCGTCGAGCGCCATCGCGACGTATTGACCGAGGCGGGGGACTTCGAGGCGCGGCGACGAGCGCAACAAGTCGACTGGACTTGGCAGATGGTTCGGGACACGGTGCTGGATCGAGTGCTGTCCAACCCGGCGGTGCGCAAAGCCCGCGCCGATGTCGAACGACAGGTCCTAACTGGGGAATTGACTCCGGCTCTGGCGGCTCAGCAAATACTGAAACTCGCCTCAATAACGGATGGGTAAATTTCAAGTTCTTTCCAATCTGTAAAGGTAGATTGCTCAACATGACCCTCGAAGTGGTGGGCAATCGCCGGTCTGTGCTGCCGCGCGGTGTTCACGGCGCAGCCGATCCCCATTTCTCCTGCGCGGTGCGCAGCTTTGCCGGCATGTTCCCGGGCCGCCGATTCGGCGGCGGGGCACTGGCCGTCTATCTCGACGGGGAACCCGTGGTAGACGTGTGGACCGGCTGGTCGGACCGGCGAGGACGGCTGCCATGGCGGGCGGACACCGGCGCCATGGTGTTCTCGGCGACCAAGGGCATGGCGTCCACCGTCATCCACCGCCTCGTCGACCGCGGCCTGATCGACTACGAGGCACCCGTGGCCGAATACTGGCCGGCTTTCCGCGCAAACGGGAAAGCGAACATCACTGTCCGGCAGATGATGCGGCACCAAGCCGGTCTTTCGTCGTTGCAGGGCGCAAGCAAGGATGACCTGCTCAATCACGAGCTGATGGAAGAACGCCTGGCGGCCGCGCCGTCGGGTTATTCGTTCGGCAAGTCGGCTTACCATGCGCTGACCTACGGCTGGCTGGTGTCGGGCCTGGCCCGCGCCGTCACCGGAAGGGGCATGCGCGAGCTGTTCCGTCGGGAGCTGGCGGAGCCATTGGGCACCGACGGCTTGCACCTGGGCCGCCCGCCCGCCGACGCACCGACACAGGCTTCGCAGATCATCATGCCGCAGAGCGCCTTTCAGAATCCGTTGTTCAACGCGGTCGCGCCGAAGATCGCTGCGCTGCCACTGTCCGCGGGATTCGGGTCCATGTATTTCCCGGGTGTGAAAGCTGCTGTGCAAGGCGATATCCCATTACTGGATGCGGAGATCCCGGCGGCCAACGGTGTGGCGACGGCACGAGGCTTGGCGCGGATGTACGGCGCAATTGCCAACGGCGGCCGCATCGACGGCACCCAGTTCCTGTCCCGCGAGGTGGCCGCGGGCCTCAGCGGCCGGCGAAGCCTGCGACTTGACGGCAACTTGGTGATTCCGCTGGCATTCCACCTCGGATACCACCGGCTGCCGTTCGATGCGATACCCGGGTTCGGGCATGTCGGCTTGGGCGGCTCGCTGGGTTGGGCCGATCCGGACAGCGGCCTGTCGTTCGGCTTCGTGCACAACCGGCTGCTGTCCCCGCTCGTGGTCCTTGACAACGCCGGATTCGTCGCGACCAGCGTGCTGCTCCGGCGCGGCGCCGCCGAGGCGCGCCGACACGGCTTCGAGCGGGTGTCCGATTTCGGCGCACCCTCCTCCGAGCCGGGAGCTGCTGTCGGTTAACGGGCTTGGATGAATCAACGTGACGCCCAGCAGTGAAGCCCGCGTGCCCCGTCTCCCGGTAGACGAGGCCAAAGCCGCCGCCGACGAAGCGGGTGTGCCGGACTACATGGCCGAGCTGGCGATCTTTCAGGTGCTGCTGAACCACCCCAAACTGGCGTCCGGCCTCAACGATCTGCTCGCGCGAATGCTGTGGCAGGGCGAGCTGGACGCGCGCCTGCGCGAACTGGCGATCATGCGCATCGCCTGGTTGACCGCGTGTGAATACGAATGGTCACAGCACTGGCGCGTCGCACAGGGTCTCGGGGTGAGCGCCGAGGATCTCGCCGGTGTACGAGATTGGCACTCCTATAAGGCATTCGGATCAGCGGAGCGGGCCGTTCTCGCGGCCACCGACGACGTTGTGCGCGACGGAGTGGTAGGCGTGGAAAGCTGGGCGGCATGCAAACAGGAGTTCGGCGCGGACCAGGCCACGCTGGTCGAGCTCGTCACTGCGATCAGCGCCTGGCGGATGATCGCATCGATCCTGCAGAGCTTGCAGATTCCGCTGGAGGATGACGTGACGAGCTGGCCGCCGGACGGTCAACCGCCTGCTTAAGGTGTCGGATTGACACGTTAATCGCCAACTCATAGCGTTCCGGCAATGCGAACACGGGTCGCCGAGATGCTCGGTGTGGAGTTCCCGATCTGCGCGTTCAGCCACTGCCGGGATGTGGTTGCGGCCGTGACCAATGCCGGCGGCTTCGGCATCCTCGGAGCCGTCGCACACAGCCCACAGCGGTTGGAGACCGAGCTGACCTGGATCGAGGAGCAGACCGGGGGCAAGCCATACGGCGTCGACCTGTTGTTGCCGCCCAAGTACGTTGGCGCCGACAGTGGTGGCATCGACGGCAAGCAAGCCCGCGAACTGCTGCCCGAGGAGCACCGCCAGTTCGTCGACGACCTGCTCGTCCGGTATGGCATCCCGGCACCCACCGACGAGGAGCGCCGCCCGGTTGGCGACCTCAACATCTCGCCCAAGGGTTACCTACCACTGCTCGATGTCACCTTCTCCCACCGCATCCGGCTCATCGCCAGTGCACTGGGGCCGCCACCGCCGGAGCTCGTCACTCGCGCTCATGACAACGATGTTCTGGTGGCAGCATTGGCCGGGACGACCAAGCATGCGCAGCAACATGCGGCGGCCGGTGTCGACCTGATCGTCGCGCAGGGCACCGAGGCCGGCGGGCACACCGGGCAGGTCGCGACAATGGTGCTCGTTCCCGAGGTCGTCGACGCGGTGGCCCCGGTGCCGGTACTTGCCGCAGGCGGCATCGCGCGCGGCCGCCAGGTCGCGGCGGCACTGGCGCTCGGCGCCGAAGGCGTGTGGTGTGGCTCGGTATGGCTGACCACCGAAGAGGCTGAGACGCTGCCGGTTGTGAAGGACAAATTCCTGGCCGCCAGCTCGTCGGACACCGTGCGATCGCGATCCTTGACCGGAAAGCCCGCGCGGATGCTGCGCACCGCCTGGACCGAAGAGTGGGAACGGTCAGACAGCCCAGACCCGCTCGGTATGCCGCTGCAGAGCGCGCTGATCGGTGACCCGCAACGGCGGATCAACCGCGCGGCCGCGCACGCCAACACCAATGCCCGCGAGCTGGCCACCTACTTCGTCGGGCAGGTGGTGGGTTCGATGAACAAGGTGCAGCCGACCGCCTCAGTGGTGCTGGAGATGGTCTCCGAGTTCATTGACACGATCGGGCGTCTCGACGAGTTAATTGACCGGTGAGTGACGAGGTAGGCGATTGCGTGTGCACCTCAGGATTTCGACTTCGGTGGTCGAGTCGTGACAGGTAGTGGCCATTCGCCTGACCACTCGACTGCTGGCGACCAGCAGCCGAGGTCGCGCGACGAGATCATGGCCGCGGCGAAGAAAGTGTTTGCGCGCAACGGCTTTCAAGATACGACGATCGCCGATGTTGCCGAGGAAGCGCAGCTGCCGCCCGGGAGTGGTCTACCAGCATTTCGACTCCGAAGACGCCTTGTTCCGTTCGTTGATCGCCGCTGACGGATATGCCCTGCGCACCCATGTCACGGTTGCTCTGGCCGAGAGCGGCGCATCGTTCATTTACGCCGAGGCGCCGTTCCGGGCGACGTTGCGGGCGGCATTCGAATTCTTCGACGCCGACAAGGCGGCCGCCAAGTTGCTGTTCCGGGACGCGTTCGGGCAAGCCAAGCGGTTCGACAAAGAGCTCGGAGGTATCTATGAGCGGTGGATCGATGACATTGAGAGCCTGGTTGTCGCGGCGCAGCAGCGCGGAGACATCGTGGCCGCCCCGCCTCGGCTGGTGGCATTCACGCTGTCGGCGCTGATCGGAGACATGGCGCACCGGCGGACGGCCACCGACGACGGCGTCAGCGCGGCCGAAGCCGCCGATTTCGTCGTCTCGCTGGTCATGAAGGGATTGCGCCCGGATGAGGCCGCGCCGTCCGCGTAACGGACTCATAACGGCTGGTCAGCGTCGCGACATTTTTCCAGGCGTGGCGAATTGACCTCAGCCGGATGTTCATGCATCATCGTGGGAGTAAGCACCTCGTTAGGTGAGGCGTCTACACGGATATAGGCCACTGACCCCGAACGTCGAGAGACGCCCAGGGTCAGGACAGCTCCTCCCGGCTTAAGGGTTGAGCCCAAGTGGCTTCCGGCCCTGCATATTTTGTAGGCCCGGATACGCCGTGTAGTGCCGAAACTCTGACGAGTGGGGTGCGGTTTCCCGTTATCAATCGGGTTCTGTATTCCTGCTTGCGTGCCAATCGTGCGGTGAACCGCACATGTTGCGACTGCGAGGAGGTGAGGGACGTATGAGTTCCGATTCTAGTCCGGATCGATATCCGGCTTCCGTTTCGTCCCGATCCGGCCCGCGTCGCGTCGCTATCGGCTGAGCCTCTTTCGGCCTTTCTAGCACGTCGACTCCTGCGTCGGACGGACATTGAATCCCATTGTGCCCGTTTGATTTTCTGCTGAGGAGGCGATCATGACCGCTTTTCTGCACGACGACCTAGTAGTAGCGGCGACGTCCGCACCCAGGCTCCGGGTTGTGCCCGAACCCGCGCCGGCGGCTGTGCCGATGCCGAAGGCCTCCAAGCGCACCGATGCCCAATTGGCCGGCGCCGACCCGTTGGTCGAGGGCGCGGCTCGGCTGCTGTGTGTTCCGCTGCGCCAGCTCTACGCCGCGCTGTGGCGCGCAGGTGTCATCGAGGTTGGCGCCTGAAGAGCGCTCGCCGGTCGCTGTTCACTTCTCGCTCCCGGCCACCTGAGGCGTTGCGGCGCTTCGGCGCCGGGAGCGCCTCGTTACTTCTGAGCTGTGATGAGAGCGGATAGTCCCTGTTGATACGCGGTGAGGCTGTGCCGCCAGCCAACCTGTACCGCTCCACCGCTGTCCACGTCGATCTGCGCACCGACATGGACGTATGGAGTGGGCGGTAGGTACGGCACGAGGTCGAGGAAGTTCACCACCCGAAAACAGCTCTCGATCGCAGCGTTGAAGCTCGCGACGAAGTCGCTCAGCCCGACCCGTGGTCCGGCGAACGTGACCAGTCGGGGCTCGATCGTGTTCGGCGGCATGTTGCGTGCGACGTCCGGGGCCGCGAGCACGGCCAGCGCCGCACCGAGGCTGTGGCCGGTGATCAGGATTTGATCGCAGCCGGCCGTTGCCGTGGCCAAGTTCGCCGCGATGTCCTGCCCGACGAGTTCGTAGACGTCCTGAAAGCCGGAGTGCACCTGACCGAACCCGCCGATCGGGCGGTAATCGTCGGGGATCGCGTCGATGTTCGCGACCCACTCCTCGATGTCCGAGGTGCCACGAAAGGACAGGAAAGCAGTGCGACTGGTCGGGTTGCGGCCGATCAGCCCGAAGATGTTGGTGTTTTTGGTCATCGCGGTCACCGCTGGGTGCGGGCTGGCCATCGCGGTGAGCGTCACGGGGTCCGCTTGGATCAGAGCGGTCTGGTTGTAGCCAGCTGGCAGGGTCGCGGTGCTGCCGTCCATCACCGTGTAAGCCGCCTGCGCCAGCGGCAACACCACATCGCGCGTAAATGTCGGGTCGAAGGCCATCGCCGCAGTCTAGAAAAGCTGCGGCGAACTGACATCCGATCCGGCCAGTTGGCCCCGGTGGAAACCCGCCGGTGGCTGGACGATTGTTGAGTCAGTCGTACGCTAACGTTCTAAATCCAGACCGCTGGGGGCGACGTGTTCGAGCCCTTGTGCAGCAGAGTCGAACTCAGGAGACATCACGCCGATGCCCGAATCTCACGCTCTGGACCGCGCGCTTGATCTCGAGGTCGTCGACGCCGACGTCGTACGGGGCAGGACCGAACCCGAATGGGCGAATATGGTCGGACCTTTCGGTGGCGTCACCGCGGCTGTCCTGCTGCGCGCCATCGAGTCACACCCGGACCGTCTCGGTGAGCCGGTGGCGCTGACGGTCAATTTCGCCGCGCCGATCGTGGACGGCGAGTTCGAGATCTCCCGTCGAGCACCGCGCACCAACCGCACCAACCAGCATTGGATCGCTGAACTCAGCCAAGATGGCGTGGTCAAAACGACCGCCACGGCGGTGTTCGGACTTCACCGCGACACGTGGTCTGATACCGAAGCGAGCGCGCCGGAGCCGCCGGCTCCAGAGCAGATCGACCGCGCCGATCCCGAGAACCTCCCGACCTGGGTTCGCTTGTACGACATGCGATTTGCCGAAGGCTCATTCTCCGGTGGCAACATCCGGACCGGAGCATCCTCGACGACGACACTGTGGGTGCGCGACGCCTCGCAGCGTCCGGTCGACTTCCCGGCGCTTGCCGCAGTGTCCGACGTGTTCTTCCCGCGCGTGTTCCTCCGTCGCGGACTGCTGCCGTCGGGAACCATCTCGATGACCACCTACTTCCACGTCGACCAACCTCACCTCGATCAGCTCAGCGATGACTACATCCTGGGCACTGCTCACGCGAACCGTTTCGCCCGTGGATTCTTCGATCAGAGCGCTCAGCTGTGGAGCCGCGACGGCGCGCTCATCGCCACGACCTACCAGATCGTGTACTTCAAGGGCTAGGCGATCCCGCGCCCACCACTTCGGCCATCGATCGAGTCGGGAATCAACCCTGACTAAACCGGGTTGAAGTCTGCGGCCGACAATCAGCCCGAGCCGGTAGGGAATCATCGTCACATCCTGTGACGCCGAGCAGTACTTGGCCGCTGCTCACGACACCAGCCCGGTTTAGTCTGCGAGGGCTATCCGCGCGGCGAGATGCCGGTGTGGAACTGGGTGTAACGCATCTACTCCAGTGACCAGTAACTCGTCGCTTCGAGGTGGGCCGTAGAATTGGCTGCACGGCGTCGATCCGGCCATCACCGGGGAGCCTTCGGAAGAACAGCCGGGATCTCGGCCAAGTAGAACCGAACGGGTGAGCCCGTCACAGCTTGCAAAGAGCGGCCACGCGCAGGCGTGGCAAGCGGGGTGGTACCGCGGTCGAGTGCACAGCACTTCGTCGTCCCCGTGCCCTGAGAGCGGCACATGGAGACGACGAGCAGTGACCGAGAACGCCTATCCGAAGCCGGCCGGCGGCGCACCCGACCTACCGGCGCTGGAACTCGACGTCCTCGAATACTGGGCCGCCGACGACACCTTCCGCGCCAGCATCGCCGATCGCGCCGACGCCCCCGAATACGTCTTCTATGACGGCCCGCCGTTCGCCAACGGACTGCCGCACTACGGACATCTGCTCACCGGCTATGTCAAGGACATCGTGCCGCGCTACCGCACCATGCGCGGCTACAAGGTCGAACGCCGCTTCGGGTGGGACACCCACGGCCTGCCCGCCGAACTGGAAGTCGAACGTCAACTCGGCATCACCGACAAATCCCAGATCGACGCGATGGGCATCGCCGCATTCAACGACGCCTGCCGCGAATCAGTACTGCGCTACACCGACGAGTGGCGAGCCTATGTCACCCGCCAAGCCCGCTGGGTTGATTTCGACAACGACTACAAGACACTCGACCTGCCCTACATGGAATCGGTCATCTGGGCGTTCAAGCAGTTGTGGGACAAGGGGTTGGCCTACGAGGGCTACCGTGTGCTGCCGTACTGCTGGCGGGACGAGACGCCGCTGTCAAATCACGAGTTGCGAATGGACGACGACGTCTACCGAAGCCGCCAAGACCCCGCCCTGACAGTCGGATTCGCGGTGACCGACGGAGATCTTGCCGGCGCGCACCTGCTGGTGTGGACCACGACGCCTTGGACGCTGCCGTCGAATCAGGCCGTGGCCGTCAATCCCGACGTCAGCTACGTGCAGGTGCGAGCCGGCGATCGCCATGTCGTGCTGGCCGAGGCCCGATTAGCCGCCTACGCACGGGAATTCGGCGACGAGCCGGAGGTGCTGGGCACTTACCGCGGCAGCGACCTGGTCGGCATGCGCTACACGCCGCCGTTCCCGTATTTCATGGACGCGCCCAACGCTTTTCAGGTGCTGGCAGCAGATTTCGTCACCACCGACGACGGTACCGGCATCGTGCATTTGGCACCGGCCTACGGCGAGGACGATAAGGCGACAGCCGACCAAGCCGGCATCGTCCCGGTGACACCCGTTGATGCCAGAGGGCGATTCGACGCCACCGTGCCCGACTACCAGGGCCAACACGTTTTCAATGCCAACCCGCAGATCATTCGTGACCTGAAGAACCACACCGGCCCGACCGCAGCGAACGGTGCGGTGCTGATCCGTCAGGAGACTTACGACCACCCGTATCCGCACTGCTGGCGGTGCCGCAATCCGCTGATCTATCGGGCGGTTTCGTCGTGGTTCATCAAGGTCACCGACTTTCGGGACCGCATGGTCGAGCTCAATCAGCAGATCACCTGGTATCCCGAACACGTCAAAGACGGTCAGTTCGGCAAGTGGTTGCAGGGCGCGCGGGACTGGTCGATCTCGCGCAATCGCTATTGGGGCACCCCTATTCCGGTGTGGGTGTCCGACGACCCGGCGTATCCGCGGATCGATGTGTACGGCAGCCTCGACGACTTGGAGCGCGACTTCGGCGAGCGACCCGATAACCTGCATCGCCCCTATATCGACGAGCTCACCAGGCCCAACCCCGACGACCCGACCGGACAGTCGACAATGCGTCGCATTTCGGATGTCTTCGACGTGTGGTTCGACTCCGGGTCGATGCCCTACGCCCAGGTGCACTATCCGTTCGAGAACCGGGATTGGTTTGACACGCATTACCCCGGTGACTTCATCGTGGAGTACATCGGTCAGACCCGCGGCTGGTTCTACACGCTGCATGTGCTGGCGACCGCACTGTTCGACCGACCGGCGTTCAAAGCCTGTGTCGCGCATGGCATCGTGCTGGGCAGCGACGGCCAGAAGATGAGCAAGTCGCTGCGCAACTATCCCGACGTCAGCGAGGTCTTCGACCGCGACGGCTCCGATGCCATGCGCTGGTTCTTGATGGCGTCGCCCATTCTGCGCGGTGGCAACCTGATCGTCACCGAGCAGGGGATTCGCGACGGGGTGCGCCAGGTGCTGCTGCCGTTCTGGAACGCCTACAGCTTCCTGGCCCTCTACGCGCCGAAAGTCGGTACGTGGCGCGCCGATTCGCGCCACGTCCTGGATCGCTACATTCTGGCCAAGCTGGCGGTGCTGCGTGACCGCCTGACCGCGCAGTTGGACGGTTGCGACATCTCCGGGGCCTGCGAACAGCTGCGGCAGTTCACCGAAGCCTTGACGAATTGGTATGTGCGACGTTCCCGTTCGCGCTTCTGGGAGGAAGACTCCAATGCGATCGACACGCTGCACACCGTGCTCGAGGTGACCGCGAGGCTTGCCGCACCGCTTCTGCCGATGACTACCGAGATCATCTGGCGCGGCATCACCGCCGAACGTTCGGTGCACCTGTCCGACTGGCCGGCTGCCGAGCTGCTGCCCGCCGACGCCGAGCTGGTCGCCGCGATGGACCAGGTCCGTGAGGTCTGCTCGGTGGCCTCGTCACTGCGCAAAGCGAAGAAATTGCGGGTGCGACTGCCGCTACCGAAAATAACCGTGGCGGTGGACAATCCGGGCTTGCTGGAACCCTTTACGGATTTGATCGCCGACGAGCTGAACGTCAAAACGGTCGAGCTGACCGACGATATCGACCGCTACGGTCGCTTCGAGTTGACCGTCAACGCCCGGGTCGCCGGTCCGCGACTCGGCAGAAACGTGCAGGCGGCGATCAAGGCGGTCAAGGCGGGGGAGGGCGTCGTCAACCCGGACGGCAGTCTGACCGCGGGACCGGCGGTGCTCCAACTCGATGAATACAGCTCACGGCTGGTCGCCGCCGACCCCGAGTACACCGCGCCGCTGCCGGGCGAAGCCGGCCTCGTGGTCTTAGATGCCACGGTGACACCTGAACTCGAAGCCGAGGGGTGGGCCAAAGACCGCATCCGCGAATTGCAGGAACTGCGCAAGTCCAGCGGGCTCGACGTGTCCGACCGGATCAGCGTGGTGATGTCAGTGCCGGTGGAACGGTCCGATTGGGCGGCGACGCACCGCGACCTGATCGCCGGTGAAATCTTGGCCACCAGTTTCGAATTCGGCGAGCCGCAGCAGGGCGCTGCCGAGATCGGCGACGGGGTGAAGGTCGCGATTGCGAAGGGTTAGTGGCCGCGGCTAGTGGTTTCGCAGCGCATGCTGCACATGCGGCCATAACGGCATACCGGCGATGATCGTCCCGCCGGCCGCGATGAGACCGACCGCGGCGTCGACACTTTCACGGCCGTCGGCCGCCCAGTAGACGTCCTTGAGGTCGAGCAGCAACGCCAACTCGTCAACGATCAGCGCATTCGCTGACCCGAAGGCGATCGCTGCCGCAGGGTGGTGCCGTTGGCGCTCTGTTCCGCGCAGACCGACCGCCCCCACGGTGGCCAGCAACGCGATGCCAATGTTGTAGTGATGAAAGTGCCTGCCGCCCAGACTGACACCTCCGCCCGCCGGGCCATGGCCCGCGCGAATCCAGTGGGTGAGTCCGCGCAGGCCCGCGAAGGTGAAGGTGAAAGCCGCCCAGGCCAATACGGCGGCCTGTTCACCGGGTTCGAGCCGCGTATGCCATTCCTTGCGCAGCCGCGCCCATCGTCGGTTCGGCCTAGCCGCGTGCTCCGGCGATGCGAACGCGTTGCTGGTCTCGGCGCCCATTAACCCGCCCCGACGGCGCGCCGGCGCGGCCCGCGGCTGCTGCCGACCACCACTCCAAGACCGTCGAAGACGCGCCACGCCATGACCGAAGACGTTAGCGCAATAACATCGGTGTTTGTGGATTCCCGCTGGGTGCTGCACCTCGACATGGACGCCTTCTTCGCGTCCGTCGAGCAACTCACCCGACCCACACTGCGGGGGCGCCCGGTGCTGGTCGGCGGGCTGGGCGGGCGTGGGGTGGTAGCCGGCGCAAGCTACGAGTCAAGGGTGTTCGGCGCGCGATCGGCCATGCCGATGCACCAGGCCCGCCGGTTGATCGGTGTGACGGCGGTGGTGTTGCCGCCGCGCGGCGTGGTCTACGGAGTCGCGAGCCGCCGGGTGTTCGACACTGTGCGGGCGGTGGTTCCTGTGGTCGAGCAGCTGTCCTTCGACGAGGCTTTCGGGGAGCCGCCGGAATTGGCTGGGGCATCGGCGGCCGACGTCGAGCAATTCTGCGCGGAGTTGCGGCAACGAGTGCTCGACGAGACCGGCCTGATCGCATCGGTCGGCGCCGGTTCGGGCAAGCAGATCGCGAAGATCGGATCCGGCCTGGCCAAACCCGATGGCATCAAAGTGATTTCGTGCGACGACGAGAAGCGGCTACTCGACGGGCTCGCGGTGCGCAAGCTGTGGGGGATCGGGCCGGTCGCCGAGGAGAAGCTGCATCGGCTGGGCATCGAGACGATCGGGCAGTTGGCGGCGCTGAGCGACGCCGAGGTGGCCAACATCCTGGGCGCCACGATCGGGCCCGCGCTGCACCGGTTGGCCCGCGGTATCGACGACCGCCCGGTGGCCGAACGCGCCGAAGCCAAACAGATCAGCGCCGAGTCCACCTTCGCGGCCGACCTGATCACGCTGGAGGAGCTGCGCGAGGCGATCGCGCCGATCGCTGAGCACGCTCACCAGCGCCTGTGCCGCGACGGTCGCGGCGCGCGGACCGTCACGGTCAAGTTGAAGAAGTCCGACATGAGCACGCTGACCCGTTCGGCCACCCTTCCCTATGCAACCACCGATGGCGCCGCGCTGGCGGCGCTGGCTCGCCGGCTGCTGCTCGACCCGCGCGAGATCGGGCCGATTCGTCTACTCGGCGTTGGGTTTTCGGGTCTGAGCAGCGTGCATCAGGAATCGCTGTTCTCCGATCTGGAGCTGACCATGTCGGACACCGATCCGGGCGCGGACACGGCACACGCGGGCCCGGACGCCGTGGTGCCGCTGATGCCCGGCACCGCGGAATGGCGGGTGGGTGACGACGTGACCCACCGCGAGCTCAGCCACGGTTGGGTACAGGGCGCCGGCCACGGCGTGGTCACCGTGCGGTTCGAGTCCCGCGGCTCGGGTCCGGGCTCGGCGCGGACGTTCCCGTCCGACACCGACGAGATCACTCGAGCGAACCCGGTCGACAGCCTCGACTGGCCCGACTACGTCGCTGCTCTCGCCGACACGAGCTCAGAGCAGGCGGTCGACGACGTCGCGCAGCGGTAGCCGGGCGGCCAGCGCCGCCATCAGCAGCACCCTGGCCTGACTGGGCGGCAGCCCCGACACCATTACTGCTCCCGCGTCGACCAGGTCGCGGCCGGGACCATATCCCGGACTGACCCGACCACCTACCACCCGGGTCGACACCGCAACCTCGACCCCGTCCTGGCAGTGCTTCCGCACGGCGTCGATCACCGCGGCGGCGGCATTACCCGCGCCGAGCGCCTCCAGCACGATGCCACGGGCGCCGGCGGCCACGCAGGCGTCCATCGCGACAGCGTCACCGCCCGGATAGGCCGCGACGATGTCGACCCGCGGGGCGCAGGCCGCGGTCAACTCCCCCAGGTACGGCCGCGACTTGGTCCGCGCCAGCGTCACTCCGCCGTTCACCCTGCCCAGCAATTGACCAGCGAAAGACTCGCCGGACGCCACCTTGTGCAAACCCAACGGCCGCAGAATCCGGCCGGCGAACGACACCAGCACGCCGAGGTCACGGGCGGCAGGCTCGGACGCCACCGCCAGCGCCTCGCGCAGATTCGCCGGCCCGTCCGCGTCAGGATCGTCGGCGCTGCGCATAGCGGCGGTCATCACCAGCGGGACCGCGCCGGCATAGGTCAGGTCCAGCCATAAAGCCGACTCCTCGAGGGTGTCGGTGCCGTGCATCAACACCACGCCGCTCGCACCGCCGCTGACTGCGGCTCGAACCGCCGCGCCGAACACGTCCCAGTCGGTGGGCGTCAACCGCGAACTGTCCTTGGCCATCACGTCGACGACATCGACGTCCAGACCGGCCGCCAACTCCGTGCCGCCCCGGGTCGGCCGATGCGCCCCGTCGGGGTGCGCGGTACTGGCGATCGTCCCGCCGGTCGCAATGACGGTCACCCGGCTCATGGACAAGATGATCCCGTATCCGCGGGCGCTGCGGGTCACAAGCGCGGCGCGCCCGGGCGCTGCGGGTCACCGCTGAGAGGCTTTGGTGGATGATGTACGAGTGACGGAGCAACCAACGGGACCGGCTGAGGCCGAGACGGCCGGGGAAGCGCAGGCTCCCACGGCGCCGCGGCGGCGACAGCCTCTGCTGTTGTCGGTGGCGGCGGTGGTGCTGGCGCTCGACATCGTCACCAAGGTGCTCGCGGTCAAGCTGCTGACCCCCGGGCAGCCGGTTCCGATCATCGGCGACACCGTGACCTGGACTTTGGTTCGCAACTCCGGGGCCGCGTTCTCAATGGCGACCGGATACACCTGGATGCTGACGGTGATCGCCAGCGCGGTCGTGGTCGGAATTTTTTGGATGGGACGGCAGCTGGTGTCGCCGTGGTGGGCCGTCGGCCTTGGCATGATTCTCGGCGGCGCCATGGGAAACCTGGTCGACCGGTTCCTCCGTTCGCCCGGGCCGCTGCGCGGACACGTCGTGGACTTCTTGTCGATCGGGTGGTGGCCGGTGTTCAACGTCGCCGATCCATCGGTAGTCGGCGGGGCGATTCTGCTGGTCACACTCTCGGCGCTCGGTTACGACTTCGACACCATCGGCCGTCGCCGCGCCGACGACGATGAACAGGGCAGTGTGATCGGGAAAGGTCCCGAGGAGCGGCGCCTGGTGAAGGCCGACGATCTCACCGATACGGCTGACGGCTCGGATGTCGGGGGACCGAAAGAGGACACCGTCGACCGGTCCGCGGCCGACCGAACCTGATGACCGATCGGTCGATGCTGGTGCCGGAGGGTCTTGCCGGTATGCGAGTCGACGCCGGGCTGGCGCGGCTGCTGGGTCTGTCCCGCACGGCTGCCGCGGCGCTGGCCGAGGACGGCGGGGTCGAACTGGACGGTGTGCAGGCCGGCAAGTCTGATCGGCTGACATCAGGGGCGTGGCTGCAGGTGCGGCTCCCCGAGCCGCCGGCACCCGTGGAGAACACTCCTGTCGACATCGAAGGCATGACGATCCTGTACTCCGATGACGACATCGTCGCCGTCGACAAGCCGGCCGGGGTTGCCGCGCACGCGTCGGTGGGCTGGACCGGGCCGACGGTGCTCGGCGGGCTGGCTGCGGCGGGCTACCGGATCACCACCTCCGGGGTGCACGAGCGGCAGGGGATCGTCCAGCGACTCGACGTCGGCACCTCCGGGGTGATGGTGGTCGCCATCTCCGAACGCGCCTACACGCTGCTCAAACGCGCGTTCAAAGACCGCACGGTCGACAAGCGTTACCAGGCTCTGGTGCAAGGACATCCGGATCCGTCCAGCGGCACCATCGATGCGCCCATCGGCCGCCACCGCGGTCACGACTGGAAGTTCGCCGTCACCTCTGACGGTCGGCAAAGCGTGACCCATTACGACACCGTCGAAGCCTTTGTCGCTGCCAGCCTGCTCGATGTGCACCTGGAAACCGGGCGCACACACCAGATTCGGGTGCACTTCGCCGCGCTGCACCATCCGTGCTGCGGCGACCTGACCTACGGCGCCGATCCAAAACTCGCGAAAAAGCTTGGGCTGGAGCGCCAGTGGCTACACGCAAGGTCGCTGTCGTTCACTCATCCCGGTGACGGGCGGCAGCTGGAGATTGTCAGCCCCTATCCGGCGGACTTGGAGCACGCCCTGGACGTGTTGCGCGCTGAGGGCTGAGCGCTTAATCGGCCTCTTGCAGTAACGTCGGCGCATGATCATGCTGTTCGCGACAGTTCCCGGCGTGCCGAAATCGCCGGTGATCGTCGATGCTGCACTGATCGCATCCGCACTGCTACAGGTCAGGACGATCGGTCGTTAAGGCTTGTGGGCTTCGACGAGCAGTCGGGTCGCATGGGCTACGAAAGGCCCGTCGAATTCGATGCGTTCGTGCAATGCGCGTAATCGGTCGCGGTAGCGGTCGACACTGAAGTCCGGCACGGTCCACACCACCTTGCGCAGGAAATAGATCACCGCAGCGATGTCGAAGAATTCTGCTCGCTGCCGCTCCATCCGTATCTCTACGACGTCCAGGCCGGCGGCCTGCGCCTGCGCGTTCTGGGCATCGGGGTGCAACTCGGCCCATTTCTGTGGCTGGGGTCCGATGAAGAATTCGACCAATTCGGACATCGTCGCGGGCCCGATCTGCTGGGCCAGATAGCTGCCGCCCGGGCGCAACACCCGGGCAATCTCGTTCCAGCGCACGGAGATTGGATGCCGACTCGTCACCAAGTCGAACGCCTCGTCGGCGAACGGCAACTGCGGCTCATCGCGCGCCGCGACCACCACGACGCCACGGGGATGCAGCAGCTTGGTGGCCAGTGCGGCGTTCGGCGGCCAGGTCTCCAGCGCGACCATCGTCGGGGGGAAGATCGGCGCGCCGGCCAACACTTCACCGCCGCCGGTGTCGAGGTCCAGAGCGGCCGACACCGTCGCCAACCGCTGGCTCATCAGCCGCTGGTAGCCCCACGATGGGCGCTCCTCGGTGGCACGGCCGTCCAGCCAGGAGAAGTCCCAGCCGTCGACCGTCGCTGCGGCCGCCTCAGTAACGAGATCGTCGAATGTCGGGGTCACACGTGAATCATCGTCCGGCTCAGGGAGCGAGCCTCACATGGCCCGGCGGCGCGGGTTGCTCCGGCGTCGGGCTGGCCGGGGCGTCACCGCCGCCCGCGCCACCTCCGGGCCGACCCGGAGCAGGAGCAGCAGGGGGCGCCGCCTGTGCCGGCGGCTCAGCTTCTGCTGGAGGCGCTTCCGGCGGAGGAGCCTCCGGCGGCGGCTCGGCTTGTGGCGGCGGCGCTTGTTGTGGCGCTGGTTGTACGCGTCGCTGTGGCGGCGGCGGTTGCTGCGGTACGGGTTGCACCTCTTGCGGTTCAGGTGGTGGTGCCGCTGGAACTGGCAAAGGCTTCGTCGGCGCGATTTCTCCGGCAGGAAGCGTTCCGACGATCGAGGCGAGCAGCAGTCCCCGAGACACCGAGGCGTTGCGCGTGTACGCGGTAGCCATGTACACCGGGTCGGCCGAGCGCGTCGTGCGGTAACCCGCGATCGAGGCGACCTTACCTTTGTCGTACGGACAGTAAGCCTCCACCGACGCGGTGATGAACCGGTTGATGGTGGCGGTGACGCGGCGTTGCGGTTGTAGGCGGGTGAGCGGATTCTCGTTGAAGCCGTTGTTCCTCATCAGATCCACCATGTCGTCCACCGACATGCCGTTATCGAGTTTGGAACAGACTTTATGCGCCGTGACGATCAGGCTGTTGTCGTTGTCGACGGGGGGAATGTCTTTCTCGCCGAGCAGGTCGAAGAACTTCTGGTCCTGGCTCGTCGGGTCGGCCACTGCCGTACCGGCAGGCAGCGCTGTGGCAGCGCTGATAATGGCGGCAGCGGTCACCAAAGCGGGGAGGTAGCGGATGATGCCGGAAAACATGGCCGGGTTTCCGTTCTCCTGAAGCCATCGCGCGACACGCCTCATGAGATCTAATCTAGGCCGCGCGTGACAATCCGGCAGGTTTCCCGGTTCTGCAATGAGGTCCGCCGAGCGTGGTCGACGCGAGAACCCAGGCCGCTAATTCGCAGCCGACACACGCTCGGCGAAGTCTCAGAAGGCAGTTAGACGACCGCCTTGGTGTTTTCCGATGCGATCTCTCCGGCTAGTGGGGCAACCAGGCGAAGTATTTCGGTGATCGTGTCCGGGTGCAGGCCTACCGCACACAGCGAATCCGCCAAGTGTGCGGCCACCATCGCGAAATGATGCATGGAAATTCCGCGGCCTTCATGCGCCTGGCGCATCGACATGCCGGTGTAGGTCACGGGCCCGCGGAGTAGCGAGCTGAGGAATTCGACCTGCCGGGCCTTCACCCGCTGCATGTCCGCCCCTGCGTAAAAGCTGGACAGCAGATCATCGTCAAGCACACGGCAGTAGAAATCCTCGACAACGACTTCAAGGGCGTCGTGACCGCCGATCTTGTGGTACAGCGAGACCGTGCCGGGCTTACGCAAGCGGGCGAGTATTGCCATGCCGATAGCGGACCATCTCACGATTGCCCGCTAGTTAGAGCGTCATCACCGGGCGATTACTTGGCGTAACAACCGGATTGCCGCAGAATCACCTGTTCTGCTCCAGCGGTGTAGCAGACTCGGTGGTGAATCCAGGGCAATCACCACCGGGAGCGAGAAATCTATGAATCTGGGGGATCTGACCGGCCTCGTCGAGAAGCCGTTCGCCGCCATGTCCAGCCTCGTCAACACGCCGAACTCGGCCGGCCGATATCGACCGTTCTATCTGCGCAACCTGCTCGATGCGGTACAGGGCCGCACCCTGCACGACGCAGTCGAGGGCACCATCACGCTTATCACCGGCGGATCGTCGGGCATCGGTGAGGCGGCGGCGAAAAAGATCGCCAAGGCAGGGGGAGAGGTGGTGCTGGTCGCCCGGACTCGAGAGAACCTGGAAAAGGTGGCCGACGAGATCCGCGGTAGCGGCGGCACCGCGCATGTCTATCCCTGCGATCTGACCGACATGGACGCCATCGCTGCGATGGCCGACAAGGTGCTCGACGATCTCGGCGGCGTCGACATGCTGATCAACAACGCCGGAAAGTCGATCCGGCGCTCACTAGCGCTGTCCTACGACCGCATTCACGACTATCAGCGCACCATGCAACTGAACTATCTGGGTGCGGTGCAGCTCATCCTCAAGTTCATCCCCGGCATGCGGGAACGCGGCTTCGGGCAGATCATCAACGTGTCCTCGGTCGGTGTACAGACCCGGGCGCCCCGGTTCGGCGCCTACATCGCCAGCAAGTCGGCGCTGGACAGCCTGTGCGACGCGCTGCAAGCCGAAGTCGTCGATGACGACGTCAAGTTCACCACCGTGCACATGGCGCTGGTCCGGACACCGATGATCAGTCCCACCAAGCTCTACGACAAGTTCCCGGCGCTGACACCGGATCAAGCCGCCGGTGTGATCACCGACGCAATCGTGCAAAGGCCGCGGCGGGCCAGCTCGCCCTTCGGGCAGTTCGCCTCCCTCGCCGACGCCCTCAACCCTGCGGTCATGGATCGAGTGCGCAGTCGGGCGTTCAGCATGTTCGAAGACTCGTCAGCGGCCAAGGGAGATGAATCAGACAGCAGCACAACGAACTTCGATAACCGACACGAAACATTCTTGCGGGCCACCCGCGGAATCCACTGGTGAGGCGATCATGAGTCTTCCGAAACCGACCAACCAGGCAACTGTCGTCATCACCGGCGCCTCCTCCGGCATCGGCACCGAACTGGGCCGCGGCCTGGCCCGGCGCGGGTATCCGCTGCTGCTCGTCGCCCGCCGCAAAGAACGCATGGACGAGCTGGCCGACGAACTGCGGGCGCAATACTCGGTCGACGTCGAGGTCCAGCCCCTCGATCTTTCTGACGCCCGCGCCCGCGAAAAGCTGTCGCAGCGGCTGCGCACCGAACCGTTCGCCGGTCTGTGCAACAGCGCCGGCTTCGGCACCAGCGGCGTCTTCCAAACGCTGCCCGTCGAGCGGGAGAGTGAGGAAGTCGTCCTCAATTCGCTGACACTGATGGAACTGACCCATGCCGCGCTGCCCGGCATGGTCGAGCAGGGTGCCGGTGCGGTGCTCAACATCGCATCGATCGCCGGTTTCCAGCCGATGCCGTACATGGCCGTCTATTCGGCTACCAAGGCATTCGTGCAGACGTTCTCCGAAGCCGTCCACGAAGAACTGAGCGGCACCGGTGTGTCGGTCACGGTGCTGTGCCCGGGCCCGGTACCCACCGAATGGGGTGAGATCGCCAACGCCGAGCGGTTCAGCATTTCCATCGCGCAGGTGTCGCCGCACGATGTCGCCGAGGCCGCCATAACCGGAATGGTCGACGGGAAACGCAGCGTGGTGCCCGGGATCGTGCCGAAGGCCGTCAGCATCGGCGGCAGATTCATGCCGCGCACCCTGTTGCTGCCCGGCCTGCGCCTGGGCAACCGGCTGCGCGGGGGGCCCGCCCGCTGATGGCCGCTGTGGACGTGAAGGCCGACGTGCCGATGAGCCCGCAGGACATGTGGGACCACGTGTCCGATCTGTCCGAATTGGGCGATTGGCTGTCCATGCACGACGGATGGCGCAGCGAGCTTCCCGACGAACTGAGCGAAGGCGCCCAGGTCGTAGGTGTCGCGCGGGCCAAGGGTTTTCGCAATCGGGTGACGTGGACGGTGACCACGTGGAAGCCGCCTCAGCAGGTCGCGCTGTCGGGATCGGGCAAGGGTGGAGCCAAATACACGGTGACGCTCTCGGTGTCGCCCACAAAAAGCGGTTCGAACCTGGGTGTCCGTCTTGAACTGGGCGGACGCGCGCTGTTCGGCCCGGTCGGCGCCGCGGCGGCCCGCGCGGTCAAAGGGGACGTCGAGAAATCGTTGAAAAAGTTCGTCGAGCTGTACGGATAGCCTGCGGCGGAGCCGACCCGCCGCACCGAAGGCTTACCGGCGCGCCGTGGTGCCGGTAACCTAGCCGGATGTTACGGGGGGCTCAGGGAGCCACTGTGGCCGAAGCGCGGGGATTCTTCGGCTGGATCGGTGCGTTCGTGCTGCGATGGCCGTGGGCAGCCATCGGGTTGTGGGTCGCGCTCGCTGCCGTGCTGTCGGTGACGTTTCCACCGCTGACCGAGATGGCCGTCAAGCGGCCGGTCCCCATCCTCCCGGACGACGCCCCGGTGCTGATCACGACGCGCCAGATCTCCGAGGCTTTTCACCAATCTGGGTCGGAGAACGAGAACGTTCTATTGGTCGTTCTGACCGACGAGAAGGGATTGAACCCGTCCGACCTCGCCACCTACCGCACGCTGGCTGACGCCCTGCGGGCTGACACTCGCGACATCGAGATGATGCAGGACTTCATCCGTACACCGGCCCTGCGCGATGCAGTGACGAGCAAGGACCACAAAGCCTGGTATCTGCCCATGGTGCTCTCCGGCAGGGTGGGGACGCCCGAACTGCACGCTGGATTCGGACGGGTCGCCGACATCGTCAAGCACGCCGTCGCAGGGTCTACTCTGACGGCGAACCTGACGGGCCCCGCCGCCACCGACGACAATCTCATCTACATCGGCATCCGCGACATGCACGTGATCGAAGCAGCCGTTGCGCTGATGGTCCTGATCATCCTGCTCGTCATTTACCGTAATCCGCTCACGATGATGTTGTCGCTGATCACGATCGGCGTCTCGTTGGCATTTGCGCAGTCCATCGTGGCCGGCGTCGCCGAATTGGGTTTGGGCGTATCCAGCCAGACGATCACGCTGATGACGACGATGATGGCGGGCGCCGGCATCGACTACGCCGTGTTCCTCATCGGCCGATACCACGACTATGTGCGGCTCGGGATGGACTCGGATCAAGCCGTCTTCAAAGCGTTGATGTCGATTGGCAAAGTGATCGCCGGGTCCGCGGCCACCGTGTCGATCACCTTCCTGGGGATGACCTTCACCCATTTGGGAGCATTCAGGAATGTTGGTCCCGCGCTGTCCATTTCGATTGCGGTGGCGTTGCTGGCCGCCATAACGTTCCTCCCGGCCCTGATGGTCCTTGCCGGACGACGCGGTTGGATCAAGCCCCGCGATGACCTGACCGCCCGCTTCTGGCGCCGCTCTGGAACCCGCATTGTGCGCCGACCTGTCGCTCATCTGGTCAGCAGCCTGATCGTGCTGATGATTCTGGCCGGCTGCGCGACGTTCGCCCGGTTCAACTACGACGACAGCAAGACCCTCCCGCATTCCGTCGAGAGCTCCGTCGGATATGACACGCTAGCCCGCCATTTCCCGTTGAATGCCACCATTCCGGAGTATCTCGTCGTCGAATCACCACACGATCTGCGAAAGCCCGCGGCGCTATTCGACCTGAAGCAGATGGAACAGCGGGTCAGCAAGATGCCCGACATAGCAGCCATTCATGGCGCCCCGGTTCCGAACGCGACGACGGATCAGAAATCCGGCAGCACAGGCAGCGACTCGTGGACCGACTCGGCGCTCGCTCAAGAGAAGCCCGGCAATTCGCCACGCGATGGAGCCGGATCCTTTCCCAACGTATCGAACCTGCTGTTCTCCATCGACAGCACCGGGAACGCGACTTCCATGCCCGTCACTCCAGGTATGCCGGCCCCAGCCGCAGAAGTCGGCGACACAGCCGCGTTCGTCAACACGGTGCGTGCGCTGGGCTTCGCGATGTCCGTCGACATCGCCGACATCGCAAGCACCGTCAACGTCGCACCGGTGACGGTGCTGGACGTTGTTGCGACCACAGCGCACGACGGTGGCGCTCTGCAGAAGATCAATGAGCTCGCCGAGCAACTGCAGTCCATGCCTGAGGCGAAAAGCATCGCGGCCGCGTCGCAGAGTGTGCGCCACACACTTGACAAAGCCAAGGACGATCTCCAGGCGATGAGCAACGACGATCCCAGCGAGGAGGACCGTACGGCGGCTCCACAGGCGCCCGCGCGCACCTACGCGGACGCGATCAAACAGTTGATCGACAGCGTCAAAGACTTGATCAGCGAAACCAGCGGAGGATTGACCCGGGCGTCGACGGCCTTCATCTCACCAGATGGACACACCGCGCGATACCTCGTTCAGACCAAGCTCAACCCCTTCGCCGCCGGTGCGATGAACCAGATTCGCAGTATCACCGATACCGCCAAGGGCGCTAAAAAAGACGCCACCTTGAAAGACGCGTCGATATCGGCATCAGGAGTGACCGCGATGCTCCGAGATACCCGTGCGTATTACGAACAAGACATCAAGCTCATCATCGTCATGACGATTCTGATCGTGTTCTTCATCCTCGTCGCAATACTGCGTGCCGTCGTCGCACCGCTGTACCTGATAGCTACCGTGGTGATCTCGTACTTGTCGGCGCTCGGCGTCGGCGTCATCGTCTTTCAATTCATTCTCGGCCAGGACCTGACCTGGAGCATCCCCGGCCTTACCTTCATCGTGCTGGTCGCGATGGGCGCGGATTACAACTTGCTGCTGATCTCGAGGCTTCGGGAGGAGTCGTCGCACGGCTTGCGTTCCGGAGTCATCCGCACGGTGAGTTCGACCGGTGGTGTGATCACCGCGGCGGGTGTCATCTTCGCGGCCTCGATGTTCGGCATGCTGTTCGCCAGCATCAGCACCTTGGTGCAGGCAGGCTTCATCATCGGGACCGGGCTTCTGCTGGATACGTTCCTCGTGCGCACCATCACCGTGCCCGCCATCGCCGCGCTGGTCGGGAACGCTAATTGGTGGCCGTCGAAACCTCCGCCGCCCACACCGCGTGAACGACCCGCACGGCATGCCGCGCCCGACTCCGCACCGGCGTCCGAAGCGCCGCAGGAGGCCACGGACGCTGCGGTCGATTCAGGCGCCATCGCGCTCCGCTCGTGAGTTTGGCAGGCGCGGAAGACACACTCGCCGACACGCCCGTACGCGTCGGTGTGCGGCCATAGACTGGCGAGCCTATGAGCCAGTCGTTCGTGCACCTGCACAACCACACCGAATACTCGATGTTGGACGGTGCCGCGAAGGTGGCGCCGATGCTTGCCGAGGCGCAGCGGCTGGAGATGCCCGCGCTCGGGATGACCGACCACGGCAACATGTTCGGTGCCAGCGAGTTCTACAACGGGGCCACCGAGGTGGGGATCAAACCCATCATCGGTATCGAGGCCTACATCGCGCCCGGGTCGCGTTTCGAGACCCGCCGCATCCTCTGGGGTGATCCGGGGCAGAAGAGCGACGACGTGTCCGGCAGCGGCTCCTACACGCACATGACGATGGTCGCCGAGAACGCCACCGGGTTGCGCAACCTGTTCAAGCTGTCGTCGCTGGCGTCGTTCGAAGGTCAGCTGGGCAAGTGGTCGCGGATGGACGCCGAGCTGATCGCCGAGCACGCCACCGGCATCATCGCCACGACCGGCTGCCCGTCTGGGGAGGTGCAGACCCGGCTGCGGCTAGGGCATAAGCGCGAGGCCCTGGAAGCGGCTGCCAAGTGGCGGGAGATTTTCGGTCCCGAGAGTTTCTTCTTGGAGTTGATGGACCACGGGCTGTCCATCGAACGCCGGGTGCGCGACGGGCTGCTGGAAATCGGTCGCACGCTGAACATTCCGCCGCTGGCCACCAATGACTGCCACTACGTCACCCGCGATGCCGCGCACAACCACGAGGCGCTGCTGTGCGTGCAGACCGGTAAAACGCTCTCGGATCCCAACCGGTTCAAGTTCGATGGCGACGGCTATTTCCTGAAGTCGGCCGCCGAGATGCGGTCGATCTGGGACGGCGACGTCCCGGGTGCCTGCGATTCCACCCTGCTGATCGCCGAGCGGGTGAGCTCCTACGCCGACGTGTGGGCACCGCGTAACCGGATGCCGGCCTTCCCGGTACCCGATGGACACGACCCGGCGTCCTGGCTGTGTCACGAGGTGGACGCCGGACTGCGCCGCCGGTTCGGAGACGCGCAGCCCGACGGTTACGCGCAGCGGGCCGCGTTCGAGATCGAAGTCATCTGCGACAAGGGTTTCCCGTCGTACTTCCTCATCGTCGCCGACTTGATCAATTACGCCCGGTCCGTCGACATCCGGGTCGGTCCAGGCCGCGGATCGGCGGCAGGTTCGCTGGTGGCCTATGCGCTGGGCATCACCGACATCGACCCGATCCCGCACGGGTTGCTGTTCGAGCGGTTCCTCAATCCCGAGCGGACGTCGATGCCCGATATCGACATCGACTTCGACGACCGCCGCCGCGGCGAGATGGTGCGCTACGCCGCTGACAAATGGGGACACGACCGCGTCGCGCAAGTCATTACCTTCGGCACCATCAAAACCAAAGCGGCGTTGAAGGATTCAGCCCGTATTCACTACGGACAGCCGGGGTTCGCGATCGCTGACCGGATCACCAAGGCACTGCCGCCGCCGATCATGGCCAAAGACATACCGCTGTCGGGGATTACCGATCCCAACCACGAGCGCTTCAAGGAAGCCGCTGAGGTCCGCAGCCTGATCGACACCGACCCCGATGTGCGGACCATCTATCAGACCGCCCGCGGCCTGGAAGGTCTGATTCGCAACGCCGGAGTGCACGCCTGCGCGGTGATCATGAGCAGCGACCCGTTGACCGACGTGATCCCGTTGTGGAAGCGCCCGCAGGACGGCGCGATCATCACCGGCTGGGACTACCCGTCGTGTGAGGCGATCGGGCTGCTCAAGATGGACTTCCTCGGCCTACGCAACTTGACCATCATCGGCGACGCGATCGAAAACATCAAAGCCAACCGGGGGATCGACCTCGACCTGGAATCCCTGGCGCTGGACGACCCTGCGACCTTCGAATTACTTGGTCGTGGTGAGACTTTGGGGGTGTTCCAGCTCGACGGCGGCCCGATGCGCGACTTGCTGCGGCGCATGCAGCCGACCGGTTTCGAAGACATCGTCGCCGTCCTGGCGCTGTACCGGCCCGGACCGATGGGCATGAACGCGCACAACGACTACGCCGACCGCAAGAACAACCGGCAGGCGATCAAACCGATCCACCCCGAACTCGAGGAACCACTGCGCGAAATCCTCGCCGAGACCTACGGCCTGATCGTGTATCAGGAGCAGATCATGCGGATCGCGCAGAAGGTTGCCGGCTACTCGCTCGCCCGAGCCGACATTTTGCGTAAGGCGATGGGCAAGAAGAAGCGCGAGGTGCTGGAGAAGGAGTTCGAAGGGTTCTCAGAAGGCATGCAGGCCAACGGATTCTCGGCCAAGGCCATCAAAGCGCTGTGGGACACCATCCTTCCGTTCGCCGACTACGCGTTCAACAAATCTCATGCGGCCGGCTACGGCTTGGTGTCGTACTGGACGGGCTATCTCAAAGCCAACTATCCAGCCGAATACATGGCCGGGCTACTCACCTCGGTCGGTGACGACAAAGACAAGGCCGCGGTCTACCTGGCCGACTGCCGCAAACTCGGCATCACCGTGCTGCCACCGGACGTCAACGAATCCGGGCTGAACTTCGCCTCGGTCGGCGCCGACATTCGCTACGGACTGGGCGGGGTGCGCAACGTCGGCGCCAACGTCGTGGCCTCGCTGCTGAACACACGCGCGGAGAAGGGCAAGTACACCGACTTCTCCGACTATCTCAACAAGGTCGACATCGCGGCGTGCAACAAGAAAGTCACCGAATCGCTGATCAAGGCAGGCGCTTTCGACTCGCTGAAGCACCCGCGCAAAGGGCTGTTCCTGGTGCACACCGACGCGGTCGAGTCGGTGCTGGGCACCAAGAAAGCCGAGGCGATGGGCCAGTTCGACTTGTTCGGCGGTGACCCGAACGACGGCGGACCCGGCGCCGACTCGGTGTTCACCATCCGCGTTCCCGACGAAGAGTGGGACGACAAGCACAAACTCGCGTTGGAGCGCGAGATGCTGGGCCTGTATGTGTCCGGTCATCCGCTCAACGGAATCGCGCATCTGTTGGCGAGCCAGGTCGATACCGCCATCCCGGCGATCCTCCAGGGCGATGTCGCCAACGAGACCATGGTCAAGGTGGGCGGCCTTCTGGCGTCGGTGAACCGGCGGGTCAACAAGAACGGAATGCCCTGGGCCTCGGCGCAATTGGAAGACCTCACCGGTGGTATCGAAGTGATGTTCTTCCCGCACACCTACTCCTCGATCGGTGCTGACATTGCCGATGACGCGGTGGTCGTGGTCACCGCGAAGGTGGCGATCCGGGACGACCGGATCGCCCTGATCGCCAACGACCTTGTGGTACCTGACTTTTCCAGTGCGCAACTCAATCGGCCGCTCGCGGTGAGCCTGCCGACCAGGCAGTGCACCATCGACAAGGTCAGCGCGCTCAAGCAGGTACTGGCGCGTCACCCCGGCACGTCGCAAGTTCATCTGCGGCTGATCAGCGGGGAGCGGACTACCATCCTCGAGCTCGACGCATCACTGCGGGTCACGCCGTCGCCGGCGCTGATGGGCGATCTGAAAGCGCTGCTGGGCCCTGGATGTCTGGGCGGCTAGCGGCGATCGCAAGCGCGGCTACGCCGGGTGCGGCGGGTCGCCGCCATTAACCTAGCGGCGATCGCAAGCGCGGCTACGCCGTCGAGCGTGACGCTGTACGCACACTCGTCGTCGAATGCGAAGCCATTGTCACGCTCGCGGATCGGTGCGCACCGATTCCTTATAGATCACACCGTCTTTCATGACGAAGTCCACCTTGCCGGTGACGTCGATGTCGGTGAAGGGGTCACCGGGCATCGCGATCAGATCGGCGATCTTGCCTTCGGCGATCACCCCGAGGTCGTCTCGGCGCAGTAGGTCGGCGGCCACGCTGGTGGCGGCGCGCAAAGCGCGCAGCGGAGTGATGCCGGTGGACACCATCATCGGGAACTCGCGCCAATTCTCGTGATGCGGAAACATCCCGGCGTCGGTGCCGAACGCGATCCGAACGTTGCTGGCGGCCAACCCCTCGGCCGCATCCAACAGTGCACCGCGATATTGGGTGAACTTGCGGCGTGCGTACTCCGGAAGAGCGAACCAATTCGGATCATCTTCGCCGTCACGGGCTTTGGACACGATGACGTACTGCGTGGGCACCATGAAGACGCCCGCGTCCTGCATCATCGTCAGCGTCTCCGCCGACGCGAGATTTCCGTGCTCGATGCTGCGTACGCCGGCCCGCACTGCCCGCCGGATGCCCTCATCGCCGTAACTGTGTGGGGTGACCGGGATGTCGAGGTCTCTGGCCGTCGACACCAGGACATCCATCTCCTCTTGGCTGTAGGTGGCGTGCCCCGGGTCGTCCGATGGTGAGGCGAAACCACCGGTGGCCGCGAACTTGATCCAGTCGGCGCCGGCCCGGATCTGTTGTCGGACCCTGGTGCGGATCTCGTCGCCACCGTCAGCGGAGGCCAACTCCAAATTCCTACAGCAGCCTTGGTATTCGTCGGCAACCATCCCGCTGAAGTCGCCGTGGCCACCGCGCGCCGAAATGATGTGCGGCGCCACCACCATTCGCGGTCCGGCGACGAGGCCGGCCGCCACCGCGTTGCGAAGATCGACGGTGGGGTAGTCGACGTCGCCGCAACCCACGTCGCGCACCGTAGTGAACCCGTTGTTCAGCAGCGCCCGCAGCACCGGCAATGCCTTGAGCGTCTTTGCGGTGCTCGAGTCCAGCGCCTGCATCAACCCCACCGGAGGAGCCAAGGTGACATGGGTGTGGCAGTCGATGAATCCGGGCGTCAGCGTGTGCCCGGAGAGATCCACCACGCGCGCATCGGCCGGCGGGTCGATCGCGTCGGCGATTCGCTCGATGCGACCATCAGCGACGAGCACCTGACGCGGTGCCGCCTGCGCTGAGATTCCATCCCAGACGTTCGCGCCAGTGATCAGCGTCGCCAACATGCTTGTCATAGCCATTGCCATCCTGGTTCTAGAAGCGGTAGCGCAAGATTCGCGCCGTCCGCGCACCGGATTTGGTCATGCCCATCAGTCGGGTCGACACCCGGGCCACCGCCGGATACAGGTCGATCTCCGGAGCGTGGGACAGGCTGGCCTCCTCGACCAACCGCAACTGCGGACTCCAACTCTCCGGAACGTGCGCGTCGCTGAAACCTTGGTAGGCCCATTGGTTTCCGACCACGCTGAAGCCGATCTTCATGGCGGCGATATTCAGCCGGCTGACGCGCCCATAGTCGTTCATCGCCACTTCGCCGGAACTGAAGTACTCGGGAATACGGCGGAACAGGCCGACGATCACCGGCTCCGGCAAGAACGCCAGCAGGCCGTCGGCGATCAGCACGGTGGGCCGGTGCGACGGGATCCGCTCGGTCCAGCTGTCATCGGCCAGCGATGCCGCCACGGAATAGGCATGGTCAGCAGCCGGCACGAGTTCATCCCGCAACGCGACGACGTTCGGCAAATCGACGCTGTACCAGTCCACCGTGGTCGGCGGCGCGACCCGGAGCATCGCCGTGCCCAGGCCCGCGCCCAGGTCGACCACGACGGCGTCGGGATGATCGGAGACGAAGCGGCGCACCCGGTCGTCGAGCATCTTGGCTCTCAGCGCGGTTTGGCGCACCGCACTGGACGGCACCCCCATGGCGTCGAAGTCGTAGTCGATCTTGGCGACGATATCGTCGGCCAAAGTGTCGCCGAGTATTGGCCTGGGCCAACGGCTGTCGAGTGCGCGCGCGTACTGGGTGACGAATGCGGTCAGCTCGACAGGCGTCAAGTCGGTGATCGCAATTCGCATACCGGCAACGTACTCCACGACTAGCCTCGGCTGCGTGAGCGATTCAAAAACCCAAATGAGCAGCCCGGCGACGATGTGTGAGGCATTTCAGCGGGCCGCAGTGATCGACCCGGACGCGGTCGCGCTCCGGACCCCCGGTGACACCCAGACACTGACCTGGCGGGACTACGCCGCCGGGGTCCGCCGTGTCGCGGCCGGATTGGCCGGTATCGGAGTCCGCCGGGGTGACACGGTGTCGTTGATGATGGCCAACCGGATCGAGTTCTACCCATTGGAAGTCGGCGCGCAGCATGTCGGGGCCACCTCGTTCTCGGTCTACAACACCCTGCCCGCCGAGCAACTGACTTACCTGTTCGGCAACGCCGGCACCAAAGTGGTGTTCTGTGAGGAGCAATACGTCGACCGGATCCGGGCCAGCGGCGCGACGCTCGATCAGATCGTGTGCATCGACGGCGCTCCGGAGGGAACCATCTCGCTCGACGAACTCTATGCCGCCGGTGTTGACGACTTCGATTTCGAGTCGACCTGGCGAGCCGTGCAGCCCGACGACGTGGTCACCCTCATCTACACCTCAGGGACAACGGGAAATCCCAAAGGGGTCGAGATGACCCACACCAACCTGCTGTTCGAAGCCGACGCGCTGGCCACCGTCCTCGATGTCGGCCCGGATGATCGGACCACGTCGTATCTGCCGTCGGCTCACATCGCCGACCGCATGATGGCGCTGTACAACCAGGAGATGTACGGCCTGCAGGTCACCGTGGTGTCCGACGCTCGCGAGATCGCGGTCGCGTTGCCCGACGCCCGGCCGACGGTGTGGGCCGCGGTTCCGCGGGTGTGGGAAAAGCTCATGTCCGCAATCGAATTCGCTGTCACCCACGAGCAAGACGAGACAAAACGCCAGGCTCTGCAGTGGGCGTTGTCGGTCGCCGCCAAGCGCGCGGCAGCACTCGTCGCCGACGAACCGCTGCCCGACGACGCGGCTGCCGAATGGGCGCGGGCCGACGAACTGGTGCTCTCGAAGCTGCGAGAAAAGCTCGGGCTCGACCAGCTGCGCTGGGCCGTATCCGGGGCCGCGCCCATCCCGCGCGAGACGTTGGCTTTCTTCTCTGGAATCGGCGTCCCGATCGCCGAGGTCTGGGGTATGTCCGAACTGAGTTGTGTTGCGAGCGTGAGCCATCCACACGAGGCGCGACTGGGCTCGGTAGGCAAGCTGCTGCCCGGGTTGGAGTCCAAGATCGCCGACGACGGCGAGTATCTGGTGCGGGGCCCGTTGGTGATGAAGGGCTACCGTCAGGAGCCGGCCAAAACCGCCGAGGCGATCGACTCCGATGGCTGGCTGCACACCGGCGACATCTTGGACGAAGACGCCGACGGCTATCTGCGGGTGATCGACCGCAAGAAGGAGTTGATCATCAACGCCGCGGGCAAGAACATGTCGCCGGCCAACATCGAGAACACGGTCAAGGCGGCCTGCCCGATGATCGGTGCGATGCTGACCATCGGTGACGGCCGTCCCTTCAACACCGCGTTATTGGTGTTCGACGCCGACTCGGTCGGCCCCTACGCGGAGCGGCACGGACTCGCCGACGCGACGGCTGAGGCGCTGGCCGCACACCCGGACGTGCTCGCCCAGATCTCGGCGGGAGTTGCCGACGGCAATGCGAAGTTATCCCGGGTGGAGCAGATCAAACGATTCCGGGTGCTGCCCACGCTGTGGGAGCCGGGCGGTGACGAGATCACCCTGACGATGAAGCTCAAACGTCGCCCGATCATGACCAAATATGCGGCGCAGATCGACGAGCTCTACGCCGGCGAGCCGGGCCCGGACGTTCACGAGCCGAAGCCCGCGTCGCTGGTCCAACCGGCGTGAAGTCAGCTGGCCCGCTTCCGGTCTCGGTGGGCCAGTTCGGCCGTCGCCAATCCGCTCCGGCCTAAATTCTCCCCTGAGAACGGTGATTCCGACTGCATGTCGGTATAACGAAACTTATGCTCTGAGGCCGTTTCCGGGGCATCATCGGAGGTGGCCGAGAGAAACCGGGCCGGCAGGGCCAATTTACAGATCGTTCGCACCGTGAGCAGGTACTGGCGAAGGAATGACCCTGTCGTGTAGGGCAAGTCGTATTTGACGCACAACGCTTCCACTCGGACGGCGATCTCGGGTAGGCGGTTACTCGGCAGGTCAGGAAACAGGTGATGTTCGATCTGGTAGCAGAGGTTTCCGCTCATGAAGGCCAGCAGCCGCCCGGCCCGAAAGTTCGCGCTGCCCAGCATTTGCCGCAGATACCACTCCGGCTTTGTCTCGTCTTCCAGAACCGATGGGTCGAACTTCTCCGCGCCATCGGCGAAGTGCCCGCAGACGATGACGATGTAGGCCCACGCATTACGAAGTCCGTTGGCCATGACGGTGGCTCCGAGTGTGCGCCGCCACCGTCGGCGGCCTAACGCGGGAAAGAGCACATAATCCTTCACCGACTGCCGGACCATCTTGCGCAGCATGTTTGTTTTGTGGGCTGCTTTAGCGGCCTCAGTGGTTTCGCGTTCCTGAATCGAGTACAGGCCATGAAAGGCCACACCCCATTCGAAGCCTGCCGCCAGCAGCACCGCGCGCAACGGTTGCATCAGGTTGCCCGGCCCCCACTTTTGTTCCCGGGTGACCCGCAAAACTCCGAAGCCGAGGTCATCATCCACGCCGATGACGTTGGTGAACACATGGTGTCGATGGTTGTGTGAAGACATCCAGTGCGACGAGGGGCCGACCATGTCCCATTCCCAGGTCGCGGAATGGATTTCCGGGTCGTTCATCCAATCCCACTGGCCGTGACAGATGTTATGGGAGAGTTCCATGTTCTCGACACATTTGGCCGCCGCCAGCGCGACGGTCCCAGTGGCCCAGCCGACTCTGGTTTTGCTCGCGAGGATGGTCAGCCTCGCCGCGATTTCGAGCACTCGCTGAATGGCGATGGCGCGGCGGATGTACTCACGGTCCTTCGCCCCGAGCGAGGCCTCGACGTCACAACGAATCATTTCCAGCTCGTCCGCGAGCGCGACGATGTCCGCGTGGTTCAGGTGTGCGTATTCGGGGATGTCAGTGATGGCCATCGAACTTACCAGGCCTGACCCGGGTTGTCGGGTGGGCCTGATCGGCCGAGGACGCGCAACGGCCAGCTGTACAGCTGAGGCATGTGTCTATACCTGCTTCATCGGCTTTACGCCGTGCGTCGGGTGCATCTGACCGTGCAATGTCCGTACAACATCCGTGCATATCCGATGTCGAAGGCAGACACTACACGGCACGCATCACCACAAGGTCTCCATAGGATCTCGGTGCTCTGAGCTGGCGGGTTTAAGGTGGCGGTATGCCACTCGAAGGTGAATACGCCCCCAGCCCGTGGGATTGGTCCCGCGAACAAGCCGATAAGTACGCCGAATCCGGCGGGACCGACGCCGCTGATATGAAGGGCAAACCGATCATTCTGCTGACCACCGTCGGCGCCAAGACCGGCAAGCTCCGCAGAACGCCGCTGATGCGGGTCGAGCACGACGGCGAATACGCCGTGGTGGCCTCGCTGGGCGGGGCGCCGAAGAACCCGGTTTGGTACTACAACATCGCCAAGAACCCACGCGTGGAGCTGCAGGACGGCAATGCCACTCATGACTACGACGCCCGCGAGGTCTTCGGCGACGAGAAGGCGGCTTGGTGGGAACGCGCGGTCGAAGCCTGGCCGGACTACGCCGGATACCAGGAGAAGACCGACCGGCAGATTCCGGTGTTCGTACTGACCCCTGTGCAGTGAATCCGCAGTTTGGTGGCACCATTGACCGGTGTCCGCCGAACTGAGCCAGAGCCCGAGTACCCGGGGCAATGGGCCGCTGTCCGCGGCTGACATCGACAGCGCAGCCCAGCGAATCGCCGGAGTGGTCACGCCCACCCCGTTGCAGCTCTCCGACCGGCTGTCCGCGATAACCGGCGCGACTGTCTACCTCAAACGCGAAGACCTGCAGACCGTGCGCTCCTACAAGCTGCGCGGCGCGTATAACCTGCTCGTGCAGCTCTCTGGCGACGAGATCGCCGCGGGCGTGGTCTGCTCCTCGGCAGGTAACCACGCGCAGGGCTTCGCTTACGCGTGCCGCACCCTGAACATTCGCGGTCGCGTCTATGTGCCGGCCAAAACGCCGAAGCAAAAGCGTGACCGCATCCGCTACCACGGCGGCGAGTTCATCGAGTTGATCGTGGGCGGATCGACGTACGATCTGGCCGCCGAGGCCGCGCTTGCCGACGTCGCGCGCACCGGCGCCACCCTCGTCCCGCCTTTCGACGACCCGCGCACCATGGCCGGCCAGGGCACGATTGCCGTGGAACTGCTCGAGCAACTCGACATCGAGCCCGATTTGGTCGTGGTCCCCGTCGGCGGTGGCGGGTGCATCGCCGGCATCACGACGTATCTCGCCGAGCGGACCACCAACACCGCTGTTCTCGGCGTTGAACCCGCGGGGCGGCGGCGATGATGGCTGCGCTCGCGAGCGGCGGACCGGTCACCCTGGACGCCGTCGACCAATTCGTCGACGGTGCCGCGGTCAGCCGCGCCGGACGGCTGACGTACGCCGCGCTGGCCGCCGCGGGCGACATGGTGTCGATCACCACCGTCGACGAGGGTGCGGTGTGTACCGCGATGCTCGACCTGTACCAGAACGAGGGCATCATCGCCGAGCCCGCAGGTGCGCTGTCGGTCGCCGGCCTGCTCGAAGCCGACGTCGAGCCGGGTTCGACGGTGGTCTGCCTGATCTCGGGCGGCAACAACGACGTGTCCCGGTACGGCGAAATTCTGGAGCGCTCGCTGGTTCACCTGGGACTCAAGCACTACTTCCTGGTCGACTTTCCCCAGGAGCCGGGTTCGCTGCGCCGGTTCCTCGACGGCGTGCTCGGCCCGAACGACGACGTCACCCTGTTCGAATACGTCAAGCGCAACAACCGGGAAACCGGTGAGGCGCTCGTCGGTATCGAGCTGGGTTCAGCCGCCGACCTCGATGGCCTGCTGGAGCGCATGCGAACCACTGACATGCAGATCGAGAAGCTCGACCCCGACTCGCCCGCCTACCGCTACCTGTTGTAGATGCGGTGTCACCGGATCCAACCCTAGATCGACAGCTTTGAACTAGCCCAGCGGTTCGATCGATTCATCGTTGGCGCGAAAGATCGGCTCCAGCGGAATGGCGAACCGTTCGGCCATGTCGGTCAACGACTTCGACCACACCAAGTCGATGGACGAGACCGGGCCGCGTCCGGGTCCTGACAGCAGCAGCGTCACGGTTGTCCCCGGCTCTCGATCGTCGAGCAGCGTGCGCAGTGCCGACATGAGGTTCCACACGACGCGTCCCCTCGGTCGGGTGCGAATCGGCACCCGGCTGAGCTTCTGCGTCAAGCGACGATCCGGCCCGATCAGACCGAACCACAACTGCCGCTGCTCAAAACCCAGCGGCCCCAACAGCGCCCGCCAGCGCTGACGCAGATCCTCGGGCGAATACGCGGGATCGGCAGCGGTCTGGATGGGCGGGATCGGCAATAGATGGCTCATCCGCGCATCATCAGCGGTCGAGGGCTACGCCGGTAGTCAGTTATCCACAGCGCGCAGAATCGCGAACGAATGCGGCGGCAGTTCGGAGCTTTCCGCGCCGATGCTGGGCGAGCCCCAGGACAGCACCAGGTCGCCGGTGCACGGAACGGTCACGGGATCGGTACCCAGATTGCAGGCCACGGCCAGTCGGCCGCGACGCATGATGATCCAGCGGTCTTCTTCGTCGTAGTCCACGACCAGATCATTGAGCCACGGATCGGCGAGATCGGTCTCATTGCGCCGCAGAGCAATCAGATCGCGGTAGAGCGCAAGCACCCGCGCGTGCTGTTCGGAGTCGGGCTCGGCCCAATCGAGCTTCGAGCGCTGGAACGTCTGCGGGTCCTGCGGGTCGGGGATGTCGTCGGCGTCCCAGCCGTGATCGGCGAACTCTTTCTTGCGCCCCTCGGCGGTGGCGCGCGCGAGTTCCGGCTCGGGGTGGGAGCTGAAGAATTGGAACGGCGTCGAGGCGCCCCATTCCTCACCCATGAAAAGCATTGCGGTGTAGGGAGACCCGAGGACCAGCGCAGCCTTGACGGCTAGCTGCCCAGGATCGAGGTTCTGCGAAGGCCGGTCCCCGAGAGCGCGGTTGCCGACCTGATCGTGGGTGCAGGTGTAGGCGACCAGTCTGGTGGCCGGGATTGTCGAGGTGTCGAGTGGGCGGCCGTGCCGACGCTGCCGGAATGAGGAATAGGTGGCAGCATGGAAGAAGCCGTGGCGCAATGTCTTTGCCAAGGTCGCCAGCGACCCGAAGTCGGCGTAGTAGCCCTGGCGTTCCCCAGAGACCGCGGTGTGGATGGCGTGGTGAATGTCGTCGTCCCACTGGGCGGTCATCCCGAGGCCGCTGTCCGCCCGCGGGGTGATCATCCGCTGGTCGTTGAGGTCACTTTCGGCGATCAGCGACAACGGTCTGCCCACTTGCTCGGCGAGCGTGTCGGTTTCGGCGGACAGCTCCTCGAGCAGGTGGATCGCGGTGGTGTCGAACAGCGCGTGCACGGCGTCCAGGCGTAACCCGTCGGCGTGGAAGTCGCGCATCCACCGCAGTGCGCAGCCGATGATGTAGCCGCGCACCTCGTCAGATCCGGCGTCGGCGATGTTTATGCCTTCACCCCATGGGTTGCTCGCCGACGACAGGTAAGGCCCGAACTTCGGCAGGTAGTTGCCCGACGGGCCGAGGTGGTTGAACACCGCGTCGATCAGCACGCCAAGACCACGACGGTGACAGGCGTCGACGAATCGGACCAGACCGTCGGGTCCGCCGTAGGGTTCGTGCACGGCGTACCACAGCACGCCGTCGTAGCCCCAGCCGTGAGTTCCGGAAAATGCGTTGACCGGCATCACCTCGACGAAGTCGACACCGAGATCGACGAGGTAGTCGAGCTTGTCGATCGCCGAGTCGAAGGTGCCGTCCGGCGTGAACGTGCCGATGTGCAGCTCGTAGATCACCGCGCCCTGCACGGAACGGCCGCTCCAGTCGCCGTCTGTCCACGCGTCTTTCGCCGGCTCCCACAGCTGCGAGCGGTCGTGCACTCCGTCGGGTTGGCGAGGAGATCGCGGGTCGGGCAACAGCGTCGGGTCGCCGTCAAGCAGATACCCGTAGCGCGCGTCCGGGGCGGCATCGACGGTGGCCCGCCACCAGCCGTCAGGACTCCGCGTCATCGGCGACACCACGCCGTCCACGTCGAGGCGCACCGCATCCGGTTCAGGCGCCCACACGGAGAATTCAGGCATCGGTGCGCTCCAGCAACGCCACCGGCAGCTCGGCGAACAACTTCGTGACCGGCGTGGCTCCGCTGACCACGGCGCCGGTCAGCACGTCGGTCCACGAGCCGTCGGGCAGCGTGAGCGCCGTGTCGCCCCAGCCGCTTTGTTCAAGGTGCACTGTCCAGCGGGTGACTGCGACCAGTACGTCGTCGCCACGCCGGAACGCCACGACGTGGTTCGCGGACTCGCCCTCGGCGAGCATCGGATGGTAAGCACCCCGCAAGAAGCTGTCCGGGCGAGCGCGCCGCAGCTGAAGGGCGGCCTTCACGACGCGAAGTTTCTTGTGCTGCAGGGATTTCAGTGCCGCACGGCGGGCATCGTAGTCGACCTCCCGCCGGTTGTCCGGGTCGACCAGGCTGTCATCCCACAGTTCGGTG
The DNA here is from genome assembly GCA_963834615.1 of uncultured Actinomycetota bacterium. Classification (GTDB taxonomy): domain Bacteria; phylum Actinomycetota; class Actinomycetes; order Mycobacteriales; family Mycobacteriaceae; genus Mycobacterium. Next base: position 130,029 of record CAWICO010000021.1, read on the forward strand.
CCCTGGTAGATGTCGGGGATGCCGGGCGCGGTGAGCACGAGCAGCTTCTGGCCCAGCGCGTCATTCTCGGCATGCGCTTCGAGGCGGGCCAACAGGTTGGTCAGCTCGCGCGCCACCGGGCCGTCGAGCACGGCGTCCAGCCAGCTGTGTATGGCGTCTTCGAATTCGGCGTCCGGGTCGTTCCACGAGGTATGCCACGCCGCTTCCCGGATCGCTTTCTCGGCGTAGGCGTGCAACCGCTCGCGCAGCTCGTCGGTGACCTTTCCGTCGGCTGGCCACACACCGAAGATGTTCTGCCACAAGAACAATCCGGTTGCCGGGTCAGGGGAGAGGACAACTTGCTCCCACCGGCCGACGAACTCCGTCCACAGCGAAGGCACCTGCGACAGCACGCCGATCCGCGCCCGGACGTCCTCACCCCGTTTGGTGTCGTGGGTGGTCAGCGTCGTCATGACCTTCGGCCACAGTCGGGCCCTGGTCGTCGCGCGAAGATGGAATTCGGAAAGGCTGACACCGAAATCCTGCGGTTCGCCACCGACTTCGTTCAGCGACACCAGCCGGGCGTCGCGGTAGAACAGGCAGTCCTCGACGGCCTTAGCGGTCACGGCGCCGCACAGTTGTTGCAGCCGCACCGCCGGCTCGCCACCGTCGGCCAACGCCGCGGCGATCAACTGCAGCGGGACGTCCAATTCCGGTGCTGCAGAACGAGTTGCCGCCAACGCCGTGGGCAGTATCGCGGACAGGCTGAGATAGTCGGTGCGATAGACATCGACATGGGTCAGCAGCGCCGCCACGGCCTCGGGCAGTTGCGGATGGTCGACGCCGGCCGCTGCGACGATGCAGCGCCGCAACCGACTCAGCTCACTGCCCAGCGTCGTGGTCGCCGAGGCGATCTTGAGGTCGGCCAGCATGGGGGCGATCTGCGCGTAGTCGAAGCCGACGGATGCCACGAGCTCCGTCAGAGCCTGCTCCCCGGTCGGATCGATGAAAACTCCGCCGATCTCCCGAAGCGCGTCGTAACCTGTCGTGCCTTCGATCGGCAGCGTCGGCTCCAACGCCTCGTCGACGGCGAGGATCTTTTCGATCACGATCCAGGCGTCGGGCCCAACCAGTTCGCGCAGCCGTTGCAGGTAGCCCGACGGATCCGCCAGGCCGTCGGGATGATCGATGCGCACTCCGTCGACCAGCCCCTCGGTGAACCAACGACCCACCTCGGCGTGGCTGGTGTCGAACACCGACGGATCCTCTTGGCGCAGACCGGCCAACGAGGTGATCGAGAAGAACCGGCGATAACCTGTCACGCCGTTACGCCAGCCGACCAGCCGGTAATGCTGGCGGTCGTGTACCTGGGGGCCGGTGCCGTCGCCGGTGCCCGGCGCGATCGGCAGGGCCAGGTCGCCGAGCCGCAACAGGTCGCCGTCGACCGTGAGATCGGCGGCGTCGTCGTCAGAGCCCAGCAGCGGCAACACAATCCGGCCATCGCTGAGTTCCCAGTCGATGTCGAAGAACGGCGCATACGTCGACGACTGGCCGTGCCGCAACACATCCCACCACCACGGGTTCTGCTCCGGCTTGTCCACGCCGACGTGATTGGGTACGACGTCGACGATCAGTCCCATACCGCGGGCGCGTGCTGCATTCGACAACCGCTCCAAACCCGCCGGGCCGCCGAGTTCATCGGACACCGTCGTCGGGTCGGTGACGTCATAGCCGTGTGCAGACCCGCTGACGGGGGTCAGGATCGGTGACAGATACAGGTGCGACACCCCGAGGTCGTCGAGGTAGTCCAGCAGGTGCTCAGCGTCGGCGAAGGTGAACCCGAAGCCGCTGGAGGCACCCCGCAGCTGCAGCCGGTAGGTCGACAGGATCGGAAGAGGCATGCGTTACTGAGTCTTACGGAATACGAGCAACGCCCGACTCGGAAGCGACACTTCGTCGCCGTCGTTGACGACCAGTTGCACTGAACCGGCGGGATCGGTGGTGTCCAGCACAGCGGTCCACTCCTTGGCGTAGTCGTCGGACGGAATCACGAAATCGACTTCGTGGTCTTGGGCGTTGAAGCACATCAGGAACGAGTCGTCGACGACCCGCTCGCCGCGCGCATCGGGCGCGGGAATGGCGTCGCCGTTGAAGAACACCGCGATGCTCTTGCCGAAGTCGCCACCCCAGTCCTGATGTTGCATCTCCTTGCCCGCGGGTGTCAGCCACGCGATGTCGCGGACCTCATCGCCGCTGCGAATCGGCTCGCCGTCGAAGAAGCGGCGGCGCCGGAACACCGGATGGGCTTTACGAAGAGCGGTGACCTTGCGGGTGAATTCCAGCAATTCACTGTTCTTGTCGACCAGCGACCAGTCCATCCAGGACAACTGGGAGTCCTGGCAGTAGACGTTGTTGTTGCCGTTCTGAGTGCGGCCGATCTCGTCACCATGGGAGATCATCGGCGTGCCCTGACTCAGCATCAGCGTGGCCATGATGTTGCGCATCTGGCGGCGGCGCAGGTCCAGGATCTCGGGGTCGTCGGTCGGGCCCTCGACACCGCAATTCCACGACCGATTGTGGCTTTCGCCATCCCGGTTGTCCTCGCCGTTGGCTGCGTTGTGCTTCTCGTTGTAGGAGACCAGATCGTTGAGCGTGAACCCATCGTGGGCGACAACGAAATTGATGCTGGCGCTGGGGCGTCGGCTACTTGCCGCATAGAGGTCCGATGACCCGGTCAGCCGGGACGCGAACTCGCCGAGTGTCGCGGGCTCGCCCCGCCAATAGTCACGCACAGTATCGCGATACTTCCCATTCCACTCGGTCCACAAACCCGGGAAGTTGCCGACCTGGTAGCCGCCCTCGCCGACGTCCCATGGTTCTGCGATCAGTTTGACCTGGCTGACCACCGGATCTTGTTGAACCAGATCGAAAAACGCGCTCAGTCGGTCGACGTCGTAGAACTCCCGGGCCAGGGTGGAGGCCAGGTCGAAGCGGAAACCGTCGACATGCATTTCGGTCACCCAGTACCGCAGCGAGTCCATGATCAGCTGCAGGGTGTGCGGGTGACGCGCGTTGAGGCTGTTGCCGGTGCCGGTGAAGTCCTTGTAAAGCCTCAAGTCCTCGTCGAGGAGTCGGTAGTAGGCGGCGTTGTCGATGCCACGGAAGTTGATTGTCGGACCGAGTTGGTTGCCTTCGGCGGTGTGGTTGTAGACCACGTCGAGGATGACCTCGATGCCTTGCTCGTGAAACGCCCGGACCATCGACTTGAATTCGGTGACCGCGCCACGGATGCGCCGGTTCGCCGCGTATTGGTTGTGCGGAGCGAAGAATCCGAAGGTGTTGTAGCCCCAGTAGTTTCGCAGGCCCAGGTCCAGCAGCCTGTGGTCATGCATGAACTGATGCACCGGCATCAACTCGATCGCGGTGACATTCAGCGATTTCAGGTGCTCGATGATCGCCGGGTGCGCGAGGCCGGCGTAGGTGCCGCGCAGTGCTGCAGGGACCGCGGGATGCGTCTGGGTCATCCCCTTGACGTGCGCTTCGTATATCACCGTGTCGTGATACGGCGTGCGTGGCGCGCGATCGGTCGCCCAGTCGAAGAACGGATTGATCACCACGCTGGTCATGGTGTGGCCACGGGAATCAATCTGCGGCGGAGTGCCGCTCTCGGCGGGGTCCTGAGCCGCGACGGCAAGGTCGTAAGAGAACAGGGCCTGACCGAACGTGAATTCGCCGTCGAACGACTTGCCATACGGATCGAGCAGCAGCTTGCTGGGGTCGCATCGGTGGCCGGCCGCCGGGTCGAACGGCCCGTGTATCCGAAACCCGTAGCGCTGACCCGGGCTGACGTTGGGCAGGTAGGCATGCCACACGTATCCGTCGACCTCGTCGAGGCGGAGGCGCGTTTCCTCACCGTCGTCATCGATCAGGCACAACTCGACTTTGTCGGCGATCTCTGAGAACAGCGCGAAGTTGGTGCCGCCACCGTCGAACGTGGCGCCCAACGGATAGGCGCTTCCGGGCCATACCGTGGTCAACGGGGGTGAAGCTGCCGCGGCGCCACTGTTCGGGTCTGACGAGGGCATCACTCGACCTTAGTGGCGACGGACCGGATCTCGCCGTCTGGGCGTGTCACCACCAACCGGTGGCGGCCGCCATCTGTCGAGCCAACTCGGGGGTCAAAGTCCGCATGTAGGTGGCCGACAGGTGATGAGCGTCGTGATAAACCAACACATTTCCCTCGACGGCGCGGCAGACGTCGCGGCGGCAGACCGCGTCACTCATATCCAGAGGTTTGAGCATCGGAAACTGCCCGACGAAATCCAAGGTGGTGTTGCGGTCGGAGAGCACTTCGGAACGCTTGATGCCGCACGACTCCGCGTCGCCGCCCTTGGCCAGGCAATCCGACGGGTTGAACGGCTGTTGGTCCTTGACCAGCCACGGGGTGTCGCGCATGGCAAGGATCGGAATGTTGTTGTCGGAGAACGCTTGCCAGATCCCGACGTAGGTGCCCGGCATGACGTCGCCAGGCTTGATGTTCCACGGCCGGGTCGACGTGGTGAACACGAAGTCGGGGTGGTCGGCGATGACCTTGGCCATGGCCTTGGGCACCCAGTCGCGGCACTGCGGATACGGGTCGTTGTTGCCCATCACCCGCGGCATTGTCTCGGTGGATAGCGCGCAACCCATCTTGAGGTAGGTGACGACCTTGAAGTGGTGTCTGCGGCCGAGGATGTCGAGGGCGGTCAGCCAGTGTTCCGCATGCGAGCCGCCGGCCAGCGCGATCGTCCGGGGGGCGTTCTTGTCACCGTAGACGCAGGTGATCAGCGACGTGTCGAGGAAGTCGCCGATGCAACCATCGCGGGTGGACGGTGGGTAGTCCTCCTGGGCCTCCAGGACGGTCGGCCGCATCCGCAGGGCCGGCACCCGCATGTGGTTGATCAAGGCCCGGGCGCCGGGATAGTCGTGCGGGTTCAAGGCGAGCAGTTCTCTGCCGTCGGCACGTTCCACGCTGACGTGCTCGCGCCAGGTGAACGCCGTCGCCGTCAGGGTCACGCCGAGCAGCGCGACCACCGAACCCAGCACCAGGGTGGGCCGGCGCAGCCGGGTCCGCCACGGGACGACCGGCGCGGCCTCCTGCGTGGCGAGGGCGGGGCCGCGATGCCGCAGTGGCTCCTCGACGAACCGGTTCGTCAGATAGGCCAGCACGCCCGAGACCAGCAACACCGCCGTGCCGTCGACGAAGTTCGCGTGCGGGTGGCCGGTGTAGGCAAGCCAGAAGATCAGCAGCGGCCAGTGCCACAGATACAGCGAGTAGGCGATCTCGCCCAGCCGCACCAGCGGGCCTGTCGCCAGCAACCGGTTGGGCAACGGCAAGGTGTCACCGTTCGCGCGATTGGCGCCGGCCAGGATGAAGAGCAGGGCCGCACCGACGGGGACCAGCGCCCACGGCCCGGGGAACTGCTTGACGCCGTCGATGAGTGCCCCGCAGGACAGCACCGCGAGCAACGCGATCGTGGCGGCCGCGGTGCGCAGCCACATCGGCCAGCGGACGTAGGGGACCAGCGCGCCGGCGAGCGCGCCGAGCAGCAACTCCCACGCCCGTCCGAAGCTGTTGTAGTACGCCATCGACTGATTGGCCTGATGGTCGATGATCGCGTAAACGAACGACGCCACCGTCAACGCGCTGAGCACCAGGACGAACGCGATCCGCAGCCGGTCGCCGAGTCGGCGTCGCAAGAGAAATGCGAACCCGAAAACCAGCGCCAGAAACGCGATATAGAACTGGCCTTGCACCGACATCGACCAGATGTGCTGCAGGGGACTGACCGCTTCGCCGGCCCGCAGGTAGTCGGCCACCGTGCTGGCCAACTCCCAGTTCTGGTAGTAGCCGAGGCTGGCCAGGCTCTGGTCGGCGAAGGTCTCCCAGCGGGTCTGCGGCTGTATCAGGACGGTCAGCACCGCGCAGGCGGCCAACACCACGACAAGAGCAGGCAGCAGTCGGCGACCCAACCGAATGACTTCGGGTAACGGCGACAGCGCTGACGCGGGATTGAGGGCCGCGCGCAGCAGTTTCCCGCCGAAGAAGAAGCCTGACAGGGCCAGAAACACGTCCACCCCGCCGGAGACCCGACCGAACCACACATGGAACATCGCGACCAGCGCGATGGCAATGCCACGCAGCCCGTCGAGATCGAGGCGGTAGAAGCCGGCTTTCCGGTTTCCGGCCGCGATCTGAGCGGTGTCCGAAACGCCGGCGATGGCCGGACGGGTCGGGGAGACGGTCAACATGATTGACAGACAATCTACCCAACCCGCGGGCCGTCGCGGATGGTCAAAAAAAGCCGTCGGTCAGGACTCCAGGATGCGGGTCAGGTACGGCAACATGCCGTTGGTGCGCGCCGGGGTCACCGTGACGGCAGGCTCAGTGGCCTCGATCATTTGATTGTTGCCGAGATACATCGCCACACTCTGGGTGCCGCCTGGCCCGTAGCAAAGCAGATCGCCCGGGCGCGCCTGAGCCGGCGTGACTTTGCGGCCGACGTTGCACTGCTCGGCGGAGGTGCGCGGCATCTTCACGCCGGCACCGGCATAGGCGTATTGGATCAGGCCCGAGGCGTCGAAGCCCACGATGTTGGCCTTCAGTCCGGTGCCGCGGGTGGGGCCTGCGGCGTCGCCGCCCCCATACAGAAACGGCACGTTGCGCTGAGACACCGCACGCTGGATCACGTAGTTGGTCGACTGCTGATACCCCACCAAGGTCGGGCCACCGGGGTCGGCGCCCGCGACATCGGGGTTGATCATGGGAAGCGCCAGCAGCAGGGCCAGGCCGAGTGGGGCGGCGTAGCTGAGTTTCATATCGATCACCTCTCCGTGGCGTCAGCGCGGTGACTTCGCGCGTCCGCCGCCATCCGGGCGATTCACCGCTGAGTCCGGTGCGCCGGCCCGCCGCGTTGGGGGTCGCACGCCGCCTCTGTCGTCGTCGACGTGGGCCCGGCGGTTAATCGCGGAATCACAATAGTCACTACTGACACTGTGGCAACAAATGCCCGGGTAAGCCACTGACTGGAGGCCGGGCGAGGGATTATTTGTCGTACCGTGACCGAAAGGTGATCGCTCGCTGGTCACAGCCTCATTCTGTTGCAGGCAGTTGTGATTTCGCTCTCACCCGACTACCGCTTCACCGTGCCAATAGGTACCGCAGTAGGCGGTCAGCAGCGACCCGGCCACCGAGCAGAACAGCAAGATGGCGATCGCCAGCGGCGGCCAGAAAGACAGGTACCAACCCCTGAGCAGCGACACCAGCGGCCCGATCAGCGCCGCCGCGACGGCCGCGCCGATTCCGCCCCACACCATTGGGAAGATGTAGAAGTCGACGCCGAATGGTACGGGCGGGCAGTCGTCACCCGTACAGACGTCCTTCATGAAACCGAAGAGCGTCGAATACCAATCTGTCGCAAAGACGATGAACAGCAGCAGCGCCCACACCGCAATAAGGCCGCAAATGTCCCATGGGACAAGTCGAAGCCGTAGCACCGGCAGAGGAGAGTCGGAGTCGGCGTGATCGCGGTTGTCGAAATGCTTCGGCGAAACCATCGTTTCTCAATGCTGCCGGATGCCCGGCTTTTGTGCGACCGATTGCTCTCGGCGCGGCGTTCCCGTGTATCGGCTGCTTTACCCTCAGTCTTTATGGCCGCGGCGACTCCCGGGCTCACGCCCGAGCAGATCAGCGCGATCGACGCCGCCCATCTCTGGCACCCCTACAGCACGATCGGCGGCTCGAACGTGGGCGCGGCGCCGCCGAATGTGGTTGCGGTCGGCGCACGTGGCGCCTGGCTCACGCTTGTCCGCGACGGCGAGCAGGTCGAGGTCCTCGACGCGATGAGCTCGTGGTGGACCGCCATCCACGGCCATGGCCACCCGGTGCTGGATGCGGCGCTGGCCGCGCAGCTGTCGACGATGAGCCACGTGATGTTCGGCGGGCTCACCCACGAACCCGCCGCGCGGTTGGCGCAGCTGCTGGTCGACATCACTCCGGCAGGTCTGGAGACGGTCTTCTTCAGCGACTCGGGATCGGTTTCGGTCGAGGTCGCCGTCAAGATGGCGTTGCAGTACTGGCGCGGCCGCGGCTTGCCCGGCAAACGACGGCTGATGACCTGGCGGGGCGGCTACCACGGCGACACCTTCACCCCGATGAGCGTGTGCGATCCCGACGGCGGGATGCACTCGCTGTGGACTGAGGTTTTGGCGTCGCAGGTGTTCGCCGAGCAGGTTCCGCGGGACTACGACGCCGCCTACAGCGCGGCGTTCGAGACGCAGCTGGCCGGCCACGCCGCCGAACTGGCGGCCGTCATCGTCGAGCCGCTGGTCCAAGGGGCCGGCGGGATGCGCTTTCACGACCCGCGCTACCTGACCGACCTGCAAGAGATCTGCCGCCGCCACGACGTGCTGTTGATCTTCGACGAGATCGCCACCGGGTTCGGCCGCACCGGCGAACTCTTCGCCGCCGACCACGCCGGCGTCAGCCCCGACATCATGTGCGTCGGCAAGGCCCTGACCGGCGGTTACCTGAGCATGGCCGCGACCTTGTGCACCACTGACGTGGCGCACACCATCAGCTCCGGTGAGGCCGGTGCGCTGATGCACGGGCCCACGTTCATGGCCAACCCGCTGGCCTGCGCGGTGTCGGTGGCCGCGGTCGAGTTGCTGCTCGGTCAGGATTGGCGCGGGGCGGTCGCCGAGATCAGCGCCGGTCTGACCGCAGGTCTGCGGCCGGCGCGGTCACTGCCGGGGGTGACCGACGTCCGCGTGTGCGGAGCGATCGGCGTCATCGAATGCGACCGTCCCGTCGACTTGGCAGTCGCCACACCAGCCGCCCTGGACCTTGGGGTGTGGCTGCGGCCGTTCCGCAACCTGGTGTACGCGATGCCGCCGTTCATCTGCACTCCGCAGGAGATCGCACAGATAACGTCCGCGATGGTGGAGGTCGCCCGTCTCACCGGCTCTCGTAGGATTTAGTGCGATGGCGCAGATCGATACTTCACCGCTGGCCTGGCTGGAGACGTATGCCCAGCAACGCCGAGAGGCCGGGCTGCGGCGCGTGCTGCGGCCGCGTCCCGCCGTGGCGACCGAACTCGATCTGGCGTCCAACGACTACCTGGGTCTGTCGCAGCACCCAGACGTCATCGACGGTGGAGTGGACGCGCTGCGCACCTGGGGCGCCGGTGCCACCGGGTCGCGGCTGGTCACCGGCAACACCGAGCTGCATGAGGAGCTCGAGTCCGTACTCGCAGAATTCGTCGGTGCCGCAGCGGGTTTGGTGTTCTCGTCGGGATACACCGCAAACCTCGGCGCGGTTGTCGGACTGTCCGGCCCGGGTTCGCTGGTGGTGTCCGACGCCTCCTCGCACGCCTCGCTGGTCGACGCGTGCCGGCTGTCGCGAGCCCGGGTGGTGGTGACCCCGCACCGCGACGTGGATGCCGTCGATGCCGCGCTCGCCTCCCGGAACGAGGAACGGGCCGTCGTCATCACCGAATCGGTGTTCTCCACCGACGGCGCCCTGGCACCGCTGCAGCAGCTGCACGAGGTGTGCCGCAAACACCGGGCGCTGCTCGTCGTCGACGAGGCGCACGGCCTCGGTGTGCGCGGTGCTGGGCGCGGGTTGCTGTACGAGTTGGGATTGGCCGGCGCGCCCGATGTGGTGATGACCACCACACTGTCGAAAGCGCTGGGCAGCCAGGGGGGCGCGGTGCTCGGTTCAGTGGCCGTACGCGATCACCTCATCGACTCGGCGCGGACGTTCATCTTCGACACCGGGCTGGCGCCGGCAGCGGTCGGTGCCGCGCTGGCCGCGCTGCGGGTGCTGGCCGCCGAGACCTGGCGGCCGGACTCGGTGCTGGAGCACGCGGGCACGCTGGCGCATATCTGCGGCGTCCCCGATGTGCCTCAGTCGGCGGTCGTCTCGGTGATCCTGGACGCGCCGGAGGTGGCGCTGGCCGCCGCGACCGCCTGCCTGGACGCCGGTGTGCGGGTGGGCTGCTTCCGCCCGCCGACGGTGCCCGCGGGCACATCGCGGCTGCGGCTGACCGCCCGGGCATCTCTGAATCCCGACGATCTCGAACTGGCCCGCACCGTGCTGACCGACGTGCTCGGCGCGGCACGGCGTTGACGGTCCTGGTCGTCACCGGGACAGGGACCGGCGTCGGCAAGACTATCGCCACCGCGGCTCTGGCATCAGCCGGCCGACAAGCCGGCCTCGACGTCGCGGTCTGCAAACCCGTGCAGACCGGCACCGACGTGGGTGACGACGACCTCGCCGAAGTGACCCGGCTGACCGGGCTGACCAAAGTGGTCGGCCTGGCGCGATACCCGCAGCCGCTGGCGCCGCTGGCCGCTGCCGAGCAGGCCGGCAAGCCGTTGCCCACCCGCAGCAATGTGCTGAAACTGATTCGCGCGGTCGACCATCCGGGACAATTGACCCTGGTCGAAGGTGCCGGCGGCTTGGTAGTCGAACTCGCCCAAGGCGGTGTGACGCTGCGGGATCTCGCGGCCGACCTGGACGCGGCTGTCCTGGTGGTGGCCACTGCCGAGCTCGGAACCCTCAACCACACCGCGCTCACCGTGGAATCGCTTGTCGCACACAAGCTTTTCTGCGCGGGATTGGTGATCGGCAACTGGCCGCGGCAACCCGGGGTGGTGGAGACCACAAACAGGTCTGCGCTGGCGCAGCTGGCTCCGCTCAAAGCGCCGCTACGTGCGGCGTTGCCTGCCGGGGCGGGCTTGATGAGCGCCCCCGAGTTCAACGCGATGAGCGCGCACGCATTCGACGGCCGCTGGCTGACCGCTCTGGTCCGCTGATGGTCCACTCGGTCGAGCTGCTCTTCGACGCGGACACCGAGGCCGCACTTCGCCGGATCTGGGATGGGTTGGCTGCGGCGGACATGCCCGCGCGGGCCCCGGCCGGACGGCCGCATGTGACGCTGGCGGTCGCTGAAAGGATCATGCCCGACGTCGATGCGCTGTTGACGCCGGCGGCGCAACGATTGCCACTGGCGTGCACCGTCGGAGCGCCACTGCTCTTCGGCAGATCCAACGCCGTGCTGGCCCGCCTGATCGTGCCGACGGCAGAGCTACTCGCGCTACACGCCGAGGTACACCGAATCTGTGCCCCGTATTTGCTGCCCGCCCCGATGCCGCACAGCCTGCCGGGTCAGTGGACGGCGCACGCGACGGTGGCCCGCCGCGTCGGCGGTCCTCAACTCGAGCAGGCCTTCCAGCTCGCCGGCGAACCGCCGCAGATCCACGGCGCCATGGCCGGGCTGCGTCGCTGGGACGGCACCGAGCGCGTCGAGTACCCGATCGGCTGACCTACGTGCCGCTGCTGCCCGGGCTGGCGGCGCTACCCGAGGTGTAGGACGCTTTGCCGGTTCCGGCTAACCCGCCGCCGGAGACGATCAGATATTCATCCCGGATCGGCTTGTCGGCGAAGAAGTCCTCCAAAATCTCCCGTGTGCCGGCGGCGTAACGGGCCTGGGCAGACAGGGTGGTGCCCGACACATGCGGCGTCATGGCCTCGTTCGGCATGCTGCGCCACGGGTGATCCGCCGGGGGCGGCTGCGGGTACCACACATCGCCGGCGTAGCCGGCCAACTGACCACTCTGCAATGCCGCCACCACCGCGTCGCGCACACAGATTTCGGCGCGAGCCGTGTTCACGATGTAGGAGCCGCGTCGCATCGAGGCGATCAGCTTTTCGTCGAACAAGTGGTAGGTCTGCGGATGCAGCGGCGCATGAATGGAGACCACGTCGACCGAACCCGCCAGCGATGCAGCGTCGGGGTGATAGGTGACGTTCAATTGCTCCTCTACCTCGTCGGGCAAACGGCGGGTGTCGGTGTAATGCAGGTTGACCTCGAAGGGTGCCAGCCGGCGCAGGGTGGCCAGGCCGATGCGGCCGGCCGCGATGACGCCCACGTCCATGCCCTCGACGTCGTAGGCGCGTTCGACGCAGTCGGCGATGTTCCAGCCGCCGTCGGTCACCCACTGGTGGGAGGGGACGAAGTTGCGCACCAGCGCCAAGATCTGCATGACGGCGTGCTCGGCGACGCTGATGCTGTTGCAGAAGGTGACCTCGGCGACGGTGAGCCCTCGGGCGATCGCTGCGTCGAGATCGACGTGGTCAGAACCGATCCCCGCGGTGAGAGCCAGCTTGAGGTTCTTCGCTTTGGCGATCCGTTCGGCGGTCAGATAGGCCGGCCAAAATGGCTGGGAGATAACGACATCAGCGTCGGGCAACTCGCGTTCGAATTCCGAGTCCGGGCCTTCCTTGTCAGATGTCACGACCAACTGGTGCCCGCCGCTCTCCAGGAATGCGCGCAGGCCGAGCTCGCCGGACACGCAGCCCAGCAGCTCGCCCGGAGTGAAATCGATCGCCGACGGGCTCGGCAAGGTTTGACCGCCGGCGTAGCCGTGCAACGCCGGGATGCTGTCGCGTGCATAGACCGGGGGATAGCCCGAGACTGGATCCGGATAAAGAACAAGCAGAACTTTGGCCATGCATTTCTCCTGTGTCTGAGGACGTCGCTGGACTCAAACTGATGAGCTGGAAGCTTAAAACCGTTGCAGCTGAGTGAATCATCACCATCGCGGCTTTGGCTAGGGATCAGCCGGCAACCGCATCGCGACGCTGGGTGAACTTGATGTCGAGACTGCGTAGGTAGGTATGCAGTCCGGCGTCCTGGACGGGAATCAGGTGCGCCGGGGCGTCGGTCTCGTTGTAGTGGGCGTGCCACATGCCCGGCGGGGTGGTGAAGGCACCGCCGGGCTGCCATTCCACCCGGATCGGATCGGCGATCTCCCCGCGCGAGTCGAGTCGGGTGCCAAGCAGGCTGTAGCAGCCGCTGGGCGGCGCATCGAGGATCAGATCCAGGGCAACCGACTGGTGTCGGTGTGGACGCTGTTCCTGGCCTGCCGGCAGGACGCCGAACATCGCCCACAGCACGTGGGTGATGGTTAGGGTCTGCTCCTGCTCGGCATTGGCCAGCAGCACGCTGACCCGGCTCTTGTCGTTGGCGCCGGGACGGGTTGCGATGTCCTCGAGCTTGGCGACGAGATCGGCGCGGCGGAACTTGGTGGGCCGAAATCTGGGCTGGGTGGCGTCCGCGCCCAGATAGCGAAGCAGCGGTTCGTCGTGCACCCAATACATGGCGGCGTCGGCGTCGGCGTAGAACACCGAGCGGCATCCGGCGGGCAATGTCAGAAAGTCGCCTTTCTCCCACTCGATCAAGTGACCGTTGATGGCAGCGAAACCGCGCCCGTACATCGCGTAATACAGCTGACTGGTGGCATTGGGGCTGGTGTCGATCTGCTCGCCGGCGCGGATGCGGAGGAAGTTGGCCAGCAGGGCCGGGCTGGTCGCCGCACCATCGGTGAGCCCCAGATCCGTGGACAGATCCAACGGCACGACACCGGTCGGCTGATCCAGGTACAGCTCGGGACCGAACTGCATGATGGGCACCTGTGGTGCGTCACCCGAAGCGATGGGATTGGCGGCTTTGGAGTATTCGAAGTAGCGGGCGTCGTCTGCCCACTCGTCGAATCGGCCCTCGAATCCGTACTCGGCGAGATTGGTCATCGGGGCCGGGATCGTCGGATCCAGGTTCAGCGTTTCGGCAACTGATTGCAGGTTTGCGGTGGTCACAGTGAACTCCTATCGACCTTAGCTTGTAGTTAAATAGTATCTAACTCGTATCTCAGTTGCAACCGAGTCTGTTCGCGGCGAGTTGGAGCGGCGGTAACATCGTGATCGGAACAGGGATACGAGTGAGATACTGCTGAGCTGCGAGGAGGTTCGGGATGGCGACGAAGACAGCCGGAAGTGGTCGGCCCGCTGCCAAGGACCGGGCGCTCGAGTACGTCAAATCGCAGGTGCTCACCGGGGCTTTTCCCGGTGGCGAATTGATCAGCGAGGGCGAGGTCGCCGCCACGCTCGGGATGTCGCGGACACCGGTTCGGGAGGCATTTCTGCGCTTGGAGGCCGAGGGACTGTTGCGGTTGTATCCGCAGCGTGGTGCGTTCGTGGTGCCGGTCTCCTCGGGAGAGGCGCGTGCCGTCATCGAGGCGAGGCTGGTGCTGGAGCAGTTCGCCGTCACCAAGGTCGCCGCGCGCGGGCCCGCGGCGTGCGCAGCGGTCTTCGCGCGACTGTCCGCAGAGATCGAACGACAGCGCGACGCGGCTGCTGCGCAAGACTGGCTCGCTTTCGTCGAGGGCGACCGCGCGTATCACGACGTGACCATGCAGGAGTCCGGCAACGGCATCCTGTCGCACTTCCACTCCTCGCTGCGCGATCGGCAGATGCGCATGACCGGCCAATCGCTGATCCACGACCAGCAGCGGATGGCGACTATCCTCGACGAGCATCGCGTTATCGCCGAAGCGTTGCGCGACGGCGACATCGGGCGAACCCTGGACGCCGTGCAGTCCCACCTCGAAGGCACGCTGCGGTCGCTCGGGCTCTCGGTCGAGCCTCCCTACGGCGGCGCGGTCCAGCCCGCGGAAGGAGCCGCGATCTACCGTGGCCTTTGATGCAGCCGAGTCTGCGGCGGCCGTGTTGCGCGGCTGGCTGCACGCGATGCTCTCGCATCGCCACGGCAGCGAGGTCTACCAGACCTCGACGATGAGCGCGCTGCTCGACGGCGTCTACGACGGCGACGTTACGATCCGAGAGCTGTTGCAGCACGGCAACTTCGGACTGGGGACCTTCAACGGTCTGGACGGTGAAATGCTGGTGCTGGACGGAGTCTGCTACCAGTTGCGCGGCGACGGCAGCGCGCACGTCGCCGAGTCGGACCAGCGCACCCCGTTCGCCGTGGTCACCTGGTTCGACGCCGAGCACACATTCGAGGTGTCGGCACCGGTGGATCGTGCTGGGCTCAAAACGCGTATCGACGAGTCGCTTCCGAGCACGAACCTCATCGTCGCCGTGCGGGTCGTCGGTGATTTCAGCGAAATTCGCACCCGCACGGTGAGCCAGCAACACCGGCCCTATCCGCCGTTCAGTACGGCCACCCACGAACAGCAGGAAGTGACCTTCACGGACGTGACCGGCACGCTGGCCGGATTTCGGATGCCCGAGTACGAGCAGGGCATCTCGGTGGCTGGTTACCATTCCCACTTCGTCGACGCCGACCGCCGGCACGGCGGACACGCGCTCGATTACCGGTTGACCCGGGGCAGGGTCGAGATCAGTGTGCGTTCCGATCTGCATCTGAGTCTGCCGCGAACGCCGGAATTCCTTGCTGCAGAGCTGGATAGAACGGACATGAACAACGAGATCCGCCGCACCGAGGGAGGGTGAACTGAGCAACGACGAGGTGTGTTCTGCCCAACGTGTGGTCGAGACTCTCGCCGCCTACGGCATTCGGCACATCTTCGGCGTGCCCGGGGCCAAGATCGATGCCGTCTTCGATGCCTTGGCAGACGGCGGCCCGCAATTGGTGGTCTGTCGCCACGAGCAGAACGCGGCGTTCATGGCCGCCGCGGTCGGACGGCTGACCGGTACGCCGGGCGTCGCGCTGGTGACATCAGGACCGGGCACCACGAACCTGGCCACCGGTCTGATCACCGCGACCACCGAGCAAGACCCCATGGTGGCGATCTGTGGTGCGGTCCAGCGCGCAGATCGCCTCAAGCGGACTCACCAATCGATGGATGCCGTTGCGGCGCTGAACCCGTTCACGAAATACACCGGCGAAGTCAACGACCCCGACAATGTGCCGGAGGCGATAGCGAACGCGATCCGCATCGCACTCACACCGCCCCGCGGTGCGACTGCGGTCGTGCTGCCCGCCGACGTATTGGCAGCCCCGACCTCGGCGGCGATCGTCGAACCGTCGCCGGTACCCACGCTGGGGCCCGCGCCGGCGGATCGAATCGTCCAGGCCGCCAGACTGATTCGTGCAGCACAACGTCCAGTGCTCTTCGTCGGCGTTCGGGCGGGTGAGCCCGGGCCATGCGCGGCGCTGCGCGAGTTGCTCGCGGTCACCGACCTACCGGTCGTCGAGACCTTTCAGGCAGCAGGCGTGGTGTCGCGCGAACTCGAGGATCACTTCGTCGGTCGCGTCGGCCTGTTCCGCAACCAGCCCGGCGACATCCTGATCGACCGTGCTGACGTCGTGGTGACAGTCGGCTTCGACCCCGTGGAATACGACCCGCGACTGTGGAATCGGCATCCGGCGCGTCCGCTGATCCACATCGACGAGATGCCGGCCGACATCGACAACCACTACCAGCCAACGCTCGAGTTGCGCGGCGACATCGCTGCGACGCTGACCGACTTGACCGAGCCGTTGACCGGACTGCGGCTGAACGACACCGTCAGTGCGGACATCGCCACGCAACGTGCTGCACTGCGAGACATCGACGAGGACGCCCGAACTCAACCGCCGACGGGCGCCGGCCTCAATCCGGCGGCAGTGGTGCTGAAGATCCGCGACCTGATCGACGATGACGCCACCATCGCCTGCGACGTGGGATCGCACTACATCTACATGGCCCGGCATTTTCGCGTCTACCAGCCTCGGCGGCTGCTGTTCTCCGACGGCCAGCAAACCCTCGGCGTGGCGTTGCCGTGGGCGATGGCCGCGGCGATTGTGCGACCAGGCACGCCGGTGCTGTCGGTTTCGGGCGACGGTGGATTTCTTTTCAGCGCACAAGAGTTGGAGACCGCGACCAGGTTGGGACTGAGCTTCACTCACGTCATCATGCGCGACAACACCTACAACATGGTGGCGTTCCAGGAGGAACTGAAGTACGGACGCGCGTCGGGTGTGCAACTGGGCGACTACGACATCACGCACTACGCTGCGGCGTTCGGCGCGACCGGGATCCGCATCGGCGACATGGCCGAATTCGAGGATGCGTTCACCCACTCGATGACCGAGCCCGGAGTGACCATCATCGACGTCCCTGTTGACTACAGCCGTAACACGGAACTGTTCGCGTACCTACATGACGACGTTTTGGAATGACAGTCGTCGCTAGGCGCTGAACAACAGATACAGCCCGGTGAAGGTATAGCTCACCATGACCAGCATCATGGTGAGCTGGCCGGTCAGTTGGTGGCCCGTGGGCAGCAGCCGCAGTGCTTTGTCGTGTGCGGCGATCACCGCGACGATGTGTCCGGTCACCACCGACGTCACTTTGATGACGGCGAGCACCGTGGGATGCAGGGACAGCAGGTAGGCGACATGTAAATGCCCCAGGCCGAACAGGTTCCAGTTTCTGCCGAGCGGATCGGCCAGCGCGATGATGGCCTGCTGGCCGCGCTCCACCAGATATGACAGATAGTGGGCGAAGATGTAGCCCACCACGATGGGGATCAGTGAATGCGCCAGTTCGCCCGGCAGTGCGCGGCGCTGCTGACGATCGAGTCCTCCTGTCGCGCGGGCGGCCAGCGAAAATGTCGTCGCCACCACTGCGACGAAGAGCAACAGCCCGACGGTTCGCAGCGCGGACAGCGAAACCGTCACCGGCACAACGTGCGCAGCTCTGGCGAGTTGATCGGCGAAATTGCGCCATGTCGCCGACGACGAAAAGCTGTCGAATGCGGTGGAGCCGAGCAAGACCGCCAGCACGGCGACCACGCCCGGCCGAATGGGCAGTGAGAGCAGATGGTCGAACGGGTTGCCGATTCCGATCTTCCCGGTTCTCGAGTCGCGCCGACACGGCGAAAGCCGCGACACCGCCATGCTGTAGACCCCGAAGGGGTCGACCCGGGCGAAGAACCGCTGCCCGCACAGCCATGCTCCGACCAGCAGCACCACGGTGTACACCAGCAGCCAGGTCTTGATCCAGGGCAGCGCGGCGGGGTTGGGGCTGGCCAGTTCCAGCCAGACGAACGCGAACAGACCCACGGCGGCCGGACGGTATCCCCAGGACTCCGGGTAGGACAGTCGCGGCCGAGCCAGGCGCTCAGGCGCAATGCGTTGCAGCAGTAGGTAGATCGTTCGCACCGGGGAGATGACCCGCCAGACCGGTCCGATGAGCAACGAAACCGCCACCAGTCCAACCCACAACAGCACGTAGAAGACCTCTGGCAACGCATTGGCCGGGCTCTGCGGCCCACACAAGCCGGCGAGCAGCGTCCATCCGGCGAACGCCAACACCGCGACCGCCGCGATGCCCCGTGTCACCCGCGAATCCACCAGGGTGGTCACCGCCGCCGGCAACGGCCGGACCGGTGTGAGCGGATCAAACCGAGGGCGCCGCCATGCGAACGCGACCAGCGCGAAGGTGAACGTCAGCGCCCACGCCGCGCCGATCACCGAAAAGGCATACGGGACTGGGAGATCGCTCGACCCGCCGAGGCCGTGCGCAAGCACGACGTCAATCACGGGCGCCGCTCCTCCTCATCGCTTCGCTCTGCATCGTCGTCGGCGCGGGTCACGGGCGCACTTGGATGGTGGCGACCGTCCGATCTAGGTGATGCAGCTCGACGTCGACGTTGCCAGGCACGTCGACGCTGAACTGGAACGTCTGGTTGGCGGCTGCAGCGACCTCGAACTTGTGATCGGGCACCGAGTGCACGTGCAGCTCGTCGGCGACGTCGCTGGTGACGTGCAGTGTGATCGGCTCTCGCACGCTCGCCTGCAGCGTGGCGTTGGCCGGCGTGACCTGTCCGTGAGCGATGGTCACGTCGACCGAAAGCCCTGCGCCGGTAGCCGTTTTCGACGCGCTACCGCACCCTGCCAGCGCCGCGGTCGTCCCGACCACTGCAAGGAACACGAACGCCGGACGCAGCGCGACCGCCGTCATGCCGCCTTCGGGGTGGAGTGGTCCAATACCGGTTCCTGTGGTTGCGGCGGCGCGGTGTCCTTCGCATTGATCCGGCCGGCGCCCCAGGTCAGTGCGCTGACGACGGTCAGTGTGAAGAACAGCACGACAACGCCGCCTGCGGTGAACAGCCACGCGGGGACGCCCGGGTCGCGTTCACGCTGCAGGATCGAGACTTCGAATGTGAGTGGCCGGGTGCTGTTGAGCTGCGCCGGAATCTCCTTGACCGGGATCGCATCGTCCGCAGGCGCCCAGATCGGCACCGCCGCGAGCATCCGGCCATCTTGTAAGCGCACCAACGTCTTCCACGTACCCCACACCGGGAGCGGACGATTCGACACATAGTGCCCCGGCCCGACCTTGGTCAGCCGGTCGATCATCAGGCCGCGTTCGTTCTCCATCTTGCCCTGCCAGGCCAGCACCGTGACCCAGTCCGGGTGAGAGCCAATTAGATCGGGCGGATTGATCTGCACATCGGCTGACACCATGCGCTGTCCTGGTGCGCTGGGCAGATCGGTCAACTTGACCGTCGCGGTGTCCTGCTTGGGCACGTGGATGTGCAGGCCATTGGCCACCGTGCCGCCGATGACGAGCACCGTCAGCACGACCGCGGTGATTCCGAAAGACCGGGCCGGCAGGCGCTGGCCGGTGAGAACCATGCCGAGCAGCGCCGCACAGATACCGGTCAGAACGGCCACCGGGATCGCCGTCGGCAGCGCTTCACGCCACAGCGTTATCGGCCACGGGTAGTGGTAGACAGCCCCGATCCACAGCGACTCCAGCCATAGACCAACAGTGCCGATGCCGAGACCAGCGACCGCGCCGAACCAGATCGGCCGGCGAAACAGCGGGGTCAAGGCCACCAACTCGACCACGATTGCGGGTCCCAGATACAGCGGGAACCAGTTGATGGCGGCGCCCAACACGGGTCCCACAATCAGGGCGACGCCGCCGCGCAGCGCAATTGCGAACAACGCCGCAATGACCGCCGCTCCGCGGCCGAGCGTGATGCGCGCGACGATGGTTCCGACAGCGGCGGCCGCAGCGATCAGCATCGGCTGGAACACCAGCCGGAACTGAGGCACGCCGAAGTCGAATTCGATCTGGTAGACCGACATTCCGATCAACAGCCCGCCGCAGGACAGATAACGCACGATTCGGACGAAGGGGCGGTCTTTACGCTCCACTCCACCATCGACGGGCGCCTTCGCCTGCAGGTATCGCTCGCCCTCGTACTCCAGCATCAGCACCGCGAACAGCGAGAAGTTGGCGCCACCGATCATCATCAGATGGGTGGGGCCCCACAACGTCACGTCCTGGCCGAAGATGCGATGCCAGACATCGTCGAGCGGGAAGCCGATCATCGCGTACATTCCGCAAGCTGCCATCAGCAACCCGCCGACCGGCGCGTGCCAATTACGGGTGATGCGCAGCGCTGCCGGCCCGGGCTTGTCGAATGGCAACACGACGGCCAACATGCCGGCCACGAAGATGCCGAACAGGCCGATGATGATGAAGTAATGCGCCGGATTGGCGAGCGGACCGGGATCGCGGCCGTTGCCGATATGCCAGCTGACGTCCCAGATGAACCCGAACAGGGCGCAGATGATCGAGGTGGTGAACACCAGGACGGGCAGCGCGACCCACGACGGGCGGTCGAACTTTCCGCCCAGCCACTCCCCAACGCTCGTCAACCACGTGATCCGGTGCGTTCGATGCGCCCAGCCGACGTACAGCATGACCGCGCCGATCACCATCGCAGCGATCGATAGTCCTATTACCTGGTCGAGGCCGGCGCCACGCGCCGGCGGATCTGCCAGAACTGTCAGTTCCACCGTATTTCCTCCCACTGCGCTGTGGCCACCCGAAAGCCTCGAGCGAAAACTTACTTCACGGCAGGTTGCCTGCGGGCGCTCTGTTCAAACTTCGATCGATTTTGCTGCCCTCGCGGATCAATCACGCTTGTCATCGGCGGTGTCGGCGACACCGGTCTGCTCGTCGCCTTCGGCGCGTCGCCGGTCCTTGATCGCGACGTACAGCACTACGCCGACAACGACCACCGCCGGGACAAAAGCGGGGCCGGCCAACAAAAGCCAATGATGTGCCTCGTACGTGACGGGTGAGCTACTCATATCGCGTTCGCTTCCGGGGAATGACGGCCTACCCCGGCTGGGTACCCAGCGGCGGCCGATCCGACCGCGTCACGTTTGTGCAGGTGCACACCGCTAGCCTAGCCTTGGCACCGTCTAACGCAGGCTGCGATGAGCCCGGGACCCGTTGCGTCCTGTGTGCGTGGACCAACTAGGACGAGACACAAAGGAGTAGCTGGTGACTCAGGCGGCGACTCGGCCAACATCCGACACCGACAGCACCGACATTGTGGCTGTAGCCCGGCATCAAGTGCTCGAGCGCGGTGAGGGACTGAGCCAGCAGCAGGTACTCGAGGTGTTGCAGCTGCCCGACGAACGGCTCGAAGAGGTGCTCGCGCTGGCGCATGAAGTGCGGATGGCCTGGTGCGGTCCCGAGGTCGAGGTCGAGGGCATCATCAGCCTGAAAACCGGTGGCTGCCCGGAGGATTGCCATTTCTGTTCGCAGTCCGGGTTGTTCTCCTCGCCGGTGCGCAGTGCCTGGCTCGACATTCCCAGCCTCGTCGAAGCGGCCAAGCAGACCGCCAAGACCGGCGCAACCGAGTTCTGCATCGTCGCCGCGGTGCGCGGCCCCGACGAGCGGTTGCTGTCCCAGGTCGCCGCGGGAATCGAGGCGATCCGCGACGCCGTCGACATCCAGATTGCCTGCTCACTGGGCATGTTGACTGCCGAGCAGGTGGATCGGCTCGCCGCGATGGGTGTGCACCGCTACAACCACAACCTGGAGACCGCGCGCTCCCACTTTCCCAACGTCGTCACGACGCACACCTGGGAAGAGCGCTGGCAGACGCTGTCGATGGTGCGTGAGGCCGGTATGGAGGTGTGCTGCGGCGGCATCCTCGGCATGGGCGAGACCGTCGAGCAGCGCGCCGAGTTCGCCGCGAACCTGGCTGAACTGGATCCCCACGAGGTGCCACTCAACTTCCTCAACCCGCGACCGGGCACACCGTTCGGTGACCTGGAGGTGTTGCCGGCCAGCGAGGCGCTCAAGTCGGTGGCCGCATTCCGGCTGGCCCTGCCGCGCACCATGTTGCGCTTCGCCGGCGGCCGCGAGATCACGCTCGGCGACCTCGGCGCCAAGCAAGGCATTCTGGGCGGCATCAACGCCGTGATCGTCGGCAACTACCTGACCACGCTGGGACGGCCCGCCGAGGCTGATCTGGAGCTGCTGGATGACCTGCAGATGCCGATCAAGGCACTGAACGCCAGCCTGTAGAGCGATGCGTTGATGGTCCGCGATCTACCTAACCCGGTCGGAGCGGGCGTCTACAACGTCTACACGGGCGCCTTGTGCCGCAACGACGTCGACGGCGCGATGCCGACTGCCGCGCGGCTTGGTCTCGAACCGCCGCGGTTCTGCGCCGAATGTGGCCGCCGGATGGTGGTGCAGGTCCGGCCCGACGGTTGGTGGGCGAAATGTTCGCGGCACGGACTGGTGGACTCGGCTGAAGTGGAGGCGCACCGATGACAGGCGTGCAGACCGCGCCCGCGCCGCGCATCTCCCGGCGCCGGGCAGCCGTCACCGTCGCGGTGGGACTGCTCCCGGTCGGCGCGCTCGTCGGTGCGCTCTGGGCGTGGCTGGCCCCGCCGATACGCGGCGTAGTGGCGCTGACCCACGACGGTCAGCGGGTGCATGACTACCTGGGCGGGGAAGCCGATCATTTCTTCCTTACAGCGTTCCTGATGCTCGGGCTACTCAACGTCGTTGCCGCGATCGCGGCTGTGCTGGCCTGGCAATGGCGGGCGCATCGCGGGCCCGGCATCGTCACCGGGCTGTGCGCAGGCGTGGTGGCAGCGGCCGCGGTTGCAATCGGCGTTGGTGTCTTACTGGCGCATTTGCGTTATGGCACAGTTGAATTCGCTGCGATTCCGGTGACTCACGAGCACCCGGTGTTCTATATCACCGAAGCTCCGCCGGTGTTCTTCGGCTCTTCCTGGCTGCAGATGGCATGCACGTTACTGCTACCGGCCGCCACTGCCGCGCTGGTGTATGCGGTTCCGGCCGCGGCCACCGCGCGTGATGATCTCGGCGGCTACCCGGTTGTCGACTCGATCTACCGGCCTACCGCGACGGACCCGTCATAACGGACGGCGGTGCACCGACTTACCGGTGATGACTTTGGCCGCGATCACGGCCAGCCTTGCCATTCCGACATAGGTGCTCGGGTTGAACATCGTCGGCCATTTGGTCCTGATCAGATGGTCGGTGACAGGCCGACGGGCGAAGCGATCCTGCAGCCAGCGCAATGCCATCGGCGCCGACAGCGGGTGCAGTAGCAGGTGCTCGTTGAACGCATCGCGGTGATAGGTGACGTCGGCACCGCCGGCGGAGTAGGCGTCGGCCAATCGGTCGATGTCCTCGACGTCGATCAGGTAGTCGTGCACGGCCTGCACGATCAGCACCGGCGGTGTGGGCACCTTGGCGCCCAGCCTGATCCGTTCGAAGACATCCTGCACCTCCGGCATCGTCAGGATCTCTTCCAGCGGCCGGTCGAGGTAATCACCCATGTCTTTTTTGGTCATCCGGACGACCGCCCCGACGGTTGTCATGCTCTCCAGCCGCCGCAGAATGGCGCGACCGTCCTCGCTGACGTGCTCGTCGATGACCCGGTTCAAATCCGGATAGATGTGCACCAGCGCGGCCACCACCATGGCCGGTAGACCCGACAGATAGCTGCCGTTGAGCCGACGGAACGTGTGTCCGAGGTCGCCGACCGGTGATCCGAGAACCGCGCCGACGATGTCGAGCTCGGGCGCGTAGTCGGCGCACAGCTCGGCGGCCCAAGCGGTCGCAAGGCCGCCACCGGAGTAGCCCCACAACGCCACCGGCGCCGACTCGGACAATCCGAGACGCTCGGCGTTGAGCGCGGCCCTGAGGCCGTCAAGAATGAAGTAGCCGGGCTCGAACGGCGCGCCCCACATGCCGTTACGGCCTTCGTGGTCGGGTATCGAGACCGCCCAGCCTTCCGCGACGGCGGCGGCGATGAGGAGATATTCCAGTTGGGCCAGCGAGCCCACGGCCTGAGCGCGGCGCCGGAGGGCGTAGGACGGGAAACAGCGGGACGACACCGCGTCGATGGCGCACTGGTAGGACAAGATCGGGCAGGGCCGGTCGGGAGCGGCATCGACGGGCACGATCACCGTCGTCGCCGTCGCCTCCGGGTGACCGTTCATATCGGTGCTGCGGTACAGCAGCTGGGTCGCCATCACCCGCTGCGGAATCAGGCCCATGAAAGCGAGCTCCACGTCGCGCGAGCGCAGCACGGTGCCGGGTGCGGCGTGCTGGTATCCAGGCGGCGGCTCGTAGAACGGGTCCTTGGACGGCAGCCGAGGACGCGCTTTCGCCTGCAGTTCCTCGTGGGGCGCGACGCCGATCCACTCTGCACCGGTCGCCGTCGCAAGGTTGCCATTGTCCATCAGGGCATTCTTGCTTAAGAACGGGTTAAGAATCCAGTCGGCCCGCCGAGGGAATACGCGATTTAACCGGAACCGGGAGGTCGCAGGGCCGCGAACTCGTCGGTGACGCGCAACTGGGAATCTGCGAACCGGTACATGGCGGCCGGCCGGCCGCCGCTGCGGCCGGACTGAGCGACCGTGCCGGTGGGGCTGATCACGCCGCGACGGGCCAGCACCCGCTGCAGGTTGGTGGTGTCGACTTGATGGCCCAACGTGGCGCTGTAGATGTCACGCAGCGTCGACAGCGTAAATTCGGTTGGCGCCAACGCAAAGCCGATATTGGTATAGGACATCTTGGCCACCAATCGGGTGCGGGCGTAGGCAACCATCGGTGCGTGGTCGAACGCCATGTGCGGCAGCGCGGTCACCGGATGCCAGCGGGTGTCGGGCGGCAGCTCCGGGATGGCGGGGGAGGGCACCAGACCCAGGAAGGTCGACGCGATCGTGCGGGTGGCCGGTACCCGGTCGGGCTCGGAGAACACCGCGAGTTGCTCGAGGTGTGCGACCTCCTGCAGGTCGACCTTCTCGGCCAGTTGACGTCGCACCGAGGTCATCATGTCCTCGTCGTGCCGTAGCCGTCCGCCGGGCAACGACCAGGCGCCGCGCTGGGGTTCTTGGGCTCGCTGCCACAGCAGAACGCTGAGCTCGGGCTTCGCTGACTTGGAGTCTGGGCCGAGGCCGCGAATCTGGAACACGACGGCAAGCACCTCGTGCGCAGTGCTACCATTGGCCATGTTTTCGATTATAAGTCGAAAACCGTGTTGGGGCGAAAGGATCGACTATGACAGTCGTGAATCGCACCGATCTGATGTCGAATGGGCTGGCAGAAGACATGACAAGCGATCTGGCCGCGGGAATCACCAACTCTCCCAACGGTTACGCCGGCGTCGAAGGCGATGAGCGGTGGGCTGCCGAAATCCGTCGGCTCGCCGACCTGCGCAACGCCACGATCCTGGCGCACAACTATCAACTTCCCGCCATTCAGGACATTGCCGATCACGTCGGTGACTCGTTGGCGCTGTCCCGGGTCGCCGCTGAGGCTCCCGAGGACACCATCGTGTTCTGCGGCGTGCACTTCATGGCCGAGACCGCAAAGATCCTCAGCCCGCACAAGACCGTGCTGATCCCGGATCAGCGCGCGGGTTGCTCGCTGGCCGACTCGATCACCGCCGACGATCTGCGGGCGTGGAAAGACGAATACCCCGACGCCGTCGTCGTCTCCTACGTCAACACCACCGCCGCGGTCAAAGCCCTCACCGACATCTGCTGCACCTCGTCCAACGCAGTCGACGTGGTCGCGTCCATCGACCCCGACCGCGAGGTGCTGTTCTGCCCCGATCAGTTCCTCGGCGCACACGTGCGGCGGATGACCGGCAGAGACAACCTGCACGTGTGGGCCGGCGAGTGCCATGTGCACGCCGGGATCAATGGCGACGAGCTCGCCGATCAGGCTCGCAGGCACCCCGACGCCGAACTGTTCGTCCATCCCGAATGCGGTTGCGCCACTTCGGCGCTGTACCTGGCCGGCGAGGGCGCCTTCCCGAGTGACCGGGTCAAGATCCTGTCGACCGGCGGGATGCTGGACGCTGCCCGTGACACCCGCGCCCGGCAGGTGCTGGTCGCCACCGAGGTCGGCATGCTCTATCAGCTGCGCAACGCCGCGCCGGGCGTCGACTTTCGGGCCGTGAATGATCGCGCGTCATGCAAGTACATGAAGATGATCACTCCCGCGGCCTTGCTGCGTTGCCTGATCGACGGTGCCGACGAGGTGCATGTCGACGCGCAGACAGCGGAGCGGGCGCGGCGAAGCGTGCAGGGGATGATTGCGATCGGCCAGTCCGGCGGCGGCGAGTGAGTATCCGCCCGGCCTGGCAGGAGAGCGCCGATGTCGTCATCATCGGTACCGGCGTAGGCGGTTTGGCCGCCGCGCTGGCAGCCCAGCGAGCCGGCCGTCGGGTCGTCGTGCTCAGCAAAGCGGGACGCAGGCCCGGTGGAACGGCCACGCACTATGCCCAGGGCGGGATTGCGGTGGTGCTGCCAGATAACGACGACTCGGTCGATGCGCACGTCGCGGACACTCTCGCGGCAGGCGCCGGGCTGTGCGACCCCGACGCGGTGACCTCGATCGTCGCCGACGGCTACCAGGCGGTGGCCGAACTGGTCAGTCGACGGAGCACGTTTCGACGAGTCGCCGACCGGCGGCTGGGCGTTGAGCCGCGAGGGCGGCCACTCGCGGCGGCGGATCGTGCACGCCAACGGCGACGCCACCGGCGCGGAGGTGCAACGCGCCCTCGATCATGCGGCGGACACGCTGGACATCCGAACCAGGCACACGGCGTTGCGACTGCTGCACGGCGCGGGTTCGGTGACCGGGGTGTTGGTCGCCAACCGGCAGGGGAGCGGCATCGTTCATGCCCCGTCGGTGATTCTGGCCACCGGCGGGCTTGGCCATCTCTACGGTGCGACCACGAACCCCGAAGGCTCAACCGGCGACGGAATAGCGCTGGCGCTGTGGGCCGGTGTCGCGGTGAGCGACATCGAGTTCATCCAGTTCCACCCGACGATGCTGTTTGACGGCTCCGCGGGCCGCGGGTCCGGAAAGCGCTGCCCGCTGGTCACCGAGGCCATTCGCGGCGAGGGCGCGGTTTTGATTGACAGCCAAGGCAACTCAGTCACCGCAGGCGTGCACCCGATGGGCGATCTGGCGCCGCGCGACGTGGTGGCAGGCGCTATCGATGCCCGGCTGCGGGCCACGGGCGAGCCGTGCGTCTTCCTCGACGCCCGCGGTATCGACGATTTCAAGCGCCGCTTCCCGACGGTCACCGCGGCATGCCGGGCGGCCGGCGTCGATCCGGTGACCCAGCCCATCCCGGTGGTTCCGGGTGCGCACTACAGCTGCGGTGGAGTGGTGACCGATGTTCACGGTCAGACCGAGCTGCCCGGGCTGTTCGCCGCCGGCGAGGTTGCCCGCACCGGCATGCACGGCGCCAACCGGCTGGCGTCCAACAGCCTGCTGGAGGGTCTGGTCGTCGGGGGACGGGCGGGCAAGGCCGCGGCCGCACACGCAGTGCTGGCGGGGTCGGTGCGCGCTGCACCGATGGAAGCCACCGGCTGCACGGCGCTGGCCCGCGGCGAACTGCAGCGGGCGATGGGCCTCGATGCGTCGGTGGTCCGCGACGCCGCCGGCCTGAGCCGATTGACCGACGTGCTGTCTGTGGCGCCGGAGGTCGCGGTCACCACCCGTGCCGGCCTCGAAGACGCCGCGCTGACCGTCACCGCGCGCGCGGTGGCTGCCGCTGCGCTGGCCCGTGAGGAGAGCCGAGGCTGCCACCACCGTGCTGAATACGCTGATGCGGCAGGCACTCCGGCGCGCAGCCTCGTCGTCCGGCTGGCCGCCGCTGATTGCAGCGCTCAGGTCGAGACGCTGGCGGCGGTCTGCTGATGGCTGCGGCGGCGCCATGGGACCTTTGACGCCGAGCGAGCTCCTCGAAGCTCGCGCGACGATCAGCCGCGCGCTCGATGAAGACCTGCGCTACGGACCGGACGTGACGACGCGTGCGACGGTGCCGGCGGGCGCCAGGACGACCGCATCGCTGATCACCCGCGAGCCCGGAGTCATTGCCGGGGTCGACATCGCGCTGATGGTGCTCGACGAAGTGCTGGGCGCCGAGGAGTACCGGGTGCTCAACCGCGTGGACGACGGCGCACGACTGCAGCCGGGCGCACCGCTGCTGACAGTGGAGGCCCAGACGTTGGGACTGCTGACCGCCGAACGGACGCTGCTGAACCTGGTGTGCCACCTGTCCGGCATCGCTACCGCGACGGCTGCCTGGGTCGATGCGGTGCACGGCACCAAGGCGGAAATCCGGGACACCCGCAAGACGCTGCCCGGTCTGCGTGCATTGCAGAAGTACGCGGTTCGCGTCGGCGGCGGTGTCAACCACCGGCTGGGGTTGGGCGACGCGGCGCTGATCAAGGACAACCACGTGGCGGCCGCGGGATCGGTCGTCGCGGCGCTGCGTGCGGTGCGGGCCGCCGCGCCCGATCTGCCGTGCGAGGTCGAAGTCGACTCGCTCGAGCAGCTTGACGACGTCTTGGCCGAGCGCGCCGAATTAGTGTTGCTCGACAATTTCCCGGTCTGGCAGACCCAGATCGCGGTGCAGCGCCGCGATGTGCAGTCGCCGGCCACCAAACTCGAGTCCTCAGGCGGGCTTTCGCTAGACACCGCCGCCGAGTACGCCGGAACGGGTGTCGATTACCTCGCCGTCGGCGCGCTGACCCATTCGGTGCGGGTGCTCGACATCGGTCTGGATGTCTAGCGACTGAGCAAGCGGCGCGCTGCTGGTTTGGCGGCTTCGAGCGCGCGCACGTCGCCAGCGATGCGCGACAAGATCAACGCGCCCTCGATCAGCGAAATCACCGCCACAGCAACATCTTCCGCTTCTGCTGCTGACCAGCCGTCGGCTAGCAGGCGCTCCTCGATCGCGCTACACCAGCTGGTGAATGCACGTGCTGACGCCTCGCGCACCAGCGAACTGGCATGCACGGATTCGGTGGCGATCGGCTCGATCGGGCAGCCGTCACGCCCATCGACCGTCAGCCCGCTCACCATAAGGTCAATCCATCGATCGACGATGTCGGCCACCGGAAGACCGCCGGTCAGAAATCTGCGCAGCAGTTGCTCGATGATCGCCCCGCTGCCATCCACGACTGCAGCTGCCAACTGTTGTTTGCCCCGCGGGAAGTGGTGATACAGCGAACCGGGCTGCGCGCTTGCCGCATCGAGGATTTGGCTCAGCCCCGTTGCGGCGTAGCCCTGACGGCGAAACAGGGTGGCTGCGGTGTGCACCAACGCATCCCGGCTGCGATCGCGTCTCGGCATCCCTTGACAATACTTGAGCGACCACTCAAGAATGCTGAGATGAGGCAGCTGACGTTCGATGAGCCGGGCCGATACGGATGGCGTGAGGTTTCCGAGCCGGACATCACGCAGCCGCAGCAAGCGCTGGTCAGACCCTTGGTGGTGGCGTGTTGCGACCTCGACGTCGCGGTCGCGCGCGGGACAGCGCCGCTGCCGCCCGGCTATGCGGTCGGACATGAGGGATTAGCGGAGGTCGTCGCGGTCGGCGACGCTGTCACGGGTGTCGGGGTGGGCGACCGCGTGGTGGTGCCGTTTCAGATCAGCTGCGGGGGGTGCCGCGAATGCCGCCGCGGCGTGACGAGTTCGTGCGGTTCGGTGCCGTTGATGGCGATGTACGGGTTGGGTCCGCTCGCCGGCCTCGACGGCGGCGGCTTCATGTCCGATCTGGTACTTGTGCCCTACGCCGACGCGATGCTGATTCCGCTGCCGGCGACCGTCGACCTGATCGCCGCCGCTTCGATCTCGGACAACATTCCCGACGGCTGGCGAGCGGTCGGTCCATTCAGGGCAGAACTGGCCGCTCTCGACCCGTCCGACCGTCGCGTGCTGGTGATCGGCCGGCTGTCGATCGGGATGTATGCGGCGGGTCTCGCGGCGGCGGTCGGATGCCATGTCGACTACGTCGACACCGATCCGACCCGCCTGGCCGCGGCGGAAAAGCTCGGCGCGGTCGTGCACGACGCCGCCAAGCCGGACAAATCCTGGGACCCCTATCCGGTCACCGTGCACACCACCGGCGATCCGTCGCTGCTGGCCGCGGCGTTGCGCGCGACCTGGCCCGACGGGGTGTGCACCGATACCGGGATCTACTTCCAACCAGACGTCGAAATACCGATGCTGCGGACCTACACCCGCGGTGTGCGATTCATCACCGGCCGGGTCAGTGCGCGAGCCGTCATTCCGGAAATCCTCGAGGTGCTAGCGGGCGGCTGCGACCTGTCACCGGTCGTCGACCGCGTCGTGGAGTGGGAGGACGCTCCCTCGGCTTGGCCGGCGATGACCGGCAAGACGGTGTTCAGCCGCGCTTAGTCGTATTCAGGCGATATCGCCGACGAAGACTGCGACCCGGCCGATCTGCCGGCGAGCCAAGAAGGGCAGCCCGTTGCCGTCACTTCCAACGGGCAGCACCCGCGGGTTGGTGATGTGCACGTCCTTGCGGATGAAGTGCAGGTCGGCTTCGCCTGCGGCCAGCACGTTCTTGACCCAATCGGTTTTGCCGTGGGCCAGTCCGATCGCCAGCACGTTGCCCTTGCGGTAGGCGGTCACGATGGTTTGGTACTGCTTACCGGAGGTGCGGCCGCGGTGCTTGATCACCGAGAATGTCGGAAGGTAGCGCGCGAACGGCTTGACTGCCGGGTTGAAGTATTTGACTTGGAAGTTCTCAAACCAGACCGGGAAGACCATCGGAATACCCGGGGTGTTGTTGGGGTGGTCCTTGCGGGACATGGCGACTCCGTTTCCGTCGGGTGCGGTCACTGTACCGGCCGGATATGCAGTTGCTCTGTTCTGGGACAATGGTCGATGTGAACGTGATGGCACGTATCGACCTGCGGGGCGCAGACTTGTCCACCGCTCGACTGCGGGCTGCGTTGCCCCGCGGCGGAGTGGACGTGGAGGCCGCCCTGTCCACGGTGCGTCCGATCGTCGAGGCGGTCGCTGATCGCGGCGCGGAGGCCGCGCTGGACTACGGCGAATCGTTGGATGGAGTGCGCCCGCCCACGGTCCGGGTGCCCAGTGCCGAGTTGGATGCCGCGCTGGCCGGCCTGGACCGCGACGTCCGAGCAGCGTTGGAGGTGGCGATCGAACGTGCTCGTGCCGTCCATGCCGATCAGCGTCGCTCCGACTGCACGACGACACTGGGTCCGGGTGCCACCGTCACCGAGCGGTGGGTGCCCGTCGAGCGCGTCGGCCTGTACGTGCCGGGCGGCAACGCGGTCTACCCGTCCAGCGTGGTGATGAATGTCGTGCCGGCGCAGGCTGCCGGGGTCAGCTCGCTGGTGGTGGCCAGCCCGCCGCAGGCGGAGTCCCGAGGCCGCTACGGGGCTCGTTTCACAGGCCTACCGCACCCGACGATCCTGGCCGCCGCCAGGTTGCTCGGCGTCGACGAGGTGTGGGCAGTCGGCGGGGCGCAAGCGGTGGCACTGCTGGCCTATGGCGGCGTCGACACCGACGAGGCCGAGCTGTCACCGGTCAACCTGATCACCGGGCCCGGCAACATCTACGTCACCGCAGCCAAGCGGTTGGTCCGCTCGCGGGTCGGCATCGATGCCGAGGCCGGGCCGACCGAGATCGCCATCCTGGCCGACGACACCGCCGACCCGGTGCACGTTGCCGCCGACCTGATCAGCCAGGCCGAGCACGACGAGATGGCGGCCAGCGTCCTGGTGACACCCAGCACCGCGCTCGCCGACGCCGTCGACACCGAACTGGCCACGCAGCTCGAGACCACTGTGCACCGGCAGCGGGTGACGACCGCGCTGGCCGGGCGCCAATCCGCCGTCATCCTGGTTGACGACATCGACGCGGGCATCCGCACCGTCAACGCCTACGCCGCCGAACACCTGGAGATCCAGACCGCCAACTCGGACAAGGTCGTGGACCAAATCCGTTCGGCCGGCGCCATCTTCGTCGGCGCGTACTCCCCGGTGAGCCTCGGCGACTACTGCGCGGGCTCCAACCACGTGCTGCCGACGGCGGGCAGCGCCGCACACTCCAGCGGCCTGTCGGTGCAGACCTTCCTGCGCGGCATCCACGTGATCGACTACACCGAGGCGGCGTTGAAAGACGTGTCAGGACACGTGATCACGCTGGCCAAGGCCGAGGACCTGCCTGCGCACGGCGAAGCGGTACGGCGGAGGTTCGGGCAATGACCACCCGACCATCACTCGATGATCTGCCGCTGCGCCAAGACTTGCGCGGCAAATCGCCATACGGCGCGCCGCAGTTGGCGGTCTCAGTTCGGCTGAACACCAACGAGAATCCGCACCCGCCTACCCGCGCACTGGTCGACGACGTCGTCTCCTCCGTGCGCGAGGCGGCCGTCGATCTGCACCGCTATCCCGACCGGGACGCGGCGGCGCTGCGCACCGACCTGGCCGCCTACCTCACGGTGCAGACCGGTGTCCGGCTCGGCGTGGAAAACCTCTGGGCGGCAAACGGATCCAATGAGATCCTGCAGCAGTTGCTGCAGGCTTTCGGCGGGCCCGGCCGCAGCGCGATCGGCTTCGTTCCGTCGTACTCGATGCACCCGATCATCTCCGACGGCACCCAGACCGAATGGATCCAGACGTCTCGGGCCGCGGACTTCAGCCTCGACGCCGATGCCGCGGTCGCCGCCATCAACGATCGCCACCCCGATGTGGTGTTCGTCGCCAGCCCCAATAACCCATCGGGACAGAGTGTTTCGCTGTCCGACCTGCGCCGTCTGCTGGACGCGGCACCCGGCATCCTGATTGTCGACGAGGCCTACGGTGAGTTCTCTGCGCAGCCCAGCGCGGTCACGCTGGTCGAGGAGTACCCGACCAAGCTCGTCGTGACCCGGACCATGAGCAAAGCATTCGCGTTCGCCGGCGGCCGGCTGGGCTACCTGGTCGCCACCCCGGCAGTGATCGACGCGATGCTGCTGGTGCGGCTGCCCTATCACCTGTCGTCGGTCACCCAAGCCGCCGCCCGGGCGGCGCTTCGGCACGCCGACGCCACACTGGGCAGCGTGGCGACGCTGAGCGCCGAGCGGGAACGGGTGTCAGGGGCACTGACCGGCATGGGTTTTCAGGTCGTTCCCAGTGACGCCAACTTCGTACTGTTCGGCAGGTTCGCCGACGCGCCGGCGACCTGGCAGCGTTACCTCGATGACGGCGTGCTGATCCGCGACGTCGGCATCGCTGGGTATCTTCGCACCACGATCGGCCTGGCCGACGAGAACGACGCATTCCTGGCGGTCAGCGCACGCCTGGCCACCACCGAACTAGCTCAGCCGTTAGGAGCGTCATGACCACCGGCCGCCGCGCACGCATCGAGCGCACCACCAAGGAATCCGATATCGTCGTCGAGATCGATCTCGACGGCACCGGAAACGTCCACATCGACACCGGTGTTCCGTTCTACGATCACATGCTCACCGCACTCGGAAGCCACGCCAGCTTCGACCTGACCGTGCGCGCCAAAGGTGATGTCGAGATCGAAGGACACCACACCATCGAAGACACCGCGATCGTGCTCGGCCAGGCGTTAGGGCAGGCCCTCGGTGACAAGAAGGGCATCCGCCGCTTCGGCGACGCCTTCATCCCGATGGACGAAACGCTGGCACATGCCGCTGTCGACGTCTCCGGCCGCCCCTACTGCGTGCACACGGGAGAGCCGGATCACCTGCGGCACACGACGATTGCCGGTAGCGCGGTGCCGTACCACACCGTGATCAACCGACACGTCTTTGAGACTCTGGCGAACAACGCTCGCATCGCGCTGCATGTCCGCGTCCTCTATGGCCGCGACCCGCACCACATCACCGAGGCACAGTACAAGGCCGTCGCCCGGGCACTGCGTCAAGCGGTCGAGGCCGACCCACGAGTGTCCGGTGTGCCGTCCACCAAAGGCCTTCTGTGACAACGAAATCTGTCGTGGTGCTGGATTACGGCTCCGGCAACCTACGGTCCGCGCAGCGTGCGCTGCAGCGGGTCGGCGCCGCCGTGGAGGTGACAGCCGACCTGGATGCGGCCGCGGCCGCCGACGGGCTGGTGGTGCCGGGCGTCGGCGCGTACGAGGCGTGCATGGCCGGGCTGCGGGGGATAGCAGGGGAGCGGGTCGTCGCCGAACGGATCGCTGCCGGACGGCCGGTGCTGGGCGTGTGCGTCGGTATGCAGATTCTGTTCGCCCGCGGCGTCGAGTTCGGTGTGGAGAGCAACGGCTGCGGCCAATGGTCTGGTGCGGTGACCCGGCTGGATGCGCCGGTAATCCCGCACATGGGGTGGAATGTGGTGGCGGCCGCGCCGGGAAGCGCACTGTTCAACGGGCTTGACGCCGACGCACGGTTCTACTTCGTGCACTCCTACGCCGCCCAGCGGTGGGAAGAGGGACCCGAGGCGCTGCTCACCTGGGCCACCCACGGCGTACCGTTCCTGGCCGCGGTCGAGGACGGGCCGCTGGCCGCGACGCAGTTCCATCCGGAAAAGAGCGGGGATGCCGGGGCTGCCGTGTTGAGCAACTGGGTTGAAGGGTTATGACGTGTCGTTGATTCTGTTGCCTGCCGTCGACGTGGTCGAGGGCAACGCGGTGCGCTTGGTCCAGGGCAAGGCCGGCAGCGAAACCGAGTACGGCTCAGCTCTGGACGCCGCGCTCAATTGGCAACGCGACGGCGCCGAGTGGGTGCATCTGGTCGACCTCGATGCGGCGTTCGGCCGCGGCTCCAATCGTGAGCTGCTGGCCGAGGTCGTCGGCAAGCTGGACGTTGCGGTCGAGCTGTCCGGCGGGATCCGCGACGACGAGTCGCTGGCAGCCGCGCTGGCCACCGGCTGCGCCCGGGTCAATGTCGGCACGGCGGCCCTGGAGAACCCGAAGTGGTGCGCACAGGCGATCGCCGAGCACGGCGACAAGGTTGCGGTCGGTCTCGACGTGCAGATCCTCGACGGTGATCATCGGTTGCGCGGCCGAGGCTGGGAGACCGACGGCGGCGACCTGTGGGACGTACTGGAACGCCTTGACAACGAAGGCTGTTCGCGGTTCGTCGTCACCGACGTCACCAAGGACGGCACCTTGACCGGGCCCAACCTCGACTTGCTTCGCGCCGTCGCCGAACGCACCGTCATCCCGGTGATCGCGTCCGGCGGCGTGTCCAGCCTCGACGATCTACGCGCCATCGCCACGCTGACCGACAGCGGCGTCGAGGGAGCGATCGTCGGCAAGGCGCTGTACGCGGGACGATTCACGTTGCCCGAGGCGCTGGCAGCGGTAGCAGGCTAGGGGCGCAATGGATCTCGTCACGCTGGTGGCCGAGGCGTCGGCGATTCTCGATGTCGCCGCGAAACCGTTTCTGGCCGGTCATCGTGCGGACTCCGCTGTCAGCAAGCGGGGCGACGATTTCGCCACCCAAGTCGATCTGGCGATCGAGCGCCAGGTGGCCGACGCGCTGGTATCGGCAACTGGAATCCCAGTGCACGGCGAGGAATTCGGCGGGGCCGATCTCGACTCACCGTGGCTCTGGGTGCTCGACCCGGTTGACGGGACGATCAACTATGCCGCCGGATCGCCGATGGCAGCGATTCTGCTGGGCCTGCTGCAGGACGGAAAGCCGGTCGCGGGACTGACGTGGTTGCCGTTCATGAACGAGCGATACGCCGCAGTGTCTGGCGGTCCGGTAATGAAAAACGGTGTGCCGCAACCACCGTTGGTCAAATCTGATCTCAGCCACGCGATCATCGGCGTCGGAACATTCAACGCCGACTCCCGCGGCCGGTTTCCGGGGCGGTACCGGGTCGCGGTCCTCGAAGAGCTCAGCCGGGAGTCGTCGCGGATGCGGATGCACGGTGCCACCGGTATCGATCTCGCCTACGTCGCCGACGGGGTGCTCGGCGGCTCCATCAGCTTCGGCGACCACGTGTGGGATCACGCCGCCGGCGTGGCGCTGGTCCGGGCGGCGGGTGGCATCGTCACCACCCTGGCCGGCGAGGAGTGGACCCCCGAGTCACGGTCCGCGTTGGCCGCCGCTCCCGGTGTGCACGAGCAGTTGCTCGAGATGCTGCGCGGAGTGGGGCAACCCGATGAGTACTGAATCTGCCTGCGGGACAAGCCTTGCCGTGCGGGTTATCCCGTGCCTCGACGTCGACGACGGCCGGGTTGTCAAGGGCGTCAACTTCGCGAACCTTCGGGATGCGGGCGATCCCGTGGAACTCGCCGCCGCCTACGACGCCGAGGGCGCCGACGAACTGACCTTCCTCGACGTGACCGCATCGTCGTCGGGACGCGCGACCATGCTCGACGTCGTCCGCCGTACCGCCGAGCAGGTGTTCATTCCGCTTACCGTCGGCGGCGGCGTACGCACGGTCGCCGACGTCGACGTGTTGTTGCGGGCTGGAGCCGACAAGGTGTCGATCAACACTGCCGCCATCACACGGCCCGAACTGCTGGCCGAGATGGCGGCCCAATTCGGTTCGCAGTGCATCGTGTTGTCGGTCGACGCCCGCACGGTGCCGCCCGGCTCGGATCCGACTCCGTCGGGTTGGGAAGTCACTACTCATGGCGGGCGCCGTGGCACCGGCATCGACGCCGTCGAGTGGGCGGCCCGCGGCGCCGATTTGGGGGTCGGCGAGATCCTGCTCAACTCCATGGACGCCGACGGCACCCGGGCCGGCTTCGATCTGCCGATGTTGCGGGCGGTGCGGGCGGCGGTGACGGTGCCGGTGATCGCCAGCGGTGGGGCAGGAGCAGTCGATCATTTCGCGCCGGCGGTGGTTGCGGGTGCCGATGCGGTGTTGGCAGCCAGCGTGTTCCACTTCCGTCACCTAACGATCGGTCAGGTGAAAGAGGCGATGGCCGCAGAAGGGATCACGGTCCGATGACACTCGATCCTGCGATCGCGGCGCGTCTCAAGCGCAACGCCGACGGTCTGTTCACCGCCATCGTGCAGGAGCGCAGCAGCGGAGACGTGTTGATGGTCGCCTGGATGGACGACGACGCGCTGGCACGCACCCTGCAGACCCGCGAGGGCACCTACTACTCGCGGTCCCGCGGTGAGCAATGGATCAAGGGCGCCACGTCCGGCCACACTCAGCGGGTGCATTCGGTGCGGCTGGATTGCGACGGCGACGCGGTGCTGCTGGTGGTCGATCAGGTGGGCGCCGCCTGCCATACCGGCGACCACAGCTGCTTCGACGCCGACGTGTTGTTGGAAGCGGACAGCGACTGACCGGTTGTTCTGCGCCTGAATGTGCTCGGCGGATGTCACCGCACAGTTAAATATTTATTAGCGGCCACTTAGGCCCAACTTATGAAGCACCGGCTCCGAATATCAGACAGCCGCGGCCGCCCGGGGCGCGGATAGAGCAGGGGGAGCCTGATGGAGTGCACAAAACTTGTTGGACGCGTGGGGGTTTTCGCAGCTGGGCTGGGCATTGGATCGGCGATGGCGGCTCTGCCCTGGGTGGCGTCCGCTGACGTCACCGATACGTTGACGCCGGACATCGGCTTGGCAGCCGATATGACGTCGTTGCTGCCGGCCGCCGATGCCGGCGCCTTCACGCCATTCGACTTCGGTGACATGGCGCTTTCCATCAACGGGGTGCCGGTGTTCGAGACAGGCACCGCCACCGCGACCTCGAGCATGGGGGACTTCGCGTTCGCCGACGGCGCCGGTAGCATCGCCGGCGCCACCGGCGGACCCTTCGACGTCGCGTTCGCCGAGGGCACCGGGGCCATTGCGGGCACCGGCGGAAGCATGTTCGACACCGCCCTCGCCCACGGTGTTAGCAGTTTCGCCAACGCGAACGGCATGGGCGACTTCGCAAGCGCTACCGGCTACGAGAGCTCCGCCAACGCCTTCCTCGCCAACAACGACACCGTCATCGCCAACGGCGCCGGCAGCGAGGCTGTGATCGGCACCGTAAACAACGACTTTGGCGCCGCCATCGGCACCAACGCCAATGTCAGCGTGCTTGACGGCACTAACAGCATCGCCACCGTTTTCGGCAATGACAGCAGTGCTTTGGCCGACGGCAGCAAAGACATCGCGGCTGTTTTCGGTTCCCTCAGCACGGCCAGCGCCGTCGACGGCGACAACAACCTCGCCGCCGCGTTCGGCGACGGTCTCACCGCGACTGCTTTCGGCAGCAATATGACGGACATCGAGCCTTCGCTCACCGCAGCCAGCACGATGACTGATTTCTTCGGCTCGGTTCCGGATGCCTCGTGGCTGACCGACTTCCTGGACGGTTCGTGGCTGACCGGCCTGCTGTGACTCGAGCGCACTAAGCCTTTTACGCCGCAAAAACCCCTGAGCCAGCACTGACTGTGTCCCACCCCGTAAGGGGCACAGTCAGTGCTGTTTTTCAGCGCGAGGACTGCGCGTCGGCCGTACTCCGAGCGCTTCGGATGCTTCGGCGTAAGTCTGCATCGTTCATTTCTCTGAATATGTTTGCTGGGCGCACCTGCCCGGTGTTCGGCGTACATCCGTTAAGTTATCGCGGCAACGTCAATCCGATGACCTAACCGGCGGCTTCCAGCCCATTGGCGGCACCGATTGCCGCGCGTGCCCATTCGTGGAGGCGCACAGCAGGCGCGATCCTGTCTTTCCGGATCAGTTCGGTGTTGACCCGAGATCCATTGGCGCCCTTGGTCATCACCGCTGGTGGCCGGAACGCGTACGTGTGGTTGTCGGTGTTGACCGCCAAGAGGCCATCGGTATCGGTGAACCCGTTGGCGCGCATGGTGTCCTCGGCCCAGCGAAGCGGTGTGAGCCCGGAGAAGTCATCGACATAGGCGACCCAGAGACGGACATTGTGCCGGGTGTACAGCTTTGACAGGGCGCTCTCCACGGCGCTGCGGCCCACGCCGGTCAGCTTCCCGCCGGGATCGGTGATGTACCGGGTGAGTTGAATCGACGGCGTCGTGGCGGAACCGTTGCCGGATTCCGGCTGGTTGGTGTTCGTGTCTGCGGCCGCGTCGCTAGTCGACTCACTCGCCTTGTGGCGCAACGCTTGCCCGCCGACGGCCAGCACGAGCAGCACCAGCGCCGCGACAGCCGACAGCAGCACCATCCGCCGCCTGCGACGCGGTGGTTTCTGCGGTGCGGGCTGGGCTGGTGGGGCGAGAGCTCCGGTAGGTGCGGCCGCGGCATTGCCGGCAACGGTGTCGGCCGCACCGACGCCGGGGCGGCCAGTCAGCGCCGCGGCGAATGCCGAACAATTCGGGTAGCGGTCCGCGGGATCTTTCGCCAGAACTCTGGACATGACGGCGTCGAGGTCGGCAAGGTCGGGGCGCCGCGGGCCAATCAAGGGCGGCGGCGCGGACAGGTGCTGGGAGATGACCACCGCCGCATTCGAGTCGTCGTACGGCGCCTTTCCGGTCAGCAGATGAAAAGCTGTGCAGCCCAACGCATATTCGTCAGCACGTCCGTCGATGTCTTTGCCCATGAGTTGTTCAGGTGCGGCGTAGGCCGTCGTCCCCATCACCATGTTGGTGGCGGTCAGGCCGCTGATATCGCCGATCTGCCTGGCAATGCCGAAGTCGGCCAACAGGATCCGCCGCCCCCGCGGGTCGGTGTCGGTCAGCAGAAT
Source organism: uncultured Actinomycetota bacterium (assembly GCA_963834615.1). GTDB lineage: Bacteria > Actinomycetota > Actinomycetes > Mycobacteriales > Mycobacteriaceae > Mycobacterium. Next base: position 169,625 of record CAWICO010000021.1, read on the forward strand.
ATTTGCCGGCTTGATGTCGCGATGCAGCAATCCGCGCAGGTGCGCGTAATCGAGCGCATCGGCGACGGCGCTGATGATCGCGAACGCCTCGTCTCGCGGCATTCCGTTTGGGTACCGGCTGCGCAGCAACTCGGCGGCGTCGGTTCCTTCGACGTAGTCCATCGACAGCCACAGCTGTCCCTCGAACTCGCCGCGATCGTGGATGCCGACGATGTGTGGATGCCAGAGTTCGGCAGCGATATCCGCTTCCCGGCTGAGCCGCTCCCGGAACTCACGGTCCGCGGTCAGCGCGGCGGGCAGGACTTTCAGGGCGTCCCGGCGGGGCAGCCGCGGGTGCTTAGCCAGGTAGACCTCACCCATCCCACCGGATCCCAGGCGCCGAACGATCGTGAACCCGGCGAACACATCTCCGTTGTTCAGCGGCATACCGGCCTGCCCATTAGCCGCGGGAGCGCAGTGTCTGTAGCGCCTTGTCGGCGTGGGTGTCCATGCTCAGTTCGCTGGAGATCACGTCGAGCACGGTGCGGTCGGTGCCGATGACGAACGTGGTGCGCTTGACGGGAAGCAGCTTGCCCAGAAGCCCTCGCTTGACCCCGAACTGAGCGGCGATCGCGCCGTTGGTGTCGGACAGCAACGGGTAGTCGAAACGCTGGCTGTCGGCGAACTTGGCCTGCTTCTCGACCGGATCCACACTGATGCCGACCCGGTTGGCGCCCACCGAAGCGAATTCCTGCGCCAGGTCACGGAAGTGGCAGGCTTCCTTTGTGCATCCAGGCGTCATCGCTGCCGGGTAGAAGAACAACACCACGGGCCCGTCGGCCAGCAGCGCGCTCAGCCTGCGCGGGGTCCCAGTCTGGTCGGGAAGCTCGAAGTCGACCACAGCGTCACCGGTTTTCATGGCCGTCACGCTACGCCAGTGGTGATCAGCCCATCTGCCCGTCTGGGAAGATGGCTGCGTGCACGCCAACCTTGCCGCCGCGACGACCTCGCGTGAGCATTTCCGCGCGCTGGCCGCCGAGCACCGCGTGGTGCCGGTGACCCGCAAGGTGCTGGCCGACACCGAGACGCCGCTGTCCGCCTATCGCAAACTCGCCGCCAACCGGCCCGGCACCTTTTTGCTGGAATCGGCCGAGAACGGCCGTTCGTGGTCGCGGTGGTCATTCATCGGTGCCGGGTCGCCGTCGGCACTGACGGTGCGTGACGGCGAGGCGGTGTGGCTGGGGGAGGCGCCGCACGACGCACCCACCGGCGGGGACCCGCTGCAGGCCCTGCAGGCCACGCTGGATCTGCTGGCCACGGCCGCGCTGCCGGGGCTGCCGCCGCTGTCGGGCGGCATGGTCGGGTTTTTCGCCTATGACCTGGTGCGACGGCTGGAGCGGCTGCCGGAACTGGCCGTCGATGACCTCCACCTGCCGGACATGCTGCTGCTTCTGGCGACCGATCTGGCGGCCGTCGACCACCACGAGGGCACCATCACGTTGATCGCCAACGCGGTGAACTGGAATGGCACCGACGAGCGCGTCGACGAGGCCTACGACGACGCGATCGCGCGACTGGACGTGATGACCGCCGCGCTCGGCCAGTCGCTGCCGTCCACCGTCGCGACGTTCACCAAACCGGAGCCGCAACATCGCGCGCAGCGCACCGTCGAGGAGTACGGCGCGATCGTCGAGCGCCTGGTCGCAGAGATCGAGCGCGGCGAGGCGTTCCAAGTGGTGCCGTCGCAGCGCTTCGAGATGGACACCGACGTCGAGGCGATCGACGTCTACCGGATGCTGCGGGTGTCCAACCCCAGCCCGTACATGTATCTGCTGCACGTGCCGAACGGTGAAGGTGGAACGGCTTTTTCGATCGCGGGTTCGAGTCCCGAAGCATTGGTGACCGTGCAGGACGGCTGGGCGAGGACGCACCCGATCGCCGGGACCAGATGGCGTGGCGACACCGACGAAGAGGATCAGCTGCTGGGGAAAGAGCTGCTGGCCGACGAGAAGGAACGCGCCGAGCACCTGATGCTGGTCGACCTCGGCCGCAACGATCTGGGCCGGGTGTGTGTACCCGGCAGCGTCCGCGTCGAGGACTACAGCCACATCGAGCGCTACAGCCACGTCATGCATCTGGTGTCCACGGTGACCGGGAGGCTTGCCGAGAATCGCACTGCTCTGGATGCGGTGACGGCGTGTTTCCCCGCCGGCACGTTGTCCGGCGCCCCGAAGGTCCGCGCCATGGAATTGATCGAGGAAGTGGAAAAGACCCGACGCGGCCTGTACGGCGGCGTGCTCGGCTACCTCGACTTCGCCGGCAACGCCGACTTCGCGATCGCGATCCGCACCGCACTGATGCGCGACGGCACCGCCTACGTGCAGGCCGGTGGCGGGGTGGTGGCCGACTCCAACGGCCCCTATGAGTTCACCGAGGCGACCAACAAAGCGCGGGCCGTGCTCAGCGCGATCGCCGCCGCGGAGACGCTGAGCACCCCGGATACCGACCGGAATGGCTGACGCCCAGCCCGGCCGGCTGACCATCCGCGTCGCGCAGATCCTGCTGGTCGCCGCCGCCGGCGGGTTGTGGGCGGCATCGCGGTTGACGTGGGTCGAACTGCGCACCTTCGACGGGTTGAGCCCGCCCAAGGTCATCACGCTGACCGGTGCGGAATGGTCGTCGGGGCTGCTTCCGCTGGCGCTCGTGCTGCTGGCGGCCGCGGTCGCCGTGTTGGCGGTGCGGGGGTGGGCGTTGCGAATCCTTGCAGTGCTGGTCGCGCTCGCAAGCTTCGCGACGGGCTATCTGGCGGTCACCATCCTGGAGATTCCGGATGTGGCGTTACGGGCAGCCGATCTCGCGCACGTTCCGCTGCTCGAATTGGTCGGCAGCAACCGGCATCACGTCGGCCCGGTGATCACCCTCGTCGCCGCGGTCTGTGCGCTGCTCGGCGCCGCGCTGTCGATGCGTGCGGCCACCACAGCCGGCGGCGCCTCCACGAAATACGTGACACCCGGAGCACGCCGGGCGACCCTGCGCCGCAACGGTAAAGACGAGGCATCCATGTCGGAACGGACGATGTGGGACGCGCTCGACGAGGGCCATGATCCGACCGCCGAATCGGACGAGTCGGCGCCGCTGCCGGCAGGCGATCCAGCACCCGAACCTGACACCGAGGGTCGGTGATCGGCCGTGCGCCGACGCTCGCTACCCTTCCTAGGACGTCGTCTAGAAATCTGGCGGCGCCCGGGGAGAGGAACCGACAGCATGAGTTCGGGAACCGTGCTCGACTCCATCATCGAGGGAGTCCGTGCCGACGTTGCCGCTCGTGAGGCTGTCGTGAGCATGTCGGAGATCAGGACGGCCGCCGAAGCGGTGCCGGCACCGCGTGACGTCCTGGCAGCGTTGCGCGAGCCTGGTATCGGCGTCATCGCCGAGGTGAAGCGGGCCAGCCCGTCGGCCGGGCCGCTCGCGTCGATCTCTGATCCCGCCAAACTTGCCCGCGCCTACGAGGACGGCGGCGCACGGATCATCAGCGTGCTGACCGAAGAACGCCGGTTCCACGGCAGCCTGGACGACCTCGACGCGGTGCGCGCGGCTGTGTCGATACCGGTGCTGCGCAAAGACTTTGTTGTGGGGCCTTACCAGATTCACGAGGCCCGCGCGCACGGCGCGGACATGCTGCTGCTGATCGTCGCGGCGCTGGATCAGCCCGCACTCGAATCGATGTTGGAACGCACCGAGTCGCTGGGCATGACCGCACTCGTTGAGGTTCACACCGAGGAAGAAGCCGACCGCGCGTTGACGGCCGGCGCCCGGGTGATCGGGGTCAACGCTCGCGACCTGCGGACGCTGCGAGTCGATCGGGATTGTTTCGCGCGCATCGCTCCCGGGCTGCCGTCCGGTGTGATCCGGATTGCCGAATCGGGTGTGCGCGGCACCGCCGACCTGCTCGCCTACGCCGGAGCAGGCGCTGACGCCGTCCTCGTCGGCGAGGGTCTGGTCAAGAGCGGCGATCCCCGTGCCGCCGTCGCCGACTTGGTCACCGCAGGTAAGCACCCCTCCTGCCCCAAGCCGGCCCGCTAGGCGTCGAATCCGATGAGCCACTTGCGCGTTGAGCGTTCGTGATGGCAGACCTCTCGCGGCCCGAGCTACCGCGCTCCAGCGCCGCCATCGCCGAACCCACCCACCACGATCCCGACACTCGTGGTCATTTCGGCGTCTACGGCGGCCGCTACGTGGCCGAGGCGCTGATGGCAGTGATCGAGGAAGTCACCGCGGCCTATGAGAAGGTTCGCACCGACCAGGCATACCTGGACGAGCTCGACAAGTTGCAGACGCATTACACCGGCAGGCCCTCGCCGCTCTACGAGGCGGCCCGGCTCAGCGAACATGCCGGCGGCGCGCGGATATTCCTCAAACGAGAAGACCTGAACCACACCGGTTCCCACAAGATCAACAACGTGTTGGGCCAGGCTCTGCTGGCCCGCCAGATGGGCAAGACCCGGGTAATCGCCGAGACCGGCGCCGGTCAGCACGGGGTGGCGACTGCCACCGCGTGTGCGTTGCTGGGTCTGGACTGCGTGATCTACATGGGCGCCGTCGACACGGCGCGCCAAGCACTGAACGTCGCGCGGATGAGATTGCTCGGCGCCGAAGTCGTCGCCGTCGAGTCGGGGTCGAAGACGCTCAAGGACGCGATCAACGAAGCATTTCGTGACTGGGTCACCAACGCCGACGACACCTACTACTGTTTCGGCACGGCTGCCGGACCGCACCCTTTTCCGACCATGGTCCGTGACTTTCAGCGAGTCATCGGCCTGGAGACACGGGTCCAGATCCAGGATCAGGCCGGACGACTGCCCGATGCCGTCACCGCATGCGTAGGCGGGGGATCGAACGCGATCGGAATCTTCCACGCGTTTCTCGACGACCCCGGCGTGCGACTCGTCGGGTACGAGGCCGCGGGCGACGGCGTCGAAACCGGACGCCACGCAGCGACGTTCACCGGCGGTTCGCCCGGCGCGTTCCAGGGATCGTTCTCGTTTCTGCTGCAGGACGACGACGGACAGACCATCGAATCCCATTCGATCTCGGCCGGCCTGGACTATCCCGGGGTGGGCCCGGAACACGCGTGGCTCAAGGACACCGGGCGGGCTGAGTACCGACCGATCACCGACAGCGAAGCGATGGACGCGTTCCGTCTGCTGTGCCGCACCGAGGGCATCATTCCGGCGATCGAATCCGCGCACGCCATTGCCGGGGCGATCAAACTGGGCATCGAGATGGGTAGTGCGGCAATTATCGTGGTGAATCTGTCCGGTCGCGGAGACAAGGATGTCGAGACGGCCGCCAAATGGTTCGGTCTGTTGCCTCTAGGCGACGATGCGGGCAGCGGAGCTGCCCCAGAAGGAGTCGTAGGATCGGGCCTGGGCGATGATGCCGGCGGTGGACAACCGTGATCGTCGAGCAGAGCGAAAGAAGCGGCCTAGCCGAGCTTTTCGACGCGTGCGCGCATGATAACCGGGCGGCGCTGATTGGGTATCTGCCGACCGGATACCCCGATGTCGCGATGTCGATCGACGCGATGAAAGCGTTGACCGAGTCCGGGTGCGACATCATCGAGGTCGGCGTGCCGTACTCGGATCCAGGTATGGACGGCCCGACCATCGCGACCGCGGCAGAGGTCGCGTTGCGCGGCGGTGTACGCGTCCGCGACACCTTGGCGGCCGTCGAGGCGATCAGCTCGGCCGGCGGCCGCGCCGTCGTCATGACCTACTGGAATCCGGTGTTGCGCTACGGAGTCGACGCCTTCGCGCGGGATCTGGCCGCAGCGGGCGGGCACGGCTTGATCACCCCGGATCTCATCCCCGACGAAGCCGACGACTGGCTGGCGGCATCTGACCACCATCACCTGGATCGCATCTTCCTGGTCGCACCGTCGTCGACACCGGAGCGCTTGGCGTCGACGGTCGAGGCATCGCGCGGCTTCGTCTACGCCGCATCGATCATGGGTGTCACCGGGGCACGGGACGTGGTGTCGAACGCGGCCCCCGAATTAGTGGGCCGGGTCAAGGCCGTGTCCGACATCCCGGTCGGCGTCGGTCTGGGCGTGCGATCGCGCGAACAGGCCGCCCAGATCGCGAGCTACGCCGACGGCGTCATCGTGGGCTCGGCGCTCGTTACGGCGTTGACGGCGGGACTGCCGGCGATGCGGGCGCTGACCGAGGAACTGGCCGCCGGTGTGCGCCACAGGGTTTCCGGGTCATGACGACGACCGTCATCGCGTACTTCCCCAGCCCGCCACAAGGTGTGTGGCACCTGGGTCCGGTGCCGATCCGGGCGTACGCGCTGTTCATCATCCTGGGGATCGTCGCCGCACTGGTTATCGGCGATCGACGCTGGGTTGCCCGCGGCGGAGAGCGGGGTGTGATTTACGACATCGCGCTGTGGGCGGTGCCGTTCGGACTCATCGGCGGCCGGCTGTATCACCTGGCCACGGATTGGCGGACATATTTCGGCGACGGTGGTGCCGGACCGATTGCGGCGCTGCGTATCTGGGATGGCGGCCTGGGAATCTGGGGCGCCGTCGCTCTGGGCGGTGTGGGCGCGTGGATCGCTTGCCGGCGCCGCGACATTCCGCTCCCGGCGTTCGGTGACGCGATCGCGCCGGGGATCATTCTGGCGCAGGCGATCGGCCGGCTCGGAAACTACTTCAACCAAGAGCTTTTCGGCCGTGAGACCGCGATGCCGTGGGGTCTGGAGATCTTCTACCGCCGTGACCCGGCGGGGTTCGTTGACGTGCATTCGCTCGACGGGGTGTCGACCGGGCAGCTGGCGATGGTCGTCCAACCGACATTCCTCTACGAATTGCTGTGGAACCTGCTGGTCTTCGCGCTGCTGATCTACCTGGATCGGCGGTTCACCATCGGTCACGGTCGGCTGTTCGCGCTCTATATCGCGGGCTATTGCGTCGGACGTTTCGCAATCGAGCTGCTGCGCGACGACACAGCGACCCACGTCGCCGGTATTCGGATCAACTCGTTCACAGCGACGTTCATCCTCATCGGCGCGGTGGTGTATCTGATCCTGGCGCCCAAGGGCCGCGAGGACCCGGCGACGCTGAGCGGCTCGGCCGCAGAGCTGCTGGAGCCGGACTCTCTCGACGAGGACGCCTCCGAACCCTCGTCGGAGGCGAGCGAGGCGACACCGGCCGCTATGGCCACGGTCGTCGGCGCCACGGCAGCCGAGACGACGGCGGTCGGTAAACCTGAGGCCGAAGCCGAGGCCGTCGCCGAAGAAGCCGACGCGGCGGCAGTCGATCCGCCGGTCGGGGAGGCGGCCACCGATCCCGAGCCGGACCCGGCGCCCGACGAGCCCGCTGCGACTGAAGAATCCGACGACACCACCGCGGCGGCGGATGCGCCCACATCAGAACCCGGCCATGACTGATGACGACCCCTCAGCGCGGCGCTGCACCGCCCGCTGGGCGGCGGAATCGCCTGGTGCTGGGCGCCGCCGCGCTGCTGGCGGCGCCCGTCGTCTACATCGGGCTGGTCGACCCGCATAACCCGGACTCGTTCTTTCCCGTCTGCCCGTTCCGGTTGCTGACCGGATGGAACTGTCCTGCATGCGGCGGCCTGCGGATGATCCACGACGTGCTGCACGGTGACCTGGCCGCGGCGATCGCCGACAACGTGTTGCTGCTCGTCGGTATCCCGTTGTTGGCCGGCTGGGCTCTGCTGCGCCACCGCCGCGGAAAATCGCCGTTAACTATTTCGGCGACGGCCGCCATAGTGAGCACGCTGCTGGCGTGGACCGTGGTGCGTAACCTGCCCGGATTCCCGTTGGTTCCGACGCTGCTCACCCGATAGCCCGTGATCGGATTCGGAACTGACGCGAGATGATCAGCTAGCGCGACTATGCTGACTCGTCGTGGCGAGACGCGGCAAGATTGTCTGTACTCTCGGCCCGGCCAGTAGCACTGACGAGGCCGTCCGGGCTCTGGTGGAAGCCGGAATGGACGTCGCCAGAATGAACTTCAGCCACGGCGACTACAGCGATCACAAGGCCTCCTACGACCGGGTGCGTGCAGCATCTGACGCCACCGGACGCGCGGTCGGGTTGCTCGCCGACCTGCAGGGTCCGAAGATCCGGCTCGGTCGCTTCGCCGACGGGCCGACGTACTGGGCGGACGGCGAGACGATCCGGATCACCGTCGCTGATTGTCAGGGCAACCACGACCGGGTCTCGACCACCTACAAGCAACTGGCGCAGGACGCGGTGCCGGGCGATCGCGTCCTGGTCGACGACGGCAATCTCGCGTTGGTCGTTGAGGGCATCGACGGCGACGACGTCGTGTGCACCGTGGTCGAGGGTGGCCCGATCAGCAACAACAAGGGAATGTCGCTGCCGGGAATGAAGGTCTCGGCTCCTCCACTCGCGGAGAAGGACATCGAGGACCTCGAGTTCGCGCTACACCTCGGCGTCGACATGGTGGCGCTGTCGTTCGTTCGTTCGCCATCGGACGTCGAACTGGTCCACGAAGTGATGGACCGGGTTGGTCGCCGAGTTCCCGTGATCGCCAAACTGGAGAAGCCGGAAGCCGTCGACAATCTCGAGGCTATCGTGCTGGCCTTTGACGCGGTGATGGTCGCCCGCGGCGATCTCGGCGTCGAGCTGCCGCTGGAAGAGGTCCCACTCGTCCAGAAGCGCGCCATCCAAATGGCCAGGGAGAACGCGAAACCCGTCATCGTCGCGACACAGATGCTCGAATCGATGATCGAGCACTCGCGACCGACCCGGGCGGAGGCATCCGACGTCGCCAACGCGGTGCTCGACGGGGCTGACGCGGTGATGCTGTCCGGCGAAACCTCCGTCGGAAAGTACCCGTTGGCCGCGGTACAGACGATGGCCCGGATCATCTGCGCCGTCGAAGAGAATTCGACCGCAGCTCCGCCGTTGACGCACATGCCGCGCACCAAGCGAGGCGTGATCTCGTATGCCGCCCGTGATATCGGTGAGCGCCTCGATGCCAAGGCGCTGGTCGCGTTCACCCAATCCGGGGACACCGTTCGGCGGCTGGCACGGCTGCACACGCCGCTGCCGTTGCTGGCGTTCACTCCACTGCCCGAAGTACGCAGCCAGCTCGCCATGACCTGGGGCACTGAAACGTTCATCGTGCCGGTCATTCAAACGACCGACGGCATGATCCGCCAGGTCGACAAGTCGTTGCTGACACTCGGCCGGTACAAGCGCGGCGATCTGGTGGTCATCGTCGCCGGTGCACCCCCGGGCACCGTCGGCTCGACGAACATGGTTCACGTGCACCGAATCGGCGAAGAGGACGTCTAGCCCCGCCACTAGGCTTGCTCGGTGTCTGATTTCGACGAGCTGATGACCGTACTCGACCTGCGTCGCACGGGCGATGGCGTCTTCGTCGGATCCCACCCCAGCAAGAACCCGCCACGGACATTCGGCGGCCTGTTGATGGCGCAGTCATTTGTCGCCGCCAGCCGCACGTTGACCCGCGATCTTCCCCCCAACGCCCTTTCAGTGCACTTCATCAACGGCGGTGAGACCGATAAGGACATCGAATTCGAAGTGGTGGCGCTGCGCGACGAGCGCCGCTTCGCGAACCGCCGTGTCGAGGTGACCCAGGGCGGCACGCTGCTGGCGACGGTGATGATCTCCTACCTGGCCGGTGGTCGAGGCCTCGAGCACAATGTCGAGCCACCCGATGTCGCCGACCCTGAGACACTGCCGTCCATCAAGGAGCTGCTACTGGGCTACGAGGACAGCGTCCCGTTGTTCGTCAACGCACTGCAACCCATCGATTGGCGTTACACGAACGACCCTTCCTGGGTGATGCGGGACAAGGGCGACCGCCTCAGTCACAACCGCGTCTGGGTCAAGGCCGACGGTGTGCTGCCCGACAATCCCGTATTGCACACCGCCACCATGCTTTATTGCTCGGACACCACCGTGCTGGATTCGATCATCACGACACACGGGCTCTCGTGGGGGTTCGACCGGATTTTCGCTGCGACCGTGAACCATTCGGTCTGGTTTCACCGCCAAGTCGATTTCAGCAACTGGGTGTTGTACTCGACCGCGTCGCCGGTAGCGTCGGATTCCCGCGGGTTAGGGTCCGGCTACTTCTTCGACCAGTCCCGGCGACCGGTCGCCACCGTGGTCCAAGAGGGTCTGGTGAAGTATTTTCCCAGCGCACGCGCATAGCACGATGTTGCATACCCTTGCGGCGCAAGCTAATTCGCCGAACTAGGGGGCAGGGTTCGGCGTCAAGGTGACACTCAGCCGGTCCTGGACATTGCGCCGGAATTGGTCGCCGCAGTGCTTCTGCTCGACTTGGCCGGAGCCTGCTTTCTGCATGCAGTCGATGTAGTCGCCGCCGCCGACGTCCTTCCAGACCGTGGTCCAGATGGCGATGAACGCCAGGCCGACAACGATCGCCAAGGCGCCCAACACGATGCCCGCGACCGCGACCCCACCATTGTTCGCAATACCGCGCTTGGCGCGGCCATGTCCGATGACACCGGTAATCACCGCGATGACACCCAGACCGATGGGGGCAAACACTGTCGCAACGCCGACCAAACCGATGACCGCCAGCACCAGCGAGGCGATTCCGAGCCCGTTCCTGGGCGCCGCGGCCTGCGACGGACAACCGCCGTAGGGAGGCGGCGGCGGGTAGCCACCCGGATACGAGCCAGGCTGATACCGGTACGGGTCGGGATACGGGTACGGCGGGCCGGTTGGCGTTGCCCCCGTGGAGCTTTCGGGTCTGTCCGGAGTGTCCGAGAATCCGGTCATGACTCGCTCTCTAGTCGGGCGGCACTGGACGACTGTCAGTCAGATTATGCGGCGGCCCGGTGCCGCCGTCGGTGAAACGGTCGACAGCCCAACCTAAGCCACGTCTGACGGTCTGCCTGCCACGGCCTTGTCCACCCTCTTCGATGCGTTACGGATACCGAACGATGACACGACCTCGAATACGCCGAGGACGATCAGCCAGATACCGACGATTTCCGTCAAGATGTCGATGCTTTCCAGCGGCGACCCGATCATCACAATGCCCGCGACGAGGCTGATCAGACCGAGGAATATCTGCCAGCTCCGACCGGGTAGGTGCGGATCGCTGATCGCCGAGATCGACGTCGCCACGCCGCGAAAGATGAAGCCAACCCCAATCCAGATGGACAGAAACAGGATCGCAATGAGCGGATCACTGCCGAAGTGGCGGAAGGCAAGGAGGGCGAAAATCAGTGACGCGGCACCGCTTATGAACAATAAAACGCGCCCACCGGCGGAGACGTGCAGACTGAAGGCGAAGACGACCTGCGCAATTCCAGTGCTCAGTAAGTAGATTCCGAAGAGAATGGCGGCGATCAACAGCGTTTCTCCGGGCCAGGCGAGCACCAGGACGCCCAGCGTGAGTGCCAGGATTCCCGACACCAGGGCCGACTTCCACAGATGCGGCAACAGCTTTGGAACAGCAGTGGTTTCCATACCCGGATGTTCCCACAAACGGCCTCGCAGTGGAACGTTTGCGGGACGCGTCAGACGCGCGCGGTCTCTGACGCCCCAGTACGGAGGTCGTCGGAACCGGTGTCGGAGTTGCGCCCGACCAGATACCAGGTGCGCATGAGGCCTTTGCCCTTGACGTCGACAGCCCCTCGTTCCTGAAGCACGAAGTCGCTGCGAAGTCGCTGATAGACATCTTCAGGCACCTGGATCCGGCCCACCGAGTCAGTCGACTCCATCCGGGACGCAACGTTGACCGCGTCACCCCACACGTCGTAGAAGAACCGTCGTGAACCGACCACCCCGGCGACGACGGGCCCGCTGGCCAGCCCGATGCGCAGCGGCAGCGGGTTGCCACGCGAATCCCTCAATCGGCCTGCGGCGTCGGCCATGTCGAGCGCGAAGGATGCCAGCGCCTCGACATGATCGGCCCGCGGCTGGGGGACACCACTAACCACCATGTAGGAGTCGCCGCTGACTTTGATTTTCTCCAGACCGTGCTTGTCCACCAAGGCATCGAAGTCGCTGTAAAGCCGGTTCAAGAAGCGGATCAGCTGTTCCGGCGGCATGTCACTGGCCCGTTCGGTGAAGCCGGCGATATCGGCGAACAGAACCGAGGCGTCATCGTATTTGTCGGCAATGACGTTGCGCGCCGGGTCTTTTAGGCGGTCGGCGATGCTGGGCGGCAAGATGTTGGCCAACAGTGTCTCGGAGCGCTCGTACTCGAGTTCCATAGCTGCTTCGGCCCGGACGATCTCGCGTACCGCGTACCAGACGGTCGTCACCACCATCACGCACGCAGAGATCGTGGTGACGACGAAGCTCAGCGACAGCGCCCACGCTGGTTGCGCGCCGGTGTCGCGGGGGACGAAGAACTGCAGCGTGATCACCATCCCGGCGGCGATTGCGGCCAGGCCGGCGGCCAGAAAGATGCGGTCGACGCCGAGCTGCAAGACCACCAGGCAGGCTGCGACCAGAAAGTAGAACTGCAATCCCGACCCGGTTCCGACGAACCAGCAGATCGTGAAGATCGACGCGTAGGCCGTCGCGATGAACGTCAACGGCGGGACGAGTTCGCCGAACCGGTGCAATAACGGGACGGTCGCGTAGATCGCGGCGCCGACGATGTTGATGACCCCGGTCCACCACATCTGGGACCCGGAGAACATCTGGACGAGTCCGAAACCGGCGCTGATGAAAACCGCCATCGACGCGGTGAGGTTCAAAACTCGGCTACGGCGGGCGATTCGGTCGGCATATACCTGGTTGCGAGCGCGCGGCTGCGCCCGCACTGCCGCTATGCAGTCCGGTGTTCGCCGCAAACCTGCAGGTTGCTGGGCAGCGCACCGCTTAGCCACCACAGCAAAAGCCTAACCCTTGAATCGAGGGCGCTGGGAAGTCGTGCGATCGGCCTCGATGAATTTGCTGTCGTCTCAGCACTGTTCGAGATGGATCGTCCACATCAGCTCGGTGATGTCGGTGACGCCGATCAGCAGTATCTGGTCGGTGGCGCGAACAAACACCGATTCGGATATCACGCTGCGTATCGGAAAGCCCTCGGCATGGAGCCAGTCGACGACCAAGGTGCCGGCGGCCCGCAGTGCGGTCACACAGTCGCGGGGCGGGGTCCCTGAATACCCGTCCAGCAGCGCGGACAGCGGCAAGCCGATCAGCGCGACGCTGTCGGGTTGGTGGCCGAGCATGGTGGCCAAAGCGGGGTTGGTGTAGACGACAACGCCGTCGAGTCGGACGGCGAGCATCGGTGTGGCCAATCGATCCAGCAATACCGACGCGGGCAACTCCTGGAGGTATCCCTCCGGGGGGCTCGGCAGGTGTCGGCGGCGTTCGGTACTGCGCAACGTCACGTCCACGGAGTCGTTGTGGCCGTCACCGTTGGATTTGACATCGTCAGGGGTGATTTGCTCGTTTAGGTACTCAGAAAAATCAGGTGATGTGGTCATCATGATCCCGGCGTGCAGGCGATCACCGTGCGTGTCGGGTGCGGAGCGGATGCCCCTCGAAGTTCTGCGGCGAACGTACGGCGGAACTTTTCCCAGACCAGGCTGAATTGTCAGCAACCTTAAAATTTACCCGATCTGATCCGACAGGGAGGTCGAACGACCCTGCGGGCATCAGCACACGGGTCATGAGGCAACTGACGGTGTGAGTGCCCTCGGTGAGATTCGAACTCACACTGGACGGGTTTTGAATCCGTTTCCTCTGCCAGTTGGGATACGAGGGCTTGCTGGTGCGGCCTCCCACCATAGAGGATCGGCTCGGGAGAGCAGACTCACAGCCCCGCAGTCGATGATTTGCGCGGTTCACGACACAATGTTGGTCATGACCGACGGCGACGCCCAGACCCCGCACCGCGTTCTCATCGCCGAGGACGAGGCGCTCATCCGGCTCGACCTGGCCGAGATGCTGCGCGAAGAGGGCTACGAAATCGTCGGCGAGGCCGGCGACGGCCAGGAAGCCGTCGAACTGGCTGAAAAGCTCAATCCCGACCTGGTGATCATGGACGTGAAGATGCCGCGCCGCGACGGCATCGATGCCGCGTCCGAGATCGCCAGCAAGCGCATCGCGCCGATCGTCGTACTGACCGCGTTCAGCCAACGCGACCTCGTCGAGAAAGCGCGCGATGCCGGCGCCATGGCGTATCTGGTGAAGCCGTTCACGATCTCTGACCTGATTCCCGCAATTGAGGTGGCGCTCAGCCGTTTCAGCGAGGTCAGGGCGCTGGAGCGAGAAGTGGAGACACTCTCCGACCGGCTGGAGACCCGCAAGCTCGTCGAGCGGGCGAAAGGCCTGCTTCAGGCCAACCAGGGCATGACCGAGCCCGAGGCCTTCAAGTGGATTCAGCGCGCGGCGATGGATCGGCGGACCACGATGAAGCATGTCGCCGAAGTCGTTCTGGAAACCCTGGACACGTCCAAGGACGCCACGAGTTGACGCCGGCTCGATAGCTAGCGGGCGACGATCACCGAAGACCCGTGCCCGAACAGGCCCTGGTTTGCGGTGACGCCGACCGTCGCGCCCTCCACCTGTCGACCGGTTGCCTGACCCCGCAGCTGCCAGGTCAACTCGCAGACCTGGGCAATTGCCTGGGCCGGGATGGCCTCGCCGAAGCACGCCAGCCCGCCCGACGGGTTGACCGGCACCTTGCCGCCGATGGCGGTGGCACCGCTGCGCAGTAGCGCCTCCGCCTCACCCTTGGGGCATAGCCCGAGGTGCTCGTACCAGTCGAGTTCCAGAGCGGTGGACAGGTCGTAGACCTCAGCCAGGCTCACGTCCTCGGGTCCGATCCCGGCTTCGGCGTAGGCGGCGTCGAGGATCTGATCCTTGAACACCCGATCCGGTGCGGCCACGACGGCAGTGGAATCCGTTGCGATGTCTGGCAATTCGGGTAGATGCTGCGGGTAGCGGGGCGTGACCGTGCTGACCGCCCGCACCGAGGGCACGCCATCGAGCGAGCCGAGATGCTTGCGGGCGAAGTCAGCACTGGCCACGATCAGCGCGGCCGCGCCGTCGGACGTCGCGCAGATGTCGAGCTGCCGCAGCGGGTCGCTGACCACCGGGCTGGCTAGCACGTCCTCGACCGAGGATTCCTTGTGGTAGCGGGCATTCGGGTTCTGCAGGCCGTGCTGGGAGTTCTTGACTTTGACTTGGGCGAAGTCCTCGGATGTGGCGCCGTAGAGGTCCATCCGGCGTCGCGCGAGCAGCGCGAAATACACCGGGTTCATCGCGCCGATCAGGTGGAACCGCTGCCAGTCGGGATCGTTCTTGCGTTCTCCACCGACCGGGGCGAACGCGCCCTTCGGTGTGGTGTCGGCGCCGATGACCAGCGCGACGTCGCAGAATCCAGCCAAAATGTGGGCGCGCGCGCTCTGCAGGGCCTGCGATCCGCTGGCGCACGCCGCATAGCTGGAACTGACCGGGACGCCGTTCCAGCCGAGCTTCTGCGCGAATGTCGACCCGGCGATGAATCCCGGGTAACCGTTGCGAATGGTGTCGGCGCCCGCGACCAACTGAACCTGCCGCCAGTCCAGTCCGGCCTCTGCCAGCGCGGCGCGCGCGGCGACCACGCCGTATTCGGTGAAATCTCGACCCCACTTGCCCCAGGGGTGCATGCCGGCGCCGAGGATGTACAGCGGCTCAGGAGCGCTCACGAGGACACCTTCCACGCGTGCACGATGCGTTCGACGCCGTCGGCATCGGTGAACAATGTCATCGTGGCCAGCTCCATCTCCATGCCGACCTTGAGGTCGGCCGCGAGAGTGCCCTCGACGACCTTGCCGAGCACGATGAGTCCCTCGTCGGCCAGCTCCACCGCAGCGATCGCGAACGGCTCGAAAGGATCCGCCGCGGGGTAGGGCGCAGGCGGCGGATACCGGTTCTCGGTGTAGCTCCACAGCTTTCCGCGACGCGACAGAGCGACGGACTCGAGTGTGTCGCTGGCGCAAGCCGGATTGGGGCAGTTGTTCTCCCGCGGCGGAAAGACATAGGTGCCGCACGCCGGACACTTGCTGCCGATCAGATGGGGGCCGTCGGCTCCGTCAGTTGAGTCGGTGGCGAACCATCCATCGATAGCGGGTTCTTGGCTGGTGACCTCTGGCACCGGGTCAGCGTACCGAGAACGACAGCAAAACTGAAACGTGTTGCAGTTTGTTGCTTGAAGACCTGGCGCCTCGCCGATGACGTGGGTGGGCGTTTCGCGACAGCGGACCCATCGACGGGCAACAAGCGCGGCAGTTGACCTAGGTGTCCGCGGCGGTGCCTAGAGTTGAGGCCGTGAGCCCCGCGAGGACCGCGACCAAAAAGCCGCAAGCCGGCAAGGCCGGCGACGAGAAGCCGACGTTGATGCTGCTGGACGGCAACTCGGTGGCGTATCGGGCGTTCTACGCGCTGCCGGCGGAGAACTTCAAAACCCAGGGCGGCCTGACCACCAACGCCGTCTACGGTTTCACCGCCATGCTGATCAACCTGCTGCGCGACGAGTCGCCCAGCCACGTTGCCGCTGCGTTCGACGTGTCGCGCCAGACCTTCCGCTCCGAGCGCTACCCGGAATACAAAGCCAATCGGTCGACCACCCCGGACGAGTTTCGCGGGCAAATCGACGTCACCAAGGAAGTGCTTGCGGCGCTGGGCATTACGGTTCTCGCCGAGCCGGGCTTCGAAGCCGACGACGTGATCGCGACGCTGGCGACGCAGGCCCAGAAAGAGGGCTACCGGGTACTGATCGTCACCGGCGACCGCGATGCCTTGCAGCTGGTCAACGACGATGTCACAGTGCTCTACCCGCGCAAAGGCGTCAGCGAACTGACCCGCTTCACCCCCGCGGCGGTGACCGAAAAGTATGGCCTGACCCCCGAGCAGTACCCCGACTTCGCCGCGCTGCGCGGCGACCCGAGCGACAACTTGCCCGGCATCCCCGGCGTGGGTGAGAAGACGGCGACGAAATGGATCATCGAGTACGGGTCGCTGCAAGCGCTGGTCGACGGCGTCGACTCGGTGCGCGGCAAGGTCGGTGACGCGCTGCGGGCCAACCTCGCCGCCGTGATACGCAACCGAGAGCTGACTGAACTGGTCCGCGACGTGCCGTTGGCGCAGACGCCGGACACGTTGCGCATGCTGCCCTGGAATCGCGACCAGATCCACCAGCTGTTCGACCAGCTGGAGTTCCGTGTCCTGCGTGATCGGCTTTTCGACACCCTGGTCGCCGTCGAGCCCGAGGTCGATGAAGGATTCGATGTCCGCGGGGGAGCGCTGGAGCCCGGCACGGTCGGGCAGTGGCTGGCCGAGCACATCGCCGACGGACGCAGAGCGGGGCTCGCGGTGGTCGGGACTCATCTGCCGTACGGCGGCGACGCAACTGCGCTGGCGATCGCCGCTGCCGACGGTGACGGCGGCTTCATCGACACCACAACGTTGACGCCCGAGGATGATTCGGCGCTGGCAGCTTGGCTGGCCGACCCGGAGAAGCCGAAGGCCTTGCACGAGGCCAAGTTGGCCATCCACGACCTCACCGGACGCGGTTGGACGCTCAACGGGGTCAGCTCCGACACAGCTCTGGCCGCCTACCTGGTTCGCCCCGGACAACGCAGCTTCACCCTGGATGACCTGTCGCTGCGTTACCTGCGTCGCGAACTGCGCGCGGAAACATCAGAACAGCAACAACTTTCACTCCTAGACGTCGACGAGGGCGGCGTTGACGAGCAGGCCGTTCAGACCGCAGTGCTGCGGGCCCGTGCCGTCGTGGACCTCGCCGACGCGCTGGACGCCGAACTGGCCCGCATCGACTCCACGTCACTGTTGGCCGAAATGGAACTGCCGGTCCAACGGGTGCTGGCGGGTCTGGAAGCCGTGGGTATCGCGGTGAACCTCAGCCAATTGAGTGCGTTGCAAAGCCAATTCGGTGATCAGATTCGTGACGCCGCCGAAGCGGCCTACGCGGTGATCGGCAAGCAGATCAACCTCGGCTCGCCGAAACAGCTGCAGGTGGTGCTGTTCGACGAACTGGAGATGCCGAAGACCAAGCGGACAAAGACCGGTTACACCACCGACGCCGACGCACTGCAATCGCTGTTCGACAAAACCGGTCATCCCTTCCTGCAGCATCTGCTCGCACACCGCGACGTCACCCGGCTGAAGGTGACCGTCGACGGGTTGCTGAATTCGGTTGCCGCCGATGACCGCATCCACACCACGTTCAACCAGACGATCGCGGCAACCGGCCGGCTGTCGTCCACCGAGCCCAACCTGCAGAACATTCCGATTCGCACCGACGCGGGCCGCCAGATCCGCGACGCGTTCGTCGTCGGTAGCGGGGCCGGTGCCAAATATGCCGAGCTGATGACCGCCGACTACAGCCAGATCGAGATGCGGATCATGGCGCACCTGTCTCGCGACGACGGCCTCATCGAGGCCTTCAACACCGGCGAAGACCTTCACTCGTTCGTGGCGTCGCGGGCTTTCGGTGTGCCGATCGATGAGGTCACCGGCGAGCTGCGGCGCCGGGTCAAGGCGATGTCCTACGGACTGGCCTACGGTCTGAGCGCATACGGCCTGGCAGCTCAGCTGAAGATATCCACCGAAGAGGCCAAGGTGCAGATGGATCAGTACTTCTCCCGTTTCGGTGGCGTGCGCGACTATCTGCTGAACGTGGTCGAACAGGCCCGCAAAGACGGCTACACGTCGACCGTGCTTGGTCGCCGCCGCTACCTGCCCGAACTGGACAGCAGCAACCGGCAGGTGCGCGAGTCCGCCGAGCGGGCGGCGCTCAACGCGCCGATTCAGGGCAGCGCGGCCGACATCATCAAGGTGGCGATGATCGAAGTCGACAACGCCCTCACGGCGTCGGGATTGTCGTCGCGAATGCTGCTGCAGGTGCACGACGAATTGCTGTTCGAAGTCGCGTCCGGTGAGCGGGACCAACTCGAGGAGTTGGTCCGCGACAAGATGGGCGGCGCGTACCCGCTCGACGTGCCGCTGGAAGTCTCGGTGGGCTACGGTCCGAGCTGGGACACCGCCGCGCACTGAAGCAGTCGTGCACCGGGCGGCGGCAATTCGTACTTCCAATGGACAGATTGGTGCTGTCTGCTGTCTGGGGCGCGGCGTCGGTGGGTAAGCCGCAGAGGTAACCAGGAAGGTGCTTATGAACGCAACCTGGATGATTCCGTTCATCATCCTCGGCGGCGCACTCCAGACCTGCGGCGCTGCCATGAACAGTCAGCTCTACAAGCACATGCTGAATCCGTGGCTGGCGTCGGCGATTTCGGCTGCAGTGGTCGCAGTTTTCTTCGTCGCGGTATTCCTGGTCAGGTGGAAACCGCTGCCCAGCCTGCAGGACGCCACGTCGATGCCATGGTGGGCCGTTGTCGGCGGCCTCGTCGGAGCTGTGCAGGTCTATGCGGGCCTGACCTTGGTGCACAAGGTCGGCGCCGGCACGTTCATGGGCCTGACGGTGAGTGCGGCGCTCATCATGTCGCTGATGGTCGATCATTTCGGTTGGCTTCGCGTAGACCCCCACCCCATCAGCCTCGGCAGAGTGGCAGGGGGCGTGCTCATGATCGGCGGGGTGGTGTTGATTACCGCGTTCTGACCATGGTTCTTGCGCAGAGACGCGGATTCTTCGCGCGTTTTCGACGACTAAGAAGAGCGAGTTTGGCCAGCGTGTACCCGTCGAGTAATCTCGACGGGTACACCAGCAGTGTCCCTTCGACCCAACTTGTCCGGAGCAACCCAACAATATGCCGAGTCCCGCCGTCACCTCGCCGCAAGTAGCCATCAACGACATTGGCTCGAGCGAGGATTTTCTCGCCGCGATCGATAAAACAATCAAGTACTTCAACGATGGCGACATCGTCGAAGGGACCATCGTCAAGGTTGACCGGGACGAGGTCCTCCTCGACATCGGCTATAAAACCGAAGGCGTCATTCCCTCTCGCGAGCTGTCCATCAAACACGACGTCGACCCCAACGAGGTCGTTACCGTGGGCGATGAAATCGAAGCTCTTGTCCTCACCAAAGAGGACAAAGAAGGCCGCCTGATCCTGTCCAAGAAGCGTGCACAGTACGAGCGCGCCTGGGGAACCATCGAGGCGCTCAAGGAAAATGACGAGGCTGTCAAGGGCACCGTCATCGAGGTCGTCAAGGGTGGTCTGATCCTGGACATCGGGCTGCGCGGCTTCCTGCCCGCCTCGCTGGTCGAGATGCGACGCGTCCGCGATCTGCAGCCGTACATCGGCAAGGAGATCGAAGCCAAGATCATCGAGCTCGACAAGAACCGCAACAACGTGGTGCTGTCGCGTCGCGCCTGGCTGGAACAGACCCAGTCGGAGGTGCGCAGCGAGTTCCTCAACCAGCTGCAGAAGGGCGCCATCCGCAAGGGTGTCGTGTCGTCCATCGTCAACTTCGGCGCGTTCGTCGACCTGGGCGGGGTCGACGGCCTGGTGCACGTTTCCGAGCTGTCCTGGAAGCACATCGACCACCCGTCCGAGGTTGTTCAGGTCGGCGACGAGGTGACCGTCGAGGTGCTCGACGTCGACATGGACCGCGAGCGCGTTTCGTTGTCGCTCAAGGCGACTCAGGAAGATCCGTGGCGGCACTTCGCCCGCACCCACGCGATCGGTCAGATCGTGCCCGGCAAGGTCACCAAACTGGTGCCGTTCGGTGCGTTCGTCCGTGTCGAAGAGGGCATCGAAGGACTGGTGCACATCTCCGAGCTGGCTGAGCGCCACGTCGAGGTGCCCGACCAGGTGGTCACCGTCGGTGACGACGCGATGGTCAAGGTCATCGACATCGACTTGGAGCGTCGCCGGATCTCGCTGAGCCTCAAGCAGGCCAACGAGGACTACACCGAGGAGTTCGACCCCGCGAAGTACGGCATGGCCGACAGCTACGACGACCAGGGCAACTACATCTTCCCCGAGGGCTTCGACGCCGAGACCAACGAGTGGCTCGAAGGTTTCGACACGCAGCGCACCGAGTGGGAATCGCGCTACGCGGAGGCCGAGCGCAGGCACAAGATGCACACCGCGCAGATGGAGCGGTTCGCCGAGGCCGAGGCCGAGGCTGCCCAGCGTCCGCAAGCCAACGGCACGTCGGGTGACGACCAGCCGAGCGGGGGCTCGCTGGCCAGCGACGCGCAACTCGCCGCTCTCCGGGAGAAGCTCGCGGGCAGCGCCTAGCCCGGACGCCGGATGCTTCGCATCGGTCTGACCGGCGGTATCGGTGCCGGCAAATCGACGGTGTCCTCGACATTTTCGCGGTGCGGTGGCGTCGTCGTCGACGGCGACGTCATCTCCCGCGAGGTGGTGGAGCCCGGCACCGAAGGGTTAGCCGCGCTGGTTGATGCGTTCGGTGACGACATCCTGCTGCCGGACGGCGCATTGGACCGACCGGCGTTGGCGGCCAAGGCATTCAGTGACGACGAAAATCGGGCCACTCTCAACGGGATCGTTCATCCGCTGGTCGGCAAGCGGCGCGCCGAGATCATCGCTGCCGTACCGGAGGACTCCGTTGTGGTGGAAGACATTCCGCTGCTGGTGGAATCCGGGATGGCGCCGCTGTTCCCGCTCGTCGTCGTGGTGTTCGCCGACGCCGAACTGCGGGTGAAACGACTGATCGAGCACCGCGGCATGGCCGAGGACGACGCTCGCGCCCGCATCGCCGCCCAAGCCGCCGACGAGCAACGTCGGGCCGTTGCCGATATCTGGCTGGACAATTCGGGATCGTCCGAGACGCTCACCGAGCGGGCCCGTGAGGTATGGGCCGAACGCATCACACCATTCGCGCACAACCTCAGCGCCGGCGCCGTGGCCCGTCCACCCGCTCGGCTGACACCGGCCGATTCGACGTGGCCCGATCAGGCGAAGCGCATCGTCGCCCGCTTGAAGACCACGTGCGGGGAGAAAGCACTGCGCGTCGACCACATTGGTTCGACCGCGGTGCCGGGGCTGGACGCCAAGGACGCCATCGACGTCCAGGTGACCGTTGAATCGCTCTCGGCGGCAGACGAACTCAGGTCAGCGCTGCTGTCGGCCGGGTATCCGGGCATCGATCGCATCACCGCCGACGAGAGTAAGAACGACGCCCGTAGCACCGTCGCCCGCTACGAGCACAGCGACGACGCGGGCTTGTGGCAGAAGCGGATTCACGGATCGGCTGACCCAGGACGGCCGACAAATGTTCATCTCCGCGTCAACGGCTGGCCCAATCAGCAGTTCGCGCTGCTGTTTGTCGACTGGTTGGTAGCCAATCCCGCTGTGCAGGAAGAGTATCTGGCCGTCAAGCGGCGAGCCGAACAGGCAGCATCCGGCGGGGGTGTCGAAACCTACGTCGCCGCCAAGGAACCGTGGTTCTCTGAGGCCTATCGGCGGGCGTGGGACTGGGCCGACACATCAGGCTGGAACCCCAGACACTAGGCAGCGCCGCACCTCAGTCCATCACTCTGCCGTGTGATGCCGCCGGCTTTACCTCCTTAGGGGTGTAGTTGTACCCCCCGCCCGGGTGGTCGACTTGTTTCAGGTCGGCCGTCCCGACATCGGTCGACCCTCATCTGAGGAAAGGGCTCAACCATGATCGTTCTCGGCATCATCCTGCTGCTCGCGGGATTTCTCCTCAAGATCTCCATCCTGTGGACTCTGGGCATCATTTTGCTCGTCGTCGGCGCGATACTGGCCGTCCTGGGCAGCACCGGACGCGCCGTCGGCGGCCGGCGTCACTATTTCTGAGCGGCAGTGCACCGATCGCTCGGTCTCACCGCGTTATGCCATGGATCACACAAACAGGTTTACGGACGTATCGGCTGGGTTATTGGACGTATGTGTGAAAGGAGCTCTTAAATGCCCACCTGGGAATGGATCTTGATCGGGGCAGTCGCTCTCGTTGCGATTGTCGCGGCGGTTGTCGTCATAAGCATGATCAGCTTTCGCACCAAGACGAAGCGACTCAAACAGCATTACGGCAGTGAGTACGAGCATGTGGTGTCCGAGACCGGCAGCGAGAAAGGTGCCGTGCGAGAACTCACTACGCGGGAACGCAAGCACGGCAAGCTCGACATCGTTGCTCTCACGCCTTCGGCGCACTCGGACTTCACCGCCCGCTGGCAAGAAGTACAGGCCGGATTCGTGGACAACCCCGCGACCGCCGTGGGGGTCGCCGACCGTCTGGTGACTGAGGTGATGCGCCAACGGGGTTATCCCGTCGACGATTTCGACCAACGGGCCGCCGACATCTCGGTCGATCACCCACAGATCGTCGACAACTACCGGGCCGCGCACGGGATCCACGTCTCGGAGCAGCATGCCGACACCGAGCAACAGCGAGAGGCGTTCGTGCACTACCGGGCGCTGTTCGAGAAGTTGCTCGAGACCCCGACCGACAACGACGCATCACAGGAGGCAAGCGCATGACCACGCATGACGAACACAAGACTGACCGATTCGCCCGATGAGGCCGCATCCCTGTCACGGAAGCACCGCGGATCGAGGATGAGAGCCCGGCCGACGCGCCGACGACCCGACCGCGAGCCGAGCAGCGGATCCGCCGCAGACCCCGGCTGAGACAGCAGCCCGACCGCAGAACCGCTCAGCCGACGAATTGCTTTTCGCCGGCGACGATCTCGCCGATCTGCGTGCGCGGTGGGCCGGCGTTCAGGCCGCCTTCGTCGACGATCCGAAGGATTGCGTGCAAAAGGCGGACGTATTGGTTTCCGATCTGGTCGAGCAGCTCACCAGTGGATTCGCCCGAGGCGCGGTCGCGGCTCGAAGAGCAGTGGTCGCGCGGCGAAGAGGCGTCGACCGAAGACCTACGCCTGGCCCTGATGCACTACCGTGAATTCTTCGAGCGATTGCTTGCCGTCTAAAGGGCTGTGCGCAACGGTTTTCGTTTTCAGCGCCAGTCGAGCTGGCATGCCCTCGGCGGCCAGCCAGGCGTCGAGGTCATAGCCGTTGCGGGCCAGGCCTTCGACGGCGTGCACCGCGCGCCGCACGGCCTGCTTCGCCGACCTCCGGCGTCAGCAGGCCGTGCCGCATGGCTTCCAACAGCTCGTCGATGTCGGCCAGAGTCCACGCCCGGCGCGGTGCGGACCTCCAGGTCGAGGTAGTGGTCTTCGGAGCGCCACACGTCCGGGCCCGGCGTGTATTCGCCGACGTCGAGGTAGTAGTCGTGGTCGCGCTCGTGGCCGGGGTTGAAGTGAAAGACCGTGGCCCGCAAGCCCAAGTGACGGCAGCAGCCACGACTCGAGGTAGTGGAACTGCGCGCGGCCTGGTGTCGGGCGGGCCACGTAGAGACCCCACGGCCGCACGATGTACTCATCGACGGCCCGCACAATGCCCTTCGGATCGGTGTTGGTGCGGGCGCGCAGATCGAACGTCTCGTGCTTGGGCGGATGCATGGCTGTCAGCGCCGGAGCCGGATTCTCCAGCGGACGAAGCAGGCGTAGAACAGGGTCAGCCCAGCCAGCATGCCCATGTCGAGCAGCCAGAAATGCCGGGTGTGCTGCCAGAACTGGTCCTGCGGGAGCAGCGGCGGAGGCACCAGGTTCCGGATGTCGACGGTCGACGCCGCCGCCGCGTAGCCCCAGCGCGCGGGCATCACCCAGGACAGCTGGTCCAGACCGAGCCGACCCGTCACCGGCACCATGCCGCCGCACAGCACCAACTGGGCCATCACCGCGACCACGAACAACGGCATGATCTGCTCGCTGGATCGGACCAGCGACGAGATGGCCAGGCCCAGGACCGCTGAGGCGACGCAGGTCGCGGCGACGGTGATGAACAGCTCGGCGGTCGCGGCGACGGTGGAGTGGCCGAGCAGCACCGCGCCGTGGGCGGGTGCGCCTTTGCCGACGACGACGATCGCGGTGATGATGCGCTGATTGCAGAATCGCGAACCCGCAGAACACCAGCGTCTTGGCCAGCAGGTATGCCGTCGGTCGACAGACCGACCGCCTGCTCACGCTGGAAGATGGGGCGTTCGCCGACCAGGTCGCGGATGGTCAGCGCGGTACCCATGAAGGCCGCAGCGGGCATGCAGCAGCGCCAGGATCTGCGCCGCCTCGTCGGGTGTCCCGGCGTGCGGCCCGGGCTGGCCGGAATCCGGTGCTACCCGGAACGGTGAGCGACAGCGCGCCCAGGATGAACGGCAGCACCGCCAGGAAAATGAAGTACGCGCGGTCGGCGATGACGAGGCGGACCTGCCGGCGGGCGATCGTCGAGATCTGTTTGCGCACACTGGTGTGCACCGGCTCGCCCAGGTCGGCCGGCTGACCCTGCTGCGGGGGCGGTTGCTGCTGTTCGCGCTCCCGGAAACGGCGGTTGGCTTCTTCGGGGTCGGCGCCCACCTGGCTGAAGATCTTCGCCCAGTTGGTCGTGCCCATCACGTCGCCAATGCCGTCCGGCGGGCCGCAGTAGGCCGTCTTGCCGCCCGGGGCGACCAGCAGCACCTGGTCGCAGACGTCGAGGTAGGACAGCGAGTGCGTCACCACCAACACCACGCGACCGGCATCGGCGAGTTGCCGCAGCATCGACATCACCTGCAGGTCCAGTGCAGGGTCCAGGCCCGAGGTCGGCTCGTCGAGGATCAGCAGCGACGGCCCGGTCAGCAACTCGAGAGCCACCGACGCGCGTTTGCGCTGCCCACCGGACAGCTTGTCGACACGCGTCTCGGCGTGCTTGGTCAGGTCGAGCTCTTGGAGGACCTGGTTGACGACTTTGGTGCGGTCGGCCTTGCTGGTGTCGGGTGGCAGGCGCAGTTCGGCGGCATAGCTCAGCGCCTGGTTCACCGTCAGCTGCCGGTGCACCACGTCGTCCTGGGGGACCATCCCGATCCGGCTGCGCAGCGACGCGTACTCGGAGTGGATGTCGTGGCCCTCGAACGTCACCGAGCCCGCAGTGGGCGTGGTGTAGCCCGCGATCAGCCTGGCCAGCGTGCTCTTGCCGGCACCTGACCCACCGATGACAGCGGTCAGTGTTCCCGGTCGCGCGGTCAGCGCGATGTCGCTGAGTAGTTGTTTGCCGCCGTCGACGACGTACTGGACGCCGCGCACCTCCAAACCACCGGTGCGGGTTGCGGCTTCGGTCTCGCTGCGGCGGACCAGCAGACCGCCGTTGTTGACCAAATCGACGTTGCCGATGGTGACGACGTCGCCGTCGCTCAGGATCGCCGACCCGACCCGGGTGCCGTTGACGAACGTCCCGTTGACGCTGGTGTCGCGGATCTCGGTGCCCAGCGGCGTCAGGGTCAGTGTTGCGTGATACCGCGACGCCAGTACGTCGGGAATCACGATGTCGTTGTCGGTCGCGCGGCCGATGGTGACCGAGCCGGCCGGTTTGCCGGACGGCGTCGACCGCGGCGACAGCCGTTTGACGAATTTGGTCGCGAAGTTCTCCGCGTCGCCGGCACGCACGTCGAGCATGGTGGCCTCGGTGGGCGGCACGTGGTTCAGCGGCGGCGCGGACCGGGCTTTCACGACGGTGAGCTCCTCGGCAGGCGGTCCGGCCGTCGGCTGCGGGTTCTGCACGTTGGTCGGATATTCCGACGGCGATTGCGGCGGCCGGACCGGGGGTGCGCTCCGCCGGGGCGGGCTGGCTGGCGGACCGGGAGGTGGCGCCTGTGGGGGCGGCGGCGCCGGCCGGGCGACCCCGCGCTGCGCGTCGGCGACCCCGGCGGGCGGAGCGGGCTGGGCGGCTGTGGACCATGACGCGGTCGACTGGCCATCGGACGCAGCGGCCCGCCCGGGCGGCTGGCCGCCTTTGCCGCGGCGAGGCCCGACCTCGAACGTCAGCCGCGGGCCGCCGGCGTTGCCGACGTTGATGCTCTGCCCGTCGTAAATGTCGACCACCGGTCTGCGATAGCCGTTGACGAAAGTCCCGTTCACCGAGCCGTTGTCGATGGCCAGCCACTTGCCCTGCTCGAAGCGCAGGATCAGGTGCGCGCGGGAGATCCGGGGATCGGCGATACGGATGTCAGCACGCAGATCACGCCCGACGACGACGTCCTGACCTGGCGCGAAGGTACGTTCCGAACCGTCGTGCCAAATGGTCAGCAGGGGCGGGGCTGGTCGACTCACCACTCCAGTATCGACGCTGCATCAGCGGAGCTTCCACGTGGCGCACTGTGATTCGGCTGTAACTTGCCGCGAACTGCGCCGACGGCGCGATTCATAGCTTCTTCATACGTGGCACAGCTGGATATCACCGCGTCGGGCGGCATGATTGCGAACAGCCAGCCCACTGTTGGGGCTTAGGTTGCGCGTCGGAGCTGCGAAAACGTCCAGCCTGCAACTATTTCAGGAGTTCAGTCGCGCAGCGGGTAACCGGGAGTGAGCGGCCGACGCCGCCAACGATCTGATGTGAGGGGGATGAGCTCGATGGACGAGGCGACCAGAGCGACACAGCACTGGGACGTCCAACCAGGATCGCCGGCGCACCCTGCGGAGCCTCGGCGCCCCCGCAGCCTGCTGCAGCGTGGCTATGAATCACTCCCGCATCTCGCGATCACCCGACTGCTGACCCGGGTGCCGCTGATCGGGTCGCATCCCAACCGGGAGCCTGCGGATTCCGGCCGGCGAAGCAACGCCGAGGCATCGGACGGTGCGCTCAGCTCTCCACCGTCTTTGCCGGCTACACCATCCTGCGTCCGCTGGGCTCCGGTGGGATGGCAGACGTGTATCTCGCCAAGCACCCCCGGTTGCCTCGCCGCGACGCGCTCAAGGTGCTGACCGAGGGGACCACCGCCGACCCCGAATTCCGCGAGCGATTCAACCGCGAAGCCGACCTGGCGGCCACGCTGTGGCATCCCCACATCGTCGCGGTGCACGACCGTGGCGAATTCGACGGTCACCTCTGGATCGCGATGGACTATGTCGAGGGCACCGACGCGGCCCGCCTGATGCGCGAGCGTTTTCGCGGTGGGATGCCGGAGCAGGACGTGTCGGCGATCGTCACCGCGGTGGCGGGCGCGCTCGACTACGCCCACGCGCGCGGGCTGTTGCACCGCGACGTCAAACCCGCCAACATCCTGCTCACCCATCCCGAAGAGGACGACCGTCGAATCCTGTTGGCGGACTTCGGCGTAGCGCGTCATCTTGCCGACATCAGCGGCATCACCGAGACCAACGTCGCGGTGGGCACCGTCGCCTACGCCGCGCCCGAGCAGCTCGTCGGCTCGAACATCGACGGTCGCGCCGACCAGTACGCGCTCGCCGCCTCCGCCTTCCACCTGCTGACCGGTGCTCCGCCCTACCGGAACTCCAATCCGGTGGCGGTGATCGGGCAACACCTGCACGCCGAGCTCCCCAGGCTCAGCGACTACCGCCCCGATCTTGCGGACCTCGACGACGTGTTCTTCAGAGCTCTCGCGAAGGACCCCGGCGACCGTTTCGACCGGTGCCGCCAATTCGCCGCGGCCTTCAACGGGCACGTCGCCGATCCCGCACCGGCCGAGCGCCCGCGATCGCTGCTCCGGAACACCGGGACCTCCACGGCCAAACGGAGGTTGACGCTGAAAAGCGGTATCGCCGCCGCGATGGTCGTGGCGTTGCTGTCGCTAACGGTGACGTGGGCGATCTCGTTCTTCTCGTGGGACGACCAGCCCCAGGCGAACCCCGCCTCTCCGCCACGGGTGCACGCGACATCGTCGGCGGCGTCGGCGCTCGCGGCACCGCCACTCAACGGCAGCTACCGGCTCGACTACGACCGGGCCAAACAGACATCAAACGGGGTGATCCGCAACAACGGTGGCGACGCCACGTGGTGGGCGTTTTCTTCGGCGTGCACCGCGGCCGGCTGTGCGGCGACCGGCACCAAGCTGGACGACACCAACCATCAGATGGCGAAGGCGACCGGCAGCGCTAACGCCGGCGTGCTGCATTTCGTCGACGGCCACTGGCAGTCTGAGCCTCGACAGCTGCAGGCGCAGTGCCAGAAAGCGCGCGGCGCGCCGACCGTCACCGAGTCCGAGACCGTGGTGTGGTCGTTGACGCCGGAGCCCGACGGCACCCTGCGCGGCGTGCAAACCCAGACCGTGCAGAGCAACGAGTGCGGCTCGCAAGGGGCGACACTGCGGGTCCCGGTGGTGGCCTCCCGTACCGGTGATGTCCCGCCAGATGTCCCGGTCGCCGATCCGGCGCAGGCGGCCAACACCACCGCGTCGCCGGTCGCAGCCCCGCCGCCGGCGGTGCTGGGCGGGCCGTGCACCGACATCGACAAGCTCGGCTTTGACTCCACGGCCAACGAGCAGGTCGTCTGTGAGGCCAACACCTGGGACAAAGCGCCGACGACCACCGGCGTGCATCCGGCCGGCACCTCCTGCACCGACACCCCGGTGTTCACCATGTCGAAGTCGGAGGACGGTCACCTGATCGAATGCAACCCGGGCGCCCGGGTGTGGAGCAGCCAGCACAGCTGACCCAGTCGCGGTCGCGCCGACCTGCATCGTCGGCGCACGTGTCGGTGCCGGCCTCTACTCTGGAGCCATGGCTTTCGCCACCGAACACCCTGTGATTGCGCACTCCGAATACCGCCCTGTCGAAGACATGGTGCGTGCCGGCGGCGACTTCGAAGTCATCAGCCCGTATGCGCCTGCGGGCGACCAGCCGGCCGCCATCGACGAGCTGGAGCGCCGAATTCGGGCGGGGGAGCGCGATGTGGTGCTGCTCGGTGCCACTGGAACCGGAAAATCGGCCACTACCGCGTGGCTCATCGAGCGCCTTCAGCGGCCGACGCTGGTGATGGCGCCGAACAAGACACTCGCCGCGCAACTTGCCAACGAGTTGCGGGAGATGTTGCCGAACAACGCAGTCGAGTATTTCGTCTCGTACTACGACTACTACCAGCCCGAGGCGTACATCTCGCAGACCGACACCTACATCGAGAAGGACAGCTCGATCAACGATGATGTGGAGCGGCTACGGCACTCCGCGACGTCGTCGCTGCTGTCACGCCGTGACGTGGTCGTGGTGGCTTCGGTGTCCTGCATCTACGGTCTGGGCACGCCGCAGTCCTACCTCGACCGGTCGGTCGAATTGCAGGTGGGCAGCGAGGTGCCCCGCGACGGGCTGCTGCGTCTGCTGGTCGACGTGCAGTACACCCGCAATGACATGTCGTTCACCCGCGGCACGTTCCGGGTACGGGGCGACACCGTCGAGATCATCCCGTCGTACGAAGAACTGGCGCTGCGCATCGAGTACTTCGGCGACGAGATCGAAGCGCTGTATTACATGCATCCGCTAACTGGTGACGTGGTGCGCCAGGTCGACTCGCTGCGTGTTTTCCCGGCGACGCATTACGTCGCCGGACCGGAGCGCATGGCCCACGCCATCTCGACCATCGAGCGGGAGCTCGAGGAGCGGCTCGCCGAATTCGAGCGCCAGGGCAAGCTGCTGGAGGCCCAGCGGTTGCGAATGCGGACGAACTACGACGTCGAGATGATGCGCCAGGTCGGGTTCTGCTCGGGGATCGAGAACTACTCGCGGCACATCGACGACCGCGGGCCTGGCTCGCCGCCCGCGACGCTGATCGACTACTTCCCCGAAGACTTTCTGATGGTCATCGACGAGTCTCACGTGACGGTGCCGCAGATCGGCGGCATGTATGAGGGCGACATGTCGCGCAAGCGCAACCTCGTCGAGTTCGGTTTCCGGCTGCCGTCGGCATGCGACAACCGTCCGTTGACCTGGGAAGAGTTCGCCGACCGGATCGGGCAGACGGTGTACTTGTCGGCCACACCGGGCCCCTACGAGCTGAGCCAGGCGGCCGGAGAGTTCGTCGAGCAGGTGATCCGGCCGACCGGACTCGTCGACCCACAAGTTGTGGTCAAGCCGACCAAAGGCCAGATCGACGACCTGATCGGCGAGATTCGCAAGCGCACCGAAGCCGACCAGCGGGTGCTGGTGACGACGCTGACCAAGAAGATGGCCGAGGACCTCACCGATTACCTGCTCGAGACCGGCATCCGGGTTCGATACCTGCACTCCGAGGTCGACACGCTGCGCCGGGTGGAGCTACTGCGCCAGCTGCGACTGGGTGACTACGACGTGCTGGTCGGCATCAACCTGCTGCGTGAAGGTCTGGACCTCCCGGAGGTATCGCTGGTCGCGATTCTGGACGCCGACAAGGAGGGCTTCCTGCGCTCGTCGCGCAGCTTGATCCAGACCATCGGCCGTGCCGCCCGCAACGTGTCCGGCGAGGTCCACATGTACGCGGACAAGATCACCGACTCGATGAGAGAGGCGATCGACGAGACCGACCGGCGCCGCGCCAAGCAAGTCGCGTACAACGAGGCCCATGGCATCGACCCGCAACCGCTGCGTAAAAAGATCGCCGACATTCTCGACCAGGTCTACCGCGAAGCCGACGACAGCGACGCGATCGAGATCGGCGGCTCCGGCCGTAACTCGTCGCGGGGACGCCGGGCTCAGGGCGAGCCGGGGCGGGCGGTCAGTGCCGGGGTGTACGAGGGTCGGGACACCGCCAACATGCCGCGGGCCGAGTTGGCCGACCTGATCAAAGACCTCACCGCGCAGATGATGGCCGCGGCGCGCGACCTGCAGTTCGAATTGGCCGCACGGATCCGTGACGAGATCGCCGACCTCAAAAAGGAATTGCGCGGAATGGACGCCGCCGGTCTGAAGTGACGTCCTCTCGCGACGCGGAAGCAGTCGACGGCTGGCGGGCGCTGTTAGGTCCTCGACATGTGAGGACGTCGACGCTGCTCGCCGGCGGGGTGGCGCTGTACGCGACCAACGAGTTCGTCACCGCCAGCCTGCTGCCGAGCGCGATCGCCGACATCGGCGGTGAGCGGCTCTATGCCTGGGTGACGACCCTCTATCTGGTCGGATCGGTTGTGACGGCCTCCATGGTCAGCGCCGCCCTGTCACGAATCGGACCGCGACCGTCATATCTGCTGGGATTGGCCGTGTTTGGGTTCGGCAGCGTGGTGTGCGCGGTAGCTCCCGACATGGCTGTGTTGCTGGTGGGCCGCACGCTGCAGGGGGCGGGCGGGGGACTGTTGGCCGGTTTGGGCTATGCACTGATCAACGCGGTGCTGCCGCCATCGCTGTGGACCAAAGCCTCGGCATTGGTGGCAGCGATGTGGGGCGTCGCGACGGTGATAGGGCCGGCGGCCGGCGGCTTTTTCGCTCAATTCGGCTTATGGCGTTGGGCCTTCGGTGCGGTGGCGATACTGACCGTGGCGATGGCCGTCCTGGTCCCAGGCGTACTGCCCGCCCGCCGTCGCGATCGCAGCGATCCCGCGCCGGCGCTGAAGACGCCGGTGTGGTCGGTGCTGCTGCTCGGGGCCGCGGCGCTGACGATCAGTGTCGCCCAGCTTCCGACGAAGGTCGCCGTGACTGCGGGGCTACTCGTGGTCAGCCTGGCATTGCTCGTGATCTTCGTGCTGGTCGACCGCCGGAGTTCGGCAAAGGTGCTGCCTCCCAGCACCTTTGGTAACGGGCCGTTGAAGTGGATCTACCTCAGCATTGCGGTGCTGATGGCGTCGGCAATGGTCGACATGTATGTGCCGCTGTTCGGGCAACGGCTGGCGCATCTGGGTCCCGCGGCCGCCGGATTCCTCGGTGCCGCGCTGGCGGTCGGCTGGACCCTCGGCGAGGTTCTCAGTGCGTCGCTGAGCAGCAAGACGGTCATTCGCCGCGTGGTCGTGGCTTCACCGCTGGTGATGGCCGTCGGGCTGATGGTGGCGGCGGCTACTCAGTTCGCCAACGCCTCGGCGACCCTCGTCGTGACGTGGGTGTTCGCGCTGACGGTCACCGGGCTCGGCCTCGGCGGAGCCTGGCCTCATCTGTCGGCGTGGGCGATGCGGTGTGTCGATGACGCGAAGGAAGGCGCGGCCGCTGCCGCCGCGATCAACACGGTGGAACTCATCTCCGGGGCGGTCGGCGCGGGGCTCGCCGGGGTGGTGGTCAACAGCGCGCACGGCGGTGTCGTGGTGGCCGCCCGGGCGCTGTTCGCGGTGTTCACCGTGGTGGGCATCGCAGCCGTCGTGACCGCATACCGCGCCAGTCGGCATCTGCGCTGACGCGTCCTCGAGCGCCAAGGATCGCTAGTCGGGTTCGTCGTCGCGTTGAACACGGCGGACGCGCCGTCGAGTACCTGTGCCGCGTGACGATCCCGTTGCCTGACAACGTCATCGTCACGCCGACTTGACCGTCAGGCCGAACGCGGCGAACAGTTCGATGAGGTGCCGGCCGCTCTGAACAGGACCACCGAACCGCGGGTCGGCAAGCCAGATCTGCATGCCGCAAAGCTGCGTACCCGGTTGCGACGATGCGAGGGTCAGCGCACCGATTTGACAACCTGGGTCCGGTGGAACTGCCACCGCTCGACGATGTGGAACCCGATCAGATCCGGCGTCTGGTAGACCGGCGACCGTCCGAATCTCCAACCCGGCGAGAGCGATGCGCCCACTTGGTGATTCGGCAGTCTCGTGTTGTGCGTTGTGATCGTCCACAACGTGGTGCATTTGAAGAGGCGGCCCGTGATCAGCCAGACCGCCACATGGCCGTCCCAGAGCGTTTCCCGCTTGGGAGCGGGAACGCCACGCCCGACGTCGATCAACGGCCGGAAGGCTGCCGGACGCGCGGCGAGCAGTGCGCGAATCGGCCCGGGCAGCCAGCGGACCGTGTTGTCGACCAGCAGACAGTCGCCGGACGCCGCGTGGGTACTGATCAGGTCGGCGACGTCGCTGTAATCCCAGCCTTCTTTGGCGTACCGCTGCCGTTGCGAGAGAACATAATTCGGGGCCGCCGCCGCTGTGAGCACGATCAGCGCCACGGCGATCCACCGCCGCTTGCGAGCGACCGCCACGATGCAGACGGTCAGCGCCACCGCCATCGCCGGCGTGGTGAAGAACAGATATCGCGGGTAGTAGAACGGATCACTGATCGCCGAATAGATCAGCGGGATCGCGGTGGGAACCACGGTCCATGCCGCGCAGATGATCAAGACCCGTCGGGTGTCGCCAGCCGAGTCCCATCGGCCGGTCAATCGAATCGTCAGTGCGGCAACGAAAATAACCGCCGCCAGAACCGCGAACGGGACGCTGTTGTCGAAATACTGGTGTTGCACCACGTCGAGGACGTTGTGCCAATTCAGCGGGTTGATCCAGGCGACCTGGGCACTCTGGCCGTGCGCAAAGAGCAGCAACGGCGTCACCGCGCCCACCGCGACCGCCGACGTGATCGCCCACCACAGCACCACTGACTTATGGCGGCGCAGCACCGGCGTGATGACCGCGTAGGCCGGCACCAGCAACACCAGGTAGACGTTGAGCACCACCGCGACCATCAGCGCCAGGGAGTAGAGCAGCCACAGCCACCACCGATTACGCCGGGCCGCGGTGACCAGCAACACGGTCAACCACACCGCGGCTACCGCCGTGAAACCGTAAGACCGGGCCTCGGCAGCGGCCCACGTCACGCGCGGCAGGATCGCGAACACGATGCCCGCGCAGACCGCGGTGGTCCGTGGCAGGAACTGCCTGGCGAAGACCACGACACCGGCGGCCGCCATCCCGACCCCGAGACAGCTCGGAACCCGCGACCAGAACTCAGTCAGCGGGAAGATGGCGAACCAGCCATGCATCAGCAGGTAGTACAAACCGTGCACGGCGTCGATGTGGCCGAGCAGCCTGCAAAGCTCAGGTAGCGAACGGCTGGCGGCCGAGATGGTCGCGCTCTCGTCGAACCACAGCGACGGATGGCTGGCCCCCGCGGCACCGACGACGGCAGCCAGCACCGCGACCGCAAGTGGGTCGAGCAGCCTGCCGTGTCGCGCTGAAGGCGAATCAGCCGCGACGACTGCGGTGCTGGGTTCATCGATTGTCGTGGCAACCATGATGCGTGTCACTTTAAGGGTCTTTTGGTGAAGCTGCTTACCCGTCCTGCCTGATCACGAACCGTTTTGGCGACTGCAACCGAATTTTTCCCTCCAATGCGCCACCATCCCGATGGGTTGAATATCATGCCAATCAACACTTTCCACCGAATTCGAGGGCCTGCGGGCCCGGCTCGTAGACCCAACGAACGCCTGAGTTTGCGTCGCTCGCACGGTGAGCCCGGTCTCGTTGACCCCGTCGGCGTGGCCCGAATCCGTCCATCTATCTGCGGCAAAGCGTTACTGTCTTGGGTTGGCGGAGCAACCGACACCTGGGAGGGTAAATGACCACCTATCGGACCGTAGTAGTAGGGACCGATGGCTCGGATTCGTCGCTGCGGGCGGTAGAGAAGGCAGGCAGCATCGCCGGGGCGGACGCGAAGCTGATCGTCGCGACTGCGTACTTGCCGCAGCAGCAGGATCCGCGGGCCGCCGACGCCCTTAAGGACGAAAGCTACAAGGTGTCCGGTAGCGCTCCGATCTACGCGATCCTGCGCGAGGCCAGGGACCGGGCACACGCCGCAGGCGCCGAGCACATCGAAGAACGCTCGATCGTCGGCGCCCCGGTCGACGCGCTGGTCGGACTCGCCGAAGAGGTCAGCGCTGACCTGCTCGTGGTCGGCAACGTCGGGCTCAGCACGATTGCCGGCCGGCTGCTGGGATCAGTCCCGGCCAACGTCTCACGTCGGGCCAAGGTCGACGTGCTGATCGTGCACACCACCACCTAGCCGGCCGTCACGCGCTGGCGAGGTCGTGGCGCTCCAACCGGAACGTCCGACTGAGCCGATCCGGCCGCGTCGTCAGGGTGACCTCGACAGCTCCGCCGGACGTGATGACGTAGCGCTCCTCGACATCCGGGCCGTCGTCGCGCCGACGCACCGCCTGACGCGGCAGATCCTGGTCGTTGCTGAGGTCGGGATCGAACGGGAAGAACACCGGTTCATACGGCGTGACGTCGCCGTCGGGATGGCCGTCGCGTAACCGGCTGCACTCCACGAAGCGGAAGTGTCCGATGTTGTGCGCCGCGCGATAGGTCCGGGTGACGATGAACGGCGGCTGGCCCGCGGTCGGCAGCGAAGACCCCTTGGGCACAATCGGGTCGAAACAGACGTCCTCACCCGCACAGGTCTCTCGGAACACACCGAAGTGGCGCGAAAGGCGTTCGGACAGAGCAAAACCCGCCTCGCGGTCGAGGAAGACCGCCAGGCCGATCGCCGTCGCCGCGAATGGGTGCAGGGAGCGTTTGACGCGCTTTTCGTCGAACGTCGCGCGCAGCGACCGGGCAATGAGCGGGAAGCTCCCGGCCCCGCCCACCACATAGACGCCCGCAACATCCGACCAGGCGACGTCGCCACCGCCGTGGTCGTGCAAGACGCGGGAGAGGGCGGCAATCGTCTTGTCCACCAGCGGAACACAGGCCGTATAGACATCGTCGATGGGGCAGGAGAACGGCGGCTTGCCGACCGCGGTGAGGTCGACCAGGAGACGACGGGTGTTCGGGCCGACTCCTTCTTTGCGGACCGCGCACTCCTCGAGCAGCAGATCGCGTGTTCCCGCGGGCAGCTTGCGCAGGGCGGCGCCCTTGCGGACGAGCTTGAGGATCGCCTCGTCGAAGTCGTCGCCGCCGAGCCGCTGAATGCCTTCGCTGAGAACGACCTCGTTCAACCGGCCCGTCATCTTCAGCAGCGACGCGTCGAACGTGCCACCACCGAGGTCGTAGATCAGCACGTACTCGCGCTTGGCGGTGATGGTCGAGCGGTACCGGTGGGCGTATTCGAAACCCGCCGCCGACGGCTCGTTGAGCAGCGCGACCACCTCGAAGCCGGCCTGGGTGAAGGCATCCAGGGTCAGGAAGCGTTGCGCGCTCGAGGCGTTGGCCGGCACGCTGATCGCGGCTTCGACTTGCTCACCCGGGGTCAGTTCGATGTTCGACCGCTGCTGCAGGTCGCTCTTCAGCTGGGCGAGAAAGCCCGCGAGCAGATCGGCCAGCCGGTAGCTGCGCCCCGCGAGGTCGACCGTTGTCCTGGGCCCGGCGTCGTTGAGCAGACGTTTGAACGACCGCAACGCCGACCACCCGGGATCATGGCGGACGGCGGCAGCGTCCAGACCGAACCGCAATTCGCCGGCTTCGTTGGCGGCGATGATTGAGGGCCAGGTATCGACCCCGTCGAACGACACCACCGGGTAGTTGCCGCGATCGACGACCGCGGCGACGGTGTGCGTTGTGCCGAAGTCGATGCCCACCTTCATCGGCTAAGCGTAGGGGCTGCACCGCGTTTCGCGGCGACGAATCACCGACGCAGATCGGCGTCTCACCAGCCGCGTTCGCGCCAGGTGGCGAGGCTGGGCCGCTCCGCGCCCAACGTGGTGTCGTCGCCGTGGCCCGGGTAGACGACGGTGGTGTCGTCGTAGACGTCGAACACCCGGGTGGTGACGTCCTCGAGCAGCTGCTCGAAGTCGCCGGGCTGCCAGGTCTTGCCGACTCCGCCGGGGAACAGGCAGTCGCCGGTGAACAACTGGGTGACGCCGCCGGTCGCCGGGCCGTCGAGCGCCAGCGCGACCGATCCCGGCGTGTGCCCGCGCAGATGGATCACGTCGAAAGTCAGCTCACCGATCTGCACGGTGTCGCCGCCGGCCAGCAGCGCGGTCCGGCGTGACCGGCAGCGGCTCGGCGTCGATCTCGTGCGCGGCGGTCGGTGCGCCGGTCGCCTGCGCGACGGCTTCCAGCGCCTGCCAGTGGTCGAAGTGCTGATGGCTGGTGACGATCAGCGACATCTTCGGGGCGTGGGTACGCACCAGGTCGAGCAGAACGTCGGCGTCGTTGGCGGCGTCGATCAGCAGCGTTTCGCCGGTCGCGGAACACGTCACCAGGTAGGCGTTGTTGTCCATGGGGCCCACCGACGTTTTGAGGATCGTGACGCCCGGCAGCGTCGGCGGGCTGCGGTGCCCGCGTCGACGTGGCCGGTGTAGTCGTCGTTCAGGACGGTCATGCCCGCCACGGTACTGGCCGACCGTCGCTTGTCGGTATGGGCACATAGCATGGTGATGACGTGTGTGATGAGCTCGAGAGTGGAAGGGACATCGTGGCTGACCGCCTGATCGTCAAGGGTGCGCGAGAGCACAACCTGCGCGGCGTCGATCTTGATTTGCCGCGCGACGCATTGATCGTCTTCACCGGGCTGTCCGGATCCGGCAAGTCTTCGCTGGCGTTCGACACCATCTTCGCCGAGGGGCAGCGGCGCTACGTCGAGTCGCTGTCGGCCTACGCCCGCCAGTTCCTCGGCCAGATGGACAAGCCGGACGTCGACTTCATCGAAGGGCTGTCGCCGGCGGTGTCGATCGACCAGAAGTCGACCAACCGCAACCCGCGCTCGACGGTCGGCACGATCACCGAGGTGTACGACTACCTGCGATTGCTCTATGCGCGCGCGGGCACTCCGCACTGCCCGGTCTGCGGTGAGCGGATCGCCCGCCAGACCCCGCAGCAGATCGTCGACCAGGTGCTGGCGATGCCCGAGGGCACCCGATTCCAGGTGCTCGCCCCGGTGGTGCGCACCCGTAAGGGCGAGTTCGCCGACCTGTTCGATAAGCTCAACGCCCAGGGCTACAGCCGCGTCCGGGTCGACGGCGTGGTGCATTCGCTGACCGATCCGCCCAAGCTGAAGAAGCAGGAAAAGCACGACATCGAGGTGGTGGTGGACCGCCTCACCGTCAAGGCCAGCGCCAAGCAGCGACTCACCGATTCGGTCGAGACCGCGCTGAACCTGGCCGACGGCATCGTGGTGCTGGAGTTCGTCGACCACGAGCACGACGCCCACAACCGCGAGCAGCGGTTCTCCGAGAAACTCGCCTGCCCCAACGGGCATGCGCTGGCCGTCGACGACCTGGAACCGCGGTCGTTCTCGTTCAACTCGCCCTACGGCGCCTGCCCGGAGTGCGCCGGTCTGGGGATCCGCAAGGAGGTCGACCCCGACCTGGTCGTGCCCGACCCGGACCTCACCCTGGCCGAGGGCGCGGTGGCGCCCTGGTCGATGGGCCACACCGCGGAGTACTTCACCCGGATGCTGGCCAGCCTCGGCGAGGCGATGGGCTTCGACATCGACACCCCGTGGCGCAAGCTTCCGGCCAGGGCGCGCAAGGCGATGCTGGAGGGCTGCGACGAGCAGGTCCACGTCCGCTACCGCAACCGCTACGGCCGCACCCGTTCGTACTACGCCGATTTCGAAGGCGTGCTGGCGTTCCTGCAGCGCAAGCTGGAGCAGACCGAGTCCGAGCAGATGAAGGAACGCTACGAGGGCTTCATGCGTGACGTGCCGTGCCCGGTGTGCAACGGCGCCCGGCTCAAGCCGGAAATCCTGGCCGTCACCTGGCCGCCGGCGAGCGCGGCGCGAAATCCATCGCCGAGGTGTGCGAGCTGTCCATCGCGGACTGCGCGGACTTCCTCAACGGCCTCACGCTCGGCTCGCGCGAGCAGGCGATCGCGGGGCAGGTGCTCAAGGAGATCCAGTCGCGGCTGGGCTTTCTGCTCGACGTCGGGCTGGAGTACCTGTCGCTGTCGCGTGCGGCGGGCACGCTGTCCGGCGGTGAGGCGCAGCGTATCCGGCTGGCCACCCAGATCGGCTCCGGTCTGGTCGGGGTGCTGTACGTGCTCGACGAGCCGTCGATCGGGCTGCATCAGCGCGACAACCGCCGTCTCATCGAAACCCTCACCCGGCTAAGGGATTTGGGCAACACGCTGATCGTCGTCGAGCACGACGAGGACACCATCGAGCACGCCGACTGGGTGGTCGACATCGGTCCCGGGCGCCGGCGAGCACGGCGGGCACATCGTGCACAGCGGCACCTATGCCGAGCTGCTGGCGCAACAAGGACTCGATCACCGGCGCCTACCTGTCGGGCAGGGAAAGCATTGCGACGCCGTCGATCCGCCGTCCGGTCGACAAGAAGCGCCAGCTCACGGTCGTCGGCGCCAACGAGCACAACCTGCGCGGGATCGACGTGTCGTTCCCGCTCGGCGTGCTGACCTCGGTGACCGGCGTGTCCGGTTCCGGCAAGTCGACACTGGTCAACGACATCCTGGCCGACGGTGCTGGCCAACCGGCTCAACGGCGCCCGGCAGGTCCCGGGCCGGCATACCCGGGTCACCGGGCTGGACAACTGGACAAGCTGGTGCGGGTCGACCAGTCGCCGATCGGCCGCACGCCGCGGTCGAACCCGGCCACCTACACCGGGGTCTTCGACAAGATCCGCACGCTGTTCGCCGCGACCACCGAGGCCAAGGTCCGCGGCTATCAGCCGGGCCGGTTCTCGTTCAACGTCAAGGGCGGTCGCTGCGAGGCGTGCACGGGTGACGGCACCATCAAGATCGAGATGAACTTCCTGCCGGACGTGTACGTGCCGTGCGAGGTCTGCCAGGGCGCCCGCTACAACCGGGAAACCCTGGAGGTGCACTACAAGGGCAAGACCATCTCCGAGGTGCTCGACATGTCGATCGAGGAGGCGTCGGACTTCTTCCAGCCGATCACCGGCATCCACCGGTACCTGAAGACACTGGTCGATGTCGGACTCGGCTACGTGCGGCTGGGCCAGCCGGCGCCGACGCTGTCCGGCGGTGAGGCGCAGCGCGTGAAGCTGGCGTCCGAATTGCAGAAGCGATCCACCGGACGCACGATCTACATCCTCGACGAGCCGACCACCGGCCTGCATTTCGAGGACATCCGCAAGCTGCTGGAGGTCATCAACGGCCTTGTCGACAAAGGCAATACGGTGATCGTCATCGAACACAACCTGGACGTGATCAAGACCTCGGACTGGATCATCGACATGGGACCCGAGGGCGGTGCCGGCGGCGGGACCATCGTCGCCGAGGGCACACCGGAGGACATCGCGGCGGTGCCGGAGAGCTATACCGGCAAGTTCCTGGCGGAAACACTGGCCGGCACCACCGCCACCGCTTCGCG
This sequence comes from uncultured Actinomycetota bacterium, assembly GCA_963834615.1. Lineage (GTDB taxonomy): Bacteria > Actinomycetota > Actinomycetes > Mycobacteriales > Mycobacteriaceae > Mycobacterium. Next base: position 210,501 of record CAWICO010000021.1, read on the forward strand.
ATCGACCAAGCGCCGCAAGGTCAGCGCCTAGCGAACGGCTTTCGACAACGGCGACGGGAACCGCGGCTTGACCTGTATGCCGTCGAGCCACGCCGCGAGTTCGGCGGCCCGTTTCTCGAGTGCGTTTCGCCCATCGCGACCTGGGTCTTCGGCAAGTTGCAGATGCACGCGGGCATCGCCGTCCTGATACCAGCCGCCTACTATCCGGCCGTCCCACCAAGCGGTCGGGCCGGCGTTGCCGTTGCGGTCGAACACCTTGCCCCGATGCGCGCCGAGGTACCAATCGCGATCGAACCAGCCCATTGTGGTGGCGTCCAGGCCTGGCAAGAGCGCGGCCAGTGGCGATGCCTCCGATTCGGTTTCCAGGTCCTCGGGCAGCACATAGCCGGGGCCGGTGCTCAGCTCGACGTCGACTGCACCGATGTCGGCCAACGCTTTCCGCGTCGCGGTCACCGTGGTGCCGAACCACCACTTGATGTCGGCGGCGGTCGCTGGTCCGAACGTTCGCAGCCACCGGCGAACCAGTTCCATGTGTGCGTCGGCTACGTCGGTGAGCTCGCCGAGCCAATCTTCGGTGCGGACCCAGCGCGGCCGCGATGTGGTCCAGGCTCCGTCGTTGGGTCCCCGCACGATCGCCCCACGCGCCGAGAGCACCGTCAAAACCCGCGGGGCCAGCGGAACCATTCCGCCCCAGGGTTTTCCCGGCGCCGGGTCGTACATCCCGTCGATTTCGCGGAGCGCGGCACGCAGTTCGGTGCTGCTGAGCGGCCCGTGTCCGCCCAGATGATCCAACACGGCCGACCCGGCCGCCTCCAGCCATCGTTCGGCGTCGGCTGCGATCCCGGCCTTTGCGACGTCGACGACAAGGCGGCGGTGTTCGTTGGCGGCAACCCGGTCGCTGGCGGCGGACTGGATCATCGACAAGTCGTTGGCGCTGATGACCCACAGGGTCCTCCGCATCGCCAGATGCCTTACCACCGAACGGCTCTGGTAAAGCTCGTGCTCGAGATCGGCGACATCGAAGCCGGGGCACCGCGCCCACAACGAGAGAAAGGGTGTGGCGGGATCGGTGGCGTGCAGCCCGATAAGGCCTGCCGTCGCGCCGCTCACGGTGTCGGGTAGTGCGACGAACTGCCTACTCACCAAGCGTTTCCGCCGCTCGGCGTCACTGAATGTGCGCACCCAGCTCTTCTCGCCGGCTCAGCTAGTGTTGTCGCGCATCGATGTGCGAATCTCGGCCAGCCGGTCGGCCGCTGCGCGCTGCCGAGCTTCGTACTGGTCGTCGACGTCACGGCCTTCGGGGCTCTCGGCATCCAATTCTTCTGCGCCGAGCGATGTTTGGTAGCGGTCCTCGATCTTCTCGCGGACCGAGTCGAAGGTCGGCACGCCAGACGTCGTGTAGCCGAGATCGACGTCTGGATCCTCCGGTTCGTCAGGCACAGTCTTACGCTACCTGCCGACAGGCTCGGCGTGCGGAGCCGGCGCCGCGGGCGGGGCCGAAGGCCACGAGGACGGCAACGCGGTCCATGGCACCCCGGGTGTGCCCAACCGGCCGGCCAGCCACGGCAGCGCCGCGGCGAACGCGTTGCCGGCGAAGGGCCAATCGTGTTTGCCCGGCTGCGACACGATCGCGCAGTTGATCCCGTTGGCGCGGCCGAGGTCACACAACGACTCGGCCGCGACGGTCTGGTCGTTGAAGTTCCGGATGACGTCCTGACCACTCAGTCCGGCATCGCCGGCGTCCGTCACCGTAAGACTGCGACGATGCTTCGGAGCATTGCTCGACGACACGTCGAACCAGCCCGAAACGCCTTCATAGTGGCCATGTCTGGCGATGACGGTGGCCGGATCGAACGCTGCCCATGCTGTGGCGTTGCCGCCGAACAGTCGGGCGATAGTCTGCGCCTTCGTGCCGGTTTCCGGGCCCATGTTGCCGGAGATGTCGACGAAAGAGCTGAACACATCCGGATGCATGACCGTGAGGTCGAGCGCACAGGTTCCGCCCATGGACCAGCCGACGATGCCCCAATGCTCCGCCTCCGGGCTGACACCGAACTTTGAGACCATGTACGGCACAACATCTTTGGTGAGGTGATCGGCGGCGTTGCCACGGCTGCCGTTCACGCACTCGGTGTCGTTGTTGAACGCCCCACCGGAGTCAACGAAGACGAACACCGGGGCATTGCCGCCGTGAGTGGCGGCCAGGTCGTCGATGGTCTTGACCGCGTTGCCGGCCCGCAACCAGTCGGCGGGTGTGTTGAATTCACCGCCGATCATCATCACCGTCGGCAGATGTGCCGCCGGGGGGCTGGAAAACCACGCCGGCGGCAGGTAGACGAGCTCACCGCGATGTTTGAAATGCGACGCGTCGTCGGGGATCGTCACCGGCACGACGCTGCCGTGCGCGGGCTGAATACCCGTCGCCGCCATGGCGCTGACGCTGGCCGCGTCGGTCTGATACGGCAGCGGACCAGCGGTCAGTTGGTCCCATGCCGTCTGCACGGTGGGGAAGTATCCGACCCACAAGTTGAGTGTGAGCGCGGCGCTGAGCAGGCACAGTGGTACGGCCAGCAGCGAGGCGCTGCGCCACCACCAGCGTGCGCTGCGCCAGCCCAGGACGACGATCGCGGCGGCGGCGCCGGTGACGGCGATCCACCACCACAGTGGCTGCGGCGCGGGGTCGTCCGCCAGACCTCGGTTGTCGATGTACCAGTGCGACCAGGCGGCCAAAACCGCGCCGAGCAGCGCCGCTGCTGGTAGCGATACCAATCGCCACCGCCGTGATCGCCAACCGATGATCACCAGCATCAAGGCCACCGAGATGGCCTGAACCACCCCAGGGACCCACCCGTGCATCAGGGAAGTGTGGTTGTCGAACAGCACCGCAATCGCGAGGTTCGTCGTTGAACCCGTCACGCCTTCCATTGTGGCCTTTTTCTGAGCTGTGAGCACGAGTTTTGCTCAGCACAAGCACGGCGCGTTCTGGTCGGGGTGTCAGCGCGGTTTGGCGAGCGGGAACGGCAGCGTTTCGCGGATACTGCGACCGGTGATGAGCATGACGACCCGGTCGACACCCATCCCCATGCCGCCGGTCGGCGGCATCGCGTATTCCATCGCCTGAAGGAAGTCCTCGTCGAGTTCCATCGCTTCCAGATCGCCGCCCGCGGCCAGTAAGGACTGCTCTTGGAGGCGGCGGCGCTGCTCCACCGGGTCGGTCAACTCGCTGTAGGCGGTGCCCAGCTCGACGCCCCAGGCCACCAGGTCCCAGCGTTCGGCGACGCCGGCTTTGCTGCGGTGCGGCCGGGTCAGCGGCGATACCGACAGCGGGAAGTCGATGTAGAAGGTCGGGTGCTCGGTTCGCGCTTCGACCAGGTGCTCGTAAAGCTCCAGCACTACCGCGCCGGCGTCCCAGCGCGCCAGGTAGGGGATCTGCGCGGCGTCCGACAATTGGCGCAGCTTGGACAGGCTGGTACTGGGGTCGATGTGCTCACCGAGCGCCTCAGACACCGCGTCGTGCACGGTTTTCACCGGCCAGACGCCGGAGATGTCGACCCTCTCCATAGCGTCGTTGTCGCCGGCACCGGGCCGCATCACCACCTGCGCGCCGTGGGCGGCCTGGGCGGCGTTCTGGATCAGTTCCCGGGCGCCGTCGATCCAGGTCGTGTAGTCGGCGTGCGCCTGATAGGCCTCCAGCAGCGTGAATTCGGGGTTGTGGCTGAAGTCGACACCCTCGTTGCGGAAAGCCCGGCCGAGTTCGAACACCCGCTCCACACCGCCGACACACAGCCGCTTGAGGTACAGCTCGGGCGCGATCCGTAGATACAGGTCGAGGTCGTAGCTGTTGATGTGGGTGATGAATGGGCGGGCGGTCGCGCCACCATGGATCTGCTGCAGAATCGGGGTTTCGACCTCGAGGAATCCCTTGCCGTTCAGCGTGTCTCGGATCGCTCGTAACACACTGCTTCGGAACGCGATCAGCTCGCGCGACTCGGCGTTGACCGCCAGGTCGACGTAACGGCTGCGCACCCGCGCCTCGGGGTCGGTCAGCCCTTTCCACTTGTTCGGCAGCGGCCGCAGGCACTTGCCGATCAGCCGCCAGCTGCGCACGATCAGCGACTGGGTGCCCGTCTTGCTGTACCCCATCTGCCCGGTCACTTCGATCAGATCGCCGAGGTCGATGGCCTTGGTGAAATCGGCGGTCCGACCCTGCTCCAAAATCGAATTCTCCAGCAGCAGTTGGACTTCGGCTGACCAGTCCCGCAGCTGCGCAAACAGCACGCCACCGAAGTCCCGGATCCGCAGTACCCGTCCGGACACCGACACAGTGGTCTGGTCGTCGCTGTGCAGCGCCAGGGCAACGGTGTGACTGGGCGGCTGCCCAACTGGATAGGCGTCGATACCGTTGTCCTGCAGCGTCTTCAGCTTGGACAGCCGGACACGCATCTGCTCCGGAAGTCGGCGATCCCGGTCGTCGCTGCCGCCGAAGTCGGCCCCCTGCAACGCCGACACATCAGGTGCGGAGCCGTCGTGCTGCAGCAAGCCGGTCGCCAACAGCGTCGGGGGCACCGACGGATGGTGACCGGTGTGCTGTTCGTCGCGCCGAGCGAATGGCAGGACCAGGAAGCCTTCCGCGATCGACGAAGCGACGCCGACCCGCGGAACCATCCGGGCGTCGTCGTAGCAAGCAAAGCGTGGCACCCAGTCGGGCTGATACTTCATGTTCGAGCGGTACAGCGTTTCCAATTGCCACCAGCGCGAGAAGAACAGCAGGAAACCGCGCCACAGTCGCGCTACCGGGCCGGCACCTAGTTGGGCCCCCTGCTCGAACGCGGACCGGAACATGGCGAAGTTCAGCGAGATCCGACTGATGCCGATGCGTTCAGCGTGCAGGGCGAGTTCGCTGATCATGAGTTCGATGGTGCCGTTGGGGGAGTGCGGGGAGCGACGCATGAGATCGAGCGAAACGCCGTTGCGCCCCCACGGCACCAGCGACAGCATCGCCACCACCGTCTCGTCGGACGAAATGGCTTCCACCAGCAGGCAGTCGCCGTCGGCCGGATCGCCCAGCCGGCCCAGCGCCATCGAGAAGCCGCGCTCGGAATCGGTGTCCCGCCAGGCATCCGCGCGTTCTGTCACCTGCGCCATCTCGCCGGGCTCGATGTCGTAGTGCCGTCGAACCCGCACCGTCAGTCCCGCGCGCCGCGCCCGCGTCACCGCCTGGCGAACCCCGCGCATCTCTCGTCCGGACAGCCCGAACTGGGAGGTGTACAAAATCGCTTCGTCGCCGAGCTCCAGCGCGTTCAGGCCGGCCTCGCGAAATGCCTTGGCCCCAGCCGAACTCGCTCCCATGTTGCCCGGCGTCCAGCCATAGCTCCGGCACAACGCCAACCAGGCGTCAATGGCCTGGCGCCAAGACCGTGGGTCACCGATCGGGTCCCCACTGGCCAGGCAGACTCCGACCTCGACGCGGTAGGTGATCGCCGCACGGCCGCTGGGCGCGAAAACCACCGACTTGTCACGGCGAGTCGCAAAGTAGCCCAGCGAGTCGTTCTTCCCCCACAACTCCAGTAGCCCACGGATTGCGGACTCGTCCTCACCGGTGAGCGCGTTGTTGGAACGCTGCGACTGGAACAGCACGATCGCGGCGGCAATCAACGCCATGGCGCTGAACAAGCCGAACAACGCATTGAGGATGACGGGCGGGCGGCCGCTGAACGACGCCGATGCAACCACGGCGAATCCGACGACCCGGTTCACGACGTAGAACAGCCGGTCGTCGACGGCCAGCGAGCGCGGGAACATCTCCACCAGAGCCCAGGACACCCCAATGCCGACCACCCATCCGGCCAACAGCACCCCGGCGGCCTTGAACAGTGCGCCGTGGCGGACCTTTGCCCAGAATTCGCGGTAGGAGAGCATCAGCAGCACAAGTGCGGCCAGGTGCAGGCCCAGCCCGAGCATCTCGCCGAAGGCTCGTGCCGGGCTGACATGATCGGCGGTCAGGCCCGCGACGTTCAGCCCCGCGGCGATCAGCAGGTTGAGGTTGAGGACCCACCATGCGATGCGTTTGCGCGCGGTGAGCGCGCCGGCAAGCAGCGCCAGCACGAAGGACCACGCAAAGCTGGTGTCAGGGAAGTTGAAGACGTAGTCGTTGATGAACTCACGAGGCTCCTTGATCAGCCACCGAATCACCGGGGACACGCTCGCGATCAGCGACAGCGTCGCGATGACGCCGACGGTCCAACCAGCCGCTGCGGGCACCCAGCGAAGCCGAGATCTCGGCTGGCTTAGCGAGCGATGCGCAGTGAGGGTCACAGACGGCGAGGATATTCGCAGTTGCTATGGAATGCCTATGGAAGGGGGAGTTCGAACTACTCGTGTCGCCAATCGATCGCGGGCGACCGTCTCGTCCTGCACCGGCGATTCCAAGGATGGCGTCATGACTGGTAAACTCCTGCTCGCGACCGTCTCCGGTGAAGACCAGAGACAGCAAGTGGAGACCCACTCCCACCGTTGGCCACAGGACGATGTCAAGGCTCAACGGTCCGGTCACTGACACACCACACTGTGTCGGTTCTGCATTGCGCAGGCGGCTTTTGCCGTGATCGGTCGGCACCGGGCCCTGCTCAGCAGGGCTTTTTTGCTGATGGCGTGACTTCCTATGCTGACTCCAGGCTGACCTGGGTGACGGTGGCTTGGAAGCGAAAGAGCCCAGCGACGAAGCCGGGCCAGCGAGCCTAGGGAGGCCCCATCAGCACTGAGACCCGCGTCAACGAACGCATCCGCGTCCCTGAAGTCCGCCTGATCGGACCAGGAGGGGAGCAGGTAGGCATCGTGCGTATCGAAGACGCTCTTCGCGTCGCCGCGGACGCCGATCTCGACCTTGTCGAAGTTGCCCCGAATGCCAAACCGCCGGTCTGCAAGATCATGGACTACGGCAAGTTCAAGTACGAGACGGCGCAGAAGGAGCGCGAGTCCCGCAAGAACCAGCAGCAGACCGTCGTCAAAGAACAGAAGCTGCGGCCCAAGATCGACGATCACGACTATGCGACCAAAAAGGGTCACGTGATCCGATTCCTGGAAGCGGGAGCGAAAGTCAAGGTGACCATCATGTTCCGTGGACGCGAGCAGTCGCGGCCCGAACTGGGTTACCGACTGCTGCAACGACTGGGTGCCGATGTCGCCGACTACGGATTCGTCGAGACCACAGCCAAGCAGGACGGACGCAACATGACGATGGTGCTGGCACCGCACCGCGGCGCGAAGACGCGTGCCCGTGCCGCCGAAGATGCCAGTGGCCCCACGCAGCAAGCCGCACCCAAAGGTGACACCGAACCGTCGCCGAACTAACCACATAAGACAGAGGACCTACACAGATGCCTAAGGCCAAGACCCACAGTGGCGCGTCGAAACGATTCCGTCGCACCGGAACTGGGAAGATCGTCCGCGAGAAAGCCGGCCGCCGCCACTTGCTCGAGCACAAGCCGACCAAGCGGACGCGACGACTGGATGGACGTACCGTCGTGGCGGCTAATGACACCAAGCGGGTCAACAAAATGCTGAACGGCTGACCGGCGACCGATACAGCGCCGGAACAACCATTACGTCCATCCGAACGAATAGGAACACCCCATGGCACGCGTAAAGCGGGCAGTCAACGCCCACAAAAAGCGCCGCACCATCCTGAAAGCTTCCAAAGGTTATCGCGGCCAGCGGTCCCGCCTCTACCGCAAAGCCAAAGAGCAGCAACTGCATTCACTGACCTACGCCTACCGCGACCGTCGCGCACGCAAGGGTGAGTTCCGCAAGTTGTGGATCTCGAGGATCAATGCGGCGGCCCGCGCTAACGACATCACCTACAACCGGCTGATCCAGGGCCTCAAGGCTGCGGGCGTCGAGGTCGACCGCAAGAACCTCTCCGACATCGCGATCAGTGATCCGGCGGCGTTCACCGCGCTGGTCGACGTCGCGCGCGCCGCACTGCCCGACGACGTCAACGCGCCGTCCGGAGAGGCCGCCTAACCCTTTCCGCCGGAACACATCGGATCTCAGCGGGCGACGATGCTCACCGAACGATCGGCCCGGGTGGCGGCCGCGGTCAAACTGCATCGCCAGATCACCCGACGGCGTTCACAGCTGTTTCTGGTGGAAGGCGCCAACCTGGTCGAGGCCGCGTCGCGGCGCGGGCTGGTCCGCGAAATCTTCGTCACTGAAGCGGCTGAGCAGCGCCACGCGATTTTGCTCGCGAGCCAAGCCGCTACGGTCCACCCGGTCACCGATCGGGCGGCAAAAGCTCTGTCGGACACCGTGACTCCGGCAGGTCTGGTGGCGGTATGTGAGCTGCCATCCACTGGCTTGACGGAGGTGCTGGTCGGCGAGCCCCGGCTGATCGCCGTCGGCGTGGAGATCGGCGAACCGGGCAACGCTGGTACCCTCATCCGCATCGCCGATGCAATGGGTGCCGCCGCAGTAGTTTTCGCCGGCCACGGCGTCGACCCGTATAACGGCAAGTGCTTGCGAGCATCGGCGGGCAGCGTCTTTTCCGTGCCGGTCGTTGTCGCGCCGGATGCGGGCGCGGCAGTCACCGCCCTCCAGGTCGCCGGTTTACAGATTCTGGCCACCACCGTAGATGGTGAAGTCTCGCTTGAGGACGCCGAGCTCGCGGCGCCGACGGCCTGGCTTTTCGGCGCCGAGGCCCACGGTTTATCGGCCGAGTTGGCCGGCCGGGCCGATACTCGAGTGACCATTCCGATGGCAGGCGAAGCCCAAAGCCTGAATGTGGCTGCTGCAGCGGCAATTTGCCTCTACCAGAGCGCGCGCGCGCAGGCCTGATCGCTAGGCTGCTTTGCCGCGGCCGCGCGCGGGACGCAGACCGGCCAGCGAGAACGTGGTGTGCACCAGCGAACCGGCGCGCTCGATGATGGATTTGCGGGGCGGGAAGTAATGCATCGGCAGCCCGCGGCGATCTGAGGGCGGAGCCGTGAAGGTCGGCGCTTCGACCAGCGGGGCGTCGGCAGAGCCCCGCCCTTCGGCGCGGCGGTACGCCGCCAGTGCACGCGGGTGCAGTCGGATCTCGTCGGGCACCGCCAAAAACGCCAGCTCCACCATCTTGCCGAACAGTCGCAGCACCACCTCGTCGCTCGGTGTCCAACGCATACCGGCCTTTTCGCGAACTGCCGGCTCGAACAACCCGGCCGCGATCCAGCGTTGTCCGGCGACAAGCGGTTTGAACAGCTGATCCCACACCGGGGTGGGCATCAGCACGAATTTCGGCTTGGGGATCCGTATGTGGAAGATGTCCAGGGTGGCCTGGTTGATCTCCAGCTCATCGCGACAGACTCGCTGCCAGTACTCCTCGAATTGCTCCCAGGAGGCAGGCACGGGCCGCATGCTCATCCCGTACATCCGGTACCACTGCACGTGCTCGTCGAACAGCTGACGCTTTTCGGCCTCGGTCAATCCGCCGCAGAAATATTCCGCCACCTTGATCACCAGCATGAAAAACGTTGCGTGTGCCCAATAGAACGTCTCGGGGTTCAGCGCGTGGTAGCGGCGTCCGGTGCCGTCGACGCCCTTGATGGTGTGGTGATACTGCCTGATCTGCGCACCGGTCTGGGCCGCTCTGCTGCCGTCGTAGACCACGCCCATGATCGGGTACACCGAGCGCGCCACCCGCTGCAGCGGTTCGCGCAGCAGAATCGAATGCTCCTCGACTCCGGCGCCCAGTTCCGGATACATCGTCTGGATCGCGCCGATCCAGACGCCCATCATCCCGGTGCGCAGGTCGCCGAAGTACTTCCAGGTCAGCGATTCCGGCCCGAGCGGAGAAGGCGCTGCCACCGTCTCGTCATCGCGGTGAATTGACGCGCGTCGAGCAGGAGTGCGCGATGACTTCGCCGGCACCGTCGTCACTGTCATCACAGCCTCCTGGCCTCGATCGGCGATGATGAGGACACGATAATCTTGACAACACGTGTTGTCTACGATTTCCGGGTGTGCCGCGCGACCCGTTACCGACTGTCGACGCGGGCGTCGCAGCCCCGTGATCAGGCGGTTCATCCCATGGCGTGTCGCACACCACGCGGACGCTCGTTGCCGGTCTCTCCGAACACCACCTACTGTGAGCGTTGTGGAACTCGGGCCCCAGCAGGCGTCCGGCAAGCCCGAGCAAACGGTGGCCACGCCGGATCCGCCTGTTGCACGACAGCACTCGCCAGCGCCATTGCGCGGCGCGGCGGGCTGGTTGCGCAACACCAACCACAGTCCCGGCCTGATCGGAATGGTGCGCCGGGCCCGCCGCGCGTTGCCCGGCGATCCCGATTTCGGAGATCCACTGTCGATGGCCGGTGACGGCGGACCGCGTGCCGCCGCCCGTGCGGCCGGTCGGCTGCTGGGCGAGCGGGGAGGCGCCTCGCGCGAGGTCGGTCTCGGCGCGCTGCAGATGTGGCAGGCGCTGACCGAATCGGTGTCCCGTCGCCCGGCGAACCAGGAAGTCACGTTGGTGTTCACCGACCTGGTGAACTTCTCGACCTGGTCGTTGCAGGCCGGTGACGACGCCACGCTCAAGCTGCTGCGGCGCGTGGCGCGCGCCATCGAACCGCCGCTGCTGGACGCGGGCGGCCACATCGTCAAGCGGATGGGCGACGGCATCATGGCGGTGTTCAGCGACCCCCTCGTCGCGGTGGGTGCGGTCCTGGAGGCCAAGCGGGCGTTGAAGTCGGTCGAGGTCGACGGTTACAGCCCCCGGATGCGGGTCGGCATCCACACCGGGCGGCCGCAGCGACTGGCCGCCGACTGGCTCGGCGTCGACGTCAACATCGCCGCGCGGGTGATGGAGCGGGCCACCAGAGGCGGAGTGATGGTGTCCGGTGTCACACTCGACTGTCTTGCGCAGGAAGATCTGGACGCTATGGGAGTTGCTGCCAAGCGGGTGCACCGGCCCGTTTTCGCGGCTAAAACCGCAGGTCTACCGCCTGATCTGACCATGTATCGACTCAAGCCGTCCCGCGAAACTGTCAGGGATGTCTCAGGCTTGGACAGCACGGATGAGGACGACCCGCAGGCATAGTAGATAGCGATGATAATGCGGACCCTGTCGCGGCTGTCGCGCGTGCGGATCACCCTGGGGTATACGGCCTTGCTGGTGGCCGTCAGCATGGCTCTCGTGGAACTCGGCCCGCGGGTGCGCGCCCGAGTCATCGCACAGTCCAGCACCAATCTGCACAACTTGGCGCACGGGAACCTGGAGACCCTGTTCGGCAGCGCGTTCGTCACCGATGCCGGTCCGATGTACTTCTGGTTGCCCTGCCTGGTGTGTCTGCTCGCACTCGCCGAGCTGATCTGGCGCAGCGGGCGGCTGGCCGTCGTGTTCGTCACCGGCCACATCGGCGCGACACTGCTGGTTGCCTGCGGCCTGACCGCCGCGATCGAGCTGCACTGGTTGCCGCTGAAGATCGCACGGGCCAGTGACGTCGGGGTGAGTTACGGCGCCGTGGCGGTGCTGGGTGCGCTGACGGCGGCGATACCGTCCCGGTGGCGGCCGGTCTGGATCGGTTGGTGGGTGCCGGTGGGCATCGCGGCCGCAGTGCTCGGCGAGGACTTCACCGACGTCGGCCACTCCGTCGCGCTGATGTTGGGCATGCTGGTCTCGCTGCGACTGGGTGGCCCGGCACGGTGGACGCGGACCCGGTGCCTGCTGCTGACTGTGTCGGCGATCTTCGGTTTCTTCTTGCTGGTACATGGCTCTTGGTCGACGGTGGCCGCGGTTGTCGTCGGCGTCGTGGGCGCGGTGACGGCCGTGCTGATGACGCGGTCGCGTGTGTCGCGTCGACGGGTCGAGGTGGCCGCACCGCCGCCGGCGCCCGCGCTCAACGGCTGAGGTTGCCGCTAGGGCACGGCCTGCGAGTACAGCCAGGCATCCCACAGCGGCGCCAATGAGTCGTCGCTGTAGTCGGCGGCCAGCGCGGTGAAATCCTCTGTGACGACGCTGGCATGGCGGTATCGCGTAGTCCAATCCTTGAGCAATGCAAAGAACTTCTCGTCGCCCAGTTGCCGGCGCAGCGCGTGCAGGGTGAGCGCGCCACGCTTGTAGACGCGGTCGTCGAACATGTCGCGTGGCCCCGGATCGGTCAGCAGCAGATTCTGCGGCGCTTTGCGCAACCTTGTCGTGGTAACCGCGGGCGAGCTCATCAGCGTGAGGTCCGCCGCTGTGCTCAGACCACAACCACTCCGCGTAGCAGGCGAATCCCTCGTGCAGCCAGATGTCGCGCCACTGCCGCACTGTCACCGAGTTGCCGAACCACTGGTGAGCCAGCTCGTGGGCAACGAGTCGCTCGCTGCCGCGCGAACCGTCGCAATGATTGGCCCCGAATATCGAAACCCCCTGCGCTTCAAGGGGGATGTCCAGTGCATCGTCGGTGACGACGACGGCGTAACCGTTCGCCAGCGGATAGGGGCCGAACAATTCGACGAAGAGCGCCATCATCTGCGGCTGACGAGCGAAGTCGTGATCGAAGTTACGCCGCAGCCGTTCGGGCAGCGCGGCATTCATCGGCACCGGTGTGGTGGTCAGTTGCACGGCCTCGTACATACCGATCTGCAGGGTGACGAGGTAGGTCGATGTCGGTTCGGGTTGCTCATAGTCCCAGATGGTTTGCGCGGCGCGCCTTCGTTGCGACACCAGCTTGCCGTTGGCGATCACCCGGTAGGGATTGTCGGCGCTGATTCGTATGCGATAGGAAGCCTTGGCGCTCGGGTGGTCGTCGCAGGGGAACCACGACGCCGCGCCGTTGGGTTGCCCGGCGACCAGGGCGCCGTTGGTCAGCTCTTCGAAACCGACGTCACCCCAGAACGACCGGATCGGCCGCGGTGCACCGCGGTAGTGCACGACGATCGACATCGCCGCTCCGGAGGACAGCTTCGACGCCGGCCGAACCCGCAATTTGCGCTCGCGAGTGCCGAAGTGGGCCGCGCGCTTGCCATTGACCAGCACCTTCGACACCGTCATCGCGTCGGCAAGGTCGAGGGTGAACTCCGTTAACTCGGTCAACGTCGCCGCGGTGATCGTCGCCGAGCCCGATAGCCGGTTGATGGCGACCTTGTATTCCAGATCCAGCTCGTAGCGCGACACCCGATAGCCGACATTGCCGTTCTTCGGCAGGTAAGGATCGATCACCGGCTGCGGCGCGCTACCTGAAACCTTCCGCGGCGCTGCCTTTTTGGCCATTGATTTCACGCCGCGGTGTCCTCGGCGTTGCGCGCGGACTTCTTACCGGTCTTGTCCCGGGCGCCGTCCTGCCATGGCCTGATCGGATTGCCTTGCCAACGCGTCGATGGCGGTACCTCGTCGCCGCGTACCACCAGCGACGCGGGGCCGACCGTCACGCCCGCACCGAGCCGGGACGACGGCAGCGCGACACCGTGCGGCCCGAGGGTCGACCCGGGTTCCAGCACGACGGCATCCATCCTCATGATTCTGTCGTGGAACAGGTGGGTCTGCACGACGCAGCCACGGTTGACGGTGCTGCCGCGATCCAGCGTGACGAGGTCGGCCTCGGGCAGCCAATAGCTGTCACACCACGCTCCGCGCCCGATCTTGGCGCCCAGCGCGCGGAGCCACAGGTTCAGCGCCGGTGTCCCGCTGGCCGCGCGGGCGAACCACGGTGCCGCGACAGTTTCGACGAAGGTGTCGGCGAGCTCGTTGCGCCATACGAACGATGACCACAGCGGGAACTCGCCGGCCCGTATCCGGCCGACGAGTAGCCATTTTGCGGCGACGGTCACCACAGCGGCGATCCCGCCCGCGGCCAGCAGCACCAAGCCACCGCACAGTGCAGCGCACCAGATACCGAAAGTTCTTGTCAAGGCTTGCAATACACCCAGCACCGCCAGGCCGATCGCGACCGTCACCATCACCGGCACCAGCCGCCACGACTCCACCGTCGCCCGCATCGCCTTCAACCGCCAAGGTGGTGCATAGGTGCGGGCGGCGTCGGTGTCGGCCGGACGTCTGCGCAGCCGCATCGGCGGGCTACCCAGCCATGACGACCCGCGTTTGGCCTTGGGCGGAGCCGCCGACAGCACCGCGACCAATCCGTCTTCGGGCACGCGGCGACCCGGTTGGGCGATACCCGAGTTGCCCAGGAAGGCGCGTCGACCGACCGTCGTCGTGGCCGCGTAGATCCAGCCGCCGCCCAGCTCGTACGACGCGACCATGGTGTCGTCGGCCAGGAACGCACCGTCCTCGATGACGGTGAACTTGGGGATCAGCAACACTGTCGAGATCTCGGTGCCGCGCCCGACTTTGGCGCCCAGCAGCCGTAGCCAGGCCGGTGTAAGCAGGCTTGCATACAGCGGGAACAGGTAGTTGCGTGCGCCGTCCATCAGCCGTTCGGTCGCCCACAGCTGCCACCCGCTGCGACTGCGGACCGGGTGGTAGCCCTCCCGCAGGCTGATGGAGAGCAGTCGCACCGCCACGACCGTCACCAGCGCATACACCGCCAGGGCAGCGGCCGTGGCGACCGGAGTCCACAGCAGCGCGGGCAGGATCGCCTCGGACATGCGGTGGCTGTGCCGGACACCGAGTCCGATCACCCCGAGACACGTCGCGAGTCCGAGTAATGGCAGGGCGGCCAGCAGGGCCGACGTCAGGGCATACCCCACGACCCAGTGGGTTCGGCGCTCCGGCCGTGCGTCGGGCCACGGATGCTTCACCCGGCCCGACTTCACCGCCGGGGATCCTTTCCAGTACTGGCGGCTTTTGACTTTCCCGATGACTCCCGAACCGGGAGCCACGTCAGCGTTCTTGCCGACGGTCGCGCCGGGCAACAGCGTGGTCCGCGTACCGATCGTCGCGTCAGTGCCGATGGTGATCGCACCGACGTGAAAGGCGTCGCCGTCGATCCAGTGTCCCGATAAATCCACCTCGGGTTCCACCGCGCTGCGGTGCCCGAGCGTCAACAGCCCGGTGACCGGCGGCATCGAGTGCAGATCGACGCCGTTGCCGATATCAGCGCCCAGAGCTCGCGCGTAGTACACCAGCCATGGCGCGCCGGCCAGGTTGACGGCGCCGCTGGCCTCGGCGAGCCGCTCGGCCAACCACACCCGCAGATGCAGCGACCCGCCGCGGCGATACGTGCCCGGTCGCACGTTGGGCAGCAGCAGTCGTGCGGCCAGCACCGCGATGGTCATCCGGCCCGGCGGTGTGACGAACACGACGAAAGCCGCCGCCACCAGCCACCAGTTCACCGCGACGGTCCACGGCACCACGTGCAGCGCGCGGAGGAGGTTGTTGCCCAACGCCAACCACGTCACCCACGCCCACGCCGTCAGCGTCGCCAACGGCACCGCCAACACGGTCTGGGTGAGCTGCGCCAGCCGCGGGGTAGGTCGCACGATGCGCTCGGTCACGTCCGGCGGTGGCGCGAGCTCGTCGAGAAAGCCGGCCAGCGAACCGAGTCGCGGATGGTCATAGAGGTCGGCGACGGTGACCTGTGGGTACCGGCCGCGCAGGGCGGCGACCAGTTGTGCCGCGGCGAGTGAGCCGCCGCCCAGCGCGAAGAAGTCGGCTTCCGGACCGGTCAGTTCGGCCCCGAGTAAGTCCCGCCACAGTCCGGCCAGCCAACCCGTCGTGCCGCCGAGGTTGGGTGCTTGCTCGGTCTCGCCGCCCGGTGGCGGCCAGGGCAGCGCAGCGCGGTCGACCTTGCCCGACGTGCGGGTGGGCAGCTCCTCGACCAGGACGAGGCGGGGCACCAACGCGGCGGGCAGTCGCTCGGCGAGCTGCGTGCGCGCTGCGGTCAGGTCGAATTCGGGATCAGCGCTGACGACATAGCCCACCAGCACCGGTGTGCCGGCAGCCGTCCGGCGAACCGCGGCCGCGCCACCGCTGACGCCCGGCAGGTGCACGAGCGCGGAGTCCACCTCGCCCAACTCGATGCGACGGCCTCCGACCTTGACCTGGTCGTCGGTGCGGCCGCAGAAGATCAGGCCTTCGTGGTCCAACCTCACCAGGTCGCCGCTGCGGTAGGCCCGGCGCCAGCCCAGCGTCGGCATCGGCGCGTACTTCTCGTCGTCTTTGTCTTTGTCCAGGTAGCGCGCCAACCCCACGCCGCCGATGACCAGCTCACCCATGGAACCGTGACTCACCGGCCGGCCCTCGGCGTCGACCACGGCCAGGTCCCAGCCCGGCAGCGGCAGACCGATCCGCACCGGGCCTTCGCCGTCCAGCCGTGCGGCGCAGGCGACCACGGTGGTCTCGGTGGGGCCGTAGGTGTTCCACACCTCCCGGCCGTCGACGGCGAGCCGCGTGGCCAGCTCCGGGGGACAGGCCTCGCCGCCGAAGATCAGCAACCGCACCGCTTCGAGAGCCTCGGCGGGCCACAGCGCGGCCAGCGTCGGCACCGTCGAGACCACGGTGATGTCGCGGGTGACCAGCCACGGACCCAGGTCCATCCCGCTGCGCACCAGCGACCGCGGCGCCGGGACCAGGCAGGCGCCGTGCCGCCACGCCAGCCACATCTCTTCGCACGACGCGTCGAACGCCACCGACAGTCCGGCCAGCACCCGATCGCCTGGCCCGATTGGGTTGTTGTGCAAGAACATCTGTGCTTCGGCGTCGACGAACGCGGCCGCATTGCGGTGCGTGACGGCGACACCTTTGGGCGTGCCGGTCGACCCCGACGTGAAGATGACCCACGCGTCGTCGCGGGTCGACGGCACACCGGCACGCCAGCCACGCGACGAGCCCGGGCCCCGCGTCATGCCGGTTTCGGTGAGGATCGCCACCACGTCGGCCTCGGCGAACACCAAGTCGGCCCGCTCGTCAGGGTCGTCGGCGTCGACCGGGACGTACGCCGCGCCGGTGGCCAGCGCGGCGAGGATCGCTTCGTACAGCGCGAAGCTGCCCGACGGCATGCGGATGCCTATCCGGTCGCCACGACCGATGCCGCGAGCGGCCAGCCACGCGACGCTGGCTTCGATGTCGCTGATCAGCTCGCCGTAGGTGAGCTGCACGGTGCCGTCGTCGATCGCCGCGGCTTCCGGGTAGCGCGCGGCGGTGTCATGGAGGATGTCGATGAGGGTGCGTGGGCTCGGCGCACGCGGCGACAGCAGGAATTGCGCCGGCACGCGATCGGGAGCCTGGGGCATCGCCACCTGTACGAAAATACTCACGCCGGGCGCTGGGACGGGCGAGCGAGCGCCCGGCGTGTGCGAAAACTCCGCTGACGGCTTCCGATCGTCAGCGATGTCACCACATATGATCGACTCTTGCGTGTCACGCTGTGCCGCGCGTTCGCTTGATGCCCTCACCCCGATAAGGAGAGTCGTCGCGTGGGTGACCAACCCCCGTCAATGGAAGCCCTGTCGCAGGAGGCGTTGACCGCCGCGGTCGACGCAGCCCAGGAAGCCTTCGCCGCCGCGACGGATCTGGACGCGATTGCCCGTGCCAAGACTGAGCATCTGGGTGATCGCTCGCCGGTGGCTTTGGCACGTCAAGCGCTGGCCAGTGTGCCCAAGGACGGTCGCGCCGATGCCGGCCGGCGGGTGAACAGCGCTCGCGGTGAGGTTCAGAAGAGCTACGACGACCGACTGGCGGCGCTGCGCGGTGAGCGAGATGCCGCGGTGCTGATCGCCGAGCGCATCGACGTGACGCTGCCGTCGACACGGCAGCCCACCGGCGCGCGCCATCCGATCACGATCCTCGGCGAACACATCGCCGACACCTTCGTCGCGATGGGCTGGGAGCTGGCCGAGGGTCCCGAAGTCGAAACCGAACAATTCAACTTCGATGCGCTGAACTTCCCCGCCGATCACCCGGCGCGCAGCGAGCAGGACACCTTCTACATTGCGCCGGACGGCTCCCGGCAGCTGTTACGCACCCACACGTCGCCAGTGCAGGTGCGGACCCTGCTGGCGCGTGAGTTGCCGGTTTACATCATTTCGATCGGCCGCACGTTCCGGACCGACGAACTTGATGCCACCCACACGCCGGTCTTCCACCAGGTCGAGGGGCTGGCGGTGGATCGCGGCCTGTCGATGGCGAATCTGCGCGGAACCCTCGATGCCTTCGCGCGTGCTGAGTTCGGATCGCATTCACGCACCAGGATTCGCCCGCACTTCTTCCCGTTCACCGAGCCGTCGGCCGAAGTCGACGTCTGGTTCGAGAACAAGAAGGGCGGCGCCGGCTGGGTCGAGTGGGGTGGCTGCGGGATGGTCAACCCGAATGTGTTGCGCGCCGCGGGCATTGACCCGGACGAGTATTCGGGTTTCGCGTTCGGCATGGGACTGGAACGAACTCTGCAGTTCCGCAATGGCATCTCGGACATGCGCGACATGGTCGAGGGCGATGTTCGATTCTCGTTGCCGTTCGGGGTGGGCACCTGATGCGCGTTCCCTACAGCTGGCTGCGTGCGGTCGTCAACGTCGGCGCTCCGGGGTGGGACGTGAAGCCCGCCGATCTCGAGCAGGCGCTGGTACGCGTCGGTCACGAGGTCGAAGAGGTCGTCACGCTCGGCCCGGTCGATGGTCCGCTGACGGTGGGGCGCGTCGCCACGATCGAGGAGCTCACCGAGTACAAGAAACCCATCCGCGCCTGCACCGTCGACGTCGGCGAGGCAGTTCCGCGCGAGATCGTCTGTGGCGCAACCAATTTTGTCGTCGGCGATCTGGTGATAGTGGCGTTGCCCGGCACGACGCTGCCCGGCGGGTTCAACATCGCCACACGCAAGACCTACGGTCGCACTTCCGACGGGATGATCTGCTCGGCAGCCGAACTCGGTTTGGCCGCAGATCATTCCGGCATCCTGGTGCTGCCGCCGGCGACGGCCGAGCCCGGCGCAGGCGGCGTCGAGGTGCTCGAGCTCGACGATGTGATCTTCAATCTGGCGATCACTCCGGACCGGGGTTACTGCATGTCGGTGCGCGGACTGGCCCGCGAGGTCGCGTGCGCCTATGACCTCGACTTCATCGACCCTGCCTCAAGAGATGTGGTTCCCGCGTTACCCCGTGAGGCAGAGGCCTGGGCATTGTCCGTACAACCCGACACCGGTGTGCGCCGGTTTGCGTTGCGGCCGGTGACCGGCATCGACCCGGTCGCGGTATCGCCCTGGTGGTTGCAGCGCCGGCTGTTGCTCAGTGGTATCCGGGCGATTTCGCCCGCGGTCGACGTGACGAACTACGTGATGCTGGAACTGGGTCATCCGATGCACGCCCACGATCTCAACCGGATCACCGGCGGCTTCGACGTGCGGTTCGCCCGGCCCGGCGAGACGGTCGAGACGCTCGATGACGTCGAGCGGCGCCTCGATCCGGCCGACGTCCTGATCGTCGACGAGGTCGCGACCGCGGCGATCGGCGGCGTGATGGGTTCAGGCAGTACCGAAATGCGTGACGACTCAACCGATGTGCTGCTGGAGGCCGCGGTGTGGGATCCGGCCGCGGTCTCGCGGACCGCGCGTCGGCTGCGCCTGCCCAGCGAAGCCGCGCGCCGCTACGAGCGGAACGTCGATCCCGCTATCTCGGTTGCGGCGCTGGACCGCTGTGCCACGTTGCTGGCCGGCATCGCCGGCGGCGAGGTCTCGCCGAAGCTGACCGACTGGCGGGGCGACCCGCCGCGGGACGACTGGTCGCTACCGCCGATCCGGATCGCCGCCGACCTACCGGACCGCACCGCCGGGGCGAGCTACCCGGCCGGCACGACGGTGCGACGGCTGACTCAGGTCGGCGCCGCGGTCACCGATGCCGGCGACAGTCTGACCGTGACGCCACCGAGCTGGCGGCCCGACCTGCTGCAACCGGCCGACCTGGTCGAGGAGGTGCTGCGGCTGGAAGGGCTGGAGGCCATACCGTCGGTGCTGCCGTCGGCTCCGGCCGGCCGTGGGCTGTCCGCCGCGCAGCGCCGCCGCCGGGCTATCGGCAAGTCGCTGGCGCTGTCGGGTTACGTCGAGATCCTCACCACCCCGTTCCTGCCGGCCGGCGTGTTCGACGCGTGGGGTCTGCCCGCAGACGACGAACGCCGTAACGCCACACAGGTGATCAACCCGTTGGAGGCCGATCGTCCGCACCTGGCCACGACCTTGCTGCCTGGCCTGCTCGAGGCGCTGGCGCGCAACACCTCTCGCGGCATGGCGGACGTCGCGCTGTTCGCCGTCGCGCAGGTGGTACAGCCGACCGGGCAGACCATCGGCGTCGGGCTGATCCCGGTCGATCGCCGGCCCACCGACGATGAGATCGCCGTGCTCGACGCGTCGTTGCCGCGCCAGCCCGAACATGTCGCGCTGGTGTTGGCCGGACTGCGCGAGTCGCGCGGCCCGTGGGGTGAGGGTCGGCGGGCCGAGGCTGCCGACGCGTTCGAAGCGGTCCGAATCATCGCCGCCGCCAGCGGGGTTGAGGTGGCGTTGCGGGCCGCCCAGTATCTGCCGTGGCATCCGGGCCGGTGCGCTGAAGTACTCGTCGGCGAGATCGTGGTCGGCCACGCCGGACAACTGCACCCCGCGGTGATCGAGCGTTCCGGCTTGCCCAAGGGGACTTGCGCGGTCGAGTTGGACCTCGACGCCTTGCCGATGGTCGGTGTGTTGCCCGCACCCCGGGTGTCTCCGTTTCCGGCGGTGTTCCAGGACGTCAGCCTGGTGGTGGACGCCGATGTCGCGGCGCAGACGGTGGAGGACGCCGTGCGTGCCGGCGCGGGGGAGTTGCTGGAAGAGGTCCGGCTGTTCGACGTGTTCACCGGTCCACAGGTCGGTGACGACCGCAAATCGCTGACGTTCGCGCTGCGGTTCCGCGCGTCGGATCGCACGCTGACCGAAGATGAGGCCAGCGCCGCTCGGGACGCGGCAGTGCGTTGCGCCGCCGAACGGGTCGGCGCCGTGCTGCGCGGCTGAATCGCACGGTGTGAGAATGAATTTGCATCGGTGTGCATAGTCATGCAACGATGGATGTCATGACGCGGGCATTACGGGTCGCGGTAGCCGGTGCCAGCGGCTACGCCGGCGGCGAGATTCTCCGGCTGCTGCTCGGGCACCCCGCCTACCAGGACGGCCGGCTGACGATCGGGGCGCTGACGGCTGCAGCCAGCAGCGGCAGCGCGCTCGCCGAGCATCACCCCCACCTACTTCCGTTAGCACAGCGGGTACTCGAGCCGACCGACGTCGACCTCTTGCGTGGACACGATGTCGTCTTCCTCGGCCTCCCGCACGGACACTCGGCAGAGTTGGCACAACAACTCGGCCCGGAGACACTGATCATCGATTGCGGCGCCGATTTCCGCTTGACCGACGCGGGCGCATGGGAGCGTTTCTACGGTTCTGCGCATGCCGGCTATTGGCCTTACGGCCTGCCCGAACTGCCGGGCGGCCGCGAAGCACTACGCGACGCCCGGCGCATCGCCGTCCCGGGCTGCTATCCGACTGCCGCGTTGCTGGCACTGTTTCCCGCGATGGCAGCAGACCTCATCGACCCGGCCGTGACCGTCGTCGCGGTCAGCGGAGCATCCGGCGCCGGCCGGGCCGCGAAGACCGACCTGCTCGGTTCGGAGGTCATCGGTTCGGCACGGGCGTACAACATCGCCGGCGCGCACCGGCATACCCCCGAGATCGTGCAGGGACTCAACCGGGTCACTGACCAGGATGTCACCGTGTCGTTCACGCCGGTGCTCATCCCGACCTCGCGGGGCATCCTGGCGACCTGTACCGCCCGGACTCAGTCGCCCCTGTCGCAACTGCGAGCCGCATACGAGAAGGCTTACCACGATGAGCCTTTCGTTTATCTACTGCCCGAGGGGCAACTGCCGCGCACCGGTGCGGTGATCGGCAGTAACGCCGCACAGATCGCGGTCGCGGTGGACGAGGACGCATCAACGTTTGTTGCGATCGCGGTGATCGACAACCTGGTCAAGGGGACCGGCGGTGCGGCCGTGCAGTCGATGAACCTCGCGCTGGGTTGGCCTGAGGTCGAAGGCCTTTCGGTGGTCGGAGTGGCGCCTTGACGGACGTGAGCGAGGAAGTATTCCCGCTGGTCCGCACGCAGGGCGTCACGGCTCCGGCCGGTTTTCGCGCCGCCGGGATCGCGGCCGGGATCAAGGCATCCGGCAGGCTCGATCTCGCCCTGGTGTTCAACGAAGGCCCCGATCACGCGGCCGCCGGGGTGTTCACCCGTAACCAGGTGAAGGCCGCGCCGGTGTTATGGACCCGCCAGGTGCTCGCCGACGGCCGGCTTCGTGCAGTGGTCTTGAATTCCGGCGGCGCCAACGCCTGCACGGGTCCCGGTGGTTTCCAGGACACGCACGCCACCGCCGAGAAGTTGGCCGCAGCCTTATCGGAATGGGGCACCGAGACCGGGGCCATCGACGTCGCGGTGTGCTCCACCGGCTTGATCGGCGACCGCCTGCCGATGGACAAGATCCTCGCCGGCGTCGTGACGCTGGTGCGGGAGATGGCCGGCGGAATCAGCGGCGGTGACGAGGCCGCCCGGTCGATCATGACGACCGACACCGTGCCCAAACAGGTTGCGCTGCACCATCCGGGCAACTGGACCGTGGGCGGTATGGCCAAGGGTGCAGGCATGTTGGCGCCGTCGCTGGCCACCATGCTGAGTGTTCTCACCACCGACGCCGTCGCCGAGCCGGCCGCGCTCGACGAGGCGTTGCGCCGGGCCACCGCGCGGACTTTCGACCGGCTCGACATCGACGGTAGCTGTTCGACCAACGACACCGTGCTGCTATTAGCCTCGGGCGCAAGCGAAATCACGCCCAGCCAGGCTGATCTCGACGACGCGGTGCTGCGGGTCTGCGCGGATCTGTGCGCCCAATTGCAAGCCGACGCCGAAGGCGTCACCAAACGCGTCACCGTCACTGTGACCGGTGCCGCGACCGAAGACGACGCCGTGATCGCGGCGCGGGTCGTCGCCCGGGACAGCTTGGTGAAGACTGCGCTGTTCGGCTCCGACGCGAACTGGGGCCGGGTACTCGCCGCCGTCGGGATGGCGCCGGTGCAACTCGACCCCGACCGGATCACCGTGTCGTTCAACGGTTCAGCGGTCTGCATCGACGGGGTCGGCGCACCGGGCGCGCGCGAGGTCGACCTGTCGGCAACCGAGATCGATGTGCTCGTCGACCTCGGAATAGGCACAGCGCAGGCCGCCATCAAGACCACCGACCTCTCACACGCGTACGTCGAAGAGAATTCGGCCTACTCGTCATGACCACCGCGCTGTCCACCCAAGTCAAGGCCCAGGTGCTGGCCGAAGCGTTGCCGTGGCTGACCCAGCTACACGGCAAGATCGTCGTCGTCAAATACGGCGGCAACGCCATGACCAACGACACGCTGCGGCGTGAGTTCGCCGCAGACATGGCGTTTCTGCGTAACTGCGGCATTCACCCTGTCGTCGTGCACGGCGGGGGCCCGCAGATCAGCGCGATGCTCACCCGGTTGGGTATTGCCGGCGATTTCAAAGGCGGATTCCGGGTCACCACACCCGAAGTGCTCGACGTGGCGAGGATGGTGTTGTTCGGTCAGGTCGGCCGCGACCTGGTCAACATGATCAACACCCACGGCCCGTACGCCGTCGGCATCACCGGCGAAGACGCGAATCTGTTCACCGCAGTGCGTCGCAGCGTCAGCGTCGACGGTATCGACACCGACATCGGCCTGGTCGGCAACATTGCCCAGGTGAATCCCGCTGTCGTGCTGGATTTGATTGCCGCCAACAGGATTCCGGTGGTGTCGACGCTCGCCCCCGACATCGACGGCGTCGTGCACAACATCAACGCCGACACCGCCGCAGGTGCCTTGGCCGAGGCGCTGGGAGCCGAGAAGTTGCTGATGCTTACCGATGTCGAAGGCCTCTACACCCGCTGGCCGGACCGCGATTCGCTGGCCAGTGAAATCGACGCCGCGACATTGACGCAACTCCTGCCGACGCTGGAAACCGGCATGATCCCCAAAGTCGAGGCCTGCCTGCACGCGGTGAACGCCGGTGTCCCCAGCGCACACGTCATCGATGGCCGCGTCGAGCACTGTGTACTGGTCGAATTACTCACCGATCAGGGGTCCGGCACGAAGGTGGTGAGCATATGACCCGCACGCACGAACTGCAGGAGCGTTGGTCTGCGGTGATGATGAACAACTACGGCGTCCCGCCGTTGGCCTTGGCCAGCGGTAACGGTGCCGTGGTCACCGACGTGGACGGTAAGTCCTATCTGGATCTGCTCGGCGGCATCGCCGTCAACGTGCTCGGCCACGGGCACCCCGCCATCATCGACGCCGTGACGCGGCAGATGTCGACGCTGGGACACACCTCCAACCTGTATGCCGCCGAACCCGGTGTCGCGCTGGCCGAGGCGCTGGTCGGTTTGCTCGGCGCCGATGCCGAGACCCGGGTGTTCTTCTGCAACTCTGGGACCGAAGCCAACGAGGTGGCGTTCAAGCTCTCCCGTCTCACCGGCAGGACGAAACTGGTTGCGGCCCAAGGGGGATTCCACGGCCGGACGATGGGTGCGCTGGCGCTGACCGGTCAGCCGTCCAAGCAGGCGCCGTTCGCCCCGCTACCCGGTGACGTCAGCCACGTGCCGTACGGCGACACAGCGGCACTGGCCGGCGCGGTCGGGGACGACACCGCAGCGGTATTCCTCGAGCCCATCATGGGCGAGAGCGGCATCATCGTCGCGCCGGATGGCTACTTGGCCGCCGCTCGCGAGATCACCGCCGCACACGGTGCACTGCTGGTCCTCGACGAGGTGCAGACCGGAATGGGCCGCACCGGAACGTTCTTCGCCCACCAGCACGACGGCATCACCCCCGATGTGGTGACGATGGCCAAAGGCCTCGGCGGTGGATTGCCGATCGGGGCGTGCCTGGCGGTCGGCCCGGCCGCGGAGTTGCTGACCCCCGGCCTGCATGGCAGCACCTTCGGCGGCAACCCGATCTGCGCGGCGGCGGCTCTGGCCGTGCTGCGGGTGATCGCCGGTGATGACCTGACTCGGCGCGCCGGGGCGCTGGGAAAGACGTTGCACCAGAACATCGAATCGCTGCATCACCCGTTGGTCGACCACGTCCGCGGGCGGGGCCTGCTGTGTGGCGTGGTGCTGACCGCGCCCGTCGCCAAGGAGGTCGAGGCGGCCGCCCGCGCCGCCGGTTTCCTGGTCAACACCCCGGCATCCGACGTCATCAGGCTCGCGCCACCGTTGATCATCACCGAGCATCAGATCGACACCTTCGTCACCGCCCTGCCGGCAATCCTGGACACAGCGGAGGGGGCCCAATGACGCGACACTTCCTGCGCGACGACGACCTGACACCCGACGAGCAGGCCGAAGTCCTCAAATTGGCAGCCGAATTGAAGAAAGACCCGTTCAGCAGGCGCCCTCTCGAAGGACCCCGCGGGGTCGCCGTCATCTTCGACAAGAACTCCACCCGGACCCGATTCTCTTTCGAAGTCGGTATCGCTCAGCTCGGCGGGCACGCCGTCGTCGTCGATGGCCGCAGCACTCAGCTCGGCCGTGAGGAGACGCTGCAGGACACCGCGAAAGTGTTGTCCCGCTACGTCGATGCGATCGTGTGGCGGACGTTCGGGCAGGCGCGGCTCACCGCGATGGCCTCGACCGCGACGGTGCCGATCGTCAACGCGCTCTCCGACCAGTTCCACCCCTGCCAAGTGCTCGCCGATCTGCAGACCCTCGTCGAACGCAAAGGCTCGCTGCGCGGCCTGCGGATGTCGTATTACGGCGACGGCGCGAACAACATGGCGCACTCGCTGATGCTCGGCGGTGTCACCGCGGGCATTCACGTCACCGTCGCCGCGCCCGAAGGTTTCGCCCCGCTCCCGGCGGTGCTTGCCGACGCACAACGCCGCGCCGAGTCAACCGGGGCCTCGGTGACCGTCACGTCGGACGCGGGCGCCGCGGCGTCTGGCGCCGACGTGCTGGTGACCGACACCTGGACCTCGATGGGACAGGAAGACGACGGACTCGACCGAGTTCGGCCGTTCCGCCCTTTCCAACTCAACGCTGACCTGCTGGCCAAGGCTGACTCGGAAGCCGTTGTGCTACATTGCCTTCCGGCTCATCGTGGCCACGAGATCACCGACGAGGTTCTCGACGGCCCCCACGGCGCGGTGTGGGATGAAGCCGAGAACCGACTGCACGCGCAGAAGGCGCTGCTGGTCTGGCTGCTGGAACGGTCCTCATGACACGGACCAGCTCCAAGGCCACACCGGAAATCACCCGGGTAGGACGGCAGGCCCGCATCGTAGCGGTGCTGTCCTCGGCAGACGTCCGCAGCCAAAGCGAGCTGGCCGCGCTGCTGGCCGCTGACGGCGTCGAGGTCACCCAGGCCACCCTCTCGCGCGACCTGGAAGAGCTCGGCGCGGTCAAGCTGCGCGGCGCCGACGGCGGTGTCGGCGTCTACGTCGTGCCCGAAGACGGCAGCCCGCTGCGCGGGGTATCCGGGGGGACCGCACGACTGTCGCGGCTGTTGAGCGAGGTTCTGGTGTCCACCGGCGCCACCGGAAACCTCGCAGTGTTGCGCACCCCGCCGGGCGCGGCTGACTATCTGGCGAGCGCGATCGACCGGGCAGCACTGCCGTACGTCGTCGGGACCATTGCCGGGGATGACACGATCTTCGTGGCGGCTCGCGAGCCGATGACCGGCGCAGAACTCGCGGCCACGATTCAAGACCTCACGTAACCGCACAATCTAAGGAGATCAATTCATGTCCGAGCGCGTCATCTTGGCGTATTCCGGCGGTTTGGACACCTCGGTGGCGATCAGCTGGATCGGCAAGGAGACCGGCCGAGAGGTGGTCGCTGTCGCGATCGATCTCGGTCAGGGCGGTGAGGACATGGAAGTGATTCGTCAGCGGGCGCTGGACTGCGGCGCGGTCGAAGCGGTTGTCGTCGACGCCCGCGACGAGTTCGCCGAGCACTACTGCCTGCCCACCATCTTGTCCAATGCCCTCTACATGGACCGCTACCCGTTGGTGTCGGCGATCAGCCGCCCGTTGATCGTCAAGCACCTGGTCGCGGCCGCCCGCGAGCACGGCGGCGGCATCGTCGCGCACGGATGTACCGGCAAAGGCAACGACCAGGTCCGCTTTGAAGTCGGATTCGCCTCGCTGGCACCCGATCTCGAGGTGTTGGCGCCGGTCCGCGACTACGCTTGGACGCGGGAGAAGGCGATTGCCTACGCTGAAGAGAACGCCATCCCGATCAACGTCACCAAGCGCTCGCCGTTCTCGATCGACCAGAACGTGTGGGGCCGCGCGGTGGAAACCGGCTTCCTGGAACACCTGTGGAACGCGCCCACCAAGGACGTCTACGACTACACCGAAGACCCGACCGTCAACTGGAATACACCCGATGAGGTGATCGTCGGTTTCGAACACGGCGTCCCCGTCTCGATCGACGGCAAACCGGTCTCGGTGCTGCAGGCCATTGAAGAACTCAACCGACGGGCAGGCGCGCAGGGCGTCGGGCGTCTCGACGTGGTCGAGGACCGTCTGGTGGGCATCAAGAGCCGCGAGATCTACGAGGCGCCGGGCGCGATGGTGCTCATCACCGCACACACCGAACTCGAACACGTCACCCTCGAGCGCGAGCTCGGCCGCTTCAAACGTCAAACCGACCAGCGCTGGGCGGAGTTGGTGTACGACGGCTTGTGGTACTCGCCGTTGAAGACGGCGCTGGAAACCTTCGTCGCCAAGACCCAGGAACACGTCACCGGCGAGATTCGGATGGTGTTGCACGGCGGCCACATTGCCGTCAACGGCCGGCGCAGTGCCGAGTCGCTCTACGACTTCAACCTCGCCACCTACGACGAGGGTGACACCTTCGACCAGTCCAAGGCCAAGGGGTTCGTCTACGTGCACGGGTTGTCGTCCAAGCTTGCAGCCCGCCGGGACCTGGCCGCCGACCAACAGTGAGCACAAACGAAGGATCGCTATGGGGCGGCCGGTTCGCCGACGGCCCGTCTGACGCGCTGGCGGCGCTGAGCCGATCCACCCACTTCGACTGGGTGCTGGCGCCCTATGACGTCACCGCCTCCCAGGCGCACGCTGTTGTGCTGTTCAACGCCGGGCTGCTCACCGAAGATCAGCGCGACGGGCTGCTCGCCGGTCTGGACAGCCTCGCCGACGACGTCGCGGACGGGAGCTTCACCCCGCTGGTCATCGACGAGGACGTGCATGCCGCACTGGAGCGCGGTCTAATCGATCGGGTCGGGCCCGAGCTGGGCGGACGGTTACGGGCAGGACGTTCGCGAAATGACCAGGTGGCCACGCTGTTCCGGATGTGGCTGCGCGACGCGATCCGTCGAGTGGCAGCCGGAGCGTTGGACCTGGTCGGCGCGCTGGCCGCCCAGGCGGCCGCACATCCGAACGCGGTCATGCCGGGTAAGACCCACATGCAGTCCGCGCAGCCCATATTGCTGGCCCACCACTTGCTGGCGCATGCCCATCCGTTGCTGCGTGACGTCGACCGGATCATCGACCTCGATGCGCGCACCGCGATATCCCCGTACGGTTCCGGGGCTTTGGCCGGCTCGTCGCTCGGCCTGGATCCCGACGCGATCGCCGAACAACTCGGCTTCGCCGCGGCCGCCGACAACTCGATCGATGCCACCGCGTCGCGAGATTTCGCGGCTGAGGCGGCATTCGTCTTCGCGATGATCGGCGTCGACATGTCGCGCCTCGCTGAAGATGTCATCATTTGGAGCTCAACCGAATTCGGCTACGTCACCCTGCACGACTCCTGGTCGACCGGCAGCTCGATCATGCCGCAGAAGAAGAACCCCGACATCGCCGAACTGGCCCGCGGTAAGTCCGGTCGGCTGATCGGGAACCTGGCCGGTCTGCTGGCGACGCTGAAAGCTCAGCCGCTGGCCTACAACCGCGACCTTCAAGAAGACAAGGAACCGGTCTTCGACTCGGTGACGCAGCTCGAGATGCTGCTGCCGGCGATGGCCGGGCTGGTGAGCACCTTGACCTTCGATGTCGAGCGGATGGCGGCGCTGGCCCCGGCCGGCTACACCCTAGCCACCGATATCGCCGAATGGCTCGTGCGACAGGGTGTTCCGTTCCGTGACGCCCACGAGGCGGCGGGGGCGGCCGTGCAGGTCGCCGAAAAGCTCGGCGTGGGGCTCGAGGAGCTGACCGACGACCAGCTCGCTGACATCAGCGACGCGCTGACCCCGGCCGTGCGGTACGTCCTGACCGTCGACGGGTCGGTGTCATCGCGCGACGCGCGTGGCGGCACCGCGCCCAGCCAGGTTGCTATCCAACTCGATTCGGTCCGTGCCACCGCGGCGCAACTTCGAACGCAACTGAGTCGCTAGTCTGTTGCCCAGATGGGAGTCGATGCGACGTGTGGAATCTCACCGGCAGGCAATGGCCCGGAGAAGTAATTCCCTTGTACCACATCGCATCCGAATTTCTTTAGCCACTGAGCCGTGCCCTCGTTCTCGACGCCCTCGGCGACGCTGGCGATGCCGAATACCTCGGCTAACTCGATGACCGATCGTGCAATGGTCGCGGCGCGCTGGTCGTAGAGGATCGGTGCGACGAGTTGGCGGTCGAGTTTGACCTCGTCGATCGGCAGCTCACGAAGGTACGTCAAAGTGGAGTAGCCGCTGCCGAAGTCATCGATTGCGACCCGGACGCCCGCACTGCGCAGACGGTTGAGCACAGCGCGGACCTTTTCGAAGTCGGCCACCATCAATTCCTCGGTGATCTCGACGGTGAGCAGATTGGCCGGCATGCCGTAGGCGTTCAGCACGGCCATGATGCGGTCAGGTAGGGGATCCTCATCGAGCGAGCGTGCCCATAAATTGATGGCGACCCGGATGGCGGTGCCTGCATTGCGCCACTGCGAAGCGTCGGCGACCGCTTGCGTCAGGACCATGTCGGTCACGGCGTCCATGAGTCCGTGCTCACGGACCAGCGGCAGGAACTCACGGGGGCCCAAAGTGCCTAAAGTGGGATGATGCCAGCGCAATAACGCCTCGGCGCCGCAAATCAAGCCGCTCTGCATTCCGAATTGCGGCTGGTAAACCAGCGTCAGCAACCGATCGTCGATGGCGCGCCGAAGATCCCACAGCAGTTGCAGGCGAGCGACGCCATCGCGGAGCTCCTCGCGTCTGCCGGAGGGAGCATCCAACTCAGGCGTGAAGGTCTGCACGTCAGTTGCGCTCGTCCGCTCGGCGCGGGACCGCGCCGCTTCGGCCTGATTGAGCAGATCAGTTGGAGAAACCGAAATACTCGAGTCTGATCCTGCTGACGCCACGCCGATGCTCACATGGACATATACCTGGTTCTCGGCGATATCCAGAGCGCTGTCGAACGACCGAGCAAGGCGTTCCGCTACCTGCGCCGCGACCTCAGGGCGATCTTCGACGATGATGGCGAATTCGTCCCCACCCATCCGCGCCACGAAGTCGCTTGCCCGGACACCCGTTTGAATCCGCGCGCCGACGTTGCGCAGCAGTTCGTCGCTGGCGTCGTAACCCAATGTGTCGTTGACGACTTTGAAATCGTCCACCGTGACCCGCAGCAAGCTGACCGGGACACCCAGAAAGATGTGCAGCCGCACCGCATGCGCAAGCCGTTCGTCGAGCAGTCTCCGATTCGCGAGACCGGTGACCGCGTCGCGCCGGGCAGCGTCGGATACAGCGGTCAGCAGCTTTTGCCTACGGTCGACCAGCACCAGATGGCGGATCATCGCGGCGGTGACAAGCACCAAACCTGCCGAGAAGACGACATCATCGCCGCGGTTCGCGGGCCAGAACCGCACACCGCCGATGATGGCCGCTACCGACATCGGTAGATAGGGCAGCCACATTGACCACCTTGACCATCGCCGAGGTGACGCGGTGGCGAAGTCGGGTCCCGGCTTGAATGCGATTGCCGACAGCGAGAGGAAGTATGCACCGGTGATCCAGCCGAGAGCTGCGACGTGATCTGCGACCTGCGGTGACCCCTGCGTATAAATGCGCATTGCCCCGGCCGTACCTATGGCTGCGAATCCCACGGAAAGTAGCCCCGTCGAGAGCCTGCGGCCCGGCTCGACTTTCCGCACGACGATCAGCGCCATGACGACAAGCCCCAGATAGAACGCGGTGACAGCGGCCAACATGATTCGCGGGAAACTCACCGTGTCCGCCCGGCCCAGTACCAGACTGCCCAACGCCAGGACCAACGAAGCGGCAACGATAATGCCGTCGAGCAGCAGGCCGATGCCAAACCTGGAGTCATCGCGACTGGGAACCAAAACCGCGGCGGTTAAGGCGGATAGCGGCAACACCACGTAACCCAAGTCGGCGACCGAGGGATTCGAAATCGGCGCGATGCCGCCCAGAGCGACGTCGCTCCACAGCACAGCGCCAGCTGTCGAGGCACCCAATCCGACTGCCAGGGCAACCCATGCGCGACGCTGACCGCCGTGTGCGCCCCAGGCGGCGTTGGCCGCACAACTCGTGGCGAAAGCGCCCATCACCACTGAACCCACCGGGCCGACGATGGCGACGCCGGTAGAACCCATACCGGCATGGCCGCTCAATAACATGCCCACAAAAAACAGCAGGACAACCGTTGCCACCACGATCAAAGCGATTCGTCGTGGCGTCAGCGCAGACATCTCTCGACCTGTCAGTTGCGGGGCACCGAATAAGGGACAAGCGACGTTCGTTTGCAGCATCCTAAATTAGGGCGGTCCCGCACGTCGCTAATTCGGTGCTCAACGCCAATGACCTTTCAGTGCCGCTATTTTTGTAGATTGAACGATGTATTGGAATTAATGTGGCGGTTGATTTCCGGCCTCACTCAATCGCTTCGGAAAGTTCCAGCCATCGGCTCTCCAACTCGACGACATCGCCTTCCAAGCCCCGCAGTTGCTCGGTGAGACGTGTGATGCCGATGTGGTCGGATTGGTCGTGCTCGGCGAGTTCGAGATGCTTGGCCGCGATCTGGCCGGCCAGTCGCGCCAGCCTACGGTCGATCGATGCGATCTCTTTCTCAGCGGCGCGCAGCTGGGCCCCGGAAATCTCTTGAGAATCAGACGGTCTGGCAGCTGCCGGAGCGGCTCGCTCTGCACCGGCTCGCTGGGTCAGCCGCAGGTACTCATCCACACCGCCGGGCAGGTGCCGCAGGCGCCCGTCCAGGATCGCGTACTGCTGGTCGGTGACCCGTTCCAGCAGGTAGCGATCGTGGGAGACCACGATCAATGTCCCCGGCCAGGAGTCGAGCAGGTCTTCGGTCGCCGCCAGCATGTCGGTGTCGACGTCGTTGGTCGGCTCGTCGAGCAGCAGCACGTTGGGTTCTGCCAGCACGGTGAGCATGAGCTGCAACCGCCGACGCTGACCGCCGGACAACTCATCGACGCGCGCGGACAACTGCGCGCCGGCGAAACCCAGCCGCTCCAGTAGCTGCGTCGGCGTGACATCCCGGCCGTCGACCTCATACCCGGCGCGCAGTCGCCCGATGACGTCGGCGACCCGTTCACTTGCTATCGGTTCCAGCTCATAACCCCGCTGGTCGAGCATTCCGAGTTGAACGGTCTTGCCGCGCTTGACTCGTCCGCTGTCGGGCTGGACGGCTCCAGTGATGAGGCCCAGTAACGTCGACTTGCCGGCCCCGTTCGCCCCGACGATGCCGCTGCGTTCACCGGGCCCAATTCGCCACTCGACGTCGCGCAGCACGGGCCGGCCGTCGAACGAGACCGATACGTCGAGCAGATCGATGACGTCCTTACCCAGCCGTGCGGTGGCGAGTTTGGCCAATTCGACCGGGTTGCGCAGTGGCGGGACGTCGGCGATCAACTGGTTGGCGGCGTCGATGCGAAACTTCGGTTTCGAGGTGCGTGCCGGGGGGCCGCGGCGCAGCCAGGCCAGTTCCTTGCGCATCAGGTTCTGCCGCTTACCCTCGATGACGGTGGCTTGCCTGTCCCGTTCGACGCGCTGCAACACATAGGCGGCGTAGCCGCCCTCGAACGGTTCGACAATTCCGTCGTGCACCTCCCACGTCGTCGTCGCGACCTCGTCGAGGAACCAGCGGTCGTGGGTCACCAGCAGCAGCCCGCCGGTGCTGCGGGCCCAGCGCTGACTCAAGTGGGCAGCAAGCCAGGTGATGCCCTCGATATCGAGATGGTTGGTCGGCTCGTCCAGTGCGATGACATCCCAGTCGTCGATCAGCAGGGCGGCGAGTTGGACCCGTCGTCGCTGGCCACCGCTGAGTGTGCCGATCACGGCGTCCCAGGCGATATCAGCGACCAAGCCGCTGACCACGTCACGGATGCGCGCATCGCCGGCCCATTCGTGTTCCGGCCGGTCGCCGACCAGCGTCCACCCGACCGTGCTGTTCGAATCCAGGGTGTCGGTCTGGCTCAACGCCCCGACGCGCAGTCCGCTGCGCTGAGTGACCCGGCCGGAGTCCGGACGCAGCTGACCAGTCAGCAGGTCCAGCAAACTGGATTTGCCGTCACCGTTGCGGCCGACGATGCCGATCCGGTCCCCGTCGCCGAGTCCGATCGTCACCGCTTTGAACACAACCTGATTCGGATATTCGAGGTGGACGGCCTCGGCTCCCAGCAGGTGTGCCACTGCGCCGACGTTAGCGTGCCGGGCTCAGCCGGCCGACGACGGCTGTCGCGTGCGGCAGTTCACAGGCCGGCAACGATAGGCTGGTCCGACGAATTGGCACCGTGACCAAAGCAACGGGCCCGCACCTTGCGATGTGCCATGATGTGCACGCTGTCAGACCTGCGTGCAGCACACGAAGGTCATCGTTCGAGGGGAGCGGCGGCATGAATTTGGTTTCGGCGGTCACCCGACCGGTTGAGCGTCTGATAGCGACAGCCCAGAACGGTCTGGAAGTCTTGCGGCTCGGCGGTCTGGAAACCGGTAACTCTCCGTCGCCGTCTCAGGTCGTGGAGAGCGTCGCGATGTACAAGCTGCGGCGGTATTACCCGCCGGACAGCCGGCCGGGCCATCCCCGGGCGGGCGCGCCGGTGTTGCTGGTGCACCCGATGATGATGTCGGCGAACATGTTCGACGTCACTCGGGAGCAGGGCGCGGTCGGCATTCTGCACGCCGCCGACCTGGACCCCTGGGTGATCGACTTCGGGTCGCCCGACAAGGTCGAGGGTGGCATGCGCCGCACCCTGGCCGACCACATCGTCGCGCTGAGCGAGGCGATCGACGCAATCGCAGACACCACCGGTCACGATGTCCACCTCGCCGGTTATTCGCAGGGTGGGATGTTCTGCTACCAGGCAGCGGCGTACCGACGCTCGAAAAGCGTCGCCAGCATCGTGACGTTCGGCTCACCGGTGGACACGCTGGCGGCTTTGCCGATGGGGCTTCCGCCGAATTTAGCTCCGGGCGTGGCCAATTTCATGGCCGACCACGTCTTCAACCGGCTCGACATTCCCGGCTGGCTGGCGCGCGCCGGTTTTCAGATGCTTGATCCACTCAAGACCGCCAAAGCCCGGATCGATTTTCTGCGACAGCTTCACGACCGAGAAGCGCTGCTACCGCGGGAAGCCCAGCGCAGGTTCCTGGAGTCGGAAGGCTGGATTGCATGGTCCGGGCCGGCGATCTCGGAGCTACTCAAGCAGTTCATCGCACACAACCGGATGATGACCGGCGGTTTCGCCATCAATGGTCAACTCGTGACGCTGACCGACATCTCTTGCCCCATCTTGGCTTTCATTGGCGAGGTCGATGACATCGGCCAGCCGGCCGCGGTGCGTGGTGTGCGGCGCGCGGCGCCCAACGCTGAGGTCTACGAATATCTCATCCGGACAGGCCATTTCGGATTGGTGGTCGGGTCCAGAGCGGCACAAGAGACGTGGCCGACTGTCTCCGCCTGGGTGCAGTGGATTTCCGGCCACGGAGACAAGCCCACCGACATCTTCCCGATGGCGGATCAGCCGACCGAGCCCAGCGACCGTGGCGTCGCGCTCAGTTCCCGGGTGATGCACGGTATCGGCGAGGCATCCGAAGTGGCATTTGGTTTCGCCCGCGGTGCGGCTGACGCCGTTTTCGCGGCGAACAGATCCGTGCGCACGCTGGCCGTCGAGACTGCTCGAACGCTGCCTCGACTGGTCCGGCTCGGCCAGATCAACGACCACACTCGGATCTCGCTGGGTCGGGTCATCGGCGAACAGGCCCACGATGCTCCCAACGGTGAGTTCCTGCTCTTCGACGGCCGCGTCCATACCTACGAAGCAGTCAATCGCCGTATCGACAACGTGGTGCGCGGCCTGATCGCGGTCGGGGTGCGCCAGGGCGAACACGTCGGGGTGTTGATGGAAACCCGGCCGAGTGCACTCGTCGCGATCGCCGCCCTGTCCCGGTTGGGTGCCGTCGCGGTTCTGTTGCAACCCGACGCTGACCTCGCTGCCGAGGTGCGGCTCGGGGGAGTGAGTGAAATCATCACCGACCCCACCAACCTTGAGACCGCGAGCCAACTGCCCGAGCAGATCCTGGTCCTCGGTGGCGGTGAATCCCGCAACCTCGACTTGCCCGATGACGCCAATGTCATCGACATGGAAAAGATCGACCCCGACGCGGTCGAGCCGCCTGCCTGGTACCGACCCAACCCGGGCTACGCCCGCGACATCGCGTTCATCGGGTTCAGCACCGCCAGTGGACAGCTCGTCGCCAAGCAGATCACCAACTATCGCTGGGCGTTGTCGGCGTTCGGGACCGCTTCTGCCGCTGCCCTGGGGCGAACCGACACCGTGTACTGCCTCACTCCACTGCACCACGAGTCCGGGCTGCTGGTCAGCCTTGGCGGTGCGGTGGTCGGCGGTACCCGTATCGCGTTGTCTCGCGGGCTTCGACCTGAACGGTTCGTGGCCGAGCTGCACCAGTACGGCGTCACCGTCGTGTCTTACACGTGGGCGCTGCTGCGCGACATCATCGACGACCCGGCGTTCGAACTGCATGGCGATCATCCGGTGCGATTGTTCATCGGCTCGGGTATGCCGACCGGTGTCTGGCAGCGGATTGTCGAGGTGTTCGCGCCCGCCAATGTCGTCGAGTTCTTCGCGACCACCGATGGGCATGCGGTGCTGGCGAATGTGTC
This sequence comes from uncultured Actinomycetota bacterium, assembly GCA_963834615.1. Taxonomy (GTDB): domain Bacteria; phylum Actinomycetota; class Actinomycetes; order Mycobacteriales; family Mycobacteriaceae; genus Mycobacterium. The sequence continues at coordinate 246,567 of CAWICO010000021.1, forward strand.
CGGCGCCAAGATCGGTAGCAAGGGCCGGCCGTTGCCCGGAGCCGGGCGGGCCGAACTCGGTGCTTATGACGCGGAGCGCGATTTGATCCTGGAGAACGACCGCGGGTTGGTCCGTGTTCCGGATGCGAACGAAATCGGCGTGTTGCTCGCTGAGCCGCGCGGACCGATCGATCCGACCGCATCGGTGAAACGTGGTGTCTTCGGTCCCGCTGACACCTGGATTTCCACCGAGTATCTGTTCCGCCGCGACTCTGACGGCGACTATTGGTTGCTCGGCAGGCGCGGATCGACCGTGCACACCGAGCGCGGCGTCGTGTTCTGCGACCCGATCACCGATGCGCTCGGCCTCATTCCCGCGGTCGACCTCGCCGTCACCTACGGCGTGCCGATGGACGGACACCAAGTCGCGGTGACTGCATTGACCACGCAACCGGGGGCGACTATCACCGCCGCCGATCTCACCGAAGCCGTCGCCGCAATGCCGTTCGGTCTGGGCCCCGACATCGTGCACGTCGTGCCGGAGCTGAAGCTCAGCGCGACCTACCGCCCGACGGTGAGCGCGGTGCGCGCGGCGGGGATGCCCAAGGCGGGGCGGCACGCGTGGTTCTTCGACGCTGAGGCGAATCAGTTCCGGCGTTTGACCGGTTCTGCGCGGGCGGAGTTGTCTGGTGCTCAATAACGTTGGGAACGACCGTGATTGACGAAACACTGCTGCGCATCCTGGTGTGTCCGGCCGATCGGGGTCCGCTGCTACTGGTGGACAGCCAGAACGAGGAGCGGCTGTACAACCCGCGGCTGCGGCGCGCCTACCGGATCGAGGACAACATCCCGGTGCTGCTCGTCGACGAGGCGATCGAGGTCGGTGACGACGAGCATGCGCGGCTCATCGCCCAGGCAGGCCCGGCAAGTCCCCAGTGAGGTACCGCTGCAGGTTCGGGGCAATGGTGTCCGCGATCTGCTGCGGCGGCAACGACGCGAACGGCTCCAAATCCAAGATATAGCGCGCCATCACCACACCCACCAGCTGTGAGGCGACGAACTGGATGCGCACGATGCCGCTGCCGGGAGGATCGTCGACGCGGCTACCGACCTCGACCCCGATCACATCGTGGATGAAGGTGCGGAACAAGTTGACTTCCGAGCCCGCCACGATTGACCGCAGCGCCGCGATGAATCCGGCGCCGATCTCAGAGTCCCACAGCGGCAACAACATTGATGGGAGTTTGTGGCCGAGCTCCTCGATCGGCACGTCACGCAACGGGCCGATCACCTCCATCGGGTCGATCGGAATATGCACAGCGGCGGCGAACAGCTTTTCCTTGGTGCCGAAATAGTGATGCACCAACGCCGAATCGACGCCGGCGGCAGCGGCCACGGTCCGTATCGATGTATTTCTGATCCCGTTGCGGGCGAACAGGTCTCGAGCACTGTTCAGAATTCGTTCGCGGGTGTTGGAGTTTCCGGCGGGCCGGCCGCGACGTCGGCGGCTGGTGTTGGTCTCCGTCACGTCATGGCGTCCTGCGCCGCAGGGTTGCCGCGGCCAAGCACAGTGCCGCGAGCGCAAATCCCAACACGATCGCGATATCGCGCACCGCGACTCCGGTCAAGTCGCTGTGCGCACCCACTTGTTGCAGAGCCTCCAAGGCGTAGCTGGCCGGCAGGATGTTGCTGATCGTGTGCAGCCAAGAGGGCATGAACGCTCGCGGAACGATGATCCCGGCCAGCAGCAGTTGCGGCACCATCACCAGCGGGATGAACTGGACGGCCTGAAATTCCGTCCGCGCGAAGGCACTACACAACAATCCGAGCCCGACGCCGAGCACCGCATTGACGATCGCGATGAGGAACACCCAGAACGGGCTGCCCGCGGTGTCGAAACCCAGCAACCAGAACGACACCACACACGCCAGGATGGCTTGCGTCGCGGCGGCGATCGAGAACGCGGTCCCGTATGCGATCAACAGGTCGAGGCGCCGAAGCGGTGTGGTCAGGATACGTTCCAATGTTCCCGAAGCCCGCTCGCGCTGCATGGTGATCGACGTGATGATGAACATCAGGAAGAGCGGGAACAGCCCAAGCAGAATCATGCACGCGTTGTCGAACGGCGTCGGGACTCCCAGACGGTGCGGGGCGTTCTGGAACATGAAGTACATCAGCGAGATGACCAGCACCGGCACCGCCAAAATCATTGCGACACTGCGACGATCAACGACCAACTGCCGCAGGATCCGCACGGTGGTCGCGGTGTATCCGGCAAGCCCTAACCGGCTTGGCGGGTGGTGCTGCGCGTGATGATGGACAGAAACGCGTTCTCCAGCGACGGACATCCGGTGTCCTCTCGTAGTTGGGTCGGGGTGGTGTGCGCGACCAGATGACCGTCGCGCATCAGCAACAAATCGCCGCAGTGGTCGGCCTCATCCATCACGTGGCTGGAAACCAGCAGCGTGGTCCCATCGCGGGCCAGATCGGTGAACTGCGCCCACAGGTCTGCACGCAGCACGGGATCCAAGCCCACGGTCGGCTCGTCGAGCACCAGCAGCTCGGGACGGCAGACTAAGGCGCACGCCAAGGACACCCGGGTGCGCTGACCGCCGGAGAGGTTGCCGCAGTACGCGGTGCGGTGATCGCTGAGGCCTACCCGATCGATCGCGGAGTCGGCGGCGGCGCGATCGAAGCCGTAAAGCGACGCGAAGTAGCGAACGTTATCGACGATCCGCAGATCGTTGTAGATGGTCGGGTCCTGCGGCAGGTATCCGATCCGATGGCGTAGCGGTGCAGAACCGGCGGGCAGGCCGAGCACCCGGACGGTGCCCGAGGCGATGAGTTGGGTGCCAACGATGCAACGGATCAAAGTGGTCTTCCCGCAGCCCGACGGACCGAGTACGCCGGTGATGCTGCCCCGGCCTATCCGGACGGAAAAGTCATGCAAGGCGGCCCGTTTGCCGCGAAGCACGCGCAAGTGGCTGATGTCGACGGCGGTGTCACGTTCGGGTGACGCTAATTCATCACTTGATGAAGTCATCATCTGGCGAATATCCGCCCTCAGCGGACGGCTGTCAAGACCCGCGGGCAGAATCAGTCCGATGGGCGCTGACCAACTTGCGGTTGACCCGGTCGAGGCAGCCCATCGCCTGCTCGGCGCCACCCTGACCGGTCGTGGTGTGACCGCCACGATCGTCGAGGTCGAGGCCTACGGCGGGGTGCCCGACGGCCCCTGGCCCGATGCCGCCGCGCATTCGTATCGCGGGCCGACCCCGCGTAACGCGGTGATGTTCGGGCCGCCCGGCCAGCTGTACGCCTACCGCAGCCACGGCATCCACGTCTGCGCCAACGTGGTCTGCGCGACCGACGGCATCGCGGCCGCTGTGCTGCTCAGAGCGGCAGCGATCGAGACCGGTGTCGACGTCGCCCAGTCTCGACGCGGCCCGTCGGTCCGCGACCGAGCACTGGGGCGCGGGCCGGGCAATCTCTGCTCAGCCTTGGGAATCATCATGGCCGACAATGGGATTGATCTCTTCAGCGTCGACAGCCCAATCAGGTTGACGCTCAATTGCGCCACCGAAGCCGCCGCCGGACCCCGGGTCGGTGTCAGCCAGGCAGCCGACCGGCCCTGGCGGCTGTGGCTGCCCGGGCGCGCCGAGGTGTCGGCCTACCGGCGCAGCCCTCGCGCGCCGGCGCCCGGCTCCAGCGACTGAGTCGGGAGCGCCCGGCGCGGATGCTGCGCGACGGTGCGCGAAGATCTATGACTGTGGGCGCTGAAATCCTCGACGAGCTGAGCTGGCGTGGGCTGATCGCGCAGTCGACCGACCTCGAGGCGCTGGCCGACGAGGCGGCTCGCGGTCCGATCACGCTTTACGCCGGATTCGATCCGACCGCGCCGAGCCTGCATGCCGGGCATCTGGTGCCGCTGTTGGCGCTGCGACGTTTTCAACGTGCCGGTCACCGACCCATCGTCCTGGCCGGTGGCGCGACCGGTCTGATCGGCGATCCGCGCGAAACCGGCGAACGGGTGCTCAACACCGACGACATCGTTGCGGAGTGGACCGGACGTATTCGCGGACAACTCGAACGCTTCGTCGACTTCGACAGCTCACCGACGGGTGCCGTCGTCGAAAACAATCTCGAGTGGACCGGGGCGTTGTCCGCGATCGAACTGCTGCGTGACGTCGGAAAGCACTTCTCGGTCAACGTCATGCTCGATCGTGACACGATCCGGCGGCGACTCGAGGGCGAGGGGATCTCTTACACCGAATTCAGCTACATGCTGTTGCAGGCCAACGATTACGTCGAACTGCACCAACGCCATCGCTGCGTGCTCCAAATCGGCGGATCCGATCAGTGGGGCAACATCATCGCCGGCGTGCGGTTGGTGCGCCAGAAGCTGAGCGCCTCGGTGCATGCGCTCACGGTCCCGTTGGTGACGGCGGCCGACGGGACAAAGTTCGGCAAATCCACCGGGGGCGGGAATCTGTGGCTGGACCCGGAGATGACGACGCCGTACGCGTGGTACCAGTACTTCGTCAACACCGCTGACGCCGACGTCATCCGGTACTTGCGCTGGTTCACGTTCCTGTCCGCCGATGAACTGGCAGAGCTGGACGAGGCCACGACGGCCCGGCCGCAGCAACGGGCCGCCCAACGCCGGTTGGCGTGTGAACTCACGACGCTGGTGCACGGCGAGCAGGCCACCGAATCGGTCGAGCACGCGAGCCAGGCGCTGTTCGGCCGAGCAGAACTCAGCCGTCTGGACGAGCCCACGTTGCGGGCCGCCCTGCGGGAAACCTCGATCGCTGAGCTCCACTCGGGAACGCCGGACGGGATCGTCGACCTGCTGGTCGCGACCGGGCTGTCACAGAGCAAAGGAGCTGCGCGGCGCACGATCGCCGAAGGCGGCGTCTACGTCAACAACAGCAAGATCGAGGATGAGGAGTGGGCGCCGCAGGCGTCCGACTTCCTGCACGGGCAATGGCTCGTAGTGCGCCGCGGCAAGCGCAACATCGCTGGCGTGGAGCGCCTCGGTTGATCTTGTAACGATCCGAAACACGCCACCTATCAGGCTGTTTGACTCTCAGTTTTCTGTCACGTAACTTAATCGAGTCGCTGCGACACGGCCAGTACGGCGGAGAGCGCGGCGGCATCCCAGAGGGAAACTCCACTTCGGTGGGATCCTTCGACGTCCGTAGAACGAGTCAGCGGCCAAAAGCCGCGGGTCTTGTTGTGCGGCAGGCGGGTGTTGTTTGAGAACTCAATAGTGTGTTTGGTGGTTTTGTTTTTGTTGTTGTTTTTTTGGGGTCATGTTTGGCACTTCCCGTGTGTGGGTGTGGCCCTGTTTTTGTGATGCCAGTTTTTGGTGTCTTTTTGTTAGGTCAGATTGTTCTGATTCGAATTCTGCCTGTGCCTTGTGGGGTGTGGGTTGGTTTTTGTTTGGAGAGTTTGATTCTGGCTCAGGACGAACGCTGGCGGCGTGCTTAACACATGCAAGTCGAACGGAAAGGCCCTTTCGGGGGTACTCGAGTGGCGAACGGGTGAGTAACACGTGGGTGATCTGCCCTGCACTTTGGGATAAGCCTGGGAAACTGGGTCTAATACCGAATACACCCTGCTGGTCGCATGGCCTGGTGGGGGAAAGCTTTTGCGGTGTGGGATGGGCCCGCGGCCTATCAGCTTGTTGGTGGGGTGATGGCCTACCAAGGCGACGACGGGTAGCCGGCCTGAGAGGGTGTCCGGCCACACTGGGACTGAGATACGGCCCAGACTCCTACGGGAGGCAGCAGTGGGGAATATTGCACAATGGGCGCAAGCCTGATGCAGCGACGCCGCGTGGGGGATGACGGCCTTCGGGTTGTAAACCTCTTTCACCATCGGCGAAGCCGGGAGCTTTTGTTTCTGGTGACGGTAGGTGGAGAAGAAGCACCGGCCAACTACGTGCCAGCAGCCGCGGTAATACGTAGGGTGCGAGCGTTGTCCGGAATTACTGGGCGTAAAGAGCTCGTAGGTGGTTTGTCGCGTTGTCCGTGAAATTCCCTGGCTCAACTGGGGGCGTGCGGGCGATACGGGCAGACTGGAGTACTGCAGGGGAGACTGGAATTCCTGGTGTAGCGGTGGAATGCGCAGATATCAGGAGGAACACCGGTGGCGAAGGCGGGTCTCTGGGCAGTAACTGACGCTGAGGAGCGAAAGCGTGGGGAGCGAACAGGATTAGATACCCTGGTAGTCCACGCCGTAAACGGTGGGTACTAGGTGTGGGTTTCCTTCCTTGGGATCCGTGCCGTAGCTAACGCATTAAGTACCCCGCCTGGGGAGTACGGCCGCAAGGCTAAAACTCAAAGAAATTGACGGGGGCCCGCACAAGCGGCGGAGCATGTGGATTAATTCGATGCAACGCGAAGAACCTTACCTGGGTTTGACATGCACAGGACGACGGCAGAGATGTCGTTTCCCTTGTGGCCTGTGTGCAGGTGGTGCATGGCTGTCGTCAGCTCGTGTCGTGAGATGTTGGGTTAAGTCCCGCAACGAGCGCAACCCTTATTTCATGTTGCCAGCGCGTTATGGCGGGGACTCGTGAGAGACTGCCGGGGTCAACTCGGAGGAAGGTGGGGATGACGTCAAGTCATCATGCCCCTTATGTCCAGGGCTTCACACATGCTACAATGGCCGGTACAAAGGGCTGCGATGCCGTGAGGCTTAGCGAATCCTTTAAAGCCGGTCTCAGTTCGGATCGGGGTCTGCAACTCGACCCCGTGAAGTCGGAGTCGCTAGTAATCGCAGATCAGCAACGCTGCGGTGAATACGTTCCCGGGCCTTGTACACACCGCCCGTCACGTCATGAAAGTCGGTAACACCCGAAGCCAGTGGCCTAACCCTTGTGGGGGGAGCTGTCGAAGGTGGGATCGGCGATTGGGACGAAGTCGTAACAAGGTAGCCGTACCGGAAGGTGCGGCTGGATCACCTCCTTTCTAAGGAGCACCACGAGATGCATCCCCAAGTGGTGGGGGTGTGAGCCGTGAGGAGTTCGGCGCCTGTAGTGGGTGTCGGCTTGGTGCACAACAACATTGTGTCCTCGTTTGAGGTAGCGGAATTGCCGGCACACTATTGGGTCCTGAGACAACACCGGTAGGTCAGCCCTCGTTTGTTGGGGGTGGTGGTGTCCCTCCGCTTGGTGGTGGGGTGTGGTGTTTGGATAATTGGATAGTGGTTGCGAGCATCTTAAGCAAAATTGCTGATTTTCGGTGATTTTGTTCGAGTGTTTTCTTGTGTTTGTAAGTGTTAAAGGGCACATGGTGGATGCCTTGGCATCAGGAGCCGATGAAGGACGTGGGAGGCTGCGATATGCCTCGGGGAGCTGTCAACCGAGCGTTGATCCGAGGATGTCCGAATGGGGAAACCCGGCACGAGTGATGTCG